>SPPL01000003.1 GCA_004570955.1 Jeotgalicoccus nanhaiensis
GCACGCCGCCAGCGTTCATCCTGAGCCAGGATCAAACTCTCCATGATTGGAGAACTTAAACTTAAGCTCTGTTGATACTGCTGACAGTATCTCGTTTGCGTTTCAATTGGTCGCCTCAATGTGTGCTCCTAGTTAATAGAAGACTTTTTTATTCGGAATTAAACGTTGACATATTGTCATTCAGTTTTCAATGTTCTTTGTGTAAAGTTTTGTGTTGTTTGCGTCAATCTCGTTGACTGCTTAATTAGTATATCATGTGGAGTTTTCAATTGCAAGCACTTTTTTGTTTCTTTTTGTTAATTTCTTTGTTGTGTTTTGTTGTGTACTTGTTTCGAACCCGACAAGAGATAACTATACAGGACAATCTATATTTGCGCAACCCTTAATTTAAATTTATTTCGAAAAAATAAAAAGAGCCTTGCGGCTCTTATATTTCCGTTCTGTATTCAATAGCTTTCGAAAGCGTCACTTCATCGGCATACTCGAGATCGCCGCCTATCGGCAGCCCGTGAGCGAGCCTGGTCGTTTTGATTCCTATTGGTTTTATAAGCCGCGTTAAATACATTGCGGTACTTTCTCCTTCTATATTAGGATTAGTCGCGAGAATCAGTTCTTTTACTTCCTCATCTTTTAAACGTTCCAATAATGAAGGTATATTTATATCTTCAGGGCCGATGCCGTCCATCGGACTGATGGCACCCTGCAACACATGATAGAGTCCGTTATATTCGCGCATTTTTTCCATAGCGATAACATCCTTCGTATCCTGTACAACGCAAATGGTGGAACGGTCTCTATTTTTATCTTCACATATATAGCAGGGATCAACATCTGTAATGTGTCCGCATATACTGCAGAAAGTCAGCTCCCGCTTCACCTGCATTAAGCTTTTCGAAAAGTCGACTACGTCGTCTTCCTTCATATTAAGTACATAAAATGCCAGGCGCTGAGCTGTTTTCGGCCCAATACCCGGCAATTTCATGAAGCTGTCTATGAGCTTGGATATCGGTTCAGGATAATGCAT
Source organism: Jeotgalicoccus nanhaiensis (assembly GCA_004570955.1). Classification (GTDB taxonomy): domain Bacteria; phylum Bacillota; class Bacilli; order Staphylococcales; family Salinicoccaceae; genus Jeotgalicoccus; species Jeotgalicoccus nanhaiensis. Next base: position 1,025 of record SPPL01000003.1, read on the forward strand.
CTACATCATCCCTGGTATATTTAAACCTTTAGTGTGCTTGCCTAAACGTTCGCTTGACAGTTCATCCGCTTTGTTTAAAGCTTCATTTGTTGCAGCAACGATTAAATCCTGCAGCATTTCGACATCATCCGGATCTACAACTTCTTCTTTGACAATAACATCCAGCACTTCTTTGTGTCCGGATACTACTACTGTGACCATGCCGCCGCCAGCTGTACCTTCAATTTGCTCTTCTTTCAGTTTAGCCTGTTCTTCTTCCATCTTCTTTTGCATTTTCTGCATCTGTTTCATCATGCCTTGCATGTTATTCATACCACCGCGCATGTTTTCATCCTCCGATACATTATTTTATCACTTACATATTATATATGATTATCTTCGATTTACAAACTATCAGTCATTAACTTCTACGATATCACCGAACATCTTCCGGGCGATATCCGAAGGCTTTTCTTCCTGCTGCTGTTTTTGCTGGATATCATTGCGGTGACTGTCGATATAGTTTTGACGAACCTGCTGCCAGCTTGAATCCGGCACACCGACAACCTGCACTTTTTTACCTATAATAGTAGGAATCAGATTTTCCAGTTCTTCTTTCTTCTCTGCATTTTGATTTATAAGCTCAGAGTGCACATCATTATCAAACTTAATCAGCACATGTGTATCACTTGCCGCGACCGGTACCGAGTCTTTTATCAGTGCGCGAAGAGATTGAAGTCCCTTTTCTTCTATATACTGATATACTCCCGGCCAGCCGTCTTTCAGCTTAACCAGATCTTCCTTGTTAGCAGAATTCAGCACACGTTCTATTTTTTCTACAGAAAAACCTTGTCTGCTCCTAGCCGAAGAAGATCTTTTCGGTTTTTCTTTTACAGCTGCTGCACCGGAAGCAATTTTCTGCTCGAGATGCTTGAGCTGCGCTTTTAATTCTGCAATCTCTTCCGATGAGGCACCGCCTGCAGCTGCTGCCGGCAACGGTGCATCGAGCACGCGGATCATCTTAACGATAACGATTTCCAAATGAACACTGACGCTCACAGAAAAACGCATGCTGACCATCGCATCGTTCAGCACATCGATCATCTTATACAGAAGTTCATCTTCCACATGTACGAATGCAGTCTCTTCCGAAATCTCTCCTGAATGTTTCATCAGAATGATATCTCTTATAAAATAGACAAGTTCATGAACAAGACGCGTCGGGTCTTTCCCTTCATCAATCAGCTGATGAAACTTCTTGAAAGCCGCTTCAGAGTCCTTCTGTTCGATAAACTTCATCCATTCATTCAATTCATCTCTTTCGATACCGCCTGTAATCATTACAGCATCCTGCATAGTAATTTCATCACTGCTGAATGCAATCACCTGATCCATTATGGACAAGGCATCGCGCATCCCGCCTTCTGCGATTCGCGCAATATATGACAAAGCTTCTTTATCATAGGCAGTGTTTTCCTGCTGCGCTACAAATTCGAGACGTTCTGTAATTTCTTCTATATCCAGCGATTTGAAATCAAAACGCTGGGTTCTGGAAATAATCGTTGCGGGTATTTTGTGAGGCTCTGTTGTAGCCAGGATGAATATCGCATGAGCCGGCGGCTCTTCCAATGTTTTTAACAGTGCGTTGAATGCTCCTGTTGTCAGCATATGCACTTCATCTATTATATATACTTTAAACTCCGCTTCTGCCGGAGCATACTTTACTTTATCTCTTATATTGCGGATTTCGTCCACACCGTTATTACTTGCAGCATCAATTTCAATTACATCATTAGCGCTGCCGTCTGTAATGGAAACACACAGTTCACATTCATTACAAGGTTCGCCGTCCGTCTCATACTGACAGTTCAATGCTTTGGCAAATATCTTGGCAATACTCGTTTTCCCTGTCCCCCGCGGGCCGCTGAATAAATAAGCATGGGATTCCTTGTTGCGCGTAATGGCATTCTGCAAAGTTTTTGTGACGTGATGCTGGCCAACTACATCGCTGAACTTTTGAGGCCGAAAAGCTCTGTATAACGCCTGGTACTCCATTATTATGGCACCTCAACTCTTCATAAATTCTAGCTATAATTATAACACACAGGCTTCTTTATATTCCTGTTTTTAGGCATAAAAAAAGACCTCATTCATTATGAAGTCAAAATAAAAACCGTGCACCACTTTGTCGAGTATGATGCACAAGCGTTACTCGGGAGACCAGCTCAACCACGGCAACCCTACGGCACATAGAATGGGCCACTTAATGCTGCTTCCTTCCGGACCTGACATGATTCATGACGTTCTATTGCATAGGACCGCAATCTCAACACTGGAACTCCCGAGGCAGTCCTCACACTTCAAACCCTCAAAAGTGGAATTCAGCCTTGCTCGAGCGGATTGCAAGTACAGGGCACCGCTACCTCCCCGCTTAGCACGGTATGTTTTATAATAACAAATTACTTATCGTGATGCAAGAATTCTTTTATCTTGCGGATATTTTCCTGAATAAAGCAATGCCGATTGCAGCCAGCAGCAATATTGTCCCGCCTGAAATAAGTATCAGTTCAAATGCCGACATTCCGTCTGACGTCTCGGATGCCTGCTGATCTGTTTCTGCTGCTTCAGCCGGCAGCTCCTCGTCCACTTCTTCCGGCTCTTCTGTTTCTTCAGGTACTTCTTCTGTTTCCGGTTCTTTTTCGACCTGTATTACTGCAATTTCATAACCGAGCTTATTGCGGTTCTCCACCTTGACTTCGATGGGTTCAGCTGCCGCCTGATAAGCTTCGCTGTCCACGGCTTTCAATGTATAAGTGCCGTTCGCAACATCTGTAAAAGTAAACTCGCCTTTATCATTCGAGACAGCTTCTATTGAATCGTCTTCTGCAGATAAAAGAAGTTTTACATTCTCAGCGTGCGCCTCATCTTCTGTTACAACACCGCTGACAGTATGTCCTTCACCTTTAACTGCGTTAATGGACAGTTCTTCTGTTTCTTCCGGCTCTTCAGGTTCTTCAATCGTTTCAGGTTCAGCTGCCGGTTCTGTGTAAATTTCCGGCTCTGTATACTCTTCTTCATAAGCTTCACTATAAGGCTCTGTATAGGGTTCTTCATACACTTCCGGTTCTTCATACTGCTCACTGTAGCCGTCATTATACGTATTATCTTCCGCTCCGTTATAACCGTTATCCCATGCACCTTCTCCCTCAGCGCTGTCATTCTGATACCCACCATTTTGGAAGTTCTCTTCATAACCCGGTTCTTCATATGTATTATCGTACGCTGGTTCCTGCCAAGGCTCTTCGTAATATGTGCCTCCGCCGGTTCCATCGTCAAAAGTAGTATCCTGCTCCACCGCGAATGCATGGGCAGGGGTAAATATTATTAAGACTGCAATCAATGCCACCAGATATTTCTTAATCATCGTCACCCTCCACATTATCAATAACAAGCCATGGTCTTTCATTTTCAAAATAAACTTTGACCGGTGTTTTATAAGTGTCACTCAGCAGCTTTCCTGTCAGCACTTCTTTTTTCGGTCCGGCGGCAACGATACCCCCGTCTTTAACTAACAAGACATGGGTAATCGCACTCGTGAGTTCTTCGATGTGATGCGTGACATACAGCAGATGGCGCTTTTCCTGCGGAATCCCGTTCACTATCTTCAGTACATCTTCACGTGCCCGGATATCCAGACCGCTGCATGGTTCATCCAGGATTAAGAGCTCGGGTTCACCCATCAGTGCCCTGCCGATTAGTATTCTGCGGCGCTCGCCCTCTGAAAAAGTATTATACGTTCTATCTGACAAGTAGCTGAGATTCAGTTTTTTCAGTATATCTTCCGCTTTTCTCTTCGATGCTGTATCGATACTCTGATAAAGTCCGAAGGATGAAAACTTCCCGCTCAGGACGATATTGAGTCCGGTTTCACGGTTTAGAGTCTGATAGAATTTATCGAGACTAGAGCTGACAAAACCGATTTTCTTCCTCATCTCGGGCAGGCTTGCCTTGCCGAATTCCATGCCGACCACCCTTGCGCTGCCGTCCGTCGGATAATTATAACCCATAATGATATCAAGTACAGATGTTTTTCCGGCACCGTTTAATCCGAGCACCGCCCACTGTTCACCCTTGTTTACTTCAAATGATACATCGTTTAATATCGTTTCGCCGTTACGCCGCCAAATAATATTATTTAATGAAAGAACTTTTTCCACAGCTGTCACTCCCAATAATATATTCTTTACCATTATAACCGGAAAAAGCCGGCTGTATCATTAAAAATCCCGGGATATTTACCGATGTATAAGAATCGATAAATTGTCCCGGGAAATCACTTTACTCTTCAACTTCAGTATAACCCTGATCCAGCAGCATTTCCGCAGAACGTTCCATGCTGATACCGTCAGAAGGGTCTCCTTCAAAATCTATGCCTTCGACATTTTCAAGTTCTTCAGCATCAATTTCATCATAAACGATAGAGATATTTTCCGTCGCTTCTTCATCCCCAAAATCAAAACTGTGCTCTACTCCTGCTAAATCCTGATACTGATCTGAGTAGCCTGCAAAAATTTCCTCAGCCTGTGCTTTATCGATTCCAAGTTCTTCATAATTAATAATGTTCTCAGTCGACTGGCTGATAACCTCATCACCGTTATGTGTATAAACCAGCGTGCTCTCCACACCCTGATCATTCAGTTCAAAGGTCCTTGTCTCTTCGCTGCCGCATGCAGTCAGTATAATCATCACAGCTGTAAATAGAAATAACGCCCACGCTTTACGCATAATAACCTTCCCCTTTTTCTTCTTTATTATTATACATACCTTATAATGCAGACGGTAAACTACTTATTTATACATCAATAATCTCTTGATTTTAAAATATAAACAGAAAAAATATTTCATTTATGTTTTAGAAAAAATAGGCCGGGTAACTATATATTGTGACATGAAAAACTGATTCAAATTAAAAATCTAAGTAAATAATTATCTCTATGGAGGGGAATATTAATGAGTAGAATTGAAAATTACGTTACAGAAAATGATGCCTTAACGCGCGTTGAAGAACTAATAGCAGAAGGTGTCGCAGATCGTGACATTACAGTATTATCACAGCAGCCGGTAAACAAAGATACTTTTGGCAATACCGATGTAAACTTCAGAGATTCAGAAGGCTCTGCATGGGATAAGTTCGTTTCATTCTTCTCACCGGATGATCCTGAAGAGAAAGTGCTAAATGATTTAGGATTAAGTCAGTCAGAACAGGTCCAGTATAGAAATTCATTAAATGCAGGTGAAGTGCTGGTATATGTTGATACACCTGATGTTAATTCAGACAGCACTATGAACTACGGTGAAACACGCGACACTTACGATTACGATAACAAAGCAAACGCTACAGGTGCAGGCCTTGCAGGCAGCGCAGCTGTAAATGACGGCTACAATAACGATACAGTCAGCAATGACAATCTGTATGACAGAGACCCTGAGCTCGACGCACGTGCAGTAGATCGCGATAATGATCTTACTGAAGAAGAAAGAATTCAGCTGCGTGAAGAACGGGTTAATGTCGACAAAGAAAACGTTCAGACTGGTGAAGTTACTGTTGATAAACATGTTGAAACCGACAGACAGGAATTTGATATTCCAGTAGAACGTGAAGAAGTCGTAATTGAACGCAATCCGGTTGACGATGTTCCGGCTAAAGGCAGCTTCGATGATACTAACGATGTAGACGAAGTCCGCATTCCGGTGAACGAAGAAAGAGTCAACGTGGATAAAGAAAATGTAGTGAATGAAGAAGTTACTATTAAAAAAGAAAAACATGAAGATGTGGAACATGTTTCCGAAGAAGTCCGCCGTGAGGAATTAGATGTTGAGGAAGATGACTTCAATAAGGATAACTTAAGAAAAGACGGTCTTCGCGACAACGATTTCAGAAAATAAATGATTTATGAATGTACCCGGAGTTTCCTCCGGGTATTTTTTTATGTCCTTTCTGCTTTCAGCACAAAAAAGACTGTCTCCAAAAAGAGACAGTCCTCATTTCATTAATTAGCGCCTGCAACTTCTCCTGCTTCAGCTAATTGTCTGTTATCTTCTAAATACATTTTAATGCCTTCTGCTGCACGGTAAGCAAATGCACCAACAGTTCCTGTCGGATTATAACCGCCGTTATGAGGGAAATTTGAACCGCCGATAACAAAGACGTTATCTTCGTCCCACATCTGAAGGTAGTTGTTTACAACACTTGTTTCCGGGTCAGCACCTATAATCGTACCTCCGACAATGTGGTCATTGTGCGCAGGGAAAATATCGAAATGTTCTGTGAGTTCTCTGCGGTCTGTTTCCACCGCACCCATCTCAACCAGAATTTCTTCGATTTTCTGACCGATGAAATCGTGCACTGCTCTGTCATGGTCGGTCAAATCATAAGTCAATCTTAAAAGCGGACGTCCATAATCATCTTTATACGTAGGGTCCAGCGATAAGTAATTGTTTTTATGCGGTAAGGTTATCATTTGAGCATGAGATGATAATGATTGAGTAAATGATTTAATCGATTCTTTCTTAAATTCCGCTCCCCAGTTTTTTACGCCGGGCGGAACTACATTTTGTTCAATCGGACGTTTGCCGGTTTGTTTTAAGGCGATATTGGCACCGTGAATAAAGTCGAGATCTGTATGATCAAAATTATCGACGTTAAATTCATCAATACATATTCCAAGTGCTCCAGCACCTGTTGCTGTATTAAACTCCTTATCGAAGAAGCCGGTCACCTGAGGTGTAATGTGCAGGCAGTAATTTTTGCCGACCGCACCTTCGCCTGTTTCAGGATCATAAGGTGTTCCAAGACCGGAGTGCAGCAGCAGTTTGGTATTGTTCGTAGTATGACTAGTAACAACGACAACATCTGCCGGCTGGAAAAATTCTTCCTGCGTTAATGTATCGATATACAGTACTCCTGTGACTTCATCATCTTCTTTGACGATTTCTACAACGTTAGCGTGTGTGCGTAATTCAAAATTCCCGGTTTCTTTAGCTGTAGGAATTGTCGTTACGATTGGAGAAGACTTCGCCCCCCACTCACAGCCGAATTTTTCACAGAATCCGCAATATTGGCATGCGTTAATTGTCTGGCCATCCGGATTAACAAATTGTTCAGAAATTGTAGAAGCGGGAATCATGAAAGGCTGATAGCCCAATCTTTCACATGCTTCTTTATATTCGGTCAGCACAGGCGTTTCTTTTAAAGGCGGTGTCGGATAAGGTGCATCGCGCTCTGGCCCCATCGGATTCTGCTCTCCGCTCACACCCGAATTCTTTTCGTATCTTAAAAAGTACGGTTCCAGTTCTTCATATGTGATTCCCCAGTCCTGTACAAGATAGTCTTCAGGTATTTTATCTTCTCCGTAACGTTCTTCTGTCATCGTTTTAATTTCAAAGTCATACGGGTGATATCTCCAAGTGTCACCATTCCAGTGCACACCGCCTCCGCCGACATCTGTACCGATTAAGAACGCACCATAACGTCTCATCGGCAAGGCTTCTTCATCATCAGTATTACGATACGTAATAGTTTCTTTTGATAAATCCTGCATCATTTCGTGACCGACAGAGTATCTGTATTCATCGTGCGCAGTTAAATAATCTTCTGTCTTTTTCTCTGTACCGCGCTCAAGACCGATGACATTTTTTCCGTCTTTGGATAATTCAGCAGCAACTATACTCCCTGCCCAGCCGAGACCGGCTACGACAACGTCAGTTTTTTCTAATTCTTTAGCCATATATTTTCCTCCGGTAATTATTAATGTGAATCAGAGTGACTTGAAAGCGGCATTGTTTCAAGTTCAACAGGACCTTCCTGCTCCACTTCATTGATATAACTCATATGCGCACCAGGGAATTTCTTCATTTCCCAGCCTTGCATTCCTTTGTTTCCTCTGTAAAGCGGATCTGCATAAGCACCTGACAGTGTCGCCAGACGCAGCTCTTCAAAGAAATCACTCGCTTTGGCACCGCGCAGCTCAAGTTCATCAGATTCGAGCATAGTTAAAATCTCATCCTGCTGTTCGGGTTCTAAATTATGGAATAACTTCTCGTGATTTTCCTGTGCTTCTTCATTCATGACGCGAATTGCTTCCATATATAAGTCTCTCCGCAACAATGGATACTGCGGCCCCTGGAAGTCTGTACCTTCTTTAAAAGGCCCTTTCATGTATTCCCGTGCGTTTACGCCATATCCTCCTGCGAGTTCATGGTCAATAAACCAGCCAACACCAAGGGCAATCGCACCTGGACCTAAATCATCCTCCGGGAATATACGCTCTGTGGCAGCTTCTATCGTCTTAAAATCATCAGCTTTCGTAAAGAACTTATAAGCTCGGGTATAGTCTTCTTGTACCGCAGCTTCTTCTCCGCTATTTTGATTACTCTCTTCGGACGCCGTTTCAGTATCAGTGTTCTCTTCAGTTTCCGTGCCGAGGTCGAGAAGCGACCCTAAATATGTACCAGCAACTAGTGACCCTGTTGCGACACCGGACATTTTTAAAAATCCGCGTCTGGAAAAAGTTTTTTCAGTTTCAAAATTATCCGCCATTTTCTCACCTCAAAATTTATATAATTACATAAACCAATTTGTTTATTTTACATCTATTAACGTATTTTCTCAATATACATTCTCTAATATTTTGAGTAATTATATTTCTTTTTTTCGGATTAGACAATCTTAATTTTTTTTATTAGAATTATCCTATCAAGGAGGCAGTGCAAATGAACATCCCATTCAGTGAGTTTTTTAATTATTTATTCAGGCATAATCCCGATGTAGATGTGAAGTACAGAGAAGAACGTTACAGCGGGGATATAAAAGTAACAAAGTTTCTTGCAGGCGATAGTGCAGACACTTTAAATTCACAGGACAGGAATACTTACCATTCGTTTATGGATGATATTACAAATCAGGTCCGTGACCAGCTCAGACAGTCCAACCTGTACCGTTTCGTCGCTATTATCGGTCTCTTGTTCGCAGTGCTCGGCTTCAGTATGATTATGTACTTTTCTTCAGGCAATACATGGGTACTTTTAGGCGGCGCTTATTATTCATTCTTCGCTTACCTGCTTGTCGAGGCTTACATCCAGGCAAACCGCAATTATTTTGAAGATCAGCTTTATAAAAAGCTGAATCAAGAATATTTAAGTCATTAAATCAAACAGGACAATGTATAAAAATACATTGCCCTGTTTTTGTTTTGTTCAGCCAAGATAGGGTAAATATTTAATATGGATCTGTTATAGGAGGGGATATATTTGGCCAGATTAGAAACATATATTAACGAAGATGATTTAGTGAATCGTATTCATCAGCTGCGCAGAGAGATGGACGTAAACAATAATCAGCTGATTCTTTTTTCGAATACATCATTTGAAAGTGTCGAGCTGAACGAAGATATTGAAAAGAAATCCATCGACGGTACTGCCGGCGATAAGATTGTTACTTATTTCTCCGCAGGTGAACCGGAAGATCGCCGTATGGCTGACCTCGGGCTGACACATGAGCAGCAGGAAGCTTATAATTACGCGCTCGAACATCATCAGTACATTCTGTACATCAACCATCCCGATTTAGACGGGGTATATAAATCCGAAATGAAAGATATGCCGTACGATCGGGATACTGAAGTCGTTGATATGGAGCAAGTTAATGATAATCGTAAAGAACTATAGTATTTATTAAGTGGGTCTCTACAGACCTGCTTATTTTTTTAAGGAGCGAATGCAGTGATACTTAACAAAACGATTGAACAGTGGTGCAAGGAATTTCCGGGAGTTCGAGATTTAATCGATTATAAAGAGACATTCTGGTTGAACAGTAATCAGTCAGCTGCAGAAACTGTTCTGCCGGATTTAATACTCAGCGAAGATGATATCTTAGATGCAGAAGCGCGCTTAAAACGTTTTGCTCCCTTCATTGCTCATGCCTTTCCTGAAACGGCAGTCCAAGCAGGAATCATAGAATCTCCGCTGACCCGGCTGAGTCATATTCAGACCGGTTTAAAAAACCTGTTCGGCAAGGAGATTGACGGAGCTTTTTATTTAAAAGAAGATAATAGACTGCCGATTTCGGGTTCCATCAAAGCACGCGGCGGCATTTATGAAGTTCTTGCTTTTGCAGAAAGTCTCGCTCTTCAGGAAGGTCTTATTACTGAAAAAGACAATTATAAAAAATTTGCTGATACAGAGTTTAAAAATCTTTTCTCTGAGTATTCTCTCGTCTGCGGTTCAACGGGAAATCTCGGTCTAAGCATTGGGATTATTGGCGCGGAACTGGGTTTTAAAGTAATTATTCATATGTCCGATGATGCGAGACAGTGGAAAAAAGATATGCTGAGAGCTAAAGGAGTTACGGTTATCGAACACAGCGATGATTACTCGAAAGCTGTAGCTCAAGGCAGAAAAGACAGCCTTAAAGATGCGCGCAGTTATTTTATCGATGATGAGAATTCAAAAACTTTATTTTTGGGATATGCGGTTGCCGCTATCCGGCTGAGAGCCCAGCTCCAGGAGCAGAATATTAAAGTAGATAAGAAACACCCTTTAAACGTATATCTGCCGTGCGGTGTAGGGGGCGGCCCCGGAGGTATTGCATTTGGTCTCAAAGTCATTTTCGGCGATGTTGTAAATTGCTATTTTGCCGAACCGGTACACTCGCCGTGTATGACTCTCGGCATGATGACCGGCTGCCACGATAAAGTTTCAGTGCAGGACTTCGGCATCGATAATATCACAGCTGCTGACGGACTTGCTGTTGGCCGAGCTTCCGGTTTTGTCGGAAAGCTTCTCGAAAACCTGATAAGCGGTGCCTATACTGTCAGCGATGAAAACCTATTTAAAATGCTGGCTCTGATGTATGACAGTGAAAATATTGAGCTGGAACCATCTGCTCTTGCCGGTGTTATCGGTCCCCTCTCTGTAAAGTCTGAAGGTACACATATAGCATGGAGCACCGGCGGCGATATGGTTCCTGAAGATATCTATAAGGAGTATTACCGTAAAGGAAAAAATTTGATATAGTACGAGTTCACAAAAAAGAGAAGCCGCAGCTTCTCTTTTTTGTGAAATTTAGATTAATGTGTCGAATACTTCATTTAAAATTTCATGATCCGGTTTTGAACCCAGATTTTTCGTTATTACACCTTTAACATGCTTAGAATTCATATTCGATTCTATTTCAGATACCGATTCCTTACTGCCAATAAGGTAGGCGCCTTCCAAGCCGCGGTCTTTAATTTCTTTATCCAGCTGCGCAGCTAAATTCTTATACCAGCGATGCTGATTTTCTGCAAACCGGTGCTGGAACTCATCTTTACCGCCGCCTCTAGCCCGCGATGTAGTTGCTTCTTCATAGTCTATCCAGTTTTCACTTTCGACATCCCAGCTGTATTTTCTCGTGTCCCTGATAATTCCAAGTGACGTTTCGATAAAGGTTACATCAGCCTGCTGTACTGCAACTAATGCTGTTTCAGGATACCGCTGTTCAAGTTCTTCAATCTGCTGCATTTCAGCAGTCTTACCCCAATGAAATGATGTTGTGACCGGAACTTGCAGTATTCTTGCTTTCCACAGTTCGCCGTCAGCGGATGCGACCAGGATAAATCCTTTTCGCATCTCGCGCTGATGTGTCGCAATTTCTTTTTCCACTTTATCCTGCAGTTTTTTCAGCGCTTTCAAATCCGTTTGATTATCTTTTTCTTTAACTTCTTCTTTAAGTTCTTTCAAACCGTTTTTTAAATGTATCTTCCATTCACCGTTTGAAAGATTACCTGAACTCGCATCCGTGTTTAAGTGGATAGTCAGTATTCCGGTTTCATCGCGTTTTCCTTTGATTTCCTCGATAATCTTTGCTAATGACATTATTGCCTTACTCCCCTTTCAGAATTACATAGTTTCAATACCTTACCCTCATAATTTTTTGCAAAACAAAAATATCACCTGCTGGATTAACGGCAGGTGATATGATTAAACTCCGCTGTTTTTTGTAATTTCTTTATCACGTCTGCCGTGCAGGAAATAATACACAATAATACCGGCAAGAACGACAAAAGCAAGGGTCATATACATTCCTCTGTAACCGAGTGACGGCACAATATACCCGAGCAGAAACGGTCCGAAACCAAGACCGAGATCGAGCGCGATAAAATACGTTGTATTTGCAAGGCCCAGACGTTCCGGGGGTGTTACTTTAATTGCAAGCGCCTGGGTAACCGATTGTATGTTGCCGTAACCGAAACCAATCAGTGCTGCAGCAATCAGAAAGGCCATAGTCAGAGAAGCCTGGCTGATAACGGCGAGTCCGATAGCAAACATAATAATTGCAGGGTACATTACAATATTTGCGCCTTTACGGTCAAGGAGCGGTCCTGTAATCGGCCGCGACAGAAGCACCGTGATACCATATACCGTAAAGTACAGGCTTCCGGCCTGAATCAGGCTGATACTTTCCGCATAAGCGGTCACGTAGGATAAAATTCCAGAATATGCGAATGCCATTACAAACATAACTGCTGAAATCGGCATGGCGCGTTTTTCGAAAAAATCCATGATTTTAAATTTGCCGCTGTCCGTCGACTTGGAAGGCTGACCCGGAGGTGCCTTAACTGTCAGACCGATTACCAGACTGATGATTGCCATGGCAAATGAAAAGAGAAAAATACTCGTAAATCCGTAGGCTGCAATTAAAGACACACCAATTAGCGGACCGACCGCAGTCGCGAGAACTACCGACATACTGAAATAGCCGATACCTTCGCCGTTTCTGCTTGGCGGAATAATCTGCGCAATTATAGTACCTGTTGCGGTCATTGCATAACCCATTGCTGCACCGTGCAGAATTCGCAGGACAATAAGCGGATAAATACCCATCGGAATTAAATAAGATGCGGTCAGTATAACGATGAGCACCGAACCGATCATCAGCATCTTCTTACCGCCCATCGCTGTAATATGCTTGCCTCCGAACAATCTCCCAATAAGCGAGCCGATAATAAAGGCACTGGATACAAGACCAGCCATACCGACCGAGGCATTATATTCCCCGGCTGCGTACATCGCCATTGTTACAAGCAGTAAATACTGCGACATCATAAGCGCAAAGTTAACAATTGATGTATTGATAAAATCTTTCGTCCACAATCTGTCTTTATATACTTCTGACACTGTTATTGCACTTCCTTAGTATTTTATTGAATCTCTCTATTTTCCATTAAACAGGGAGCCTTGTCTATAGTCCGTGCTCAAAAAAGTGGTTCACAAGATCTTCAGTTTCCGAAGCAAGCATTCCAACTCCTCTGATTAAATAATCCGAGCCTGCCGACAGAGCGCCGATTGTGTAGAAATTTTCCAGGGTCCCAAATCTCGGGCTGATGATTTCATGGTTTTTATTAATCAGCACTCCCCCGAATTCATCCGCTTCCAGCAGCATTGCATCATACATATTTTGCAGCAGCTTCGTATCATCCTTTTCAATAGACTTAACAGGTCCTGTAGCATTAATTAATATATCAAAGTGTTCTGATTTCCCATCGTCAAAGGTCACGATAAACCCGTTATCCGCTGACGCGGATTCCATGCCGTGCATGAAGATAAGTTTTCCTTCATCAATCCATTTAAGAATCTCCGCTGCCCCGTATGGCGGCATCGGTGAGTGATTGCCGCTGATATAAGGATGGTATTCTTTTAAAAACGTCCGTTTATCCCTTCGCGATAAATACTTAAACAGTATTTTAAATGTATCTTCCAGATCGGTGATTAAATACTGCAGTTTTCCTACACTGTCCGGATGTTCAAGGTCATATTTCAAGTCAATCTCAGGTCGGTCCGTTTTACGTTCGAAGAGGGACGAGTCCACCTGCTGCGCTTCCATTTCCAGCTTGAACAGTCCAAGCAGTTTCTCAAGCGGTATCAGTCCATCTCTTTCATACTGCAGGGCTGCTTCCAGCGTAAAATGCTGCGGTTTAATATCAAAATGTGTACCTCTCACAGCAGGCATTTCTCCGCTTCTCGATAAAACATACACTTTTTTATGTCCGTTCCGGATTAAATATCTGAAGCTGTCAATTGCAGACAGGCCGCTTCCGATAATTCCTATTCTGCCTGTGAGATGTTTTAAATTGTCCTCTATGGGATAAGGATTATAAAAATAATTGCTGTCACCTTTAAGTTTGTATGGATCACTGTATGACAATTCGCCTGTCATTAAAAACACAGCATCGTAATCACAACTCACATTATCCGCACGGAGCGTATATGTCCCGCTCTCTTCGTTAAATACAATATTTTCCGCATATTTTTTTATAATATTAATATTGTCATGTGCATCGCTAAAAGATGTCAGAGTACTGTGCATGTATTCTCCGTAAACTCTGCGGCTCGTAAAACTTTCAACTTCATGGCCGGTCTTCTCCAGCCACTTTATATAATCATCAGGATCTGCAGTCAGGGACATCTCTTCAGCCGGCAGATTAATCACTAAATGATCATCATCATGCTGGTAAGCATAACCCCGCCCCATCGTTTTGGGGGCATCATATATATCGATTTCCAAGTGTTTGCCGAATCTTTTATCGTTTACAAAAAATTTAAGGATTGAAATACCAGCAACTCCGGCACCTGCAATCGCGATTCTTTTAATCTTCATAGTTTCACCACTGTCCTCTGGAAGTTAACTTTCTCTCTAAGTATATAAATAAAGAGAGCAATCCGCCAACTTTGAAATTGTAATATGATAAAATACATTTAACAAGTAAACGCCGGGGTGTAGATATGGAGATTAACAAAATTTTAAAAGATACAGCGATTATGACAGGACCATTTCCGGAGCTGGATAAAACATTAGATGAAAATCCACTCGACCGGTTCGCTGCCTGGTACGTTCACGCACTAGAAAATGGTACGGCCGAACCCAGCAGTATGGTACTCGGAACTGTTGATGAGGATAATAACCCTGATTCACGGGTAGTACTGTTAAAAGCAATGGATAATAACGGCTTTTATTTTGAAACTGGAAAAGCCCGGGAAAAAGTAAAGCAGCTGGCACATCACAGCAGTGTTTCATTAAACTTTTACTGGAAAGAAGCAGGCAGACAGATTCGCATTAAAGGGACAGCTGAAGCGGCAGAGGATATTGCACATGTCTCTGATAATTTAGACGCAGCTGTGCGCGATTTAAATGCTTATAAAATTGTGCCTTCGGAGATAGAGTTTTATCAGGCGTTAAATGAAGGCGGCTATGCCCGTCTCTTCTATAAATCAATAAACGGTACATGGAAGTGCGACTGGCTGTAGCCGGCGCACTTTTTTATTTACTATGCAGACCATGATTAAATCCTCTGTTTCATGTATAGTAGGAAATAAATTAATGTAGAGGTGACACAATGATTCCGCATATAGTACAGTGTACTGTCAATGATACTGATACGCTGCTAAGATTAAGTTATCGTACTTTCTATGAAGCATTTGAAGCTCAAAATACAGCTGAAAACATGAAGGCTTATTCAGATTCTGCCTTTACGGCCGAAAAAATCCGGAAAGAACTGAGTCATCCGGATTCCCGTTTTTATTTTATTTACAGTACTGAGACACTTGCAGGATATTTAAAAGTAAATATTAATTTCGCTCAGTCCGAACCCATGGGACCGGATGCACTTGAAGTGGAAAGAATTTACGTTCTCCAAGAATATCACAAACAGGGGCTCGGCAAAGCATTGCTGAGCTATGCCCACGATATTGCCCGCCAGCTTAATAAAAGCAAAATCTGGCTCGGTGTCTGGGAAAAAAATGAGAATGCCATCGGTTTTTATAAAAAACAGGGCTTTAAGAAATCAGGTTCCCATTCTTTCTTTATGGGTGATGATGAACAGACGGATATTATAGCCGAGAAAATTTTATCATAAAAACAGAAGGAGAAACTGCTATTGAATAATAGAATAGATCAGCCCTTATTGAACAGCAGAAATTTAAGATGGCTGTTAATTATCGGTGTTATTTTAGTCGGTGCCAACCTCAGGGTTCCGTTGACTTCTGCAGGCGCACTGGTGTCTTTTATACGCGATGACTTCGGAATCAGTAATGCCCTTGCTGGAGCAATTACGACACTGCCGCTCATTGCATTTGCACTGCTGTCGCCTTTTGCACCGAAAATTGCAAATAAAATCGGCATGGAGCGGACGATCGCCATTTCCCTCGCACTCCTTATTATAGGAATTCTCATCAGATCTGCAGGCGCTATTGAATTATTGTTTACAGGCACCTTGCTGGTCGGGCTTGGCATTGCCGTCGGGAATGTTTTAATTCCGGGTATCATCAAGATGAATTTCCCGTTTAAAATCGGTTTGATGACCGGGCTGTATGCGATTGCAATGAACGTGTTCGGTGCCCTCGGTTCCGGTTTAAGTATTCCTATTGCTACATCAGGCAGCTTTGGCTGGCGCGGTTCTTTAGTTATATGGAGCGGGCTTGTGCTGATTACACTGCTTATCTGGCTGCCTCAGCTGATGAAAAAACACGATGCTAAAAAGAAAATTAACAACCAGAAAATCGGCGGCATGCTGCGGTCCCCGCTTGCATGGAAAATTACTGTCTTTATGGGGGCCCAGTCCTTAATATTTTATACATTGATTACATGGCTGCCGACAATTTTAACTGCTAACGGCTACGATATACATCTTGCCGGCTGGGGTGTATTTATCTTCCAGTTTGCAAGTATTCCTTTTACATTTATTATTCCCGTTATAGCCGACAGAATGAAAAATCAGGTAATGCTTGCCTTTGTCTGCAGCGGACTGATTCTTGCAGGAATCATCGGGCTCTTGGCGGGTCTGTCAGAGCTTTCAATGCTCTGGGTAGTATTTCTTGGTATCGGGAACGGCAGCGCATTTTCACTGTCGATGATGTTCTTTACACTCAGAACTAAAGACGGCTATGAAGCTGCTGAACTGTCCGGCATGGCACAGTCATTAGGTTATCTGCTTGCTGCAGTCGGCCCTGTGCTGGTCGGCGGCCTGCAGGATATTACTGGCAGCTGGACGCCGCCTCTGGCAATGATGGCTCTCTTTGCCATTGTAATGCTCATCATGGGCGTTGCTTCCGGTAAGAACAAACAGGTTTCAGGCAATCTGTAATATATAAATGAAAAAGGCTTTCGGCATATGAATTTTACATATGCCGAAAGCCTCTTTTAATACTATATTTTATTTTTTTCCTGTTCTCTTTTCAATTTTTCAGGAGTTACGTCATTTCCGAGCGGATCGACGACTGTCAGTCCTGAAAAGGAATCAAGTACCTGCCCTCTAATTTGACGAAGGTAATCTTCTCTTAAGACTTTCTGCTCCTGTTTCTGTTCTTCAGTCAAACCGACTGTTTTTTGTATTTTTGCCAATTCATTTA
Source organism: Jeotgalicoccus nanhaiensis (assembly GCA_004570955.1). Taxonomy (GTDB): domain Bacteria; phylum Bacillota; class Bacilli; order Staphylococcales; family Salinicoccaceae; genus Jeotgalicoccus; species Jeotgalicoccus nanhaiensis. Next base: position 18,446 of record SPPL01000003.1, read on the forward strand.
TTCTGTCTAATCCTGCGATCATATTTGACCCTTCTTCCTTTTATTGATTAAAAAATGTAAATTTCTGCTCTCTGTGTACCGGAAACTTCGGTACAACAAATTCTCCGAGTTCTTGGATTACTTCTGCCGCCGGGCGGCGGCTGTCTTTAAACCCGATTGATATATGATTGACGCCCGCTTCCTGATAGGCATTCAGGTAATCCACTAAAAAATTGCGTCCTGCTCTGAAGCCGATGTCAATCGTTTTCGGTGCTTCGTTTGCCCGCTCAGACAAATCAATCATCAGGGGCTGCGTAAATGGTTTAAATTCTTCAGTCAGCCCGCGCCACTTATTTATCAGCGCTTTTTGTCCTTCTAATTTCTGCGGATAAAACATCCAGCCGTCTGTATGCTCAGCAAGCCACTCTATCGTCTGGCTGCTGTAGCCTGTACCAAAGACCGGAATTATTCCGAAGTCGGGTTTCGGTACGACATCACCTTCGGTTAAGTTTATCCGTTCTGTCTGGATAACCGGAAATTTTTCGGCCCACAGCTGTTTCATCACATCAAGCGACTCTCTGAATAATTCACCTTTATTATCCCGGTCTACTTTAAAAGCCGGGAATTCTATTTGCCGGTCACCTGTTGCGACTCCCATTATAAACCGCTGACCCGATATACTGTCGAGCGTTGCAGCAGATTTTGCTGTATGAAAAGGATGACGTAATGTCGTTACAATGCTCCCGGTTGTTAAGGCAATACTTTTCGTGTGAGCCGCTGCATATGTTAAAAACATAAATGGATCGTACAGTCCGCCGACATCACCGAAATTCGGATCATACAGCGGCGCATCACGTACAGTTAAAGCTGCAAAACCGTAATCTTCAGCCTCTTTGGCAAGCTTCATCTGTTCATTCAAGTTCATCTCGGGAAAGCTGCCTGTATAAGCTTCCAGAGGAAAACCTAAACCCAGTGTCAATTTATCTTCTTTAAACATACGTTTGAAACCTTTATGCTCCTGAAATTTCGCCATGTATCATCACCGCCTTTAAATCACTTTATTGTTTTCGACCCATGTATACAACTGTTCACACTTCACTGCATAACGGCCTTCTTTTACTTTTTCGTGTAAGGAGAAAATTGTTTCACTCTGCAGTATTCTCTGCCACGATTGTTCCGCTTCAGTCATTAAATCATCAAGCAGACACGGCTCTTTCGCGTTCTCGAGACGAAACATTTCATTGAATATTCCGCTTGAAGAATACAGAGACTGGCGTCCTTCCACCGCGAGATAAACATCGTAAACTGTAATATCTTCCGCAACCTTATTCAGTTTAAAACCGCCTTTGACACCGGGTGTCGATGATATAATACCGGCACCGACAAGTTTCCTCAGTAATTTTTGAAAGTATGTCGGAGATGCTCCGATACATTCGCTGAGAGAATCTCCCTGAAGCAATTCTCTCTTTTCCAGCATATTTAACAAAATCAATGCATACACACTTTGTTCCACACCTGTTTTCATTTGCATCTATATCACCATTTAATCATTTTTATATCGTGGATAATCTTTATCCAAGTTAGTATATTAACACAGGCTAAAAGAGATATCAAGGGTCTTGTCTGTTTAGAGGTTTAGAACACTGCATAATAAGGGAATGGAGGTACTATTACAGTTTATTGCGAAGGAGTGAATCTGATGGGTGTAATTCGAGGTATAAATCATATTGGAATGACTGTTCCGGATATAGAAATTGCAACCGAATTTTTTAAAAACAGCCTCGGTGCAAAGATTGCTTATGATTCACAGACACTTGATGACCAGCCGAGAGGCGGTCCTTTAGTCGAAAAGCTGCTCGTCATTCCTGAAGAGTCTTATATAGTCAAAAAAAGAATGCTGACTATCGGCAACGGACCGAATATAGAAATGTTCCAGTTTTATAATGTACATTCCAGAAAACCGTTAAGTCTGGAAGATTACGGTTATACACACCTCTCTTTTTATACAGATGATATTAAAAAATCATATCAGCAGATGAAGGAGGCAGGCGGCCAGCCGCTGTCAAATATTCATGCAAATACCCGGTTCGAAGATACTGAAGGCAACGGTACAGTTTATTTTAAAACGCCGTGGGGTAGTTTAATTGAACTTCAAACTTTGCCTGAAGGTTATTATTATCCGCCTTACAGTGAGTCGGAAGTCTTTATACCAGATGAAAAGCAGTCTTCTGAAAGTTAATCAGAAGACTGCTTTTTATTTTAGCCAGCCCTTATCAAGAGCCTTTTTAATCGCTTCTATTCTATTACTTACGCCGAGCTTCTCAAGCACAATTGATACGTAATTCCTGATAGTTCCGTTCGATAAATGCAGTTCTTCGGCGATGGATTTCGTTGTCTTTCCATCTGCGAGCAGCTGGACAATTTCAATTTCCCGTGATGTCAGAGGGTTATCAGTTTCAAATGCGATATCGATCAGTTCAGGGGAGTAAATCCGCTTCCCGTTCATAATCTGCCTGATTGACTCTGCGAGGGTTTCGCTCGGCGTATCTTTCAGCAAATAGCCGCTGACCTGCGCTTTTTTGGCACGTTCAAAATATCCCGGCCTTGCATAAGTAGTCAGTATAATCACCTTGCAGGCGGTCCCCGCGAGCTTTTCTGCAGCATCCAGTCCCGTCATGACGGGCATTTCAATATCCATTAAACAAATATCCGGCTGCTTTTCTTCAACAAGTTTAAGTGCTTCTCTGCCGTTCCCTGCCGTGCCGACTACCGAAATATCTTCTTCCAGGCTCAGCAGCGAACTGAGCGCACTCAGCAGCAGATTCTGATCTTCAGCCAATACAATGCTGATCATTCTACCCCTCCTCTATTTGCCGCAATACTTTCGGCACTGTCATATTCACTTCAAAGCCGCTCATAGAGCTGTGAACATGCGATTCACCGTTAACAAACTGCAGTCTTTCTTTCATGCCCTGCAGGCCATTGCCGTAATTAAAACTGTCCGCACCCGTGCCGTTATCAGATACTTTTAAAAATATATCCCTGTCTGATTCTGTCATAATAATCATGCATTCTGTCGCATCGCTGTGCTTTAAAATATTGGTCACGGATTCTCTTAAACACATGCTCAGCACATTTTCTATCAGTATAGGAACATTGTCAAAATCCGTTTCTAAAATTTCCTGGTGTTTGACTCCTGCAGTATCCAAAATCATTTTTGTGTTTTTCAATTCTTCTGCAAAGCTGACATGTCTCATATCGCTGATCATTTCGCGGACTTCTTTTAAAGCATGACGCGCAGTATTCTGGATATCCTGAAGCTCGGCCTTTGCCTCTTCCGGCCGGCTGTCAATCAGCTTTCTCGATAAATCACTTTTCAGCCCGATCATCGACAATCTTTGCCCGAGTGTATCGTGAAGATCACGGGCAATGCGATGGCGTTCTTCTTTTATCGCGAGTTCCGCAATGCGCTGATTGGCATCTTCCAGCTGAGCTTCCAGTTCCTCCTGCTTGAGCCTGCTGCGTTTATTCAGAGGAATTAAAATGACCCCGAGAATCGTCATAATTAAAAAAGGCAGATGATTTAAAAATATCATGTAGTTAAAGAACGAAGCATAGACTATCGCCAGTACCGTAGTCGCCAGCAGCACGACGTACATCGTAATAAAACCTGCTTTTTTTCTAATGTTACCAATATAAATTGCGATAAATAAGGCAAAGTATACATAACTGAATAATATCGTCATTATAATATTAATAATAATCTCGACACTGATTCCGATATAAATTAACGCGCCTTTTGATTTAAACGTCAGCCAATATACTGCAAAAAATATTAACGTTGTTACAATACCGGTAATTATTTCACTGAGCGATGTGGCACGAAAAATGAAATAAAAAGGCAGCACACAAAAGATAATCCAGATATAAAGACTCAGTCCCGTATTCGCCGGGAATATATGATACCAATCTTTCATTTTTCTCCGCTCCTCCGTTTTTCTGTTCAGCCCATTATATCAAATGACGGTCTGCACAGACGAAACATCCTCCTATTTGTATAGGAGGATGCTGGTGATTCTTATTCTGCAGTGGGATTCTGGCTGGTTTTCCCTGCCAGACGTTCCCTCATATTTTTAAATGTGATGAAAGTATTATTCTCTTCATCGTACAGACGGAATTTTATCGATTCCAGACTTGTCTTCAAGGTAATTGTCGTCGCTTTGTGAAGCGGCGGTGTGTTTTCATGCGCCTCTTCAAGATGGTAGTTCGGCACGCGCGGTGCCAGGTGATGCACGTGATGATAGCCGATACTTCCCGTCATCCATTCGAGCCATGCAGGAAGTTTGTAGTAAGAACTGCCGTCTACCGCAGCTTTTACGAAGTCCCACTCGGATTCATTTTCAAAGTATGAATCTTCAAACTGATGCTGGACATAGAACAGCCAGATGCCTGCCATACCGGCAACGTATATAATCGGCAGCTGCACCATCAGTAAAACGTGCCAGCCTAAAGTGAAACCGATAATTAAGTAAATCGCAACGATAATCAATGTAAGGACATGTGTATTAATACGTTCCTGGCGTTTCGCCGCTTTACGATTCACACGGTTGGCAATCAGAAAGAGGTACAATGGACCTAAACCGAACATTACAATCGGATTGCGGTATAAGCGGTATTGCAGTCTTTCCCACTTACTCGCTTCTTCGTATTCCTTCACCGTCATTACCCAGATATCACCGACGCCGCGTTTATCCAAGTTCCCGCTCGTCGCGTGATGAATTGCATGTTCTTTTTTCCATTTTTCATATGCAAAATGTGTAATAACTCCGGTTAAGTTCCCGAAAAAATTATTTAATTTCTTATTTTTAAAGAACGAACCGTGCGTGCAGTCGTGGAAAATAATAAATGAGCGAATCATGAATCCCGCTGCCAGTATTGAGAACGGCAGGCTCAGCCAAAATGATACGCTGAGTGACTGATACGCTAAAAACCATAGTAAGAAGAATGGCAGTATCGTATTCAACAGCTGTATGACACTTGTTTTAGTTTGTGATTTTGCGTAAGGCATAACACTTTTTCTAAGAGCTGCCTGTTTTTCTTTAGTCATATGCTTTCCTCTTTTCCATATCTATTCATATATAAGTATGAATGATGGTCATTTAAGGGTATAGACTAAACTGTCAGGACATTCACATGACATTTGTCATATCAGAAGCCGATTTTTACATTTTCAGCCATTCTTTCCAGTGTTGCGTACACGCTCAGTGCTGCCAGCGCACTTGTTTTCGGATTTTCAGGCAGCGGATTGTTGCTGACAGTCAGCTCTGCATCACCAAATCCGCCGGATATATTAATCGTATGCGTATTTTTATCTGCCTCAGGATCTGCTATCAAAACAACTTCAGTCTTATCAATACCTAAGCCCGCTAACGATAAAATAATCGATATATTCATGTTTCTCGGGAATTTATCGATTGCCTCCCGGGCTTTCCCTTTAAAGACCGTGGTTTCAGCGCTGACCGGTTCATCAACAAGTGATGATGCAGGTTTCCGGGTCGTTAAAGTAACTTTTTCCAGATTGCCGAGTGCTCTGGCATTTTGAACGAGATCAAGCCCGCCGATTCCGCCTGAAGGCAGGTGCAGGGTTTTACTGTTTTCAGCAGTTACTGTTTTCAGCAGTCCTTCATCCGCCAAGGCACCGATGCTGATCAGCATTGTGTCCTTTTCTTTAATGATGTCAGGAAGCAGGGTTTTAACCGTCTCAACATTGGCTGCTTCCACGATAAGATCTGTATCTGCAGCAAGAAATTTTTTCAGATCTGTAAAGAGTTCTACATTATACTGTTCTTCAAGGTGCTTATACTTATCGTAATTTCTTACAAAGACGCTTCTAATGTTTAAGTGTTCGTGAGTTTTTCCGTTAATATTTTTTAACAAATACTGTCCGATTGCTCCGGAACCGACCAAACCGATATTCATATAACTTTCTCCTCCTGTTAAAATTACCATTCCATTTATCTTAAGCATGATCGCTGATGAAAGCAATTTTATAAAAAAACAGCTCCGTATCAGGAGCCGTTTCTTAATTTTTTATCCGAAAAATGCTGTCACTGCATCAATCATGCTGTAAATTCCTAAAAATGACACTACTGCCACCACTGCAAATCCGATGACATTTAATACAGGACCATTTTTATACTGTCCCATAAGTCCTTTTTTATTAATAATAATATAAATTAAAATTGCAATAACGGGCAGAATAATACCGTTTAAAGCCTGAGCGATAAGAATCACTTCAAGCGGCTCAAAACCGATTGCTGATGTGACGACACCAATTAATATAACGGTACCGAATACCATTTTAAATTTCTTGCCTTTCATACCGCCTTCCCATTTGAAGAAGGAACTGACCGTAGCTGCAGCCCCCATCGGTGATGCCAGGGCAGATGAGAATCCTGCTGCGAATAAACCGATGCTGATAAAGACAGGCGCCCATGTTTCACCGAGAATCGGTACAAGAGGACCGGCAAGTGCAACCACGTTATCTACTTCCTGACCGTAAATTAAAGCGCCGGCAGAAATTAAAATAGCACCTGAAATAAGACCGCCGATAGCGATTGAAATAATTGTGTCCCAGCGTGCCAGGTTCAAGTCTTTCATACCGTTAAATCTTTCATGCACCGCAGTCGCGTGCAGAAAGAAATTATACGGCACAACTGTCGTTCCGATTAATGCAATGACCATAATAATGGAACTATCCGGTATAGAAGGTAAAAATGCACCGCTGAACACTTCGCCCCAGTTCGGCTTTACCAGGAACATCGTTGTAATAAATGTTGCACCCATTATTACCATCAGACCGAGCATAATTTTTTCTATAATTTTGTAACTGCCCAGTAAACCAATTGTCAGTATTATTATTCCGACTATCGGGGCAAGTATATTCGTTGGTATATTAAGCAGATATCCAAGACCGAGTGAGGTTCCGAGCAAGTCTCCGCTCATGTATGCCGCACAGCCTATAGCAACTGCCAGCATAGAAATCCAGACGACAAGAAATTTCCCCACTGTATGATTAAATAAATCATAAATAGCTTCCCCGAGACCGCGCCTCGTTACTAAAGCCAGACGGATAATCATTTCCTGCAGAACGATTGTTGCAATGACGGAGAATAAAACCGCCCATAAGATACTGTAGCCAAATCCAGCCCCGGCACGTGTCATTGTTGTCACTGTCCCCGGACCGATGAATGAAGCTGTGATGACCATACCGGGTCCCAGAGCTTTTAATATTTCCTTAAATCTGTTCATCAAGATCCCATCCCTTGTTCAATCAGATTTTACCTAAGTATTTTAAGTGCCCGGCTAGGACATACAGTACTGCGTAGCTGACAAAATGAGCCGAATTCTGATTGGCGTCCATCATCGGATACACTTCAACATAATCCATGCCGACGAGACCATATTTACCGAATTCATGTATTAAAGTGAGTAATTCATAAGATGTTAAACCATTCCCGTCGACAGGACCGCCCGGATTGTAGGCAAAATCCAGCACGTCACTGCAAATAGATAAATAGACAACATCCACATCTTCTGCCGCCATATCGTAAATTTCTTTCGCATAGGCGCGTAAATCTTTAGCTTCCCTAATTTCGTTAATCGTAATTGTCACCGCACCGTTTTCTTTTGCGTAGCGTCCTGTTTCAGGTTTGTTACGCGGACCGTGAATTCCCGTATGAATAATCGATTCGTTGCGCACTCCTTCAGTTTCATACAAACGCATAAATGGCGTATTGCGGGCATAGCGCTCTCCTTCATAATCAGGCATATTATCGTAGTGAGCATCTAAATGTATAATGCCGATTTTCTTACCGCTGTCCGCAAGAGACTTCAGTATCGGATATGTAACACCATGTTCTCCGCCGAAACCGACAAGGAATTTCCCTGTTTTCCATAACTCAGCAGAAAAATCTTCGATGTTCTGATAAGACTGTTCATTATCGTGTGCAACAAAAGGCACATCTCCCGCATCGCCGAACGATAAATGTTCGGTAACATCAACGTGATCGAGCTCTGGTAAGTAGCCGCTGTAGCGCGCTGAAGAAGAACGAATCTGTTTCGGTCCGAGTTCGACCCCTGTATAATCACCCCAAGTACTTTCACCTTCAAATGGCGCACCGTAAAAGATGACATCTGTATCATAAGAGCCCTTTTTCACAAGATTTTCCGCACCTAAAAAGCATGGGATATTTCCATAAATATTTTCCTTCATAAATATAAAACCCCTTTTTATTTATTTAAGATACAACTGTATTATATATACTTTCGATACCAGACCGCAATTTAATTTTTTGATAATTCTAATTTATAAGTCTTTGGAAAGATGAACTAAGTATTTTTATAACTTTCGATGCAGTTACCGATTCCATCGCTTCACCGTGTTCAATTAAATAATCAGCAGCATAGCCGTGCATATACACTGCACTGGAAACAGCCGGCTGAATATCATCGTAACGTCCTATGAAAGCGAGAATCATTCCGGTTAAAACATCTCCTGTACCGCCTTTTGCGAGACCTGCATTTCCCGTGTGATTTACCCATAATGTACCGTTAGGTTCAGCCACAATCGTTTCCGGGCCTTTAAGCACGACGTAAATACCGTAATCTATGGCCAGTTTTTCCGCTGCTTCATAACGATTACCGGTCACATATTCAATATCCTCATTAATAATGCGGGCCATCTCACCGGCATGAGGTGTGATGATGAGCGGTGCCGTCCTTTTTCTGATTATCACTTCATGGCTCCGCAACTCATATAATCCGTCAGCGTCAATCACCAGCGGTCCATCAAAATTAGTAATCAAATCTTCAATAATATCATCGGATAAACGTCCAAGACCCGGTCCTGCTGCAATTACATCCTTTCCTTCCATAAAGCCGTTTAAATCATCATCCCTGTGATAAAACGTCGCTTCCGGAACATGTCCCGCAACAATTGGAATTACTGTTCTTACAGTATTGACTGCTGTTAAACCCGCCCCGCTTTCTACTGCAGCACCGGCACAAAGAGCAGCAGCACCGGGCATCAGCTGACTGCCGGCAATAATACCGACTTTGCCGTGGTTACCTTTATGAGAATTCGGATCTCGTTTTGGCCAATGTTCGATAACAAGATTTTCCGACCAGCTGTTCACATTCATTTACTTTACCTCCAAAATATAGATTCACCCCTCCTTATACCCTGTTTTTTAAAAATAGATTATCTATTTTCATATTTACTTGCCTTTTAAATAATAAAAACCGCGAGATATCCTCTCACGGCTTCATTTTTTCACTTATACTTCTTTAAGACCCTGCTCTAAGTCACTGATAATATCATCAATATTTTCAGTTCCGATTGACAGACGTACCAGCTCCGGCAGCACTCCTGAAGCGATTTGTTCTTCTTCTGATAGCTGCTGGTGTGTGGTGCTTGCCGGGTGAATAACCAATGATTTTGAATCTCCAACGTTCGCAACTAAGGAGAACAGTCCAAGCCCGTCGACAAACTTCGCAATTTCTTCCACCGAACCGTCAATACCGAATGTCAGGATAGCACCTTGTCCTTTAGGCAGGTATTTTTTACCCAGTTCATGATATTTATTACTTTCAAGTCCCGGGTAATTGACCCATTTCACTTTAGGATGCTGTTCTAAATACTCCGCTACTTTCAGTGCGTTTTCCGAATGGCGTTCCATGCGGAGGTGTAATGTTTCCAGTCCTAAGAGGAACTGCTGAACATTAAACGGAGACACTGCAGAGCCTAAATCACGCAGCAGCTGAACACGTGCTTTTGTGATATATGCTGCAGGACCAATATCATTTACATAAGAAACACCGTGATAACTTTCATCCGGCTCAACAAGTCCCGGGAATTTACTGTTATCCCAATTGAAGTTGCCTCGGTCGACGATAACCCCGCCGATAGAAGTGCCGTGCCCGCCGATAAATTTAGTCGCTGAATGCACGATAATATCGGCACCGTGTTCAAACGGACGAAGTAAATAAGGCGTTGCAAAAGTACTGTCGACAATAAGCGGCAGATCATGACTGTGTGCAATTTCCGCTACCGCTTCGATATCTAAAACATCAATACGCGGGTTTCCTATCGTTTCAGCAAAGACCGCACGTGTTTTATCGTTAATAGCTGCTTTAAAGTTTTCAGGATCTGACGGATCGACGAAATGAACTTTAATTCCCATCTTCTTAAACGTTACATTTAAAAGGTTATATGTACCGCCGTACAGATTGGCAGATGCAACAACCTCATAGCCAGTTTCTACGATATTTAAGAGTGATAAATGAATAGCCGCCTGTCCGGAAGATGTTGCTAATGCACCAACGCCGCCTTCCAGTGCTGCAATACGCTCTTCAAAAACATTCTGTGTCGGGTTCATAATGCGCGTGTAAATATTTCCCGGCTTCGCTAAAGAAAATAAATCCTGTGCATGCTGCGTGTCGTCGAAGACATAACTTGTTGTCTGTGTAATCGGCACCGCGCGTGATTTTGAATCATCCACTGTTTGTCCTGCATGTATCGTTAAAGTTTCTAAATTCCACTTGTCATTAGTCATATTAATCCTCCATTTTATTGGTTGAATTTTCTGATATTAAATATAATTAAAATCATACTATCTCACTAGGTTTTTTGCAATAATGAAATACTTTTCTTTACAGAGAGTTCGGCTATGTATACTGTAGAGTTAAATTCCGGAACTGCTAAAGGAGAGATATTATGAGAATTAAAATCTTCCAGTTTCAAATCACTGATGGCAGCATAGAAAAAAACTTAAATAAAGTAAACAAGCTGTTTAACGAAACGGATTTAGACCATACCGATGTTGTCGTGCTCCCTGAAATGTGGACATCAGGCTATGATCTTGAGAATATCAGGGATTATGCAGCCAATAACCTCGAACCGGTGAAAACCTTCATTTCGAAATTAGCGGCTGATAATAATGTGACTATCGTTGCAGGCTCGATTCCAAATACTTACGGAGACAGCGGGGTCTATAATACAGCTTTTACGGTAAATAATAATGGAAAACTGATATATGAATATTCAAAAATGCATTTGGTGCCAATGTTAAATGAACCGGAATTTCTCGTCAGCGGAGACAAACCGGCAGAGGTATTTGAAATCAGCGGAGAAGAGTGCGGTCTGGTAATTTGCTATGATTTAAGATTCCCTGAATTATTCAGAGACCTATCTCTGTCAGGCGCAAAAATAATTTTCGTCGTTGCAGAATGGCCAATAGAACGTACAGAACATTGGGTAACACTGCTGAAAGCAAGAGCCATTGAAAATCAATGCTACATCGTTGCCAGCAATACTGTCGGCACACAGAACAACGGTGCTGAATTCGCAGGACGGTCAATGATTATTAATCCTTTTGGCGAGATTCTTGCTGAAGCGGATACAGATACGGAAGAAGTCGTGACAGCAGAACTGGATTTAAATTATATAGATCAGGTGCGTGCTGATATTCCGATTTTTAAAAGCAGACGCAAAGAACTGTATAAGAATTTATAAAAAAGCTGTCTCCTTGTCTTCAGCACAAGGAGATAAGCTTTTTAAGTTATTTCTCTTAAATATCTCATCTCTCAGCAATTCAAATGTGTCGTATCCTTCTTTACCTAAAAAGTGACCCTCATGATTAACTTCAATAAATTTATCATTCAGTTCTTCGGATAATTCTTTCGATAGACTGCTGTCTACCCTGTCATCCTTTTTAGCAGCTCCAGAAATAATATGTTCTGCCAGGATATTTTTCTTATTAAAATATGCCTCCTCTATAAATTGATCAAGTTCCGGCAATGCTGCAGTTCTGTTTTTAAATCCTGCTACCAAAAATAATCCGTATTTATTTTTGGTAAATGATCCAAAATGGTAAGCACACCTAAACTATGCCCGATAAAAATTGCGCCGCTGTCTAATACTGGTGAAATTAATTCAATTTTACCTCTCCATTTCTTCAGCTCAGGTTCGCTTGAACCCGGTAAAGCAAAGACTTCGGTGTCATAATTATATTTTTTCAATTCCCGGGCAAGTCATGGGAACCAGTGCGATTCAGGCGTTGCTGCATAACCGTGTATAATGTATGCTTTTTTCAAGTTGAACACCTTTTCTCTATTTATATTTCTTTTCTAAAACACCATCTGCACCAGAATCATATAAAATATAGTACCCCCGGCTATCGGCAGCAGACGTAAATTTATAAAAATATAAATCCTTGGATAACCGTATATTATCCAAGGATTCAATCTATACCTATTTTCTAAGAGGTCCTGCCGCTTTAACTTTAATTCTAGTCGCATTGCCTGGCAAATATGCTAGTGGAACATCTTCAAAACTGATGATTTCAGTTTTATCTTTATCCGCTCCTGCTTCGACTGCTTCATTGATTGCTATTTTTTTAATCTCTGCCAAAGTATTTTCCCGTTCTCCCGGATCTATATTGTAGATTTTCTCAACTTCGCCGCTTATATCCGAAATCGCTGATCCAATGGCGTTAGCTACTCCTCCATTGCCAGGATTAACTACTTCGCTTGCACCTTCAATATCTCCCTGGATTAAAGCACTACCGCCGCCAACGAGTATCACTGGCACATCTGCTGCGCTTGTTTTCATTCTTTCAATAGAACGCTCTATCATTTTTAAAATTTCTTCATAAATCTCATCTACCAACCTGGTATTTAGATCTTCTACCAATGTTCTATCTCCAAGGTCTAAAACACCTTTAGCTACAGCAATATCTGTAACGGTCAGGACATCACCCCCGAATATTTTCGCTTCAGCCGGCAGTCTGTACCCGACACTGTCAGGACCAATTTGGAAATCATTATTTTTTATTTGCACAATAGTTCCGCCGCCGAGTCCGAGAGAGTAGATATCAGGCATTCTAAAGTTTGTCTGTACGCCGCCGAGTTCTACAGACAATGATGATTCTCGTGGGAAACCATTATTCAGCACGCCGATATCGGTAGTAGTTCCGCCGATGTCAACTATAATTGCATTATTAAAATCGGATAAGAAACTTGCACCTCTTAAGCTATTGGTTGGACCGCAGGCTACTGTGAGAATTGGATATTTCAATGTATATTCTTTCGACATCAATGTACCGTCATTTTGACAGAAGTACACATTAGCATTTATACCATTTTGTTCTAAGGCTTTTTCAAAGCCAATGATTGTTTTTCTGGCAACATCAATAATAGAAGCGTTCAGTACTGTCGCATTTTCTCTTTCCAGCAATCCAATACTTCCAATTTCTGAAGACAATGAGAATGCAACTTCTTCATCCCAGATTTCCTCGATAATTTCTTTTGTTCTTATTTCGTGTTCGTTGTTTACAGGAGAAAAGATAGACGTAATCGCTATCGAGGATACTTTGCCTTTAAGCTCTTTCGCAATTTCACGAATTTTTTCTTCATCAAGTTCAGCAATTAATTCACCATTGAACTCATGTCCTCCTCTAACCTGAAAAGTATTCTCCCCAATTACACTGAGCAAATCGTCAGGCATACTGTAAAGCGGTTCAACCGCAGTTCCTGCTGGGGCTCCCGTTCGTATAACACCCACACTATTTAAACCTTTACGCGTGACTATTGCATTTGTGCACTGCGTCGTTCCGAGCATGGCATGAGTAATTTCTGATTTGTCAAAATCTATATCATCCAATAACATTTCAATTACATTTTTGATGCCTGATTCAATATCATCAGTTGTTGGAGATTTAAAAGATGAAATAACATTCATCTGCTCATCCAGTATTGCTCCATCTGTATTCGTACCGCCCACATCAATTCCCAATTTATATGCCATATCAAAATCTCCTTATTATTTATTTAGTTCTTCGATTGTTTTATATTCATAATCATAACCAAAGTATTTTGGCCCCACCGTTTCAATGCCCCTATCAGTTCTCCATTTCTCATCAGCAGGCATTCCTAAAATAACCACCCTCATGCCGAACTTTAGTCCTTCGGTAGTAATAGGCATTCCTGTTTCAGCGTCTAGCACTGTAATTAAATCTGGTGTTATGCACTTAGGCTGACCATCGACTAAACACATTAAGTTCTCATTTTGAAATTCCAGGCTTGCCGTACTGTCTTTGTCTTGATTAATGCCATTAAATTTTGCACTTCCTCTTACAAACCCTCCATCGGTTTTTCTTTCGATATCTGTAATTTTTCCATTGAATAAAATATAGCCTTTAAGCTTAGTTTTAAGATCTTCAATCGGATTTTTGGAATTAAGGATAATATCTCCAAGTTCCTCTTCCAAAGTCAGTGAGTTTAATATTGAGGACTCTTTTGTTTGCTTGCCGGTCATAGGATAAATAGCATTTAAAAGGGAGCCTCCCATAGTCATAGTTGCACTGCGTGCTATTTTTTCCGTCCACATGCCATTTACAGCATTAAGAACGATTGAATTTTTCTTTTCATCTGCCAACACCATAGGGGATGCGTTTATATCATCAAGATAGAAGGTCACCATCTGCAGCTCAGGAAAAGCCCGTCCCATTCCGTCCGCATCGACTACCGGCAACCCTGTTTGGGCAGCAAGAGCCAGAGGCAAAAGTGAGTTTACACCGCCAGCTTCAATCGGCATCGTTGCAGTAATTTTTTTGCCCAGATAGTCTTCCAGAGCACTGAATGCCGCCAGCGATTCTTCTCCGCTAGGCACTTTCTCAACCATTACTGTCGGTGCTCCCATCATAGCTGAAGGTACCACCAAATCATCGTCGTCTAATTCTGCTGCTGAAATCAGTTTTACAGGACCATGCTTTTCTATTGCCTGTAAAGCCATAAGTTTTCCTATATATGGATCTCCGCCGCCGCCTGTTCCAAGGAGGGCAGCACCTATTGCCATTTTTTCTATTTCTTCTTTACCTATCAATCTCATAAATTACACCCTATCTCTAATTAATTTTTCTACAGGTACATACTCGTAGTCATAACCAAAATATTTCGGTCCAACAGTACGAATACCTTTCTCGGTTCTCCACCGGTTATCTGCTTTACTCGCAATAACACTGCATCTCATTCCATATTTTAAACCTTCTGTTGTCAACGGATTAGCCGTCTCTTTATCTATCAAGGTAATCAAATCAGGCGTTGTACACATGACCTGATTATCAACAAGACAAATCAAATTCTCATTTTGAAACTCAATAGTACAAACTTTATTTTTGTCGGATTCAATTCCTTCGATTTTTGCTGTCCCTCTTACAAATCCACCACTAGTCTTTCGGTCAACATCTGTAATTTTGCCATTGAACAGCTGAAACATCTCATAATCATTTACCAGCTCATCGACAGCTGTTTTAGATGTCCTGATAATTCTTCCGATTTTTTTCGCTAATGAAATTGTATTTGGAACTGCATTTTTATTTAAATCAGATTTATCGAGAAGGTAAACACCATTAATTAATGATCCGCCCATCGTGTCCACTAATGCTCTTGAGATTTTTTCTGTTGCTTCGCTATCTTTGGTTTTTATAATGAACGAATTGCCTTTTTCATCTGCAAATACAGAAGGCGTGTTAGGTATACCGGCAATTGAAAATGTATCCATCTGCATTTCGGGAAATGCTCTTCCCATGCCATCTGCATCAATAATCGGTATGCCTTTCATCGCTGCCAGAACAAAGGGTATCATAGAGTTTACTCCGCCTATTTCCGCTGGCAGAATAGCTTCAATATTACTGCCGTAATATTTTTGATATTCTTCGTATGCCTTTTCTAAACTTTCAAAGTTTGGTAACTTTTCAACGCCTACAGTAGGAGCGCCGACCATGCAAAATGTGGCAGCTTTTTGTTTGTCTTTCAACTCATCTATATTGATCAGCTTTACATCCCCATATTTCTCAATGGCGGATAAGGCCATTAGTTTCCCTATAAAAGGGTCTCCGCCCCCGCCAGTACCTAAGAGAGCAGCCCCCAGAGCGATATCTTCAATATCATTTTGGGTAATTGTTTTCATTGCTATCTATCCTCTCTTATCCAAGTTGAATTTACTGATTATCAGTTGCAAAATAAAAGCTGCCAAGAAAGCATCGATTGCAGGTGCATTAGTAATTGTCAGTATTCCCAGACCAAGCGGAGGTGCAGAAGTTAGAAATGCTGTAAATATAGCTATAGCCCAAACTAAAATACTCATGATGTTTAGACTTCTGATTGATTCCATCCTGGAAAAATCATAGCGGTGACTTCTTAATAAGAAGTCCGCAACATAAATCCCACCCACCGGCGGAATCATAATACTGAGTATGTTGAGGAAAGTTATAAAGTTATCATAAATACCGAGCACTGCGAACGTAGTACCAATAATTCCTGCACAAATTGTAATAATGTATTTAGGCACTGCTTTAAAAACTACAGAGAACCCAAGAGCAGATGAGTATAAGTTTGTATTATTGGTCGTCCACTGCGCTAAAATTAACACAAGCATCGCTCCGCTCCCCCAGCCGATACCAATCATGATTGCTACGACATCTACTTCACTCGTTGCCTTCGCTAATAATACTGCTAATACGAGTACAACGGCGTAGCCTAAAAAATAACTCAGAAAGGAAGCAATTACTGTATCTTTATTTGATTTTGAATACCTTGAAAAATCCGGGGCAATGATTACACCAATGGCAAGAGAGCCGATTAAAAGTGAGATTCCTCCACCTATACTAATTGGATCCATTGATAAAGCCGCATTGTTCAATTCATTAAAATTAAATTCTCTGAGAACTATAAAGGCTGACCCAATCAATAAAATTCCTAATAATGGTGTTGCGACAACACTAAGTTTTTCCAGACCTTTATAGCCAATCATGGAAGTGATAGTCATCAAAGCGCCGCCTAAAATCATCAGCCATTTTCTTCCTATCTCAATTCCGAAGACGTCGTATATGACGTTATATAAACTAGACCCGAATAGATCCAGCTGCACACCGAACCAGCCGAACAGCGATATTGCGATTACAATTGAGACAATAAATGAGCCATATCTTCCGAGAGCAAATGTCGATATCATTGCAGTTGACAGGCCTGTTTTGTTACCGACAATACCGCAAAAGGCATTAAAAACAGCTAATAAAAAACAGCCTATTCCTGCGGTAAATATCGCTTGATTTAAACTCATTCCACTACCTAAAGCCCCGCCAAGAGCTGTGGCTGATAAGGCTATAATCCCTGCAATCCACACCATCGTTAAATAAAACCAGTTTTTACGTTCTTCCTGTGGTACAGGTTTTATCTCATAATCTTCTATTAATTTCTTTTGATCAACTTGTTCCATATTATTCCTCCCGATTTATCAAAACAGCGTTATAAGCATAGTACATTAGTGATTTCGCATTAATTACTTCACTTTTCATTTCTTCATATGAGTATAAATTTGTAGCCCAAAAAACACCGTTACCAATTAATAAGAAATAATCTAAAACTTGTTTTAATTCCGTTCCATCTTCCGATACATATAAAGTATTTAATTCATTCATTAAGTTTTCATATAACCATGAATTATATCGCTCCAGGTAACTTACAACCTCAGTCTTTATAGTTTCATCGCTGCTCTCCAGAAGCTCCAGATATACTTTTCTTTCAGATGAGTTCTCAAAATGATGTTCAGCAATTCTTTCCAGCATCACCTGCATTATTTCTAAAGGACTTAGATTATTACTGCTTTCATAAGCATCCACCATTGCTGAAAAGTGATTTTGCAGAACTTTGTCCAGCACACTCAGCATCAGTGCTTGTTTATTATTAAAAAAATAATATATGGAAGCAGTTTTTATTTCACTGTCATCTGCTATCTTTTTCATAGTCGCCCCATCATAACCATATGAAGCGATATTCTTTATTGCCGCGTTGACAATTCGCTGCTTTGTATTCAATACTTTCACCACCTAACGATTAATAGGTAGATTACCACGAATATTCTGACTTGTAAATATAATCTGATAATTAAAAATAATAAATTAAAAAGATGCCTATAAAAAATAAGCATCTTGTCATTAAGTATTCATTTAAAACACCATCTGCACCAGGATCATATAAAATATAGTGCCCCCGGCTATCGACAGCAGCATATTTTTCTTCCAGTAATGCAGTACAATTATCAATCCGACAGCGAGCATCTCCGGGACAAAACTGGACACCGTTGTCAGCTCAACTTCCCGGAGAGCATACACAACCAGAAGACCGAATACAGCCGGCGGCAGCATATAGCCCAAGTATTTTATGTAAGACGGTGTTTCTTTATCGTTATTAAATATAATAAATGGCAGGAATCTTGTTGTCAGCGTTCCAAGCACTACACATCCGATGATAATAATCTGCTGGGTTAAGGTCATCACGAGATTACCTCTCTTTTCTCAATTACTTTCCTGATCAGTGTCAGTGCAATTAAAATAATTACCATCGCAGGAATGATAAAGTTCTCAGGACCGAAAATAACGAGACTCAATATCGATGCACCAATCCCGACAACTGAACTGACATGATATCTTTCTTTCATCCACTGATCTAAAAAGATGACAACAAACAAGGCTGTCATAACAAATTCCAGTCCTTCTGTATTGAAGGCTACTGCTGAACCGAACAGGCTGCCGATTGTTGTGCCGCCGACCCAGTACAGCTGATTCAGGATGGTTACATAAAACATGAACCAGCCGGAGTTAATATGGGCAGGTGCTTTTTCCGTACTGTTAATAACGAATGTTTCATCACACATGCCGTAGATTAAGTAATACTTCTTCTTGCCGATACCTTTAAACTTGTCCAGCATGGAAATACCGTAAAATAAGTGTCTTGCATTAATCATTAAAGTAAGCAAAAAAGCACTTAAGGGATTAAATGCGCCGAGCAGCATACTGCCGGCAACGAATTCCATCGATCCCGCGAAGATAAATATACTCATTAAGATGGCATAGGCAGGACCGAAACCAAGTGAGTTCATGTAAATCCCGTAAGCAATTCCCAGGAAAGTAAAGCCTGCTAAAATCGGTATAGTTTTTGGAAAAGCGTATTTCAGTGTTGCAATATGGTTTTCAAACGACATTGCTGTCACCCTTTTTTATTTATATTTTTATTTTCTGTAGTGCATGACCATCGTCAGTTTCACCATAACTTCTCCGTCATTTTTATAAACATGCGGCTGATTGCCGTCAAATATTATTGATTCATCTTCCTTGAGAAAGGTTGAAGTCCCGTTAATATCCATCGTCAGCCGTCCTTTATTTATAAATATATACTCCTCCACCCCTGGAGTATGAGGATCTGAACTGTGTCCGCTTCCGGGGTCAATTTCTACATTATAAACTTCGAACAATTTTTCCGGCGAAAAAGGTACGACGTTATAAACGCGGTAACGTTTATCATTTTCTGTTACAAGCTGTGTATCCTCTTTTCTGATTACCTGCATAGCTTTTTGCGGACGGGTAATCAAGGAAGAAAAAGAGACTTTTAGACCATCTGCTATTTTCCATAATGTTGTGACCGTCGGAGTTGAGTCACCTCTTTCAATCTGCGCAAGCATCGCCTTGCTGACACCGGTGAGTACTGAAGTTTTATCGAGACTTAAATTTCGTTCTTTGCGGATTTTTTGGAGATTACTGCCGATAAAGGCTACATTTTCTTTCATAATTACTCACCTCTCAATCAGATTTTAATCACCATAACATATTTTTATATGCTATAACATACAAAAAAAATAAAAAAACAGCATATTCTGAAAATATGCTGTGAAAAATTTTATTTATCTTCAGCTACCGGAGCATGATAATAATTTTCAAATCTGATTTTTTTCTTCTTATTAAAATCATATTTGGCCAAATCATCAATATCCTGTAAGTAGACATCCAGTGAATCCGTCAGCATCAGATTTACCGGAGCTTCCGTCTCAGGATCTTTTTCCTGATAAAGTACGATAAATTTACCCAGCGCCTTGCCGTAGCCGATTTCAAAACCTGTACCCGGGTCAACGTGCTCTCCGATATAATCATGTACAGCTACGACTGCATCGCACCATTCAACATGTTTGATATCATTGTTATAAACAAACTCGCGCCACTCATCCGAACCGTGTTCAAGGTGTTCATCCTGCTGGAGACGCGGTGAAAATACTTCAGTCACTGTTGGGTTTTGTTCCAAGGCAGCTTCCACTCTCTTAACTCTCTCCACTTGCTCAGCATCAAAAAACGGACTTGCCAAATAAATTTTCATTAGATAACTCCCATTCTTTTATTTAAAGAATATCATATTAGTAATTACTTATATCAGTTTCTTTTTCTATTTCTGCATCCAATGCTTTTTCATAATCATCTTTTTCAAGTATAAATAAACCAAAATATCCGTAAATCAAAGAAATGATAATAACCAGGAATCCGTACCAGAAAAATGGAATATACGTGAGAGTAGCAACACCAAGTGTTGTTGCCATAAACACACCACCATCGGACCATGGAACCATCGGTGTCGTAACCGTTCCTCCAGCCTCCACATTTCTGGATAACAGAGTTCTCGATATCTTTTTACGGTCATAGTTCTCTTCGGTAATTTTAGTTCCTGTTAAAAGAGATACATAAGCTGCACCTCCAAAAAACACTCCGAAAAATGATGCCAGCATTGTAGTCAGCGTTAAATTACCGGTATTTGTCGCCCATTTCGCAAATATATCCCCAATAACGGTAAATGCACCAATTGTCTGCAGCAACCCGCTTACTCCAAGAGCCAGAATAATTAACAGAATAACTTCAAGCATGAAAGTAATACCACCGCGATCAAGCAGGATATCAATGAAGTCGATGCCTGTGGAATAGCTGCTGCCGGAATATAATGTCTGAATCGCTTCGATAAATCCGTAACCTTGAAACAAGGCAGCCCATAAACTTCCAAGCAAAGCACCGAATATAATTACCGGTACTGACGGCAGCTTAAATATAAGCATTATGATAACAACAGCTGCAGGGACAAGCATGTACCAGGATATTGTGAATGTTTCCTGAAGTCCTGCCATAGTATTTTCCGCTATTGTTAAATCACCTGTCCCTTCATAAATCACTGAACCTGCAATCCAATATGCAATGGCTGCAATGATAAATGCAGGAACCGATACATAGGCCATAGAATGAATATGTCTGAATAAGTCCACTTTGGATAGTGAAGCTGTCATTACAGTTGTATCAGATAAGGGTGACATTTTATCACCGACATAACAACCCGAAATAACAGCACCTGCTACTAAGTAAACTGGCAGTCCAAAACTCTCTCCAATTCCCATCATTGCAATGCCGGCAGTACCTGCTGCACCAAATGATGTACCTGTTGCGATTGCCGTAATTGAGCAAATAATCATTGCTGCCATCAGAAACATACCTGGACTGATTATACCGAGCCCGTAGTAGATCATA
Organism: Jeotgalicoccus nanhaiensis; assembly: GCA_004570955.1. Taxonomy (GTDB): domain Bacteria; phylum Bacillota; class Bacilli; order Staphylococcales; family Salinicoccaceae; genus Jeotgalicoccus; species Jeotgalicoccus nanhaiensis. The sequence goes on from SPPL01000003.1 coordinate 39,877, forward strand.
GTCGGCACAACACCTCCCGCTATCCATGAGCCGATGAGTGCCCCGACAGCAATCAAAATAAGTATGGCACCCATACCTTCATAGATACCTTTCAGCAGACCTTTCTCCATTTTTAAATAACTGTTGCCAAGGTACAGTCCGAACCCCATAATCATGAACCACACAGCTAAAAGTGCCAATTGAATAGGTAACTCCAGAATTACAATACTGCCAAACATAATCACTACAAATAAGGCCAGGATGCAGAGTAATATAGCGACACTTGGTAATCTTGGTTTTTTCACCATGAAATTCCTCCTGTTTTTATTTAATAATAAATCCTTCGCTGTAAATATCTGTATCATCAATATAAAATTGTGAGTTGGCTATTAAGTAATATTTATACAAAAAACTGTTATTATTAATTTCAATGTTATTACCGGTTAAGCCAGTCAGTTCTTCTCCTTTATACTTTTTATATAATAGTGAAATGACCTCTATAACCGGATATGGAATAATGTCTCCATTCTTATTTACAATTGCAAATATTCCTGAGTTATACAAAATAAGATAATCAAGATCCGGCTGATATATTTCTAGTATTGAAGATTTAATTTCTGTCAGATTATTTACTTCAAGATTTAGAACGGTTTCTTCTATTTTTAGTTTTTTATCATTTATTGTGTAAAACTCTCCGCTATTATGTGCTTCGAACAAAGATGATATCTGTAATTCATCATGTTTGTATAAAATATCCTCCCCGTCTAATCGGATTTGATACATCATCTTCTTATTAATTCGTCCCCTGTCAACCAAAGAGGCTATAAAGGATTTAAGCAAAATATCTCTATTATCAATAATATTTGAAGTATCCAGAAAAACTTCTAAAATCTCTTCTTCACAATTTATATTATAAGTAATTAGATTCACGTACTTATTGCCTCTTGGTTCATTCAGCAGTAAATTTTTGATTTTATACGGCGGTATATCCACTTTGAGTTCTGCTTGGTCAGCTATTCTCAATAGTTGTCCATTAATTTGAATATCATAAGTATTAACGGTTTTCACAATCATATTCCTGTCCCCCTTATATTTCAGGAATCAATAAGTATCCTTCACTCATTGAGTCAGTGTCATGCATATAGAAATCATGTCTCGCCATCAGCCATGCTGATCCAGTGATTGAAACTTTATTGTAAATAATTCCTTCTTTTTCTTCTGTTTTGAGCAGCTCGGCTTTAAACTGAGAACCTGTAATGCTTTCGTGGGTAAAAGTATCATTAATATTCATCCTGCCGCTTTTAAACAGCGTTGCCACTTTTGCACATGTACCTGTACCGCAAGGTGACCGGTCAATGCCGCCTGGAGGCACAATCACAGCATTCCTGGTGACCTTTCCTTCCTCATATAATTCCATATGAGTCAATTTATTAATAAAGCTGTATTCCGGATGTATCACTTCATGTTCAGCATTTATAATATCTCTCACTTCCATTGCTTTCATAACTATTTCTTCTGAACGGGAAACATCTAATGCCACGTCTAAATCAGAAGCTTTAATAATGCCGTAAAAATTTCCTCCATATGCGATATCGCAGTGTATAACCTGGTTACGATAATTTACCTCTACTGTTTTTAAATGGAATGATGCAGTGCTATTGAATGTCACCTCAGTGACTTTCCCGTTACTCACTTTGCATTTTGCTTCTACTATACCTGCAGGGGTGTCAAGCACTACTTCAGTAAACGGCTCTTTTCTCTCAACATAGCCCAGCTCTACGAGAGCTGTGCATGTACCGATTGTGTCGTGACCGCACATCGGCAAATAACCCCCTGTTTCTACAAAAATAACGCTGAAGTCTGCGCGTTTATCCAATGGCGGAAGTAATATCGTTCCACTCATAACATCATGACCGCGGGGCGGATTAACGAGAAATTTTCGGATATAATCATAGTTATCTTTCATATCAAGCATCTGCTCCTGTATAGTGTCTCCTTTCAGACGAGGCATCCCCGCTAAAACTGTACGCGTCGGGTTCCCGCCAGTATGGGTATCAATAGTTATAAACTGCTTACTGTTTAAATTCATACTTTAGCCTCCTTAAACCGATTAATACTTAACGGACTGATGTCATCCGCCAATTTACCTGTCATCATCTGCGACATCCATAAGCCGGTAATTGCTGATAAACCAATACCGTCCCCTTCATGACCGGCTGCAATGTAAAATCCTGGAACTTTTGTTTTGGAAATGATGGGAAGACTATCGGGAGTCCATGGCCTTAACCCTGCGTAGCTGCGTATAAAACTCATATCTTTCATCGCCGGAAAATATTCAATGGCCCGTTCAGCAATCAGTCTGATTACTTTATGGTTAACATTAGTGTCGTAGCCGGCGAACTCCCTGCTGCTTCCGATTAAAAAGTTCTGACTCTGAGTCGCTTCATGAACCAGTGCGACACCGTAATCATTCATTTCTTTTGATGCCCGCCTTTTCTTACCGAATTTAGTCATTAAATAACCAAATTCCTGTATCTTACGTGAACCCATTAATTCAGCTCTCGATGACACTAAAATATGTCCCTTTCTCGGCACCACGGGCACCTCGATATCTAAAAGTTTTCCTACATGAGGAGAATAAATCCCCGCCGCATTGATTACTTTATGGGCTTTAAATACATCTTCATCGGACATCACTTTAAACTCTTCGTGATTTACAGATTGAATATCCGTTACCGGAGTCATTTCAAACAATGAAAAATTATACTTTTTCGCTTGATTAATTAAAGAAAATGCGAGCATATAAGGATTGATTGTAGAGTCGTTAGTGCACTCTATTCCCCCAACCAAATGATCCGAAAAATACTTCGAATCATTTTTCAAGTCTTCTTTAGTCAGCTTTTTAAAAAACTTATCCTTCCCGTTCTCTTTATTATGATGATCAACCCAATCGTATCCCTGTTCTAATTCGTCTTCATCAGCACAAAGAAATATACTGCCTGGGTGTCTGAATTCAAATTTCATTTCAAGTTCATCAGATAATTCTTTAATCAGGGCCTGGCTTTTAATGGCCATTCTGCTGTCAAAACCCGGTTCTTTATCAATAAGAAGAACATTCCCATCGCATTTGGAACTTGTTCCCGAAGCAACTGTATTACTTTCCAACAATGCGACTGACAATCCTGTTTTAGCTGTGTAGTACGCGATACTTGCACCGATGATACCTCCACCGATAATTAATACATCGTAAATTTTATTATTCATTAGTCCACCTCGTCTCATTATCAATACATAAGAAAAAAGCATGCCAGTTATCAAAATGCGAAATACCATTAATTTTGTTTAAAACTGTAAAGAACTATATAATTATTATGAATAGTCTAACAGTTAAGGGGATGAAAATATGTTAGAAAAAGAAATTATAAATATTTTAATTAATTTTCATAATGATTCTTTCACAATCATTGATAAAGAAGAGAATGTAATTTACTGGAGTGACAGAGCTGCGAAAATTTTCGGCATGCCTAAGGATTATGTTATTGGTAAAAAAATTACTGATATCTTTTCTGAAGATAAATTGATTATGATTAAATCTCTGCGCGAAAATAAAGTGATTCAAAAACAGCAGCACAGAGCAACAGAAAATGTTTATGTTGATATAAAATCAACACCTATTTATATAGATGGCAAAGTAGAAGGCGCGATTGTATCAGAGGTAGATGTAACAGAAAAGATTAAACGGGAAGAACAGATTGAAATACTGAAAAATAAAGTCAGTTCTCTGTCTGACAGCGTACAGCAGCTCAACAATTCCGAATTTAAGAATATCATTTACAGGAGCTCTGTTATGGAACGTGTGAAAAACCAGATTGAAATGGCTGCGAAAACAAATGCTAACATCCTGATTACCGGAGAAACTGGCGTCGGAAAGGAGCTGTTTGCTCAGGCTGTCCACAGTTCGAGCAAAGCAAAAGGCGATTTGGTTCCGATTAACTGCGGAGCAATACCACATCACTTATTTGAATCAGAGTTATTTGGGTATGAAAAAGGGGCTTTCACCGGAGCGAACAGAGCCGGCAATAAGGGGAAAATTGAGTCGGCTGAAGATGGTACATTATTTCTTGATGAAATCGGCGAAATGCCTATTGATATGCAGGTTAAATTTTTAAGAGTTTTGCAGGAGAGACAGTATTTTAAACTTGGCGGAAATAAAGAAATGAATACTAATTTCCGTTTGATTTCAGCAACGAACAAAAATATATCGGACCTTTTGTCTTCTGAGGAATTCAGATCAGATTTGCTGTACAGAGTTAATGTAGTCAATATCCATATTCCGCCGCTACGTGAGCGTCCAGAAGACATAGAAGCATTATTTTACTATTATTTATACAACATAAGTGAAAAATACGGGATGTCCGTCAGATACGCGAATAAACAGCTGTTAAATGAACTGAAAGCATACCGCTGGCCGGGCAATGTCAGGGAACTGATGAATGTCATAGAACGCCTTGTAATTTTTTCCAATGAAGAAACATTAAATAATGAGGTTTTTTATCAGTATTTAAATGAAGTCGGTGAGAAAAATACCGTACCGAAAAATATAATTAATGATGAAGTAATTGCACTGCGAGATTATGTCGAAAAAGTCGAAGCGGACTATATTAAATATATTCTAGAAGATAATAATAATAATATTGAACAATCCAGTGAGGTTCTTGGAATAAGCAGACCCACTCTTTATGCCAAAGTTAAAAAATTTGGTTTATAAAAGATAATGGCACGTTTTTTTCTTATAACTTTTAACAGTAAAAAGAGGTGCTTAAGTATGAGAAAAGAAGATGACTTTGTAGTATGCAGATGTGAAAACGTGTATTACTCAGATTTACTGGAAATTATGGAAGACGGTGCTAATAATTCCAGAGAACTTAAATTAAAATCACGTGCAGGCATGGGTTTTTGCAACTCCCGGACATGCGGCCCGCTTCTCGAATCAATGACTGCTGATAAAAACAACGAATTACCCCATTATGTTCATTTGAAATCGCAGCCGCCAATCCGCACGATTTCATTGTTGGATCTCGCAAGGGGGAATAGTGATGACTGAAAGAATTATTAAACATAAAATTTTAGAAGATTTAGAGTTAAACACAGTACCGTTCACTTGGAACAACACTGTTATGTACGGCAATGAAGGGGAAAGTATTACTGCTGCCCTTCTGGCAAATGATATCCGTACGTTGCGTGAGCATGAAAAAGACAGTCAGCCGCGTGGTATGTACTGCAATATTGGACACTGCTCAGAGTGCCGGGTTATTGTAAACGGCAAGAAAAATCAGAGAGCCTGTCTGACACCTTTATTAAAAGACATGGCCATAGAACAGCAAATGGAAGTGCCTTACGTCGTCAAGGAGGGAAGCCCTTATGTTTGATACCATTATTATCGGCGCCGGTCCTGCCGGCTTATCTGCAGCCCAGATACTTCAAGATGATCAAAAAGTGCTGGTGATTGACGAATATTACCATGCCGGTGGACGACTGCTCGGTCAGCTGTACGAAGAAGAGAAAGGAAAATGGTGGAATGGGCTGAGGATTGCAAAAGAATTAATTTCTGCAGTTGAAAAGAAAAGCGAAATACTCATCAATACTTCGGTTTACGATGTTGAGCATGACAAACATTATACTGTACATACAACTGCAGGTGTATTCGACAGTGTTAATTTAATCACCGCAACTGGTGCCAGAGAAAAGTCGAATCCCTTGCCGGGCTGGGATCTGCCCGGTGTGATGACAGTGGGTGCTGCGCAGATACTCACGAACTTCAATCGTGTAAAACCCGGCAATAAAGGTGTCATTATCGGCATTAATCCTTTATCTATGGTTATTGCAATGGAGCTTGGTTACGCTGATATTGAAGTTGCCAAGATTTGTATGCCGCAACGCAATATTATAAATACAAAATCACCTAAAGATGCTTTTGAAACGCTGCTCTCTTTAGGCAGTTCCGCCCCGTCGAAATTAATTTCTGCCGGTACGGTACTTGCCGGTAAAGCGAAACCTCTGCATCAAACTGCTTTAAAAATGTTCCCCGCATCCGGCGTAAAAGCATTAGGTTTGCCTATTTCAATTAAAGAACAAGTCCTGTCTATTAACGGCTCTGAAAATGTTGAATCCGTTACAATACAAAAAACTGATGCTGAAGGCAGACCAATTCCAAATAGTACATACAAGATTGATTGTGACTTCGTATGTATTTCAGACGGACTTGCCCCACTCAGTGAAATTGGCTCTTTACTGAACTTAAAACACGTGTACTCAGAAGCTCTCGGAGGTTACGTGCCGCTGCACAGTAGAACGATGCGAACAGAACTCCCAAATTTGTATGTAGCAGGCAATGTTACGGGAATTGAGAATGCTAAAGTCGCTATGCTTCAAGGAAGGGCAGCCGCTTTTAATATATTAGGGTATAGGGGTGGACTATCTGACACTTTAAGGCACATTGATGATGAAAGAAAGAATGCAAAAGTAAAATTTCATAAAGACTTGTTATCCGGCCGCGAAAATCTTGAAAATATATGGCAGGAACATAAAAACACAGTTCATTCCTAACGGAGTGAACTTTTTTATCTCTAATTTTACACTATGTAAACAATACAATAATTTATTTATAACTATAATTTCATTTTTGGCTTGTGTTAATATAGTCTTAAGCAAAATATTAGAGGATGAATATAATGATTAAACTTGAAAACATTATAGCCGACGACCTGCATATTACTTTAAACAGTTTTTTATATAATTCTATTAACTTATTTAAGTATAATAATGAAGAACTAAACAACTATATTATGAACAAATGTCGTGACAATCCATTAATCTATATCGATGAAGATTCTATCCCTCTGTCTGTATTATCTTATAAACAGAAAAATCAGCCGGATGACATCTTGTCAGAACTTTTTCAGTACTTTAATTGCACTCTTTCCGGAAGAAATCAATTAATTATGAATTATTTAATATACTCCTTAAATTCCAACGGTTTTTTGGAAGCGGATACAAATGAGATAGCTCTGTTAATGAGGACAAAAAAAGATATAGTTGAACAATTAATTATTCTGCTCCAAAATTACGACAACAGAGGAATAGGCTGTAAGGATATTACCAGTTTTTTAGCCTTTCAATTAAAGTTAAAACAAGTATATAATGAAAATTTATTTTCGATTTTCACATCCCATTTAGAGGATATTCAAAAGCACGATTACTCATTTCTAAAATCTATTGATGTTAAGAAGACAGAATTTTTATCCTATGTAGAACTGATTAAAGACTCTTGCGAGTTATTTCCGCTTAGCGGAGAAAATTCATCATATACATCACCGGATGCAGCAATTACATTAGATGAAAATAATACCTTCAGCATCCAGATTAATGACTGCTTAATAGATTCCGTGACCTTTGAAGCTATTAGTCTGGATACAGGCAGACAAAAATTTAAGCGCAAAATTGAAAGTTACAAAAAAGACTATGAAGAACTCGTATCCATATTAAATGCGCGGAAGGTTTACTTAGCGGATATACTGACAATTATTGTGAACGTCCAGAGTGATTATCTGCTTGGAAATACTTCTTTTCTAAATACTTTAGATCAAAACATGCTGTCAGACTATACTTCGCTCAGTCCAGCGACAATCAGCAGATTGCTGCATAACAAATTTGTCTCAACTCCAAGAGGTATCTTCCCTGTAAAATCGTTACTGTCAAAAAAATGTTCTAAAAATGCTTCAGTCAGTTATGTAATGCATTTTATAAAAAACTTGGCAGGTTTCGAGAAAATGTCTGACAATAAAATTTCAACTATATTAAAAGAGCAGGGAATTTCTATTTCCAGGCGTACGGTCAATAAATATAAAAATCAGTTACTCGAACAAATTTCAGTCTAAATAAAAAAGAAGGTATAAAATCTTAAAGATTTTATACCTTCTTTTAATTAATCCAGTTTCTCCACGAGAGATTTCAGTTGATTTACTTCATCTTCCGTTAATCCTAATCTCGGTTTACGTGAAGGTCCTCCGTTTAATCCTTTTAAATCCATTGCTTTTTTAACAATCTGAACGTATTTTCCGGAGTCTTCAAGAAACTCACAAAGTGGCAGCAGATCTTTGTTTAACTCTCTCGCCGCTTCATACTCGCCTGCTTTAACATGTTCATATAGCCTCTGTGCACTATTCGGTGCTATGTTTGCCGCAACAGACACCCAGCCTGTAGCTCCCAGAACGAAAGATTCATATGCAAGATCATCTGAACCGCAGAAAAATACAAAGTTTGTATTATTAATAATCGCTCGAACTTTGCGGATATCCCCGCTTGATTCTTTAATATACTGCACTTTATCCAGCTCTTTATCGATTTTATAAATTGTTTCATTTTCCAAATTCACGTTTGCTGTGAATGGATTATTGTACATCATGATCGGCAAACTGACTGCATCATTGACATCTTTAAATTGCTCAAATGCTTCTTCTTCTGTCGGTGTTTGATAATATGAGTTAATTAATAATAATCCATCTGCGTGATTTTCCTCGGCAACTTTTGCATACTCCAGTGCTTTGCTGGTTCTCTCATCTGCGATACCTACCAGAAGCTGAGTTTCTGAATCTTTTACCATTTCACCAACGAGCTCAACAATTTGCTCTTTCTCTTCATCATCGAGTGATGCAAATTCTCCTGTACTTCCAATTATAATGATTCCCGGCACTTTAAGATCTAAATAATGCTGAACATTTTCTTTCATGCCTTTAAAATTTACTGAATAATCCTCGTTCATCGGTGTGATTAAAACTGGAAATGCTCCTTCAAATGTTTTAGTCATAATTATTATCTCCTTTTTTACTGTGTGTGAAATTTTCATTTATATAATAAGCATTCTTTTAATTAATATTCTAAGAATGCTTATATAGTTAATTTTTTGATGAAGATACTAACAAAATCTTTGTTACTTCATCAGTATCGTTATACCAATGATGCGCTATCGAAGAATCGATATGAATTGATTCGTTTGCATAGAGAGTTTCTTTTCTGCCATCCAATTCGACTTCCAGCTGACCTGAGAGCACATAGACAAATTCCTGGCCCGCATGACGGTATGGAACTTGCTGCGTCTCACTTGCTTTTAACTCAATAACAGCTGGTATAAAATCAGGGTGTGTCATATCACCAGAAAGACTTGTGTAAGAGAAGGTTTCTCCGCCGACACTATTTTGACCTGCTTTTTTTTTCACATTCGAATTATTGCTGCCGAAGAAAAAGTTTACATCCACTTCCAGTGCATCTGCTATTTTATTTAAAGAAGTAAAAGTGAGCGTTCGCAAACTTCTTTCAATTTGTGATAAAAAACTGATTGACAAACCGCTTCGGTCACTCAACTCCTGAAGTGTCATCTTTTTACTTTTTCTAACCTTTCTCAGTTCGCTGCCAAATGAATCGTTCATATCATCATTCTTTCCTCTCGTATGCTAATCTACTTTATGGTTTATAAATACACTTTTCACTTCAATGTAATTGGAGATTCCATACTCTCCACCCATTTCTCTGCCGATGCCAGATTTTTTATAACCGCCAAACGGCATTGTTTCCAGTTCTAGGCCAAAGTCATTTACCCATACGGTTCCGGCTTGCAGTTTACTCGCAATATGATGTCCTTTTTTAATGTTCTCTGTCCAGATACTTGCTGCTAAACCATATTCGCTGTCATTAGCACGTTTGATTACTTCTTCGACTTCATCAAACACGAATACAGACATTACCGGGCCAAAAATTTCCTCTCTTGCGATTGTCATATCATCTTCCACATCCGCAAAAATTGTCGGCTCTACAAAATAGCCTTTATCCCCTTTGCGTGATCCGCCAACGATTAATTTCGCCCCTTCTTCTTTTCCTTTTTCAATGTAATTCAGCACAGTATTTAACTGTTTTTCAGAAACTAGCGGACCATATTCAGTAGCATTATCCAATCCTGGACCGACAACTGCTTTTTCGGCTTTTTCTTTCAGTGCTTTTAATACATTATCGTAAATTTTACGCTGAACAAAGATACGTGTCGTCGCACTGCAGTTTTGACCTGAGTTATACATCGTTCCATCAAAAATTCCATCCAGCGCTGTATCGAGATCTGCGTCTTCAAGAACAACTGCCGGTGATTTCCCGCCAAGCTCTAGAGTGGTGCTTTTAATATCTTCTGCAGCATTTTTCATGATAGAACTACCTGTTTTAGTAGACCCTGTAAAGGCAACTTTATCGACTTGTTTATGTGTGACAAGTGCATTACCCGCTACACTCCCTGAACCGGGTACAACATTGACTACACCATCTGGGAATCCTGCTTCTTTAAACAGTTTAGCTGCATATAATAATGATAATGGAGTCTCCGAAGCAGGCTTAATTACAATTGTACATCCTGCTGCAAGAGCAGCTCCTAGTTTCCACCCTGCCATCGCAAGCGGATAGTTCCATGGAATAATCTGTCCGACCACGCCAACCGGTTCGTGAACAGTATATGTTGAATATCCATTCAAGACATTTGTAGTCTGACCGGATATTTTTGTAGCCCATCCCGAATAGTATCTAAAATGCTGAACTGTTCCATCTACATCATCTTCTAGCGCCTGCATATATGGTTTGCCGTTATCCAGTGCTTCTAGCTGGGCCAATTCTTCACGATGCTCCTCTAACAAGTCTGCGAATTTGTAAATAATATGTGCACGCTCTGCCGCTTCCATTTTCGTCCATTTTCCATTATCGAAAGCTTCACGTGCAGCCTTTACAGCTGTGTCTATATCTTTTTCATCTGCTTCTGATACTTGAGCAATTACTTCCTCTGTTGCAGGATTAAATACATCAAAAGTTTTTCCGCTGCTCGCTGGAACGTAACTTCCGTTAATGTACAATCTCTTATCCCCATCTAAAAATTCCTGTACACGCGACTTCAAAGTTTCAATTGCCATATGAAAATAATCCCCCTTAAATAGTTTGATTCTTACGACAATTCTAATACCAATCATTTAATAAATCAATCATTTTTTCACTCTGTGTGAAAAAATGATTTTAAAAAGACTGCACTATAATATAATAGCGCAGTCTTTTACTTACTCTTCCGCTTCCTCCAATTTCTTCATGCCTACACCTGTTACTGCATAAATCATTGCAAATACGATACACAGGTAGCAGGGTACTGCCCACATCCAGTAGTCACCGACACCGACTCCCAATACTTCCAGGTAGTAAATTGCAGAAACACCCCAAGGAACGAAGCCTAATATCATTGTCCCTGAATCTTCCAGGGTTCTCGATAAGTTTAACGGATCCATTCCTTTTTTTGTATAAGCATCTTTCATCAGTACGCCTACCATAATAATAGAGATAGAAGCTACCCCTGCTGTAAAGACAATCAGAATACTTCCTAAAATTGTAGAGCCGACAATCTGCCATGCTGATTGAACCCATTTAGTGAATGATTCAAGAATCCGGTCCAGACATCCTGCTGCTTCTACAATTCCTGCAAAGGCATAGCCGCAAAATATCGTAACTACAATGGTTACCATAGAGAATATTCCGCCGCGGTTTAATAATGATGATACTGTCTCAGAGAATTCACTGTTTGGACTGATCATATCTACTGAGAATCCGTTAGCCATCGCTGTGAAGCCGTCTACAAAAGAAAAGCCGTTGGAAAACATTCCTATAAAGACTGCGACAACAGACGATAACAGCATAATCGGTACAATAGGTTTTCTTGCAAATGCGCCCCACAATATAATGACAAAGGGGAGCAGCATGAAAATGTTCCAGTTAAATATCGCACTCAGCTCTGAGGTCAAGCCCGTTACATTATCGGAGCTTGCAGTACCTGTATCCAGATTCATACCGACTATAAACCAGACAATTAGACCCACGAGCGAGGCTGGAATCGTCGTCCACAGCATATGCTTTATGTGGTCATATAAATCGACTTGCACCACTAGAGCTGCAAGGTTTGTCGTATCCGAAAGGGGGGACAGTTTATCTCCAAAAATAGCACCGGAAATTATGGCGCCCGCCGCAATTCCTAAGGGAACATTCATTTCAATTGCAATTCCCATCAGTGCGACACCTGCTGTCGCAGATGAACCCCAGGCAGTTCCTGTAGCGACTGAAACTACGGTAGTAATAATAAAGGCTGTGACGAGAAAATAAGTCGGGTCAATAATTAATAAGCCGTAATATATAAGCATTGGTACAGTACCCGAATATATCCACGTACCGACGATAACCCCCACCGCAAAAATAATGAATATTGCCGGCATAGCTGTGTTTAAACGGGTTGTTATGCCTTTTTCCATATCTTCCCATGTTAAGCCTACTCTGTAAGCGATAAATGCCGCATATGCCGCTGATAATAACAGTAAAGGCTGAATCGGTATGTCAAAGTAACCAAAACCTACTCCGATAATAACTGCCAAAAATAAGAAACAAGATACAGATTCAAAAAGTGTCGGTGCTCTCTTCATAGAATTTCCCCCTTTTTTTATTCAAGATCTACAATTTTCTCAGTAATTCCTGCACAGATAACTCTGTTAGCCCCAGCTTGGATAAAGTCAATCCTTCGGAATAAAAATCACGTTCCAGAATTGTTCCGCCGATGGTAATGACCGCATCGATATTCGGTGTCGCAATACCTGCTGTTTCACCAAGTTCAGACCAGAGTACAAGACCATCAGAAATATCTTCTGTAAAGTATCTGGAATCTACTTCTGTAGGGCCTTTAATTGCACCGTAAACTTCGCTCTTGTTGAACAATTCCTGAAGTGTACCTTCATTTGTCTCGAAATACCCTCTGTTATACCTGCTCTTAATTGCATCTTCCAGTTCAAAACCAAAGGCTTTGCCGATTGCTATTCGTTCCGCTTCAATGCCTCTCAGCAATCTGACTGTATGTTTCGTAATGCCTTCTTTATATAAGTAAAACTCTCCATTCGAATAGTCTATGCGTCCTGCATTGAGCAAGGACGGTCCGGGATGGACTTCAGGGTTGCCATTTTCCATCGTTGAATGCAGCACATTTTCCGCAGGTACCAGACACTGGTACAACTCCCGGCATATTTCAAGCAGTTCTTCCGTATCCTCTCTAGGATATGCTGCAAAAAATAATTTTTTTACTCTGAGCCCGAGCTCCACTTTCGCTTCTTCTGGAAATGCGCGGGTCCCATATGTAAGAGAATTTGTCTCCCCAATTTTAAAGTTTTTCTCTATGCCTAGCGATTTCGCTGTATTCACAAACCTGAGCGCTCCCATCGCTCCGGCCCCGTTTAGTAATATGACTTGTTCCTCATTAACGTGAGGCGTCAGCATTTCTGCCATACTTTCTATTGCAAAACCCGGTACAGTCAGCATAATCACGTCGGCATCTTTTACTGCTTCTTTGATATCCGTCGTTACCTTATGAACTTCAATAAAGTTCTCTTCTCCTTTTTCCTGAAGAAAAATACCGCCATTTTCATTAATTTTTTCAAGATTGCTTGCGAATAATTCATTTTCAAAAAGCGCTACTTCAAATCCCCTTTGAGATAAATCCGCCGCTGCAGTAATGCCGCCATTACCCGCTCCGAGTATTGCTATTTTTGAAACTGTCATAGTTAATACATCCCCTTCTTTAAAAATACATTTCAAGAATATCACACCCCGCCGATTTATCAATCGGGGTAAATCATGAATAAAAAAATGCACGGACTGGATTAATCCAGCCCGTGCATTTCTCAAACTATTTACCAGCTCGCTTTTTTCACGCCCGGTATCTGTCCTTTGTGCGCCAGTTCTCTGAACTTAATACGCGATAGTCCAAAGTCTCTGATGACACCTCTCGGACGTCCGGTTAATTGGCATCTATTCGTTAATCTCGTCGGAGATGAGTCTCTCGGTAATTTTCTTAAACCTTCATAATCACCATTAGCCTTCATTTCCGCTCTAAGATTCTTGTATCGTTCTACCATTTCCTGACGCTTTAATTCTTTGACAACTTTTGATTTTTTGGCCATTACAGCCCTCCTTATAGATAAATCGTAATTATTACGCTTTATAATATAACATATGACTTTAATGACCTCAAACTAATTGTTTCAGCGTAATATTTTTTCCATTTTCTTGCCCTTAGCCAGCTCATCAATCATTTTATCCATATAGCGGATTTCCTGCATCAGCGGTTCTTCAATTTCCTCTACTCTCACACCGCAAATGACACCTTTCACTTCACGTCTCGCCGGATTCATTGCAGGCGCCTGGTCAAAAAACTCTTCAAAATTCACTTCGTTTTCTATCTGTGCCTTAAGTTCTTCTTGTGAATATCCCGTCAGCCATCTGATTATCTCGTCCACTTCTTCTTTTGTTCTGTTTTTCCGCTCCGCTTTCGCAAGATAATGCGGGTATACACTGCTGAAACTCATTTTATAAATTTTATGTCCTGCCATAGTCCTGCACCTCTTATTAAGTAGTTATTAACTGACTTGTCTTTATGATTCATTTATAATAAAAACAAACGTACGTTCGCAAGGAGGATATGATAAATGCAGTTAGATGCGGTTGAAGTGCTGTTTTTACATTATGCAGATGGCAAAACTAAAGAAGAAGCCTTCCAGCACAATTTCTGGTTAACTGAATATAACCGCCGGCCGGAAGATCTTTTAGATCATCTGGTAAAAACAGGTGCCGTCTACCCATCCTCTGATCTCTCCGTCACCTTAACCAAGTTTACAATTCCTATTATAAAAGATTTACTTAAAAAGTCAGGAATTAAAGTCTCAGGAAATAAAAATGATTTGATTGAACGTGTTAAACAGCAGCAGGAGTTTATCGATTTAAGCGAGCTCAAGCTAAGCCCTGTCTATGTTGTGCATGATTCTTACGAGGTATTTCTGCATGACACTGTTTTCATAAATTATATCAGCCTCCACGGTCCGGTTACTATCGACGAAGCATATAATTATTATCTGGACCATGCGGACATAACCCCGTCGGAAATTATCATTGCCCTTCACGAGAAAAAAATTGCAGAGAACCTCACTAAAACCAACAAGTATGAGGCGGTTAAATGTCATCACCTGCTCGCCGACTACTACAGCAGTGAGCTGAACGACCTTGAAAAGAGTCTTTACCATTTAAATCAGTTCACGATGCTGATTGTCCTGCAGTCCATTCAGAGGTATCTGCAGCTGGAACACGCTGAGCAGCGAAATTCTTTTTTTAATATTGATAACTATACGATTGAAAAGTACCGCAATATGTTACTCATGAAACAATTTACGATTAATGAACTGTACGATAAACTTCTCGAGCACTCAAAGGAACTACCTTATGCTGATAATCATATTACACTGGCTGCCCAATTTATCATCCGGTATATTATCGGCAGTGAGCAGACAGAAATCAAACTGACAGAAGGTCTGGGTGAAACTCCAACTAGAGAATGATTATTTAGACAGACGCAGAAATTCTGCGTCTTTTTTTTATCATTTTTTTCAGATTATTTTGACTTGATAATTATTTAAGCTTATAATTTTGCATTATCCAAGCTTTAAATAATCTAAGGAGATGGGAAAATGGATAACTTATTTACAACATTAGATAACCTGAACGAAGAAATCATTTCAATACGGAGACATTTACATAAGCATCCGGAATTGTCATTTGAGGAAGTCGAAACACCAAAGTATATCGCTGAATTTCATGAGCAGTTAGGTCATGAAGTTAAAACAGGGGTGGGCGGCAATGGTGTGCTCGCATATTTAAAAGGAGATTATGAAGGCCCGACAGTTGCACTCCGTGCAGATTTTGATGCTCTGCCGATTCACGAGGAGACCAATCTCGAGTTCCAGTCAGTCAATGACGGTGTGATGCACGCTTGCGGCCATGATGGTCATACGGCCACTTTACTTGGAGTAGCCAAGGCTTTAAATAAACATAAAGACGAGCTTCACGGCACTGTCGTATTTATTCATCAGCATGCTGAAGAATTGCCGCCGGGCGGCGCGAAGCCGATGATTGAAGATGGTGCACTTGAGGGTGTAGACGTTATTTTCGGCACTCATTTACAGGCACAAATGCCTTTATATGAGATTAATTACAGAACGGACGAGCTGCAGGCATCTTCAGATTCATTCGAAGTCACTATTTTCGGTAAAGGCGGACACGGCGCTATGCCTCAGGATACAAAAGACAGCATTTTAATAGCATCACAGCTTGTCGATAATTTCCAGCAGATTGTCAGCCGACGTGTGAACCCGCTTCAGTCAGCTGTTTTATCAGTATGTTCATTCGAGGCAATCGGCCCGTATAACGTCATTGCAAATACCGCTAAGATTAAAGGGACTGTTAGAACTCTGAATGAAGAAACGAGAGAACTCATGGAACAGGAAATGCAGCGTGTCATCGAAGGCACCTGTCATTTAAGCGGAGCTGATTTTGAATTTAAATATGACCGCGGCTACCCCGTTTTAATTAATCATAAAGAAGAAACTGAATTTGTTATGGAAGTTGCCGAAACTGTGCCGGAAGTTCAGGAGATAAAAGAAACTGAACCGATTATGGGAGGCGAAGATTACTCTTACTATCTGCAGGAAGTAAAAGGGACTTATTTCTTTACCGGTGCACAGCCTGAAGGTACAAAAAATCCGTATCCTCATCATCATCCTAAGTTTGATATTGATGAAAAATCATTGGTGATTGCCGCGAAAATACTGGCAAAATCAACAATGGAATATATGTCAAAAAATAAGTAATCACAAGGGAGAAATTTATGGATAACACTTCGACACATTTATGGAAAGACTGGCGGCTGCACCTGGTAGTTCTCGTCATTGTCATTATTACAGAACTGATCGGGACACATGAAATACCTGTCGGTGCCGGAGCAATCCTGCTGCTTCCTATGCTCTATGCAGTGATTATCGGACTTGCAGCTTTCTTTACTCCGCTCATTAATAAAGTACAATCCAGAAAAGCTGAGTCCTTAGTGTTCATGTCAGTCACATTGCTGATTGCTAAATTTGGAGTTCAGGCCGGCCCCGCTTTGCCGGAATTAATTAAAGCCGGCCCTGCATTAATCTTTCAGGAGTTTGGAAATCTGGCAACAATTTTAGTTGCCCTTCCCGTTGCAATAATGCTCGGCTTAAGACGTGAAACTATCGGTATGACCCACTCTATCGGGAGAGAGGCAAATCTTGCATTAATATCTGAGAAATATGGCATTTCATCTCCGGAAGGCCGGGGCGTCGTATCCATGTATATTTTCGGAACGATTTTTGGAGCAATATTTCTCGGTGTGACGTCCGGACTGTTTGCATCAATTTTGCCAATCAGTCCTTTGTCTTTTGCTATGGCAACAGGAATAGGCAGCGGAAGCATGACCGCAGCTTCTCTTGGACCTCTTGTCGCAATGTATCCTGAACAAAGCGAACTGATTACAGCTTATTCAGGAGCAAGCAACCTTCTCACCTCGGTAACCGGTTTATATATGAGCATATTCATCGGTTTACCGCTGGCCGAAAAATATTACAGCTGGGTAACTAAATTAAAATCTAAGAGAAGAGGGTGAGATGATGTTAGAAAAATTAATAGATTGGACTCTAACATTAACCATTGTTGCTGCAATGACACTGCTCGGTAACTTTATCGGCTATGAAGTAATGCCGCTTGCTGCCCTGCCCGGTATTATCAGTTTGATGGTTATTGTACTAATCGGCATGATTATTCATGAAGTGCTTCCTTTTAAAAGGCTGCCCGCCATTGCTTATATCGGCTTGCTGGCTTTTATTTTAACTATTCCCGGTGTCCCCGGAGCAGAAAAAATAGCAGAGTGGACAGCTGAAGTTAACCTCCTTGCTCTAACCACTCCAATTCTTGCCTATGCAGGCATTTCTATCGGCAACTCCTGGGCTGATTTTGCAAAGATGGGCTGGAAAACTATTATTATCGGTATGCTTGTTTTATTAGGAACTTACTTAGGCTCAGCGATTATTGCTGAAATCATTTTAAGAATACAGGGTATTGTTTAATTTCATCAAAAAAGACAAAAGCAGATTTCTGCTTTTGTCTTTTTTAAAATTTATCTTTAGAAAATTCTTTATATCCCGTTACTTTTTGAGTCTCATAAAATTCTTTAAACCGTTTTAAAACGTCCTCATAACTGAGCCCATCGAGGTGATAAATTAATCCATGTTCCTTGGAATCTCTCGCCGGCAGTGCTTCGAAAGTATAACCTTCTTCTATTTTAATACACTGGATGACATCTACTTCAAGGTCGTAATTGTTGAATGATAATGTAGCAAAACTGTCTTCTTCTTCCACTATATCTTTTACTGCCCTTTCCACCTGAGGCCATGTCGGATTTTGAAAGTCATCCAGACCGGTGGACAATTCAGTATAAGGCTCCTGCGGCGGCTGTTCAGCTTCATTCTTGTCGTTATCTTGTTTCAAGAAATCAAATATTCCCATGTCATTACACTCCTTGTTAAATCCGAACAATTTATACGTCTTGCCAATACTTAAACAGAGGACCGTCAATGCCAAATACAGGATCTTTATCAGGCATAGGGACCTTTCTTATATTCTTCAGTTTTTCTTCCCGCTCTTCTTTTTTACCGTAGCAGAAATCGTATTCTTTTCCGTCAGGGTATGCACCAAAGACAGAAAAGTCCGGGCTGCTCTCGATATTTTTATGACCAAATCCCGCTGGTATAATCACAGCATCTCCCGCTCGCACATTAACTTTTGTTCCTTCCTCACCGCCGAGATGAAGTGTCGCAGTACCGCTGTCTATAACGATTACTTCATGAGTTATACTGTGATAATGATGGTAAGGGGCCACTCCGCCCTGCCATATACCCCGCCAGTTGTTAGCACTTAATATCTTTTCTGTAACGTCATGCTCTTCTATCACATTTTTATAATGCAGCAGCGGATAGCTTGCATTATTCGGTATCATACCATCGTCTGCATGTTTTAGAGACGTAATTTCAATATCTGCTGCTTTTCTCAAAATATGACCTCCTGCAAATTTATATACTTATAGTTGCCCGTTTTACCGGTTGTGTAATCATAAAAAATAAGCGGATGTCCAGCAACTGACATCCACTTATTAAAATTAGTTTAATTATCTTCTTTGCTCTGTGCTTCTATTTCCGGCGGCTGTTCATCCGGAAGTGTTTCTTCAAATGCTTCCCGTTTCTCTTCCAGTTCTTTTTGAGTTTCTTCTCTGTAGCCCGCTTCATAAACAAGCTGCTGTTTTTCGAGCTTGATTATGCCGTATTCGCTGCGTAATGCTTTATACAGCGAGATTGCAAGCATAATAACTATAAAGGTGAACGGGAAGGCCGCAATAAGCATGGCCATTTCAAGCGCGCTAAGTCCGCCTGACAGTAACAGCACCATTGCTGTACCAGCCAGAATACCGCCCCATACTAATTTAACTTTCAGCGGCGGATTTAGTGAACCGCCTGTTGTCAGCATACTCAGTACGAAAGTACCGCTGTCTGCTGATGTGACGAAGAATGATGCAATCAGTAAGATCGCAATACCCATAATCAGCGGTGCTGCCGGGTAATTTTCAAGGAAGGCGAATAATGCAACTTCGTTCCCCTGCGTTTCTATCAGGCTGTATATTCCTCCGCCAAGCAGGTTGTCGGATTCAATACCTGCAACACCAAAGATTGCGAACCAGATTGCACTGAATAATACCGGAACACCCATTACACCAATGATGAATTCACGGATAGTTCTGCCTCGTGAAACACGTGCGATGAAGCTGCCGACGAAAGCAGCCCAGCCGATCCACCATGCCCAGTAGAACAGTGTCCAATCATTCAGAAATCCTCTTTCACCAACAAATGAGTTCATATTAAAGGTCATGCTGATTAAGTTTTGCAAGTAGTTACCTGTATTTGTCATAAACGATTCGATCATTAATACTGTAGAACCAAATACAAATACGAACACCATTAAGGCAATCGCAATGACCACGTTCCCCATACTTAAGTAGCGGATACCTTTGTTAACTCCTGTTGCGGCCGATGCAATAAAGGCAATAGTAATAATAATAACGACAATCATCTGTGTTATTAAGTTATTTTCTATCGCATCGAAGCTGTAGCTGAGCCCAGCTGTAATCTGCGTGGCACCGAGACCAAGTGAAGTTGCAATACCAAAAATTGTTCCGAATACAGCAATTACATCAACTGTTGTACCCATCCAGCCTTTTGATCTGTCACCGATTAATGGTGACAGCGCTGAGCTCATTAAGAGCGGTGCATTATGTCTGAAGTTAAAGTACGCAAGAGCCAGCCCCACTACTGCGTATACTGCCCACGGGTGAAGTCCCCAGTGGAACAAGGTAAATTGAAGTGCTTCCTGCTGCGCTGCAGCTGTACCGCCTTCTGTAATTGGCGGATTATGGAAGTGTGTCAGCGGTTCGTTGACACCGTAGAACACAAGCCCGACACCCATACCTGCTGTGAACAGGAATGAAAACCAGGTGAAATAACTGTACTGTGCTTTCTCATCCTGCTTGCCTAAACGGATTTTCCCGTAAGGACTGATAACCAGATAAAGTGCAAAAATAACAAAACCGGTCATCGCGAGCATGTATACCCAGCCCAGTCTATTAGAAATGAAATCGTTAATAGCACCTAAGACCGACTCGACATTGGAGGGGAATATTGCACCCCATAAAATAAATATAAATGCGATAACAAGTGAAATATAGAAGACGGAAGTAACGGATGATCTTCTGTTTTTCATGAAATAGCCTCCTGATTTAGTTTTGACGTCCTGTACAAAGACATACTCAAACAAATATAGAGCAGACTCCATATTGCAGACGACTGAAAATTGTAAAACATACTGCTTTTTTGTGAGAAAAAAGATGGTAAATGTCTGAACATCTCCACTAAAAAAAGAAAATTGAAAGATGATTGTAACAGGGTTTAAACTTTCGCCAAACCTGCGCTTTCTGCGAATAAAGATAAATCCGCACGACAAAGGGGATGGATATTACTTCAGTGCATTAAATGCATTGGACAACTAATAATGCTAACATGGATAGTTTTAAATTAAAACGGTACAAAAGTATGAATGCGTTTTATATCTCCAACCAGTGTATATTTACAAAAATATTTCCCTGTTTTTTTCCTAATAAACCTGTTCAGCAGCACTTCTTTACAGAAATCAGATGCAAACTTAAAAAGTTTCTATCTGATTTCACTTTATATTGCAGCGAGGGGGGATTTTATCTTTTTGCCACTTAGCAAATAATAATTTTTTATAATGCTCGTAAACTGTTTCACCCTCTAACTTTTCATCTCCATAAACAAAGAAGGGAGGAATTTTATCAGACTTAAATTGAGATTTATGTTCTTTAACTGTCTCACCGAGCATTTCCAAATCTTTTTTGAATTCAATCGACCGCTTTCCGCCCCGCCGCTGATGTTCTTCATCAAGTATTGTAAGAAACTTATATGCATCAATTAGATAAGGGTGACCTTCATTATAAATTGACTTTACAATTGGATGAGAAAGATAGCGGGTGTTCGTTTCAATAATTTTCATTTCACCAAGACATACTCTGATAATCTGATACATCTCAAGCACCTGCTTAGATAAACGCCGGTTATCGAGAAACTGTGCACTGATTTTATGATTTTCATGTACTCTGAAAATTTGCATGGTTTCCTCCGCTTTCTACTTAAACCCTCTTGTAAACGATGCAGGTACCTCCGATTCAAATCTCATAATCTTGCCGCTCTCCGGATGTTTAAATTTAATCGCATTCGCATGCAGTCCCAGACGGCTAATGGTATTCATAGCAGAACCGTATTTTTTATCGCCGACGATCGGATGGCCGAGGTCCTGCATATGCACGCGAATCTGATTCTTTCTGCCTGTATCGAGGTTTACTTTTAATAATGAAAATTTGCGGTTTGTTTTCAACACTTTATAATGTGTAATTGCTTTTTGCCCGTGATTCGGTTTCGGACTCGAATGCATCATATATGTCTTATCTTCTGTCAGCCAGGAAGTGATGGTGCCGTCTTTTTTTACAGTTCCTTCAACAAGTGCAATATATGAACGTTCCTGCACTGTTTCAGTCCATGCTTTTTGCAGGCGCTGCTGAATCATTTTACTGCGCGCAAATATCATAACTCCTGAGGTATCCCTGTCCAGTCTGTGTACAATAAATACACGATTATTCGGATGAATACTTTGAACATATTCCATCAGCTGCCTGTAAGCAGTCATCTGTTTTTCTTTCTTTGAGCCCATCGATAAAAGACCGCTGTCTTTGTCGATAACAATGACAGCATCATCTTCATGAAGTACTTTCATACCTTTTAATTTTACACCTGAAGCCACACGCGTGCGTATCTGCACAAGGTCTCCCGGCTTCAGGATATCGTCAAACTGAGTAGTCGGTTTATCATTCACCACAATCTGGCCGCGCTTTAAAATACCTTTTACAGCGTTACGGCTTTTTGACGGCATGACTTTGAATAGAAATTCGAGGACTTCAGTCTGTTCCTTTACTGTCCACTCTTCATGACGCGGTGTATTTGGTTTATTTTTTGATTTTTTCTTCATCTTAAAATTCCTCTGCTTTATCTTATTTAAATGCTTTCACGGTACTAAGCGGTTCTTCTATTGTACTTCGTATATTCCTTAATTACAGTAAAATATTCATATTTAAAAGCTTCCTGTCTAAATTCGGCAGGAAGCTTTCCCAAATAAATTAACTTTATTTAATTTTCACTGATTACTGCTTCTTCAAATTTCTTCATTTCCTTATTCATCACTGATTTAACAACAGGTTTCGCTGTCAGTACAAACATTCTGACACCTACGCTGCTTTCTATAGATGATTTCACGGTAAGTTCAGAGTATTCACCTTTGGATTCCACGTTAAATAACGTTGTTATAACGCCCTGTTTTAACCTGGTTTTCATTATAATCTTATTGTTATCAGCGTATTCGATGATCTCATTTCTGAAACGGTAAGTCTTCTCTCTAACGCCGAGCGTTATTCTGAATTTAGTTCCTTTAGCACGTTTTCCTTTTGTACTATATTGAATATCTTTAAGAATACTGAATATATTTTTTAATTGCCTGTCATCATTTATGACTGCAAATACTTCTTCCGGTGATGCTTCCAGTTTGTCATTACGATAGCTGTATATATCCATGTGCTGTCACCTGCCTTTGTATTTATCTTTTCGTTACGACTATCTTTCGTTTTTTTTATCCTGTCATTTAAAATGGTCCGAGATTAATCAGCACGGCGACTGTCAGAAGCACAAACGCTATTCCCGTCCATATTAAAAACAGCGGGAAAAACCACTTTGCCCATTTAATCCATGAAACTCCTGCTACAGCGAGACTGGCCATGAGCGGACCTGATGTCGGATATAATACATTTGAAAAACCATCACCGAACTGAAAGGCGAGAACACTGACCTGACGTGTAATACCTATCATGTCCGCGAGCGGTGTTTGAATCGGCATCATAATTGCTGCCTGCCCGCTTCCGGAGGGTACAAAGAAATTAAATACAGAGTTCATGATAAACATTCCGATTGCTGTTGCTACCGGCGGCAAGGCCGATAGAGGCTCAGATAATGCATTCACGAGTGTGTCTAGGATTTGACCGTTTTCCATGATTACGAGCACAGCTCTGGCCAGTCCGATAATCAGTGCACCATATACAAGGTTTTTACAGCCCTCTAAAAATGTAATAGCT
This sequence comes from Jeotgalicoccus nanhaiensis, assembly GCA_004570955.1. Classification (GTDB taxonomy): domain Bacteria; phylum Bacillota; class Bacilli; order Staphylococcales; family Salinicoccaceae; genus Jeotgalicoccus; species Jeotgalicoccus nanhaiensis. The sequence continues at coordinate 63,659 of SPPL01000003.1, forward strand.
ATTGTATTGTAATTCATTCCTGCTATTATGCCTGCTATCAGTCCTATAATAACAAAAAATGCTGCCATATGATCTGTTGTCCATTGAAATTTAACTACCGCAAAGACGAAAAATATTAAAGCTGCACCAGTCCAAATTAAAATCAGCTTATGCCGGCCGGAAAAATTTTCGTCAAAATTCAGTTCACTTTCTCCATCCTGCTCTATACCGATTAGGCTTCTCGACGGGTCATTTAATATTTTCTTACAGTAACGCCACGTATACCAGATTGTCACACCAACCAGAAGGACAAAAGCAATTAGCCTGAATACCATGCCGGAAAACAGCGGAAGTTCTGATATATTATGGGCTATTCCCACTGTATAGGGATTAAGAAAACCTGCAGAAAAACCGACAAATGCCGCGTTAAATGTAATTGCGACTGCAACGAGTGCATCAAGTTTCAATGCTTTAACGAGCAGCACTCCTATGGCAACAAAAGGAATTACCGAGTTCGCGAGAGCTCCCACTGCTCCTCCCAAAGCAAATAAAATTATTATCGTTGCAATCAGCAGAAATTCCTTCCCTTTCATCGTGTCGATTGCTGAATAGATTCCTGTATGTATCGCACCGGATTTGTTGATAATTTCGAACATACCGCCGGCAAACAATACCAAAAATATCAATCCGGCACTTTCAACCATCCCTGTCTGGACTGACATAAATATATCCATGAAGCCTGCCGGCGAAGATTCAACATTCTCAAATGTCCCCGAGATTACAGTTGTAACCCCATCTGTTTCCTCCCTGTCAAACGCTCCGGCCGGCACAATATATGTTGCTGCTGCTGCCATTAACAGCACCGCAAAAACAATGACATATGTATCTGGAAACTCCCGCTTCTTCCGCTTTCTTTTATCCGATTCTTTGACCATAAAACAACACCCCTTTTAACATCTGAATATTCTATAAATTTAAAAATATATTACTATACTACCATAGATATAAATTATGCAAATTGTATTTTTATGCATTTAAATTAAGTACTGCTCCAATTACCTTTTATAATTTGGTTAATTACATTAAAGACGGGTATTTATAATTGGAATATTTTAGCCGTTATGCTTTCACTGAGCTTTTTCTCAGCGAGTATGTGGTCAGGCGGAACATTAGGTGAAGGGCTGTCTTTTACGAGCTTTATTCTGATTGTTCTTGCCGGTAATTTAATACTCGGTTTATACACAGGCGCGCTCGCTTATATCGCTGCTAAAACCGGGTTATCGACTCATCTTCTTGCTCGTTATGCTTTCGGTAAGCACGGCTCTTATATTACTTCTTTTCTGCTCGCATCCACCCAGGTGTGCTGGTTTGGTGTCGGTCTTGCTATGTTTGCTGTACCTGTGTCGATTGCTACAGGGATTAACGTATTTGTGTTAATCGGGGTCTTCGGTGCGCTGATGACTATCTCGTCAATTTTCGGTTTAAAAGCTCTCGCGCTTCTCGGTTTTATCAGTGTGCCGACTATCGCAATATTTGGTTCTTATTCTGTGACCGATGCTGTCAATTCAATGGGCGGCATGGAAGCTCTCTTTGCTTATGAACCTTCACAGTCAATCAGTATTGCTCTCGCGCTGACTATCTGTGTAGGATCCTTTATCAGTGCCGGAACACTGACTCCCGATTTCACACGTTTTGCAAAATCAGCTAAATCTGCAGTCAGCTCAAGCATAATCGCTTTCTTTTTAGGGAACTCACTGATGTTCCTGTTCGGCGCAGTCGGTGCTATGGCATTTGGTATTGCTGATATTTCAGAAGTGATGCTGCTCCAAGGGCTAATGATTCCGGCCATTATTGTACTCGGCTTAAATATCTGGACGACAAACGACAGCGCACTTTACGCGTCAGGTCTGGGTTTTGCAAATATTTTCAAGCTCCCTAAAAAATATATCGTCGTATTCAATGGTATATTAGGAACCATCGCAGCGATGTGGCTGTACAATAACTTTGTCGGATTCTTAACACTGCTGGGTTCTGCCTTGCCGTCAATCGGTGCAATTATACTCGCAGATTACTTTATTGTCAGACGCGGAAAATATGCAGCATACAGTATAGTAGAATTTAAATCGTTAAACCGCGTTGCTCTCTTCGCCTGGATTGCAGGTATTGCTTTAGCAAATTTCGCACCGGGAATTCCTCCGCTTAACGCTTTACTTGGAAGCAGTGTCATTTACGTTGCAGGTATGAAACTTGCAACATATAAAGAAACAGTTTCAGTTAAAGCTCCAATAAAAACAAAGGATGAGATTGTACGTGATTATTAAAAATGCTTCACTCAGAGGAAAGACAGGATTATGGAACATCACAATTGAAAATGGAAAATTTAAAAATATTACACAAAATAAAGTTAAAGACACCGAGAATACTCTAGATGTAAACGGATCACTTGTACTGCCGCCGTTTATCGAACCGCATATTCACTTGGATACAACACTGACCGCCGGTGAACCGGAATGGAACTTAAGCGGCACCTTGTTTGAGGGTATTCAGAGATGGTCCGAGCGCAAGGAATCATTAACACTCGAAGATGTTAAAACCCGCTCGAAAAAAGCAATTAAATGGCAGATTGCCCAGGGTATTCAGCACATCCGTACACATGTAGATGTTACTGATCCGGAACTGACCGCCTTAAAAGCAATGATTGAAGTAAAAGAAGAACTTGCAGAGTTCGTAAACATTCAGCTGGTTGCCTTTCCGCAAGAAGGAATTTTATCGTACCCGAACGGCAAAGAACTGCTGGAAGAAGCAGTAAAACTCGGTGCCGATGTAGTCGGGGGTATTCCCCACTTCGAATTCACCAGAGAGTACGGGGTGGAATCGATGAAAATCGCCTTCGATTTAGCAGAAAAATACGACAAGCTGGTCGATATTCACTGTGATGAAATCGATGACGAGCAGTCGCGCTTCGTGGAAGTTGTCGCAAATGAAGCATATCAGCGCGGCTACGGCAAGAAAACGACGGCGAGTCATACAACAGCAATGGGCTCTTATAATGATGCGTATACAGCTAAATTGTTCCGCCTGCTTAAAATGTCCAATATCAACTTTGTATCTAACCCGCTGATTAATATTCATCTTCAGGGCCGTTTTGATACGTATCCAAAACGCCGCGGATTAACTAGAGTGAAAGAAATCCAGGCAGCAGGCATGAACATCTGTTTTGGCCACGATGATATCTTTGATCCATGGTATCCGCTCGGCACAGGAAACATGCTGCAGGTGCTTCACATGGGCATTCATGCAGCACAATTAATGGGTTACGAAGAAATTATCAACTCAATTGATCTGGTTACAAAAAACAGTGCAAAAACTCTGCACATAGAAGATGAATATGGTATAGAAGCAGGCAAACCTGCAAACTTTATCGTGCTGAATGCAGATAATGAATTCGATGTTATCCGCAAACAGGCAGCTGTGACGCATTCATACAGAAACGGGAAACTGATTGCGGGAACAAAACCTGCGGAAACGATGATTAACCTTGGTACAGAAGAGAAAATTGATTTTGAAAGATAATAAGGCTTTCCACTGCCGCTGCTCTGCAGCAGGCAGTTTTTTCGTTATTGCACAGCTATCCTGTTAAAATTAAGTAACTAATGGAAAATGAAAGAGGAAACATTATGACTGAAAAAGCAGTAATCTACACATCTGCGACATGTCCAGTATGCGGCATGGCGAAAGATCTTTTAAATTCAATGGATATAGAATATAAAGAAATCAAAGTCGATATCAATCCGGTCTCGACCGTCAGACTGATTGCGAAAACAGGTAAATTCACAGTACCTCAGACGATTATTAAGGGCACAGTTATTTCCGGCTTCAACCCTGATAAAGTCATTGAAGCGGTACACGGCTAACAGGCAGTTTTATCGAGTAATTTCATACACCCTGTTAAAATTAAAGACAGTGAAAGATCCGTTTTACATGAAAGGAGTTTTAATCATGAGTGTAAAAGAAAATGAGAACAATATCTTAAAAGAAGAGCCAAAAGAAATTAAAGGAATTGAGACTTTAGATTTTGGCACTTCAGGTATGGTATGTGACTTCGAGACCGGCGTATGCGGTCCAATCAACGAAGAGAAAGAGGATAAAAAATAATGAAAATTACAATCTGGTCAGATTTCGTATGTCCATTCTGCTTTATCGGACAGGCGAATTTAGATAACGCTCTTAAGACATTCGCACATAAAGACGAAGTTGAAATTGAATACAAGAGCTTCCAGCTGATGCCGGATGCTGAATATACTCCAGGTGAAACGTATGCAGAAACTTTCGCTAAAATGAAAGGCATTCCTGAAGAACGCGCTAAAGACATGTTTTCACAAGTAATAGAAACAGGTGAAAAAGCAGGCGTTGAAATTAATTATGATATCGCTAAATTAACGAATACATTCGACGCTCACCGCGTGTTCCAGTATGCTAAAGAACAAGGCAAAGGAACTGACTTCTTTAAAGCACTCTACGATGCACACTTCACAAACGGCGAGGTGCTGAATGATGAAGAAACACTCGTCCGTCTGTCAGAATCAGTCGGTTTAGACGGTGATACTGTGCGCGGTACTATCAACAGCGACCAGTATAAACAGGACGTCAATGTCGACATCTCGCAGGCATCACAATTAGGAGTACAGGGCGTGCCATTCTTCCTGGTAAACGATAAATATTCTATCTCAGGCGCGCAGCCTGTCGAATTATTCGAAGAAGCATTAGAGAAGATTTACCATGAAGGACAGGACGCTGAATAAGGAATGATTTTTAGGGGGTGAGAGTGTTTGGATTGGTATGAGAGTCTGTCATACCAACCCCAGCTCCCTGGGATACACATGAGACCCAATCATATCAACCCCAGAGCCCTGGGATACACATGAGACCCAATCATGCCAACCCCAGAACTCTGGGACACACATGAGACCCAATCATACCAACCCCAGAGCCCTGAGATACACATGAGACCCAATCATACCAACCCCAGCTCCCTAGGATACACATGAGACCCGATCATATCAACCCCAGAGCCCTGGGATACACATGAGATTCGATCATACCAACCCCAGCTTCCTGGGATACACATAAGACCCGATCATACCAACCCCAGCTCCCTGGGATACACATGAGACCCGATCATATCAACCCCAGAGCCCTGGGATACACATGAGACCCAATCATACCAACCCCAGCTCCCTGGGATACACATGAGACCCGATCATATCAACCCCAGCTCCCTGGGATACACATGAGATTCGATCATACCAACCCCAGCTCCCTGGGATACACATGAGACCCGATCATATCAACCCCAGCTCCCTGGGATACACATGAGACCCGATCATATCAACCCCAACACTATCTTCAGCCTAACGAAAGGCCGGATAATCCATCTTCAGGATTATCCGGCCTTTTTTCATTTAAAATTATTTAGCTTCTGAAATGACACCGCAAGCAACCGGAGTACCCGCATCGCCTGAAGGCTGTGTCATGTAATCATCTTCATCTGAGTGAATGATTAATGCAGTTCCTTCTTCTGTCAGCAAAGTATTATCCAGATTTTCATCTAAAATAGAGACATTCTCAGCATTAATCTCCGTTGAAACCGTACCATCTTCTGCAACTTCAATATTTTCTAAATCTCCTGCATGAGGTCCGTCTTCATGATCAAAGCCGTGAGCTGCATCTGTCGGATTATAGTGATCTCCGGCCGTTTCAAAGTCAGGTCCTTCACACATTCCGGCATTATGAATATGAATGCCGTGCATTCCGGGTTCAAGTCCTTCAGCTTCCAGTGCGATTGTTAATCCATCATCCGCTTCAGAGAAAGTTGCTGTGCCTATCTCTTCTTCATCGCCGTTTATCATGGTGACTTCAATTTCTTCCGATGGGTCCTGTGTCGGCGCTTCACCGTCGCTGCATGCTGCGAGTACCAGAATCGCGAGTAACATTGGCAAGTACATCAAACGCTTCATAATAATCCCTCCAGCTTTTTGTAAACCTGTTCCCCTGTTCAACTCATTTAAACCTTCATTCTAAAACAAAGAGTGATATGATAAATTTCAAATACTCAAATATATGGAGATGTTTTCATGGAGACTATCTTATATGTTTTAACTTTTGATTTTTGGCTGTTGTTTAGCATCGGTATCGGTTCCTCGATTATCGGCTCCATGTTCGGGGCTGCCGGTTTAGTGACAATTCCCGCCATGCTTATCGTTGGAATCCCGATTCATCTCAGTATTGCCGCCAATAAATTTGCTACGGGTCTGTCGGCCTTTACCAATGTGATGACTTTTTACCGCAGAAAGAGTCTCGATTTAAAAATGACTGCCAAACAAATAATCACAGGTATTGCAGGCGGTGTATGCGGTGCTTTTTTTGCTACACAGCTGTCGGAACATACTATGAATATTATTGCCTCTATCCTGCTTGTTTTTTCTTTTTTCATCGTTGTAATCAGCAGAAAATATATGGATGAAATGACCCCTTCCCGTCAGCCAAAGAGCACAAAGTTAGTCGCTCCTTTTTTTATCAGTATATACGACGGTGGATTCGGTCCGGGATCTGCGACCATGAGTATTACCTATTATCTCCATCGCAGTTACGGCTATCAGAAAGCTGCTGAGTTTTCCCGGGTAATAATTTTTGCAAGCTGTTTCGGAGGTTTTATCTGGTTCTACATTCAAGGTCTGGTCCGGTGGGATATAGCAATCCCAGTGACACTCGGTGCCATTATCGGTTCCCATATTGGAATTCTGCTGCTGCCGAAATTGAATATGAAATGGGTCCGTCTGATTCTTCCGCTAATATTTCTTATCCTTATTGCACAAGTATTCATAGAGCTGTTTTTCTAATATATTTTTACGTTCAACACTCTCATAATCTGTTCAACGGTTTTTTCAATATTAATACGTGTCCGTTCATGTTCCATAGCGGCTTCAACAGAAATGGGCGAACGTTGTATTGAAAACACCGCATCGATTCCATGATGATTTAAGTTATAGGCATCTTCGGTCAGACTGCCGCCGACCGCAATGATCGGAATCGTATACTTCTCCGCTAAAGCGGCGAGACCTGCAGGCACTTTTCCCATCGATGTCTGAGCATCAAGCTGACCTTCACCTGTAATAATCAAATCCGCTGTTTTTAACTCCTCTTCAATGCCGAGGACATCCATAATTAACTCAACGCCGGATTCCAGCTGACCGTTTAAATAGCCATGAAAAGCAGCACCGAGTCCGCCTGCAGCACCCCCGCCTTCAATATTAGCGATATCGATATTCATTTCTTTTTGTGTCAGGTCAGCGTAGTGCACTAAACCCGCATCCAGCACTTTCAGCATTTCACTATTGGCACCCTTTTGCGGTCCAAAGATGTATGATGCACCCTGCTCGCCGTATAAAATATTTGAAACATCACAAGCTACTCTGAATTCACAATCTTTAAACTTGCGGCTTGCAGCGGTCTGTTTAATTGAATGTATTTGAGATAAAAAACCGCCGCCAAAGTGAATCTCTTTACCTTCACTATCACGGAACTCGTAACCCAGCGCCTGAAGCATGCCGACGCCCCCGTCGTTCGTTGCACTGCCGCCGAGACCAATAATGAATTTTCTCGCACCATTATAATAAGCATGATTGATTAATTCACCGACACCGTAAGTTGTAGTTATAAGCGGATTCAACTGATCTTTAGACAACAATGTTAACCCGCATGCTGATGCGACTTCTATAATTGCGAGATTTTCATCTTTAATTAAGCCGTAAGACGCATCAACCGACGAGCCAAGCGGACCTGTGACAGACACTTCAATTAGGCTCCCATTCATACCGTCGACCAGAGTCTCCACAGTCCCCTCTCCACCGTCAGCCATAGCAAATGATTTTACAACAGACTCCGGAAACACCTGCTTTATACCTTTTTCAACCGCCTGATTCGCGCCGACAGAAGATAAACTGCCTTTAAATGAATCCATACCTGTGATGACTTTCATCTGGTTCTCTCCTATTTATACATAGTAATTTTCATTAAATAACTTAATTTATAATGAGTATTCATCCTCCAATATAATTAACTTACGGCTCTGATTTGAACTCATTACTATTTATGATTATATTTATATACAATTCTAATTGTAAGGAGTTAATACGATGACTTTGGATGATATTGTATCAAACTTAAATACACTCAGTTTATTTATACCTGTTATTGGACTCATTGTAACTTTTTTTTATAAAACTATTAAGATTTCCTACTCCGATGATGTAGATTTGAATAAAGCAAATAGAGCTTTTAAAAAGTTCTTAAAGACATCTTTATATTTCTTATTTGTATTTTCATCTATATTAATCATACTTTTCACTTTATCCTCAGATCTTATTCAAACATATAGTCAAGAATGGGAGATGCTAGAAAATAAAAATAGAACTTACATTACATTTTTATTTTTCTATTCTATAGTAGCTAGTGCACTTGCTTTTTATTCTCTAATATTTTTTTCAAATTACAAAGAAGAGACTTTTCTAATTTTAGAAGATTCTCTCGGAGAACACGAATATAAACTACTTAGTAAAGCATATGAACAAAATATTGTGACTATCAAATATCAAAATCCAGAAAACCTTGATACAGTCTATGAAAAAGCTGTCGATATAAAGGAATGCACTTTAATTTATAGAACTGTGACTAAAAATATAATTCAACAAGATTTCCACCTCATTAGAACTAAATCACCAAGTTGGTTACGTCTAATAATAATCGTTCTTATTGTTATTTTAATCGCTATTTCATCATGTTATACTTTCAGTGTTTTTTGGGGGTACATTGAATTAAGTTCAGCTACCGATGGATTTTCTGAATCTTTATTTGCAATATATATAATTATTTCTTTAACTTTTGTTATTCCAATAGGCGCAGGAATTATTTTTCTTATAAAAGCTTATAAATTCAAATGGTATAAATAATCCCCGGATATTTAACATGCTCATCTTAAGGGTAAAGATGAGTAAAGTATTAATTAGGAGGCTTACAATGGATTCTTTCAAAGCTTTAGTTGCTGATAAAACTGACGAAGGTACTGAGATGAGCATCAAGGTGCTCGAAATAGAAGATTTAACCGAAGGTGACGTTTTAATCGACGTTCACTATTCCAGCGTCAATTATAAAGATGGTATGGTGGCGGCAAAAGGTGAAATTGCGGAGTATTTCCCGATTATCCCGGGTATTGATCTTGCCGGTGAAGTTATTGAGTCAAAGGATGACAAGTTTAAAAAAGGGGATGCTGTCATCGCGACGAGCTACAAAATTGGCACGGGAATTTCAGGCGGTTTTTCTGAAATTGCACGTGTTCCCGCCGAATGGGTCGTACCCTTACCTGAAGATATGACTTTAAAAGAGTCGATGGAACTTGGTACAGCCGGTTTAACAGCTGGTATTTCAATTACAAAGCTCGAACAGACAGGCATGCATCCTGATAACGGTGATGTTCTGGTCGCCGGGGCTTCCGGCGGGACAGGCAGTTTATCCGTTAATATGCTGTCTTCAGCAGGTTACAATGTTGTTGCAAGCACCGGCAGTATGGATGAAGTGGACTATTTAAAATCAATCGGCGCAGCAAAAGTCATTCATCGTGATGAAGTGATTAACCAGGATAGCAAACCGGTTATAAAACCTGTCTATCAGGCCGCTATTGACCCGGTCGGCGGCAAGACAACAGAATATATTATTAAGAGCCTTAAACCCGAAGGCGCACTTGCAACATTCGGTCTTGTCGGCGGCATTCAAGTCCGTACAACGGTTCTCCCGTTCATCGGACGCGGCATTCACTGGCTCGGAGTGGACTCCGTTTTTTATCCTATGGAAAAACGTAAAAAAGTCTGGGACAGATTAGCGAATGATTTAAAACTGGACATTCATACAAAAGAAGTCGTCAACGAAGTGAGTCTCGAGGAACTGCCGCAGGTGCTTCACGATATTATCGACGGCAAAGTCAGAGGCCGCACGATTGTTAACTTAAAAAACAGCTAGTTTATGCAACTAGTTTAGAAGAAATTGTAATAGAAACACATGAAAGCACAGCCCATAACGGACAAGCTTCTGTTATACAGGGCCAGCTGAAAAAGTTATAAAATGGCAGCCGCTGCTTACAAAAAAATCCTGAATGGAGTTATCCATTCAGGATTTTCTTTCTTTACTCGAATATAATTTTACCTTCGATTTTAATCTCAGCATCCGCCCTCTTAAGCAGATTACCCACATGACATCCCATATCAGCTGTATTAAATGCGCGTTCTGCAAATTTAATCTCTTCTTCAGTAGCATTTTCCGGCATGGTCACTTCGGGATAATGCACAATTTTTAGCCCTTGATCTTTTGAGTTAACAGCATCCGTTGCCATCGTAAGATTTTTAACCGGCAAATTTCGTGCTGCAGTCAAAGCAATCAGTGTCATTGCATAGCATGATGCAGCAGAAGCAGCCAGCAGTTCAGTCGGATTAGCACCTTCTCCGCTTCCTCCTGACACTGTCGGAATTGCAATCTGCGTATCCATCTTATCAGCTGTAATTTTACCTGTTCCTTTCGTACTGCCGTTCCATACGGTTTTTAAATGAGCCATAGGTACTGCCTCCTTTAGGATGGGTTTAATTTTATATCGTAATAATCTTGCTGACTATATACCCTCTTTTTACTCTCTTTATTATCAAGATATTAGTTAAAAACTTTATTTATAATTTTTCTGAGCACTGCCGGCATCATTTCAAATGCATTTTTCTTATGCAGCCGTTCGGTCATCTTATGCGCGTCCTTCCCGTACGGCCCGATATTCATCACCGGCGCACTCAGCTGCTGCATAGCTTCAAAAGGTATTGAATATGTTTCTCCCCATAGCGGCGCGTTATTTTTAAATGACTGCCAGCCCTTATCTTCGGGGTTATAGTTCACATAACTGAGATCTGAGATGCCGTTGAAGTAATGTTTGCTCGTTACATCATAATTGTATTTGCTCAGCATTTCACTTTTAGCCGCTTCAATCAGTTTTTTCACTAATTCATCATCGGAAGAGTTTACTGCCGGCATATATGGCGGAGCAAACATCAGTACTGTTGCCGGTGCCAGCTCCTGGCAATACTCCATCAGCTGGTCCGCAATCAGCAGGGTAATCTTCCGCTCATCTGCACCATTACTTTCGACCACTTTCCGGATTAATTCATCTGCTTCATCTTTACTGTATTTATCGATAAAGTAATCGAGTACTTCGTGATACTCCAGCACCCTGATGCAGTTCAGCGCTTTTACATTATTGGCCTCACATATTTTTTCATAGTCTGTCCTGCACTCGTGCATCGCATCTTCAGCAATCTCTTTAAACGTCAGCATGACATCTTTTGCCGTCTGAGACAGTGTAAACACATTATATAAGGCGTAGCTGTGATGAGATGTCTGCACATCGTAATTATCTTTTAAATCATTGGCCTGCAGGCAGACCGGCAGCGGGGTTGTTTCACCGTCAAAAGTTTCTTGAAACTTATTCGTGAATTCCATCTTTTTCGTTAAATATGAACCGATGAAATGTGATGTGATGCCGCTCAGCGGCTCACCCGCATGAGTCGGCACACCGTAAAACAGTGCTGCCGGCAATATTTTACCGATTGAACCCGAGTATATGTAATGATTTTCATCATACGGCTCTTGTGTAAATGATGGTTCCCCGTTTAAGAACAATTTTATATTTAGTTTGCGTGCTTTGGATATTTCGAGAATACCGGGCACTGCACTGAGCATGCCTGCAGAACTGACTTCTTCATCAGACACCGTTACAAGCAGTAAATTGACCGGCCATTCTTCACGCACTGCCTGTTCAATTAAGTGCATGTGCAGCGCGAGTCCCATTTTCATATCCATAGTGCCGCGTCCGAATATATATTCATTTGTATATAAATCTTCTTTAGCATCCGGCGTTAAGAAATCCGGATTGTCATAAAAGGCCTGAGTCAGTTTTTCAGGACTGAATGCGAGTTCCTGCAGCTGACCGTATTCTTTAATACCAACTGTATCAAAGTGACTGATCAGCACGACAGTATCGGAGCTTTTATCTGTCTTATATAGGGCTGTGAATGCATTCCTGTCTTTTTTCGCATCAAATAATTTAATGTTTTCCGGGTTGGATTTAAAATAATCCAGCTCTTTAAATTTCTCCGTCAGCTTATAAGGGAAATCAATCTCTCCCTCTGTTCCCGATAAACTTCTCCACTCCGTTAACTCATAAAGCAGCGCTTCAAGCTGTGCTGGTGACTCCCATAAGTATTCTTGCTGTTCCATATGCATAACTCCCTTTGTTTACAATAAAATCGTAGCCGGTATATTTCCCGGGAAACTTTGTTATTCATGCTTTCCTTCTACTTTATATTAAATATCTTAATATTGAAAATATATATAGTATACTCTTTGACAAATGCCATGGAATAATAAAATTCAGGAATTATATTGAGTAAAAGCTGAAGATAGCCTACAATGTATATAATGCAATTTTAAGGGGCCATAGCTCAGCTGGGAGAGCGTTGCGCTGGCAGTGCAAAGGTCAGGGGTTCGAGCCCCCTTGGCTCCACTTACTTAAAACAGCCGTCTCATATTAATATGAGACGGCTGTTTTGTGTTCAGTTTAATTAGTCAGACAGGCTGAGTTAATTTTATTCTTTGTGACTTCTGCCGGGAAATCGACCGGCACTTTCATCCAGGTTTTACCGCGGTCAACTGAATGATAGACACCCTTATTATTAACGCCGTAAAAAACACTCGGTACATCAGATGATGTTAAAAGGTGAGTCACAATCGTACCTTTGCCGTCCGGCAGCCCTTCTGTGACTTTCTGCCACGGTTCATCTTTTTGTTTACGGAAAATTTTCATTTCCGTCTTTTCCCTTTCCGGCATATAAGCGGATGCCGGTCCTCTTGCACCGGAGACAAGAACAGTGTCTTTATCACCCGGGTCAGCTGCGACATGCACTAAATACGTAAAATCACCGAGACCTTCATTATCAGTCTGCCACGATTCTCCTTTATCGTCACTCCATGCATAACCACCTCCGCCTGCTTCATACAGCAGATTATCATCATCAGGATGAATAATCACATTATGCACATCAAACTGCGAGCCGTCTTTACGATCTTCAAATGATTCGCCATTATCAATTGAACGCATAATACCGCCAAGCTCAATGCCGGCCAGAACAAATGATTCATCCATAATACCGCTCGCTATATCTTTAACGTGATGTGTATCAGGACGCGGCGGAAAACTCCATTCGGATTTCGACGGCAGATCCTGAAGTGCAGTCATTTCGGCCCACGTTTCACCATCGTCGGCTGAATAATGAAGTTCGCTCGGTTCGGTTCCGACGTACAGTCTTTTAGACACAGGACTAATATGAAGCGACATGATTCTTTTCGGTAATGCATCCTCTCCGACCGCTTCAAAAGACTCTCCGTTATCCCGGCTCCGAAACAAACCGTCATCGAAAGTCCCGATGTAAATCGTCTCCGACAATTCATCAGCAGCCACTGCACGCACATCATCATAACCTGTTTCTATCTCTTTAATCGACCAGTCCTGCTCTCTGCCTGAAACCCTGAAAATTTTAGATCCTGAAGTAAAATAAATTGAAGTCATTAATATTCCTCCTTAATTAATCTCACATAAAACCTATTTACGTTTAATTGATTTATTCAGCAGCATAACTCCTGTAACAACCATCCACAGCCAGATTGAAGCATAAAGTGCCCTCTGAATTAAGCCTCCCGGCAGCTCAGGAAACACAAGTTGTAAAAATATAAACAGCAGACTCAGTAAATTAAGCATCAGACAGAAATAAGTCCATTTTGATAATTTCGGCATTGTACTTCTAATTGCCCATCCAATAATAATTAAAGCAGGTATTTGAACAAACATTCCCGGCAATGAAGCAAATGTGTGGACTAAAAAGTTTATATCAGCGGGGAATATTCCTGAAAAACTGTAGCTGACTCCGAAAATAACGAGCAGCACAGTCGCTGTTTTGGTTTTCTTGTTATCCGACCAAAATTTATGAAGAAAAATTGCACCGGTAAAAACTGCTATTCCGGTTAAAGTAAACGTCCAGTTCATCGTCAAGTGAGCTGGTGAACAAATTTCATAAGCAGCGAGCTCATATGTATCTATTCCACATATAGTTACACCTAAATCACTCATCGGCTGTTTTAAGAAATTATACGGTACAGTACTTGCTCTAATGACCAAAAGTTCAACGATAAAATATAAACTTAATGTAATCCAGGACAGCGCACCAATAATTTTTGTAACCTCACATTTATCTTTTAATGCTAATGCCGCAATGAACATACTCACGGTTAAGATGCCCATTAATATATAAGACATGACTTCCCCCCTGCACCTGCTGCAAGTTCTATTTAATCATCTTTCACTACCAGTCCCATCAATGCTGCCATCTGAATCGCCTGCACACTCGAAACGATGCATCCTTCCAAATCTTCGCGTTTAATACTTAATGATTCAAAATGAGATGAACTGATATCAATACCTTTAAGCGGCGTATCAACAAATCTGGCTTCTGACAAATCACAATTGTCGAAACCGATATTTTTAAATTTATTATTAAAGAAATCTGCTGTAACCATTCTCGCATTTTCAAACAGCACATTCTCAAGTTTAGATTCGCTTATTCCCGATAAGTTTAACAGTGATTCAGAAAACTTAACGTTTTTAATTCTGGATTCATCGAAACTGACGCCAATCATTTTGCAGTTAACAAATTCAACATTATGGACAGAAGCACCGCTAAATACTGTATTTGAAAAGTCACAGTTAACAAATCTTGTATCAGTTAAATCTGCATTATCAAATTCATTATTCGATAAATTACTATTCTTAATTACGGAGTTATATGAGATTAATCTTCTAAGGTCAGTATCAAGAAATTCAGCATCGTTAATTTCAATACCATCAAATATCTGATCCTCATCATTCACAATTGCTTCATAAGAAACGATTTCTAATTCGCCTGCTATTTTCAATGGTTTTAACTTCATTTTTCTTCCTCACTCTTCATATTTTCATTTATACCCTCATTATAAAAAACCATAACACATTAAGCGTTATGGTCCTTCTGAAAGCATTCTATTTATTTTTAAAGCTGGGTCTCACTTGTCCAGTTTATACAACGGCGTTGTACTCCAATCCACATCTGGTTAATGTTATTCTTTACTCTATGTTCAGATGATAAATGCTAAGGTCCGCTTCAGCGCAAGAAAAACCAGCTTCCTCATTGAGAAAACTGGTTAGAGATTTTTAAGTCCCGTCTGTACTTTTCTTAAAGTTAAATTGTGATAGCAGCGGCAATCCAACCAAAAATAGCCAAAATTCTGCTTGTCGAATATTAAATGCTTTCATGTCCGGTTCTCCAACAAAAATATTCATCGCTATGATTGCCAGCCAAACAGTAATCATTGAAAGCAGCCACTGCTTTCTAGACGTTTGCTTATCTTCAGCAGTGTCTTTTGTTTCGGATTTGTCTGTTTTCTTCTCAAAAATAGCACCGATAAAAATAATCATGAATGCCAGTATTATTGGTCCAAATTGGATATACCACGGAATTCTATGATAAAAATCTGTAACAATCAATATAAACACTGAACTGGACAGTATTATTGTTATAAATGTACTTTTTGACACACTAACAACACCTTAGTAATTATTTAAAGATTCAATCCTTCCTTCAATATCGTTAATTCTGAATATATTCTCTTATCAGCTCGAAAGTATTTTCCAACGCATCGGTATGCGTACGTTCCATGCCGTGGCTGCTTGCCACTCCTGGCCCAATCAGCGCAGCTTTAATGTTCGCACCGCCGCTCATAGCTGCTGATGCGTCGCTGCCGTACATCGGATAGATGTCCACGGCATAACTCAATTCTTTATCTTTTGCATAATTAATCAGTTTAGTCGTCATATCGTAATCATATGGGCCTGACGAGTCTTTCGCGCAAATCGACACGTCATATTCCGTACATTCAAGATCAAGTCCGATGCACCCCATATCCACTGCCAGCAGTTCTGTAATATCTTCTGGAATCCATGCAGCACCGTGACCCACTTCTTCGTAAGTCGAGAAGATAAATTTCAGATTTGTCGACGGCGTTACATTTTCCTGCTTCATCATTTTTAAAATACTGACTAAAATTGCAACTGATGCTTTATCGTCTAAGAAACGCGATTTTATAAAGCCTGAATCCGTAACGACGACTTTCGGATCATAAGCGATAATATCACCATTCTGAATGCCGATATTCTGCACGTCTTCTTTGCTTTCAACACGTTCATCTAATTTTACAATGAGGTTATCGATATCCCGCTCTTTTGTAGCCGCGTCTTTAAATACATGAATTGACGGTGATTTAGACAGAATCGTGCCTGTATATACCTTGTCATCGCGCGTAATAATGTCGCAGTATTCCCCGTCCAGTGTCGGTGTTAAAGGGCCGCCAAGTTTAGTCAGTGACAAAGTGCCGTCTGAGTTAATTGAACGGACCATCAGACCTAAAGTATCCACGTGGGCGCTCAAACCTCTAGTGACTTCAGTATTTTCACCGTCTACCTGAACAATCAGGTTCCCCTTCGGTGTCGTAAGTGTCTCGTAGCCGATGTCTTCAATTGTTTCCCGTAAAAAGCTGACCGCATTAGTCGTGTAGCCTGTCGGACTGTTAATTGATAAAAGCTTTGTCAGGAATGAAATTGTACCGTCTCTTTTAAACATATTGTAAATCCCCTTTGTGTTTAAGTATTTGCCTCAATTATACATTACAGCAGAAAAAAACTCCCCGGCTATGCAGTCAGGAAGTCTTCGAATTTTATGCTTTCATTGTTTTGCTTTTAGCCGTTGCAAGCTGGCCGCCCTCGTCGAGGAAGCGCTCAACACCTTCAGCTGCTCTGTAAGCGAGTGCACCGATTGTCGGTGTCGGGTGGTGTCCGCCAAATTGCGGGAAGGCTGAACCGCCGACGACAAACAAGTTATCAACATCCCACATCTGCAGGTAGTTATTTACAGCAGATGTTTCCGGATCGTCTCCCATTACCACACCGCCTGTATAGTGTCCGCCTGAAAATACATGGTCAAATTCTTCTGCGATTTCATCATCTTCAATGATGTCAGCGCCCATTTCTTCCATGATTTCATGGCATCTGTCTACACCGAATTGTGCGATTGGACGTTCATTTGAACCAAATTTATAAGTAACACGCAGCAACGGATCTCCATACTCATCCTTATACGTCGGATCAAGATCCAGGTAGTTGTGCCAGTACGACATCGCGATGCTGGTATACCATATCTGAAGCGCACTGTAGGCATATTTCAGTGATTCCGCCTTATAATCCGCACCCCAGTTTGATACTTCTCTCGTGTAGTTATTACTGCTTGAAATCGCTCCGAAACCATATTGTCTCAGTTCAATTGCTCCGCCGCCGATAAAGTCGAGATCTGAATGGTCAAAGTTATCTGCCGCGTAGTCATTTACTGCAGCACCTAATGCCCCTGCTCCCATATAAAGATTGAACTTCTTATTTTCAAAGAAACCTCTCACCCCGTGAAAAGCAGAGTTGTGCTGTCCGTTAAAGTTGCGTCCAATCAACCCTTTGCGTGTTTTTGGATCGTACTGTTCACCGATATCGGAGAGCATTAACAGTCTGTTATTTGTAAATGCAAACGCACACAACGCAACAACGTCGGCAGGCTGCTCATATTCTTCTCCTGTTGTTTCATCAACATACATGACGCCTGTAGCTTTTTTAGTATCTTTATCATAAAGAACACGGCGCACGTTTGCACGTGTGCGAAGTTCAAAGTTGTCGTGTCTCATCGCTGTTGGAATAACCGTAGCAAGAGGGTCTGATTTCGCATCAAAGTCACACCCTGCTCTCGTACAGAATGAGCAGTACATGCATGCATTTAACTTTTCTCCATCCGGGTTTTCATAGTTTTGCGACATGTTCCCTGCTGCAATCTGGAATGGATGCAAACCAAGATTCGTCGCAGCATCTTTGAAAATTTTTAGAGACGGTGTTTCATTTAAAGGAGGGTTTGGCCACGGTTTATTTCGTTCAGGTGCCAGCGGATCCTGCTCACCTGAAATTCCTGCCGTATCTTCCCATTTCTCATAATAAGGTTCCAGTTCTTCATAGGTAATTCCCCAGTCCTGAAGGTTCATATCCTCTGGTATCTTATCTTCTCCATAACGGTCGATTGTCTGGCTGCGAATTTCAAATTCATATGGCCAATAACGGTAAGACGCTCCTGCCCAGTGTACACTCGCACCGCCGAGATCTGCACCCAGCTGGTTATCTGCCATCGTTCTGACCGGCAGGGCAGTTTCATCAATTTCATTTCGTGATGTTACCGTATCACCTCGTAATGGCTGCATGATTTCATAACGGTTATCGAACCGCAGTTCGTCTTTTACACCGATATAGTCACTTCTCGTTGCGTGATTACCTTTTTCAAGGCCTACTACTTTTTTACCTGCTTTGGCAAGTTCTGCACTGACTATACCGCCAGCCCAGCCCATGCCGACAACAACAGCTTCAACTTTTTCGAGTTTTTTGGCCATTACATTCCGCCTCCTTGATATGCTCTCAGACTTTCAGGCTCCAGTTCTACGAACTCCTCAGAAGTAATCTTATCCATCCAGCCCATACGCGGTCCCGGATACTGAATCATCTTCCAGCCTTCCATGTTTTTATTGCCGCCGTATACAGGGTCGGCATAGACGCCTTCAATCGTTGTGTTTCTAAGGAGGGAAAAGAATGCTTCCGCACGCATGCCTGGAATTTCGACATCTCCTGATTCGAATGCCTTCAGAACTTCATCCTGTGTATCTCCATCCAGCTTCACAAACTCTTCGTCGTGTTCTTCAACTGCATATTCTCTTAAACGTCTGATTCCGAGTATGAACATTTCACCACGGGTTAGTTTCTCCTGACGGCCGTGTGTATCGGATGCCATTGGCTCGAAAGGTCCCATGCGGTAATCCGTTCCATTCGTTCCCCATGTACCGTAAAGTTGTCTGTCGATGAAATAAGGAACACCGAGTTCAATAGCACCTGGCCCATTATCATCTTCCGGATAAATCCGCTCTGTTGCTGCTGCAAGAGCTGCAAAATCCTCCTGCCTGCTGATGAAAGTACGTGCTGCGAATTCAGGTGCATCAGCGCCGCCTTCGCCGCCCGATGCAGTGTCTCCGCCGGTATCCGTTTCCGCTGTTTCAGATTGCTGATCAGAACCGAATTGGAAACCTGTTAAACCGCCTAAAAGTGCACCTCCGGCAATACCGCCGGCTGCCACACCTGTCGTCTTCAGGAAGTCACGGCGTGAAAATTGTTTTTCATTTTGTTCATTATTACCTGATGTATGTTTGACCATGGAAATTATCCCCCTCTTTTCTTTGATTAAAACATAACGTAATGTCATAGCAAGTTTAATACGCATTCACAAAGTTGTCAAAATTACTAAATAAGCTATAAACCACACTATGTGCATATATAAATATATCATTTATTCATACAAAAAAGTCTGTTATACAGAGTACATACCCCGTAAATCAGACTTTTATATACATATATTTATTGTATTTCCAACAGATATTATCAGCTGGAAATACTTTATGATAAGATAACGATGAATTATTAGGTTGCTTCATCGAAAAATATAACTAAAAGGGATGAAATATATGAGACGTGTTGTGGTAACCGGAATGGGTGCAGTCACCCCGATTGGAATAAATCTGGCTGATATGTGGGCCAATATTGAAGACGGAAATCATGGCTTCAGAACTGTTACCAGGGTTAATCCTGAAAACTATAAAACAATAATTGCAGCTGAAGTTAAAAATTTCGACCCTGAAACAGTAATGACTCGACGGGACTCGAGAAAAATGGATTTATATGCTCAATATGCAATTGCTGCAGCAGATGAAGCTTTTAATATGAGCGGCTATAAAATCAATGAAAATAATGAATATGACACCGGTGTAATTGTCGGTTCCGGCAGCGGCGGTTATATCGCTATGCAGGATAATATAATTAGAATGAATGAAAAAGGACCCAATAAAGTTGAGGCTCTTTTTCACATTAAGACACCGGTTAATATGGCAGCAGCAAATATCGCTATGCGCTTCGGATTAAAAGGGGATTCAATGTCTATTTCAACTGCCTGCGCGAGCGGGACACACTCTATCGGGGAAGCATTTATGAAAATCAGACAGGGACAGCTGACAGCTTGTTTGGCCGGAGGTGCTGAAGGTACTTTAAACGATTCAACCTTCAGCGGTTTTTCAGTACTGAAAGCGATGTCGACTCAAACAAATCCTGATTTGGCCTCTCGTCCATTTGATAAAGAACGCGATGGTTTTATTCCAGGTGAAGGTGCAGGAATTCTAATGCTGGAATCGTTCGACTCCGCAGTTGAACGCGGTGCAAAAATTTATGCAGAAATTACCGGCTATGGTGCAACAACAGATGCTTATCACTTAACAGCTCCACCTTCAGACGGTAAAGGTGCAGGAACAGCAATAAAAAAAGCAATACGCATGGCCCACATTTCTCCGAAAGATATCTCATATATCAATGCACACGGAACCAGTACAGTCCTGAACGATTCCGGTGAAACAAATGCAATTAAATATGCTTTAGGAAAATCTGCGTATGATGTTCCAATCTCCAGTACAAAGAGCTATTTTGGCCACTTATTTGGAGCTGCAGGAAGCACAGAGGCGATTGTCAGCATTCAGGCGATCCTCAATAGTTTCATCCCTCCGACACTTGGACTTAAAAATCGGGATACGGAGTGCGATTTAGATTATGTTCCGTTGACAGGAAGAAAGCAGCAGCTGGAGTATGTTCTGTCCAATTCTATGGGATTTGGCGGACACAATGCTTCACTATTGTTCAAACGATGGAGTGAATAAATATTAACAACAAGGGGATATTCTTATGAAAGCAGCAGTACTTTATGACAGTTCAGCTTATTTAAAATCACCGTTACAAATGAGAAATAATTTATTCAAAGTTGATTTCACCTTAGCTCTTCCGAACGATGAAATAATTGTTGACTCAACAGATGAATCTCATCTGAAAAACTTCTTTGACGAATGGATAAAGGCAGATGTGCCACAGCCTAAAACAGCACAACCAAATATTCAAGATTACCATAATTCTTTTCAACAAATTATTGCAGAAGGTTACGATACTGTTTTTGGCGTGTACTTAAGTTCAAGTGTCAGCGGGACATTCCAAACTGCAGAGGCAGTAAGCAATCAATATCGAGATAGACTTAACATAGTGAATTTTGACGCTGTCGGATTGTCAGTCAATATGGAGCAGCTGATTAAACAAATTACACTTATGATAAATCAGGAATATTCTTTTGATGAAATTAAAGAAACTGCAGAATGGTTAAATTCTGAAAGCCGGTTTTTCATTGCTCTAGAAGAGAATGATAATTTAATTAAAGGCGGCAGAGGACAGGCTTTAAATGAAGTCGCGGGTTCAGCACTCAAAACGAAACCCGTATTGGAATATGTCCCGGGAAATACTCCTGTATTAAAAGAGTCTTTCCGGACAAATAAACGTAGAAATGAAAAGCTTGCTAACATTGCAGCTAAATATCAACAGCAGTATCCCAACCAGGAAATACTTGTCAGTATCGGTCATACCCTGGATGAAAACAAAGCACACAAGTTAAAAAAAGCTGTCCAGAGCATACTCGAAAATCAGCAAATTAATATCTCCATAATTGGTACTGCTTTTTGTTCTCATTTGGGTAAAGGTGCTTTATCATTTGGATTAATGCCAACGATCAAAGGAGTTAAATCCGATGATTAAGCTCGCAGTTGATTGTATGGGCGGTGACTATGGGCCTGAAAAAACGGTAGCAGGCGCATGCCTCATATTAGCTGAAAGAACAGACCTCTACTGCTTATTTTACGGAGACCAAGAAAGAATTGAACAGGAAATCCCTCACGATGCAGACTGTAGCAGAATAGAAATTATCATGTCTGATGAGGAAATAAACAATGAAGATCATCCATTAAAAGCAATTCGAAAGAAACAAAATTCATCTATGGTTAAAGCACTTAAAGCAGTTGCTGACGGTACTGCCGATGCATTTGTATCGGCTGGAAATAGTGGCGCAATTTTCACAGGCAGCCTGTCTATCATCGGCAAACTCCCTGAAGTAAAACGGCCTGCTTCCGTGACGATATTACCGACAACGTCCAAAGTGTCACCCCATTATTTTCTAATTGATTCCGGTGCCAACATTTCTACAAAACCTGAACATTTAGTACAGTATGGAAAACTTGGAAGCAAACTTGCTGAACAAATGCTTGGTGCAGAAAATCCAAGAGTCGGGCTGCTGAATATTGGTGAAGAAGACTCGAAAGGCAATGATTTTACTAAAGAAGCATTCCAGTTGCTGTCAGACTCTAAAGAGTTCAATTTTACCGGAAACGTTGAGCCACACACTCTTATGAATGGCACACATGACATTATACTGACAGATGGATTTACTGGAAATATCATGCTTAAGTCGGTGGAGGGCATGGCTGAAAGTATATTAAATGAACTGCTGGAAAATTTGATTATCAATGCTGATTTAAATGATGATATGAGCAAAACCGTTGAAGCATTTATTCATTCAAGCATCCGGCGCTATACAAATGAAGATGCCGGCGGTGGTTTTATTTTAGGTGCTAAAGCTCCTGTCGTCATTACACATGGTGCTGCTAGCACCACGATGTTCAAAAACAGTATTGATCTGGCAATCACTCTGAAAGAAAGTGATGCTTTTTCAAGTTTAAATGAGTAAATAAAAACATACCGGCTAATTATACAACTACGCAGATCTTTCGACATCTCTACGTAATATTTTAGAAATATGTGTAACATAATTGCAATGATAAGCTTCCTGTGGTAATTTGGCCGTAAGAAATAAAGTTAGATATTCAGGAAGGGGATTTTCATGAAGAAAGTAACTTTATTCAGTTCATTATTAGTCGCAGGCGCATTGACGTTTACAGGAGTCAATAACACAGCACAGGCGGACGAAATTGAATACGATGGCGCGAGAACCGTTTGGGGAACAGTAGTAGATGCAGAAAGCGATCTGAATGGCGACGGCTGGTCAAACGGCGGATACAGTCTGGACTGGCTGCCGGATAACCAGAGAGAAAGAATTTCAGAACTGACAGACCAACGTCAGGCTGGTGAGATTACACAGGTTGAATATAACGAAATAGTCACAGACATTTTTGATGAAGAACACGCACTGATTAACGGACCCTACGGCGGTATTGAAACAACTGAAGAGAATCTGGCCAGTGTTGCATTTAATGCACCGAAAACATTAGATGCGGCACCTGTAAAAGATGAACCATACAACTATAACTTTGTATACGACGGATATGAGTTTGATTTTTCTTACGATGGAAACTCATGGACATGGGGATATGAGGAAGTAAACAAAGAATACACTGATGAAGAGCTAATTCATCTCGTTCACAATAACCCCGAGATTTTAAACGAAGCACCGGTTAAAGATGGCGCTTATGACTTTAAAATATCGGATGACAAATACGTTTATCATTTCGCATCAGACGGTGAAGAATGGACATGGTCTTACGAGAATAAATAACAGTTAAATTTCAGGAAGGTGTTTTCCAATGAAAAAAGTAACTTTATTAGGCTCACTCTTAGTAGCAGGGACATTAACATTCACGGGACTAAGCGGCACAGCACAGGCGGATGAAGAAGAAGGTGCCAAAACTGTCTGGGGCGAAGTGCTGCCGGCAGAAACTGATCCGGATGGTGACGGCTGGGCAAATACCGGATTTGACCCTACTTGGATGTCACAAGAAGGACAGAACAGAATTAATGGGCTCGCAGAGTCTAAAGACAGTGGAGAAATATCACAAGTAGAGTTTAACGAAGCAGTCGCAGAGATTTTTCAAATAGAACAAGCACTTCAGATGGACGGCCCTAATGAAAATGCTAATGCAGAGAATGACTCACAAGCAATGGTGCCTCATCAAAAAGTTGATGCTATGGATATAGATGTCACAAAGGAAAATCTGGCTAAACTGGCACTGTATTCACCGGCTGCACTTGATGCTGCACCGGTACAGGAAGAGCCTTACAACTATAACTTTATCTACGGTGATTATGAATTCCATTTCTCATATGACGGCACCTACTGGAACTGGTCATATGATGAATTAACGAAAGACTTCACAGACGATGAACTGTTGTATCTTGTTCACAACAATCCTGAAGTGTTAAATGAAAATCCGGTGCAAGCCGGCAAATATGACTTTAAAATATCGGATGACAATTATGTTTATCACTTCATGTCAGATGGCAAAAAGTGGGAATGGTCGTATGAAGAAAAATAATATTAAATAATGAAGCGAACATACTGCAGGAAATCTTCCTGCAGTATGTTTTTTTCTGTAAAACGAGTATAATTAATAAATACATTGAATGAACGAGAGGATGAATATTTTTGGCAAAAAGTATTGTACTTGCTGAAAAACCTTCAGTAGCACGTGACATTGCCCGTGTGCTGAACTGCAGTAAAAAAGGTAATGGTTATTTAGAAGGCAGTAAATATATTGTGACCTGGGCACTTGGACATTTAGTGACGCTCCAGGACCCTGAAAAATATGATACAAAATATCAAAAGTGGGAACTCAACGATTTACCTATGCTCCCTGCCCCGCTGAAATTGACTCATATTCCTAAAACAACGAAACAATTCAAAGCTGTGCAATCGCAACTGAAACGTCAGGATGTTGATGAGATTATCATCGCAACAGATGCCGGACGTGAGGGTGAACTCGTTGCCCGCTGGATTCTCGATTATGCGAAAGTAAATAAGCCGGTAAAACGTCTCTGGATTTCTTCAGTTACTGATAAAGCGATTGCGAATGGATTTAAAAGTCTTCAGCCTGGAAACAAATTCATTAATCTTTATCAGGCAGCCGCTGCAAGAAGTGAAGCTGACTGGTATGTCGGTTTAAATGCGACCCGCGCACTGACAACAAAACACAACGCCCAGCTTAACTGCGGCCGTGTACAGACACCAACACTCGCAATTATTCAGGCGCGGGAAGAGACAATTAAAAACTTTAAACCGAAAACGTTCTACGGACTTGATGTCGTTACGGATAAACTGACTTTTAAATGGACAGACGGCAAAGGCTACTCTACTTTCGATGAAAATCAAATCGATAAAGTCAGCCAAAAGCTGAATGCTGCATCATTAATTGTTAAAGACGTTCAAAAGAAGAAAAAGAAACAATTCGCTCCTGGTCTGTATGATCTGACAGAACTGCAGAGAGATGCCAATAAGATATTCGGTATGTCTGCAAAAGAAACACTGCAGACGATGCAGGCTCTGTATGAACGTCACAAAGTACTAACCTATCCAAGAACGGACTCTAAATTTATTTCGGAAGATATCGTGGATACATTAAAAGAGAGAGTCGAAGTCAGCGGCATCGGTCAGTTCAGTAAAGTTGCCGCACGTGTTTTAAGAGCACCGCTTAAAACAAACAGCTCCTTCGTCAACGACAGCAAGGTAAGCGATCACCATGCTATTATTCCAACTGAAAGTCCGGTTTTCCTTGCTGACTTTACAGAACGCGAAAAACGGATTTATGAATTAGTTGTTCAGAGATTTATAAGTGTGCTGCTGCCGCCGTATGAGTATGAAGTGACAACTGTCACTGCTGAAATCAACGGTGAACAACTCGAAGCAAAATACAACAGAGTATTAAATCAGGGCTTCAAAATTGTTTATAAAGAAGAATCATCTGACATTACAACTGATGTAAAACAAGGTGATAAACTGACTGTAAACAAAATCAGGAAAACAACAGGCGAAACAACCCCGCCTGCACGTTTCACGGAAGCATCACTGCTTCAAGCTATGGAAAACCCTGCGAAATACTTCCAGATGGACAAAGAACATAAGAAAACACTGGCAGAATCCGGCGGGCTTGGCACAGTCGCAACACGGGCAGATATTATCGATAAACTGTTCAATACTTTCTATCTCGAGAAGAACGGCCAGGCAATTAAACTCACTTCAAAAGGAAAACAGCTTTTAGATCTGGCACCGGAGATCTTAAAATCCCCTGTCACTACTGCTGAATGGGAGACCCAGCTTGAACAGATTGAAAAAGGTAAAATGAACAGACAGAAGTTTATCGAAGATATGAAAGAACATACGAAAGAGATTGTCAGAGAAATCAAGGCGAGCGAGAAGAAATTCAAGCACGATAATCTGACAGGCAGAGACTGTCCTGAATGCGGCAAACCGCTGCTGGAAGTCAAAGGCAAAAAAGGCACGATGCACGTATGCCAGGACAGAGAATGCGGATATAAACGCAACGTAGAAAAAATAACGAACGCCAGATGTCCAAAATGTAAGAAGAAAATGACGCTGAGCGGCTCAGGTGACGGGCAGGTTTTCAGATGTGTCTGCGGTCACCGTGAAAAAATGTCGAGCTTTGAAGCGCGGAAGAAAAAAGAAAATAAAGGCCGTGTGGATAAGAAAACCGTTAATAAATATGTGAATCAGAAAGAAGAACCGATAAATAATGCACTGGCAGAACAGCTGAAGAAACTGAAGCTGGATAACTAATATCTGCTAACACTGGAGAGAATGTTATGGACAGCGGGATATTCACTTTTGCAGTTATACCAATCATTGTGCTCGCTGTATTTATATCAGTTCAGCTGCTTAGACAGAAAATATATAAACCTGAATATGAGGGCGCTGTACAAAAACCCGGCAAATGGGAACGGGTAATATTGTTTGTCATTATTTGTATTAATATCATTTCAATACTGGGCACAATCATGGGTATACTGATTCAGGAAACAGAGATGATGCTTGTATTTGGAGTGATGACGCTGTTCTTCTCGCTGATTATTCTGGTGCTGAGAAGAGCGTATAATACTTCCTATCAGGAAAACAAAGAGTACTTTGTATTACACACCCATAATAAAAAATATAAAGTGTTTTATGAGAACATTACCGACTGGCGACCATCTTATAATGAAATATCAGTCCTGGATTCGAGCCGGTCAGATGGAAAATATATAAGAGTAAATCTTAAAATTTTTAAACCGGAAATTCTGCTGAGGAAAATGGCCGATATGGCATTTGAAGAGAAGTTCCCTACTGAGGATGGAAACGACCCGTATAAAAAAGCAGAAACAATTTATTATATAGCCAATTACGGTTACAAATATCTTGTAGAAGATTATCTTGAAGTATTGGAAGATAGATAAACAAAAAATAACCCTTCAACAATCGCTTAGCAGTGAAAGTTGGAGGGTATTATTATGATTTTCATCAGTTTTAAGAGAGATATTGTATCTAAAGCAATTGGGATACACATGAAACGATGTCATGCCAACCCTAAAGGTTTGGGATACACATGAGACGATCTCACGCCAACCCTAAAGGTTTGGGATACACATGAGACGATCTCACGCCAACCCTAAAGGTTTGGGATACACATGAGACGATGTCACGCCAACCCCAAAGGTTTTGGGTACATATGAAACGATCTCACGCCAACCCCAGCCAAAAATTTAAATCTGTAAAGTTCAATATTACTTATCAAACATATATCCATTCAATTTCAACGGTTCAATATATTCCCCGTCTTTATACACGCGCATGTTGCCGCCTGAAATTTCATCAATCAGCAGCACTTCACCTGTTTCTTCGTCACGGCCGAATTCCAGTTTGATGTCGTATAAATCCAGTCCTTTTTCAGCAAGCTCATCTTTTACCACTTCACTAATTTTAACCGTTAAGTCCGCGATTTCTTTGTACTCATCCGCACTTAAAATATTCAGCGCCTCAAGCGCTGCTTCATTAATAAACGGGTCCTGTCTTTCATCGTCCTTTAAAGTCACTTCAACATAAGCAGGGAGTTCAGCACCCTCTTCAATATAATCTCCGTAACGTCGGATAAAACTGCCTACTGCTTTAAAACGGCAGATTACTTCCAGCCCTTCTCCGAAAACAGATATTTTTTTAACTCTCATCTCGCGGTTTTCAACATCTGCACTTACGTAATGCGTCGGGATACCTGCTGCATTTAATTTTTCGAAGAAAAAGCTTGTCATTTGAAGGCCCGCAATTCCAGATCCTTCAACTTTTAAACCGACCTGATTCTCGCCCGGATCAAATACACCGTCTTTACCCGTCATATCATCTTTAAAATATAAAACAATTTCGCCATTATTATCTTTGTAAACGTCTTTGGTCTTACCCCGGTAAATTAAATCCAATTGAATACACTCCTATAATCAATTTATCTTGTTTCATATTTTACTTGTTAAAATTGAGTTAATCAAGTTAGATAACGAATATAATTTTATATAAATTATAAAACGTTCGGATTATAAAGGTTTTTGACGATAATAAATGGTTTTTTTAAATGCAACATACGATTTTACCTATTTACTCTTTTAAGCCACACTTTTTCCAAATAACCTGTACCAAACAGCACACCCGCCACGATAAATACAAAGCCAATCAGTTGGGACGGTTCAATCACTTCGTTTAGAAAAATCACAGAGAACAGGACACCAAAGAATGGAACAAAGTTATTAAAAATTGCCGTTTTTGATGCACCAATCTTTTGTATTGCCGAGTTAAATACCATGTGTCCGATTCCCGTCGCAAAGATACCCGAAGCAAAGAGCACGACATACACTCCTGCAGAAGCTGTCGTCATTTCTGATAAGCGTCCAGGTTCTAAAACAAGAGCAATAAGAAGCAGGCCGATTGATCCCGCTAAGTTCATAATCGCTGTGACAGCTTTTGAGTCCAGTGTTGCAGTCGCTTTTTTAATGAAAATAAAACTGATTGCCTGAGAAAACATCGAAATAAACAAAAATATCTCACCTGAAGATAACTTAAGTCCTGAAAGTGAGCCGCCCTGAATAAAGAAGACGCCTGCCAATGCTAATATGAAACCCAATACTCTCATTTTTGTCAGCTGCTCACCTAAAAACATCATACCGAGAACGGCGGTTGCCAAAGGGACTAACGATAAAATCAGCGATCCAGTTGAGGCTGCTGTTGTTACAAGTCCCAAAGCCAGTGTGAGGTGATGCAGAATAACACCGAAAGTCATACCGAATAGTGTAAAGATCCACTCTCTTATCGTTAATCCCCTGAGTGATTTAGCGAAGTAAACAATGATTATTGCTGTAATACCGGCTATCATAATACGAAAAGCTGTCATCGTCTGAGGCGGTAAATTTTCTACGAGCACTTTTAAGAATACAACGTTCAAACCCCAAATTGCAGTAATTAAAAAAACAAGTCCATAAGTTAACCATAATCCCTGCTGCTTCACACATTCACCACCATTTTTATTTCATTAAACATATCATACTTATAGTTTTAATTATAAGACAGGGAAAGATATAAAATAATGGAGAACGAGCTCTATTCCAAAAACTTATCCCTTTTAGAGGAAAATAATGGCATGCCGACTTCTATATTCATCCCGCAGGATACTTTCGGTGTCTTTATTAACGGTACACTCGTCGTAACTGCCAGACACCCTATCTTCCAGTACAAGATGATAGTCTAATTGTTCTTTCTTCGCTGCCGATAAAGTTAGCCTGCAATGATTAGATTGCACAGCTCCTCAAGTCATTAACGTATCAGCATCATTCTTTAAAGCATCAGCAATCAAAATTCCAATTTTTTTATTCCCTCCGCCGGCTAAACCGAGCTGATCATCTCTTTTTATATAAATATCAGGACCATTTAAAAGCTTGGAAAGATTTTCTAAGTATTCAATGGGTGTGGGTCCATTTGTATAATTTCTTCTGGGTATACTTGTTAAATTCAAACTGACGACCTCCAATATTATTATTAAAATAATGTCATCTATATATTTTAATAGTACGATACCCTGTTAAAGCCTAAATGATATAAAAAAGAGCCAAAAACCTTATATCAAGGTTTTTGGCTCTCGTCTATTTATTCCCACTCAATCGTAGCCGGCGGCTTGCTCGTAATATCGTAAACCACGCGGTTGATGTGTTTGGATTCATTAACTAAACGCTTAGAGATTTTCTCAAGCACGTTCCAGTCAATTCTCGCAAAGTCACTCGTCATACCGTCGATGCTTGTTACAGCTCTGATTCCAATCGTATAGTCATACGTTCTGTAATCTCCTGTCACACCGACTGAACGAATATTCGGCAGCACCGTGAAGTATTGCCAGATATCTCTTTCAAGTCCTGCTTTTGCGATTTCATCTCTTAAAATCCAGTCACTTTCTCTGACGATTTCAAGTTTTTCTTCTGTAATCTCACCAAGAACACGGATACCAAGTCCCGGACCTGGGAATGGCTGTCTCCATACTAAGTGTTCTGGAATTCCGAGTTCAATACCAAGTTCACGTACTTCATCTTTAAACAGCGTGTTTAACGGTTCAATCAGCTGGAACTGCATATCTTCAGGCAGTCCGCCCACGTTGTGGTGCGATTTGATTGTCGTTGCTGTTTCCGTACCTGACTCTATGATATCAGTGTACAGCGTGCCTTGTGCAAGGTAGTCCACATCTGTAAGTTTAGATGCTTCGTCATCGAATACGTAAATAAATTCGTTGCCGATAATTTTACGTTTCTGTTCCGGATCTGATACGCCTTTAAGTTTCGACATGAAACGGTCTTTCGCATCTACTCTGATGATGTTCATGTTGAAGCCTTCACCAAACTGCTCCATTACCATGTCGCCTTCACCTTTACGAAGAAGACCGTGGTCGACAAAAATACATGTCAGCTGGTCGCCGATTGCTTTATGAAGAAGTACCGCTGTTACTGATGAGTCTACACCGCCGCTCATCGCACATAAGACTTTTTTGTCTCCGACTGTTTCACGGATTTTATCGATTTCGATATCGATAAAGTTATCCATCGTCCAGTCTCCTGTGCAGTCACAAATATCACGGATAAAGTTCTTCAGGAACTGCTCGCCGTTTTGCGTGTGTTTTGATTCCGGATGGAACTGAACACCATAAAATGGTTTTTCATCGTGTTTAACTGCAGCATTCGGACATAATACTGTTTCAGCGATAACCGAGAAGCCGTCACCGAGTCGTGTAACTTTGTCGCCGTGGCTCATTAAGACTGATTCAATCTTCTCCCAGCCTTTAAAGATATCCACTTCGTTGTTTAAGTTCATTTCTGTCACGCCGGATTCTTTCTGATCTGAATTCACGACTTCTCCGCCGTTCAGCTGCATCATCAGCTGCATACCGTAGCAGATACCGAGGACCGGTATGCCGAGTTCAAATACTTCAGGGTCTACTGTAAATGCATCGTCTGCATATACTGAACGCGGTCCGCCAGACAGAATAATTCCTTTGGGTTCAAGTTCTTTAATTTCTTCGATTGTAATACTCGGGTTGTGCAGTTCACTGTACACGCCAAGTTCACGTATACGGCGCGTAATCAGCTGGTTATACTGACTGCCGTAATCAATTACTAAAATAAGTTCCTGCTCTTTAGCCATTTCCATGAAAGAATTACTCCTTATATGCTGTAGTTTGGTGCTTCTTTAGTGACTTGTACATTATGCGGGTGACTTTCGATCAGACCTGCACCTGTAATTTTAATGAATTGCGCTTCTTCTCTTAGTGCTTTAAGGTCTGCACTTCCAGTATACCCCATACCTGAACGAAGACCGCCGATAAGCTGGTAAACTGTTTCTGATACTGGTCCTTTGTACTCCGTGCGTCCTTCAATACCTTCCGGAACAAATTTCTTCGCTTCAGTGTCTTCCTGGAAGTAACGGTCTTTAGAACCCTGCTCCATTGCACCGAGTGAGCCCATACCGCGGTATGTTTTGTAGCGGCGCCCCTGGAACATTTCAGTGTCTCCCGGAGATTCCGCAGTACCTGCTAACAGACTGCCGAGCATTACAGCATGTCCGCCTGCAGCCAAGGCTTTCACGATATCTCCTGACAGCTTAATACCGCCGTCTGCAATAATCGATTTGCCGTGTTTGCGTGCTTCTGTCGCTGCATCGTACACCGCTGTAACCTGCGGTACGCCGACACCTGTAACGACGCGTGTCGTACAGATTGAGCCGGGACCGATACCAACTTTGACAACATCTACGCCCGCTTCGATCAGCGCACGTGTACCTTCAGCTGTAGCGACGTTTCCTGCGATTAAAGTCGTTTCCGGGAACTTGCTGCGGATATCTTTAATTGCCTCCAGCACACCTTGCGAGTGACCGTGTGCAGTATCGATAACAAGTGCATCTGCGCCGCCTGCAATTAATTCTTCTGCACGTTTTTCTGTTTCTTTTGCAATACCGATTGCCGCTGCAACAAGAAGTCTTCCCTGATCGTCTTTTGCAGCATTCGGGAATTCGATAACTTTTTCTATATCTTTAATCGTAATTAACCCTTTAAGTACATAATTGTCATCCACTAAAGGTAATTTTTCGATGCGGTGCTGCTGTAAAATGCGACCTGCATCTTCCAGTTTCGTACCGACAGGCGCAGTTACCAGATTATCTTTGGTCATAACCTCGTCGATTGTCATCGAAAAGTTTTCGATAAAGCGCATATCTCTGTTCGTAATAATACCAATCAGTTTTTTCTCCTGTGGATTATTAACAATAGGCACACCCGAAATTCTGTATTTGCTCATCAGATGTTCGGCCGCGAATACCTGCTCTTCTTTCGTCAGGAAGAACGGATCTTTAATTACACCGTTTTCGGAACGCTTAACTTTTTCTACTTCATCGCGCTGACGTTCGATAGACATGTTCTTATGAATAACTCCAAGACCGCCCTGACGCGCAATTGCGATCGCCATTTGAGATTCAGTCACCGTATCCATTCCCGCACTGATTAAAGGAATGTTTAACTTCAGATTCGGTGCCAATTCGACACTTAAATCAACCTCTTTAGGTAATACTGCTGAATGAGCCGGTAGAAGTAATACGTCATCAAATGTAAGTCCTTCTTTTTTAAACTTATCTTCCCACATAAAAAACTGCCTCCTGGTTATAATAATTTGTCGTATGCTGCATCTGGTATAAAATATTAATTTCCCTATTATAACAAAATACGAACTGTCAAACAATAAAGTTAACTTAATAAATATGTCTTATTATAAAACACTATCATGAGATATGAAAGACGCTCTTAATGTTCGGAATTTTATGAATTTAATAACAGAGCAAAAGTTTGAGAAATTATCTCCGGGGAATAGATGATTAACATACTATTTATTTAGAGGTGGACGTAATGCAATACATTGAAAAGTATAATTCACTGGATGAGATTTTAGAAAGAATTGACCTTTTGAAACAGGAAGAAAACTACTATGAAGAAGACTTTAATATTTTAGGACTGGCAGACCTTGAACCGGACTGGACCGATTACATGGGCTGCACGTACAATCCTCATTCAAACAGTCTGTCTTTTAAAGATTTTTTCACACAAAATGTAAAAGCGGAAGATTTTCTCTATGCTTCGGGACTCAATGCTGACTTAGTGGAAACATATCTGAAGATAATCCAGGATGGACAGTTTCTGCTGGCTTTCGACGATAAATCACTAAACCGCGAAATGAACCGCAACAGTACTGAGGCGGACGTAGAAAAAGGACCCGGAGATAATCTCTGATTATCTCCGGATTTTTTTATAATATAAATTTAATCTGCTGCTCGCGAGGTATACAAATATCCATTATCATCTCCTGCGATAAGTATATATTTCTTTTATACCGTTCATACTTCAGCATCATTTCACGGTAATGACTTAAGGTTAACGGCAGTGCTTCTTTAAAAACAGGCACACGGTGCTTATTAGTTCTGATGAGAAATATGTAATAAGCTAAATGGGCGGATAAGGACGTTTCAAAGCCACAGAATTTCGTGTAGTATTCAAGTGCCGCATCATGTGCCTCTGCAGCTGGAAGTCTAGACATCGACAGAGAAATATGGTCGAACATTTCCATTAAGAATATGACTTCAACCGAAACCTCAGCAGGCACAGGCTCCCCTGTCACTCCGATGAAATCCAGCACCTCATTATAATTCATTTCAATTCCCTGCCTGATGATATCGAGACAGTATTCACAGTAATCGATATAATCCTTATCAGCACTTCTTTGCTGCATACTGTCTAATAAACTGATCAGCTGAATTTTTCCTGCCGTACTGATAAAGTCCAGACTGTCAGGAGGCATCACGCTGCCCATTTAAAATACCATAATAAAGCAGTCATCTTTATTATGCTGAAGAAATTCTTCAGCATCAGCTGCCGTATTTGAAAAAAATAAAAGTGCGATGAGTCCGAGTGACATTAGTGTCTTTTTAAAAATACTCTTCATTACCTTACCCTCTTTATATTTTTTTCTCTGTTTTCGTCTGTATGTATCAGAGTAGCTTAATTATACTAAATTAAATTGTCAGAATACTATATAAATATACAGCTGTTCCCATATATGGTAAATTGTTTGGATTCTCTATACAATTCAGTCGTTATCCAGGCCATTTTTAGCTTTCATTTCGATTTCTTCAATTTTATCGAGCAGAAAAGTCGATTCATTCTTTTTAAGCAGGCACCTGGCTCTTGAAGCATAGGATAAGATTTTATCGTATTCTTTGGTCTGACAATATCCCCACATGACGTTAGTGTACAATTTGACGCCGGTTCTGTAATGTATTTTATCGACGTTATTGCTGTATATCTGACCGGCCTTCACGTAATATTCCTGTCCACTTCTTTTAGAACAGTAGAGCATATTCCCTTTCGCCATGTACAAATCCGCTTTTAAATATTCCAGAGAATTTTTATTTTCAATCAAAGTAAGTGCCTTGTCGAGACACTTAAGTGCATCTTCATATTTTTCTTCCTGCTTAAATAAAATCGCTTTATGCCAGTCGTAATAGATAGACAGTTTCTTATTGCTCCGCCATTCCTGAACCGTTAATTTGTTCAGCACTCCCTCAATTAAATGCAGAGCAGAGTGATCTCTAATCCTATCAAGCTCTTTCACTATTTTCATATCCACAGCAGGTGTCAATTTAATGGTTATATCTTCAATGGTTAAGTCCAGTGCCGTCATTATTTTTACAACGTAGATAAAGCCGACATTCTCCCCTTTTTCGAGCCGGCTAATCGTTGAACTTGGCACTCTAGTTTTTAGTGCTAAAGACTTTTGAGACATACCGTATTCTATACGGCGCGATATAATTGCTGAATTGTTTATTTGCATAAATTTCCCCCTTATTTACAAATATAGTTAATTTGAAATATATGTCAATAATGAATATCAATAAAAGTTTTGCATAATTCAATTAGGGTATAAAGAAAATAAAAGAACGTGATGGAGGATTGAGTATGACAACAGTTGAAATATATTCAAATACCAATGAACTCAGCGATAAAATCTACAATCTCCGTGCAGAAGGTGTGAAGGATAATAATATGACGGTCGTTGCCAAAAATCGTTTTGACGCAGCATTTCTAAGATACACACGTGTTCCGTTTAAAAAAGCAGACGGTACGATGTGGGATAAGGTTGCTGCGAAGTTTTTAGATGAAAACTCGAAAGAGCGCGTTGCAGAACAATTGAATTTGACAGGAGAAGACCATACGAAGTTCAGAAACGCTGTCGACAATGGAGAAATATTACTGCTCGTACGTACAGAAGAAGAGAAAGCGAAGCAGGAAGAAGCAGCGGCTGGCGACATCGAAACTCAGAGCGAAGCGATGAAAGCTTACGGGCTGCAGTCAGAACAGCCGCTTCAAATTGAAAAAATACCGGAAGAAACGAAAGACAAAGCGAAGAAAAAACATGACAGTTATACAGATGCTGCACAGATTATTCATGAAGACGGCAGCAGACGCACCGTAGAACTGGAAGGCAAATCATTTACGATCGTTAACCTGAAGGAAGAGCTGACGGAAACAGAAGACAGCAAATAAGAAGATCAACAGCGTAATCTCCTATAAATTTTATAGGAGATTTTTTAAGGAGGAATGAGAATGAACGATCAGTACGATGAAGAAATTTTCTTTAATATGTATAAAGAAATACGCTATTCTCCTTTAAGCTATAATGAAATTGTTGAGTTTCCGGAAATTAAACGCCATATGCCGGCTCTTCACAATAAACACGTTCTTGATATCGGCTCCGGTTTTGGCCATCTATTAAAATACATACAAAGGTTCGAACCGAAGACTATGACAGGTCTTGATGCTTCAGAAAAAATGACAGCCCATTGCCGGAAAGATAATGATTTGAAGGACGTTACCTTTATACAGGGAGATATTTTATCGGCAGTATTCAACCGCAAATATGATGTCGTTGTTTCTTCACTAGTTTTTCATTATATTGAGGATTTTGATGCTCTCGCTAAAAAACTGTACAGCCTTCTTAACGATAACGGTCATCTGCTGTTTACGATTGAACACCCGATTCAGACCGCCACTGAAGAAGACCTTGTCATGAAAGATAAGCATGGGATATACGCGCGTGTTGACCATTATTTTAAGGAAAGCCTTCGGGATTCCGAATGGCGTAACGGGATTGTTATTAAAAAATATCATCATAAAATAGATACAATTTTAAACAGTCTTATCCAGAACGGTTTAACAATAGAGGCAGTTAAAGATCTCGGAGATTCACCTGAAGTCTTTGACAATTATTCAGAAGAAAGAGTGCAGAAACTCCAGACTTTTCCGCCGTTTTTATTAGTAAAATGCCGCAAAGTAAAATAAGCGACTAAAGAAAATGAGGTAAACAGTATTAATAGCATTAAAGATTTAATTGCGGAAAGCTTTGAACTGACAGCATAGCCCGGTATAAAAGAAAAACTCCTGATATCAGAGATATCAGGAGTTCAGTAATTTCTTACTGCTCTTCTTTAACGTATGGTAATAATGCCATGTGACGTGCACGTTTGATAGCACCAGTTAACTGACGCTGATACTTCGCTGAAGTACCTGTTACACGTCTAGGAAGAATTTTCCCACGTTCAGAAATGAACTTTTTAAGAAGTTCTACTTCTTTGTAGTCGATGTGCGTAATGCCGTTTGCTGTGAAATAACAAACTTTTTTACGACGACGACCGCCTCTTCTTGGACCTGCCATAGTAAGCCCTCCTCTACAGATTATTGTATTCGACTGTGTGGATCGAATTTGATAATCCATAACTTAGTTATTTACTAAACGTGTGTTTTATAATGTGTGTATGTGCACGATATATATTACAACTTTTGTGGTAAAAAGTCAATTATTTTTTTGTGCATCCTTCCGGTTTTTGAGATACATTCCAACGAATAATAATGTTGCAAACACTAATAAGACAATGCTTGAAATGATAATATAATTTTCACTCTGCGGTCCGCCGTCAGCAAATATCTGTGCGATAATTTCCGGTGCTGCCAGGCCGAATGCAAGAAACGCGTAGAACCACTGCCTCATAATTAAAGAACCGATGACCAGAACTGCAAGCAGGATAAATCCTATTGTAATGTTAAAGCTGCTTGATGGGTCGAAGAAAGTCACGAGCGGATAATTTCTTACAAGCAATAGAGATCCGACTAAAAGTCCCATATACAAGAAACTGAAAACAAAGATTAATATAGTGCCTTTCAGTTCAATTTTCTCTGACTTAAAGCTGGCAAAGTTAACCAGTACATATTTAAAACCGTAATAAATAAGTAAGGGACCCAGTATAATTATAGCTGCATAATAAAGAATATTACTTAAAGTCCAATCAAAATCACCACTGATTAAACTAGGGACTGTCAATATGCCGGCAAGATACACGATAAACAAAGTAATATACCGTTTTATATTATTCACAACAGGCATCTCTCCAGAAATATTTTTAATATACTCTTTAACTGATCCGCCTGTTACATCTTTGACTGATTTTCCGTCCTGTTCCGCCTGAATCAAGTGGTCTTCCAACTCCGCTTCCATATCATCAATCGCTTCATCCTGTTTACCATGTGCCATCATTTCTAATCTAAACTCTGTTAAAAATTTTTCTGCTTCTTTACTTAACATACTACTCACCTCTTACCAGACTATTCATGCCTGAGTTTAGTTTTTCCCATTTATCCTTAAATATTTTCAATTCTTCTCTTCCTGTTTCACTGATGGAATAATATTTTCTTTTAGGTCCGCCGGTATCCGACTTGACCATCCGTGTGCTCACATAACCTTTTTTACTCAGCCTGAGCAGCACTGGATAAATACTCCCTTCACTGATATCCGGAAAATTATGGTCTTCCAGCTTTTTCGTAATTTCATAACCGTACGTCTCACCCTGGGAAATTAACCCCAGTATCGCACCGTCCAACAGGCCTTTCATTATCTGATCGCTGACCGACATCACTGACCTCCTAATCTAACTATGTTATATTAAAAGATAGTTAGTTATTTAAAAAGACAGCCGTTTGTTTGACTATCATGTAATAAAAGATACTATATTCTGGTTGC
Source organism: Jeotgalicoccus nanhaiensis (assembly GCA_004570955.1). Classification (GTDB taxonomy): domain Bacteria; phylum Bacillota; class Bacilli; order Staphylococcales; family Salinicoccaceae; genus Jeotgalicoccus; species Jeotgalicoccus nanhaiensis. Next base: position 102,315 of record SPPL01000003.1, read on the forward strand.
TGCGTCAACTATCTTATATAAAAAGATAGTTGTTTTTTTATCTTTGGATTCCTCCGAGGAAGTCATAAAGGGATTCGACATAACACGGAACCCGTCACTAAATCCATGAAGGGATCCAAATCCTTAAAACAAGAAAAACCCGGCTCCACCGAGCCGGGTTTCCCACTTTCAATATTCAATCTGTTGATTTCGTCCTCACAAACAGCAGCATTATAAATGAAATCACAATTATTGTAATGACCCAGAGCCAGGCGAGCTGCATATTGCCTGACTGAAGCGCCACGTATATAGCAGTCGGCAATGTCTGTGTGCGTCCGGGTATGTTTCCTGCAATCATTAAAGTCGCTCCGAATTCTCCGAGTGCACGGGCAAAGCTCAGTATAGCACCGGTCATCAGCGGCACGGATGCCAGCGGCAGTGTAATTTTCATGAACACCTGAAAATTTCCAGCCCCGTCGACTCTCGCTGCATCTTCTATATTTTTATCGATACTTAAAAATCCGGTTTTCGCAGCCTGATACATCAGTGGAAATGATACTACTGTACTTGCAAGCACTGCGGCATACCAGGTAAAAATAATCGACTGACTGAAGATCCATTCAACAATATTACCCGCGATGCTGTTATTCCCGAAAATCACAATAAGAATAAAACCGACCACCGTCGGCGGCAGCACAATCGGCAGCATAATAATTGTTTCTAAAATGATTTTTCCTTTAAATTTTTTCCGCGTCATAATATGCGCGATTAATGTTCCGAAGACAAATGATAGTATCAGGGCAATGAACGCAACCCGCAGTGACAAAAGGACCGGTGTCAGAAATTCTTCTGCTGTGATGCCGTAGTTACTCACGGGTAAAACCATAATCTTCAAATATTGTTAAAGCTTCTTCCGACTGCAGAAATTCGTAAAATATTTCTGCCGCTTCAGCTTTTTCTGACTCAGTAATTAAGCCTGCAGGATAAACTATCGGTTCATGCCATTCTTTCCGAGCCGTATCAACAATCTCAACTTTGTCGCTCGTCAGGGCATCTGTTCTGTACACCAGTCCCGCATCAACTTCACCGCGCTCTACGTAAGTTAACACCGCACGAACGTCTTCTGCATATACGAGTAAAGGTTCAATATCTTCTTTAATCCCAAGAGAATTAAATGTCTGCATACTGTATTTTCCTGCCGGTACTGACTCCGGTGTGCCGACAGCAATTTGATCGGCTTTTGTAATATCATTAAAGGACTTTACATTACCGCTGTTTGCCGGCGCAACCAGCACAAGACTATTCCTCAGCAGATTGACCGAGTTCTCTTCAGCGATACTGCCGTTATCAATCAACATATTAAAATCACTTTCTGATGCAGAAAAGAACAGGTCTGCAGGCGCTCCTTGTGAAATTTGCTGCTGCAGAGCGCCTGAGCCGCCAAAGTTAAAATCTGCTTTAATTTCAGGGTGCGATTCATGAAAGACATCTGCTGCTTCCTCGAGTGCATCTGTCAGGCTTGCTGCTGCTGAAATCATTAATGTAACAGACTCCTCCTCGCCGTCTGTTTCGTCACTGCCGCACGCCGACAAAATGATGAGTACTGATAATGAACAAAAAAACACAGCCAGTCTCATTTTATTAAAGTGATTCATGTCGATTGTCCTCTCAAAACCTGTATTTAAATCAATATTAGACTTTTAGTTTATAAAAGTAAACGCATTAAAAAAACAGGCCCTTTATCACTAAAGGGCCTGTTTAAATATTATATATTAAACGATATATCCGTAATTCGTAAAGATTTCCAGAGCTTCTGACGATTGTAAATAATCGTAGAAGGCACGGGCAGCACTGCCGTCTTCAACGCTGTCGGACAAGCCTAGTCCGTAAACAAACGGTTCCAGAATTGAACGCGGCGCACGTGAAATTATACGCAGACCATCATCGTCTGAAATATCTGTTCTGAGGAGGAATCCTGCATCTGTATCGCCTTGTGCTATGTTTTTAACAGCAGTTTCTGCATCTGCTGCTGTTTCGATGCTGTCGGCGTTCAGATTTTTTTCCTCTTCCTGATTAAGGAGTTCTTCAGCATAGGTACCGGATAAAGAATGCTCCGGATCGACAATTGTCAATGAGACATCATCATTATTAAAAATATCGTTGTATCGGTTGATATCTTCATTATCAGTTCCTGTAACAAGTACAAGTTCATTGATGAGCAGATATTTAGTTGCAAGCTGATTTAAAATACCCGCTTCGACGAGCGATTCGTACCCTGCATCATCACTTGAGAAATAAATATCCATATCCTGGTCATTGCCTTCTATTAAATCTTCAGTCAGTTTTTCTGTATGACCATATTGAACGTCAACTTTAATACCTTCGTTATTTTCTTCAAAGAGGGCGATCAGTTCATCCATTACATCTTCGAGGCTCTGCTCGGCAGTAATATGTACAACTTCATCCTCTTCAGCGACCGGCTCTTCTCCGACAGATTGATCTGCCTCTTCTATTGCATCTTCAGCTTCTTCCTCTGTACTCTTTTCGGTTTCCTGGGTTTCGTCAGTTTCCGACTCATTATCAGAAGATTCGTCATTATTACTACAAGCTGCTAAAATCACGCACAGCGATAGTAAAAGTGCCCATCCGAGGACATTTTTTCTAATCATTGCGATTTCGCTCCTACATAAAAAATTGTATATATTTTATTATAAACACTATGAGCTCAAAACTACACCAATATATAATTATAAAGACGATAAAAGTTGCTTATGTATTATGATTTTCTCCAAAATTAAAATAAAAACCTGAGATACAGTATCTCAGGTTTTTCACACATTTCACACACATTAATAAAACACACGATAACAAAGTCTGGATTGTTATATTTTATTTAGAATGGTAGATCATCATCGCTGATGTCTACTGGACCTTTAGAGTTTGCAAATGGATTTTCTTCTGCGTTATCCTGACGCTGCTGGCTGCGTCCTGTTGACTGATTGCCAGTCGACTGGTTGCCGCCGTACGCGTTTTGATAAGAGTCAGCAGAGTTATAATCATTATTGCCTTGAGATTGATTACCGCTGCCTTTAGGCTCTAAGAACTGAACACTTTCACACACAACTTCAGTTACATATACTCTTTGCCCGTCTTTATTCTCGTAGTTACGAGTTTGAATTCTGCCGTCGATACCAACTAAACTGCCTTTTTTAACATACTGATTAACATTCTCTGCCTGTTTGCGGAAAACGACACAGTTGATAAAGTCAGCGCCTCTCTCACCATTCGCACCGGTAAAAGGACGGTTTACAGCTAAGTTGAAAGTAGCGACAGCAACATTGTTTTGACTGACTCTAAGTTCAGGGTCTCTTGTTAAGCGACCAACTAAAACTACACGGTTTAGCATGTAATCAACTCCACTCAATATTTAACTTATTTTTTATCTTCAGCTTGTTCGTCACGAACAACGATATGACGGATAATGTCATTGTTGATCTTCGCTAAGCGGTCAAACTCATCAGCAGCGGCACTGTCACCGTTATACTTAATGATTTGGTAGTATCCATCTTTGAAATCTTCGATTTCGTAAGCCAGACGGCGTTTACCCCACTCTTTAGATTCGACGATTTCCGCGCCATTGTTAGTAAGAACCTCATCAAAACGTTTAACTAACGTTGCTTTAGCTTCTTCTTCAATATCCGGGCGGATTACATATAAAATTTCATATGATCTCATCTTCTGCACCTCCTTATGGTCTTTGCGGCCGAAAACACACATTTTCAGCAAGGAATAATTTTCATTACTCACAATCAGAAATTATAGCAATAAAATAAGTTTTTTACAATAGATACGCTGTAATTGTCTTTAAATTTTTGCGGTGTTTGTGATTTTTTTGCGGGGGTTTTTGTTGGGATTGGTATGACAGGGGTTCATATGTATCCGGAGCTCACGGGATTGGCATGACAGGGGTTCATATGTATCCGGAGCTCACGGGATTGGCATGACAGGGGTTCATATGTATCCGGAGCTCACGGGATTGGTATGACACGAGCTCATGTGTATCCCAGACTCACGGGGTTGCCATGACACAAACTCATGTGTATCCGGAGCTCATGGGGTTGGCATGATACAAACTCATATGTATCCGGAGCTCACAGGGTTGCCATGACAAAAACTCATGTGTATCCGGGGCTCACAGGGTTGCCATGACAAAAACTCATGTGTATCCGGAACTCACAGGATTGCCATGACAAAAACTCATATGTATCCGGAGCCCACAAAAAAAACTGCGGAATCCTAAAATAGACTGCGCAGCACTTATTATATTAAACGTTAAATCTGAAGTGAACGACGTCGCCGTCTTTCATAATGTAATCTTTACCTTCAAGGCGGACTTTACCTGCTTCTTTCGCTTTTGCTTCGTTACCCGCTTCTACTAAGTCTTCGTAACCAACAGTCTCAGCACGGATAAATCCTTTTTGGAAATCGGTATGAATGATTCCGGCACATTCCGGAGCCGTCATGCCTTTTTTAAATGTCCAGGCTCTGACTTCCTGCACTCCTGCAGTGAAGTATGTTGCCAAACCAAGGAGATCGTAAGAAGCTCTGACGAGTTTATCAAGTCCTGATTCCTCGAGGCCGAGTTCTTCTAAGAACATTTCTTTTTCATCGTCATCAAGAGCTGCGATTTCTTCTTCCACTTTTGCTGAAATCACAATAACTTCCGAACCTTCTTCTTCAGCATATTTTTTAATTGCTGATAAATGTTCGTTGTCTTCAAGTGATGATAAATCATCTTCAGAAACGTTCGCCACATACAGTGTCGGTTTTTGAGTCAGCAGGTGGAAATGCTTCACTGATTTAATTTCTTCATCGGAAAAATCAAGTGCGCGGACAGGTGTTCCTTCTTCCAGTCCTTCTTTAATTTTCGTCAGAATTTTTGCTTCAGCCATCGCATCTTTATCTTTCTGCTTCGCCATTTTTTCCACCTTCGGCAGACGTTTATCAACACTTTCAAGATCGGCAAAGATCAATTCCATGTTAATGACTTCAATATCATCCAGCGGATTGACTTTACCTGAGACGTGAGTCACATTATCATCATCGAAAGCGCGGACGACCTGACAAATTGCATCGACTTCGCGAATGTTGGCTAAGAACTTGTTTCCAAGGCCTTCACCTTTTGACGCTCCCTTTACAATTCCGGCAATATCCGTAAATTCAAATGCTGTCGGGACTGTTTTTTTAGGCTCGACAATTTGTGTTAAAACATTCAGACGCTCATCCGGCACTTCAACGATACCGACGTTCGGGTCAATTGTTGCGAACGGGTAGTTGGCAGCAAGTGCGCCCGCTTTCGTTATTGCATTAAAGAGTGTTGATTTACCGACGTTCGGCAATCCGACAATTCCTGCAGTTAAAGACATAATAGTTGCTCCTTTAGTTTATAATTACTTTTTTAAGTCGTTTATCAAAATCTCTGCGCGGCATCATAATCGTCCGTTCGCAATTCGTACATCTGATTTTTATGTCCGCACCCATCCGCACAATCTGGAAACTGTTTGTGCCGCAGGGATGCGGTTTTTTCATCTCTACAATATTATTTAAATCGTATTTTTTCTCCATAATTACTTACTCCCCGGCATCATTTTGATCGAAATCGTTAATGTCCATAGTAGGTACAGATACAAATACTCCTTGTGACTCGAGATACTGTTTCAGGCGTCTGCGCATGCGTCTCGTCGCACCGAAATGCTCCATCGGCTGGGTGGTCAGCATAACTCGGATTGTAGCCTCACCCTGCTGAATATCCTGCACGCCTAATATTGCCGGCTGCTCGACGAGCACTTCCTCTTCGCGCCAATGGCTTTCGAAATATTGATTCATCGTCTCTTCGACCTTATCCAGATCTTCCTGAATAGAAAAGTTCATGTCGAGATATGAGATTGAATTGTAGCGTGAAAAGTTAATGACTTCGTTAATCGTGCCGTTCGGAATCATATACAATTCGCCTTCGTAGCCTTGAATACGGGATGAGCGCAATCCTAATGATAACACTTCGCCTTCGGCAACAGTAGTACCTGAAGTATTTACCCTGACGAAATCACCTTTATCGAACTGGTTTTCCAAAATGATAAAGAACCCGGTAATCATATCTTTCACTAAGCTTTGTGCACCAAAACCGATGGCCAGACCAACGACCCCGGCACCGGCAAGGAGTGTAGCAACCGGAATGCTGAACAGTTCCAGCACCCCTACGATAACGAAGAACCAAATAAAAATGGTGGCCCCGTTCTGCAGCACGTTAATTAAGGTCTGATTGCGCTTATCCGAACCTTTCAGGCGGGATTTTGATTTATATTTAAAGAAATTATCAATCAGCCGGTTCATAACTTTAGTTAAAATATATCCGGCAATTATAAAAATTAATGCAAATAAAATATTCTTGCCAATAGTAGCCCATATCTCAGGATCCTTAAATTTCTCCATAAGTTCCTGTACAAACCCTATCGGGTCTTCAGAATCTGCTGTACTAAGTAAAGTTAAAAAACGCATATATTAAAGCCTCTTTCTTTATTTTTTCTGGAGCATCGCAAGGATTCTCTCAAACTCTTCCTGAGACGTAAACTCCAGCTGAATCATTCCTTTATTTTTTACTTTTTTGATTTCCACATTTGTACCGTAATATTCTTTCAGCTGATTTTCATAGCCTTGTAAAAATTTCAGCTTTTTAGCCGTTCTTTTAATTTTTTTCTTTTTATCGAACGTTTTCACATACGCTTCAAGCGACCGTACACTCATATTCCCTTTAATCGCTTCTTCTGCCACCTGTTCCATTAACAGCGGATCTTTCAGCGACAGCAGGGTTCTGCCGTGCGCGCTGCTCAGCTTCTGCTCGTTCATAGCCCGCTTTACCGCAGCCGGCAAATTTAACAGCCGGAGCATATTCGCGATATAAGATCTCGATTTGCCGAGCCGCTGCGACAGTTCATCCTGAGTGAGTTCTGCTTTGGTCATAAGTTCCCTGTAGCTTTCCGCCTCTTCAAGCGCACTTAAATCTTCCCGCTGCAGGTTTTCTATAATCGCAAGTTCCATCATTTCCTTATCGGACATGCCGGTAATAATCGCAGGAATTTTCTCTAGTCCCGCTTTCATACTGGCCCGGAGCCGCCGCTCTCCTGCAACCAGCGTATAGCCTTTTACCGACTTTCTGACGGTAATCGGCTGCATTACGCCGTGAATTAAAATACTGTTTTTTAAATCTTCCAGCTTATCTTCGTCAAAAGTCTGTCTCGGCTGGTATGGATTTTTGCGGATATCCTTAAGGGGCAGTTCTATAATTTCCACCGTAATCTCACCGACTTTATATAGTTAAAATACAGTTCAATTATAACAGCAACCTTACTGTTTGTAAGTCAAAAAAGAACTCACACTGTCATGTGTGAGCACTATTTGTATATACGTATCGTGACTTCATGCAGCTCATCGGTTTCAGACGTCTCAATATTGACATCGATACCTTTGTCCTGCAGCTTCTTAATGTCACGCTCAAAGTCATTCAGCATAAAAGCAACATCGTCATTAAAGTTAATCTGCTCGATGCGGACCTTCTTCCGGTTCTTCACAGCGAGCTCTGTTTCTTTTACCGTCAAATTATCCTTAACGATATTTTTTAAAACGTCGCATTGGGTATCGTTATCGAGTATAAGCAGTGCCCGCGCGTGTCTTTCGGTGATATCATCTTTTTCGAGCGCTGTTATAACGTCGTTAGAGAGCTTCAAAAGCCTTAATTTATTGGCGATAAAAGACTGGCTTTTCCCGATACTCTCTGCGAGATCTTTCTGTGTAATATCATCCATTGCGAGCAGCTGTTTATAAGCTCTCGCTTCTTCGATACTCGATAAGTTTTCCCGCTGTATATTTTCAATCAGAGCAATTGCTGCTGATTCCTGGTCTGTTAAATACTTAACGATTGCCTGAGTGTCTTCGTAACCCAAATGTTTCAAGGCTCTGAACCTGCGCTCGCCTGCAATAATTTCATACATGCCCTCTTCGATAGGACGCAGGGTAATCGGCTGCAGCAGTCCGTGCGCTTTGATGGAATGTGCGAGTTCCTCAATGCGCTGATGATTAAATACAGTACGCGGCTGGTACTGGTTCGGGACGATATGTTCTACAGACACAGTCACCAGCGAATCATCATCAGAACGCGTTTCGCTTTTATCTATTAGATTAAATAATTTTGAAAATGGTTTTTTCACACATTCCACCATCCTTTTATTTTAATGGGGATTTGTTAGGCGTACCCGGTTTGCGCGGGTATTTCTTAGGTGTTTTACGTTTTTTGTCGATGATCATAATATAACGGTCGCTTTCTTCCTCAGGCAGCGACAGCTGATGAATCTTTGTCAGTTCTCCGCCGAGCAGGTCCAGCGCAAATTTGCTCTCATCGAGCTCCTCCTGCGCTTTCTTGCCTTTCATCACAATAAACTGGCCGCCTGTGCGGACGAGCGGCAGACACAGCTCAGATAAGACATTCAGCTGGGCAACAGCACGTGCCGTTACCACATCAAACATATGTCTCGCCTGGTGCTGGCCGAACGTTTCCGCTCTGTCGTGCACCAGGTGTATTTTATCGAGGCCGAGCACAGCAGTTAATTCATTTAAAAACGTAATGCGCTTATTCAAAGAATCAACGATTGTAATTTTTAAGTCCGGACGGATAATTTTCATTGGAATGCTCGGAAAACCGGCACCTGCGCCTACATCGCAAAGGCTCGCGCCTTCTTCAATATCCGCGTAGAAAAGCGGTGTAATGGAATCGTAGAAGTGTTTTAAATAGACTTCTTCGAGTTCGGTTACAGCAGTTAAGTTAATCTTTTCATTCCATTCTACAAGCATCTTGTAATAGGTCTTGAACTGGCCGATTTGTACCGCGGACAGCTCAATTCCTTTATCTTTTAAAGTGTTTATGAATTCTGTTTCGTTCATGCTTCTACCCTTTTCACATTACCTTGTTCGATATAGACAAGCAGAATGGAAATATCTGCCGGATTAACTCCTGAAATACGGGATGCCTGAGCGATATTCAGCGGCTTAACTTCTTTCAGTTTCATGCGCGCTTCTGTCGCGATTGAGTGCACTGCATCGTAATCGATGTTTTCAGGTATAGCCTTTTCTTCCATACGTTTCATTTTATCGACTTGCTGTAATGATTTTTTAATATAACCATCGTATTTAATCTGTACTTCAACCTGTTCGTATTCTTCCTGGTTCAGCGTAATCTCTTCATTTAAAATTTCCATGATTGACGCATAATCCATTTCCGGACGTCTTAATAAGTCCGCAGCGAGAATGCCGTCTTTCAGCGCTGTGCCGCCGCGCTCTGAAACGATATTCTGCGTGTGCTCATTCGGTTTAATGCGCACTTTCTGCAGGCGTTCCAGTTCCGCGTCGATGTTTGCTTTTTTCTTATTGAAACGAGCCAGACGCTCTTCGCTGATCAGGCCGTTATCATAACCGATTTCAGTCAGGCGGATGTCCGCGTTGTCATGACGGAGCAGCAATCTGTGTTCTGCACGTGATGTTAAGAGGCGGTACGGTTCATTGGTCCCTTTCGTTACCAGATCATCAATCAGTACGCCGATATATGCATCTGTACGGCTTAAAATTAACTCTTCTTTACCGAGTAGATTGTTCGCCGCGTTAATGCCCGCAATCAAACCCTGACCGGCTGCTTCTTCATAACCGCTCGTGCCGTTGATCTGCCCTGCCGTATAAAGATTTTTAATTTTCTTCGTTTCAAGCGTCGGCCACAGCTGGGTCGGTACTAATGCATCGTACTCAATTGCGTAGCCTGCGCGCATCATCCGTGCATTTTCAAGTCCCGGTATGCTCGTTACCATATCGCGCTGCACACTTTCCGGCATACTTGTTGATAAGCCCTGGACGTAAACTTCCTTCGTGTTGCGGCCTTCCGGCTCAAGGAAAATCTGGTGGCGCGGTTTATCGTTAAAACGGACAATCTTGTCTTCAATTGAAGGACAGTATCTCGGACCTGTTCCCTGAACCACACCTGAATACATAGCAGACAGGTGCAGGTTTGCTGTAATAATTTCGTGTGTTTCCTGTGATGTGTATGTTAACCAGCATGGCAGCTGATCCATAATGAATTCTGTCGTATCGAAGCTGAAAGCGCGCGGTACATCGTCCCCCGGCTGGATTTCAGTTTTCGAGTAATCGATAGAATCCGCGTTAACGCGCGGCGGTGTTCCCGTTTTAAAACGGATAATTTCAAAACCGAGCTCTTTCAGCTGATCTGCAAGCGCAAGTGACGGAATCTGATGATTCGGTCCGCTTGAATATTTTAAGTCGCCTAAAATAATTTCACCGCGCAGGAAAGTCCCTGTTGTAATAATTACTGCATCAGCATCGTATACGGTGCCGACATTCGTTTTCACACCGCGGATAACGTCATCTTCTATAATGAGTTCATCAACCAGTCCCTGCAGTATGTCGAGGTTCGGCTCCTGTTCAAGCACCGATTTCATTTCCTGCTGATAGAGGACTTTATCAGCCTGAGCGCGCAGTGCACGCACCGCAGGTCCTTTACCTGTATTCAGCATTCTCATTTGGATATGAGTTTTGTCTATTACTTTGGCCATCTGGCCGCCTAATGCATCCACTTCGCGCACGACGATTCCTTTTGCCGGACCTCCGACTGAAGGGTTACATGGCATAAATGCGATGTTATCCAGATTAATCGTCAGCATCAGTGTTTTTAATCCTTTACGGCTTGCTGCAAGCCCCGCTTCAACACCAGCGTGACCTGCGCCGATAACTATCACATCATATTTAATATTGCCGGTCATTATTTAACCTCCTGTATTTACTTCCCTAGACAGAATTGACTAAAGAGTTTATCTATTAATTGTTCCGATACGTCTTCTCCGATAACTTCTCCGAGCAGTTCCCATGTTTTTATAAGATCAATTTGGATAATATCCACGGGCACGTCCATTTCAGCCGAAGAGATTGCATCTTCAATTGCTGTTTTTGCCTGCTCGAGCAAATTAATGTGACGGTTATTCGACACGTAAGTCGAATCCGTCGATGAGAGGCTGCCTTCGAAAAACATCTCCTGGATTTCGTTTTCCAAATCGTCGACACCTTCACCATTTATAATGGATGTTTTAATTAATGGTATTTTAAAATGTTCCTCCAGATAATTAATATCCAGTTTATTTTCGAGGTCGAGCTTATTTACGATACCGATGACCTTTTTATCGTCCGCAGATTCGAGTAGTTCGAGATCTTCCGGTGTCAGCTCATCGTTGTTGTTCATCACGTATAAAATCAGTTCCGCGTCTTTAAGTGCTTCACGCGAACGTTCCACACCGATTTTTTCAACGATATCATCCGTTTCGCGGATACCGGCGGTATCCACGAGTTTCAACGGAATGCCGTTGACATTAACATATTCTTCTAAAATATCGCGCGTCGTGCCCGCAACATCAGTAACGATTGCTTTATTATCCTGAATTAAGTAGTTTAATAAAGAACTTTTTCCGACGTTCGGCTTGCCGACGATAACCGTGCTTAAACCTTCGCGTAAAATACGACCTTCCGTACTCGATTTCAGCAGTTTATCGATATTATCACTGACCTTTTTCGCTTCAGACAGCAGAAATGATGTCGTCGCTTCTTCGACGTCATCGTATTCCGGATAGTCGATGTTCACTTCGACCTGGGCAAGAATATTTAAAATGCTCTGACGGAGTTCTTCAATATACGTTTTCAAGCGTCCCTGCACTTGCTGGTTCGCAACTTTAGATGCTTCGTTCGTTTTCGCGCGGATAAAGTCCATGACCGCTTCAGCCTGCGATAAGTCTACCCGGCCGTTTAAAAAGGCGCGCTTCGTAAATTCACCAGGTTCCGCCATTCTCGCACCGTTGTTCAGCGTCAGCTGCAGCACACGGTTCACTGTATGAATACCGCCGTGGCAATTAATTTCCACGATGTCTTCTCTCGTGTAAGTCTTCGGTGCGCGCATTAAAGCCACCATAACTTCTTCGACCGTTTCACCAGTTTTCGGATCGATAATATGTCCGTAATTAATCGTGTGGCTGTCAGTATCGCTTAACTTTTTCGCCCCTTTATACAGACGGTCTGCAATTTCAATCGCATCTTCACCTGATAAACGAACGATGGCAATCGCCCCTTCACCAACCGGTGTGGAGATGCTTGAGATCGTTTCAAATTGCATGTTAAAAACTCCTTTTATTTCTTAGTTATCACGACGTAGCGGTTCGGTTCCCGTCCTTCTGAATACGTATCTATATGTTTTACCCTGCTTAAGACATGATGCATTATTTTACGTTCGAATGAAGGCATCGGTTCCATTTTAACCGGTTCGCCCGTGCGCATTGCTTTTTTCGACATATTAATAGCGAGACTCTCCAGCGTTTCGCGCCGTTTTGCACGGTAATTTTCTACGTCCAGAAGGACTGTGCCGTAACTTTTATATATCGTATTGAAGTAGTTTTGCGCGAGTTCCTGCAGCGCGTTTAAAGTCTGCCCGCGTTTGCCGATAATTTTAGCTGCAAGCTCTGCATGAAATTCAATTGTGACCGTTGTGTTTTTAACACTCACTTCAATGTCGTTTGGAATATTCATTTCACGTACGACGCTGGAAATATAAGCTGCTGTGTCATCCGCCGCACTATTAATCGAGGATTCGTACAGCGTTTCTTCATCCTCGGCACCGTCTTCAGTTTCAGGACGAAACTCAGCTGCCGGAGCTTCCTGGTTTGGAGCTTCCGCTCTTTCAGGCATCTTTTCTGTTATTGCAGGTTCAGGCTTTGCCGGTTCTTCAGCTTCTTCAAGCTGTCTCTGCACCTTCCGAGACCGCTGTTCAAGCATCGCATCGATGGAACCGTATGTTTTTAATTCCGGATTGATGATTGTCAGTTTCACTTCAGCATCGCGTCTGCCAAAACCTAAGAAACCGCCGCTCCCGCCGTCGATTACTTCAATCTTAATATCGTCTTCAGTTACGCCAAGCTCGTCTAATCCTTTTGCGACTGCATCATCTACTGTTTTTTCAGTATAAATTCTGTACATAATACTACCCCCGTATTATTTAATACATTTCGCGATTTTTAAGACATGCAATAATGATTTTTCCATCTCGTGATAGTTCATATCTTTGACGGGATTTCGGGCGATAACTACATATTCACGCGGTTTCAGCTCTGTTTTGTGAAGCTGATAAAATGCTCGGATGCGCCTTTTTATCTGGTTTCTTTTTACCGCGTTGCCGAGACGTTTGGACACACTGATGCCGAGTCTCAAATGCGGAATTTCATCGTTGTCCTTTAAGTAAACGACAAACTGCCTGTTAGCATATGATTTTCCTCTTTTAAAAATCAGTTTAAAATCTTTTTCTTTCTTAATTCTATATCGCTTTTTCATCATTATTACGCTCTTTCATATCTATGATTAATTATTATACTAAAAAGCACTCATTTTATAAAACATCCGGTATTGGCGCAAAAAAAAAGATCATCCTCGTCAGATGATCTAATGGTTATGCAGAAAGAACTTTTCTTCCTTTTCTTCTACGGCGTGCAAGAACTTTGCGGCCGTTTTTAGTACTCATTCTCTCACGGAAACCGTGTACTTTTGCACGTTTACGTTTATTTGGTTGATAGGTACGTTTTACCATTAATGACACCTCCGTTTAAATATATATCTCTGTCTTTTATCTTCTCTTAGAATTGCAACTATTAAAGAATACCAAAAATGTGCTGTCTTTTCAACTTTTTATTTGATATTCCTTCTATGAGATTACGGGAAAACCATAATAAAATGTGGATAACTTTTTTGCAGGATAAAGTTATCAACAGTTTAAAAAGGGTTTCTCCCACAAATCCACAGGCTGTATGTAATATTTTGTGGAAAACTGTTGATTATGTGCATAACTCTTAAAACTATTGATATACATAAGCAAATCAGTTATAATTTTACCCATATCGCTGTGGATAAGTAAGTTCTTCTGGATAGTTATCCACAGAATGTGCATAAGCTGTGCATAACTTTTCTACACCTGTGTATATGAGTTATCCACAGCCTGTTATTTGTGAATAAGAAAGGATTATTTTATGAGCAGCTTAAATAGTATTTGGGATAATGTCCTTGAAAATATCAGTGAAAATATCCCGACCGTCAGCTTTCAGACATGGTTTAAAGATACAAAACTGATCGATTTAAACAGCAGCAGCGCAATTGTCAAAGCGGATAACGAATTCCAGCAGGGCTGGCTGTCCGAAAAATATTTAACACTGATTGAAGAAAGCATCTACAGAGCGATCGGTGAAAAAGTTTCAGTTAAAATCGTTTTTCAAGATGAACAGCTGGATAATCCAGCACCCGCGAAAAATACAGCACCTGAAAAAAGCAGCCAGATAATGGATGTTCCTGTTAAACATGCTTTAAATGCCCAGCATACATTTGATACGTTCGTCATCGGCAACGGCAACCGCTTCTCGCATGCCGCTTCACTCGCAGTAGCGGAAGCGCCTGCGAAAGCATATAACCCGCTGTTTATATACGGGGGAGTCGGTCTCGGCAAGACGCATCTTATGCATGCTATCGGGAATTATGTGCTGGAGCACCGTCCAAATGCGAAAGTCGTTTATTTATCGAGTGAAAAATTTACGAATGAATTCATCAACTCGATCCGCGATAACAAAACTGAAGAGTTCCGCAACAAGTACCGCAATGTCGACGTCTTGTTAATCGATGATATTCAATTTCTGGCAGGCAAGGAATCAACGCAGGAAGAGTTTTTCCATACCTTTAACTCGCTGCATGAGAATGACAAGCAGATCGTTATCTCCAGCGACCGGACACCGAAGGAAATTCCGACGCTTGAAGACCGTTTGCGCTCGCGCTTTGAATGGGGGCTGATGACAGACGTCACACCGCCTGACCTCGAGACCAGAATTGCGATTCTGCGGAAGAAATGCGAAGAAGAAAATGTAGAGATTCCAAATGAAGCAATGATTTACATCGCCAACCATATTCATACAAATATCCGTGAACTGGAAGGCGCACTGACGCGCGTTGCAGCATACTCAAAAATTTCAAATCAGCCGATGACTCCGGAAGTAGTGTCTGAAGCGCTGAAAGACCTCGTTGTTACAACCAAGTCAAAACGTATGACAATACACGATATTCAAGTAGCCGTCAGCGAATATTACGGCATTCACATCGATGAGCTCGCCTCTAAAAAGCGGACCAAGTCCATCGCTTTCCCGAGACACGTCGCAATGTATCTGTCACGCGAACTCACTGACAATTCATTGCCTAAAATCGGTGAAGTGTTCGGCGGCCGGGATCATACAACTGTTATTCACGCGCATGAGAAAATTTCGAAGCTTGTTTCAGAAGATGAGTTATTCAGAGATGAATTAAAAGAAATCGAGAAAAAGCTTAATTAAATCTAATGTGAATACTGTGGATAAATGTTACACTGTAGTCAACACTTTGTACACATGTGGATAACTTTCTCTGTATAGCTTCAAGCCGGTTTTCCACATATCCACAGGACCTACTATTATTACTATTATTTTATATACTATATATCTATTAAATAAGGAGTACTCGCTTATGAAAATCAGTATTAAAAGACAATATTTTATCGAACAATTAAATCATTGTTTAAAAGCTATTTCACCAAGAACTACTTTGCCTATTTTAAACGGGATAAAAATCGATGTCTCTGATGATCAAATGATACTTACCGGCAGTGATTCGGAAATATCTATTGAAATTACAATACCTGCAGAAATTGATAATGAAGAAATCCTTGAAATCGAAGAACCCGGTTCAGTCGTTTTAACAGGCCGTTTCTTTGTAGACATC
Organism: Jeotgalicoccus nanhaiensis; assembly: GCA_004570955.1. Taxonomy (GTDB): domain Bacteria; phylum Bacillota; class Bacilli; order Staphylococcales; family Salinicoccaceae; genus Jeotgalicoccus; species Jeotgalicoccus nanhaiensis. The sequence goes on from SPPL01000003.1 coordinate 118,221, forward strand.
ATTAAAAAACTTTCCGGTGATTTTGTAGATCTGGAAACAACTGAAAATTTCCAGACTAAAATTACCGCAGGAAAATCAGAATTTAACTTAAGCGGAAATGATTCAAATCAGTATCCTCTGCTTCCTGAAGTTAACGATGCAGACAGTTTAGTACTTTCTTCTGCAGTATTAAAAACAATTATTAACCAGACAAACTTTGCAGTTTCTTTATCTGAAACACGTCCTGTCTTAACAGGTGTAAACTGGAACTTTAACAAAGATAATATTTCATTTACTGCAACGGACTCCCACCGTCTTGCTTTAAGAAGACTGCTGGATAAAACATTTAACACGGAGATTTCAAATGCGATTATTCCAGGTAAATCATTGTCTGAACTCAGCAAGATACTCACAGACTCGGATGAAGATGTAGAAATTAACCTGTCGCAGAACCAGGTGCTGTTCACTTACGGCAATATGCGTTTTATCTCGCGTTTACTTGAAGGAAACTATCCGGATACCTCCCGTCTGTTCCCTGAAAATTATGAAACTAAGGTCAGCGTTAACAACTCCGAGTTTTACCATGCAATTGACCGTGTTTCACTCCTGGCACGTGAAGGCGGCAACAACGTTATCCGCATGACTGTGGAAAACAATAATGTGGAATTAACTTCGAACTCACCTGAAGTCGGTACGGTAAACGAAGCGGTCAACGCTTCTGCTATCGAAGGTGAAGGCATTAAAATTTCCTTTAACTCAAAATATATGATGGAAGCACTTCGTGCGATTCAGGACGAAGAAGTAACCATTGAATTCTTCGGCACGATGAGACCGTTCACTATTACACCGAGCGAATCTTCCGAAGTCGTACAACTGATTTTACCGATTAGAACATACTAATCAGGACGCAAATATTTAAGACCATGCCTTTTTTGATGAAAAACAGGCCTCTGGTCTCTTTTTTATGTTTACAGGTAGGTAAAAGCCTTTTTGCCTATAAAAGGCTCTAAACGCTTTATTTGGGCTTAAATAATGAAAATATATGTAAAATGTAGTATAATGAATGAGTATGTAATAGGAGGTTATGTCTATGGAAACGATTCATTTGGATAGCATGATAACACTCGGTAAATTTTTAAAATATAAAAATATTATCGGTACAGGCGGCGAAGCTAAATGGTTCTTAAGTGAACATGAAGTATTTTTAAACGGAGAGCCTGAGAACCGACGCGGCAAAAAACTGCACGATGGTGACGAATTGGTCATTGCAGGTGTCGGCGAATATAAATTTAAGTATCCGGTGCAATGATACTAAACGAAATTAAGCTCACAGATTTCAGGAATTATGATTCCTTGTCCCTGGCCTTTCATCCTAAGCTGAATATTTTTATCGGCCATAATGCCCAGGGAAAAACAAACCTGCTTGAGGCAATTTACTTTTTGTCCCTGGCGAAGAGCCACCGGACGTCAAAAGACAGGGAACTGATCCGGTTCGGCGCGGAAGATGCGTATATTAACGGGGTCATTACGACAGAGCACAGCACGCTGCCGCTCTCAATCGGTATTGCAAAAGGCGGGAAGCGGGCCAAGGTGAATCATCTTGAAGTCGCAAAACTGTCGCAGTACATCGGTCATTTGAATACGGTGCTGTTTGCTCCGGAAGATCTCAATATCGTTAAAGGATCACCGCAGGTCAGAAGAAAATTTATTAATATGGAATGCGGTCAGATATCGAAAATATATTTGAATCATTTATCCGACTATAACAAGGTTCTCGCTCAGAAAAATCAGTACTTAAAATCGCGCAGCGTCGATCAGATTATGATTGAAGTGCTGAATGACCAGCTTGCTCATCATGCAAGCCTGATTATTTTAAAACGTGAGCAGTTTATCGCCACGATTGAACGTCACGCTTCAAGAATTCATGCTGATATTTCAAACGGCAGAGAAATTTTAAATGTAGTCTATAACCCCAATATTAAATATGAGAGCGATAATCCGGGAGCATTGAAAGCGGAAATATCTGCTCTTTTAGCTGAGAATTTAAATAAAGAAATCGAACGAGGGACTTCACTTGTCGGTCCGCATCGGGACGATATCGGTTTTACGATTAATGATTTTGACGTTCAGACTTACGGCTCCCAAGGGCAGCAGCGTTCAACTGCGCTGTCTGTAAAACTTGCGGAGCTCGAATTAATCAAGGAGGAAGTTGGAGAATATCCGGTCCTGCTCTTGGACGACGTGCTCAGTGAACTTGATGAAGTGAGACAGGCGCATTTATTAACTTCAATCAGAAACCGGGTGCAGACGTTCGTTACGACGACTTCAATCAGCGATATCAACCATCAGATTATGGATGATATGCAGCTATTTGAAATAGAAAACGGCAAAATCAAAATCGATGAATAACGGAAGGTGAAAACATGGCTGAACAAAATATGGATCAATACGGTGCAAGTCAGATACAGGTGCTGGAAGGTCTTGAAGCGGTAAGAAAAAGACCGGGGATGTACATTGGTTCTACGTCATCACGCGGCTTGCACCACCTCGTATGGGAAATTATTGACAACAGTATCGACGAGGCGCTTGCAGGATATGCGTCTGAAATTAATGTCACTGTTGAAAAAGATAACTGGATTAAGGTTACGGACAATGGACGCGGTATTCCTGTAGATATCCAGGAGAAAATGGGACGTCCGGCAGTCGAGGTTATTTTAACAGTGCTGCACGCCGGCGGTAAGTTTGACGGCGGCAGCTATAAAGTTTCCGGCGGTCTGCACGGTGTCGGGTCATCCGTAGTTAACGCACTGAGTTCAAAACTTGAAGTATACGTGCATAAGAACGGCGAAATTCATTACCAGAGCTACACCCGCGGTGTACCGGATGCAGACTTAAAAGTCATTGGCGAAACGGATAAAACAGGAACGGTCATCCGTTTTAAAGCGGATGAAGAAATATTTACTGAAACGACAGAATACGAAATCGAAATTCTGCAGAAGCGTATTAAAGAACTCGCTTTCCTGAACAAGGGACTCGAAATTAAATTAATCGACGAGCGCGGCGAAGAAAATCTTGAATTTAAATACCACTATGAAGGCGGTATTAAATCCTACGTCGAGGAATTGAATAAGACGAAAGAAGCACTGCATGAAGAAATTATTTATATGGATGATTCAAAAGATGAAATCGAAGTTGAAATCGCAATGCAGTACAACCTCGGCTACACATCCACCCTTTTAACTTATGCCAATAATATTTATACACATGAAGGGGGAACGCACGAAGATGGCTTTAAACGTGCGCTGACAAGAGTGATTAACAGCTATGCAACGAAACAGAACCTGATTAAATCGACGGAAGAACGTTTATCCGGTGAAGATGTCAGAGAAGGTTTAACAGCAATCGTGTCAATTAAACACACGGATCCGCAATTCGAAGGTCAGACGAAGACCAAACTCGGAAACTCCGAAGCGCGCACGATTACAGATCAGCTGTTCTCGGCAGGATTCGAAAGATTCCTGATGGAAAATCCTCAGACGGCACAGGTAATTGTCGATAAAGGAATTACTGCACAGCACGCCCGTGTCGCAGCGAAAAAAGCGCGTGAAATGACAAGACGCAAGTCGGCGCTTGAAGTATCGAGCCTGCCGGGTAAACTTGCAGACTGTTCGAGCAAAGACCCTGCGAAAAGTGAACTGTTTATCGTAGAGGGTGATTCTGCCGGCGGTTCGGCAAAATCAGGACGCAACTCAAAAATTCAGGCAATTTTACCGCTCCGGGGTAAAATTTTAAACGTTGAAAAAGCACGTCTGGACAGAATTTTAGGAAACAATGAAATCCGTTCAATGGTAACGGCACTCGGCAGCGGTATCGGTGAAGAATTCGATATTGCGAAAGCCCGCTACCACAAAATTGTTATTATGACCGATGCGGATGTCGACGGTGCGCACATCAGAACACTGCTGTTAACGTTCTTCTACCGCTTTATGAGACCCTTAATCGAGCACGGTTACGTGTATATTGCACAGCCGCCTCTTTATAAACTGGAGCAGGGCAAGAAAAAATATTACGTTTACGATGATGAAGCGCTTGATGTTCTGCGCAGCACCTTACCTGAAACACCTAAAATTTCTATGTCGAGGTATAAAGGACTCGGTGAGATGAACGCCGATCAGCTGTGGGAAACGACGATGGATCCGGAACAGAGAAACCTTCTTCAGGTGGAACTGGATGATGCGATTGAAGCGGATCAGACATTTGAAATGCTGATGGGAGATGTCGTTGAATACCGGCGCAACTTTATCGAAGAAAATGCGAGATACGTTGAGAACCTCGACGTTTAATAAAGGAGATTTAATTTATGGCGGACCATGATGAACAATTTCAGCAAATAAATATTACGAAAACGATGCGCAGCTCGTTTTTAAGCTATGCCATGAGTGTTATCGTATCTCGTGCGCTGCCCGATGTCAGAGACGGCATGAAACCGGTGCACCGCAGAATTTTATACGGTATGCACGATAACGGTATGACTTCTGACAAGCCGTTTAAAAAATCAGCCCGTATCGTCGGAGATGTTATGGGTAAATACCACCCGCACGGTGACTCCTCAATTTACGATGCGATGGTGCGTATGGCTCAGGACTTCAGTTACCGCTACCCGCTCGTTCACGGCCAGGGGAACTTCGGTTCCATGGATGGCGACGGTGCAGCAGCAATGCGTTATACCGAAGCAAAAATGAGTAAAATCTCGATGGAATTAATGCGTGATATTAATAAAGATACAGTGGATTTCCAGCCGAACTATGATGAAAACGAACGGGAACCATCTGTCCTGCCGGCACGCTTCCCTAACCTTCTCGTCAATGGTACGAGCGGAATTGCTGTCGGTATGGCGACGAACATTCCGCCGCATAATCTGACGGAAGTCATCAATGCGGTACTCGAGCTTGCCGACAATCCGAATATTACGACCATGGAACTGATGGAACACGTTAAGGGGCCAGACTTCCCGACTGCAGGTTTGATTATCGGTAAAAGCGGCATTAAGCGCGCGTATGAAACAGGACACGGTTCTGTTATTATGCGGGCACGCTGTGAAGTGGAACTCATGAAGAACGGTAAAGAACGTATCGTTATTTCAGAAATCCCGTATCAGGTAAACAAGGCACGTCTCGTTGAGAAAATCGCGGAGTTAGTACGCGATAAAAAAATCGAAGGCATTACGGATTTGCGTGATGAAACGTCTCTTAAAGAAGGCGTCAGAATTATTATTGAGATCCGCAAGGATAAAAATGCGAATGTGATTTTAAATAATCTCTATAAACAAACGCCACTGCAGACATCATTCGGTGTCAACATGCTGGCGCTTGTGAACGGCGAACCGAAAGTACTCGCTTTAAAAGAAGTACTTTATCATTATTTAGAGCATCAGAAAGTTGTCGTGACGCGCCGGACGAAATACGAATTAAAACGTGCTGAAGACCGCGCGCATATTCTGGAAGGCTTGCTGATTGCACTCGATCACATCGATGAAATCATTAAAACAATCCGTGCATCCGATACGGATGAAGAAGCGAAAAACAGCCTGATGAGCCAGTTTGACTTGTCAGAACGCCAGTCCCAGGCTATTCTCGATATGAGATTACGCCGTCTGACTGGACTTGAACGCGGCAAAATCCAAAATGAATATGATGAGATTCTTAAAAATATCGAATATCTGAAAAGTATTCTGAACGATGACGAAAAACTGCTTGAAGTCATCAAAGAAGAACTAACGGATATCCGCGAACGCTTCGGAGATGAACGCCGGACGGAGATTACACTCGGCAGCATTTACGATATTGAAGACGAGGATTTAATTCCGAGAGAACAGATTGTTGTGACACTGAGCCATAACAACTACATCAAACGTCTGCCGGCTTCGACATACCGCGCACAGCACCGCGGCGGACGCGGCATTCAGGGCATGAATACGATCGATGATGACTTCGTCAGTCAGATTGTGACGATGAGTACACACGATTATATTCTGTTCTTTACGAACACAGGACGAGTTTACCGCCTGAAAGGCTACGAAATTCCTGAACTGTCACGCCAGTCGAAAGGACTGCCAATTGTTAACCTGATTGAAATCGAAAAAGATGAAAAAATCAGTACGATGATCAGCGTGAAAGACAAAGACGAAACTGAAGGCTACCAATTATTATTTGCGACGAAAAATGGTCTTGTGAAGCGTACACCGCTGGATGACTTTAAGCAGATTAATAAAAACGGTAAAATTGCCATCAGCTTCAGGGGCGAAGACGAACTCCTCGGTGTGCGTCTGACGGACGGTTCAACAGAAGTCATGCTCGGAACACGCGAAGGTTCACTAATACGCTTTGAAGAAGAACAGGTCAGAAGCATGGGCCGTACAGCAGCCGGTGTTAAAGGGATTAACCTTCGCGGTGACGACGAAGTCGTCGGTGTCGATGTCCTTGAGCCGGGTCAGCATGTCCTTATCGTTACGGATAAAGGCTACGGCAAGCTTACACATGAAGAAGAATACCGCTCCATTAAACGCGGCGGTTTCGGTGTGAAAACTGCGAACCTGACAGACAAAAACGGTAAACTGGTGTTTATCGCGTCAGTAGACCGGGATGAAGATATGATGATCGTGACGGACAAAGGCGTTATTATCCGCCTGACAATCGATGCGATATCAATTACAAGCCGTAATACGCAAGGTGTGAGACTCATTCGCTTAGACGAAGAGCAGGACGTTGCGACGGTTGCGGTAGTGAAAAATGAAATTGCAGAAGAAGAACTGGAAGACGAAGGTTCTGAGATGGCTGAGGAAACACTGGAAGCGGAAGACAATCTTGAAGTTGAAACCGATGAAGTCGAAGATAATCTCGATCCGGAATCAGAATCAGAAGAAGAATAGATAAAAAATAAGCACCGGGATTTCTAAACAGAAATCCCGGTGCTTATTTGCTGTTTTGAGCGATTTGGCGTTGAATTCTAAAACCCGCCCTATTTCCGGTATTCCAGTATATCGCCGGGCTGACAGTCCAGCACTTCGCAGATTTTCTCCAGTGTCGAGAAGCGGACGGCTTTTGCTTTATTGTTTTTCAATACCGATAAGTTCGCCATAGTCACGCCGACCTCATTGGCGAGTTCCGTCATGCTCATTTTTCTTTTGGCGAGCATTACATCAAGATTTACGATTATTTTCGTCATATTGTCAGCTCATTTTCCTGTTTGATTGATACTGCTTTCGAAAGTGTCTCTTTTAACACTACGACCAGTACATGTATCGCGAATGGAATAAATACTATCCCAGCTCCGAATAAGACGAGTCCAGGTGCATCATCGAGCTCGGCAAGCGTAAAGAAAAACGGCATTAAACCGATAGTTGCGATAGCAATGCTAAGTGTCAGTTTCTGAACCCGGTTCATGATGGTCAGTGTGTGACTTGAGAAAATTTCATCTCTGTCGATCAGTGTCAGCAGCTTATTTAAAGCATACACGATAAACAGCCCTAAAATCATATCAATCCAGACAACGGCAACCGCAATGTATACGACGGCATAAACCTCACCTTCTGAAGTGAAAAGCTGTATTCCCATCAAAAATCCAAATAATATAAGAATCGCTGCGGTAATCAGCAGCGTAATGCGCAGCACCAGCGTTTTTTTAATCACAGTTTTTCCTGCTTTCATATTTTATAAATTAAATTTACCACCTAACGTATCTAAAAACAATAAAAATATATCGTTTATCGATAAATTAAAGAAACCATACTTTCTTGTTTTTATTTTATGAAAGCGCTATAATAAAAATAGTTATTAGTGATTAGGCAGGTATATTATGACTCAAAGTACACATCGTGAATTTGGTAAATTCACTACACTCGTTGCATTGACTGATGAAGAAACAGCACTCCGTATACTGCCCCACTTTAAGTCATTTAAAGTGATGACGGGCAAAGTCGGATCTATGGATTTAAGCAAAGTCATCTCGTCGGTTGAAACTGCTGCAAAGCGCGGCGGACTCATTAATGGAGATATTTATCGTGAAACTCATTCTTTATATCACGCAATTTTAGAAGCGCTCCAAGGCGTGACCCGCGGAGATTTAAGCGTAGGGGAAATTATGCGTACTGTCGGTTTAAGGTTTGCGATTGTCAGAGGGAATCCATACGGCAGCGATGACGAAGGCGAATGGCTGGCTGTCTGTTTCTACGGAACAATCGGTGCGCCGATCAGAGGCAAAGAGCACGAAGCTTTGGGACTCGGTATTAATCATATTTAAATTAAATAGAATTGTCATAGACATTAGTTATTAGGGACATAAAAATCAATGGGATTTTTGTGTCTTTTTTTGTACGTAAATTTAGGAGGGATATCATGTCGGTTTTACATTTGGACGGCGAGCATTTAACGATTGATCAAGTAAAAGATTTCCTGGGAAATTCCGAAAGCACTGTGGAAATTACTGAAGATGCTTATAAGCGTGTGGATGCTTCCAGAAAAGTAGTGGAAAACATCATCGCAGAAGGTAAAACAATTTATGGAATTACGACCGGTTTCGGACTGTTCTGCGATGTTTTAATTTCAAAAGAGAAAGTGGAAGATCTGCAGACAAACTTAATCCGTTCCCACGCCTGCGGTGTCGGTAAATCTTTTGAACAGCCGGTAGCATTGTTAATGATGGTTTTCCGTTTAAACACGATGCTGAAAGGCCACTCAGGTGTAACAAGAGAACTGGTTGAGCAGCTGAGGCTATATATTAATAAACGCATTATTCCGGTGGTGCCGGAACAAGGTTCACTTGGTGCTTCAGGTGACCTTGCTCCCTTGTCGCATATGGCGCTGACGCTGATCGGCGAAGGCGAAGTATTCTTTATGGATGAGAGAAGAAATACACGCGATGTGCTGGAGTCGCTCGGCATCGAACCGATCACACTGCAGGCAAAAGAAGGCCTGGCACTGATTAACGGCACGCAGCCGATGACGGCCCAGGGTGTAATTAACTATATCGAAGCGGATAAACTGATGCACGACAGCTTATGGATTGCATCGCTGACGCACCAGGCTCTGAACGGCATTACAGATGCATACAACCATCAGATTCACGAATCAAGGGGTTATCCCGAACAAATCTACGTCGCAGAAAAAATGCTCGAGTATCTGGAAGGTTCACAGCTGACGACGCGTCAGGGCGAAGTGCGCGTGCAGGACGGCTACTCTATCAGATGTATTCCGCAGGTGCACGGTGCATCACTGCAGACGCTGAACTACGTTAAAGAAAAACTGGAAATAGAAATGAATGCAGCGAACGATAACCCGCTGATTTTCAGTGAAGATGAAGTCTATTCAGGCGGTAATTTCCACGGCCAGCCGATTGCGATTGCAATGGATCTCTTAAAAATTGGTGTCGCTGAAATTGCGAATATTACCGAGCGCCGCATCGAACGTTTAGTTAATCCGGCATTAAACGGTGATCTTCCGGCCTTCTTAAGCCCGGAAGAAGGCTTGCAGTCTGGAGCAATGATTTTACAATATGCCGCAGCGAGTCTCGTTTCTGAAAATAAAACACTCGCCCACCCGGCAAGTGTCGACTCTATCCCCTCTTCTGCCAACCAGGAAGACCATGTATCAATGGGGACAATCGGTGCACGTCATGCGAGAGATATTATTAACAACGCACGCTACGTGGTGGCCACAGAGCTGTTTATCGCGATGACGGGAGCAGAGATTAAAGGTAAAGACAAATTGTCTCCGGCAACGCGCAAAAAATTTGACGAATACCGTCTGATTGCGGACTTTATCGACCAGGACCGCAACTTCAGTATTGAAATTAATAACTTGTCTAAGGCATTAACGGAAGTTAATTAAAATAATTTGCACTTCTCCTTAAGAATTTGTTAAAAATTCAGAATTTATATAAGCTTGTCTTATATATCAAGTAATTCAGTAAAGGGGTTATGTTATGGTCTCGCGGAACGAGATGCGTCGTGAAAAAGGTTTTAAAATTTGGCGTTTCTTTGTGTTCAGTGCACTCGGGCTGTTTCTATTTTTCGTACCGGTCACCATGTCCGGAACAAGGTCGATTATGCTCGATCATATCGTCACTGTCATTCATAGCATTTTTGGGGAGAATATTCAGTATTACACCCTGGCAGTTGTTTTTGCCGGCACATTGATTCCGATTTTGACTAAAACATGGAAGAAGAGTGCATTTAATATTCTGTTTACGATTTTTAAAATACTCGGGCTCGTTATCGGCGTCATGGCTGTGTTTAATATCGGTCCTGCTTTCGTGCTTGATGAGAATATGGGGCCGTTTCTATACTACTCGCTCGCTATCAACTTGAGTCTCTTAATTCCGCTTGGCGGTGCAGCACTTGGACTCATTCTCGGCTACGGCTTCCTCGTTTTTATCGGAGTGCTGCTGGAGCCGGTCATGAGGAAACTGTTTAAAACACCCGGCCGTTCGGCAATGGATGCGATGGCTTCTCTCGTCGGCAGCTACTCAGTCGGGCTGCTGATAACGAACAGAACGTATAAAGAAGGTTTGTATAACAAAAAGGAAGGGCTCATTATAGCGACCGGCTTTTCCACAGTTTCAGTGACAATTATGGTGGTTGTCGCACGCACACTCGATTTGATGGACCACTGGGTGCTGTTTTTTATCATCGTTATACTTGTGACTTTCCTGGTCACTGCTTTGACGGCTTACCTGCCGCCGATACGCAATGAAAAGGAAATATATTTCAACGATAAAAACAGCATCACCGAAGAAGATTACGAAGGTAACATACTGGAGTATGCATGGTACAAGGCGAAGCAGCAGTCGCATAGTGCGCGTCCGCTGAGAGAAGATATATGGACGAACTTTCTTGAAGCGATGAAGATGACCGCTTCAGTCGTGCCGTCTGTTCTTTCTATCGGCCTGCTCGGTTTAATCATTGCGGAGTATACCGATGTGATTACTTGGATTTCCTACGTCTACTACCCGCTTCTCTATATGTTTCCGCTTGAGAATGTGCCGCTGATTGCTGAAGCGGTAACGATATCCATTGTCGAAATGTTCCTGCCTTCCCTGCTCGCTGCAGAAGCAGACATTGTGACACGGTTTATCGCCGGGGTGACTTCTATTTCAGCTGTCGTCTTTTTATCCGGCTTAGTTCCTGCGGTATTAAGTACGAGTTTGAATTTACAAGTATGGAAACTAATTGCTGTGTGGTTTATCCGCACAGTGCTCAGCTTGTTAATTGTAATACCAATCGCATTATTAATATTTTAAGGGGATGACAATATGACTAGAAAAATTACTGCTAAAACAGGTTTGGAAATCGAATGTAAAGGATGGGAACAGGAAGCGGCGCTCCGCATGCTGTATAACAACCTGGATCCTGAAGTTGCAGAACGTCCGGAAGATTTAGTTGTTTACGGGGGAATTGGTAAAGCGGCGCGGAACTGGGAGTCGTTTGAAGCAATTGAAAATACATTAAGAAATCTTGAAGCGGATGAAACGATGCTGATTCAGTCAGGGAAACCTGTTGCGGTATTCAAAACGCATGAGGAAGCGCCGAGAGTGCTGCTGTCGAACTCGGTACTTATACCGAAATGGGCTAACTGGGAGCACTTCAATGAACTCGATAAAAAAGGTTTGATGATGTACGGACAGATGACCGCCGGTTCATGGATATACATCGGTTCACAAGGAATCGTTCAGGGAACGTATGAAACATTTGCGGAGCTTGCGAACCAGAACTACGACGGCACACTGCGCGGCACAATCACACTGACTGCCGGCCTTGGCGGCATGGGCGGCGCGCAGCCTTTATCAGTCACAATGAACGAAGGGGTCGCACTTTGTGTTGATGTCGATGAAACGAGAATCGATAAACGGATTGAAACGCGTTACCTGGATATTAAAACTGATTCACTGGACGAAGCCTTAAAACTTGCAGCAGAAGCACGCGATGCAGGGAAACCATTATCGATAGGTTTAATCGGCAATGCTGCTGAAGTCCACCATGAAATCTTAAACCGCGGCTTTGAAATTGACGTCGTGACTGATCAGACCTCTGCGCATGACCCGTTAAACGGCTATGTGCCGGAAGGCTACTCACTTGAAGAGGCTAAAAAACTGCGTGAAGAAAACTCAGAAGAATACGTGAAACTATCGAGTGCTTCGATGGCAAAACACGTCGAAGCGATGCTGCAGTTCCAGAAAAACGGTGCAGTTGTCTTCGATTACGGAAATAATATCCGCCAGGTGGCATTTGATACAGGTGTTGAAAATGCATTCGATTTCCCGGGCTTCGTACCGGCTTATATCAGACCGCTATTCTGTGAAGGTAAAGGACCCTTCCGCTTTGCAGCCTTAAGCGGAGACCCGAACGACATTGCGGTTGCTGATAAGAAGATGCGTGAACTCTTCCCTGAAAATGAGAAATTGATGCGTTGGCTCGATATGGCGGAAGAAAAAATTGCCTTCCAGGGGCTGCCTGCACGCATCGCCTGGCTCGGTTACGGCGAACGCGCGAAGATGGGCCTCGCCCTCAATGAACTAGTTAAGTCCGGAGAAATTTCGGCGCCGATCGTTATCGGCCGGGATCATTTGGACTCAGGGTCTGTCGCCAGTCCGAACCGCGAAACAGAAAGCATGAAAGACGGCAGCGATGCAGTCGGCGACTGGGCAATTCTAAACGCTCTTGTGAACACGGCTGCGGGCGGTTCATGGATCAGTGTACACCACGGCGGCGGTGTCGGTATGGGCTACTCGCTTCACGCCGGTATGGTAGTCGTCGCGGACGGCACTGACCGTGCAGCAAAAAGACTGGGCCGCGTATTAACAACAGATCCGGGTATGGGAGTGGCAAGACACGCAGATGCAGGCTACGATATCGCAATCAATACAGCGAAAGAACGCGGTGTGAATATACCAATGTTAAAGGAGAATAAATAATGAATGATGTAATGATCACAAATATAAAGTCATTAATTTTACCGAAAAAAACCGATGGACCGTTAAAAGGCAAAGAAATGGACGAATTGAACATTGTCGATGACGCTATTGTTGTTATTAAAGACGGCAAGATTGTCTATGCGGGAGCAAAAACAGATGAGTACGAAACAAAAGAAACTATCGATGCAGAAGGCAAAATCGTTTCCCCTGCCCTCGTTGAACCTCATACGCATATCGTGCACGGCGGTTCACGCGAGCATGAAATGTCACTGAAACGCCAGGGAGTTGACTACTTAACGATACTTGAACAGGGCGGCGGTATTTTAAATACAGTTGAACAGACGCAGAAAGCGTCGTTCGATGAACTGTTAAACAAAGCATCAGTTAACATGACACGCATGATTCAGCACGGCGTGTTAACTGTTGAAAGCAAAAGCGGCTATGGACTCGACCGTGAGAACGAATTAAAACAGCTTAAAGTATCAAAAGCGCTGGAAGATAAATTCCCTGTGCTGATGCGTCACACCTTCTTAGGCCCCCACGCCATTCCTAAAGGCAGAGAAGCTGAAGAATTTTTACAGGAGATGACGGATTTACTCGATGAAGTAAAAGACTATGCAGATTTCGCTGATATCTTTACGGAAACAGGTGTATTCTCTGTCGACCAGTCGAGAAAATACATGGAAGCGGCACGCGAAAAAGGATTCCGCGTGAAAATCCATGCAGATGAAATCGATCCTCTCGGCGGCTTAGAACTTGCGATTGAGCAGGATGCAATCAGTGCAGACCATTTAGTGGCAGCGAGCGAAGAAGGCAAAAAGCAGCTGGCTGATTCAAATACGGTGGCGGTACTGCTGCCTGGGACAACATTCTATCTTGGTAAAAACGAATTCGCTGATGCGCGCGGCATGATTGATCAGGGTGGCGCCGTGTCTCTCGCGACTGACTATAACCCGGGCAGCTGTGTGACTGACAATCTGCAGATGATTATGGCTATTGCGGCGTTGAAACTCAAAATGACGCCGAATGAAATCTGGAATGCGGTAACGGTGAATGCAGCTCACGCTATCGATGCCGACCGCGGCACGCTCGAGCCGGGAGATGCTGCGAACATCGTCGTCTGGGATGCACCTAATCATGAGTACATTCCATATCACTACGGTGTAAACCATGCTTACAAAGTCATTGCAGACGGCAAACTGATTTTTGAACGTCCGGGCTTAAATTTATAAACTTGCGTTTTTAAAGGCCACGTTATAAAATAGCACCAAGTTAATATTTACTACTTTGAAAGAAGCAGTAGTATATCTGCGTCTATAGAGAAATCATGGCTGGTGGAAATGATTGCGTGATATGCGAATTTCTGTCTTTCGATAAATAAAGTAGCCGGTGAAAGCCGTTAAAATGTTAGAGATAGTATCAGTAAATGGTGCTAATTAGGGTGGCAACGCGTAGACCACGTCCCTTTCAGGGGACGTGGTTTTTATTTTTCCCTGATCTAAGCATTAAATATAAAAATTTTGGAGGTATGCACATGTTAGACATTAAAGTACTGCGCAACGACACTGAGACGGTTAAAAAGAAAGTAGCACAGCGCGGGCTGGAACCTGTGTTAATCGATGATATTTTACAGCTGGATAAAGAAAGACGTGCACTGATCGCTGAAACGGAAGAGCTGAAGAGCCGCCGCAACAAAGTATCACAGGAAATCGCTGTGAAGAAGAAAAACAAGGAAGATGCTGAGGACGTAATTAAGGAAATGCGGGACGTCGGTGAACGCATTAAGGAAATCGATGAAAGACTGAATACGATTCAAAGTGATTATCACGATAAAATGAGCCGTATCCCGAACTTAATTCACGATGACGTGCCTGAAGGCAAAGATGACTCTGAAAACGTGGAAATCCGCCGTACCGGAGAGCCCCGCTCCTTTGATTTCGAGCCGAAAGCGCACTGGGACATTTTAGAAGACCTTGAACTTGCCGACTTCGACCGTGCTGCCAAAGTATCAGGTGCGCGCTTTGTCTACCATACTGGAGACGGTGCCCGCCTAGAGCGCGCACTGATGAACTTCATGCTTGATGTGCACAACAAAAATGGCTACCGTGAAATGATGACGCCGCAGATTGTTCGTGCAGAAGCAATGTACGCAACAGGACAGCTGCCGAAATTCGGCGAGGACCTCTTCAAAATCGAAGATGAGGAAATGTATACGATTCCGACTTCAGAAGTGACATTGACGAACTTTCACAAGGACGAAACGCTGGCAGCTGACCAGGTGCCGGTGAAATTCACTGCACAGACTGCATGTTTCAGAAGTGAAGCCGGTTCTGCCGGGAGAGATACACGCGGTTTAATCCGCCTGCATCAGTTCAACAAAGTTGAAATGGTGCGTCTTGAACGCCCTGAAGATTCATGGGCAGCACTTGAAGAAATGACAGAACATGCCGAGAACATCTTAAACTTACTCGATATTCCGCACCGCACAGTGCTGCTCTGTACAGGCGATATCGGTTTCGGATCATCGAAAACATATGATGTTGAAGTATGGCTGCCGAGCTATAATGACTACAAGGAAATCAGCTCTATTTCAAATATGACGGACTTCCAGGCACGCCGCGGAAACATTAAATTCAAACGAGACAAAGACTCTAGACCTGAATTGCTGCACACGCTGAACGGCAGCGGACTTGCTGTCGGCAGAACGATGGCAGCGCTCCTTGAGAACTACCAAAACGAAGACGGCTCAGTGACTGTACCTGAAGTCCTTCAGCCATATATGGGTGGTCAGGAGAAGCTCGAAAGGTTATAATATAAATACCGAATGCTCCTATTCAAGACCAATAGGAGCATTCATTTTTAAAAGTACTAAAAGAGGAGTGTAACATTGAACAACAAAATACCAACGGGTACCTTAACCCTTACACTGCTCGCTGTTGTAGCTTATATTATGCTCACGGAGATCACCTTAATATTCGGTCCTGTCGTGATGCCATTTGCAATATACTTACTGTTGAAAATCAGGCAGCAGTCGAACGTCAACTACTGGATTTTATTTTTCAGTTTTCTTATACCGGCAGTACTGTTTCTGTCGCCGCTTGCTGCGGGCAGCTTTATAATTTTATACATCATTACAAGTCTTCTTGCCCATACGCTCGATAAGAACATGTCGCAGGAACTGACGCTGTTTTATACGACATTCGCTATCGGTTTAAGTACGATGGCGGCAGTTGTGGTCATGCAGATGCTCGGTTTCTTAAGACCTTTATCGGAAATATATTCGACCTTCAGAAACTGGTATGCTGAACAGCTCAATGCTGTCAGCGAACTGACGCCTGCAGGTGTAGACGGAGAGACGATTCTTCAGTCGATGGATTTATACTTCCAGAACCTGCCTGCATTTTTAATAATCGGCAGTTTTTTCCTTGCCTTATACATTATCCTGATCGTCAGAATATTACCTCAGGACAGCAGGGAAATGTGGCACTACCGCAGTTTTGACAGATGGATGATGCCGAGAATGCTGCTTTATTTATATCTGCTGATTTTCATCATCATGCTGTTCAGCGGCAGCTGGGAAGAAAGCACTATTACCCTGTACAGTAATATTTCTCTCCTCCTGGAGTGGGGACTGTTCATCCACGGGCTTGCATTCGCTTATTATTTCATGCTTCAGAAAAAACTGAACAAAGTGCTGGCTGCTATTATATTAATACCGCTCGTACTTTTCAGACCTGTCACTGTACTTATCGGACTGTTCGAAATGATCTTTAGAATTCGATTAATCATGGAATTGAGGAGGAAATAGCAATGTTCAAAGTTTTAGATAAAAAATTGATGCTTATACCGTTTATTGTGCTGGCATTTCATATTTCTATACTTAGCATTGCTATTGTCATTAACCATACTGTTTTTGGCATAGTCGCCATTATCGTCAGCATCTTGCTGCTAGCGCTGGTATATGTTTACCTCTACCGCTGGCTAGTGCTCACTGAAAACAGAGTTGTCGAGCTGTCAAAAGACATCGCTGGCGCGAGACAGTACGTCATTGATGATCTGCCTCTCGGTGTTATTTTACTGAATGATGACGAGGAGATCTCATGGCTGAACCAGTTTATGTCGGAGGAAATTCCGGAAGACTTTCACCATGAACCGATTAACCGTGTCTTCCCGAATATAATGACGACGCTGAAGGCGAATAATATTCAGACAATCGATACGTCATACAGCGACAAGAACTATCAGGTTCACTATCATCAGGAGCATAACGCTCTTCTGCTCATCGATATTACCGAAGAGAAAACGATGCAGAAGCAGCTTGAAGATAAAGACCCGGTTATCGGAATTCTGTTCCTTGATAACTATGATGATATGACGCAGAATATGACCGAAGCGCTGAAAAGCGATTTAAATAACAGTCTGACGAACACGATTAATGACTGGGCGCAGGAGCATAATATATATTTGCGCCGCTTTTCAAATGACCGCTTTATGATGGTCATGTCCGCGAAGAGCCTCGCTGAAATTGAAAAAACTAAATTTGTGCTGCTCGACCAGGTTCGTGAAAACTCAGCGGATCACGGTGCCCAGATTACTCTAAGTATGGGAATCGGTGAAGGATCCGCGGACTTTATCGAAGTGGGCGAACTGGCGCAGTCGAGTCTCGATCTTGCCCTCGGCCGCGGAGGCGACCAGGTTGCGATTAAAACTATTAAGGGCAGTGCGAGATTTTACGGCGGTAAAACCGATCCGATGGAAAAACGCACGCGTGTCAAAGCCCGCGTTATGGCGCATGCCCTCCGCGATATTCTTTTAGAAGGCGACAACGTCATTATCATGGGGCATAAAAACCCCGATGTTGACTCTATCGGTTCATCGATCGGTGTAGCTAAGATCGCCAGTTCCAACGGCATCGAAGCGCATATCATTTTAAATGATGAAGATATCGATGATACGCTGTCCCGTCTGATGAAAGAAGTTGAATCGCGGGAAGAGCTGTACGGGACCTTTATCAGCAGCGAAGAGGCCTGGGATAAGATGACACCGAAAACGACGATTGTAATCGTCGATACTCACCGCCCGTCGATGGTGCTGGATGAGGATATACTGAACAAGTCAACGCGCAAAGTGGTCATCGACCACCACAGACGCGCTGACGAGATGATATCGAATCCCCTGCTCGTTTATATGGAACCGTACGCGTCCAGCGCGAGTGAACTTGTGGCGGAACTTCTGGAATACCAGAACAAGCAGAATAAATTGTCGCGCATCGAAGCGACAATTATGCTGACAGGTATTATCGTGGATACGCGGAACTACACTCTCCGTACGGGCTCCCGCACCTTTGATGCTGCGAGCTATCTCAGAAGCAACGGTGCGGACCCTGTACTCGCCCAGACGTTCTTAAAAGATGATATCGATACGTTTATCGCGCGGAGTGATTTAATTAAATCCGCAGAAATAAGCGATGAAGGCATCGCCATCGTCAAGGCGGACGAAACGATGACCTATCACCCTGTCACAGTCGCCCAGGCGGCAGACCAGCTTCTGCAGATCGAAGGTGTCCAGGCATCATTCGTGATGGCTTTAAGAGAAGATGAGACAATAGGAATTTCAGCCCGTTCATTAGGCAAGGTCAATGTGCAGATTATTATGGAACAGCTGAACGGCGGCGGTCATTTAACGAATGCAGCGACGCGCATGGAAGGCAAAACCATCGATGAAGCATACGATGAATTAACAGAAGTAATTGATACTTTTATAAGTAATAGGAGTGAAGAGGAATGAAAGTAATCTTTTTAAAAGATGTTAAAAATAAAGGCAAAAAAGGCGAAGTGAAAGAAGTAGCAACAGGTTATGCGCATAACTTCCTGTTCAAAAAAGGACTCGCTGAAGAAGCGAATGCTGTAAACCTTAAAAAACTGGATGCCGAGAAAGAAGAAGCCCGCCAGCAGGAAGCTGATGAGCTTCAGGCTGCGAAAGATTTAAAAGCTGAACTTGAAGGCAAGGAAGTAGAAATCAAAACGAAAGCCGGCGAAGATGGCCGTCTGTTCGGTTCTGTAAGTTCTAAGCAGGTCATCGAAGCGTATCAGAAGCAGCACGATATCAAACTTGATAAACGCAAGCTGGATATGCCTGAACCGTTTAGAAGCTTAGGTTATCACAAAGTATCTATTAAATTGCACAACGAAGTGGAAGCAGAGTTAAAAGTACACGTTGTTGAACAGTAAGATGAATAACAGGAGGAATCGATAATGGAAATGAATCGCCAAATGCCGCATGATAATGATGCAGAACAATCGGTGCTTGGGGCAATCTTCATCGATTCCTCCATTTTTTTAAATGTCACTGAAATTATAGCACCGGAAGACTTTTACCGTCCGGAGCACCAGCAGATTTTCCGTGCGATGATGCTTCTGTCGGAAGAAAATGCCGAGCTCGATGTCGTGACGATTACCGATAAACTGCGCAGTATGGATGAGCTGAATAATACGGTAAATCCGCGTTATCTCGGTGAATTATCAAACGTCACACCGACGAGCCGCAACTGGCAGTTCTATGCGGATATTATTGCACGGCAGTCGCTGCGCCGCAAACTCATCAGCGTGGCTGATGAAATTGCGAGCGACGGCTTCCAGAATGAAGTAGATATTAACGAGCTGCTGGCGGAAGCTGAATCCCGTATTATGGGTGTATCAGAAGGACGCCGCAGCGACGGTTTCAAATCGATGAAAGAAGTCGTGCACGAAGTTTACGAACAAATCGAAGCGCTCGCAGGAAATAATTCGGGTATTACCGGTATTCCGACAGGCTACCGCGATCTCGATTTTATGACGTCGGGCTTCGGCCGCAACGACTTAATTATTCTAGCCGCCCGCCCTTCGATGGGTAAGACAGCCTTTGCTTTAAATATTGCAGGCCATGTCGGCACGTCGCCGGACGGCTACACCGTAGCGGTCTTCTCCCTTGAAATGGGAGCTGACCAGCTCGTCAGCAGAATGATTTCAAGCCAGGGTATGATTGACGCGACGAAACTGCGTCAGGGCTCGCTCGACCACCAGGATTGGGATAACTTCACGACAGCTATCGGGACACTTGCTAATTCGAAGATTTTTATCGATGACTCAGCGGGTATCCGCGTGAATGAAATCCGTGCGAAATGCCTGCGCTTAAAACAGGAGCACGGACTCGATATGGTGATTATCGATTACCTGCAGCTGATTCAGGGATCCGGCAGCCGCCAGGGAGAAAACCGCCAGCAGGAAGTTTCGGAAATTTCCCGGATGCTGAAAGGTCTCGCCCGTGAAATGCAGTGTCCGGTAATCGCATTGAGTCAGCTCTCGCGTAGTGTTGAATCGCGCCAGGATAAGCGTCCGATGATGAGTGACCTGCGTGAATCAGGTTCCATCGAGCAGGATGCGGATATCGTTGCCTTCCTGTACCGCGATGACTATTACAACCGCGGTGACGGCGAGGATGAAGAAGAAGGCGCACAAAGCGTGCAGGATGAAATAGAGATTATTTTAGCGAAACACCGTAACGGTCCGACAGGAACTGTTAAATTAATTTTCAATAAATCCTACAGCAGCTTTTTTGACCAGGATACACGTGATTTTGACGATAATTATATACCGCCGGCATAGAAGTCCGAATGTTTTTCGATAGTCCAACGAAAAACGTTCGGACTTTCGTTGATTTTTGTAAAGATTATTGGTAACATTGGTAACGGTAAAATTAATCAATCATTTGGGGGCAATCATATGTCTGGAACAGTAGTTGTTGGAACACAGTGGGGAGACGAAGGTAAAGGTAAGATTACGGACTTCCTGTCGGAAGATGCACACGTTATTGCACGATTTTCAGGTGGGAACAACGCAGGTCATACGATTCAATTTGGCGGGGAAACTTATAAACTTCACCTCGTACCATCAGGAATTTTCTACGAAGATAAACTATCTCTAATCGGCAACGGTGTCGTGATTGACCCGTTATCTCTTATAAAAGAACTGGACGGATTGCTTGAACGGGGCATCAGCGTGGACAATCTGCGTATTTCAAACCGTGCTCAGGTTATACTTCCATATCACCTTACACAGGATGAACTGGAAGAAGAAGCACGGGGCGATAATAAAATCGGTACGACTAAACGTGGTATCGGTCCATCGTACGTAGATAAAGTTCAGCGCATTGGTATCCGCATGGCTGACCTGATCGACGATGAAGTATTTAAACGCCGTCTGAAAGAAAATCTGGAACTGAAAAATCATATGCTGAAAGCATTATATGATCACGAAGGATTCACATTTGATGAAATCTACGGACCGTATAAAGCTGCTGCAGAACGTTTGGCACCTTACGTATGCGATACTGCCAAACTGCTCGACGATGCTTTCACTGAAGGTGAAAATGTTCTTTTTGAAGGTGCACAAGGTGTCATGCTCGACGTTGACCACGGGACATACCCGTTCGTTACATCAAGCAACCCGGTAGCAGGAAATGTTACTGTCGGCTGCGGTGTCGGCCCTGCACATGTTAAAAATGTTGTCGGTGTATGTAAAGCATATACATCACGCGTTGGAGACGGTCCCTTCCCTACTGAGCTGTTTGACGAAGACGGCCACCACATCCGTGAAGTCGGCCGTGAATACGGTACAACAACAGGACGTCCGCGCCGTGTAGGCTGGTTCGACTCAGTTGTTGTTCGCCACTCAAGACGCGTCAGCGGTATTACAGATCTGTCGCTGAACTCAATCGACGTAATGAGCGGACTTGAAACAGTTAAAATCTGTACTGCTTATGAAATCGACGGCGTTGAAATTACAGAATACCCAGCAACACTGGAAGATTTAAAACGCGCGAAACCAATTTACAAAGAAATGCCGGGCTGGTCAGAGGACATTACCGGTGTTAAAACACTGGAAGAACTGCCGGAAAACGCATATAACTACCTGCGTGAAATTGAGAAGCTGTGCGGTGTGAAAGCATCTATCTTCTCTGTTGGACCAGACAGAAACCAGACAAACCTGTTAAAAAACTTCTGGGATGAGAAGTAATATTTTATTGCAGCACCGGACATCATGATGTCCGGTTTTTTTTGTGCAGATTGTGCAAGTTTTGCCGTTTGCTCCGCAATGAAACTCTGTCATTCCCGAATAAATCCGTTTGCTCCGCAATGAAACCCCGTCATTCCCGATAAAAACATATTTCCACGCCAATCGCCCTATTTTTCTGCATCCAGGTCAAATGTTCCAAAATAAGTGTTGTATTCAAATTCACAATCATGTTATAATAAATCTTGTGCAAATCGCATAATATTTACCATGGCCCGTTGGTCAAGCGGTTAAGACACCGCCCTTTCACGGCGGTAACACGGGTTCGAGTCCCGTACGGGTCACTTTTCTTCTGATTATAAAACGGTATATAAACTGGTCCCGTGGTGTAGCGGTTAACATGCCTGCCTGTCACGCAGGAGATCGCGGGTTCGATTCCCGTCGGGACCGTCAATAAAGTCTCCAGCATTTATGCTGGCAGACTTTTTTATTTGTCTGAAAAGTGATACATTTAAAGATGGATAAGTTTACGTACAAAATATGTACACGTGAAATGAGGGACATCTAAATGGCCAAGAAAATAGTTGTTGTTGATGATGAAAAACCAATTGCAGATATACTCGAATTTAATCTGCAAAAAGAAGGATACGAAGTTCACTGCGCCTACGACGGCAATGATGCCTTGGAACTGATCTTGGATATAGTGCCGGATCTTGTTCTTCTAGATATTATGCTGCCGGGTATAGACGGCATGGAAGTGTGCCGCGAAGTTCGTAAAAAACACGATATGCCGATTATTATGCTTACCGCCAAAGATTCCGAAATAGATAAAGTGCTGGGACTTGAGCTCGGTGCGGATGATTATGTGACAAAACCTTTCTCCACGCGTGAATTAATCGCCCGTGTGAAAGTGAATTTACGACGCAATAATACGGTAAGTACGAAAGAAGACGAACCGGAAGATAAAAATATATATATTCGGGATATTACTGTTATCCCCGACTCTTACGCGATTAAGAAATTCGGTAAAGATATCGATTTGACGCATCGCGAATTTGAGCTGTTTTTATATCTGGCAAAATTTAAATCCCAGGTCATGACACGCGAACACCTGCTTGAAACAGTATGGGGCTATGATTACTTTGGCGATGTGCGGACGGTGGATGTTACGGTGCGCCGTTTAAGAGAAAAAATCGAAGACGATCCAAGTCATCCGGAATACATCATGACACGCCGCGGCGTCGGGTATTATATTAAAGGTGATGACTAGATGAAGCAGTTTTTAAAAAACCTGCAGTCGCTCCAGTTTAAACTGGTAATGATATACATGCTTCTGATTATTATCGGAATGCAGATTATCGGTTTGTATTTTACCAACAGCCTGGAGCGTGATTTAACGGGGAACTTTAAAAATAATATCGATTCTCAGGTCACTCTGAT
Source organism: Jeotgalicoccus nanhaiensis (assembly GCA_004570955.1). Taxonomy (GTDB): domain Bacteria; phylum Bacillota; class Bacilli; order Staphylococcales; family Salinicoccaceae; genus Jeotgalicoccus; species Jeotgalicoccus nanhaiensis. The sequence continues at coordinate 141,656 of SPPL01000003.1, forward strand.
TGATACACGAATTAAAGAAATTTTCGAGGAAACGGGAGATGACCGTGAACAGATGCGGTCAGAAATTCAAAGCCTGCTGGCTGATTACGGCAACCGTCCTGAAATTGAAGAAATCCGCTATGTAAATACGGATAATATTCTCGTCGGGACGAGCAGAATATCAAACGAGTCGCTTGTCGGCTCCCGCGTCAATGAACCGATGTCGCAGGATGCTCTCGAGTCCGGCATCGCAAATGATGAAATTTTCGTCAACGTCGATAAAGACAATCAGCGCGTATGGATTTTAAATCAGCCGGTCGCCGTCAATGATGAAGTGGCCGGTGTTATTTACGTTGAGTCAAATGTTGAAAGTATATATATGCAGCTCGAAGCGATTAACAATACATTTATTATCGCCACCTTGTTCTCCTTAGTGATTACGAGTATACTCGGTATCTTTGTCGCGCGGACGATTACGAAGCCGATTACAGATATGAGAAACCAGGCGCTCCTGATGTCTGAAGGTGACTATACATCACGTGTTCAGATTTACAGTGATGATGAAATCGGCCAGCTGGCCGGCAGTTTTAACATTCTGTCAAAAAGAGTGCAGGAAGCCCAGTCGAACACCGAAAGTGAAAAAAAACGTCTCGATTCGGTAATTACTCATATGTCGGATGGTATTATCGCCACGGACAGAAAAGGACGCATCCGTATCGTTAATGAAATGGCAGTCGGCATGCTTAATTTAAGTATGGATTCGGACGAGCTGCACGGCAAAAATATGCTGGAGCTGCTGCGTCTCGGTGAAGAATTGAATCTGGAAGACATTATCCAGGAAGCAAACGACAGTCATTTAATCTTTATCGATACTGCAGATGAAGCAACGACGTTACGCGTCAACTTCTCTACAATCGTTACAGATACCGGATTTATCAACGGTTATATCGCTGTACTGCATGACGTTACAGAACAGGAACGCATCGATGCAGAACGCCGGGAATTCGTTGCCAACGTGTCGCACGAACTGCGCACACCTTTGACTTCCATGAGGAGTTATATCGAAGCACTCCAGGAAGGTGCATGGCAGGATGAAGAAATCGCACCTAAATTCCTGAGCGTAACACGTGCTGAGACTGACCGGATGGGACGTCTTGTCGAAGACCTGCTGCAATTATCGCGTATGGATAACGATGCAGAAGAAATTCAAAAAGAAGTGGTTGATTTTAAACTCTTTATTAACCGTGTAATCGACCGTTTTGAGATGACTCACAAAGAAGATGTTGTGTTCACCCGCCATATTCCGGATGCTCCTCTCTTCACTGATATCTCAGTGGATAAAATGGGACAGGTGCTGGATAATGTGCTGTCCAATGCGATTAAATATCAGCATGGCGAACCGAAACGCGTCGATATTCACCTGAAGCAGAATACTTTATATAACCGGATGACGATACGTATAAAAGACTACGGACTTGGCATACCGAATAATAAAGTAGAGCGGATTTTTGACCGTTTTTACCGAGTGGATAAAGGCCGTGCGCGTAAAATGGGCGGCACAGGTCTCGGGCTTGCAATTTCGAAAGAAATTATCGAAGCGCATAACGGTAAAATATGGGCAAACAGTGTAGAAAATGAAGGGACAACAATCTTTATCAACTTACCTTGTGAAGTGATAGAGGAGGATGAGTGGGATGTATAAAGAATGGCTGAAATCCATCCTGTTAATCGTCATCGTTGCTTCGAGTGCAGTACTGACCTATCTCGTCTGGAGTTACGAACCGGAGTTTTCTCAAATTGACACAACAATTGAAGGAACGACGAATATCGGCCAGGGTGAGAGCGTACCTTTTGAACAGGTTATGAGCACATATCAGCTGGTCTGGATACAAGGTGAAAACAATACGCGCGGCACGACGGGTCCGCGGGCTTTAATCGGCATCCGGGAGAACTTGGAAGGTTCCAATATTACGAGCATGAATGTGTATAACAGTCTCAACCGTCTGAATGTCAGAGGAGAAGAAAGTAATGAGGAAGAGTTTCTAATCATCGATTATTTCTCGGATGTGCCCTCAAAATCCCTGTTTCAGACACTCGGCCTGTCGCACGACTCCACCCTGCCCGATTTTTCTTTTGACCGCATCGTGGTTGATATGAAAGAAGGTAACGTTGTCTTTAACCTGATTGATGAAAACCGTTCGAGAGTTGCAGTCGTTGAAACCGATATTGCTGCTGACTTCTTAAAAGGACATGTTGAATCATACAGCGATACTTTCGAAGCTTATACACCGATTATTACCAACCAGCAGACATCGAATAACAAGACAGCAATTTACGGGCCGTCTTCACCCGGTGAAATTAATACTGAACGATTTATGATAAGCCAGGTTAATACTGACGTTATGAACCGTATATTATTTTTAGATTCTCCGATGGAAAGCCCGTCACAAGGAGATGTAGCAATTTATGAAGATGAAAATCATATTGCTACATATAATACAGAAACGTATGAGTACACTTATACAAATCTTAATGAATCGACTGCTTCGAGCGGCAATAACCACCGGACAATTCAGGATATATACTACTTCTTAAACTCGCATAACGGGCTGTCCCAGAACAATGTGCTTTTTGATTATACAGCGAGCGAAAATGCAGCGACCTTCCGTTCGACCTTAAACGGGCGTGTCGTCTTCAGCGAAGGACTGAGCACTGCGATTACTGTAAAATACGGCGCGAATTCAGTCTATGAATATACGCGGCCGCTGATACAGACCAATGCAAAAGTATCGGATGAAGAAGAAGTGGAACTCTTAGATATTGAAAACGTCCGCTACCAGATTGCGCTGCATGACAATTTTGATCTGCAGAAAGTATCTAAAATCGTTCTCGGTTATGATATGACTTATGCCGATGAAGAAACGGATCTGGAGTTTATCGATTATACGCCGCAATGGTATGTTAAATATGACGGTGCGTGGATGAAATTAAATGAGGGAGGGCTGTCCTGATGGATTGGAAATTAACAAAATCCCTTTTTATAGCTGCCTTCCTGCTGATGAATTTAGTCCTTATTTATATTTTGTACAACGAATCGAATGAAGAAGTCAGAGAACTGGCAGATACGACGAATGTCCTGTCGGAAACGAATATCGACACCAGTGCACTGGATGGATTTGAAAACGTCCAGATGCAGATTATTATCGGTGATCCGGCAGAACTTGACCACGAAGAAGATATGTCGGAAAACGATACGGTGCTGACCCTGCCGCTCGACGACACGGTAACCTTCGCTCCGGAAGGTTTGAAGACCTACAAAGACAATTCGATTTACAGAGGCGAAGAATACCATTATGATAAAATAATGAGCACACCCGATACGATAACATTTAACCAGCATTACGATGGCTATCCAATCTTCAGCCACGAAGCAGCAAGACTGTACTTCAGCGAAGAATCAGGAAGTATGACTCAGGGCTATGTAGAGAACATCGAAGAAAGCGATTATGCTGTGGAACAGAATGTGCGTCATCCGAAAGTGATTGTTGAGGAACTGTATATACAGGAAAATATTACTGATAATGCAGTCATAGAAAGTGCGGTCCTCGGCTACTACATCATACTGGAAGAAGATGACCAGATTATGATGCGCCCGAAATGGCAGTTTGAAATTACTGATGAAGGCATTGAACGTATGCTGTACATCGATGCGCTGAGTCAGACAGAAGATATTATTGAAAGAGAGTGAACGGAATGAAGATGAGCGTCTTAGCAAGCGGCTCAACAGGCAACAGTACATTCATTGAAACAGAAGAAGGAAGTGTACTTGTAGACGTCGGGCTGTCATGTAAAAAAACTGATGAAACGCTCAATCAAATAGGTAAATCACTCCATGATATAAATGCGATTTTCATTACACATGAACATGTAGACCATATTAAAGGCTTGAAAGTGATTGCGAAAAAATACGATATACCTATTTATGCCAATGAAAAGACATGGGATGCTATTGAGCGTAAAGATATCATTATTAATTCAGATCAGAAATTTCACTTCAACGCGCTTGAAGAAAAAGAAATCCTCGGCTTAAATGTTCAATCATTTAACGTGTCACACGATGCGATTGACCCGCAATTTTATACATTTTCTAAAGGCAGCAAGAAAATTTCGCTGATTACGGACACAGGATACGTATCGGACACGATGAAAGGCATCATTAAAGAAAGTGACGTCTTCCTTTTTGAATCCAACCATGATGTGGATATGCTCCGGATGGGAAGATATCCGTGGAATACGAAGCAGCGTATCTTATCAGACGTCGGTCACGTATCAAATGAAGATGCAGCGCATGCAATGAAGGACGTTATAACGAGCAATACAAAACGTATTTATTTAGGACATTTAAGTCTGGATAATAACATTAAAGAACTGGCGCGTATGAGTGTTGAACAGATACTGAATCAGTACGACATCGATACGCACAACGGTATAATGATATGCGATACAGATAAGGCGGTACCGACCGAAATTTATCAGGTATAAAAAGAAGACCAAATTGTGAGAAAAACAGCGCAATTTGGTCTATTTTTGTGGCTGTTAACAAGTTATCCACAGGTTTGGTGATAACTTGTGTATAAGTGGGATGAAAACGTGGATAAGTGTGTGGGAGATGGGAAAATACATAAAATATGCAGGAATTAGTGCGAAAAAAGAGCGGAATCATGCGTTTTAGTGCTAAAAAGTTATCAACAGGTTGTGGATAACCCGTGTATAACAAATAAAATTGCAGTAAATATACGAATTTGTCCACAGTTATGTATAATTGAAAAAAGACAAGAAAAGCGAAGGTGAAACAGATGAAACTGATGATGATAACCGTGGGAAAACTGAAAGAAAAATATTGGCTGGATGCAGTAAAAGAATATCAAAAAAGAATAAGTAAATATGCAAAAATTGAGCTGATTGAAGTGGCGGATGAGAAAGAACCGAATAATGCGGGCGAGAAAGATCTGGAGCAGATTAAAGATAAAGAAGCAGAGAGAATTTTATCGAAAATAAAAGAAACGCAGCATGTGGTGACGTTGGAGATTAACGGTAAAGAATATACGAGTGAAAAACTTGCACAGGAATATCAGCGTTGGATGAATATCGGAAAAAGCGATGTTGTGTTTGTGATCGGCGGGAGCAATGGAATTGGAGATGCGGTGAAAAAACGCAGTAATCAGGAGATCAGTTTCGGTTCACTCACCTATCCTCATCAGATGATGAAAGTGATGCTGCTGGAGCAGCTGTTCAGGGTGAATAAAATATTGAGGAATGAAGCTTATCACAAGTAGTGGGTGTAAGGGATAAATTAAATCACAATTGTAATGAAATAGAAAAGCGGAGATTGATACCAATCTCCGCTTTTCAGTGCCTAAAATCCCTAGAACTACGTGCTCAAATACTACGTCCCTCACCACTTATTATGCATATTCAGCTACTCTTCGTCAGAATGAGTTTTGCGATAAGGGGGAAGATGAGCACCGTCACTGCCCCGCCGGTCACCATAGTAGCAGCTGTTACCTGATCAATGATCTCCGAAGACGCAGCAACTTGTGTTACCGCTACGATAATCGGCAGTCCGGTAGCGGAATATAAGCCTAAAGCAATCTGTTCTCTCGATGATTCGATACCCGAATATGTGTTGCTCCAACGTTCTCTAAGGAATACCACCAAACCGCGAACAATCGCAATCAATGCGACGAATCCCAGCAGAAGTTGCCATTCCCCGAGTACCTGACCGAGGTTAATTGCCATTCCGCTGGTGACAAAGAAAATCGGAATCAGGAAGCTAAATCCTACAATCTCAACTTTGTGTGCAATTTCCTCCCCGTGTTCCGGATCAAAAGTCTGGAATACAACGTTGAGCAGGAGCCCTGCAGAGAATGCGCCCAAGGCGATATCAAGTTCAAATATTGCTGTGACTAACATTAGAGTAACCAATGCAAAGACAGTCATCCTCAGCGTCGTTTGCATTGTTGTATTGGATGCCGATACAACAGCTTTTCCAAGCAGTGGGACCTTTCGAATGAATCGTATTGGAATGCCGACTACGAAAACAGCAATCATGGCGAAGAAAATCAGGACCAAGGAGGCCTGCCACGGTGCAAATGCGGAAAGCAACAATGACATGGCCACGATTGGCAGCAGCTCTCCGTATGCGCCGTGCGTCATCGCCGCCCTGCCCAGTGGGGTATCCATCCCGCCTGAGTCCTTCAGAATAGGCAATAATGTTCCCAAAGCCGTTGAAGTGGAAGCGATAGCGAGCACTATAGCTACACGGATATCAAAATCGGTAAGTAAAAGACCGGCACCAACGCCCAATACGGCGCAAATTATCCATGTGAGGGCGGCATGCTTACCTTGGCGCGCACGCATATCGGAGGTGCTGACTTCAAAACCTGCCAGCAAAAACAGAAAACCCATACCGAGTTCACGAAGAAACGCCACGGCCTCAGTCTGCTCAGCTAGCCCGAGCATGTTGGGACCGATGATGACTCCGAATGCAAGCAGCCACACCACATCAGGCACATATTTACGCGAGATGAGTGCAAATATCGGTGCGAGTGCTGCCATCAGCACTATCCACCATACTGAGGTAAGGTTATCGATTAATAGATGATGATCGGGCATATTTAAAACTCATTTCATATAGTATTTTCCCCGTACCAGGGAAGAGTTGCTATGTAGTTGCTGTAATCGGTTCAATTTATCAGGAGTCAATGGAATTGCACGCGCATCATAAACATTTGATTTTTATAAACTTAAAGGGTTTCCCAAAGAAATCCCCGGAGGTAAATATTTTATTCCTTTTGATGTTATAATATCAATCTCTTAGATTAATTCAAATTATAACAAATTCTGAGTTATAATTTGAATTTTATTTTCGTTAGTTACTGGCTAGAAAATGGCATGAAGGAAACAGTAATGGAAATGAGTTTATGGCTTACAAAAATCATCTTGTAATTCCCACTCTCTTTCAATAGTATTATATATAGGAATTATATCTTATTTATTAAATTATTAAATGACATAACATACTTCTTTTCTAATTTGGAATTGAAAAAAATCTAACAGTCAAAAGAAAAAACGTTTTATATCTATATTGAGACTATGATTTAGAAATAAAAATATTTTTATATTTTCTAAATTTCGAGGGTAACAATATCTATAATAGAAGGTGGTTATTATTATTTCTGGGAATACCAAGGACTATATAAATTGTCTTGTATCATTATTTTTTTTTAAAAAAAGACGACACATGCTAGTGTGCCGTCTAAGATAATATATCGATTGTAGATTCAAATTTAATTAAACTCAGAAACTTTCAACATACCATCTGAATCGTCTACACTTGATTGGACAACTCCTATGAGGGAGGTTATTGTTAAATCAATGAAAGTAGGCGTTTTTTTATGTCAAGAACGAGAAGAACATTTACCCCTGAATTTAAACTACAGATGGTCCGATTGTTTGAAAATGGTAAATCAAAATCTGAAATTATACGGGAGTATGATCTCACGGCTTCAGCTTTAGATAAATGGGTTAAAAATCATCAGAACACAGGTTCATTTAATCATATTGACAATTTATCTGAAGAAGAGCGCGAACTCAGAAGACTTCGCAAAGACATTCAACAGTTAAAAATGGAAAACGAGATTCTAAAGCAAGCAGCGCTGATCATGGGACGAAAATAGAAGTCATTCGTAAGAATGCACACAAATATTCAGTGTCAGCAATGTGCAAAGTCCTGCAAATCTCTAGAAGTACCTATTATTTTGTAATTAATAAACAAAGGACCAACAAGCAGTGTGAGCGTGATAACGATATCAATGAAACGATTATTCAGGTATTTAATTCAAACCGAAAATGTTTTGGTACCCGAAGAATAAAAAATGCGTTACATAAACTAGGTTTGACAGTCTCGAGAAGACGCATCGGTCGGGTCATGAAACAGAATAATCTGGTGTCAACCTATACTATCGCAAGCTATAGGCCCTATCCGTCGAAGTCGAACGAGCGTCTGATCACGAATGGTCTAGACCGAGATTTTAACAGAGCACAACCAATGGAAGTCATTGTCAGCGATTTAACCTATGTAAAAGTGGCAGGAAAATGGCATTACATATGTGTATTTATTGATCTCTTTAATAGAGAAATTGTTGGGTACAGTGCAGGTTCAAGAAAGAGTGCTGAGCTGGTCTTGTCATCAATCAGCACCATTAAGCATGATTTAAGAGATGTGCAGATGTTTCACACAGACAGAGGAAAGGAGTTCGATAACCAGCTGATTGATGAAGTTTTAGATGGCTTTGATATTGAAAGATCACTTAGTATGAAAGGCTGTCCTTATGACAACGCTGTGGCTGAAACCACGTTCAAAGCGATGAAAACTGAATTTATTAACCAATATACTTTTATATCATTAAAACAAGTAAACATCGAACTATTCGACTACGTAAACTGGTATAACAATATTAGACCCCATGGTGCATTGAATTATCTCACGCCAAAGGAGTATAAAGAAAACTTCTATAAAAACTGTCTAATATTCTGTTGACACACCAATTTTGATGTTCAGCGAGATGTGAAGAGTGTATTACATCTCCCGCGTCTAGATGAAAGTGTAAAAGACATACTCAGATGATCATAATTGTATTCAGCTTAGTAAGTACTACTATCTCCAGCTCTTTGTGAAAAAATGAATATTAGAATAACATGCACATGGATATGATAAGGAGAAAATTATCATAAATAGATAAAATATAACTATTTAATAATATTATCATGATATATATAAGATTTGAGCTCGGTATTCTACCGAACTCAAACCTTAGAAGTTATCTAAAACTTTTTTTAAAATTCATGGTGTCAGCTTATAGATGGGCTTATCATTTATAAATTAAACATATGATTCTGTTAGCTCTAAAAATTCTTCAATATCTTTATGCACTGAATCTAGTGCTTCCTGCCAGAAGTCTGGTTTTCTCAGGTCAACATTTAAGTGCTTTTCAGCAAGGTCTTCAGTAGTCATGCTCGCAGTATCGCGAAGAAGTGCAATATAGTCATCTTCAAGTAACGTTTCGTCTTCTAAGAAACGGTTGTATATACCTAAGCTGAAAAAGTATCCAAATGTATAGGGGAAGTTATAGAATGGTACACCTGTAATATGAAAATGTAACTTTGTTGCCCAGAACATTGGATGGTATGAACGAAGTGCATCTTGATAGGCTTCTTTCTGTGCTTCTTCCATCAGTTCTTGCAGTCTGTTGCTGTCTACAGTTCCTTGTTGGCGTTCATTATATAAATTGCGTTCAAAGATATAGCGTGCATGGATATTCATCATAAAAGTCGCACTTCTAGCAATTTTTACATCTAGTAAGTTGATTTTTTCTGCATTGGATCTTGCATTTTCAATCGTTGCGTTTGAAACGACAAGTTCTGCAAATGTAGAAGCTGTTTCTGCAACGTTCATTGCGTAACGTTGGTTAAATAGTGGTAAATCACGCAGGACATAACTATGGAATGCGTGTCCGAGTTCATGTGCGAGTGTTGACACGTTGCTTGTGCTACCGGCAAACGTCATAAAAATACGTGACTGTTTAGATTCAGGAAGATTTGAACAGTATCCACCTGGACGTTTTCCTGGACGATCTTCCGCTTCAATCCACTGCTCTTCAAAAGCTCGATGTGCCATCTCTGCCATTTTTGGACTGAATGATTTAAAGTTATCGATAATAAACGTTGCTGCTTCATTGTAAGTATACCGCTTGTTCGTATAATCACCTACGTCAACACTTGCTGTAACATCAAGCCATCCTAATTGATCAACACCAATTAGTTGCGCCTTTCGTTCAAAGTACTTTTTGAAAGGTGCTTTATTTTTTGTAATAGTATCCCACATCGTATCGAGTGTTTCTTCTTCCATACGGTTGTAGTCTAGTGGTACTTTCATATAATCTTTATAGTCGTGAAGTTCATAGTCGTTTAAACGGAATCCTGATAAATGATTTAGCGTTGTAGAGAATAAATCAGCTTTTTTCTTCCATGTTTCTTCCCAAGTTTTTAAAAGTTTTTCACGATGTTTTGGATTTTCTTCTGACTTCATCTTGTTTTCAAATTGACCGGCTGAATAATAAACGGTTTCATTATCTTCAGTTACCGGAATTTGAATAGAAGCGACGAGTTGATTGTACATATTATTCCAGCCCTGTAAGCCGTCTAGTGACAAATGATTGATGATTGTTTCTTCTTGAGTTGATAGTAAATCTTTTTCTTTTTGTCGTATTTCTTCTAACGGGAAATGCATCGGTTTAAAGAAATCTTCCTCTAACAGCTTGCTAAATTGATCTTCAGTCAGTGCACTGATCTTTTTATTTAAAATAATATTCTGTGATGAGAGGTCTTTACGTAAGTTCGCAACCGCATTTAAATTCTGCATTGCTTTTTGATCGGTAACATCTGCAGATACTAAACCATTCGCAAAACTCCCCATCTCACCAAGCGCGTTTGAAATTTTTTCATAGTTTTGTAAGATTCCTTTCAGTGACGTAAAATCATTTGAATGTTCGTCCAGCTCCCAATTATCGAGTTCGTGAGAAAAAGCTGTAATACTATCTCTTACTTCTGATAATCGTTTTTGGAAAGCTTCAGATCCACTTCCACCAGGAAATATACTCTCCATATCCCATTTTTCTTTGTAGTTCATCAATTACCTTCCTCTCTAAATTAAAACTGTATTTATTTTTATCATACAGGAAATGAATGTAGAGAAACATTAATCACGCTGATATACATTATTAGTCCGAGCATGCACCTATGCTAAACGATAAAGCAGGAACAATATTTGTAGAATTTAAACTAATAAGAAAATGCGATTTTAATTAACACAGCAAGAGTTAGGATTGTAGATGAGATGACTCTTGTTGAATACTGTAGCAAAAAGACGGGGCTAATCTAAATTAGCCCCGTCTTTTCTAAGTGTTTATTTTTCGAATACTGCATCAACAACTTTTTCTGATGATCTTCCGTCATCCCAGCTGCAGAATCTTTCATAAAATTCGTTATACCGCTCTTTGTATTTCTCAGTAACTTCATCGATATTTTCAATCGCATTCATTACGTCATCATTGTTCATGAGCAATGGACCTGGCAGTTCCGTCTCCATGTCGATGTAAAAACCGCGCAGCTGTCCCTGATACTTTTTAATGTCGTAAGTAAAGAACAATATCGGACGTTTCAGGTTGGCATAATCAAAGAATACTGATGAATAGTCAGTGATGAGAATATCAGACATCAAGTACAGTTCACTGACATCACTGTATTTTGAAACATCGTATGCAAAATCTTCTAAGCCTGTTAAGTCGATGTTGGAGGCAACAAGGTAATGCATTCTGAGCAAGATGATATACTCATCTCCAAATTGTTCTTTCAGCCTGTGAAGATCGAGTTTCAGATTGAATTTATACTTCCCAACTTTGAAATATTCATCATCGCGCCATGTAGGTGCGTATAGAATGACTTTCTTATTAGTTGGTATCTGGTTTATTCTTTTCAGTCTGCTGATGGTTTCTTCATCATTATGATTTGTTAAGATATCATTTCTTGGATATCCGGTTGGAAGCATTGTGTTATTGAACCAAAATGCTCTTCTGAAGATTTCAGCAGAATACTGGTTAGGTGCAATCAGATAGTCCCATTTATTAGTTTCATGGTTAAAGTTTTTCTTATACCTTTCAGCATTTGTACCTGGCATATGGACATTGTCCATGTCGCCTGCAAGTCTTTTAAGCGGTGTACCATGCCAAGTCTGGAGATATGACTGTTCTTCCCTTTTGATGTATTTGTTTGGCATTCTTACATTGCTGACGATATATTTTGCTCTTGCAAGATAATAATATTTGAGTGAGAATCGTTTAACAGTTTCAGGGTTTCCTGGTATCTTGGACGACTCGTTCATAACCCATACGAATTTATAGTTACTTTTGTTCTTAAGCATGTATTCATAGATATATTTAGGACTGTCAGAATAAGCTTTACCCTGAAAACTCTCAAAAAGAACAAGATTATCTTTGATATCTAAGTTATTAAATACACGTTTATAAAGTAATTCTTTTCGGCCTTTCCTGGAAGTAATACCATTTTTAATGTCTCTCAGAAAATGGTTGAAATTGCTTAGTTTCCGGAAGTTGTTTATCTTGTTTGATTGTATTGCTTTGACATCATTTTTTAGGATAAAATCTTTGTTACTCAGTCGATTCGGGTCAATTTTATTTATACTTTCCACAAGGCCGGCAAAATAATAATCGATAGTAGTATCATCTTTAAATTCGGTCACCAAACGTTTTCTATAGAAGTTAAGGAGTTTGTCATCCAGATATTTTTGTCCTTCCTCACTCAAATCATCTGTTTTCAGCTGGTTATAAACACCAAAGAGATCAGGTGCGAGCTGTTTTAGGGAAGACTGTCTAAGGGACGGGTTATTAATTGGATCGTTTCCTCTTCTTCTGAAATAGATTGCTTCGTAAGAATAAGGTATTACCTCAACTTCTTCCATTAATGGAATCATGAATGTAAGATCCGAATAAGTTTTGAATTGTTCGGAAAACCTTAGATTCATGCTGTCTATGATTCTTTTTGAAATCAGGTAGTTGATTGCTGACTCTGTTCTGAGTAAGTCATGCCTGTTGTCTGAATACATCTTTATTTCATTTGTACCGGGCAGTATGATGGCAAAGCTGGTGCTGAAATCCGTCGATTTCATTCTTCCTCGGATTATCGGAAATTCTCCGATATTATCATGCAGCAGCTGCAGTATGTTTTCGGATACATAATCGTCGCTGTCGAGGAAGTATATATAATCGCCTTTTGCTTCTTCAATGCCGATATTGCGTGCAGCACCTACATAAATATCTGCAGGTGTATTAATAAATCTGTATCTGTCATCATCCAGGTATTCGTCATTAACCACTCTTTTCAATGCATCTATATCGGAGTGGAGTACCAGTACTTCAAAATTTGTGTATTTCTGGTTTTTTAATGATTCTAAAGCAGTATTTATATATTTTTCATTTTTTTCTGCTGGAGTGATTACAGAAATTAGGTTATTCATGATTATTGTTCCTTTCTAATTCTTAAAGCAGTTTATCTGTGAGAGAAAACCATAGTTTCTGATAGATTTCTTTGCTAAATTTCGTTTGTATTGTTTTATCTGCTTTATTGCCCATATCTCTTGTTTTTTCAGGGTTTTTCAGCATTTGTATGATTCTTTCTGATAGTGCTTCTATGTCATTTTTTTCTATGAGGAAACCATTTACACCATCTTCAATCATGTCAGATGGGCCATACCTTATATTATAACTGACGACTGGTGTTTTATTTGCCATGCTTTCCATGACCGCAAGGGAGAAACCTTCAGCGTGGGAAGTCAGGACGGATAAAGCGCCGCTTTGGTATATTTTTCCTGGATTCTGAGTATATCCTTTAATCAGCACGTTATCATCGAGCCCCAATGATTCTATCATACCTGCATATTCTTTTTCTTTATCCCCGGACCCCCAGATTTCTAACTTAGCTTCCGGTACTTCCGCGATGACTTTTTTGAATGCCTTGATGGTATGATCTATGTTTTTGATTCCTGAAAATCTTGATACGATGACAACTTTAGACATGTCTCTTTCACTTTGACTGCTGTCTGGTTTCATAGTGGTTAAAATAGATTTTAATCCTTTGATTTTAGAGACATTCGGATCATAATAGTTTGGAATCACATAAACTTTGTCCTCATGCCCATAACGGCTGACTATATCATGTTTCTGTTTTTCTGTTAGAACGATAAGTGCATCGACACTTTGTATATTTTCTATTGCAAAGCCGTTTCGTTTATTTAGTTCGGAATCAGGATTATCAGGATTTTTAAGGTGGTTGCTGTGCATACGCAGTGCTTTTGTTGTGTATGAATGTTTCAGTTTAACAAGCAGTTCGTCAGTGCTGCGTGTATCAGAAATGGCCATTATTTTTGACTTCGATTCGTTTAATACAGTTTTCAGCCAGTAGAGTTTATGGGGCACAGTGTTGCCAGTTGTTTCACTGATGACTTCATTATTTGAACCGAAGTGGATGACCCTGCTAATCTTCCCAGTGGAAGGCTCACGCCAGAAACTGAAGATGGCCTTTCCTCTTTTGTCGAAGAACACTTGCTGCTTGAACTTGTTGTCTTCATAGCTGAAATACTGCACTCTGCTCACTTGACCGTAATAGTTATAATTCTCTCGTCTCACCCTGTAGCGGTTTTCATTGAAGTAGTCTATGAAATCAAGAGTATCATCATCCCGAAGAGCGATATATTTTTCATATATCCCATTGTTATAAAGTCTATAAGCATTGTAGTTTTTTCTTTGGGTTATGGCATAGCTTTTTTCATAATCGGAAAGATTTACTTTCAATTTACGGATATTAACCTTATCTTTATCAGTGTATAATGCCAGTTCCTCAAACATATTACGTATAACAACTTTTTCGCTGACCTTACCCATTTCTTTGAGCTTTTTACAGATTATCGGGAAACGCGGTTCATAGTGGAATGTCAGTATCTGGGTATCATAGCCGGCATCAGCAAAAGTGCTGGCTTGCCTCAGAGATGCGTGCGTAAGCCCGCCCTTATTTACATCTATGGAATTAAGCAGAATAATAATCCTGGGTTTCATAAAATCATCCTTATCTGATTCTCATTCATTAGAGTACTATTATATTATTTTGAATCTATAATAAAAGAAAAACCTTGCGTACATACATTTACTTAAATACAAGCTTAACGAATTGTGCAGCTTTAAATTATTATTTTAACATGTATAGACTGCATACCCTTAACTCTCCCATTTACATTAAAAGATAATATTAATTATGGATATGAGATCTCTTTACTAGTATTAATAATATTCAGGCTAGATACTTACATCTGGAAAATTTATGAATGAATTTTGACAAATGACAATGGATATCCTTTTGGTAATATACTGAATGATATAATCAAGTCAAAGTAAACTAGGAGATTTTTTATGAAGGAAAGAAACAAATCTAAAATGACTGTAATTATACTTTTCATTCTGATGCTGATCAGTATAGCTTTACTCATTGTATTTATTATGATGGCCGCAAATAATCTTGAAGAGAATCAGGGAGAAACTTCTGAAGTACAATCCTTAATTGAAGCACAAATAAGTTCTGATGATATTCTCCCTACTTCAACGAAACGTGTAAATATTAGTGAACAAAAGTCATCTGATCAAAGAAGGTTAGATGAACTTTTTTATTTTAATACTCAATTTACAAACTGCTAATTGTTAGTATTTTTAACAAGTATGAACAGTAACAAATCTGAAACAATAAATTATCTTTCTATCAAACGGTGCTTTATGCTGAGAGTATCTCATTATAATGAAGTACATTAAATTAACAGATAATAAAATTTATAAAGGAGAACTAATTGTAATGACAAAACATATACCATTAAATGTCCTTGAACTTGTGGGCATTTCGGAAAACCAGACGGTCAGGGAAGCGATTGAAGCATCCTTGGACAATGCCGAACTTATTGATAAGCTTGGATTCAAAAGGCTCTGGTTCGCAGAGCACCATAATACAAAAAATCTCGCATCCGCTGCGACGTCCCAGCTGATTGCGATGGCTGCAGCGCGGACTAAAAACATTCGTGTCGGATCAGGCGGGATTATGCTGCCGAACCATTCACCACTTCAGGTTGCTGAAAATTTCGGTACGATTGCACAGCTCTATCCGGATAGAATTGATCTCGGGCTCGGTCGTGCACCGGGTACCGATCAAAGAACATCTCAGCTGATTACACGTACCAGCAGTGATGCACAAAACTTTGCAAACTCTATTTATGACCTTATCGGCTGGTTCAGTGAAGAAGGACTCGGTCATAGTGTTCCAGTGACTTCTACAGTAGGTACAGGTACGAATATTCCGATATGGGTATTAGGATCAAGTATGAACGGTGCATCAATTGCCGGACAGCTCGGACTGCCTTATTCTATTGCAACGCACTTTACACCCGATGATTATAAACAGAAAATTGATATGTACCGCTCGGCATTTACGACAGATTCGCCGACTTCTCAGATTGATGAACCTTATGTCATGGCAGGGATTAATGTCGTTGTGGCACCGACAGATGAGGAAGCAGAAAAAATCTGGACAACAACGACACAGATGATGGTGGATATGCAGACCGGCCAGCAGCGTAAACTTCAGCCTCCTGTGGATCCTGAACAATTAGGAACAGAAGACCAAAGAAAAATGATGGATGCGATGTTCAGCCTGAAAGCCGTTGGTTCACCTGAAACAGTCAGAAAAAAACTGGAAGAATTTACGGAAGAAACCGGAGCAGATGAACTGATTATTGTGACGTATACGTATGATCCGGAAAAAAGGAAACAATCGATGGAACTGCTGGCAGACCTGTGGTTCTAGATAACATGAAAAAGCTTCTAACCTGTTGATAGGGGTAGAAGCTTTTTAATTTTTAACATTCAATTTTTGAATCATTAAAAATTCATCATCGGAACGGATAATTAAATTTTCCCGGTCTGTTGTAAAGTGATCGATATAGGACAAAATCCTGGCTCCTGAGGTTACTGTTTTAGTATGGATTTTGACTTCATCCTCATTTAAATGCTCATTTATAATCAATTCCGCCTTCATAACCATCCCCCTTGTCGTTAAAATTCTTAAACACAGTATATAACGAAAAACAGTATCTAAAGGTGATTTTTTCGTGAGCGGTTATTTGTCGTCCGTAAGAGGTAAAAAATTATGAATAATATAAAGGACATAAAAAAAGACCGTCCAGAAGGACGATCTTCTTTCTTATTGTTCGCTGAAGAAAGTGTAGAGTGCAGAAAGTTCTTCGTTATTGATTTGATCTTCGCTGTAAGCTGGCATCTGTCCACTACCGTTTCTCACGGTTTCTTCGAATTCGTCTTCGCTGAGGCTAGTGCCTGCAAGTGCTGGCCCAACAGCACCTGAGAAGTCTTCACCATGACATGATGCACATGTGCTCTGTGCGATACCTTCAGCATCGACATCTCCACTTGAAGCACCGCTGTCTTCTTCTGTTGCAGGTTCATCAGTACCTGCATCTTCGTCGCCTCCGCAAGCACCGAGAACGAGTACCATAGAAAGACCGCTGGCCATTAGAAATTTCTTCAAATTCATAAACTGACCCCCTAAAATTTGTAATACTATTACATACCCAATATATCATAACTTTAATGAGGTTGTAGAATCACCAGTAATCAGCTGCTTGGTATTACATACTCTTTATAAATATAAAATTCAATTTCTTCACATGATCTATTTATTTAAACAGCTTAGTACGCAGTCCATCCGCCGTCTACTGCAAGAACCTGTCCATTAACGAAGCTTGCTTCGTCTGAACCTAAGAAGACCGCTGCTTCCGCAACTTCTTCCGGCTCCCCTGCTCTTGGATTAAGTGACATGCCCTGACTTTGACGGTGAGCTCCAAACTCACTCATATTACTCATTGATGAGCCAATATTTGTTTTTACCGCACCGGGAGCAATTCCGTTACAGCGGATGTTTTTATCTGCATACATAAATGCAGTATTTTTCGTTAAACCGACCACTGCGTGTTTTGATGCGGTATAAGCCGCCCCTGCACGTCCACCGTACAGCCCGCCTGCTGAAATATTATTGACGATTGTTCCGTGTCCTTGTTCTAAGAACAGGTTGACTGCTAAACGCATCGATTTCATAACTGCGGTCGTATTTACGGCAAATAATTTCTCCCATCTGTCGTTTGAAATTTCACCTACCGGCTCCATGCCGTCCATAATACCTGCATTATTAACTAAGATATCCAGCTTCCCGAAGTTCTTTTTCGTTTCTTCGAATAACTGTTCAACTTCTTCTTCTGCAGAAACATTCGTTTTAATTGCGAAAGCTTCCGCACCATTAGCTTTAAGATTTGCTGCAACTTCCTCTGCACCTTCTATGTTTAAATCAGATACGACAACTTTAGCACCTTCTCTTGCATAAGCTTCTGCGATTGCTTTACCCATACCTGATGCTGCACCTGTAACGATGGCAACTTTGTCTTGTAATCTCATTTTGTATCCTCCTTCTATTGTACAACTGTCTATTATTTATTATAATAATGAAGGTAAACGCTTTCAATAATCAAAAATCTGATAACTGTTCACTAATGGACGGAAGTATAGAATGTTGTTCAATAAGAGGTGAAAAGATGTCCAAGCATGATTTGCGCATTGTTAAAACGAAAGAAGCCCTGCATCGGGCTTTGCTGCAATTATTAAATGATAAAGATCTCGGCGAAATTTCTATAACGGAAATTTGTAAACAAGCTAAAATTAACCGCGGAACTTTTTATTTACATTACGGGCAAATTGAAGATGTATTTGAGGAATATTTTAAAGAGATAACATTAGATTTGGCGAATTCCTATAAAGAACCCTACCGTCGGGTGGCGACTTTGAATGTGGATGAATTGGATTCTTCAACAATCCGTATCTTTCATCATATTGAAAAATATAAATCTTTCTACGAAATTATTTTCTCAAGAAAAGTTCCATTAAGATATTACTATATGCTGTTTGATGAAATCGATAAGTTGTTCTTAGAAGATATGGGTCAACAGCAGGGAGATTTTAATCATGAAATGTTTGCATCCTACCAGTCCAATGCTATTATCGGTATGATTATCAACTGGTATAAAAATGATTTTTCTTATAGTGCAGACTATTTGAACGACCAGTTGGTAAAAATATTGAACATAACGAGAAAGTAATTAATATTATTTTCTCCAGGGATTTATATTAAATTTTCGGGTTCGTGTTAAGAAAAATTTTCCCCCCTCTGATAGAATGGCTCTATGAATATTATTGATTAATTTCTATAGTCTGAAAAAGATAAAAAGAGAGGAGATGGGAAATTATGAGTCCGGAACAAATAGGATTTGCCCTGCTTTATCTGGGATTATTTCTGCTGATTGGTAAGTGGGTCAGGATTCACTCGACATGGATGCAGAATCTTTTTTTGCCGGCATCGGTTATCGGAGGTTTTCTTGCCCTGCTTTTAGGTCCTGAAGTGCTGGGTAAGATACTTCAGAATTTTACAGAAGAAGAATCATTTTGGACAACTGGTATTTTGACTTCAGAAATTATTGAAGTGTGGTCAGCACTGCCCGGCCTAATGATAAACATAGTGTTTGCTACTTTATTTATAGGAACCGTCCTTCCAAATTTGAAAAGGGTATGGAACATTGGAGGACCGCAGCTTGCATTCGGCTGGACATTGGGCTGGGGACAATATGTATTCGGTTTACTGCTGGCGATGCTAATATTGGTGCCCTTCTATGACATGCCTCCATTTATTGGTGCGCTTATTGAAGTTGGATTTGAAGGCGGACACGGTACAGCTGCCGGTCTGCAGTCTACTTTTGAAGAACTCGGATTTCCGGAAGCCTACGATATTGCTGTCGGATTGGCCACGGTCGGTATATTATCCGGAGTTGTTGTTGGTATTGTGCTGATTAACTGGGGAGTACGTAAAAACAAGACCCAGATGATTACTGATGTTAAAGGTCTGTCACCAACTCAAAAAGCAGGTATCGTTGAAGTGGAAGAACGCGGAGAAGGCAGTAAACAGACTGTCAGACCTGAATCAATCGATACATTTACTTTTCATTTTACTATAGTTGGACTGGCGATTTTTGTCGGGTATATCATCTTGCAGGGAATCACTTGGCTGGAAGCTGCGCTATTCGGCTCCGACTTTATGACCTATATACCATTATTCCCACTGGCAATGATCGGCGGTTTAATTGTACAGATTTTTATCAGCAAATTCGATACATCGAAGCTGGTAGACAGAAATACGATAACCAGTATACAAGGATTTTCACTGGATATACTTATTGCAAGTGCTATAGCGACTGTTTCCATTTCAGTCATCGGAGAATACCTAGTTCCATTCTTAATCTTAGCTTTATTTGGAATTGCGTGGAACCTGTTCGGATTCTTCGTTTTTGGCCCAAGAATGATGTCGGATTACTGGTTTGAAAGAGCTATTGGTGACTTCGGACAGTCTACAGGGGTGACTGCTACAGGACTGATGCTCATGCGTGTCGCTGATCCGGAAATGAAATCTCCGGCAGCTGAAGGTTTCGGTTATAAGCAGCTGGTCTTTGAACCATTCCTCGGCGGCGGTCTGGTCACAGCGCTATCTGCTCCGCTCATCTTTATATGGGGACCGTGGCCATTTCTTATTTTCTCAATACTGATGTTGATTATAGGTATGGCTGTCGGGCTGTTTTATTTCGGTAAAAGAAAACTTGAACAGTAACTTTGAATGAATAATAAAATATTTTGCGAATTTTAAATGCACCTTGGTTGTTGGATTTATACTAACAATCAGGGTGTATTTTATTATATTCATTAAAGTAATACCCCGCTTCCTGGGATTGGCATGAGAGTTTTTCATATGTACCCCCGCTTCTTGGGATTGGCATGAAAGGTTTTCATGTGTATCCCCGCTTCTTGGGGTTGGTATGAAAAGTTTTCATATGTATCCCCGCTTCCTGGGATTGGTATGAAAGGTTTTCATATGTATCCTCGCTTCTTGGGATTGGTATGAAAGGTTTTCATATGTATCCCCGCTTCCTGGGATTGGCATGAGAGTTTTTCATATGTACCCCCGCTTCTTGGGATTGGTATGAAAGGTTTTCATATATATCCCCGCTTCTTGGGGTTGGCATGACAGAATCTCATGTGTATCCCATCACCATCTTCAAATTTTTCACTCTCCTTCTCAATCATTTATTTTTATTGATTTGTAAATTAGTGATACATTTGTTATGCTATATTTAATTTAGGGTAACCTAAACATTAAATTTGGCCATTCTTATTTTTAGTTACACTAAGGAGGTAAAGGTTTGAAAACGTCACTTGAAGTTAAAAATTTAACTGTTTCATACTCAAATAAAATAGCTTTAACAGATGTTAATTTTTCTATGGAAAGCGGAAAGTTAATAGGAATTATCGGACCAAACGGTTCTGGTAAATCCACTCTCATGAAAGCTGTGCTTAATTTAACAGCCAAGGATTCAGGCGAAGTCCAAATAAATGAAAAAACTCTTGAAGAAGTCCGGGGGAATATTGCTTATATTCCTCAAAGATCAAATATAGACTGGGATTTTCCGATTTTAGTGAGAGATACTGTTTTACTCGGAACTTATCCGAAGCTTGGTTTATTTAACCGGCCTAAAACAAAAGAGAAAAAAATTGCAGAAGAAGCGTTAAAAAAAGTTGGAATGGAAGATTTTGCTGATAAACAAATTGGTGAACTTTCAGGCGGACAGCAGCAAAGGGTTTTTCTGGCCCGAAGTCTGGCACAAAATGCAGATATTTTCTTCATGGATGAGCCTTTTGTCGGCATAGATATCCACAGTGAGGAAATTATTATAAATATTTTAAAAGAGTTAAGAGATCAGGGAAAAACTCTCTTTGTTATTCACCATGATTTAACTAAAGTCGAAGATTATTTTGATGAGCTGATTTTAGTGAATAAGGAACTGGTGGCAGCGGGTGCTGTGTCCGATGTATTTACGCCTGAATTAATGGAACGGACCTTCAATGCGCCTCTAACTGTTTTAGAAAATATGGGTGGTAAATTATCATGACTTTTTTAAATGATTTAATGGTTTATGAATACTTGCAAAAAGCTCTAATCACTTCGATTATGGTCGGTGTTATTTCCGGTGTTATAGGAAGCTTTATCGTACTACGGGGCATGTCTTTAATGGGAGATGCTATCTCCCATGCTGTTCTGCCGGGTATTGCGATTTCTTATATGCTTGGAATTTCTTATTTCTACGGTGCTGTTGTAGCTGGAGTTATTGCAGCCCTAGGTATTGGAGCGATTAATCAGAACAGCAGAATTAAAACAGATGCTTCCATCGGAATTGTCTTCTCGACTGCACTGGCGCTCGGTATTATCTTAATAACAAAAGCTCAAAGTGCGACAGATCTGACGCAGATTTTATTCGGGAATGTGCTGCACGTCAGAACTTCTGATATGTGGATTACAGCAGGTGTCAGCGTGTTCGTCCTTGCTGTCGTTGTTGCGTTTTATAAGGAACTTTTAATAGCTACTTTTGATGAGACAATGGCCAAAGTTTACGGGTTAAATACACGA
The DNA here is from genome assembly GCA_004570955.1 of Jeotgalicoccus nanhaiensis. Lineage (GTDB taxonomy): Bacteria > Bacillota > Bacilli > Staphylococcales > Salinicoccaceae > Jeotgalicoccus > Jeotgalicoccus nanhaiensis. The sequence continues at coordinate 163,931 of SPPL01000003.1, forward strand.
TTTATTCACTACGGTTTGATGGTGATGTTAACACTTGTGTCGGTCGCTTCTCTGCAGACTGTCGGAGTGATACTGGTAGTGTCTCTCTTAATAACACCTGCATCCACTGCTTATTTATTAACAAACAGGCTGCCTGTAATGATTGTTATGTCTGCATCTTTTGGGGCAGCTGCTGCAGTGGTTGGTATTTATTACAGTTATAATCACGATTTGCCGTCAGGACCCGTTATTGCGATTGCCTCAGCGATTCTCTTTTTATTAGTGTTGATTTTTTCACCTAAGCAGGGTCTTATCTGGCCGCTGCTCAGAAAAATAAAAAGAGTGTAATTAAATAAGACATAAAGTTTAAGGAGACAATTGAAATGAATAAAAGAATAACGCATGTAATGAGTCTGCTGCTGGCTGTACTCACTCTGGCTGCTTGTACAGGCGGAGACAGTACAGCTAATGATGAAACAGAAAATGATAAATTAGAGGTTGTGACTTCATTTACTATCCTGGAAGACCTTGCGAGCGAAATAGGCGGAGATGATGTAAATATCCATAACCTGGTTCCTACAGGAACAGACCCGCATGAATACGAGCCGCTGCCGCAGGATATGAACAAAGCTACTGATGCAGACCTCCTTTTTTATAATGGTTTAAACCTTGAAGGCGGAGACAGCGGCTGGTTCCATAAAATGATTGAATCTGTAAATCAGGATACGGAGAATGTCTGCAATCTGACAGATCGTATTGACCCGATGTATATTACAGATGACGAGGGACAAGATGAAGAAATTAACCCTCACGCTTTTATCAGTCCTAAAGCTGGTATAAAAATGGCGGAAGATATGCGGGACTGTTTTATAGAAAAAGACCCTGAGAATAAGGAAAACTACGAAGAGAGAGCAGAAGAATATCTTACACGCCTGACAGAGATTGAAGAAGAGTATCAGCAAAAAATAGATGATATTCCTGAAGATGACCGTATTTTGGTGACAAGCGAACGTGCATTTCAATATTTAGCCGATGATTACGGCCTTGAAGAAGGATATATTTGGGCAATCGACACTGAAGAAACGGGCTCTTCGAAACAAATTAATTCACTTGTTTCCTTTATAGAGGAGAATGATGTACCTGTGCTATTCATCGAGTCAAACGTCGATACGCGGCCGATGGAAACAGTATCCAGCCAGACAGGAGTACCGCTTTCCAGTAAACCGATATATTCCGATGAAATTGGAAAATCAGGAGAAGAAGTGGATACTTATATTAAATATTTAAATTACAATATTAATCTGATTCATGATGAATTGAGCGGTAATTAACTAACTAAGCGATAAGCTCTGGAAAATACTCCGAGTCTTATCGTTTATTTTTATTAGTACCATCTTCATGGTTATCTCAGATAAAAATAGGATACCGTTGACATTTTGTCAACGGTATCCTATATTACCTAGTAGATTAATTTAGATCATCTTTATTTTTAAAAGTGTTAACTGTGGAGGCATTTATATATGAAATCTATTAAAAGATTGTTCAACATCCTCAGAGAGAGTTCTAAAAACATAGATTTCACTATAATAATTACATATATTATTTTAAGTTTAACAGGACTTGTTATGATTTATTCCGCAAGCATGGTAATGGCAATGCAGGGTGATTACAGCGACCCGAAATTTTATTATTTTTCTCAGCTTAAATATACTGTTATTGGTTTTTTACTTGTATTTGTTATGGCATATTTAATGCCTGCAAAGCTGCTGAAAGATAAACGGCTGCAGCTTTTCATGATTATCGGGATATTTCTGGCACTTCTTTTGACTCATATTTTTGGTGTAGAAGTAAATGGTAAAAGCCGCTGGCTAGAAGTGCCGTTTCTCGGGCGTTTTCAACCCTCTGAATTTTTTAAAATAGTGGTAATTTTGTATCTTGCTTATATCTATAATCAAAAATATCAAAAGCTGTCGGCACAGAGAGCCGAAAACTTATTGCCCCTTCTGCTGGTGGGTGGTATTTCATGTCTTGTGCTGCTTAATGATTTTGGCACCTGGCTGCTTACAATTTCTATTATTGCCGGTATGTTTTTATATTCAGGATTTCCTGTGAAAATTATCTTTAAAGTATCGGGTATTTTAGCCGTGATTCTGTCGCTGCTGATCGGAGTACGTTATGTGATTACCGGTAATATTCTATCCGGCTATCAGCGTGCGAGAATAGAAACATACATGCATCCTTTCTCGGATGCTGACGGTACCAGTTATCAATTAACTAACTCATTGATATCCATCTCGCATGGCGGTTTGACCGGTGGCGGTCTAGGCAACGGTATCATGAAGCTCGGATACCTGCCGGAGCCTCATACAGATTTTATCTTTGCAGTGATTGCAGAAGAGCTTGGTTTGATTGGAGTTATCGTAATACTGCTGCTGTTTATAGTAATCGTTGGTAAAGCGATTTACTATTCTTTTAAAGCATCACAGCGATTTTACAGTCTGCTTTGTATCGGGATTGCGATTTATATCAGTGTTCAGGTATTTCTTAATCTCGGCGGTATATCGGGTCTGATTCCGCTGACGGGCATACCGCTCCCCTTTTTAAGTCAGGGCGGATCGTCATTTCTGAGCATTTCAATAGCAGTCGGCTTACTGGTGCTCGCAGCCAAAGAAATTAAAAGAGAAACAGAGGCTTAACAGTTAGCAAACGTTGATAGAAAAATACCAGTTATTAAAATGAATACATAAATTTTAAAATAAGAAAGGACCAGGAAAATATGAGTGCAGAGAACTTTGGCCGCCGATTAAAAGAGCTGCTGGATGAACGCGGGATATCATTGAGACAGTTCAGCAGTGAAACCGGTATTGATAAAGCGACTGTCTCTCGCATTATCAACGGGAAGCGCAAAGTAAATATCGGACATATCAATACCTTCGCTGGACATTTAGGTATTTCGATAAATGAGCTGCTGGATGCTGCTGGTTATTCTATGAATGCTGAGGATCAGGCTGACACATCAGATGTTTCCTTATCCGCAGATGAAATTTATCAGACTCTTGCAGAGACTAATTTCTATAATAATGACTTTAGTGTTGATGAGGTACGGCAGCAGTTAAAACAATATGAACACTGTGCAAAGACAGAAGAAGGAAGAGAAACAATACTTGGGCAATTTGAGAAAAAGGTAGAGAAAGTGAGCGGTGCAGGTCCATTTATTGAACACTTAAAAGAATTTTATACTCAATTTACGGAAGGGAAAGCTGCGAATTATAAATTGGGTATTATGGGGAGTGCTTTGTTATATTTTATTATTCCCGTTGATGTAATTCCGGATTATGTATTCCCGATGGGATATATTGATGATGCCTTGGCAGTTAAAATAGCGGTAAAAATGCTTTCCAGTTAAATTATTCGACAGCTGCAATAAAAAAAGACCATTCATTGAATGGTCTTTTAGAGAATGCGGATAAAGGGAGTCGAACCCCCACGTCGATTAAGACACTAGAGCCTGATTCTAGCGCGTCTGCCAGTTCCGCCATATCCGCTTAATATAATAATATTCTTTAACAATAATATAAAAACCCTCTTTGTGTCAATATTTTTATATCATTTTGTTAAATATTAATGAAACAACGTATAATAAAGGTAAAACTATGATAACTGACGGAGGGCATTCTTTCATGGATGAAAAGACAGTATTAGTAAATATTGAAGAGTGGGTCAAGGCTGAACTGCTGAACGAAAAGAGCGGGCATGACTGGTACCATATCAAGAGAGTCAGAGATATTGCCGGGGAAATATTAAAATATGAAGAAGCGGATTCTTTTATCGTCATCGCAGCTGCGCTGCTGCATGATATCCCGGATGATAAGGTGACTTCTAATGTTAATACAGCACTGGAACGTATCAGAAAGCTGCTTGAGAGCAATGAAGTTGATAATAAGGCCATCAATACGATTATAAACATCATCACGACCATGGCATTTAAAGGCGGTACTGGAAAAAAACTTTCTTATATCGAGGCTCAAATCGTTCAGGATGCTGACCGTCTGGATGCTTTAGGTGCCATAGGAATTGCGAGAACTTTCCAGTACGGCGGTACCAAGGGGCAGGCGATGTACGATCCGGAAATTCCTGTCAGAGACAGTATGAGCTTTGAAGAATATCGTCATGGTGAATCGACATCTATTAACCATTTCTATGAAAAATTACTGCTGTTAAAAGATAAGATGAATACCCCGGCAGCAGTTAAAATAGCTGAAGAGCGGGAAGCATTTATGAAGCAATTTCTCGAAACTTTCTTTAAAGAATGGAAGGGAGAACTTTAAAGATAGAAAAAAGCACGATACCAGTTTGTATCGTGCTTTTTGTATGCTTCTTAATAGTCTTTCTGCACCAGCTGCATAATCATAAATTTCGCAACATCCGCACCGTTTGCCGCCGCATTAATCAGCTGTCCGGTAAAATTAGTTTTTGTTTCGCCTGCAGTAAATAATCCGGGAACTGAAGTTGCACCGAATTGATCGGTTTCGATTTCCCCTTTTTCGCCTCGTTTAATATCCAAACCTTCAAGGAAATCGAAGTGTGTATCCCATTCCATCATTGCAATCATACCTTCGATATTTTCAGTCGTGCCGTCTTCAAATGTGATTGATTTCACTTCACCATCAGCGCCGTTTAGTTCTGTAATAACTGATTCCTCGTATTTAAAACCTTTTTTTTCAAAAAGCTCTTTGTTCTCATTTGAAATTTCACCGGTTCCATTCATGCATATGAGTAATTCGCTGCTCCAGTTAGAAATCAGCATCGGCATATGATTAATGAAGTTTTCGTCAACCATCACTGCCAGACGGCGGTTTCTTAATTCATAGCCGTCGCACCATGGACAGTAAAAAACCGAAGTGCCGTAGAACTGCTCGAAATTTTTAATTTTAGGGGAATGTTCTCTGATACCTGCAGCGAGGAGCACCTGACGGCTGGTATATTGTTTTTTCTTTGTGGTAACTGTAAAATATTCATTTGTTTTTTCGATGTTTGTAGCCCAATCTCGTTCCAGCGACACGCCATCGTAACTCAAAGCATCTTTTTCTGCCGCTTTCCTAAATTCTGCAGGACTAACGCCATCCTGAGTCAGATAGCCGTGAGATTCTTCTGTCACTCTGTTTCTCGGTTCACCCGCATCGATAACCAATGCTGTTTTTAGTCCGCGTCCAAAGTTCAAAGCGGCACTCAGACCTGCTGGTCCACCGCCTATTATAATAGCATCATACATAATTATTCCACCTTAATATATATTATAGAGTTATAATATCCATAATTAGCGTGATAAAAAACGACTTGTATTCAAATCGTCTTTTTAGATCAGATCTTTAATACTTCTTTTTTTAAGAGACTGCACCATATCCGTTTCAACTTCCATCATCAATCTTTGAATTTTGCATTCATTTCCATGATTAAAGCTGTCTTCAAACAGAGTCGGTTCACCGTCAATCGCGACGATGACATCGTAAACAGAAATATCTGCCCAGTCGGCAGGCAGTGAGTAACCGCCTTTGGCGCCGCTGTTTGCAATAATATATTTATATTTAACGAGACGTGCAAGTATTTTTGAAAGGTAAGTGCTTGAAACATCGAGTTTTTTTGCGAGATCCGCTACCGGAATCTTTTCATCACTGTCTTTTCTGCTGACTAGATAAGCGAGAGCGTGCAGCGCGTAATCTGTACCTCTTGAGAATTTCATTGCTTCACCTCTAATTATGGATATTATGAGTCTATAATAAGGGGGAAGGGATGGAAAAGCAAGTACAAATGCTTACGAGTAAATTATCTGCTTTTTACACGGGCAGTTATTTTTAAACAAGCTGTATTAAACTTGCTGACTTTTCATTTGTTTTATATAGTCTTCTATCAAATAATCGTAGCGGTGTCTAATTAAAAAACCTGTCAGTTCTTTTTTTCTAAGCGGATCATCAGGATAGACACTATTGTCCGGATACACACCTTCCACACGTGGAAACTGACCGTTAATAGTCATTTCAGTCAATGTTCTAATCAAAATTTCCGGTTTAAACAAAGCCAAATTCACACCGATAAATTCCTGATTTGGCTTTGTTTTATCCTGCAGCCAGATATTTTGAAGACCCAGCTGAAAATGGCTGATATCTTCATAACAAACTTTAACCTGCTGCTTTTTAATTGTAAGAATGAAGTAATCTTCTTTTTCCTGATAGGTCATATCATATTTCCGCTTAATACCTGCTGTGAGGATTGTGCTGAAGAATGTCACAACTGCAAATACTAATGAGGCTTCTGTTTCTCCTGCTAACGTCATCACAATTGTAAGAACAGCCAAAATCACACTTTGCACCAGCAGTAACCTGTGAAAAAAGGTGATAAAAGAACCAGGTCTTTGTATATTTGTTTTATATTCCGGTTTAGCTAATTTATGCTTCATTTCTGTAATAAGCATCATTATAAATGAAACTATGAGTAATATGATTTTTACGATTGTACCAAAGGAGAGCATATCATTAATCTTCCTTTTCTGCTTTTAGTTAATGATACCAAAGTAAATCATGGGATACTCTTCATCTTTCTTCTTTCAACAGTATATAATCTTTATATTCTTCAACATCAATTCGATTTTTAATTTCCTGCTTCAGTCTCATAATATGATTCGACTTTGCTATGCTGCTCATCGTGCTGGACGGTTTGTAAGCTTTCCACTCATCCAATTCTGAAAATAGTTCGCGGACGGTTTTCATTTGATTACCACCTTTTTATTTTTTTCAAATAAAATAGCTCTTCTGAAATTAAGAAGAGCTTTAACGCGGCTTCTTATCATCCAGTTGATTGCAACTGTTGGATTTGGCACATCGCTTTTACAAGCTGTTGCCGGAGTTTCACAGGGCCAAGTCCCTTCACTCACTCTTAATAAGAGAACTATTTTATTTAATTGTATTATACTGTGAGGCTTTGCTTATTTCATCTTATTTGTTTACCTGATAATCCAGCTGAGCATCCTGCAAGGCTTTAACTGCCTGATCGGCTGCAGTTTCTGCCATTGCATTTCTCGCTTCATAGGTATCATTACCGATGTGCGGTGTCAGAATTACATTATCAAGTTTCGCAAGTTCTTCGTTAATATGCGGTTCTTCTTCGTGAACATCCAGGGCTGCGGCTTGGATTTGCTTATTTTTCAGAGCATCCACAAGCGCACTTTCATCTACAACACCACCACGTGCGGTATTGATGAAATAAGCAGTCTCTTTCATCTGTTCAAATTCTTTTTTACCGAATAGATGATGGGAGGTTTCGTTGTAGTTTACTTGTGTAATTATATAATCTGCTTCTTTTAAAGCTTCTTCAAGACTTACTTTTTCAGCAGTAATATCTGTATCTTTTTCTTCTGGATCAACATACAGAAGTTTCATATTAAATGCCTGAGCCAGTTTTCCAATATACTGTCCGATTTGTCCAAAGCCGACAATCGCGAGTGTTTTGTCCACAACCTGGTGACCGCCTAAGTAACCCATTACCTGCCAGCCGTTAAATTCATTTTTAACTGCCATGTCGTGACCCGGCAGTACACGCCGAGATAAAGCCAGCATTAACGTGACTGCAAGCTCTGCGGTCGAGGCGACAGAATCATGAACAGGCGTATTTGTTATAGCAATACCCTGTTTATTTGCTTCTTCAGCATCGATATTGTTAAAGCCTGAACCGACATTAGCAATAACTTTCAGCGAGTCGCTCGCCTTAATTACTTCGGCCGGCACCTGGACATTGACGCCGGTAATTAAGCCGTCTGCATCTTTAATTTTTTCAATAATCTGATCCTGTTCCGGTGTTGTCAGTTCATCGTGCATATCTAATTCAATATTTTGATTTTCAATAATTTTTACAGCAGTATCAGGAAGTTTAACTGCACTGTATATTTTGGCCATAATAAACCTGCTTTCTATTACTCTTAATAGAATACTATAGCCTAAATTGAATAATTTAAACCTTTCTAATTACCAATGATACCTGAAGATTTCAATAAATATTAAGCTCAGAATATTTTATCTTTTGCTTTTCTATTTCAGACATCTTAATCTCCCTTAACGAATTTAAAACGAATAATAATATGGCTTTATATAAAAATAAAGACCCGCATTCATGAATGAATACGGGTCTTACTTATAACAATTTAATGTTTAAATCTTACCACCAGTTGTTAGCATTACGGAATTGGATTGCTGCATCGACTGAACCATAACGCTCTTCAGCGTAGTTAAGCATACCAGAAGTCTGTTCTGCAACAGAACCAGTACCCCATGATTCCTTCGTTTGGCCTAATCCTTGGTAACCGTTCGGGCTAACTGCATTTGGATTACCGCTTGATTCTGGCAATACGATTGAGTTCCACATAGCTTCAGTTCCGCCGGCAGCTAAGAATTGTGACTTAGTTGATCCGCCAGTTGACTGCTGTGTTTTTTCAGCTGGTGCAGGTGCTGCTGCTGCAGGCTGTTCAACTTCTTCTGCTTCCTGTACTGCTGGAGCTGCTGCTTGTGTATTTTGTGCAAGCTCTTGTACTTCTTCAGTGTAGTTGTTGTATTGAACATTTTGTGTTTCTTCCTGTACTGCAGGTGCTGCTTTTTCTACTGCTGGAGTCTGTGCTTGTGCTTCACCAGTTCCGCTGTAAGCCCATGAGTAGTTAGTACCATCTGATTCGAAGTCGTAGTTAAAGTTTCCGTGGTTGAAGTTATAGTCGTAAGCACCATCGTGTATTGCAGATGCATTCAGTACTTCCGGATTGTTTTGAGCTGTGTGAGCAAGTTCTGCTTTATCTATTGAAGAAGCTTCTGCGTCCTGACCTGCAGCAACTCCTGTTACGCCTAAACCTAATGCTAATGTCGTAGCTAAAATTGTTTTCTTCATAAAATTTTCTTCCTCCAAAATATATATTATAAAAAGTAATTTTTTTCTCTCTAAAGCAAACCAAACTTTTATAAAGTCTTTGTTTTCCAAGACAGTTACCAATGTAACACACATATATTTTACATGTGTTACAGCTCAATAATAATAAAGTTACATTTAATATCGGGAATGTAATAATGACATCTGGCTGTATTATTTCTGACTATTACCATTGAATCGACACATTTACGTAATATAAACATGTAATTGTCACACTAAAAAGCCTGGTCAGCTAAATTTTACTGACCAGGCTTTTATTTTTAAGTTTATTCTATACGCGTATTTTCCAGTTCTTCATAGTCTGTCAGATAGTATCGGCCATCCTGCTCAATCAAATTATAGCGGGCGTAGACTTCGAAAATACCATTGGTATTTATATGTGAGTATGTCCGGTAAGCATAGATATTCATACTGCCATCAAGGTTCTCCACTTCAGAATTGATAAAAACGGAATAAGTCATATGATTGCTGAAGTTTCCGGATGCTTTATTTGCAAACAAGGCATGATAACCTGCTGAGTCAGGCTGGTAAAAGCTGAGTGCTGTCTCGTCATGGTTATTAAAAAATGCCGGCAATGAAAACAGATACTGCTGAACAAATTCCGACGGGTCGGAGATATCTTCCGGCATTTTTTCTGAACGCGGGAGGATTGAATAATTCACCGGGTCAGATTCTCCGTATTTTGCTTCAAAGGAATATTTGACGGCACAAGGCAGACAGTCGCTCCCGGGAGCTTCCGGCAGTGTGCTGTCAGCAACAAGGTCTCTGTATGCCTTAAACTGATCTTCAGGAGGAACGTTTTCGCATTCTGCCAGCTGGGTCATAATACAATGCTCAGCAGCAGTATAATTTTCTTTAGACTCTTCATTATCAGCAGTATCTTCACTGTGCCTTTGATGCGCTTCTTCTTCCTCTGCCGTTTCTTCTGTTTCCAAATCTTGTTCTTCTGATTCTGCCTTTTCCTCTGAAGGTTCGGATACTGCTTTTCCTAATGTATTGCTTTCCGGATCTTCATCTGTATTATCACCGCTGCCGCATGCGTTTAAAGTGACGGATATTATTATGAATAACAGTATCATCCAATTTTTCATCAGATGCATCCTCCCCTCATTATTATCTTGTCGGATTTAAACAGCTTCTTATTATAAAATATGCCCGAACCGGAGAGCTGGTAAACTCACCGGTGCAGACATAAGTTGTTTTATCCTATTAATCTGAATAAGCGTAGTGTTTTTCATTCCATTCTGAAACATCGGTTTCCAGAGGAATGTTTTCACTGCGGCGTTTTTTTGCTGAAACAAAGAATAAAATAGTAATCAGGACAGTAATTACAGCACTGATTGTTAAAGAAATATTCATCGGCAGATTTAAGCCGATTGGTGCGTTCACAATATAGGTAGATACGGTCATCGTCATAAACACTGCGGGAACGACTGCAATCCAGTAGTTGCGCTTGCCGATGAACAGATACATTGCACCAATCCATAAGGCGATCATTGCGGTTGACTGGTTCGCCCAGTTAAAGTACCGCCATAACAGCGTAAAGTCCATATTTGTCAGTATGATTGAAACGATAAATATCGGTGCCGCAATCCAGATTCTGCTCATTATTTTCTTTTGAGGTACGCGGATATAGTCTGCAATAATCATCCGTGCACTTCTGAAGGCAGTGTCTCCGGAAGTAATCGGAAGAACTATTACACCTAGAACTGCGAATGTTCCAATAATCGGACCTAGCATCATCGTTGAAATTTCATTAACAATACCGCCGGTACCGATTGTTGCTATCAGTTCATTCAAGGTAACCGGACCGTCAAAAAGACTCATAGCTGCGGCTGCCCAAATCATAGCAATGATACCTTCTGCAATCATCATGCCGTAGAAAATTCTGCGGCCCTGATTTTCGTTTTTTGTTGTTCTGGAAATAATCGGTGTTTGAGTAGCATGGAAGCCTGACAGCGCCCCGCATGAAATCGTTAGGAACAGAAGCGGAAAGATTGCTGCGCCTTCCGGATGAGTGTTTGTAAACGACAGTTCTGGAACCGGCGCCTGGTTCCAGACGAGAGCAATCCCGATTCCCACAGTACTGAATAACAGCAATGCACCTATGTAAGGGTAGATTGTTCCAATAATTTTATTGATTGGCAGTATAGTCGCCAGCAGATAATAGATGAAAATTAAGACGACAAATACTACAACAGGTACGGCTCCATTAACAAGGTCGTAAAGTAAATCTGCAGGTGAAGCGACAAATACTGTACCGACAAGAAGCAGCAGCAGAATCGAAAAAGCATTAACGACATGCTTCATTGCTTTCCCTAAAAACTTTCCGGCAAGTTCCGGCAAGTGTGCGCCGTTGTTGCGGATGGAAATCATGCCGGTTAAATAATCGTGGACACCGCCGGCAAATATACATCCGAGCACTATCCATATAAATGCCACCGGACCGTAAAGTGCTCCCATAATAGGACCAAATATTGGCCCGACTCCGGCGATGCTGATTAATTGAATCAGTGCATTTTTATTTTTATGCATGGGCAGATAATCGACCCCGTCATGTTCTGTATAAGCTGGTGTCGCCCGAAGTTCTTTTGGCTGGAAAACTTTTTCGACAAACTTTCCATAAGTAAAATACCCTATTAATAACAGAGCGATTGCTCCTAAAAATGTAATCATTCTGCTCCCCCTATTGTGAATGCGTTTTCATTATTATAGTTTACAAAATATACAAACAATTTTGGGGAGATTCAGCTATCGTGTCGAAACAGGAGGTTCAAATGCAAAATAAGCACTGTAACAGGTCTTTATTATAATTCTATGTGGGCACGGAGAGCCTTTACGTAATTTCGGCTGACCGGTATTTGAACATCTGTACCCTCTAAAGTGAGCTGAAAAGCTCCGTTAAACCAGGGTGTCATTTCTGTAATCACCTCAGTATTAACGAGATAGCTTTTATGGACACGGAAAAATGAATGCGGAAGAAGACGGGATTCGAGTTCTTTTAACGTCTTCCTGCTGCTGAAGACACCTTTAGATGAGACAACCGCTGTCGTATTGTTTTCACGAGAAACAAACAGAACTTCAGCAGGGTTGAGATAAGTGATGGACTCATCTCCCCCGACCGCAAGCTTGCCGCGGGTCCGCTCCCGTTTGAAGTCAAGCAGTTCAGAAACATGTGCAATAGCTTCCGATAACTCCGCCTCATCGACTGGTTTTAGCAAATAATCAGCAGCCTGAACTTTGAAGGCTTCAACAGCATACTCTGTATAAGCAGTTGTAAATATAATAAGCGGCGGGTTCTTCATCTTTTTCAATACGGCGGCAAGCTCTGTGCCGTTCATTTCCGGCATCTCGATATCGAGAAGGAGCAAGTCAGGCTCGTCAGCTATTACTTTTGCCAAAGCTTCACGGCCAGTCGAGGCTTCTCCCGCAATCTGTATAGCCGGATGTGCTTCGAGTAAATATTTTAATTCTTCGCGGCTGTATTTTTCATCATCTGCCACGAGTGTTTTTATTGTTTGATTCATTATTGAACGAGTCCTTTCAAAAACATTAGGAAATTTTAGGGATATTGAAATATACTGTCATACCATAATCCGGCCGGGATTTGAAATTGAGACCGCAGTCGCTGCCGAAAGTCATTTGGAGCCTTTTATTAATATTATATAAGGCAATCCCACTGCCCTCTGTGTTCCTGCTGACGTCTGCCGCCAAATTCACAAGATTATCCTCGCTTACACCTGAACCATTATCTTCAATATATAAAGCTATATTATCTTGATAATCCCGAATAGTAACCTTAAGTTCACACTTCTCAATCTTTCCTTTGAATCCATGCTTAACAGCATTTTCGATAATAGGCTGAAGGGTTAGAGGGGGTAATTTATTGTGCAGACAGCTGTCATCTATCTGGTAGGACACTGCAATTCTGTCTTCAAACCGGATTTGTTCGATCGATAAGTATGATTTTACATGTTCAACTTCATCTTCCAGCGTTTGCAAAGATACAGTGGTGGAATACAGATTTTGCCGTATGAATTTAGATAAAGATCTCAGCGCAGTTCTCGCCTTTTCTGGATTGATGCGAATCAGCGAAATAACAGTATTTAAAGTGTTAAAAAGAAAATGCGGGTTAATCTGAGCCTGCAGAACATTAATCTCAGCATCTTTAGCAAGATTATAGAGTCTATCTGCCTCTGCCAGTTCAAGCTGGCTGCTCAGCAAGTTCGCAAGTCCGGACAAAGTTTCTTTTTTTAGGGATGTTATATCTTTTTGAGAATGAAAATAGAATTTCAAAGTTCCAATAATTGTGTCCCGGCTGTTTAAAGGTGCGGATACAGCAGCACTGCTGAGTCCGCCGATATGTGAAAGCTGATTTTTCCCGTCGTCAATTGCCGCACCTTTAAGATTCAATTCTTTATAAAGTATTGTACATACTTTATCAGCAGACTGCGGAGTTAAACCGGATTTTAAATGTATAAGAGTCTGTTCAGCGATGCGGAGTACTTTTTGTGACTGCACTGCTGCTGCCTTTTCTTCTTCTTTTGCTACGCTTTTAATAATAAGGAGAAAAAGCGCGCAGCCAATTCCATTCGCCAGAATCATAGGCAGTGCGATGTGCTGAACAAGCGCCAGCGATTCGGTGTAAGGACGTGCTAAAAGAACAATTAAAGCCATCTGCAGCATTTCTGCTCCGGCGCCAATCAAAAATACCAGCAGCGGTTTAGCTGTAATTTCCGGATTTTTAGCGCGAATCCAGGCTGCTGAAATACCGGCTGCAATAGTAGCAATACCGCAGGGGAATGTAGTAAAACCTCCAAGCAGCATACGGTGTCCCCCGGCAATCAGTCCAGCTGCAGTTCCCACTTTATATCCTCCGAACAGCCCGCCGAGCACAACGCCGATAACTCGGAAGTTGGCAATTGCTTCATGATTGAAAATATCTGTTTTCAAACGCTGCAGAAGGAAGGGTTCTGCCTGAAAAGTCACGCCGGAATATGTGCCGATAATACCAAAAGCTCCAAAAAATATAATAGCGGTATATTGCTGTTTTCGAGACAGTACAGCTGGGGAAATCATATTCCTGAAAAAGCGCAGACGGGTTGCTATAAAGGCAAGCATTACAATTAATCCAAGTCTCTCAAGCATAATCAGCATGAGTTCGTACATCTGCATCTCCACATTTCTGTAATAGTATCATTATAATTATAGCAAATGGCAAAGTATGAAGAGCACTTGTTATAAAACTGATAAAAAATACCCCGCAAGCTGAAATAAGTTCAGCTTGCGGGGTAGATACTTTTAATTACAGGTCTCTTTCATCGACACCTGCTTCTTTTTGTTCTTGATACTCCCGTTCTTCTTTTTTAATATACTCTTCCATACGTTTGGAATTTGGAGTAATGGTCAGACCGAGGTATTTTCTTTCTTCATTTGCATCCTTATAGAATGAAATCATCATCATAATAATTACAAAACTGAAAGGCAGTGCTGCAATTATTGCTGCAGATTGCAGAGCTTCGAGCCCTGTTTCTCCGCCTGATAAGAGCAGTATAAAAGCAATAGCTGACAAGCTGATGCCCCAGACGACCTTAATACTTGATGTAGGACGAAGCGAACCGTGTGATGTCTGCATGCCGAGTACAAAGGTTGCGGAGTCCGCTGACGTAATAAAGAATGATGATACTAAAATAATCGCCAGAATCGACAGAGGAACGCTCAGCGGCATCTCATTAAAAATAGCAAAAAGCTGAGTTTCCGGTCCGAATTCAACCAGTGACGGTACCTTGCTCGCAATTTCAATGCCGGTAACGCCAAATACAGTAAACCATATGATACCGATAGAGGTCGGCACAATAAGCAGGCCTAAAATAAATTCACGGACCGTCCGTCCTTTTGATACCCGTGCGATAAAGATACCGACAAAAGGACTCCAGCTCAGCCACCATGCCCAGTAGTAAATAGTCCATGACTGGAGCCAGTCGTTTTTCTGATTGTTTAAAGGTGCTGCATCGAGCGTCCTTGCTATAAATGTATTAATGTACTCGCCGGCAGCTGTCGGCAGCATATTCAAGATAAGGAGTGTTGGCCCCAGTATAAGAATAGCCAGCAGCAGTATAGCAGCGAGGAGCGTATTCAAATTGCTCAGGTATTTAATTCCTTTACTTAAACCGCTCCAAGCACTGCCGAGAAATAATACAGTGACGACAGCGATAATAAGCCCCTGGATGCCGATGTTAATCGGGACACCAAACAGGTAATTCAGGCCGCCGTTGATTTGAGTCGTGCCGATACCTAAAGACACTGCGACTCCGACTACTGTTGCAAATACAGTCAGAACATCGATAAGGATGCCAATCGGCCCGTCTACTCTATTACCAAGTATAGGACGTAAAGTTTTTGACAGGAGACCTGACTCACCTTTTCTGAACTGAAAGTAAGCCAGAGCAAGTGCAACAGCACCATACATTCCCCAAGCATGTGCACCCCAGTGAAATATGGTTGCTCTGATTGCTTCCAGCGTTGCCTCCTCTGTTTCGGGATCGGCAGTTGCCGGTGCGAAAAAGTGGGCGATCGGTTCTGATGTACTGTAGAATATCATCCCGATACCCATGCCTGCGCTGAACAGCATCATCAGCCATGAACGTGTACTGAATTCAGGCTTGTGGTGCGGTTTTCCGAGCTTTAATTTGCCAATCGGACTGAAAATAAGAAAAATACAAAAGAATAGAGTAACGGAGGTGATTATCATGTAATACCATCCGAAGTAATTACTAACCCAATCTGCTATGAACCCTGCGACTGACCCGAATCCATTTGGATTTATGGCGCCGATAACTACAAGTGTACCGACTATCAGCACAGAATATATAAATACTTTCGATAATTTTTTACTGGCTGGATCTGAAGAATCCTTCATTAATGTGCTCCTTAATATTTTTAGGATGCGGGATTATTCATCCGCGATTCCTTTTCTTTTAAATAAATAGCCTATTGATAATACCAAACTTACACATCGAGTGCAATTTGAATATGAAAACAGCCGCATTTTCTTTAATGCGGCTGTTATAGAATTTAATTATTAGTTTCTTTTTGATTACCGATTTTAACCGGACGCCCTGCAATCAGGCCGAGTATAGCGATAATTATTGCTGCAATCATTAAAATAATCAAAGGCGGCGTCCATCCAGTGTAATCAGATAAAATTCCGAGAAATAATGGTCCTGCTGCAGCAATCAGGTAACCGATTGACTGGGCCATACCAGACAGGGAATACGAATCTTCCACCGTACGGGTCCGCACCACGAAGAACATTACAGCGAGGCTGAACGTTGTCCCTGCGCCGGGTCCTGCAAATATAAGCGCGGGAATGATGAGAAAAGTCGGCATAAATGCTATGCCAAACAAGCCGATAAAGAAAAAAAGCCCGCTCGGTCAGCGGGCTGAACTTTTAGTTTTCAAATTTGGCCATTTTATTCGCTTTTTCTTCATATTTAGGGAATTTATCTTTCAGCCATAATACTAACAATACGAGCAGATAAGCACCTGCAGCTATTGCTAGCAGGATATACATTATTGTGCTGAATTCCATGTTAAATGCCTGGCCGAAAATCGCATCTTTAAAGCTGGACACGACGAATGCCATCGGCAGGAATTCATAAAGCGTTTGATAGAAATTGTTTGCAGTTTCTATCGGGAAAGTTCCGCCGCTTGATGATAACTGTACAATCAGCAGCACGATTCCGAGGAATTTTCCGAAGTTGCCGAATATCATTACCAGCAATCCTATAATGGAAATGGAAACGAGAGACCATACAAGCATCGCAAAGTAAAATCTCCAGTGGCTGGCAATCTCAATCTGCATTACCCAGACAATTGCAGCATACAGCAGAGTTGTAATGATTACCGAGTGAGATAAAAACAGCAGACCGCGGCTGAGCCACTGGCTGAATACATTTTTCTTATTTTCGAATATTTTATTCATCGGGTATACAACATTAAATGTAATAGCTCCGATATACAGGCTGACTGCAATAATTAACGGTGCAAAACTCTGCGCATAGTTTTGTGTATCCACCATGGACTCAATATCCAGGTTAACAGGACTTGCAATCGCTTCTGCTCCCTCATCACTGAAAACAATATTCTGCTCTTCTATTTCCGCAAGCAGCTCGTTAAATCTGGTATCAACCTCTGTAAGTGCTTCTGCCAATTCGCTGGAGCCTGCTTTCAACTCGCTGATACCGCCGTTCATTTGCCCAATACCTGAATTCAATTCAGAAGCCCCGCCAGCAAGCTGTGTGCCGGCTTCATTTAACTGGCCTGCTCCATTTTCAAGTTCTGACTGTGCACCTTGAACCGGCTGTGCGTAATTTCCAAGCATTGGTGCCAGCTGAGTGATCTGTCCTGTAAATTGCTGTTCACCATTATACAGTGTTCCTGCTCCCTCGCTGACTTGTGAAGCGCCGCTTTCAAGGTTGTCTGCGCCTTCTTTTAACTGCGCTGAGCTGTCCTCGAGCTGGCCAAGTCCATCGTCAAGTGTGACTGCACCGTTCTTCAGCTCAGCAATGGCATCTTGTGCTTCATCACTCTGGTCGGACAAACTGTCGAGTTCGCTAATCAATGTTTTGGTATATGTTTCTGTAATTTCTTTTTGAACTGTTTCGACTAAGACTGAACCGACTTGTTCAGACATAATTGAACCGATGAAATTGAATCCCGGATTTGTCTTTAGTTTAAGGTTTACATTTTCCGGTGATTCGCTTAAGAAGGTCATGGCATTATCAGAAGCATCTGCGGGGATTTCCAGATATCCGTATGATTCTCCGCTTTTAATTGCTTCTTCTGCTTTTTCCAGAGTGGAAAATTGCCAGTCCAGCTGGTCGTTATCTTTCAGCTCAGCTTCGATTTCTTTTCCGAGCTCTATATCCTCATTGCCTGCATCTTCATTTACTATATGGAACTGCATATCGCCTGTGCGGTCATACGGGTCCCACATTGCACCGAGAAATGTCAATGCATATATAACCGGAAATAATGAAATGACTGCAAGAGATACTAATAACAACGGTTTTTTAAATACAAATTTAAAATCCTGTAACATTTAATCATCCTTCATTTTTTTGTGTTAAAGTTATCGTACACGATGTACAATAAACCATTATAAGGCGATTAAATTATTCTTCAATGGTTGATATATCCATGTTTGTAGGATAACCGACACATTTAAAAGAAAGGTTGTTTATTTTTGAAAAAAGATTTAAGAGTACAGAAAACATTAAACGCAATTGACAGTGCCATCATTACCCTGCTTGAGAAAAAGCCGTTCGAAAGCATTACTATCCAGGACATCAGTTCAGAAGCTATGATTAACCGCGGAACATTTTATACTTATTATAAAGATAAATACGAACTGATAGAGAGTTATCAAAATTCGATGATGACGGATATTGAACAGCTGCTCTACAAAAATATTACAGGCAGCAGTTTTAAAGATGTGGATGAGAATAATCTTAACAATACTATTTTGAAGATGTTCCAGTATCTTAAAGATAACCGCAGACGCGTGCTTGTTATTGCCAACAGTCTTGGCAGTGCAGAACTTGCGAAATATTTTTCGCAGCATATGTTTGACTTTTATAAGGTAAAAAGCAGAGAGTTCGGTGTTGAACTGGATTCTGAAATATTTACAGATTACCTGATTACTTATATTACCAATGCCCATATCGGCATACTTTTAAAATGGCTCAAAGGCGGCTGTGAAGAGTCAATTGAGGAGATGGCCATGTTTATTGAAACATTTACGATAAATGGTGTATTCAAAACCGTGGGAATCTGATATGCTAATTTGAATACTTTTGCGGAAGGTAAAATGTGTAAGTATTGAAACCAAGGGAATATTAATAAATGAAGCGTAAAAATTGATATAAAACATAATTAATATTAAAGGATGTGTAAGCATGTATAAAAAGATATTACTGCCCTATGATTTTGGGAATTCGTTTGAAAATGTACCAGGCCAGCTGGCGAAAATGACGGAGAACAGTGAAGGTGCGATTATAACGATTTTTAACGTTATAACTGAAAATGAGATGTCCAGTGATGTAAAATTCAACGGCAAGCGGTTCAATCAAATAAAAGAAGATAAAATTAAAGAAATGAAGCCTTTTACAGACGAATTGGAAAAACGCGATCTGGAATATGAAGTCCGTTTTGAAGTTGGCCGTGTTATCAACGAACTGTTAACTGAAATTAACAACCATGATTATGAAGTGGTAGTAATGAGCAACAAACGTTCTAAAAGGGATATTAAACATGTCCTTGGTCATGTAACTCATAAGGTCGCAAAACGCGTCAATACACCTGTGATGATTATCAAATAACATAAAATGCCTGCTTACCGGTCGAGTAAGCAGGCATTTTTTAATTATCTGTAATTCTTTCTCCTGTATCGAAATCAAAGAAATGTCCTTTATCCATATCAAAGGCAAAGGTCATTGTGTCGCCGGGTTTATTTTGGTTATGCGCATCTACCCTTGCTACAATCGCTTCTCCTTCAAGTTCGGAGTAAATCATGAATTCCGAACCAAGCAGTTCATTTACCCTGACTTTTATATCGAACGGTGATGCTTCTTCCGGCTTAGAAAGCTGCTGATACTCCTGAACATTCTCAGGACGGATGCCAAATTTAATTTTCTTATCTGTATACCTAAGTTCGTTCAGCATACGTTTGTCAGCTTCCGAAATTTTAATACTTATGCTGCCGATTTTTAAACGTTCTCCGTCGAATATACCATCGAATATATTCATAGAAGGTGAACCGATAAATTGAGCAACAAATAAGTTGTCTGGCGTATTGTAAACTTCCTGGGGCGAGCCCACCTGCATAATTTCACCATTATTAAGAATAACAATTCTCGTTGCCATGGTCAGCGCTTCGGTCTGATCGTGGGTCACGTAGACAGTCGTCGTTTTAAGGCGCTGGTGCAGCTTCATAATCTCCGCTCTCATCTGCACGCGCAATTTTGCATCCAGGTTCGACAAGGGTTCATCCATTAAGAAAACATCCGCTTCTCTGACGATAGCCCGTCCGAGAGCAACACGCTGTCTCTGTCCTCCCGATAGTGCTTTCGGTTTTCTGTGCAGATATTCTGTCAGTCCGAGTATATCCGCTGCTTCTTCGACCTTTTGTTTGATTTCCTGTTTCGGCCATTTTTTAATCTTCAGACCAAAGGCTATATTATCGTATACGGTCATATGCGGGTATAAAGCATAATTTTGAAAAACCATTGCAATGTCGCGGTTCTTAGGTGCTATCCCGTTCATTTTTTTATCATTGATATAAAATTCACCGTCAGTAATCTCTTCCAGCCCTGCCATCATTCGGAGAGTAGTAGATTTTCCGCAGCCTGAAGGACCGACAAAGACGATAAACTCCCCTTCTTCTATGTCCAGATTAAAATCTTTGACGACGACAGGTCCAGAACTGTCATATTGTTTTTTAATATTTTTCAAATGTAATTGAGCCATAATTTTTCTCCTTAAATGTATTTATTTTTCTTCTCTGTCTCCGAGAATATTAGAGCCTTGTATAAAGTATTTCTGGAAAAAGAAGAATAATATGATGACTGGTGCCAGGATCAGCAGTGATCCGACCATGAGGTAATTCCATTGTGTCGTTGACTGTTCATGGGACACCTGCAGACCGAGCTGTAAAGTATATAATGACTCGTCGTTTAAGTATAACAGCGGACCGAGGAAGTCATTCCAGACGCCGTTGAATGAAAATATTGCGACTGTAAACAACGCAGGTTTAACCATCGGCAGAGCGATTTTAAAGAAGATCTGGAAATGGTTGGCACCTTCCAGTTTTGCTGCTTCGATATAAGTATCCGGCACACCTTTAAAAAACTGTCTTAAAAGGAAGATGTTAAAAGCACTTCCGAGCAAGTGTGGAATGATTAACGGATAAATTGTTGAATGAAAATGAAATGCTGCTTCATTTTTTATGTATTATATTTTGGAAAACATCTTCTTATAATGAAAATTTCCTTCAATTACTTTACTGATTATAGTATCACTTTTATAGAAGTTTAAACTTCTAATATTCTCAAAAAAATAACTGTTCAGAAATATAATTGGCGACAATAATATTTATCATCAACAGGTAAATAGTTTTCATGATATTATAAGTGAATTAAGGGTATAATATTGCAAAAGTATAACGTTTGGCTTTAATATTAAACTAAATGAGGAATGTAACAGAGTTGTTTTTAATATTAGAAAGGATGTGTTTTTTTGTATAAAAAGATTTTACTTCCATATGATTTTGGAAACTCATTTGCGAATGTGCCGAAACAGCTGGAGAAACTGACGAATAACAGCAAGGAGTCCATCATTACAATATTTAATGTAATAACAGAAAGTGAGATGGCGGATAATGTGAAGTATCAGGGCAAACACTTCGATGATATTGCAAAAGAAAGAGTCGAAGACCTTAAACCATTTACAGACAAGCTCGATGAGTGCGGTTTAAATTATAAAATTCATTTCGCCACTGGACGTATTCTTGCAGAACTAAAAAAAGAAATTGAAACAAATGATTATGAAGTTGTAGTAATGAGCAATAAACGTTCTAAAAAGGACATCAAGCATGTTCTCGGCCATGTTACGCATAAGGTGGCAAAACGTGCAAATATACCGGTTATGATTATAAAATAACTTTTGATTAATAAAGAAGAAAGCTGGCTAAACATGGATAATAACTCATCTAAAAGCATCATATTAATCGGGGCGGGAATTATGAGTACAACACTCGGTTCCTTTCTCAGAGATTTAGAGCCCGGATGGAATATTAAACTGTTTGAACGGCTGGATGCTCCCGGGAATGAAAGTTCTCATGAAACAAATAACGCAGGAACGGGACATGCTGCATTATGTGAATTAAATTATACTGTTGAGCAAAAAGACGGTTCTATTGATATCGGGAAAGCGAAAGCAATTAATGAACAATTTGAGATTTCCAAACAGTTCTGGTCTTATTTAATTAAGAACAATTATATAAGGAACCCGAAAGAATTCATTCGCCCGCTGCCTCATATCAGTTTTGTCATGGGCAAAGGTAATGTAGATTTTCTAAAACGGCGCTATGAAGCCCTCATGACGCATCATATGTTCCGTAATATGGAATATACAGAAGATAATAATAAGCTGAAACAGTGGATACCGTTGATGATGAATGGCCGGGAATCAGGAGAGCCTGTAGCTGCAAGTAAAATCGATGACGGTACCGATGTTAATTTTGGGGAATTAACGCGTAAAATGGCACGCAATATTAATGAACATGATAATGCTGCTGTTTATTACCGTCATGAAGTTTTAGATTTTAGACAGCTGGAAAATAAGAGATGGGAAGTTAAAATCCGCAATCTTGAGGAAGATAAAATTGAATACCACACTGCAGACTATATTTTCATCGGGGCGGGCGGACATGCAATTCCTCTGCTGCAGAAAACAAAAATACCTGAAAGCAGACATCTGGGCGGATTCCCAATCAGCGGTGCTTTTTTAGTCTGCAACAATCCTGAGGTGGTCGGCCGTCATAATGCTAAAGTTTATGGTAAAGAACCATACGGAACACCCCCAATGACAGTACCTCACTTAGACAGACGCTATATCCAGGGACAGGAGAGTCTGCTGTTCGGACCCTTTGCGGCCATAGGACCGAAGTTTTTAAAATATGGTTCGAATCTGGATCTCTTTAAATCCATCAATGCGGATAATCTTCTGACGATGGCAGCGGCAGGTGCTAAAAATATTCCGCTGGTGAAATATTCAATCCAGCAGGTGTTGATGCGTAAAGCCGATAGAATGAAAGAACTCAGAAGATTTGTTCCTGAGGCGAAAGACGAGGACTGGGATATTCATATCGCGGGTAAACGGGTACAGGTTATTAAAGATACAAAAGAGCATGGTAAAGGTTTCATTCAGTTTGGCACAGAAGTGGTCAGTTCAGAAGATAACTCTGTGATAGCTCTTCTGGGTGAATCACCAGGCGCATCAGTGTCAGTTTCAGTTGTGCTCGAAGTATTTAGACAGAGTTTCCCGGAATACACTGAAAAATGGGAAACAAAATTAAAAGAAATGATACCCTCTTACGGACAGTCACTAATTGAAGACAGCGACTTGCTTGAGAAAGTCAGAAAAATGTCATCAGAAGAGCTTGAACTTAAATAAAAGCGAGCCGGGACAATTTTGTCCCGGTTTTTTAGTGCTTGCAGGAATTTGCCAGTCAAAGAGCGGTGTTCATTGTCTCAGTAACGAGTTTAGCCGGTCACAGAACATAATTCCTTCAATTCAGAACTGCCTTTATAAGATTTAACTGAGTCCTCTTAAAATATAAATAGCATTTATAACTTTTTCATTATATAATTTTAAATATTCAAACTATTTTAAAGGGATATAAAATTTAATAATATTAGGGGGTACTGCTATGTTTAAAAAGCTGTTTTTACTGTTTGCACTTGTGTTCTTATCGCTCGCTGCGGCATGTTCTAATGATGAAGCTGCTGAGATAGACGGAGACGAAGCTGCTGAAGAAGCTAAAACTGGCGATATCGTTGTTGGATTTGACCAGGATTTATCGACTATAGATCCTCATGGAACTAACGATGTTAATGCGATACAAATCAGACGCTATTTGTATCAGACGCTTGTCGCGCGGGAACTTGATATGTCCCGGAAGCCCGGCCTTGCTGCAGAATGGGAGCAGACAGACGAAACTACATGGAATTTTAAATTAGCTGAAGGTGTAACGTTTCATAACGGTTCTGAGTTTACTGCAGAAGATGTAAAAGCATCGCTCGAACGTGTGCAGGATCCGAGCATCAGTGCTCCTACTGTGTTCCTTTTTGAAATGATTGAGGATATTGAGATTGTGAATGATTATGAGCTGAATATTACTACCTCATATCCTTTTGCCCCGCTGCCTGATAATTTAGCGCATACAGCGGCGAGTATTATGAGTAAAGAAAGTATTGATGCCGATTATCAAAATGCTATCGACAAGGCGGGATTAGAAATAACGGCGGAAGAGTATTACGAAATGCGCGACGCAGGCGGTCAAGAATTTACAGAGCTTTCCGACCAGATTGCCGAGCATACCGGCACTTATATTTCAGAAAATCCGGATGGAACCAACTATGTTAAGTTTAAAACGAGAGCGCCTGGACAGAATATAGAATTTGAAAGATTCGAAGATTTTGCAGGAGAAAGCAATATTGATAATCTGACATTTGTTATTATTCCTGAGTCAGGTTCGATGATGGCAGAATTGGAATCCGGCGGGATAAATATTACCACACCTGTAGATATGGCCATGATGGACAGGGTTCAAAGCAGTGACAGCACAGAGTTTGTTGAAGCGGAGTCCTTGAGAACAAACTATCTTGGATTCAATACAGAAAAGGAACCTTTCGATGATGTGAAGGTGCGTCAGGCTATTGATTTTGCAATCGACAGAGAGGAATTAAAAGAAGGTATATATGATGGGCAGGCTGCCATTCCGAACAGTATGGTCTCTTCAAGTGTTTTTGGTTACGACGAGGAGTTGCCCGAAATTAGCCAGGATATAGACGAGGCACAGGCTGCACTTCGCGAGTCGAATCATGCTGACGGCTTCGATGCAACTATCTGGGTCAACGACAGCCAGGATTTAATCGATTCAGCAGTATATATCCAGGAACAGCTTAAAGAGCTGAATATCAATATTACAATTGAACAATTTGAAATGGCAACATTTATGGAACGCTTGGGACAGGGGCAGCATGATATGTTCCTGCTCAGTTTCACAGCGTCTACCGGCGATGCGGATTATCTGTTATCTGCGCTGACACTCAGCACTAATAGAGGTTTTGGCGGCAACAGAGCATTCTATACGAACGAAGATGTTGATGCTGCACTGGAAAATGCACGCAGTGCAACAGAAGATGCGGACAGACTGGCAGAGTATACAAATATCCATAATATGCTTCGTGAAGATGTGCCGTATGCACCTTTAGTTCATCCAAATATGACTTTGGCGTATAATACAGCTCAGCTTGACAATGTCGAGCTTGATGCAGCGGGTTATATCAGACTTGAAAATCTTACTTTTAAATGACAAAACGGCACTGCAGCTAACTGGCGGCAGTGCCGTTTTTCTTAAGTTATGATTTACCTTTCAATAAGGCATACCAGTACATAATCGGCAGCATATTCTTTTTGAACTGATAAAAAATCATTTTATCATCAGCCTGATTCAGGAAAGTCGTTTCTTTCGGCTTCCGGTCATAACCGAATTCCGCAAGAATCAGTTCACCGTATTCAGTGGCGATAGGACAAGCTGTTCTGCCGTCGTATTTATGAGTGGGTTCCTGATCATTCATACGCTCAATCAGATTATCGACCAGCACCGGCAGCTGTTTTCTGACAGCAGCGCCCATTTTTACTGTCGGCAGGCTGGATGAATCGCCAAGAGAAAATACAGTAGTATATTTTTTGTGCATCATCGTGTGTTTATCAACGTCTACCCAGCCTTCTTGATTCAGCAGACCGGACTTTTTTAAAACTGAAGGACCATGCATCGGCGGTGTAATAACGAGCATTTCAAAAGGTATAGTATGTGTTTCGCCAGTATGCGTATTTTTGAATACAGCCTGTTTCTGTTTGCCTTTAACTTCAATCAGTTCTTCGTTCAGTTTGTAATCGATGTGTTTTTCTTCCATTTGACTAATTAAACTGTCGTTATATTTCTTTACTTCAAACAGTTCTTCCCGCCCGCTTCTGAACATTATATCGACGTTACGATCCTGCTGTTTGATAAAATCATCCATTGTAAACAGCGAGTTTTCCGCAGAAACACCGCCTTTAATTTTTGCTTCTGGCTTGGTTACGATGATGTTGCCAGATTTTGTATTTTTAAGTGATTCGTAGGTGTATTCGACGAGATTATATAAATAGTTAGTACATACACTATTGTGTCCGAGTGATTCCCGTGCGCCTTTAATGGCATCGTAGTTAAGTTCGATACCGAGAGCGACGATTAAAAAATCATAACTGATGAGGGTATCATCAGCCGTTACTTCACGTTTAACAGGGTCTACATTTTTTACTGCTGCCTGAAGCCAGCATGCTCCCTTCGGTATAACTTTTTTCATCGGTTTCCAGGTTGAATCCAGCTTTTCATCACCGCTGCCGACGAGCGGCCATGCAGGCTGGAAATAATGATAGTCATCCGGTTCTATAATTAAAACATCATCTTTTAAATCTTTCTTTTTAGAGAGTATGCGGCTTGCGGTTGAAATGCCGCCGGTCCCTCCGCCGAGAATAACTAATTTATAGTGCTTCCTCATGAGAACACCTCCGTGTTATTGGAAATATTCCCGTTTACACAGAGGTTACTCATAATATAATTTATTCTTATGATTTATATTTCCGACAATGCCCATTCTAAATCTTCCGTTAAATCTTTTACATTTTCAAGACCGATTGATAAGCGCAGCAAATTAGCCGGTGCTTTCGTCAGTTCCTGTTCTACTGAGGCCCTATGCTCTATATAGCTGTGTGTGCCGCCGAGACTGGTGGCCTGTGTGAAGATTTTAACTGTATTGGCTATTTGAAGTGCATCGGAATCATTTCCTTTGACCTGAAATGACATCAAGCCGCCGAAATCGCTCATTTGTTCTGCTGCGATGCTGTGCCCCGGATGACTCGGGAGGCCGGGGTAATGTACAGCTTCAACTTTTTTGTGCTGGCTTAAAAATTCAGCGATTACTTTAGCATTTGAACAGTGTACAGACATTCTTGCAGATAAAGACTGTACCCCGCGCAGTGCCAGCCAGCAGTC
Organism: Jeotgalicoccus nanhaiensis; assembly: GCA_004570955.1. Classification (GTDB taxonomy): domain Bacteria; phylum Bacillota; class Bacilli; order Staphylococcales; family Salinicoccaceae; genus Jeotgalicoccus; species Jeotgalicoccus nanhaiensis. The sequence continues at coordinate 190,755 of SPPL01000003.1, forward strand.
AAATGATGACGGTACTGCACCTTTCGCGTGCTGCCATGTTCTAAGACGGTTAAGCATCGGACTGTCTTCTTTTGCGACAACAGCGCCGAGTAATAAGTCGCTGTGTCCGCCGATATACTTGGTGACCGAATGAAGTGAAAAATCTGCACCCAGAAGAAGCGGGTTTTGAAGCACAGGTGTTGCGGTTGTATTGTCCACAACAGTCACTGCTCCTGCTTTTTCAGCTATTTTTACGACTTCAGCAATGTCAGTAACTTTAATTTGCGGATTTGACGGTGTTTCAATCCAGACTATACCCGTTGCTTTGCTTTCCACTGCCTGCCTCAGCTGGTCAAGATTTGTCATATCCACTGCAGTAATATCAAAGCTTTTGCCTAGATCAGTTTCTTCAAGTAAAGTGAGCACACCGAAATACATATCATCCGGCAGAATAATTCTCCGGGGTTTATCTTCAGGCAGAACTTCCATGATTGCTGAAATTGCAGCCATCCCGGATGAAAAAGTTACGCAATCATGTCCTTGTTCAAGCGCGGTCAGACATTCTTCTAAAGAACGGCGGTTCGGGTTATCGCCGCGGCTGTACATAAAACCGTCAGTATAAGAACCGTCAGCAGACCGTTCGTATGTAGTAGACAAGTGGATTGGTGTTGTCACTGCCCCCGTGACCGGGTCGACTTGTCTGCCGGCATGGATTGCTTTCGTTTCAAAACGCATATATATCCCTCATTTTTAAGTTTATATAAATCAGTATACAGATGACTTTTATAATTATCTATAAATTCAGACATATTTACTATGAAAACAGAGGATTGTTTCCCGTGAAAAAGGGTAAAAGAATAAAAATACCGGGAGGAGTTTTTTGATGGAAATTAAAAATATCGAACCGGAAGCAATACCGGACTTTGAACAGCAGCTGCAGCTTGAAAACGTAAAGTATTTAACACTGTGCACAGAAGAAGGCATCATCGCCTATCTTGCCGGTACAATCAGTCCAAACGATAATGAAATCGATGTGCATTATAATTTTACGGAAGACTTCAATGAACCTGTGGCAAAACAGATGTACGATTCATTTATGAAACAGAATATCAGTGAAGATATAACGTTTAATCCTCAAAGTGAAACGGAAGAAGTCTTTATCGAATCAATGTAAATTAAAAGCTCCCAATTAAGGGAGCTTATTTGTTTTACCAGCCGATGTCATTTAATTCAAGTACTGTCGGGATTAAAGCACCGTCATATTCTTCTTCAATAAATTCAGCAGTATCTTCTTCCTGATAAAGTTCAGCAATTCTGTTATATGTTTCATTTTCCGCATCTTCATTATTAGCAGCGATGATATTTACATAATCAGTTGCTGTGTCATCTTCGCGGTAAATAGAGTCGTTAATCGGGTGCAGATTTGCATCTTTGGCAATTCCGTTATTAATAACACCGAGATCTACATCTCCTAAGGCACGTGGAATTTGTGCCGGTGCGACTTCTTCAAACTGATAATCATTCGGATTGTCAACGATTGCATTTTCAATTGAATCGAGGCCGTTATAATCTTCGACGAGCGTAATTAAACCAGCATCCTCAAGCAGCATCAGAGCACGTCCCTGGTTAGATACATCATTCGGCAGTGCGATTGTGCCGCCGTCCGGAATGTCATTAACGTCTGTCAGTGAGTCAGAGTAAATGCCCATCGGGGCAAGATTCGTTGTGGCAATCGGAACTAAATCCAGATTTCTTTCTTCGATAAATTCATCAAAATACGCGACAGTCTGAAATGAGTTTAAGTCTATTTCGCCGTCAGCAAGTGCAGTATTAGGCTGTACATAATCATTAAATGAGACAATCTCGATTTCAATATCCTCTTCTGCAGCTTTCTCTGCTACATAATCCCATACTGCTGTGTCTGTTCCACTGATGCCGATAGTGACTTTTTCTTTACCGCCGTCACCGCAGGCTGAAAGCACAATCCCTATTAAAAGCAAACTGGTAAATAAAATGACTTTTTTCATAATTTATATCCTCCTGTTATTATCTTCTTCTTACAACTCTCGCGAGTTTGTTGCCTGCTGACTGCAGACCCTGCACCATAATAATTAATATGATGACTGTAATCAGCATTGTGATCGTATCGAATCTCTGATAACCGTATGTGATTGCCAGGTCGCCGATGCCGCCGCCTCCAACCGTACCGGCCATGGCAGATGCACCGACTAATCCGATAATGGAAATAGTGAAATTTACAATGAGAGAACCGAGAGCTTCCGGAAGAACGAATTTTATAATTGTCTGCATCGGTGTTGCTCCCATAGCGTCGGCCGCTTCCAGTACTCCTTCGTCGACTTCAAGCAGAGAACTCTCCACGAGCCTTGAGATATAAGGTCCGGCAAAGAAAACCATCGGTACAATCGCAGCTTCGGTTCCGATAGAAGTTCCTACGATAAATTTCGTAACCGGAATTATTGCCACAAGCAGGATGATGAACGGCAGTGATCTGAAGACATTAATCACTGCATTCAGCACTGTAAAGACAGCTTTATTTTCTAAAATCTGGCCGGGTCTAGTGACGTATAACAGAATGCCGAGCGGCAGCCCGAGTATAATCGAGAAAATAAACGAAATACTGACCATCTGCACGGTTTCTAAAAATGCCCCCAGTATTGTATTCCAGCTAACCAGCATATGTATTCACCTCACTGTAATGAATATTGTTTTCTTCTAAATAAAGTAATGCTTTTTCGAGTTCAGGGGCTGAACCGTCGAACTGAACGATTAAATTGCCAAACGGTATACCCTGAAGCTCGGTAATATTGCCGAACAGCACATTCACATCTAAATCGTAAAGCTTGCTGATTTGTGATAGGTACGGTTTCACTGCGAGCTGATTAATGAAATTGATTCTGTAAATATGCTGACCGTCGCTTTCCTGCACCAGATCCTGCACGTAATTCGGCAGCTCTGTCTGCATCACTGTATTAACAAACCGTCTGCCGGTTTCTGTTTCAGGGTTAGAAAAAACATCGAAGACAGAGCCGCGTTCAATAATTTTACCGTTCTCCATTACTGCAACTTTATGGCAGACATCCCGGATAACGGACATTTCGTGAGTAATCAGCAAGATTGTAATATTGTATTCCTTATTAATCTTTCTAAGGAGTTCGAGGATGGACTCTGTTGTCTGCGGATCCAGTGCAGACGTTGCTTCATCACACAGCAGAATTGACGGGTTGGTTGCAAGTGCCCGCGCAATACCGACACGCTGTTTTTGTCCTCCGGACAGCTGGTCAGGATACTGTGACGCTTTATCCGACAGGCCGACAAAATCAAGCAGTTCACTAACACGCGCTTTGATTTCATTTTTCGGTGTCTTATTTAAAATTAGCGGCATAGCAACATTCGTATATATCGTTTTTGAATTTAAAAGATTAAAATGCTGAAAAATCATACCGATTCGTTTTTTTGTTACTCTCAGTTCTGACGGTGTGAGTGCAGTTAAATCTTTACCGTCGACAATAACTTTCCCTTCTGAAACACTTTCCAGCTGGTTGACACAACGGATCAAAGTACTTTTGCCTGCGCCGCTGTATCCGACGACACCGTATATTTCTCCGGCATCGACTTTGAAATTAATATTATCCAGAGCATGAACCGGTGTTTCGCTGCCTGGATACGTTTTATCTACATCGATAAACTCAATCATTAAAAACGCTCCTTAAACATAGTTAAATAGTAGGAATTAAAAAATGTAATAAAAATACACCAGTATATAACCGGTGTTTTTTAAAAAAACCAGATATACATTCCTGAAAAAGAAAATAACCTCTTCTTAAAATATAAGAAGAGGCCGATGTATATTCGCTCTTCTCATCTTTTAGCATGATGCTACAGGATTTGGCACAGTACATTAAGTCTGTTGCCGAGATTTCACAGGGCCAGTCCCTCCATCTCTCTTGATAAGAAAATAAGTTATTTGATTATTTAATTTAAACTAACTATAGGGCACAGCAGAATTAATGTCAACACGGAATCTGAAATTAATTTTAAATGAATTACAGAGCATACTGTTTGATACTATTCATAACAAAGTTTATATAGCTGTTTTCATGCGGAACAAAATTATCTCTGTTAATCATTTTACCGTTAATATTAATCGAGTATATTTCTTCAGTTCACAGTTTTTCAAACACAGGCAATTCAATTTTGAAAATATCAGATACTTCGTCATCCATAAATACATAATCAGGTGTGGTATTTTCCGGAATTTTATATATAAATACATGGCATAGTTCTCTGTCGATAAAATCATCAATAATAATTTCATCCTGTACTGAACCTGTATAAATTAAATCGTTTAGTGTAAGACTAATACCTAGTTCTTCTTTAATTTCCCGGACACCATCTTTAACGCTTTCGTCAGAACTTAAATGACCCGCTGCTGTAATATCTAACATATTTGCAAAGTTTTTCTTGTCAGGACTTCGAAGCTGAAAGTGGATGAAGATTCTGCCATCTTCTTTACTCAGGAACCAGCAATGAAATGTTTCATGCCAAAGACCTCTTTTGTGTACTTCAGCCCTTGAAGCTGTCCCTTTTAATGTCCCTTCTGAATCAAATACCTTAAGCAGTTCGTTTTCCATAGTGCGCCACTCCCATAGACTAAAACATCTGTACAAAGAACAAACTGATTGTTTCCCAGTAATACTGAATGACTACGAACAGTACTGCAAATAATATCGCAGGCAGCATATTCGCAACTCTTATATTCATCAGACCGAGCAGTCTGATTCCAATCGCAATAATCATTACACCGCCGGTGCCTGTAATCGCGATAATAATATCATCCATCAAATCAGGCTGGATGAAGCGGTTGATTTGAGAGGCTGACAAGGCGATGGCTCCCTGAAACAGAAAGACAGAGATGGCTGAGAACATAATGCCGATACCCATCGTGGATGTCAGGAAAATAGCGAGCACACCGTCGATTAAAGCTTTTGTCAGCAGTACGGTGTGATCATTTCTGAGCCCGCTGTCGAGAGCACCGATAATGCTGACTGCTCCGACGACATACACTAATGTGGCGGTAACAAAGGCAGCAGCAGCTCCGCCTTCTGTTGCTCCGGTTTTTGTTTCGAGCCAGATGCCGAAGTGATTCATTTTATCTTCAATTTCCCATTTTTCACCCAGCATGGAACCAAGAGCCAAGCTCGCAACAACGATAATAAGTATACTGTTGGCTTCTAAGGCCATATCAATTCCGATGACGAGTACGGTAATAGACAATGCCTGGAGAATGGTTGATTTCATATTTTCATTAATGTTTCTCCAAAACAAACCGATGAAGCTGCCTAAAATAATAGCCAGAGCATCTACGATAGTTCCAAACAGCGCCATGTCCAATTCCTCCTCGTCCATAAATATCTAACCTAATATATCACAAGGAACACGGCGGTTATATATAAAATCAACTATCCGGAATAGTTGGACAGTTTATAAATATCTTATTTGATTTATAACTTTGCAGTAATAATTTCGTATATATTTATATTAATGATAAAATTATTAATATCTAATCAGAGATCTGAGAGAAAGGTGATTATTATTCAACTGCTCTATCTTTTTATCACTGTAATGATTTTAATTATAATTATTTCCCTGGTAATAAAAACATATGAGTTCTTTAAACTGAAGAAAGCTGTTAAGACGCTGTGGTACAGGCAGGAAAGACTGAAGACAACTGCAGAATATTATATTCATTATCATAACTATTTCGTTAATATTATGGAAAATGAAAATACTGCTGACAGAAATGTTGTGGATGATGAAACTTGGAATGATCTCGATATCAGCGAATTGATGACGAAGATAAATTATACATTTACAACGATAGGAACGGAGCTTCTCTATGCAGTGCTGCGCAATTCAACAGAAAAGAATGTTATAAATGAAGACTTATTGTATAAAATAAAACACGATGCTGGCTTTCGTGAAAAGATATCATACCGCTTAGCCAAGCTTGGGAAATCGGGAAATTCTAACACGAGTAAGTTTATGTATGAATTTGTGCCGGTGAAACAATATCATCCGATATTTATACTGTTTTCATTTATGCCGGTTATCGGCGTGTTTTTATTTTTTATCAATCCTTACATATCTTTACTGACTATCCTTTCAGGATTTGTAATTAATGCTTACTTATCTCATAAACATAAAGGCGGAACCGGGTTTGATTACACAGATATTTTTTATGCTATTAATATTATTGTTACTGCGGGTAAATTAGATTCGAAATTCAACAGTAAAGGTCTGAAGCGGCTGTCGTTAATGAGTCCTCTTTTTGTTAACGACGACAGCGCAGGAGAAATGAATATGGCTGTTCAAGCTTTCTCTGCCTTTAAATTAATGTTCTTAGTAGATTATCATTTGTATCATCTGGTCAATCGTACGATTAAGAAAAACCATGAGCTTTATAAAGAAGGATGGCATTACACAGCTGAGCTCGATCTCCATTACAGCCTGGCAATGTGGAGAGAAACATTGCCGTATTACTCTCTTCCGGAAAGAGAAGAAGCTTCGTATTTGCAGACTGAAGGGCTATATCACCCGCTTGTAGTGGCTGCTGTAGATAATGATTTGAAGTTTGCGAATGATATTCTGCTGACGGGCTCAAACGCAGCGGGCAAATCAACATTTATGAAAGCGCTCGGCGTGAATGTTATAACGAGTAACGGACTGAACACTTCCACCAGTGCATTATTTAAATATACACCAGGCAAAGTAATATCTTCGATGGAAATCACAGACAGTGTTATCGAAGGAGACAGCTATTTTATCAGTGAAGTGAAAGCATTGAAGAGGATTGTTGATGAGATTGAGGATTTTGAAGGAAAGGTTTACTGTATTATCGATGAAATATTTAAAGGAACTAATACGGTAGAAAGACTAGCTGCGGGTGAAGCTCTTTTAAGATATCTGCATGAGAAAGAGAACGTTTATCTGATTGCTGCAACACATGATATGGAACTAACAGATTTACTGAATGGCGAGTTTGATTTCTATCATTTCAGTGAGGAACTTTTTGATGACGATATCGAATTTGATTACAAACTTAAAGACGGGATTGCAACAAGTTCCAATGCTATTGAATTACTAAGGTTATACGGATTTCCAGAAAAAGTGTATAAAGAATCGAGGAATAAAGTAGATAACACATAGCGTTACAAAATAACGCTATGTGTTATAAAAGCTCTATGATGGGGTTTTAACCTTATTTTATCCTGAAATCCTAACGCAAAGTATAAAAAGAGTTTTAAATATAAAACATCCCAGACTTTTATGTCCGGGATGTTTTTGTGTCTTATTTTATTTCTTCGGCATCGGGTAAAACCCTTTGTCGAGCTGCCCCCATAATAATTCAGGAAGGCCGTATTTATCTTCTCTGTCCCGGTCAAAGTATTCAAAGATTTCATCTTCTCTGCCTTCTTCAATTTTACTGATAAAATTGTAATCCAGCAGTAAAACTCTGCCGAGCGCAATTATTTCCATATTCCCTTCTTCTATTGCACGGAGTGCCTGGTCTGCAGTAAAGACTGAACCGATTCCAATGAGTGGCATCTGGCCGTCGATCCACTGATGAAGTAATTCTATACGTTCAATATCCTTATATTTTCCTTCACGTGTCTTAGAATGAACTTCGCTTAGTGAAGCGTGTAAATAATCAATCGGTTTTTCAATCAATTTGCCGATCAGCTCTTTTGTAGTTTCCATGCGGATGCCGGGAGTTTCTTTTTCTTCAGGTGAGAAACGGTAACCGATGATGAAATCATCTTCAGCATATTTCTCTTTGGCTTTTGTTACCGCGTCGACAATCTTCATTGCGAACAGAAAAGGGTCTTCGCCCCACTTGTCAGTACGTTTATTAAAATACGGAGAAACGAACTGATGAATAATATAATGGTTGGCACCGTGTATTTCAACGCCGTCAAATCCTGCTTCAGCGGCTCTTCGTGTGGCTTCGCCAAAGGCTTTTATAGTTTCAATGATTTCCTCTTCTGTAATTTCGCGTACCTCATGCGGTTCTGTTTCATCAAAACTCTGCATCGTAATGGGACTCGGTCCCGCAGAATCAGAGTTCGGTGTTAACCGCGGAATCGCCTGAGCACCGCCGTGGTGGATTTGAAGAATAGCTTTCGCGCCGTTTTCTTTCATGGCATCTGCAAGACGTGTTAATCCTTCTATATCCGAGTCGCGGACCACTGACGGCTGGCCGGGGAATGCTTTCCCAAGGTCCGTTACGTTTGATGCAGCGGAAATAGACAGACCGACGTCTTTAGAACGCAGGCGCATATATTCAATCTCAGCATCAGAAATTGTACCGTTATCATGTGAAGAAATGTGTGTCATAGGTCCGAGCGCAAATTTATTCTTTAATTCGACTCCATTTTTAAGTGTCACTTTCTCAAATAAAGTCTTGTATTTATCGTTCATATAGATAAAATCCTCCAGTAAGCATTAGTGAGATACTGTTACAGTTTTAAATCTTAACTAAATTAAAACTCTTATACTAAGTTTCTGCTCAAAAAGATGAATTTTTAATATATCTTTTAAGATGTTCTCTAGTAACTGAATTCTCTACATTTAATAAACCTTCAGGTTCCCCGCTGTATAGTACTTTACCGCCTCTTAAGCCTGGACCGGGACCAACATCGATAATCCAGTCGGCATGGGTCATCATCGTCAGATTATGTTCAATCAGAATGACGGTATTCTGCTGATTTATTAATTGTTCAAAACACGACAGCAAGGCTGGAATATCATCTTCATGAAGACCGGTAGTCGGTTCATCGAAAATGAATATTTTATCTTGTGCATCACTGTCTAGATAACGGCTGAGTTTCAAACGCTGAATTTCGCCGCCGGACAATGTGTCGAGCGACTGCCCGAGCGTCATGTATTGAAGACCTGTTGCTTCTAAATTTTGCAGACGCGATACAACTTTTTCATTATTTTTAAACAAGGAAACAGCTTCTTCCACCGTCAGTGCCAGTACATCGGCAATGGAGTAGCCGTTTACTGTAGCTTCAAGAACTTCTTTTTTATAACGCGTACCGTTACATACCTCACATATTTGTGAAAAGTCCGCCATAAAGGCCAGTTCTGTTTTAATAACACCCTTACCGTTGCATTCAGGACATGCACCTTCAGAATTATAGCTGAACATGCTTTTCCTTAAGCCGGTCTGTTTACTGAAAAAGGTGCGCACTTCGTCAAATAAATCCATATAAGTGAGTAAGTTGGAACGGCTGGTTGCCTGTACTGCTTTTTGATCTATAAATATCGCGTCTTCCGATTTGCCAAGGCCTGTTTTAATCAGAGTGCTTTTACCTGAACCCGCTACACCGGTTACAACGGACAAGAGATCTGCCGGAATATCGACAGAAACATCTTTTAAATTATTTTTAGTGATATTTTTCAGTTTTATAAACGATTCTGCCTGCCGCGGATTTTCTTTCAGCTGATGAGTTCTATTAAGCGCGAGAATGGTCGGCGTATCCGTCTGCATCAGCTCTTCATACGTGCCGTTAAAGATAATCTCCCCGCCATGCTGACCGGCGCCGGGTCCGATGTCGATAACATGGTCAGCGATATGAATCACATCGGGATCATGTTCGACAATCAGCACCGTATTTCCTTTATCACGGATAGAGCGCATAATTTCATTAATTTTTTCAATATCTTCCGGATGCAGCCCGACACTCGGTTCATCAATAATATAAACGAGATCAGTCAACGGACTGTTTAAGTGACGGATCAGCTTGATACGCTGGGACTCTCCGCCTGACAGCGTCGGGGTCTCCCGATTGAGTGTCAGATAATTTAAACCGATATAAGAGAGAGCTTCCATTTGTTCGAGCAGCGGTTTAACGATAAACTTCGCTTTTTCATCATCTAAATTTTTCAGGAAAAGAATCGCGTCATCGATTGATAATGCAGTAAAGTCGGCAATACTCGCCCCGTTAATTTTACAGCTCAGCACCTTGTCATTAAGACGCTGACCGTGGCAGTCAGGACATTTCTGACTGGTCACGACACGTTCCACATCCGTTAAGAAACGTTTCTTTTCAAAGTTATCATTCAAAAGAAACGAACGTCTGAAGCGGTGAATCAGCCCTTCAAATTTGGCAGTCCGCGGCCAGTTATCCGGCGGGTTTTTAATTTTTCTCGGTTTTGTATAAAGAAATGTATTCATTTCTTCTTCTGTATAATCTTTCAGTTTTTTATCATTATCGAACAGGCCGCTGTATAAATAACGCTTGCCCCTCCAGCTGTCCGGTCTGAATGACGGAAATTTAATCGCATCCTCATTCAGTGACTTGTCGAAATCGAGCAGCTCATTTAAATCAATGTCTTCGACATAACCAAGCCCTTGGCACCGTTCGCACATCCCGCTCGGATTATTGAATGAAAAAACGTTAGAATACCCCACAAATGGTGTACCGACACGAGACCATAATAAACGGACGGATGAATATATATCGGAAATTGTTCCGACAGTAGACCGCGAGTTGCCGCCGAGTTTTTTCTGATTAATGACCATAGCCACCGGAAGATTCTCGATTCTGTCTACATTCGGCTTTTCATACTGGGTCAGCTGATGCTGGATGTAGCTCGAATATGTTTCATTCAGGAGACGCTCTGACTCTGCGGCCAGGACGCTGAAAACGAGTGAAGATTTTCCTGAACCTGAACGTCCAGTAAAGACGGTCAGTTTATGTTTTGGAATATCTACGCTCACATTTTTTAAATTATTCTGGTTTGCACCATGTACGCGTATATACGACATGAAATCCACCTCTGTCTATAAATTTATCTGTAAGTAAGTACAGTTTAAACAATACCCTGTTCTCCAGGTATGAAATCAGTAAGCCGGTTTTTGTGTTTATTAAATGTTTCCGGCAGGAGTAATCTGGGAAAGTAATTGTTAAGACAATAACAGGGGGCACATAAAATGAGAAATATTATTTATATTATCGGACTGATTGTAGTTATTTTAGCTGTATTATCATTCCTTGGATTAAGATAAGCAATATAAAACAAAAGCCGCGCATAATTCTCATCTTCATTTGAGATTATGCGCGGTTTTAATTTTTTAACACCTGCCGTTCATACTGTGTTCATATTGAAATTTTAGAATATGAGTAAATAGTCATTGAAAGGAAGTTTTTATGAATAATCCGGTTAAACTATTACTTGTATTCGCAGGGCTCTTTGGACTAATCGGTTCTGTCATGGGCGCACATATGGCAGGATCAGGATCATATGCATTGAGACCAATTCATGCCCATGTTTTAGTTGTGGGGTGGCTCAGTTTATTCTCGTGGTCTATTTTTTATAAAGTATTTGAAGTTAAGTATAATGCACTCTCGAAATTTCACGTCTGGTCTGCAATTATCGGTACGACGGGACTGGTTTTAGGAATGTTCCTGACAAACGTCGTTTCCTTTAATCTCCCCGAAGCAGTTACACTTATCGTTTATATCGGCGGCGGTGTAACCTTGCTTCTGAGTTTTACAGCATTTTTCGTACAAACAATACTTTATCAGCCTAAAAAATAAAGAAGCGGTTCAAAGTCCTTAAGACAGGATTTTGAACCGCCTTTTTGTTTATACAAATTTAATTCTGTTTGAATCAATACTCTTTTAATGAGCATGTCTCAGATAAACTTTACAGGGCGTCACATTATAGACATATTTTATGGTAAAATGTGTACTAAATATAATATTAGAGTAAATTAACGCAGTATAAAGGAGAAGTTACTATGGGGAAAAAAGGTTTAACAATTTTAGGAGTATCCGTTGGCATTATTGCGGTTTTAGCAATCGGGGCATACATATTGTTCCAAACAATGATCAATGACCCGAAGAACAATTATTTAATGGCTGAAATGGACGAAATAGAGAATACTTTCGGGCTGTTTGAAGAACGTTTTGAGAGCGAGCTTGAATGGTACGAGTATGCTCAGAAAAATGCGATTGACTCTAATATAAGTATTACAGCGGAAACAAATGACCCTTCTTTTCGGGAGATGGGTTTAGATCAGATGATTAATAACTCTAATATTGATTTGAACGTGGGCCAGGATATCGCGAATGAAGTCAGCACGATGGGACTGAATGCTGATGTCGCAGGTTTTAGTATTTCAGATGTGAACACCTATATTACAGGTGAAAAAGCAGGCCTCACTCTGCCATTCATTGAAGAGTATATGGTAGTGAATGAAGCGGATGCAGCATCATTCCTGAACACTCTTGATCCTGAAAGCTTTGACGGTTCAGAAGAAATTGATTACTCAATGTTTTTTGAAAGCAGCGCTATGACTGAGGCTCAGCGCGAATACTTTAAAGATGAGTATTCAACTTTCGTCCGGGAGAATTTGCCTGATGAAGCCTTCGAATCAGCAAGCGAAGAAATTACTGTCGGAGAGAACACGATTAAAGCTGATAAACTGACGATGACTTTAACAGAGGAACAGATTCATACATTCTTAAGAGACTTGTTTAATAAAATGGCTGAAGATGAGGAGCTCGCAAATATTATTGAAACTCAAATGATGGCTGCAAACTTCGGAAATCCCGAAGCTCCATCCGCAGAAGATACAGCTTCAGAGTTTAACGATTCATTGAAAGAAGCGGCAGAGAATATTGAAGATGTGGGATTCCCGGATGGTTTAACTTCTATTGTCTGGACTGATGGCGATGACAACATTATTCAGCGGGACCTGGATACAGCAGTAACAGTTGATGATTCTACAGGACAAATTGCAGTTGATGGTACTGCGGACATTTCAGAAGACAGCAAAGTAATAAACTATGATATGACCTTCACTGATGACACTATGGAGTCGATCCTTGGCTATACAGCTGACTTAAATGAAACTGAGTCAGGCTACGAAGATACAATTACTTTGAGAGCAGATTCTGAAGATTTATTTGTTATCAATTCTGTTAAAACAGAAGAAGAAGACAGCGAAGTCTGGAATGCGGATATCAACTTCAACGAAGAGATGTTCGGATCACCGCTGACATTATTTATGGAAAGCAGCTCCGTGTACAATGAGGATCAGGCGACTGGAGATATGACTCTTTATGCTGACGATGGAATAAATGTAACAAGAGATACTTTTGTGCTTAACTTAACAAGTGATAGCCAGACGGTAAATGAAATTGAACTGCCGGCTGCAGATAACGAGAAGAATATCGGCCAGATGAATATGGACGAACTTAATGCATACTTTAACGATGAAGTTGGTCCGAAGTTCGAAGAATGGATGAATGAAAACTTTGGTGCACCGACAGGATTTTAAGAAATAGAAAGGATGCGTCTGCGATGAGAATAATGAGGCATATATTTGTATTCATCGCTAACGACATCAGCAGACTGAGGAGGAAGTGGCTGACACTTCCTCTTATTTTACTTTCACCAGTAATTTTTGCAGCTCTTTTAATTTGGATGCTCAGTTCATTTCTGGAATTTGATGAAGAGAATAATATATCAGTGGGACTGGTGAATCTGGATAACAGTGAGGCAACAAGCATGATTGTTGCTGCCCTTGCTGATTCGGCTGAAGTGGCAGAAGGTCTTGAAATTATAGAAGTAACCGAAGCGGATGCCGAACAGAGAATTCTTAAAAATACACTGGCTGCTTATATAATATTTCCCGAGAAATTTACCGAAAAGATGATGCAGGGAGAGTCAAGTGAGCTTGAAGTAGTCGGCAATCCGGATATGCAGCTGGAAAGTTCTGTGATCAGCAGTGTGATTGATACAGTCGTCAGACACATCAGAAATTCACAGGCAAATATATTAACGATAAATCATTATGCCCGGGAATTTGGCATGGATGAGGAAGCCCGTGAGGAATTGATTTTTCAAGAATTTGTCAGCCAGTTTATACAAGTTCTTTCAAGTGATACCTTAATGAATGAACATCAGACAGTGCAGAATTTCAGTACGGGAAATATGTATTTCATTATTAACGGGCTGTTCGTTATTATGTCTGTCTGGATATACATGCTCTACATCGCACTGATGCGCGATATCAGCAGTAATCTTGAAGACCGGATGAGAGTCTTCGGGGTCACCTTTCTCTCCCAGGGTATAGCCAAAATTTTGACCATTGGAACGATTGTTACGGCTGCTGCCGCTCTTACAACTTTTGGAACATTAAAACTCGGCGGTATTGAGCTCCCGGCTGAAAATCTGCTGCGTTTGCTGATTCTGCTGGCATTATATATATTTACTACAGCAATAATTATGATTATTATCGATTGGCTGATTCCTTCATTTAAAATCAGTGTGATTATTCAGCTCACAGTACTGTTGCTGATTGTCTTATTCGCAGGCAGTATTATTCCGAGGATATACTTTCCGCTTTATCTTGATTCATTATTTGAGTATATGTACAGTCATCAGGCATTATCGTGGATGGAAGAAATTATTTTAAACGGCAGATTTACGATGGAAATTGATATTATGACAGCGACGCTTGCAGCAGCGGCAATCTTGTTCCTTATAGTGAGCAGCCTGAAGGAGCGGCGATTATTATGATGGATATGATATATGCGAGGTGGCTGCTTTTAAAACGGCAGCTGCCGAAAATACTATTGTGGCTCATCTTCCCTTTAGTGGCAACCATCATTGTTACAGCAGTCTATAACAGTACAAGCGATGATTTTAGAGTGCCTGCAGCAGTCGTTGTGAATGAGCAGAGTGCTGAAGCGGAAATCTTTACAGAAGAACTCGCCAGCAGTAAATTTATGAACGTCGAAGTATTTGAGGCAGAGAACAGTGCTGCAGCTATAAGACAGCTTGAACAGTACAGCTTTGACAGTGTATTTATTTTGCCGGAAGATTTTGATGAAAGAATACAAGCAGGACAGCGCAGAAACTTAATTGAAACCTATTATACAGATCGCTCGATTTATTACGAACCAGCCAAAGAACTTGCTGCTGCCATTATTCAGGAAAGAATGGGAGAATATGCGGCTGTTAATTATGTGCTGGAACTTCAGAATAACATGCTGTTTGAAACTGCAGTGAGCGCTGAAGATATCGCTTCTGAACGTCAGCGTATTGAAAATGAAACGAATCTCGTAGAACAGTCGTTTTATTTCTTTGGAGAGACAGAGAATAATGAACAGACGACGAATTTAAATCCATGGATGGTATGGGCTTATATCGCTCTCGCAGTAACTATTTTTACATTCGACTTTGTTACACGTGAAACTGTCAGCAGTGCCAGAATCAGATTTAATTTTATGAAGCATTCTTATAAGCAGTTTATGATACTGACATTTATCATCATGACCGCAGTAATGCTGATAATAGACCTTATTACTTACATGTTGATAAATGAAATGCTGGCGGCGGATATTGATTTGCTGTCACTCGTTTTATATAGATTTATTATAAACGGAGCTGCATTTCTGCTTGCTTCTTTAATGAAATCACCAATGAAACTGTATCAGTCAGCAGTTGCATTGACGTTTTTGCTGCTTGCTCTGCAACTCGCTATGCCGATTATAGTGTCGGTAACAGGAAAGCCTGTCATAACGAAGCTGCACCCGGTGGAGATGCTGATAGAGAATCAGCTTAATATTCCATGGGTCATTTTACTTATAATTTTAACGCTCATCTGGGTCTGGAGGGGTAACAATGCTGGAAGTTAAATCAATTAGTAAGCGCTACGGCAAACGTCATGTACTGGATAATTTCAGCATGACTGCTGAACGGGGAGAAATAGTCGGTCTTGTCGGTGAAAATGGTGCAGGAAAATCAACATTGCTGAAGATTTTGGCCAGTTTATCAAAACCTGATAAAGGAGAACTCTGTTTAAACGGTAAAACATACAAAAAACATTTTAAAGAACACCGTAGGACTATCGGATACGTTCCCCAGGATATCGCAGTATGGGAGGATTTAACCGTCCTTGAAAATATGAAATTCTTTGCCAGATTGTCACCGGTTAAAAAGTCTGTATCTGAATTGAAAGATTTGCTTGATAATATACAGCTCGGCAGAGATGGCACTAAAGTCAATAAATTATCCGGCGGAATGAAACGGAAATTGAATCTCGCAATCAGCTTAATAAATGAACCTGAATTTCTGCTGCTGGACGAACCGACAGCAGGTATAGATTTGAAATCCAGAATAGAAATTGGACAGTTCTTAAAAAATCTGGCGGTAAACAAAGAGACATTAATAATATATACTTCTCATGATATGAATGAAATTAAAGATGTGTGCGACCGTGTTATTGTTATCGGTAAAGATTCATTCTACAGAGATTTGCTAGCGGATTATATAAAATAATGTCTAGCGTCATTTTGTAATGCATAGCGTTACAGGTATTGTCCTTAAGGTTTTCTTAAAGAATGAGTGAATCACAAGCAATTAGGGTATGCCAATGATAGTAAATATTTTAGTTTCGAAGGAGAGATGGATATGCTTGCTTTTGTTTGGGCTGAAGATGAAAACAGGCTGATTGGCAAAGGAGATACATTACCCTGGCGTCTGCCGGCCGACGTTGCTTTTTTTAAAAAGATAACGATGCGCGGTGATATGGTGACCGGTCGTAAAACTTATGAATCTATTCCGAATAGACCGCTTCCCGGCCGCCAGAATATCGTGCTGACAACTCAGCGGGACTACGAAGCTCCGGGAGCGATAGTCGTGCATTCTAAAGAAGAAATACTCGAACTGGAGAGGACCGGTGACAAAGATCTTTATATTATCGGCGGGGCTGTGCTCTTCAAAATGTTTGAAAATGAAGTTGACGAATTATACCGTACAGTTATTCACAGTGCTTTTGAAGGTGACACTTATTTCGATGAAGATTTTGACTATAAAAAATTTGAACTGGTTAAAACAGAAAAAGGCATTGTAGATGAGAAGAATTTATATGAACACACTTTTGAGCTGTGGAGAAGAAAGAAACAGGATTGATCCGGCGGCGATAATGAGTATAAAACTAGAAATTTTTTAGTTCTTATTATTCAGCATAGAAGTCATAATTGTTGTGACACCCTGATTAGAAACTTCTTCTACAAAATCAGCGAGTACGTTTTCATCCATGCTTTCATTTTTTTCAAGCCACAGCTGAAACATGCCGATTAAGGCGGACAGCTGGTATTCAATAATATACTCGATTTTCTCAGGTTCTTTTACTTTAAGTTCATATACGTAGTCCATAATTATCATACGGATTCTCATTTTAAATTCATGAACGAAACTCGGATCTCCTTCCGGCCCGATTAACACAGCGATTTTTTCGCTGTGTTCTTTAACATAATCGTTTGTCCGGTCCAGCGTTTCAAATATATTACCGCTGTTTTTATCGAGCATCATGAGCGGCCCGAGAATCATATCTTTAGTAGGTATCAGGTTTTCCTTCAGCAGCTGCTGTATTTCATTTATATCTTTAAAGTATGTATAAAATGTTCCGCGGTTGTAACCTGCTTTATCCGTAATTTCCTTCACTGTAATTTTTGACAGCGGCTTTTCTTTATAAATATCCCAAAATGCTTCGATGAGATTATTTTTAGTAATTTCTTTCTGACTCATTTTAGACACTTCTTTCCTATTTTCAACACATTCATGGTTATTGTTTATTGATAGTATTCAACTGCTTTATTATGATTATAAGGGATTATACAACACGTTGTCGGCTTTCACAAATAAATAATATATACAAGGAGAGTACTTAATTTGAAATTATCGGATTTTTCCATAAGACGTCCTAAATTTACAATCGTCGTTATGATTATACTTATGCTGCTTGGAATTGTCTCTTTAACAAGACTTCCGCTCCAGCTTATGCCGAATATCGAACCGCCTATTGCGGCAGTGGCTACTACTTATCAGGGCGCCGGTCCTGAGGAGGTTATGGAAGATGTAACCAAACCGATAGAGTCGGAATTGTCATCCATTAACGGATTGACAAACATATCTTCCCAGTCACAAGAAAGTTCTTCAGTTGTTATTTTAGAATTCGGTTATGATATGACAATTGATGAAGTAGAAAGTGATATTACAAGAGCGCTTGACAGTGTTCAGCTGCCTGATCAGGCAGGAGAACCTTCTTTCCTTAAATTTGATATTTCGATGATGCCGAGTATTCAGATGGCTGTCACATCAAGCGGTGAAAACGTCGCAGAATATCAAGGTCAAGTTGATGATTTAATCACTGAACTTGAAAATATAGAAGGTGTCGCTTCGATTTCACAAAATGGTTCTGTAACCGAAGAAATTCAAGTTAATCTTGATGTCGATGCTTTATCGGAAATCAATATGAGCCAGAGTGATGTTGCAGGACTGATAGAAGCAAATAATATATCAATTCCAAACGCAACTATAGTTGATACAGAAAATCGCAATGCAATTTCTACACGGACGGTAAGCGACATCGATGGTGTTGAAACGCTTCGCGAACTGGTGATTGCAGATCTGCCTGACGGCGAAACCTTAACACTCGATGATATTTCTGATGTATCAATTGAAGAACAGGACAGCAATTCAATTACGAGACTAAACCAGGATAATGCACTCTCTATCGATGTTATGCTGGCTTCTGATGCTAATGCATCTACTGTAAATACCGAGTTCAATCAAGTGCTCGACGAGAAACTCGGTGAAGATGAATTCAGCAATCTGACAGTGGAGACCTTGTACGATGAAGGAGAATACATCGATCTTGCGATAAACAGTGTATACACTTCACTGATCAGCGGTGCGATACTGGCAATGATTATACTGTTTGCCTTCCTTCGCAATCTTAAAGCGCCATTAATTATCGGCCTGTCGATACCGTTTTCGGTAATTACAACATTTGCCTTGTTATTCTTTACGAATATCAGTATTAACTTAATGACACTCGGCGGCCTTGCCCTCGGTATCGGGATGCTGGTGGATAACTCGGTCGTTGTAATAGAAAATATATACCGTCATTTATCAATGGGGAAAGATTCTAAAAAAGCAGCAAGTGATGGAACTAAGGAAGTAGCTTCGGCGATTATTGCATCAACGCTGACAACAGCCGCAGTTTTCTCACCGGTCGTCTTTGTCAGCGGCTTAGTCGGCCAGCTGTTTACGCCGCTTGCAATTACAGTCGTATTCAGTCTATTTGCTTCGCTCTTTGTCGCTTTAACTGTTGTACCGATGATTTCCAGCCGTATTTTAGAAGCGCCGAAAGAAAATATTGAAAAAGCACGAAGCGAAAGACCTTACATGAAGGCACTCACAAGATTTACCCGCTGGACTTTACAGCACCGCTTCCTGGTGATAATTATTACATTGTTACTTATGGCAGCAGGAATTCTCGGTATCGTCAATCAGGGTATGACCTTAATGCCGGAAAGTGACGAAGGTGCCATTACAATTGAAATAGAGAAAGAACAGGGTACAATTTATGATGATACTTTTGAAACAGTTCAAAGTATTGAGCAACAGCTTGAAGATTACTCAGAAATAGAGATGTATTTAAGTAACGTCGGCTCACTTCAGCCGATGATGTCCATGTCGGAGGAAACTAATAAGGCGAGTATTACGGCAACACTGGTGAGCCAGGATGACCGCAGCGTTTCAACCAATGAATTTATAAGCAATATTGAAGATGAAATTACAGCGCTGGATGAATCAGCTGAAATTAATGTAATTCCTATGTCACAGTCAGGCATGAGTTCTGAGCCAAACACGATGATGTTGAGTATTTCAGATGACAATGCTGAGCGTCTTAAAGAATCCGAAGAAATTATTATTGATGAACTGGAAGCAGACGATGAAATTGAAAGTGTCGCTTCGAGCCGTGAAGATATGGTCGAAGAAATGCAGATTAGAGTCGACAGAGATTCAGCCCGTGAAAACGGCCTGCAGCCCGCCCAAATTGGCCAAGCTTTGTATGAAGCTTCAAATGGAGTAGAAGCATCTACTGTTGAAGCAAACAATGACTATCTTTCAATCAATGTAAAATATCCGGATGAGTATCTCGACAGTGTATCAAACTTTGAATCTATCGAGATTCCGAATGCAGAAGGAGATTATATTGCAATCAGTGAAGTTGCTGAACTTGAAGAAGCTGAAATGCTGCCGTTAATTACACGGGACAGCCAGGAAGAAACAAGTGAATTAACCGTTACTTACTCTTCGAATATGTCTCTTAATGAAGCAGGCACACATGTTGAAGATATCATTGAGGGAGCAGACTTTAGTGAAGATACTCACTATTCTGTGGGCGGAGACCTTGAAATGCTGGAGGATGCGATTCCTCAGCTGGCACTCGCAATCGGTTTAGGTATAGTGTTTATCTACCTTGTAATGGTTGCACAGTTTGAATCGTTCAGACATCCATTTATCGTTATTATGGCAATGCCGCTCAGCATCGTCGGTGTTATGGCTGCGCTAGTCATTACCGACAACCCTTTAAGCGTAGTATCGTTTGTCGGCATTATCATGCTGCTCGGTATAGTGGTTAACAACTCCATACTGCTTGTTGACTATACGAACCAGCAGAAAGAAAAAGGAATACCGACAATTGAAGCACTTGAACTCAGCGTTCAGCATCGTTTCCGTCCAATCGTTATTACAGCACTCACGACGGCGCTTGGGATGCTGCCGCTGGCAATCGGTCTCGGCGAAGGCGGAGAGATGATTGCCCCTATGGGTACAGTCGTTATCGGCGGCCTCGTCAGCAGTACTTTCTTTACGCTGTTCGTTATTCCGATATTCTACAGCTATATCGATAAAGAAACGCGCAACATGCATAAGAAGTACATGACACCGGAAGGTGAAGTAATTACGCAAAAAGAAATTGATGAAAACAAACGCCAGGAAGAACAGGCGGAACAGATGAGCGTTGATGAAGTCGATGAAGAAGAACAAAAACGCAGCTACATCGACGAGATGCAAAGATTAATCGATAAAATGAAAGATCTTAACAACAGAAAATAGTAAATAAAAAATGCCCCTCCGGAATTATTCCGGAGGGGCATTATATTATTACAGAAGTTCCCGTATAAGGCTGTTCATCTTTTCTGGTTCGTCCTTAGGACCAAATCTTTTTACGACTTCACCATCCCTGTCTATCACAAATTTAGTGAAGTTCCATTTAATTTTACTGCCGAGCAAGCCGCCTTGCTGTTCTTTTAAATGAGTGTACAGAGGATGTTCATTTTCGCCATTAACATTAATTTTTTCATGAATAGGGAAAGTAACACCGTAATTGATTTTACAAGCTTCAGCAGCCTCTTCCCCGCTCCCTGGTTCCTGATTGGCAAACTGGTTGCATGGGAAACCGAGAATAATAAAATTCTGATCTTTATATTGCTGATACAGCTTTTCAAGTCCGTCAAACTGTCCGCTTAAACCGCATTTTGTTGCCGTATTAACGATGACTATTACATAATCTTTGTACTTCTCAAGCTTATAAGTGCTGTGATCCTTATTTTCAACTTCTATATCATAAATACTGTTCATTGATTATCCCGCCTTTTAATTTATATACCCGTCTGAAAGTAAAAAATAACAACTTTATAAGCTTCTCAAGCGTTCCATATACATGTCATGCATAATTTTTAATTGAATGTCTGTGCCTGGGTGTTTTTCCAATACCATAATATTTTTCATCAGTGCAAGCTTCCGGGCGAAAAGACTGTAGTTATTAATCATCGTCATAATTTCATCTGTGACACCTGCGCCTGAAGGCAGTGATTTATCAGCTTGGCCATCGCTTACTATCCGGCTGACAATATTGGAAATGTCATTACGTATTTTAAAATACTCTTCAGCTTCTGTTACGAAGTTTTCAAGCTCGCCAATATTAGATTCGAATATATCAATAAATTTTGATTTTTTCAGTGCTTCCGGATTGTCCAGTCTATTGACTCTGGTGAAAATTGCTTCGACTTTCTCAATGCCTGTTGCATCCAGCAGGTTGACACTGCGATAGAAACCGAACTCTTCTGATAATATCTGATTGGCAACTGCGATAATAAGCATCTGTTTTTTCGGGAAGTATCTGAAAAGTGTTGCGACTCCGACTCCCGCTTCATTTGCAATATCCTGCATCTGTACGCTGTCCCAGGTGCTTTCAATCAGCAGTTTTTCGGCAGCATCGATGATTGCCTGTGTACGGCGTTCTTTGTTTTCCAGCTGTTTTGACATAGGATTTTCCCCTTTCATTTAATAATTATAATACATGTCTAAATATTAGCCTATCAGATAAATTAGCGTTATAATAATATTGAGAGTCAGACTATCAATATATGGAGGTAATCAATATGGAAAGATTATCAGGCAAGGTTGCAATTATTACAGGCGGAGCCAGAGGTATGGGGGAATCACACGTACGCCGTTTCGTTGAAGAAGGCGCTAAAGTCGTATTTACTGATATAAACGAAGAGGTCGGAGAAAAATTGGCTTCGGAACTTGGTGATAATACCTTATTTGTAAAACACGATGTGACTGATGAAGCGGGATGGCAGGAAGTTATTGAAAAAGCAGAAGCGGCTTTTGGACCGGTTAACGTACTGGTGAATAATGCAGGAATCAGTATGAGCAAGAGTATTTTTGATATGTCAGTTGAAGACTATAAAAAAATTATCGATATTAATCAAGTATCTGTATTTCTTGGAATTAAAGCGGTACTGCCTTCAATGCAAAAAGCTGAAGGCGGTTCAATCGTGAATATTTCATCAATGAACGGTATTGTCGGTGGTGCAGTCGGCTATACAGACTCTAAATTTGCTGTCAGAGGGATGACAAAAGCTGCGGCATTGCAAGTTGGACACCTTGGTATCAGAGTGAACTCAGTACATCCCGGTGTGATTGAAACACCAATGGTTACTGAAGGTGATGCAGTAGAACAGATTAAAGAATTTGCAAAACAAATTCCGATGCGCCGCATGGCTCAGTCGGAAGAAGTAACAAATATGGTGCTGTTCCTTGCATCAAGTGAGTCGAGCTACTCTACAGGGTCGGAATTCATCATTGACGGCGGCTTAACAGCAATGTAATTTAATTTTAACGATTTGGAGGAAAAAGTATGAAATTAAAAGACAAAGCAGTCATTATTACAGGCGGTGCCGGCGGTATAGGGAGCGGCATGGCAAGAGCAATGGCAAAAGAAGGCGCCAAAGTTGCCATTGTCGACTTAAATGAAGAAGAAGGTAACGCGGTGGCAGCAGAACTGCAGGAAGTATCACCGGATTCAATATTTATCAAAGCAGATTTAACAGAACGTGAAAGGCTGCATGAAATTGTCGATACTGTTGTGGAAAAATACGGTAAACTTGAGGTGCTTGTAAACAATGCACACGCGTCAAGACAGGTGAATTTTGAAGATACGACACAGGAAGATATGGACTTTTCATTTAACACTGGATTTTATCCGACCTTCTACCTGATGCAGAGTGCTTTTCCGTACCTTAAAGAGTCAAAAGGAAGCGTAATAAACTTTGCTTCAGGTGCAGGACTGGAAGGCCAGAAAACACAAACAGCATATGCCGCTGCAAAAGAAGCTATTCGCGCAATCTCGAAAGTTGCAGCAAACGAATGGGGAGAATATGGTATTAATGTGAATATCATCAGCCCTATCGCAATGACACCAGGCGTTGAGGCGTGGTCGAAAGAACACCCTGAAACATTCGAAGCGATTGTTTCAAAGGTACCGATGAAGAGATGGGGAGACCCCGAAAAAGATATAGGTCCAATTGCAGTCTTCCTGGCATCGGAAGATTCTAACTATATGACCGGTCAGACATTAATGGCTGATGGCGGTTCAATACAAATTCGCTAATTCAAAGTGAGATTAAGAGATCTTGGAAGCATCTGCTCCAGGATCTTTTAATTTTTTCAAAAAAGTAGAAAAAATAGTATTTTTACTGGATATATGATTTGATGATTGAAAGAATTATATTTTTCTTAAGCAGGAATAATATTTTTGAAGGAGGTTTTAATGATGAGTACTGCTATTGTATGCGAAAAAAGAATCTATAATGAAGTGGTCACATCTCACCATCACACACATGGACAATTTCTGTTCCCGCTGCATGGATCTATGGATTTAAAAACAGATAATCACAAAATTAATCTGACTCCGGAGCATTGTTTCTATCTTGCCCCATATACAGATCATGTATTCCATTCTGCTGATCAGAATGAATTTCTCGTACTGGATATTCCTTTGCGTATGCTCCCGGGTAATACCAGGGATATGTATGAAAATATGGATGAAAGCTGGTCTGCTGTAAAGTATCTTCTGATGGAAGAAGTAAAGAATGCCGAGAATCCTGCGGCACTTGGTAATTTAACGAACTATATTGCAAATAAAATTAGAACAGTAACGCCTCCTTCAATTGAATATATTAATAAAAATTTTAGACATCAGCTGAATCTTGAAACCCTTGCTCAAATAGAAAACTATCATCCGTCATATTATTCAAAATGGTTTAAAAAGCAAACCGGTAAAAGCGTAAAAGAATATATAAATAAGCTTCGCCGGGAAGAAGCCGAATATATGCTGACGGTGACAGACTGGTCGGTTACAAGAATAGCAGGAGAGATGGATTTTGAGAATATATCTTCATTTACCCGCTGGTTTGTGAAAAATACCGGGGTCTCGCCGCATATATTCAGAGAGCTTAAGAAATGGTAAATAACATGTTGCAGGCAGTAAAGTAAAACCTCGTACAATTGTATAAAATATTTGTAACATACTTTATACTGAGGTGATTTTATTTGAAACAGCAAATTGCTCCACTTTTAATTCTTTTAGCTGCGGTGCTTTGGGGAACAACAGGAACAGTCCAGGCACTGGCGCCGGCTTCTGCACACCCGGTAGCGATTGGTGCTACCAGGCTTTTTATCGGCGGTTTATTTTTACTCATAGTCGTGCTGGCAGCAGGTAAACTAAATTTGAAAAGCCTGCCGTTAAAACCAACACTCATCGCATCCGTATGTATTGGTATTTATCAGCCTTTATTCTTTTCTGCGGTAGCCATTACCGGTGTGGCAATCGGGACAGTTGTTGCGATCGGCAGCGCACCGATGCTGGCAGGAATTATAGAAATGCTGTTTCTGAGAAAAAAACCTGCAGCTGTATGGTGGGTATCGACTACGCTTTCAATAGCAGGAGTTATTTTGCTGTTTTCAAATCAGGGATCGGTGCAGGCAGACCCGTTTGGAATACTGTTAGCACTTGGAGCGGGATTTTCTTTTGCCTGCTATACAATCGTTAATAAAGACGTGGTAGAGAAGATGTCACCCCTGCCATCAGTAGCTGTCGTATTTACTTTGAGCGGACTGCTGCTGTCTCCTTTTCTTTTCGTCTTCGATATGTCTTGGATCTTCAGCCGGGAAGGAATCATAGCCGGCCTCCATCTGGGAGTTGTAGCAACTGGCCTTGCCTATTATCTATTTGCGATCGGCTTGTTTAATGTCTCCTCTTCCACAGCTGTAACACTGTCGCTCGGAGAACCGCTAACAGCTACTTTACTCGGTGTTTTCTTTCTCGGAGAATATATGAGCAGTACATCATGGTTCGGTCTGATACTCGTCCTGCTTGGAATCGGTGTGCTGATTATGACAGCAAGAAAACCGCGTACTGCGCAAATTGCAGAAAATTAAAAAAGGAAGACAGATAATTTTGTCTTCCTTTTATCTTTAGTAAGATTTGCTGTAACCAATTGTAACTTGTGTTACATAGCTGTCCTCTACTTTAAATGCTATTATATTTTTATCGGTATCCTTTTTCTGATCGCCGAGTTTAAATACATATGTTTCGAATTTTCCTTTTTTGTTTTCTTCAATTTCGTAATCGTCTCCGTAAGCTTCCGTTATTTCATCAATTGATAGCATTTCTTCCTGAATCGGGAAAACAACTTTAGTTGCTGTTCCGTCATATAAGGTGAATTTCTGATCGTGTTCTTTTGTAGTTTCATACTCTGTATCGGCACGCTTTTCATAATCAGCCTCTGAAGCCTCGATAGTATGACCATTGAATGCTAAATCGCCATCTTCTTCCAATGTTTTGATAAGAGCATCATTGAGAAGGAAATTTCCATCTCCATATCCTGTATCGCCTTCATATTTATAATTTGAACTTTTAGATTCTGCTGCTTCGACTGTATTCATGCCGTCATTGCTGTCTGCAATCTGCGTGCTTGTAACGACAGTAGCTGCAATTCCCGCTGATGCCAGCACCTTCACTAACTTGTGCATGTTCATTTGGAATCATCTCCTAAAGGTTGTTTGCTAAGTTTCAATTGTTGCATAATTTCTTTTGAACTGCAATTGATGTCCAAAAACTTAGGAGTAACGCATAGCGTTATTTTATAATGCTATGCGTTACTATCTTGATACCAACGCATATAGAAGTAAAAGGGAAGAAAATATTATGTTTCACATTAAACATTTTCAGAGATTCCTTAGATTTCCTGATCTTTCTGCTTCATCGTTTTATTATATGCTTCCAGATAAACTTTCTCTGATTCTGAAGCCATATTCATCGTATTCATTGCGCGGTGCCAATGAGGATAAACGGGTTCTAAAGCAGTGAAGTCCGTAATTTGTGAAACGTCATCGTCGGTCAATTGCAACGTGTAGGATGCGACGTCTTCATACAATTGTTCTTTATTACGTGCTGCAATAATGACCGAATCTACATTTGGTCTGTCACGGAGCCAGGCAAGCACAACTTGCGGTACTGTTACCTTATGTTTCGATGCAACATCCTGCAGCATCTCAACGAGATTATAAAAGAATTCCTTGTCTTTAAGATAAGGTTCTGCCCATCCGTTGCCTTGGCGTGTTCCCGGCTGTGCTTTTTGATTTCTCGTAATTTTACCGTTCAGCATGCCTTCGCCTAAAGGAGACCATATTGTGTTTCCTATCCCAAGCTCTGTTCCTGCCGGAAGCAGTTCGTACTCCGCCTCCCGTGATTCGGGTGTGTAATAGATTTGATGAGCTGCAGGCGGAATCATATTATTTTCCACTGCAAAAGTATGTGTTTTGGCAAGTGACCAGCCGCTGTAATTGGATACACCCCAGTAGCGGATTTTACCTTTCTTAATCAAATCGTTCATCACCTGGACAGTTTCTGAAACAGGAACACGGCCGTCCCATATATGAATATAGTATAAATCCAAGTAATCTGTACCGAGACGTTTCAGTGTCTCATCAATAGTCGTTTCAATATTGGCGCGTGTTGCACCGCCGTCGTTAGGACCACCTTGGATCGGGGTACCTGTTTTACTGGCGATTGTCATATCATGGCGTTTATCGCGAATTGCTTTGCCAAGGACTTTTTCGGCATCGCCTTTAGCGTAAAGATTGGCTGTGTCAAAATGATTAATCCCTTTATCTAGTGCATAATCGACAAAATAGTTCGCTGTTTCCTGATTCATATCTCCTGTTGCCTCAAAATCTTTTGTGCCGCTGAATGGTATGGTCCCAAGAGAATATTTAGAAATATTAAGACCTGAATCTCCTAATAATGTGTAATCCATTCTTATCCCTCCAAATTTCATTATCAATTAATATATTCCCTGCATCTTGTTTATAAAACAGACTTTTCAACTCTTTGTCCGATTGAGAGAAATATGACAGGGTATAGATTCTAAAGAAGCAAATTTATAGGAGGATTTTTAATGACTCAGACAGTACTTATTACAGGTGCAGGAACAGGATTCGGTAAAAATATTGCATTCGCACTGGCGGAAAAAGGTCATCCAGTTATCGCAACGGTGGAAGTGATGTCACAGGTATCTGCTTTAGAACAGGAAGCACGCGAACGCGGTGTTAAAATGAAGATCGAAAAACTTGATGTAACAAACCCTAAAGACCGTGAAAAAGCTTGGGCATGGGATATTGATGTGCTGGTCAATAATGCAGCTGTCAAAGAAGGCGGCTCATTAGTTGATATACCTGAAGCAAACTTGCGTCATCAATTCGAAGCCAATGTCTTTGGACCGATATTATTAACTAAAGGATTTGCCCGTAAAATGGTGGAAAATAAACAAGGTCGCATTGTTTTCGTATCCTCAGTATCCGGTATTACAACGAACCCGCTGTCCGGACCGTACTCAGGCTCAAAACATACTGTAGAAGCGTTCGCGATGGCTTTGAGCAAGGAGCTGCAGGAATTTAATGTGGAGGTATCGACGATTAATCCGGGTCCTTATTTAACAGGATTCAATGACCGTGAGTTTGAAACGTGGAAAAACTGGGAGATTGATTTAGATGACACAGTATTTGACTACAGAAAAACAGCTTTTCCTAGTGAACAATTTGACCCTGAAGAAGTAACAGAGCCAGCAATCAAAGTAATCCTCGGTGAAACAGATCAGTATCGCAATGTGATACCTGAAAAAATGGTTTCTCAGCTGCAGGACACACAAAAATCTGTCTGGAATAAAACAACAACTGCAGATCTTGGGAAACGTCACGAATCGGTACAAAAATCTTATGATATTGAACCGGGAACGCCGGCAGAATAATAACTGGAAGAGCAAAAAAGCATTGGGAGCTCCCAATGCTTTTTTATCTTGCGTCGGTGCTTGTGAAAGGAGAAATGACAGTACCGAACTCGAGAGCAGCGAAAACAGCAGCTCCAATAAGCGCGATTAAATACAAATCATATTTTGAGAATGATGTTCTATGATAGTATGTGCGGACACCGTCACTGAATCCTTTGGATTCCATTGCAATCCCAAGTCTGTAAGCTCTTCTTATGCTTTGACTGAGCAAGGTCACAATTGTTGATTTCAATCCTCTAAATCCTGAAATGTATTTTTTATGAATCAATGCTTTTCTGACCTTTCTAGCCTGCCTCAGCTGGAAATATTCTGCAACAATAATTGGAACCATGCGGATAGCTGCCATAAAGGAATAAGCATACTTAGGTTTTATTTTCAGCTGAATCATGAGCGCGTAAAACACATCTGTTATTTTCGTTGTAAATATCACTAGGGCGCCAAATAACGACAATATAGCGCCGCGCATTGAAATATGAATACCTCTGACAAAGCTTTCTTCAGTAATATGAATAATGCCGTAGCGAAACAGCGTCTGTGTCCCTTCACCGTAGAATATCATATAGAGGCTTGATATAAATCCTGAAATTAAAATAAATATTAACAAGATTGTCAGGTATTTTATTTTAACTCCGCTTAAAAGGAGCAGCATGATGAGCATAATAATTGTCAGATGGAAAAGAACATTTGGATTATGAATGAAAATTACAGTAACAAAAAGTATTGCTGCCAGCAGTATTTTTGTCAGCGGATTTGTCCTGTCTATAAAAGTGCTGTAATTCTTCACCGCGTCAAGCATCGTGTATCCTCTTCTCATGAAGCATTCCGTCTTCAATAATCAAGCGTCTCGACGGATAGCGTGTCTTAATATTTTCATCGTGCGTAATCATGATGATTGCAGTCCCTGCTTCAGTCAGTTCTTGAAATATTTCCAGCATTCGAAAGGCGTGTTTCTGATCGAGACCGAATGTCGGCTCATCGAGCAGCAGGATGTTCGGCACACCGCCGAAAGACGTGGCTACACTTAGCCGGCGCTTCTGTCCTGTAGAAATTTCCAATGGATGCAGGTGTGCTGTATTACTAAGCCCCATCTGCTGCAAAATGACTTCGGTCTGTCTCACTGCTTCAGAATATTCAAAGCGGGATTCCATATTGATGAAAACTTCATCAAAAACTTTGTGCGTAATAAACTGGAGTTCCGGATTTTGAAATACCGGATATACTTCTCCGGCAATTTGTTTTGTTTTTGCAACTTTCTTATTCCGGTAGTAAATATTGCCAGCAGAAGGAATCAATTTCATTATCGCAAGAAGCAGACTGGACTTTCCAGTACCGTTTTTTCCTTCGAGCGTAATCCATTCTCCTCCGGCAACAGTTAAGTTATCGATATGCAAAATCTCCATCCCCTGCCGTTCAAGATGGAGGTTTTTTATTTCGAGCAGTACCTCTTCCGCTGGCGGTAACGGATTGAACACTGGAGCTTCCTGCCATGAATCCGGATGCCAAACACCATATTCATTCAAAAGGTGTTTATAATTTTTTAAAACATCGTCCGGAGTACCGTCATGAGTAATCTGAGCCTGATTATTCATCAGAATAACCCGGTCGACTTTGTCCCATATATAATCGACACGATGTTCGACTATAATAACTGTGCGGTTGTGCCAAATGTTTTCAATGACATCCCATAGAGAAGATGCAGACTCGTCATCAAGCATGCTCGTTGGTTCATCGAGAAACAAAGTATCCGGATCTTGCAGCAGGGCTGAAGCGATCGCAAGCTTCTGCTTCATTCCCCCTGATAAATTATTAATATTTAAGTTAAGTGGTATATTAAGTCCCGTCTGACTGAGTGCTTCCAGCATTGCCGTTTCCATATTTTCCTTCGGAATATTTCTATTTTCCAAAATAAAAGCAAGCTCTTCTGCTACTGTAGGCATCGTAAACTGGGAATCAGGATCCTGAAACACATAGGCGTTATTATCAGGAATTTCGATTGATTCGGTTTTCATGGGTGTATGGATTGCCCGCGGGATTAACCCGCCCATGACGTTTAATAACGTGCTTTTACCTGAACCGCTCGGTCCGAGCAGCAGTACTTTCTCGCCGGCTTCAACTTCAATATTTAAATCGGTAAATAATTTTACCGGTGCTTCTGGAAATTTTAAATTTAAGTTCTGTATATTAATTGCCGGCATATTATAATCCTTCATGTGAATTATCGTGTCTTTGTCCTACAAACTTTAATACGCCGGTTTCTTTAAGTGCTTTGTAGAGCAGATGGCCGAGCCAGCCGGCAACAAGCGCGCCGCTGAGTATCCGAAAACTGAACATCAGGACAAGATTCCATGTCTCGAGCATCCCGAGATAACCATAATACCAGTCGAGCGGCAAAGTAGATAAAGCTGCCGCGATGCCGGCCAAGGCTGCCACCATCAGACTCGTACTCTTATATTTAAAGAACATAAAAATAAGTTCGCAGACCAGTCCCTGTATTAAGCCGTACATAATCAGTGAAATATCAAACTGAAGGAGTACAATCGTTTCGCCCGAAGCTGCTGCAAATTCTGCAATCAGAGCAACACCAGGCTTCCTGATAACTAAATAAGCGACAATCGCAGCGATAAACCACATTCCGTATATCAGTTCATTTAAATGCAGACCAAAGGGTTGGAGAATCGTATAAATCCCATCCCATAGAGAATAAATAACAGCGAAAACCAGTGCGATAACGACAGTAATTAAAATATCAGTGAGTGTTAAACCATTTCTTTGTGCCATTTTGAAGCCTCCGTTATAAATTTCAAACAAAAAAACACACCACTAACGGAATGGTGTGCATATAAAAATATGCCACTTCCCTACGCTAGTATAATCTAGATCAGGTGATAAGGGTCAGTCTCAGTCCGATGCGGACACCCCCAGTGGTGGTGAATTTATTATTTGATTATCACTATCATAGTCCACTTGCACGGATTTGTGAAGCTGGAATTATTTAGTTACGGAAATCCCCTGTTTATCGTTTTCATAGAGCGTTACTTTAAGCAGTGTATCTTCCTTTGGCAGATGACTACTAAACTGTTCAAAAATCCAGTACGCAATATTTTCAGCGGTTGTATTCATAGCAGGCAGAGTTTCATTGAGCACGCAATTATCGAGTTTTAAAGCAATGTGCTCTCTATAGATCTGATCAATTAAATGAAAATCTGTGGCAAGGCCCAATTCATTTACCATTGATAATATTTCTAACTGAAATGTGTAGCGATGGTTTTTTAAATCTTTAAAGGCTGTACTGGAAAAAAATATACGGTTATGACAAGTGAATTCGAAATGCTTATTAATAACTATCTGATGATTAAAATATTGAAATTGCTCCGGCGGTTTAACATTTTCTAAAGACATAATTTTACACCTCAATATATAGGTATTTTCTAAATTATACTATACAAAAGATATGAATTTAATTGTGTCAAATTATTGACTGCATGTTCTGATATGGTAACCTTGAGGGAAGTAATTCATAATTTTTAGAATTTTACATCTTTATTTAGAGAGGAGAGACAAAGCGCATCAGCAATTAAAAACAAGGGGGAGTAACATGAAGAATTTTCTAAAACGCTTAGCAGCAGTTATCAGTTTATCATTGCTAATCTTTTCAGCAGGAATTCCCATCGTATCTGCCGAAGCTTTTGATCCGGACTACAGTGAAGATAATGATGTAGCAGCAGCTGATGAAGGGATGGTTGTATCGGCGCACCCGCTTGCTTCTGAAACGGGTTATGATATCCTTGCCAACGGCGGTAACGCCATGGACGCAGCTATTGCTATGCAATATGTATTGACCGTTGCAGAGCCCATGATGTCGGGTATTGGCGGCGGAGGTTTTATGATGGTATATGATGGAGAAACAGGAGAAACATCTGTGATAAACAGCAGGGAACGTGCGCCTGCAGGTGCAGATACGGAAATGTTCCTCGATGAAGACGGGGAAGCATTACCATTTGAAGAACGTGTCAGAAGCGGTAAGTCAGTAGGAGTTCCGGGAACATTGAGGGGCTTGGAGGCAGCCCACGAAACTTGGGGAACAGTTGATATGTCGGCTTTGATTGCTCCAGCAATTTCAATTGCCGAGGAAGGTTTTATGATAGATGACTTCCTGTCTGCACAAATTTCTGATAACGCCGAAAAATTACAGGCTACAGCAGCAGCTGAAGTATTTTTTAACGATGCTGAACCCTTAGCAGAAGGCGATGTACTCGTTCAGGAAGATTTGGCGAAAACTTTAAACCTTATTAAAGATAATGGCATCGATTACTTTTATAACAGTGAAATTTCAAAAGCGGCTGCTGACGCAGTTCAGGAATTCGGCGGCTCAATGACACCAGAAGATTTATCGAATTATGAAATTACATTAGATGAACCGATTTGGGGAGAGTTTAACGGCTATGATATTGCTACCATGCCTCCGCCAAGCTCAGGCGGCATATTCATGCTTCAAATGCTTGGAATGCTCGATGGTTTTGATTTATCCCAGTATGATATAAACTCGCCGGAGAAATATCATTTAATGGCAGAAGCAATGCATCTGGCATATGCCGACCGTGCTGAATATGCAGGAGATCCGGAATTTGTGCACGTGCCTGCAGAAGGGCTCCTCCATCCTGATTATATTGCAGAGAGAAGCACACTAATCAGCATGGACAGTGTGAATGAAGAGCCGGAAGCGGGAGATCCGTGGGAGTATCAGACAGGGACAGATGAAGTGAATAATGTTGCACAGCCGAACGATAAAGTTGATGGACAGACGACCCATTTTTCAGTAGCGGATAAATACGGCAATGTCGTTTCATACACTACGACGATTGAGCAGGTATTCGGTTCTGGTATTATGGTGCCTGAATATGGATTCATGCTGAACAACGAACTGACAGATTTTGATGCTGAACCAGGCGGAGCAAATGAAGTACAGCCGAATAAGCGTCCGCTCAGCAGTATGACACCGACTATTGTATTTGATAATGGCAAACCGGTAATGACTGCAGGTTCGCCGGGCGGGCA
This sequence comes from Jeotgalicoccus nanhaiensis, assembly GCA_004570955.1. Classification (GTDB taxonomy): domain Bacteria; phylum Bacillota; class Bacilli; order Staphylococcales; family Salinicoccaceae; genus Jeotgalicoccus; species Jeotgalicoccus nanhaiensis. Next base: position 224,387 of record SPPL01000003.1, read on the forward strand.
GACCATTATTACATCAGTTCTGCAGACAATTATCAATGCTTATGAGTACGAGCTCGATGTGCATTCAGCAGTAACAGAACCAAGAATCTTTACTAATGACTTGGAATCTTACAGATTTGAAGAAGGTATTCCTGAAGAAGTTATTAGCCAGCTTAATGAAATGGGACATAATTTTGAAGATGAATCCGAAGCCATAGGAAATGTCAGCAGTATCCAGATTGATCCTGTGACGGGAGAATTTACAGGGGCTACTGATAAAAATAGAAACGGTGCCGCCTACGGCCTGCAATCCCAGCAGTAAAAATAAAATAGAGCAGCCGAAACCGGCTGCTCTATTTTATTTAATTGAAAAGGTTTATAAAGAACACTATAACGGGAATATTAATAATATCTATTAAGAATGCCCCGACAATCGGTACAATCAGGTAAGCAGTTTTAGAGTCGCCAAATTTAGATGTGATTGCATCCATATTAGCCATAGCTGTAGGCGTTGCCCCCAAGCCGCTGCCGATTAAACCGTTAATCATTACTACAGCGTCATAATTCTTGCCAAGCAGTCTGTAAACAACAAACATCGTATACAGAATAATGACGATAACGTGCACGGAAACAATCAGCAGAATCGGCAGTGCTAAGTCTGCGAGCTCCCAAAGTTTGATGCTCATCAGTGCAAATGACAGGAATAAGCCTAAAGAAACTGCACCGATTTTATCATTTACAGTTGTATCAAAATCAAACGGCACCTTGTCTTGTGAAGCGTCTAATAATGTTCTGACAACAATTGCAACGAACATTGCACCGACATAGTCGGGAAGAATTACTCCGGATAAATCCGAGAAGATACCGCCAATGTATGTGCCGAGCGCCATTGTGAATGTAATGATTGCCAAATAAATAAAGAACTGGTCGATAGTCAGTTTGCTTTCCTTTTTAACGTCCTGAACTTCATATTCGCCGGCATCAAAAGCAGGTTCATTGCTCTTGAGATTATGTCTATTAATCATATAACGTGCAACCGGTCCGCCGAAAACTCCGCCGGCAATAAGTCCGAGAGTCGCTGCAGCAATGCCGACAGTAGTGGCTCCCTGCACTCCTAATCCATCGATTGTTTCACCGAATGCTGCAGCACCGCCGTGTCCGCCAATCATAGCAGGAGACGAAGCCATAAGTCCGAGCAGAGGATCGATTCCAAGCAGACTAGCAAGAGAGACTCCTAAAGTATTTTGCAAGACTGATAAAAAACTTGCTGCAAGTAAATAGATAATAAGTAATTTACCGCCAAGTTTAATTAACTTAAAACTGGCACCCAATCCGACTGTGGTAAAAAATATAATCATAAATAAAGACTGTAAGGACGTATCTATAGTTATCGTCACTAAGTCAGAAGTGTGCATTATTAATGTAAACACTGCGAAAAGCAAACCGCCAACAACAGGTGCCGGTATAGAGTATCTATCTAAAAAGTATATTTTTTTAACTAAGTAAGCACCGATGAGGTAAACCATCACTGCTAAAAATAATGATGTTACTAAATTTAATTCCATATCCCATCCTCCATCATTTAAAAAATACATCAGAAAATCCATTCTAATCTAAAACCCAGAAATAACCAATGATAACTTTTACATATTTAAAGAAATTTAATTATGTTTAATTATTAGATGTTCTTGAAAACTATATTGAAAGGGGTGATATTGTATGCGCAAACGGACGAAACTCCTTATTGGAGCGGGGCTGGCAGCGGGGGTACTGTATGCAACGAAGTCACAGAACAGACAGATGATTTTAGGACAGCTGGAAAATGCAGTTAATAAATGGACGGACGATGATTACATTATTAATCTTGGAAAACCGGATGAATTGCGTGATGCAAACATGGTCGATGAAGGCGCGATGACTAGCGTACTTTATTATTACGAGTTAAGGGATAAAGCGTCAGAAAAATAATGAAAAACAATCACAGTCTTAAGGCTGTGATTGTTTTTCATTATATCGTTATAACGTATTATGTAATGAACGTTACAAAATATCGATATGCGGTACAAATCTGTCCTGTCAAGGGTTATGGCGCTCTTGTCACTGACTAAGCTCTGTACATGCGGAATGATATATATCGATTTAGTAAGTACTGAATCACGGTCGCAAACATTGTCGCACTTATTTTAACAATAATGGCGTTCCATCCAAGCTGTTGAACGAAAATGAAAACAGCAATGGAAACGACTAAAAACCCTGCTGTACCAATAGTTAGAAATGAAAAGTAGCGTCTGAAAAATTTGCTGTGCGCCTTAAAGTTAAAATGATAATTCAATATGAAATTTGTTGTGACACCGGTAAACATGCTAACCAGATTCACGATTTGAATATGAATACCGGTATAAGTGTGCAGCATGATAAACAACAGTAAATCAATGATACCGCCGACTGCTGCAATCATGCAGTATTTAATAAATTCTTTAAACTTGCTCATATAAATTCAACTTTCTACTGGCATTTTACGTTGCATTATATCACAAAAAATGCGTCTCCCCGTTCGGAAGACGCATACTGTCTATTCAAACATTGATTTAGAGATATTCAATGCTCTCAGCATCGCAGTTTTCTTATAATTATGTCCTTCGCTCTTACTTAAAATATCATCCACAGTTTTCACACCATCAACAATATAGTCGCCTTTATTCAGCATAATACATTCAGCACGGGATCCTGCAACGACATCTGATATTTCGGAACGTGTCGGAATTCCGGTTTTAATCAATGATTCCAGCACCTGAGTAGCCCAGATTACCGGCACATGAGCAGCTTCACAAATCCAAAGCAGCTCTTCTTGTATCTCACTGAGCCGTTCATAACCGATTTCTACTGCCAGATCTCCCCGCGCTACCATGATTCCAAAAGGTCTGACTGCGGCAGCTGCAGCAATAATATTCGGTATCTCCCCGATAGCCTCAGTCGTTTCTATTTTGGCGATAACCGGCATTTGCTGTTTACCGGCCGTCAATTTTTCTCTTAGAGTATCTTCAATATATCTCATATCATCTGCACTTTTGATAAAAGAAAAAGCGAGAATATCTGCGTGTTCCGCTGCAAAATCGAGATCGTTCATATCTTTCTCTGTCAGTACATTTAAATTGATATCAAGGTCCGGAAAGTTAATGCCTTTTTCTGTTTTAATTCTGACGCCTTTTGCTTTAGATGTTTTAGTGACTCGGCAGATTAAACCATCATCCTGAACTTCTGTTACTATTGCTTCTACCTGCCCATCATCAATTTTAATCAGCTGATCAATATCTACATTTTTCAACACCTCGGGAACCGAAGTATTAACCGCTATATTCACTTTGGAAGGCAGTATCATTGCTTCCTGATTAGAGAGAAGAAAGTATTCTCCAGTTTTCAGTTTTGGGTTTCTTTTGGAAGTCAAAAGAGTCTTGATTCGGACTTTCGGACCGCTTATGTCCATTAATATTCTGCATGAGTCTCCGGTCTCATCAGCTGCTGTTCTTATATTTTCAATCATCTGTTTCCAGGTATCCTCATCATCATGTGCACAATTAATCCGTGCAGAATTCATCCCCGACTCAATCAGGGATTTAACCAGTTTATAATCTTTTGCTGCTTCAGGCGGCATCGTTACCATAATTTGCGTGTATCGGTGCTCTTTACTCTCGCCGAGCAGCATATTTGTATTGTTCGCAAGCGGACTGTTTCGATCTTCCGAAGCCGGATATTTAAAGTATTCAGTATCCTGTTGAATATCACCGGTAATATATCCGAGAGTTTTAATAACAGCATCGAGGTTGCCGGCAACGTTTGGTTCCAGACGGCCGAGGGATGATACTCCCCATGGGATTAATGAATTTTGCAGTTCGCGACGGTCGTAACGGCGAAAAGCCATATAGTAAGCGAGATTTCTCAAACTTTGGATATATTCTTCCCGTACTTCTCCTCCCTGCCAGGATTCCAGTATGTGTTCACCGTCTTTTGCAACCTGTCTGCGTATCTGTTTTATATCTTCTAATAACGGCAATGCTTCTTTATTCATAACGACCACCTCTATAGTCTTAAATACCTTTTTTATGAAGTATAAACATCAGGATGAAATACACCAGATGAATATACGTCCAGACGATAAAACCCGTGAAGCCGTGCAGCACGATAGTTATAACACTTAAATATTCGAGCAGATAAAACAGCATACTTGTGACGACCCAGCTGAAAATCAAAGCAGCTATGTAAACTCTCGGAAATTTATTAAATATAAATTTAAGTAAAACAGCAATCGCAATGGACACCGCGAGATGCAGTGCGATTTCTATACTGATATGCAGATCTCTTTCAGTTAAAAAGTCAACATTCAGAAGCAGTGACATAAGTTCCAGAGGGGTCAGGTATTCCACAATCGCACAGACAATAAGAAGAAACATACCGGTAATCCCCCCGGCAATTATTCCTGAACGCAAATATTTCATATATTCATTCCTTAAGTTTATAAACGGGGCTGCCGGTTTTTTTACAAACCGAGCAGCCCGTTAATTTAACCGTAAATTTTGTCAGTGGCTTTAGCACCTTCGATATCCCGTTCTTTCAGCTCATGCGTTGAGAAAGTTGTCCAGACTACCGTAACGGTTGTGTAATTAATTCTGATACCGGGATGATGCTGCTCTTTTTCAGCATGCTGTGCAAGCATATTTACAAATTCAATGCCGTCTAAAAAACGTTCGAATTTAAACTTCTTAATCAGTTTCTCGTCTTTTAATTCCCAGCCATCCAGTTTTTCTGCTTCTGCTTTAACATCCATTATTAATTACCTCCTGCTCATTTTATATACAGTAATTTATACCCTTTATGAATAAAAGAAATCATGCAGATGATTGAAGATAGTAAGAATGTGGTACTTATATAAAATAAAACAATTATAAGGGACAGGTGATATTGTGGAACAATCTAAAGCTATTGAACGTATCGAAGAGATATTAAACGAGTCGAAAATAGGTGTTTTATCCACAGCAAAAGACAATGTGCCTAATGCACGGTATATGTGGTTTTATAATGACGGATTAACGCTGTATGCCAAAACCAATGACCAGTCTCCTAAATACGATGAACTCGGAGAGAACCCGCAGGCTCATGTGCTGCTGGGATTTAATGATACTAAAAACCATGCTTTCGTAGAAATCAGCGGCGAAGTTGAAAGAATCAATGACCAGAAAACAATCGACTGGCTGTGGGAAAAGCAGGACCAGAGTTTCTTTGACTCTAAAGAAAATCCGCATTTGAAAGTGCTGAAAATTACACCGAAAGAAATAAAAATTATGAATGACGACGAGGAACCCGTTGAAGTCAAACTATAAGGAAAAGCGAGGGAAAACCCTCGCTTTTATTATGACTGATAACAGGAAGGGGATTTGATGAACACTCAGAAAAAATGGGCAGCGGGTTATCTGGCTGCTTTTTTAGTAATGATAGTGATGAACTACTTTATAGGAACAAACGTTGGAAGTGTTGCAGATAATAATCAGCCTATTATTCAGCCGGCAGGATTTGCTTTTTCTATATGGGGTTTGATATATGCTTTGGTATTTATTTGGATAATTAAGCAGTTCTTTCAGAAAACATGGGAAGATTCTCCAGCATACAAATTAAAATACTGGCCAATTGTTAACTTTTTACTCAACAGTGCCTGGATTTTAGTGTTTACTCAGCAAATGATACTCGCTTCAGTAATTGTAATTTTTTCATTGCTGATCACCTTATTTATTATGCACATTCTAATCACTGGAGGGCATTATAATTGGTTTGACCGTTTACCTTATTCTATTTATTTTGCCTGGGTGACAGTTGCATCTATCGTTAATGTTTTTCAATTAACGAATGATAATAATATAGATTCTCTAATCGGCTTGGATGAATTAACATGGACAATTATTATGCTGGCAGCAGCCGGAGCTATCGGTGTCATAATAGCGTTGTATTTTAAAGACTGGTTATATCCCCTTGTCATTATCTGGCCCTTATTTGCTATCTATACGGAGAATGACAGTGAATATACAAGTTTAAATATTACGTTGCTGATTGTAAGCATCGTACTCGCAGTTTCTTCCATTGTTGTTATGGTGATGAAAATTAAAATTAAGGAGAGGGTTTAAAGATACAGTTAATCGGGTTTATAAAAGAAGAGAAGATTTATGTGTTAAATATATTTAGGAGTGGTCATTTTAATGAGTAAAATATCTAAGGAAGATATTTTAAAGATTGCAGAACAAGAAAATATTGGTTATGTAAAACTTCAGTTTACTGATATATTAGGTGCGCTTAAAAACGTGGAAATTCCAGTTGAACAGCTGGAAGAAGCTTTGGATGGCGAAACTATGTTCGACGGCTCTTCTATCGAAGGCTTTGTGCGTGTTGAAGAATCGGACATGTTTTTAAAACCTGATTATAATACATGGGCTATTTTCCCATGGTCGGATGAAGACTGCAGAGTAGCACGTCTGATTTGCGACGTGTACAATTTTAATAATGAACCGTTCGAGGGAGACCCGAGAAGTAATTTAAAACGCATCATCAAAGAAATGGAAGATATGGGTTATGATGCTTTTAATTTAGGGCCCGAACCAGAGTTCTATTTATTCAAACTGGATGCCGACAGTAATCCAACGACAATTGTAAATGATACAAGCGGATATTTCGATTTATCGATTACGGATTCAAGTGAAACATGCCGCCGTGAAATAGCTAGAACATTGAAAGAAATGGATTTTGAAGTGGAAATGTTTCACCATGAAGCGGGGCCGAGCCAGCATGAAATCAGTTTTAAGTACAGTGATGCTGTGACTTCGAGCGATAATATCCAGACATTTAAGCTAGTAGCGAAAACAGTTGCGAGAAAATATGGACTGCATGTTACATTCATGCCTAAACCGCTGTACAATGAAGCTGGAAGCGGCATGCATTATAATGTATCGTTATTTAAAGATGGTAAAAACACTTTTTATGATGAAAATGATGAGTACGGACTGAGTGAAGAAATGAAATACTTCATGGCCGGTCTTTTAGATCATGCGAGAGGATATACAGCCGTCTGCAACCCGCTCGTAAACTCGTATAAGCGTCTGAGTTCGGGATTTGAAGCTCCCCGTTATATTGCATGGAGCGGGAGTAATCGTACGCCGCTGCTCAGAATTCCATCAACCCGCGGTGCAGGTACACGTGCAGAAGTGAGATCGCTGGACCCTTCAGCTAATCCTTATCTCGCAACCGCTGTAATCCTGAAAGCAGGACTAAGCGGTATCCAGCATCAGAAGGATTTAACAACACCGGTAGATGAAAATATTTTCGAAATGACAAATAAAGAGCGTAAAGCAGAAGATGTGGAAGACCTGCCGACGACATTGTATACAGCTCTGAAGGCACTAAAGGCTGATGAAGTTATTCAGGACGCATTGGGTAAACATATCTGCGACCACTTTATAGAAAATAAAACCTATGAATGGAAGATGTACAGCGCACAGATTACAGCGTGGGAAAAAGAAGAATATTTAACGCAGTATTAATATAAAAGAGGAGTAACGCTATGCGTTACTCCTCTTTTTTTAGATATAGTCTTTAACATCATAGCTTTCTTTACTGCCGAAGTCTTCCAAGGTTACCACTTTATATAATGCTGCTGCAACGTCTTCTGCTTTCGCCAGTTTGTTTGTTTCCTTGTATTCTTTAAAACGGTCGAGATTAGGGAACTCTTCAATATCCGATGCTCGGATTACTTCCTGCATTCCTGTATCGATAACGCCCGGGTAAAATACGGCGCTCTTGATGTTGTTGCCCTGATGGATATTTTCTTTATCCAGCACGCTGTGAATCATATTTACAGCAGCCTTTGAACTGCAGTACACACTCCAGCCTTCTACGGGGCTGCGTGCAGCACCGCTTGTCACAGTAACGATACGCTTTTCTCCTCCGAACTCTTTGAAGCGGTTTACAAACCCTTGAATAAGCAGCGTTGGTGCAACGACGTTCACTTTATAGTTGGTAAGCATTTCCTCTGCGGATAAGTTGCTTACAGCTTTTACAGGATCAACGATTCCCGCAACATTCAGTAAATATACTTCATCATTTTCGTCAGGGTCGACAGAGTTAAAGATTTCCGGAACAAACTGCTCCATAGCATCAGTATCATTGAAATCCATTGTGAATGCTTTATAGATATTATCTGTATTTTCTACGCTGCTTCTTGTAATACTGATAATTCTGCTGTCTGTGAATGCTTTAGCGGCAGCTTCACCGAGCCCTCTGTTAGTACCTGTTAAAAATACATATTTCATTTAATATTTCCCCCTTGTTTTTATGTTACAACAATTCCATTATACTCTTTTATCAGCTTTCGCTAAATGTTCTTCGCATATTTTTATAATTGTTCTGAGAGCAGTAATACGGGCATAGCGTTTATCGTTTGCAGGGATGACTTTCCAGGGGGCATGTGCAGTATCTGTTTTACGAATCATATCTTCTGAAGCTTCTAAATATAAATCCCATTTCTCACGGTTGCGCCAGTCTTCATCTGTAATTTTCCAGCGTTTTTCAGGATTGTTTTCACGTTCTTTAAAACGTTCAAGCTGTTCATTCTTATCGAGAGACAGGAAAAATTTTATAATAATTGCACCGGAATTATAAAGCGATTTTTCAAAATTATTAATTTCGTCATAGGCCCGCTGCCATGCGCTCGCCGGCGTGAATCCTTCAATGCGTTCAACAAGCACCCGGCCATACCAGCTGCGGTCAAAAAAACCGATATGACCGCTTCTCGGCGTCCGTTTGGCGAACCGCCACAAGTAATGGTGAGCGAGTTCAATATCAGCCGGCGCACCAATCGCGTTGTTCTTATAGCCTGTTGGATCGAGGAGCGCCCTTGTACGTTTAATATTGCCGCCTTTGCCGGCAGCGTCCATTCCTTCGTAAACAAGTACAAGAGGAATTTTTGCCTGATAGAGCTGGAATTGTATTTCACGCATTCTTGACTGCAGAGCGGGCAGCATGTCCTTGTATTCATTTTTTCCAATACTTTCTTTGTCAAAATCGAAGGTAAACAAGCCGGTTTTAAAGTCACGCTGGAACATACCGTCTATTTGCGGTTTATTTTCCTGTTCCCTCTTAATTCTGATTTTTAACTGTTTAATAATCGAGGAGTACAAAGTATTCGCAGCTTCTTCTTTGTTATGGAAATCAATGCGGGTCCATGGACAAACCGTTTCATCCATAAGAAAATGCTCCATCTCAAGGTCATAGTCATGATGCTGCAGACGACTCTGAAATTCTTCAGCTTTCCATTTCAAGACAGGATTATTTTTAAGTTTTTGAAGATGACGCTCCCGAACTTCTTTATCAGTATTAATATAGAACTTTAAAATCTCATAGCCGTTATCAGTTAAAGTCTTTTCAAAGTTTCTCATATCATCTTCGATTTGTTTAAAATCAGCGTTAATATTGCGCTTGATCCTATAATCCTTATATTCTATTAACTGTGAGTACCAGCTCCTGAAATGAATGTTGATATCGCCGTCTTTTGGTAAATGGTACCAGTAGCGGTGCAGAAAAGGATATCTTAAATCAGCTTCCCTCGGCGGTCGTGTAGCGATAAAATCCGTATATTTTGCATCGAGCGACATATACAGTGCATTTGACAGCCTGGATTTTCCCGAGGCAGGCGCACCTTCAATAATAATCATGACAGGAATATTTAAATCATGCGTTCGGCGTGTGATCTCTCCAAGTTCAAATTCCAGCTCTTTATCAATTGAAATCATGTACAACCATCCCTTATATGAAGATATGTCATTAATTTTAAAATCTTTGTTAATTTCAGTATAACTTTGTGCAGGATAAACTGCATTTTTAAAATATAAAACCGTCAGATAAGATTATCTGACGGTGCCTTAATTCAACGTCTGTTTGTTCTTGTCTTCAGATGACTTTGTCTCTGATATTCCAGAATAATTCTTTTGGAACATAGACATAGCCTTCCATCAGTCTTCTAGATGTACGGGCGACAGCTGTCTTATTAAAAATGACATTGGTGCCATCATCTTCAATATCAATGACGAACTCCATGGTGCCGCTTGGATGTCCGATGACAACCTCTTTAATATTAGCTGTATCCTGCGAGCAGTTGTACACCACTGTACCTTTCAGCTGTGATGCTGCAGCTGTGCACAGTCCGCCTGTTACAGGAAAAGCTTTGTGCATTTTCTGCATGGACATCGCTCTGCTTGTTAAATTAATGCTGCTGTCTTCAATCTTCGTTCCGGATTCGGTTATATAGGTTTCGGCGTCTGATACGATAATTGCTTTCGGAGTGGAAGGTGTTGTATATTTTGCTTCACTGTAATGCTCCACAAAACCGATACGTTCTGCAGCCATTCCGCGGATAGTTTCAAGTAAATCAGACTGCTCTTCAGTCAGTTCGCTGCTAAGTTCTGTTCCTTTTAAACCGATGCTTGATGCTTTGACGAAGACAACTGGCGCTGTAATATCAATAATACTGACTTCAACAGTTTTATATCCGGGAATTTCAAAGGTGTCGGTTCTGTTGCCTGTCGGAAAAAGACTATTTGTTTTAGATCCTGCCGCATCGAGGAAATCGAGAACAATTTTCGCGCCTCTACCCGGTACGCCATCGATGGAGTAATTACCATCAGACTTTGCTCTGCCGTATTGTACAGGAACTTCAGCAATGCTGATTTTATTCGTGTTTGTATTGTATATCCGGACAGAGGTTACAGGTTCTGTCACGCTGACCAGCCCTTCATCGATGGCATATGGACCAATGCCGCTTAAGATATTGCCGCAGTTTGAATTATAGTCAATCCGGCCGGTGGTGATGTCGACCTGTCCGAAAGTATAATCGATATCCGCGTCGTCTCTGTTTGAGACGCTGACGATTGCCACTTTGCTGGTTAATGAATTCGCCCCTCCAAGACCGTCAATCTGGCGTTCATCAGCCCCTCCAAAGATAGAAGAAATCACTTCATCACGGACAGTTTCATCGTTAGGGAGTTCCTTTTTCATGATATAAACACCTTTGCTCGTACCGCCTCTGATTATAGACGAACGAATCTTTTCAAATTCATGCATACTTCATTCTCCTTCTTTAATTAAAATCCTAATAAACTGGTCGGCCATGCGATATTAATCGCTGCACTTAAGTAAGTAATAAGCACCAGCATTACAGCAACTGAAAGAATCGACGGGAGTATTTTCATTTTGGATTCCCATATTAAGAAAACGAATAAGAACACTGTCGTAGCAATAAGCATGCCGAATACATAAATCAGCAATAAATATGCAAGAACCCACACGATGTATCTGAATGGTTTTAGTATCTGAAGCTGTTCATAGCGCTCTTCAGGTGAAGTTTCTTTAATGTGTTCGATAATTATTTTTATTAAGTAAATCAAAGCTAAAACTGATCCGGCTATTGAAATATACAGCGGGAAAAATTGCGCCAGCCGTGAAAAGGTTAATGCTTCGAAGGCTGCCGCCGTAAATAATATAAAGATAAATGCCGTAAATAATATATTAGCCAAACTTTTGTTCATATTAGTTACCACCTTTAGTTTCGACTTGCTTGCTGAATTTTTTCATAATTGCACCGCCGGATAAGAGGCCGACAATTAATAATGCGAGAACGATAACAAGAGGATTTGAAATCCAGTCCCATCCGTATCTTTCTATTGAAATCCAGTAGTAACGTTCAGCAGACATAGCTAAAACAAACCCGATTAGTAAAGGCGGTCTTGGCCAGTCGAGAACTGTCATAACATAACCAAGCAATCCGATAATTACAAAGATAACGAGGTCTCCCCATGACATAGTGCTCTGATATGCGCCGATAACCAGCAGTACTAATAAGAAAGGAACGATTTTTTCACCAGGTATCAGACTCAGTTTCGAAATTGGTTTAATCAGAATAATACAAAGAGCTGCTCCGAATACGTTGGCGAGGACGAGTGTCCAGACGATAGAAAGCGTGATATCAAGATCTGATGTAATCATCTGGGGTCCAGCCTGCAGCCCCATCAGAGTTAAACCACCAAGAAGTATTGCTGTTGTACCGCTCCCCGGAATACCGAATAAGAGTGTAGGGACTAACGAGCCGCCTTCTTTTGCATTGTTGGCACTCTCCGGAGCGATAACGCCTCGAATATCACCTTCACCGAAGTGGTTGTTTTTAACTGTCTTCTTGCCGAAACCGTAAGCGAGCCAGTCAACTACGCTGCCCCCGAGACCTGGAATGAAACCTATTAAGACACCGACAACGGCGCTTCTGATTACTAGGAATTTATTCTTAATAGAATCTTTTATTCCGCGGAGCACACCATTTTGAAGTTCTCCTGTTTTTGATACTGTAGTACGGTCTGTCAGCATTGTAATAATAATTGGAAAAGCAAAAATTGCAATTGCGACAACAGGCAGTGAGATGCCTTGAGTTAAATATAAAGTGTCAAATGTGTATCTGTACTCTGGAACTGCCGGCGCACTGCCGACTGATCCAATTAACAGGCCAAGCAATCCGGCCATAACTCCTTTGAATACTGACTTTCCTGCTAGCATTCCTGCCATGCTCAGTCCGAGCATCGTCAGCATAAACAGTTCAGGCGAACTAAATGATGTAATTAGAGGTTCTGCTATTGGAATTGTCAGAAATAAGGCAATACCTCCAATCACACCTCCGACCATGGAGCAGAAGAAGGCTGCTCCCATGGCTCGGGAGGCTTGTCCCCGCTGAGCGAGCGGGAAGCCATCCATTATCGTTGCCTGTGATCCCGAAGTTCCCGGGATTCCTAGTAAAATAGAAGGAAATGTATCTCCGGTATGAATAACTGCAATCATACCGATGAGCAACGCCATTCCTATATACGGATCCAAACCGAACACAAATGGTAAAAGCAAGGCCATACCGACAGTGCCGCTTAATCCTGGTAAAAGTCCTACTACTATTCCGATTGAGATGCCGAGGAACATATATCCGAGCCTCGCGGGATCAAGGACGATAAAGAGAGCATCTATTGCACTTTGAATCATACTACCCCTCCTATAATTTCGTGATGTCTACTTCATAATTTTCGTATAGGTAATTTTGTATCCATGCTTTGTTTTCATCTGAAATATTAAAAGCATTATTAATGCGCTGCTGCAAATCATCGCCTGTATAAACATCGTATCCTTCTAGTATTTTCAATGAAGCTTCTTTGAATTCGGAATCCTGTGCAATAGTTTCGGCGCTTGCCTGTAATTTATCAATTTCTTCCTGAGGCGCATCCTTATGCACCCAGATAACTTTGTTCATTGTGTATGACGCATTAATCAATTGTGTATAAGCTTCCCATGCCTCCCCTGAAGGTTCTTCACCATACTGTTCCATGTAAACTTCTTTGACAGTTGGTATGTCAGGGAATTGAGGGTCACGTACTAATTCTCCTTTTTCATCAATTTGGCCAAGTGAATACAACGGCACTGCTTTGCCATTTTCTATCATAGGCTGAACGTTGTTATTGTATGCAGTTGTTGTTTGAAAATCGATATTACTTTCACCCTGTTCAAAAGCTACGCGCGATGGACCGCGGCCTTCATATCCTAAGACAGCTTTAACATCCATACCTAATACTTCATAAGAAAGTAAGGTGGAAAGATCTAAGCCAGTTGGAGAGATTCCGGCATGGAATAAAGTACTTTCCATATCTCCGATACCGTTGTGAATTTTTTCTGCATTTTCAGGTGTTGTATAAACAACACCTCCTGAAGGTGATCCAATAATAGGCTTGAACTCAGTTAAATCGTAGTCAACGGAAGACTGTTCAAGCATAAATGGAACGTGTGAAGATGCACTTGAAGTCAGCAGATTTGCGCCGTCCGGAGCAACCGAATTCGCGTAATGATTCGTTCCTGTAATACTGGCACCGCCCGGAATATTCTCAACTTGTACTTTTGGATTATTTGGAGTGTGCTCTGAGAAGTAAGGTGTCATAAATCTTCCGTAAATATCCGTACCGCCTCCAGCTTCGAAAGGTACGGTGAATTTAAGTAAATCATGTCCGCTTTCTTCTCCTTTTTCATCTGTATCTGAAGAGCTCCCTTTTGTTATTGGACTTAAGGCCATTAAGCCCCCGCAAAAAATTATAATGGCAATCATTGTAATTATTTTTTTCATACTCTTATCCCCTTTTGTATGACTTTACATAAGAGTAAGCGGTTTCATTTCATAAGTAAAAGATTGAATTTCTATCTAACTTCATAAAAAAAATTGATAACATTAAGTATAAGCATCATAATACTATTTAAATACTAAATATTTAGAAATTTTTAAAGGGGGATAAAAATGGACCAGAAGGATTGGAAAATATTAAAGATTCTACACGAAGAGAAAAATATTACGAAAACTGCTGAGAAATTATTTGTTTCACAGCCTTCATTAAGCTATCGCTTAAAGAATTTGGAAAGAGAGATGGAAACGGATATAATTTTCAAAACTAAGACAGGTATTGAATTCACTTCCGAAGGTGAATATCTGGTGAATTATGCTAAAGAAATGCTTCAGAGACTGCAGGTTTTAAAAGATAATATTAATGATATGAGCGAAGAAATATCAGGAACTTTAAAAATTGGAGTATCTAGTAACTTTGCCCAGTATATTTTACCTAATTTACTCAAATCTTTTTCAAATAAATATCCTAAAGTACATTTTAATGTCAGTACGGGCGTGAGTTCAGATGTTTATCGCATGCTGAATGACTCATCGATTCACATTGGTATTTTAAGAAGAGATTACCAGTGGCATGGCGGCAGAAAACATTTGTTGAACAGAGAATCTCTGTATATAATTTCTCAGAGCGAGATTGACGTTATGAAACTGCCTGAATATAAACAGATAGATTATAAGACGGATTCGTCACTTAAAGGAATTATTAATCATTGGTGGCTGGCTGAATTTGCCTCGCCAGCAAATATAGAGATGGAAGTGGATCGTCTCGAGACATGCAAAGAATTAGTGAAAAGCGGACTGGGTTACGCAATCGTTCCTGAAATTTGTTTAAAAGAAGAGGATAAATTGTATAAAAAAGAAGTGGAATCTAAAGATGATTTAACTGTAAAAAGAGATACGTGGTTAATGTATAATGCGGATTATGAAAATCTGGTTATAGTAAATAAGTTTATTGAGCACATGAAATCATGGGGGAATATAAAGTGAAAAAGAAAGCATCGGGAGATGCTTTCTTTTTTATGTTTTAAACTTCAAGCTGTTTCTTTGATTTTAAATAAGTTTTAACTGAGTCTCCTGCAGTTTTACCGAAAACCGACCCTGACATTAACCCGGAACCGCCCGGATAATTGTGATAGAAAAGGTCTCCAACCATTTCACCTGCAGCGTACAGACCCTCAATTGGATGTTCGTTTTCATCCAGCACTTCGGAATTGCTATTTACTTTTATTGCACCGAAAGTAAATGTGATGCCGCAGGTAACGGGGTAAGCGTAAAATGGACCTTTGTTAAACTTAAGCGCCCAGTTTGTTTTGTTTGGTGATAACCCCGAGGTTCCTTTACCGTCTTTCACACTCGGGTTGTAATCGCCGTCCTGTACTGCATCGTTGTAGCTGTTAATTGTTTCTAAGAAATTCTCTTTATCGACGCCCATTTTCACTGCAAGTTCGTCGATGGTATCAGCTTTTAGCATGGTTGCCTCTTCAAGGTTGTACTCTACTCTTAACATGTCTCTTACTTGGCTATCGTAAATCTGGAATGCTTTTTGCTGAGTCTGCTTCAGTGTTTCCTTGCCGTACTTGGCATATGTGTAGTTTCTGAAGTCAGCGCCTTCATCGACGAAACGTTCGCCTTCGACATTAACGATTAATCCTAATGGATATGATGATTTCTTATAGATGTCACCAGGTTTGCTGTAGTCGCCTGTCTTAGGTGAGTTATAGTCTGTAGTATGTGCATGACAGCCGTCATACTGGCCTGCTTTTACTGCGCCGGCTTCAAGTGCCATTGAGATACCGTCGCCTGTATTGTACTCACTGCCGCGGACAATCGCATTTTCCCACTGCTTGCCGAGATATTCCATACGTTTCTTTTTATCTGCTTCAAATCCGCCGCTTGCTAAAACAACTGATTTAGTCTTAACGAGAACTTTTCCGTGCTCTTCACTGTTTACGTAAACACCTGTAATTTTACCATCTGTTTTCTCAAGTTTTTCGGCAGGTGATGCATACCAGAAGTCTACACCATTTTCTTCAGCTTTTTTGAATAATGATTTTACAAGTCCTATACCTTTATCGACTGTTTTAACCGGCAGCCCGCCCCAGAATGCTTTCTTCCCGTCTTTTTCAAAGAACTGGTTTTCATTCAGCTGGAACTGAACACCCTGCTCTTTCATCCACAGAATAGTTTCATATGATTTTCCTGTCAAATGCTCAGCCAGGCTCGGATTACTCTTATTTTTAGTAACGTTCATTAAGTCGCCGTGGTAATCTTTTGCAGTATATTCGGGTAATTCAATCGCTTTCAAGTCATCTTCGGACAGATTGTCTACAACTTTGCTTAATCCGTTGAGATCATTATAGGCAAAACGTATTGCACCGTCGGTAAAAAATGAGTTGCCCCCGCGCTTGTGCTGCGGCCCTTTTTCGACAACCAAAACTTTTAGATTATCTTCACTCGCAGACACTGCAGCGCTTAAAGCAGCATTACCTGACCCTACTACAACTAAATCATATTCATAATTTGTCATTTTATAATTCCCCCTGTTATGGATGTATGACTTAAGAGTAGAGTATTTAATATGATAAATGAAATATCAGTTTTATATTAAATGCAATAAAAATATTCTATAACACAGAGAGGTAAAGCTCTAACACTTTAAAACTACCGTTAAAATAAGCTAATTAATATTCTGACAAATCAATACATTGCCTTTTTCCTACCAGTGTACTATATTTTATATAGAGTTTTTCAACTGAATACTATTCTTTCGGGGCAGGGTGTAATTCCCAACCGGCGGTAATCTTTTTAGAAAGCCCGCGACCCGTACGGTATTTATTATCGTATGGCTGATTCAGTTAAAGTCTGAAGCCGACAGTTAGAGTCTGGATGGGAGAGAGAATAATGCAGCAGCGTAGAAATGTTTTTAAGCATTTTAATACGTTTATTTAACATTGTATAAAATACTGTGTTACTTTAGCATACATTTTTTAACGCCTTCGAATGTTTTTATTCGAGGGCGTTATTTTTATTCAGGAGGTAAAAACTTGAACAGATATATGGATATGGCTGTAAACCTGGCCAGGATGTCAGCGGGTCAAACGTCAGTGAACCCGCCGGTCGGCGCTGTCGTCGTCAAAAACGGCAGATTCATCGGCTACGGTGCACATTTAAAAGCGGGAGAACTGCATGCAGAACGAGCCGCATTAAACAGCTGCATTGAATCTGCAGCAGGAGCGGATATATATGTCACGCTTGAGCCATGCTCGCATCATGGAAAAACACCGCCGTGTACGGATGCTGTAATCGAAGCCGGCATTAAACGTGTATATTATGCGGCCCGGGATGTGAATGACAAGGTCGATGGCTTAAAGGTATTAAACGATCAGGGTATAGAAACGATTTACCTGAAACACTCTGATGTCGAAGAACTTTATCGTCCGTTTAATACCGGCATACTGAATCAGCGGCCATTTATTACACTAAAAGGTGCTATGAGTCTTGACGGTAAAATTGCACACCAAAACGGTGACAGTCACTGGGTCAGTAATGAATATTCACGCCTGGATGTGCATCACCTCAGACAGCAGCATGACGGTATACTAATTGGCGGCCATACTTTGTTAAACGATAATCCGAGTCTGACCACCCGTTTATCAGATAACGATTCACATCCTGTACCAGTTATTCTGCTGGGCTCTCAAACACTGAAGGCGGATATGAATATTTTCAAACATCCGCATAAGCCAATCATCTTTACCAGCAATAAAGAGAACGCAGCATTTGAAGATCGTGCAGAACTATACTTTGGATCTTACGATTTAAGCGAAGTACTTTATATATTATATGAACGGAATATAGCTTCACTTTTGGTGGAGGGCGGCTCGTCTATCCACACACAATTTTTAAACGAAAACTTATTCGATGACCTCATCATTTACATTGCCCCGAAAATATTTGGTTATTCTGAGTATCAGCTTCATCAAGGCGACCCAGACGGTCAGCTGAATCTGATATTGCATCATGTTGAAAAGCTCGAGTCGGACATCAAACTTACTTACAGGAGGACTCAAGCATGTTTACAGGATTAATCGAACAAACTTCACCCGTACTTTCTATTAATAAAACATCCGCATTAACTGAATTGGAAATACAGAACACCACTTTTGATGATTTAAATATTGGTGATTCTATCGCAGTGAACGGTGTCTGCCTGACCGTTACAAAACTTGAAGAACAGTCATTCTTTGTTGAGATTATTAATGAAACGAACAAAATAACGTCGTTATCGGAACTGAGGAATGGAGATCTGCTTAACCTTGAACGCGCGATGAGACTGGACCAGCGGCTTGGCGGCCATATCGTATCCGGCCATGTTGACGGCACAGGAGTTATTGCCGGTATTTATAACGACGGTGATGCTTTAGTAATCACTGTGGAATGCCCTCGAGAATTAATGAAATACATGACCTTAAAAGGATCTGTAACAATTGACGGTATCAGCTTGACGCTGTTCGATATTAACCTTGAGAATAATACATTTATTTTAAATATCATTCCTGAAACACAAAGCAAAACGACGCTCGGACAAAAGAAACAAGGGGATGTTGTCAATATAGAGGCGGATATGATGATTAAACATATCAATCATCTGCTTAATTTTGAGAAAGCGGGTGGTACTCATGTTTGATTCAATACACAGTGCACTGGAAGATTTAAAAGTAGGAAAATTAATCATCGTTGTGGATGATGAAAACAGGGAAAATGAAGGAGATCTCGTTGGTATATCAGAGTTTATCGATGCGTCAGCGATTAACTTTATGGCCGCACATGCCAGAGGACTGATTTGTACACCTGTTTCAGCTGATATTGCCGAGCAGGCAGGACTGGCTCCGATGACTGAACATAACAGTGACGAATACCAGACTGCTTTTACAATTTCTATAGATCACGTCAACTCGACAACAGGTATCAGTGCCTTCGAACGATTCGATACGGTAAAAGCACTTCTTGATATAAATGTTTCACCTGAAACATTTAACCGCCCGGGACACGTATTTCCGCTAATTGCCAAGGATGGCGGTGTGCTGGAACGTCAAGGTCACACAGAAGCTGCGGTGGACCTTGCAAGACTTACAG
Organism: Jeotgalicoccus nanhaiensis; assembly: GCA_004570955.1. Lineage (GTDB taxonomy): Bacteria > Bacillota > Bacilli > Staphylococcales > Salinicoccaceae > Jeotgalicoccus > Jeotgalicoccus nanhaiensis. Next base: position 243,780 of record SPPL01000003.1, read on the forward strand.
GAGCAAAACCTGCAGGTGTAATTTGTGAAATTATGAATGAAGACGGGACGATGGCACGTGTTGATAATTTGAAAGTCTATAAAGAAAAACACGGCTTAAAAATGATTACTATCGAAAATTTGAAAAAATATATAATGCAGCAGCACGCTGTAACGCTGGCAAGCACTATTTCTATGCCGACGAAATTTGGACAGTTTATAATGTATGACTTTATCGACCGTGAAGGCAAGGAGCATCTTGCTCTTGTCCATGGAGAAATTACTCCGCATATGAATGTACGTATTCATTCTGAATGTCTGACCGGAGACGTCTTTAAAAGTGCGCGCTGTGATTGCGGGGATCAGTTGGATAAAGCGATGCAGATTATCAGTGAGGAAGACGGTATCATCCTGTATATGCGCCAGGAAGGACGCGGTATCGGGCTGACAAATAAACTAAAAGCATACGAACTCATAGAACAGGGTTACGATACAGTGACTGCTAATGAACATCTCGGTTTTGATGCGGATCTGCGCACATATGAAGAAGCAGCAGCTATGCTGAAACACTTAAAAGTGGATGAGGTAACGCTGCTGAGCAATAACCCGAAGAAAATTGAAGGACTGCAAAAAGAAGGTATTACAGTACATTCGAGAGAACACATCGTGACTGCAAATATATATAACGAAGATTATTTAAATACAAAAAAAGAAAAAATGGGACATCTGTTATAGGAGGAAAAAATAATGAATGAATTACAGAAAACGATGAACGGTGAAAATTTGAAGATAGCAATAGTTACGGCAGAGTTTAACGATTTTATTACCGATCGCCTGCTGGATGGTGCACATAAAACATTACTCAAGCACGGTGTGAAAGATGAGAATATCGATTTAGTATATGTACCGGGAGCCTTTGAACTGCCGCTGACAGCAAAAACACTGGCAGAAACGAAGAAGTACGACAGTGTTATCACGCTCGGCTGCGTAATCCGGGGCAGTACAACTCATTATAATTATGTTTGTAACGAAGCAGCAAAAGGTATAAGCCATGCAGGATTATCAACAGGCGTGCCCGTTATATTTGGCGTTATAACTACTGAGAACATCGAGCAGGCAATCGATCGTGCTGGCGCGAAAGTGGGCAACAAAGGCTCTGAAGCGGCTGTAACGGCAATAGAAATGGCGGGAGTCATCCAAAGTATTAAAAAATAATACAAGGAGGTTCTTGAATGATAACTGAATCAGATAAAGCATACTTAAAACGCAGTGTGGAACTCGCTGAAGAGGCATTAAAAACAGGTAATTCACCCTTTGGATCGCTGCTCGTGTCAAAAGACGGTAGTGTGTTGTTTGAAGACCACAACCGCGACAAAGACGGAGACCAAACGAAACATCCGGAATATGCAATCGCGAAATGGGCAGTAGAAAATTTAAGTCCATCAGATCGTAAAAATGCAGTAGTTTACACATCTGGTGAACATTGTTCGATGTGTTCTTCAGCACATGCACTGGCAGGGCTTGGCCGGATTGTCTACGTAAGCTCATCAGCACAGCTGAAAGACTGGCAGAAAGAACTTGGCGTTACAAAACGCGGTGCACTAAAAGGTCTGAGTATTGAGGAAGTTATTAATGATACAGAAGTTGATGGGCCTGATGAGGAACTGTCGCAGCAGGTTAAACAGCTGCAAATAGAATATTATAGAAAATGATAAAAAGGACTCCCCGATCGGGAAGTCCTTTTTACTTTATATTATTTCTTTTTTTCGTATCTGAACTTGTAGTAGAAGTAATACAAGGCAGGCGTTGCAACCATCGACAGGAGTGTCGAGAAGGCAAGTCCGGCAATTACTGTTACAGCAAGAGGTTCAAAAAGAACATCACCGCTGAAAGCAACAGGAATTAATGCGAGTATACTCGTTACAGTAGTTAAAATAATCGGTTTGAATCTTGCGCGTCCGCTTTCATAGATTGCAGTGTATATATCGTCTACACTGCCGTCTTTTCTGCGCATTTCGATAAAGTCTATAAGGACAATTGCATTTCTGACGACGATACCGGTCAGTGAAACCATCCCCATTATACCGAGGAAGCTGATTGGTGTCTGTGTCACAAACAGTCCGATAATTCCTCCGCTTATTGCGAGGAAGATGCTGAAGACAATAATCAGCGGCAGAACGAGCGAATTAAATTCAAATGCGATAACAAGATAGACAAGTATCAGTATAACTGAGAACAAAATACCAATTTCAACAAAGAAGTCTGTCTGGTCGGAAGATTCTCCGCCGACAATTAATTCAGTGCTGCCGTCAAGTCCATCACTGAATTCATTAATCAGTGATTCAGTCGCTGCTTCATCAGCTGCATATACTTGAAGTTCGGCTGTTCTTTCACCGTTCTTGTGCTGAATCGCAGGTGTATCTTCAGTTTCCGATACTGTAACAAAGTCGCTTAGCGGATACATTTCAGGACGGCCGTCTTCGATATTTACAATATCGACGTTATCGAGATTAAACTCATCTGCATATTTCAGAGACAGCTCTTTACTGCTGCCGTCTTCAATGATTTCCTGCATTGGAATGCCTTCTGAAATCATGTTCAGTTCATTTTTAACTTGTGATATGGAAATACCGTTCTCTTCCAGTGCATCGTAATCGATACTGTACTGGAGTGTTTCTACAGGGCTGCCGATGCTTGAAGTAACGATGTCGCCTGATTCTTCGAGCTGTTCAGTGAGTGCTGCTGTTTCCTCACGGAGCGTTTCAAGGTCGTCTTCAAAGAACTCGACTGTAATCGGCGCACTCGCCGGCGGACCCTGGATAATTGTACTCATAAATATTTTTGCATCCGGGAAGGCATCTCTTAATGGTTCTTCGTACTCATCAATTGTTGCTGAAGCACTCATTTTTTCTTTATCTATTTGAAGTGCGATTTGGGCGGTGTTTTCACCTGACTGATCTAACGATGCACCGAATAAGTTCGGCAGCCCATCGCCGGTAAAGATTGATGAACCTTTAACATGGTCCATTTCAGAGAGCAGATGATCGAGTATTTCCTGAGTATCTTCGTGCGTTTTCTCAATCGTCTGTCCTTCATCAAAAATCAGATCGATTGTCACTTCCGAGCGATCCGCTTCAGGGAAAAATTCGAACGGTGTGAATCTGACAAGACCTACTGACAGCAGAGTTACAATAAGTATTGCAAGGAACGTCAGCAATGGACGCTTTAATACTTTAGGCAGTACTTTATCGGCATAAATTCTACTGCCCCATGTAAATACTTTACCCAGTAATCCCGGATGCTTAGGTACTTTCCTGACCGGAATAACCTGACGCATCGCAGGAATAAATGTCAATGCCAGTACTGTTGAAACAATCATTGTAGAGATTAAAATACTCGGCAGTGCTTTAATAAAGTCGCCGTTTGCACCGGATAAGAACAGGAGCGGCGAGAATGTAAAGACAATTGCAGCTGTTGATGCGATAACTGATGGCGCGACTTCTTTCACACCGTTATAAATCGCATCTCCTTTACTCTCTCCGAGTGTAAACCTGCGTTCGATATTATCATTGACGACAATCGAGTCATCGACGAGTATACCGAGTGCAATAATTAAACCAATCACAGAAATCTGGTTTAAATCAACACCGATTAACGGTATAGGGATAAATCCGATAAATATTGAAATCAGTACCGTTACCATCACTGTAATCGAACCGAACAGTGACAGTCCGATTGAAGTACCGATAATTACCGCAATAACTGCAATCAGCAGTGATGTGTATAAACCGACAAATATATCTTCGACGTTTTCTCTTTCCGATGAAATATTATCGACAGTTACATTGTCAGGCATACTGTCAAAGCCGTCATTTATCACGGCCTCTATATTTTCAGATACCGAGGGTACATCCTCCCCGCTTGATAAGAACACGGTGAATGATATTGCATCGCTGCCGTTGTACTGAACGATATCATCCGGTGTACTTTCAACCGATTCGATGCTGGCAATATCCAGAAGCGGTACTTTGTTTTCACCAACACGCACTTGTTCCAGTGTTTCAAGAGCGGTTTCATCTTCAAAAGCAAGACGTATTATCTCTTCATCTTCAACATCCTGGCCAAGTATGACAGGACTGAGCGATAAATCAATTTCATTCATAATTTCATTTGGATTCAGCTGTTCTTCTGCCAAAGCATCCCAGTCCAGCTGAATTTCGTATGCCGACTCGCGGTAACCTTTGATTGTTACGCTGTCGACACCGTTCATTTGTATAATTTCCTGTTTTAAGCTTTCAACGTCTCCTCTGACTGCTTCCAGATTTTCGAAGGAATCACTATGTATCTGATAGCTTAAGAGCGGAAAGGCATTTGTGATGGATTCAACTTCCGGCTGGGCAGCATTTTCCGGCAGATCACCGCTGATGCTCTGCACCAGGTTGTTAACATCATTAAGCACATTATCCGGAGTGCTGCCGTCACTGAGAGAAAGCGTAAGTACTGAAACATTATCTTCCGATACGGACGATACATCTTCAATATCTGAGATACTGAACATTTCCGTTTCAATAATGTTTGTAACGTTCTCTTCAATGTCATCTTTATCTGCCCCCGGCCAGGCAGTGATAACATTAATTAAATTCACTTCTGTTTCCGGAATTTCACGCTGATCGATAGTTAAAAAAGTATACACGCCGACAACCGACACTGTAAAAATTAAAACTATGAACAGCAGGCTTCGTTTTAATAATATATCAGCCAGTTTTTTCATATGCATCCTCCATTAAGATAACAAAAAAGTTATGTTCTACTGTCATTATATAGTAAAATTACCCGCCAATAACATTGGCGGGTAATTTTTATCTAAGTAATTGTCTGAGGTGTTCAGGCAGCATGACTACTTCTGCCTGCATATCTGCAGGGCGGAAAGTTTTATCAATGCATTCATCCATATATTCAAGATGTTTTTCATCCAGGTGGGTATCGTCAATTTTCTCGCCGTTTTCATCACTCTGGATGCTGTACCAGTATAAGTATTCAACATCCATAAAGACTTCCCGGAAAATTGTTTCGACGTACATCTTTTCACCTTCAAGGTTTAAAAGAACATCGTCCATATTATCACGCATGTATTCAATCCATTCATCAACTACAGCGCTCTTACCCTCTTTTACTTTGAACTTTGTCAGTTCTGCTCTCATTTCATCCCTCCTGGTATTTTTAATTTAAACAGCATTCTCATATACATTTTATATGAAACTTAACCCGTATGCTATTTTATAAGGTTATTTTATAAAGAAATTTATTGATTTCATCTGCTATACTTTATATAAGTAATAAATTTTAGGAGACAAAAATATATGATAGAAAAGTTTAAAAGAGAATGGCTGACCTCGCCCGGGACGAATATTATGGCGGGAATTGTCGTCGCGCTGGCACTCATTCCGGAAGCTATAGCGTTCTCTATAATTGCTGGAGTAGATCCAATGGTCGGGCTTTATGCTTCGTTTCTCATCGCGGTAATTATTTCTTTAGTCGGAGGAAGGCCGGCGATGATTTCAGCTGCAACGGGTGCAGTTGCATTATTAGTCGTACCGCTTGTCAGAGAATACGGTGTGGAATATTTATTTGCCGCAACGATACTGATGGGAATAATACAGATCATTCTCGGGATTTTTAAAGTAGGAAAGCTCTTAAAATTCATTCCGAATTCGGTTATGATCGGCTTCGTCAATGCACTGGCTATAATGATTTTCATGGCGCAGCTGCAGCATATTTTCGGCATTTCATTTGATACATATATCTATGTAGCGATAACAATTGCGATTCTTTACCTACTGCCGAAATTTCTCAAAAAAATACCCGCTCCGCTGGTTGCGCTGGTTGTATTAACAGCATGTTATATATTTTTCGGGGCTGAAGTACGCACAGTCGGTGATTTGGGAGCGATAGAAAAATCATTGCCGAGCTTCATTATACCTGATGTGCCTCTCACTCTCGAAACATTAAAAATTATCTTCCCTTATTCATTATCGATGGCTATTGTAGGTCTGGTTGAAAGTCTTCTGACAGCACGCATTGTTGATAATGCAACAGATACGTACAGCAGTAAGAACAAAGAATCACGCGGCCAGGGTATTGCAAACTTTGTGACTGGTTTTTTTGGCGGCATGGGCGGCTGTGCGATGATTGGACAGTCAGTGATTAACGTTAAATCAGGAGCTACGACGCGTTTATCCACATTTACAGCAGGTGTTGTCTTAATGCTGCTCATCATTGTCTTCGGGGATCTGGTCGTGCAAATACCTATGCCGATACTCGCAGGAATTATGGTGGTCGTTACTATCAGCACATTTGACTGGAAAACATTTAAGTATATGAAAGCTGCTCCGCGCACGGATGTATTTGTTATGCTGCTTACTGTAGGGATTATTTTAGTTACTGACAATCTGGCAGTCGGTGTTATTGCAGGAGTATTCTTCAGCGCAATTTTCTTTGCAACAAAGATATCAAAAGTAAAAGTGACTTCTAAATTAACAGAAAACCATTACATTTTTCTGTTCGAAGGACAAATATTTTTCGCTTCGATAGATACGATGATTGAACAAATTGAATTTAAGCAATACGATAAGGACATCCGTCTGGATTTCTCACAGGCGCACCTCTGGGATGATTCCGCAGTAGATGCAATAGATACAATGGTCAGGAAGTTTGAAGATAAAGGAAACACGGTATACGTGGATAAATTAAATGCAGACAGCCGAAAAATCGTTAAAGAACTCAGTCAGCTGAATGAACAGCATTTAACTTAGAGAACGGGGGGATTTAAATGTATAAATCGATACTGCTTGCAGCGGACGGATCGAATAACAGTTTCAGGGCCGCAGAAGAAACACTGAATTTCATTAATGAAACTGCAAAGGTTACAATACTGAATGTAATCCAAATAGAAAAGTCAAAAGATGCAATCCTTCATGGTGAAAATACCATCCAGGAACAAAAAGTGAAACTGTCGGATATTATTGAGTTATACGAAGAAAATAACGTTGATTATAACGTTATTTTTGAAAGAGGTATACCTGATGAAACTGTGGTTAAAGTCTCTAACAGCGGAGATTATGGCATTGTAATACTAGGCAATAGAGGATTAAATGCTTTGCAGGGAATGATGATGGGCAGTGTGAGCTATAAAGTAGCAAAACGGGCCAATATACCGGTGCTTATAGTTAAATAAAGAGAGACGGATGCATAGAAGCATCCGTCTTTTTTAAAACTTAAAATAGAATTATCTGTAAATTGAAAGCCTTTACATTAAGTGCTCTTATTAGGTAGAATGAAAGTATCAAAAACATAATAAGGGGGAAAAGAAATGGTATTTGAATTTCCAAATAAAGAAGGCGCCAAGTATAAGATTAAAACACAATACGAAAACTACATCGGCGGTGAGTGGACACCGCCTGCAGATGGCGAGTATTTTGAAAACGAGTCTCCGGTAACCGGTGAAGTCGTGTCTAAAGTGCCCCGTTCTAAACAGGAAGATGTCGATAAAGCAGTTGCTGCAGCACGCGAGGCGCAGAAGTCGTGGGGATTAACATCTGTAACGGAGCGAAGTAATATTCTTTTAAAAATAGCAGACCGTGTAGAAGAACATCTGGAAGAGCTTGCTGTATTAGAAACCTTTGAAAATGGTAAAGCTGTGCGTGAAACATTAAATGCCGATTTGCCCCTTGTTGTCGACCATTTCAGATATTTTGCAGGTGTTATCCGCGGACAGGAAGGCGGTATTTCACAAATAGACAACGATACAGTGGCATATCATTATCATGAACCGCTTGGAGTCGTCGGGCAGATTATTCCATGGAATTTCCCGCTGCTTATGGCAACGTGGAAAATCGCACCTGCTCTTGCAGCCGGCAACTCTATCGTCTTAAAACCTGCAGAACAGACGCCGACTACGATACTGCATCTGGCGGAACTGATTGGAGACCTGCTTCCTGCCGGTGTCTTAAATATCGTTAACGGTTTCGGTTCGGAAGCAGGGCAGTCACTCGCAACACACACCGGCATTAATAAGATTGCCTTTACCGGTGAAACAACGACAGGACGCATCATTATGCAGAATGCAAGTCAGAATATCATTCCTGTAACGCTGGAACTTGGCGGGAAATCACCAAATATTTTCGCAAAAGATGTTCTGGATGCAGACGATGAATATCTGGACAAAGCAATCGAAGGCCTGGTAATGTTTGCGCTTAATCAGGGAGAAGTGTGTACATGCCCGTCACGTGCGCTTGTTCATGAGGATATCTTTGATGAATTTATGGAACGTGTTATCAAGCGTGTCGAACAGATTAAAGTCGGTAATCCGCTGGATCCGGATACGATGATGGGCGCTCAGACTTCAAATGAACAGAAAGAAAAAATAGCTTCTTATCTGGATATCGGTAAAAAAGAAGGCGCAGAAATACTGACAGGCGGAAACTTAAAAGAAGTCGACGGCGATATCGAAAACGGATATTATTTCGAACCGACTATCTTTAAAGGCCATAATAAGATGCGCATCTTCCAGGAAGAAATTTTTGGGCCGGTACTTGCAGTAGCCACTTACAAAGATGACGATGAAGCAATCGAAATTGCAAACGATACACTGTACGGACTTGGCGCAGGCGTATGGACACGCAGCCAGAACAGAGCATATCGTTTAGGACGTGCAATTCAGGCGGGTCGTGTATGGGTAAACACTTACCATGACTACCCTGCTCACGCAGCATTTGGCGGTTATAAAATGAGTGGTATTGGCCGGGAAAACCATAAGATGATGCTTGGACACTATCAGCAGACTAAAAACCTGCTGGTCAGCTACAGTGAATCACCAAAAGGATTTTTCTAATTGGCAGTACTTGAACAAGTCTACGCGACTGATCAGGCCAGATCACTTATTAAAGAATTAAAAGAAGAACACGGAGACTTAATTTTTCACCAGTCAGGGGGGTGCTGCGACGGTTCCAGTCCGATGTGCCTAAAAGAAGGCATGATGATTATAGGAGATGTCGACGTGCAGCTTGGTGAAATAGAAGGTGTGCCTTTTTATATGAACCATAAGCAGTATGAATACTGGAAGCATACGCAAATTACGCTTGATGTTGTTAAAGGCATCGGCGGTATGTTCAGCGTGGAGGGGCCGAGAGGTGTCAGATTCCATATTCGCAGCGCACCGATAGAGTAAACAAAAACGGTCACTTTGGTGGCCGTTTTTTTGCTTGTCTTATAAAAAGTTAAACGCATTTCCAAACAAACCGGAGAGAAGCAATCCGGCGATTAATCCAAAGATGAATATCAATCCCCATTTAACCCATTTCATAAAAACAGCTCCTTTTTCTTACATCGTTACTGATATACCCTTTCTTTTCTAGATATACCGATAATTTTAGAACCAATACTTAGCTTTTTCAGCTGCTTCGTCTTATAATATTACATTGTGTTTTACAGTAACTAAAAATCAGCAGGTGAAGAAATGAAAAGCTCGAAAAGTGATTTTACAACCGGTCCTATATTAAAGCCGCTGATTATATTTTCAGCGCCGATTATGCTGGCAAATCTACTGCAGACCAGCTTTCAAATCGTCGACAGTCTCTGGGTTGGAAATATTCTCGGTGCAGAGGCGCTCGGTGCTGTGGCCATTGCAACAACAATACTGGTCACTATCTTGTCTTTCATCCTTGGATTAAACAATGCGGCCCTGACGATTTTATCTCAGCAGCATGGTCGTAAAGATGATGAGGGTCTGAAGCGCTATTTAAATGCTTTTATCGTTATTATGACTGTAATGTCTGTGGTTTTTGCTGTAATCGGTTATATATTTGCAGAAAGTTTGCTCGGGATTATAGGGACACCGGATGCTATTCTCGATATAGCGGCATCATACCTTCAAATAAGCCTTCTCGGCATGTTCTTCTTATTTGGCTATAACTTTATTAATACTGTGTTCAGAGCACTTGGAGACAGCAAGACGCCACTTAGAATCGTCTTCCTTGCGGTCATACTGAATGCTGTTCTGTCACCGCTCTTTATGATTGTATTTGATCTCGGTATCCAGGGTGCTGCCCTCGCTACAGTGGGTTCACAAGTAATTGCATTTCTGTACAGTGCTTATCTCGCAGTAAAACGCAATCTGGTGCCGTTTAAAATACCTTCGTTACCGGCACGTTATGAAGTCGGGCTGATTTTAAAACTGGGTATTCCAGCCGGACTGCAAATGGGAGTGATTCACGCGGGAATGGCAGCGATATTAAGTGTCGTTACACAGTTTGGTGCAGACAGTGTAGCGGGATTCAGCGCAGCACAGCGCCTCGACAGTTTAATTATGCTGCCGGCAATGGCTCTGGGTACGGCAGTGAATGCTATGGCAGGACAAAATATTGGTATTCAGCAATGGTCACGCGTAAAACAAATCGCACGTTATGCCGCTCTTTATAACTTTGGGTTAATGCTGAGTGTTGCGGCTGTCGTTATTATATTCGCAGAAGCAGGCATCAGAATGTTCATCCAGGACGAAGCAGCCGTAGAATTCGGTACGGATTACTTAAGAATTGTCGCGCTGTGCTACCCATTTTTAGGATTAAACTTTGTCTTAAACGGTATTGTTAGAGCATCAGGAGCGATGTACCAGGTGCTTATACTGAATATTATTTCGTTCTGGATACTTCGTTATCCACTATCTGTCCTGTTTGCTTCCCACTTTGGAGAAAGCGGAGTCGGGATGGGTATGGGCGTCAGCTTTATAATCAGCAGTATTTTTGCCTACCTTTACTATAAGTTTGGTAATTGGAAAGAAAGAGAACTGTTTAAAAATTAATAATTGTTACTAACCGGACTGGAGAAAATTCCAGTCCTTTTTAAATTGTATTCATAATAAATTCAGATTTCCTTCTTATACTTAACTTATAGATATGAAAGGAGATTATATATGATAGATATTCAAAAATTATCTGTGTCTTATAAAAAACAGCAAACATTAAAAGATTTAACTTACAATTTTAAAGCTGGACAAATATACGGTTTACTTGGTCCAAATGGTTCTGGGAAAACAACACTGTTTAAAGCCATTTTAAATCTTGTTCCTTACTCAGGTTCAGTTACCACATTAAAGAAAAGTACTATTGGCCATTTAATAGAATACCCTGGTTTTTACGCAAATCTTACATGTCAGGAAAATTTATGTCTTCATGCTTCTTATATAAATTTATTTGATTTAGATTTCAGTCATATGTTTAATAAGTTCAATCTGAGTGAGGAGAAAGAAAAGAAATTTAAAAATTTGTCATTAGGCATGAAGCAGCGATTAGGTTTAATACGTGCCATGATGAATAATCCTGATATTATTCTTCTGGATGAACCAACAAATGGTCTTGATCCTATAGGGATTAAAGATATGAGAGAAATAATTACCAGAGAAATTAAGTCTGCTGAAAGAACTGCTGTGATTTCCAGTCATATGCTGCATGAACTTAAAGCTTTTGCAGACACTCTTATACTCATTAAAGACGGTGTGCTCATAGGTCATCTTTTTAATTCTCGTGCCCCTTACGGATTAGTTTCTGTCAATTTTATAGAAAAAACTGATACAGAATTCAAAAAACAGTTCCAGCATCCGGTTAATATCCTTAAGACAGATATCGATTTTAAGATATATGGGAATTATGAAGAATTATCCGCATTCTATTCAAACTGCGAGAGGCATAGTCTCGAGTCTCTATATGTGACTGTGATGAATCTGAACATACAAGGAATGAAGTTACTATGATTCAATATATAAAAAATGAATTTTATAAAATCAGATATGAGAAATTTATGGTTTATATCACAATATTGAGCTTAGTACCCTTCATGATGAACGGGATAAATTTTTATATAAATGATGATAATTTAAGTTTAAAGAACGGTTTTTATTTTAGATTATACAACCAGTACTTAATGCTTTTGCCAATTATCACAAGTGTCATTGCTGCATCAATATTTTATATGGAATATACTAATCGGACTTTGTTAACATGGCTGTCATACGATAAGAATAAATTTAAACTTTTCAACTCAAAAGTGCTGGCCTTCCTGCTGATTTCACTTCAACTTATGTTAGTTAATTTATTTATAATTATAATTTTTTATGCTTTTAACAATGCAGGATTACTGACACTTGGAAGAATTTCATTATCATTTATATCACTGAATATTTTTATCATTGTAAGTGTAGGCGCCCTCACACTGTTCATTATTAATATAACAAAAAATATTATTATTTCTTTTACTGCAGGCATAGTGTTTACGATTATTTCAATGATTTTAATAGCAGCGCCATTCTCCTACCTGCTGCCCGCAACTTTAGGCTATAGAATTGGTCATTTACTTTTAGATAGCAGCTTTTATTATGATAAACCGTTGATTCATACACTAACGGGTTTTCTGATTACAGTTATAACAACTTTATCCCTTTACTTTTTAGCTTATAAAAAATTTAAAATACATGAATAGAGGTTGATAAATATGGAAACATTAATTACGATATTAGGTATTTTAATGGTGGTGTCAGCGTTAGCTTCACTGAGTTTAATAGCTCTGGAAATAATCACTAAAAGTCCTGAAAATAGAAGTTTCAGATTAGCCAATATCTCTGGTCTAACCGCTTTTTTATGTTTAATTGTATTTCTAGTTTTGATAAACTTTCTTGTATAAATGAGAGGACTGGGGATTGATGTATGAAAAATTATAATATTCTAATCGTTGAAGATGATATCAGCTCTGCCAAAAATTTAAGTAAAATTCTTGAAGCTGAAGGTGCCAATGTGTATTTAAATCCTACCGGTGAAAATGTATTAGAAGATCTTGCAAACATACACATTATCCTTCTCGATATTATGCTGCCGTTTGACGATGGACTGTCCATTAGTGAGTATATTAATCAGCACGTTGATATTCCTATCATTTTTTTGACTGCAAGAAATGATATAGACAGTAAAATAGTCGGACTGCGTTCGGGCGACGATTATGTTACTAAACCATTTCATCCCCTCGAACTCATTTCCCGAATTGAGAATATAGCAGAAAGATTTTACAAGAAAGAGCCTGTAACTCTGTTTGGACTCACAGTATCTCCGGAGCATTTCGAAATATACGACAGCAATCTAAATTTAATTACTTTAACGAGAACGGAAAATCGTTTGTTTTTTTACCTTTTTGCTAATATAAATAAGACTTTGACCAAATCGCAAATTCTTGAATATGTTTGGCCGGATGGAGATGCTTTTGATAATACGCTCAATGTATATATCAAGAAAATCAGGTATAAAATCGGAGATGAAAATAACAAGATTATTACTACAATTCATGGTATTGGATACAGGATGAATTATCATGAAAAATAGAAGCCTGCTTTATAAATTCTATTTCATGATTAGTATAAGTATTGCAGCGATTCCACTAGTTTTTATCGTTTTAGGATATATGGTGTTCTTCGGACATCGATGGATTACAGCGATATTGAATATAAATGAATCCTTTCAAGAAAGCATTATTACTTCTTATTTTTATCTGATGTTCTTTGCTATCTTATTTAGTCTTATGTTCCTGGGAGCGAGATATTTTAAGAGAGTTATTGAAAGAGTTACAGAGATGGAGAAAACCGTTAAAAAAATTGCAGAAGATGCTGATTTTCCTGACAAATTGGAAGTGATAAATGACAGTGAAGATGAACTCAATCAGCTTGCACGTTCTATTAATACACTGATTGACAGGCTGAGAGCGAAAGAGTTGGAAATTTCTCAGATGGAGGATTTAAGAAGAGAATATTTAAAACAGTTATCTCATGACATAAATACCCCCTTGAATGCCCTGAATCTGGAGATTTACTTGTATAATCAAGAACATGGTATCCCGCAGGATGAGGCCGGTGTTCTCTACAGTAAAGTTGATTATATCAGTAAGTTAGTGAACACTATTTCAAGTCAAGCATTATTTGATATTAATAATTACTATGTTTTCAAAAAGGAAGTTGAATTGAATGGATTGATAGAGAAGACAATGGAGAAATGGTTTTATCTGCTTAATAAAAATCAGATTGAGGTAAATATTGAGCGTAAAATAATTTTAAAATGGACGGCGGACGATTTATGGATTGAACGTTTGCTCGAAAATATTATATCTAATATCTTCAGGCATTCTCACACTAATAAACTGGATATTATTATAGATAATCAATTGATTATTAAAGATTATGGCAAGGGATTTGATAAGTCCGGAGCCGCTAAAAAAACAGGAATTACAGTCATAGAGAATATTTGCCAAAAGTTTGAAATTCAATTAAATATATCTTCATCACATGGCGGTACCGTCTATACGATGTATCAAAAAAGAAAATAATATAATAGACCTCAATCTATATAGATGGTAATCTATAAAAAGATTACGGAGGTATATTTATGAATTATCATGAAACAGCTTCATTATTAAAAATTATAGCGGATCCAAGCCGCCTTGAAATACTCGATTTATTATCGTGTGATGAATTGTGCGGCTATGACTTACTGGAACATTTTGAATTCTCCCAGCCGACATTGAGCCATCATATGAAAGTGCTCGTAAACAGTAATTTTGTAACAAAAAGAAAAGATGGCAATAAAGTGATGTATGAGCTTAATCACGAAGTGATGCATAATATTGAAAATCAGCTTCAGCTTATTAATTCAGCCAGCGAAGACTGTGCATGTCAAACTATGAAAAAAGGTGTTTGCTAATGACGATACTGGCGGTAAGTATATTTATTATTACTTTAATATTTGTAATTTGGCAGCCGAGAGGGCTCGATATCGGTATTACGGCAATGGTCGGCGCGGTACTTGCCGTAGTAACGGGTGTTGTATCATTCGGAGATATTATAGAAGTGACAGGGATCGTCTGGAATGCGACATTGACGTTTGTCGCTGTAATACTGATTTCATTAATACTGGATGAAATAGGATTCTTTGAATGGTCGGCACGACACATGGTTAAAGCCTCAAACGGCAGCGGTCTTAAAATGTTTATCTATATAGCGCTGCTCGGTTCTGTCGTTGCAGCATTCTTTGCAAATGACGGTGCAGCATTAATTCTGACACCGATTGTACTGGCGATGGTCCGGAATTTAAACTTTAAGGAAAAAGTGATTTTCCCATTTGTTATAGCCAGCGGTTTTATAGCGGACACGACATCGCTTCCGCTGATTGTCAGCAATCTGGTGAATATCGTGTCGGCTGACTACTTTAATATCGGATTTATAGAATATTTTCTGCATATGATTATTCCTAATATGTTTTCACTTGTCTCAAGTATTCTGGTGTTATGGCTCTTCTTCAGAAAATCGATTCCGGGTACTTTCGATGACAGTAGTTTGAAACTGCCGCATGAAGCTATTAAAGATAAAAAAATGTTTAAAATATCTTGGATAGTACTGATCATGCTCTTAGTTGGCTACCTACTGAGTGAATTTATCGCGGTGCCTGTGTCGTTTATCGCGGGAGCTATTGCGCTTGTCTTTCTGGTACTGGCACGTAAATCAGAAGCGGTCAGTGTATCACGTGTGATCAAAGGTGCACCGTGGAATATCGTTGTCTTTTCAATCGGTATGTACGTCGTTGTTTTCGGTTTGAGAAATGCAGGCCTTACGGATCTGCTTGCAGATTCTATTGTTGCAATGACTGAATACGGACTCTTAGCCACTGTTATGGGCATGGGTGCAATCGCGGCAATTCTGTCGTCGGTCATGAATAACATGCCGACAGTGATGATTAATGCGATAGCAATCAGCGAAACCGGGACTCAGGATGTTATTAAAGAAGGTCTGATCTATGCGAACATAATCGGTTCTGATTTAGGACCAAAAATAACGCCTATCGGTTCACTTGCAACGCTGCTGTGGCTGCATGTACTAGCTAAAAAAGATATGAAAATATCATGGGGAACGTATTTTAAAATCGGCATACTGATAACGCCTCCTGTGCTGATTATGACACTGCTCGGATTATACTTTACGTTATTAATATTTTAAATGAGGGATAACTATGGCTAAAAAGACAATATACTTTGTATGTACAGGCAACGCTTGCCGCAGTCAGATGGCTGAAGGACTTGGTAAGGAGATTCTCGGAGAAGAATGGAATGTGTATTCTGGCGGAATAGAAGCGCATGGTGTGAATCCGAAAGCAATTGAGGCATTGGCTGAAATCAACATTGACATCAGCAACAATACATCAGATTTAATTCAAAAAGATATTCTCAATGCATCTGACCTCGTTGTTACATTGTGCAGCGATGCGGATCAGAACTGTCCCGTGCTCCCAGCTCATGTGACTAAAGCTCATTGGGGATTTGATGACCCGGCAGGCAAAGAATGGCAGGAATTTCAAAGAGTCAGAGATGAAATTGGCGAACGAATTTTACAGTTCAAAAATACAGGAAAATAAAAATTACTGCCGCTTAAATCAAAGCGGCAGTAATTTTTTAATTTATTTATTCATTTGTTTTTCTAAGAATTTTTTTAATACATGAACGGTCGTCACGCAGTCATTTAGACTGGTCCACTCTTTAGGATTATGACTGATACCATCTTTACTGCGTGCAAAAATCATTGCGACAGGCAGCTCGAGCCCGATATTCATTGAATCATGACCTGCCCCGCTCGGCAGCTCCATTGGTTCAATATCTAAATCGGTTAATATATCGCGGAGTTCATCCTTGTAAGTTTCTTCAACCGGAACCGGTTTAACACGTGATGTACGGCTCACTGCAACGTCGATACTACGTTCTTTTGCAATGTCATATGCCCGTTCTGAGATGAGCTCAAGCAGCGTGTCTCTGGTGTTTTCGTGTATATCCCGTATATCGACAATCATTTTAACGGATTCTGGTATAACGTTGGCGCCATTTGGGAAAACGGCAAGTTTACCGACAGTTGCGACTGCGGTATCGCTTACCAGTTTCGGAATTTCTTCCAGTTCACTGACGAAGCGGCCTGCAGCAACTAGTGCGTCCTGTCTGTCGTTCATTGGAGTATTCCCTGCATGCCCGGCAAGTCCTTTAAATTCTACCTCGAGCCATGCCTGTCCTGCTATACCGTTAACTATCCCGACAGGAAGCTTGTTTTTCTCGAGCAGTTTACCCTGTTCGATATGCGCTTCAGCAAAAAAAGTCCAGTCCCGCTGCTGAATATTTTTGTAGTCTGATAAAGAAGATCCATATTGTTCGAGAACCGCTTCGAGATTTAAACCTTCACTGTCTCTGAGAGATGCTATTAACTCATCATCAACCAAGCCCATATAGGACCGGCTGCCGAATACACCGCTTGAAAATCTGGCGCCTTCTTCATCGGAAAATATCACAACTTCATATGATTTTTCGGGAATGCAGCCTGATGCTTTCCAGGCCTCTGCAACTTCCAGTGCAGCCAGCACACCGAGAACACCGTCGAAGTTCCCGCCTGCAGGCACTGTATCTATATGCGATCCGGAAGCAATGGATTGAGAATTATCTTTTCCCTTAAATCTGCCGAAAACATTGCCCGCAGCATCAGTTTCCACAGTAAGTCCGGCATCTTTCATCCAGCCTGCAACTAATTCCTTAGCCTCTTTTTCTTCCGGTGAGAACCCCTGACGGCTGACGCCGCCTGTTGGAAGTACACCAATTTTTGAGATTGCATCGAGTCTCTCAGCCAGTCTTTTGCCATCAACCCCGTCGTAATTTAACGCAGTATTATAATCTTTCACTAATTCATTTATCATGTGTGAAAAGTCCTCCCTTAAGGATTAATTGTTTTGCGGCTTCCGGAGCCATGCAGCAACAGCGAGGATAATCAGAACAAACCCAAGGTAACCCATTACTACGTAAACGCTGCCGACAAGTGTTGTGAAGCCTATAAGACTTGCAATAAAACCGAGTATGCCGATAACAATGACGGCAGGACGATAAGATTTACTTTCAGGTGCTATAAAACGCACGGTAAATGAGTACAGCATTCCAACAGCGGTATTATAAATCATACCGAGCAGTGCAACAGCTGTAAGCAGACCGATTACAGGATGTATCTGATTGGCGAGTTCCAGAGTAGGCATATCTTTTCCTGCTACGACATCAATGCGTGCAAACATACCAATATGAATCAGGATAATCAGTATACCGAGCATCAGTCCGCCGAGCACTCCGCCCATGCCGGCAGCTTTTTTGTCTTTTTCATTTCCCGTCATAATGATAAGGAGTGCTGCTCCTGCGGCTAAGTTATAAGATACATATAGAAATGCGCCTAACAGCCAGTTTGATGCTGCTGACGGCTGCTGTTTTGCCAACTCATCAGCTTCAGGAATTGATAAATCCATTGAAAAAATAGAATAAATCAAAATCACAAAAATAACAGCGATTAAATAAGGTGTAATAGTAGCGATGATGCCGATTATCTTATTGGTATTAAGAAGCAATGTCAGGATAACAGCAGCTGCCATAATAATGCTTCCAGCTACAGCAGTAATGCCGAACATCTGGTTAAATGTTGATCCTGCACCGGCAAACATCACTACCGCGACACCAAACAGGAAAAATGTAATAACGATATCAAGGATAGGGCCGATGAATTTACCGCCTATGTAGTACAGTACTGTCTTGTGGGAATTGGCTCTTAAGTTCGTACCAAGCTTAGCGAATGTGTAGCCGAGAAAAATAAACAGCAACGTTGTAACAATTCCTCCGGCTGTTCCCCATATCCCAAAACTGGTAAAGTACTGCATGACTTCCTGCCCGGAAGCAAAACCTGCACCGACGATAAGACCGACAAAGGCACTTCCTATCTGGAAACTTTTTTTCATAGTAATCGTTCCTTTGTTTTATTTATATTCTTTTTTTGCAACGGTGTAGGATTCAACAGTATCGCGATTAACTGTATAACCGATGCCTGCAGTTTCCGGGACCTCGATAGAACCATTTTCTGCGATGACTTCAGGTTCGATAATATCTTTTTCAAAGTAGCGGCTGGAACTGGCTGTATCACCCGGTAAAGTGAAGTTTTCAAGAGTGGTCAGTGCAACGTTATGTGCTCTTCCAACACCGGATTCAAGCATGCCTCCGCACCAGACAGGAATATTATTTTCCTTGCAGTAATCGTGAATTTTAACAGCTTCAGTTAAACCGCCGACACGTCCGATTTTAATATTGATAATTTTAGTACTACCGAGCTCTACAGCTTTTCTTGCATCTTCAAGGGAGTGAATACTTTCATCGAGACAGATCGGTGTTGCCAGTTCCTGTTGCAACTGAGCATGGTCGATAATGTCATCTGAAGCGAGAGGCTGTTCAATCATCATTAAATCAAAGTCGTCCAGTTGTTTTAATAACTCAGTATCTGCCAGCCTGTAAGCAGAATTAGCATCAGCCATAATTGCAACATCAGGAAAAGTTTTACGCAGCGTGCGCATCACTTCTACGTCCCAGTCCGGTTTAATTTTAACTTTGATGCGTTTATAGCCTTCCTTAACGAAACCGGCCACGATGTCCACAAGTTCTTCAATAGAATTTTGGATGCCGATACTGATGCCGACATCGATATTTTTTCTTGTGCCGCCAAGAGCATGAGCTAATGACTGGTTTGTCTGCTGAGAGTAAATATCCCAAATTGCACCTTCCAGAGCAGACTTAGCCATATTATTTTTGCGGATAGCTGAGAAAATCTCATTAACTTCACTTGGATGGATGATTTCCTTATGTAAAATAAGCGGGATTAAAAAGTCCTCCAGCATATGCCAGTTCGTCTTTACTGTTTCTTCACTGTAGAAAGGCACATTGAACGCTACCGATTCACCCCAGCCGATTGTTCCATCCGCATCAATTGCTTCAAGAAGTAAAAACTCTTTTTTGTCAAATGTTCCAAAACTGGTTGTGAATGGTGCTTTCATATCCATTTCCAAATGTCTGATAACGATATGTTCAATTTTCATTATTTATGTCCTCCAAGATTTAATGTATTCTCTTTTACAAATATGTAGGTTGCAGTATATTTCCCGGGAATTAAATGTACTGCAGCATATCCTGCTCTAAAAAGATCCTGAAATATCTTTCGGGTCAGCATTCTCCATTCCATTGCAATTTCCTGATTTTCAGATTTTATATGCTGGAAATCCTTAGGGACTTCAAAGCCGTAAATATCCTCGGACAATTGTTCCTCGTGAAACACAGTGCAGGAAGGAAGACCATTGTTAATATTTACTTCGTTGAGCGGCACTGCATTTTTGTAATTTACAGTTTCAGCTTCTCTAACATGCCCGCTTGATATATGCCAGTGAACTTCGAAACGGTCGGATGGCAGTCCTTTGTTCAAACCGTCTTTCATCTCTCCGTAAGCATTCTCCATGTAAACAGAGCATATACCCTTCAGCTTAGTTAAATTCAAATATGCATTACGTGTTTCCAGCGGATCGTATGTCCAGTGTATTTCTGAATAGCCTTTTCTAATCGCTATTTCCTGCTGCTGTCTTTTCAGCTGTTCCCCTATTTTTTTGGAACGATATTCTTCTTCTATCCCGAGCATATGGGAGCAAAGATATGTTTGACTGTCTTTAAAACCGGCAAAACCGTAACTGAAACCTATAATTTCCTTCTTGTCAAAGGCACCGATAATTATGCCGCCGTTTTTAACTGCTGTCAGCGTTTGATGTATTGGCAGCGGCGGCATATCCCAGACATTCCGTTCTATTTTTTCAAGCTGTTCAAGATCTTTTATCGTCGTTAATTCTCTCAGTGCAATCATTTCAAACCCTCTTTATATAGAAAAGTAATTTTTTCATAACATTAGCATAACTATTATTCGAATACAATAAATATTCAGATAACATATAGTATATCAGAGGTAATATATAAAGCTTGATATTTCTAAATCTAAGTATTATACTATATATAGATTAAATTTAATATACTTAAAACTGAACTAATTGAAGGAGGTGCAGACATGAATGAAAAAGAAGCACGTATAAAAGCATTTACTGTTTTTATAAAGTCCTCGCAATCCGTACAAAAACTTATTAAACAGGATTTTTTAAAGAAAGAAATTAACCTTAATGAATATGCAGTGATGGAATTGTTGTATCACAAAGGAGATCAGCCTATCCAGTCCATCGGCAAAAAAATACTGATGGGCGGCGGCAGTATTACCTACGTTATAGATAAGCTTGAAAAGAAAGGTTTTTTATACAGAAATCCCTGTCCCGAAGACAGAAGAGTAATGTTTGCATGCATTACAGGTGATGGTAAACAGTATATGGATACAAGAGTCGTAGAACAGGAGGCTCTCATCAATACGATATTTGATGAGTGGGATGACCATGAAGTAGAAGATGCAATTAATCTATTAAAAAGAATCGGGCTGCACGCTGAAAGTTTACTCAAATAAAAACCGGAGGAAGATATTATGACTAATGAAAATTTAAAAGGGATACACCATGTAACAGCAATGACAGACAATGCGATGAGGAATTATAAATTTATGACGGAAGTTGTCGGTATGCGTTTAGTTAAGAAAACAGTGAACCAGGATGATATTCAGACTTATCATACGTTTTTTGCAGATGACGAAGGATCACCGGGCACTGATATGACATTCTTTGACTTCCCTAATAATCCTAAAGGGTCGAGAGGCACAAACTCAATTTCAAGAACCGGTCTCAGAGTCCCAGACGATGCAGCTTTAGAATATTATTTAAACCGTTTTGAAGAAAATAATGTTAAACATGATGGTATTCAGGAACTGTTCGGTAAAAAGGTACTGCCTTTTGAAGAAGCAGATGGCCAGAGATATCAGCTATTCTCTGATGAAAACAACGAAGGGGTGGCACCAGGTAAACCATGGAAAAATGGTCCTGTACCTGAAGATAAAGCAGTCTACGGTCTTGGACCGATTGAAATTACCGTAAGCTATTACGATGATTTTAAAAAAATACTTCAGGATGTATACGGCATGAAACCTATTATTGAAGAAGATAACGTAACGCTGTTAAACGTCGGAGCAGGCGGCAACGGCGGCCAGGTAATCCTTCGTAGAGATGAAGGTGCTGAAGGACGTCAGGGCTACGGTGAAGTTCACCATGTATCATTCAGAGTGGAAGATCATGCGGCACTTGCAGCATGGGAAGAAAAATACCGCAAGATGGGACTTGGCAATTCAGGACTCGTAGACCGTTTTTACTTTGAAGCATTATACGCCCGTATCGGTCACATTTTGATTGAACTGTCTACAGACGGGCCGGGATTCATGGGCGACGAGCCTTATGAAACATTAGGCGAAAGTCTGGCCTTGCCTCCATTCCTGGAACCAAAACGTGCACAAATTGAAGCTGCAATCAGACCGTTTGATACGAGAAGAAATAAATAATAAAGGGGAAACCGTAAATGGAAGCAATTAAAAGAATTCATCATATTACCGCAATTGTCGGGGATCCGAATGAAAATATAAAATTTTACAGAGATGTACTCGGTTTAAGACTCGTTAAGCAGACAGTTAACTTTGATGATCCAGGAGTTTATCATTTATATTTTGGAGATTATAACGGCAGTCCGGGGACGATTATTACTTTCTTTAACTGGGTGGTCGACAGACCGGGAGTAAAAGGCAGCGGCCAGGTCGGCAGAATTGCTTTCAGAATTCCTAAAGGCAGCATGACTGAATGGAATAATCATTTGAAAGAGCAAAACATAACAACTGAAATCACTCAGCTGTTCGGACAGGATACTCTTCAGTTCGATGATGTCCACGGCTTGGAACTTGCTTTAGTTGAAGGCGAGAAAGAGGCTGACAAGAAAAATATTACCGGTTTTCATGGTGCTGTATTACTGTCGGGTAACCCGGACGGTACGAAAGAACTGCTCGTACGTACGATGGGCTTAAATGAGCTGAATATAAATGACAGAAACTACCACTTCGAAACAGCCGGCGAGGAGCAGCATCACATCATTACTGAATTGCCGCCAAGACCGATAGGCAGATTCGGAATTGGTACAGTACACCATATTGCGTGGTCTGTGCCGAATCTGAAAGTTCTGGAAGAATGGCAAACATTGCTGCAAGGCAAAAGTTTCGGTGTTACTGAAGTCAGAGACAGAAACTACTTTAAATCTATTTATACAAGTGAACGAGGCGATGTTGTTTTTGAATTCGCGACTGACGAACCGGGATTCGATGTAGATGAAGACAAGTCGGAGCTCGGATCTGCGCTGCAGCTGCCGCCTCAATACGAACATAAAAGAGAAGAGTATGAAAGAACAATGCCGAAGTTAAACCTTTAAGGGGCGATATAACATGTTCAGTTTTTCAAAAAATGATTTAACAACTAAAGAGAAAAATAAAATACTCATAGGGACTGTAGTGCCGAGACCTATAGCTTTAGTATCGACGGAATCCGAAGAGGGTGTAGTTAATATAGCCCCCTTCAGCTATTTCAATATCGTCACTTATAAGCCGGCGATACTGTCGATTGCCGTGCAAAGAACGAACGGCAAGCAGAAAGACACAGCGAGAAATATTACAGCTGGAAAAGAAGCGGTAGTTCATGTTGTCGATATATCTAATGTGGAGCTTGCTAACATTACAGCTGCAAACCTCGCACCTGAAGACAGCGAATTAAATTATGCGGACTTTACACCGGTTAAATCTGTATCGGTTCGGCCGCCAGGCTTGAAAGAAGCGAAAGCGAGATTCGAAACGAGTCTTTACGATACAAAGCTAATTTATGACGGCGATGAACCGACAGCGGATGTTTTATTTTTAAAAATTGAACATTTTCATCTGGATGAATCAGTTTATGATGAGGAAAAAGGCTATATAGACGTTGCGGAACTCGGTGCAGTCAGCAGACTGGCCGGCAATGACTATGCGGAAATCGGAAGAATGTTTACAATCGACAGACCAAAATAACTTTTAGGAGCGATATATATGGAATATATTTATAATGAGAATAAAAAGGGAGCCCCTGTATTCGTATTACTCCACGGAACGGGCGGTACTGAGACGGATTTACTGCCGCTCGCGAGTGCTTTAAACCCTGAATATAACGTTCTCAGTATACGCGGGAATGTAAAAGAAAACGGCATGAACCGTTACTTTAGACGTCTCGGAGAAGGTAATTATGATTGGGAAGATCTGGAATTCCGAGGCAAAGAACTGTATGAATTTATTGCGAAAAAAGCACATGAATACGATTTTAAATTAGAAGATGTCATCTTTGTCGGATTTTCTAACGGGTCGAATATAGCAATCCAGCTGATGCTTCAGCAGGAAGGTGAATTTAAAAAAGCAATGTTGTTTGCACCGTTATATCCAACAGACCTTGAAAGAAAACACGACTTCAGCAATGTTAAAGTATTCCTGTCATTAGGTAAAGGAGATCCTATAGTACCAGAGTCTGAGAGCGAGAGAGTAATCAAATTATTTGAAGATCGTAACGCCGATGTAACGACTGTATGGGTGAACGGACATACATTGCCTCAGGAAGCTCTGATTGCAGGAAAAGAGTGGCTGAATCAGTAATCTTAAAATATTTAGAGCGCATACCCTTAAAGGTCTGCGCTCTGTTTATATATAAAGAAATAATGTTAGAGATTTCATCTCTTTAAAATCGCAAATGATTGAAAAGCATTAAAAGCGGCTATATATAGAGAGTATGTTAAAGTTCAATAACGAAGGAGCAATAGATATGAAGCATCCAGTAATAGGAATCACAACATTTATTGGTAAGAATAATCAAGAAGTACCGAAGAATTTTATAGATGTAATCAGTGAAGAAGGGGGCATCCCTATGCTGCTCCCTGAAATTGAAAATGAAGAATTAATCAGGGAACAGGTTATGAACATCGATGCCTTACTTTTAACGGGCGGTGACGATGTTGATCCTGCACTTTACGGAGAAGATCCTCATCAGAGTCTTGCTAACGTCGAGCCTGAACGGGATAAATATGAGCTGAAACTGATTGATTATGCTTTGGAGCGCGCCATCCCGATTCTAGGTATATGCCGAGGTTCGCATATGCTGAACGTTCATGGCGGCGGTACTGTTTATCAGGATATTTACAAACAGATTGATGCCGACTTAATTAAACACCAGAGACATGATAAGCAGGAGCATTTTACACACAAAGTAAATATTCAGGAAGGAACAAAAATGCGTGAAATAGTCGGAGAGGCTGAGATTTTTACAATCAGTAATCATCACCAGGCTGTTAATAAAGTCGCAGATAACTTCAAAGTGGCTGCAAGAACTAATGACGGCATTGTCGAAGCCATAGAGAGTAAGGAACCAGGATTTTTAATCGGTCTTCAGTGGCACCCGGAGGATCGTTATCATACCGATGATGCCTCAAAAAATATAATAAACAAATTTGTAGAAGCAGCCAGAGTTTAAGGGCTGCTTCTTTTTTTAAGGGTAGAAAATTTAATATGTTCTGATAGTATCTAAGGTAAATATTAATACAGGGGGAAAGAACATATGACATCACCAATAATTGGGGTCACGACTTTTATCAGCAGTGATGGTCTCAGACTGCCGGAGACATACAGCACAGCGATAGCAGGTGAAGGCGGAGCCCCGATCATACTCGCTAAAGTAGAAAATGAAGCATTAATCAAAAGACAGATTGAAAGTATTGATGGGCTGCTGCTTTCAGGCGGAGATGATATTGAACCGGCGTTTTTCGGCGAAAGTCCACATCAGAAAATGGGTGCTATAGAACCGGGGCGGGACTTATACGAAATGAAGCTGATAGAATATGCGCTTGAAGCAGGAAAGCCTATTCTTGGTATATGCCGCGGTGCGCAAATACTGAATGTGCAGCAGGGCGGCACAATGTATCAGGATATATATTCTCAGCACGGAGACAGTACGATAAAGCATAATCAGGATGCAGCGAAAGATTATTTATCGCATAATATATCTGTTGCAGAAGGTACAAAATTGCATGCAATACTTGGGGAAATAGAAATCAGAACAAACAGTTTTCATCACCAGGCGAATAAACGTGCCGCGGATAATTTGACAGTTTCTGCTATGGCGGAAGACGGTATTATAGAAGCGGTTGAAAGCAGCGAACATAAGTTTGTGCTTGGGGTGCAATGGCATCCGGAGGGCAGTTATTTAAAAGATGAATCTTCGAAGAAAATATTCAGAGCTTTTATAAAAGCAGCAGCTGAATCATAAAAAGAATTTACAGAATTTTTAAATTATTGTTTGAAATTACGACTTCCGAAAGGTATACTCATTTGTAAGCGTATACAAATAAAGGGGATGAAGTAATTTATGCAGAAAAAGCTCTGGTCTTTGATGCTTTTCACGATGATTTTAGTTTTGGCAGCCTGTACAGATGACAGTGACGTGGACGAAGCTGCTGAAGGGGATTCAGAAACAGCAGCAGGTGGCGGGGATTTAGTCATCGGAATGATTAATGAGGCAGTTTCACTGGATCCTCACGTATCGAATGATATTCCGTCAGCTCAGCTGCGCACTCAGATTTTTGACACGCTGGTAGAACAGAATGTCGACATGGAATTTGGGGAAGGACTTGCAACATCTTTTGAACAGGATGATGATCAATGGACTCTTCAGCTGAAAGAAGATGTTACCTTCCATAACGGCTCAGATTTTACTGCAGAAGATGTTGAAGCAACCCTCGACCGTGTAATGGATCCTTCGGTCGGTTCATCCGTTGCTTTTATGTTTGAAATGATTAACGATATTGAAATTGTAAATGATCATGAAATTGTCTTTACGACGGATTATCCATTTACACCGCTGCCGAGTCATCTGGCGCATAATACAGCGGGAATCTTAAGCAAGGAGGTCATTGATGAAGATTATCAGAATGCTTTAGATGAAGCAGGCTCTGATGTTACGCTCGAAGAATATTACGAACTGCGTGAAGAAGGCGGAGATGAGTTCGAAGCGGTGTCTGAAGAAATCGGTTCTCATGTCGGTGCAATAATTTCCGAGAAACCTGACGGTACAGGACATTTGAAGTTGCAGGAACGTATACCGGGTAATGAAATCGTACTTGAGAAATTTGAAGATTTCCACGGCGGAGAACGTGAGTTCAATACTGTGACATACCGTGTTATTCCTGAGAACTCAGCACGTCTTGCCGAGCTTGAAACCGGCGGTATCGGCGTTACTGATAACGTCGATACAGAAGCGATGGACCGCGTTCGGGATCATGAAGATACAGATATTATCGACCAGGATGGCTTATCCATGACCTATGTTGCATTCAACTACGAGAAAGAGCCGTTTGATGATGAAAATGTCAGAAAAGCAATTTCTCATGCGATTGACAGAGAGCAGATTATCAGCGGTGTATTAAATGACCGCGGGCTTCATGCGAAGAACCATATTTCACCCTCAGTATTTGCACACAATGCTGATATGGAAGAAGTACCGTTTGATCTTGAATTAGCTAAAGAGTATATGGCTGAATCCAGTGTGCCTGACGGTTTTGATACTGTGATTTGGACTTCTGATTCCGAACAGAACAGAGATATTGCTCTGATTATTCAGGAGTCATTAAGTGAACTTGGTATCAATGTTGAAATTGAACAATATGAACATGGGGCCTTTTTAGAAATGGCGGACCAGGGTGATCATGATATGTTCATGCTTCAGTGGATTACAGTTACCGGGGATCCAAACTACGGCCTGTATCCGATGTTCCACACGGACTCTGTAGGGTCGGGCAACCGCTGGAACTACTCTAATCCGGAACTCGACAGTTACCTTGAAGAAGGGCAGCAGACTTCCGGTGATGAAGAACGTATTGCAGCATATGCCACAGCACAGGAAATACTAATGGAAGATCTGCCGATTACACCGCTGTATTACGGTGAGCTCGGTATAGGGGTTAACAATACACTTGTAGAAGGTGTTGAACTTGATCCGGTGGGAATCGTCAGAATTGAAAATGTAACATTCCCTGAATAAGACAGTAAAAAAGCATTGCCGTAATCGGCAATGCTTTTTTTAATGGAAGAGGGAGGGGCTTTTATCTTGTATATTTTTAGTGGACAGCCATGCTTGAAATTTTGTTCTGACAGACTGGTATAAAACGAGTGAGAAAAGTACACTGGCAGTACCGAAAGAGAAGCCGGCCAGAACGTCTGTTGGAAAATGGACTCCCAGATATATTCTTGAAGCCATCACAAACGAGATGAGGGCAAGCGCCAGAATACCAATCAGAACTCTTTTCCATAACGTATGGATTAACAATATAAGACTGACAGCTATCAGACCATAAAATACAGCAGATGCGGTCGAATGGCCGCTTGGGAAGCTTTGAGATGATTCAAAAGCGAGCCTTAAAAAATCCGGGCGGTCGCGGTCAACGATTAATTTTATGATGCTGACGAGAACTCCCGGACTCACAAACACTGTCAGTCCGAACCAAAATCCTGCAACGTACATTTTTCTGATGAACAAAATGATAACAGCGGCAAGAGTAAAGATAATAATTTCTTCTACTCCGCCAATATTAGTCAAAATCGATATGACAGAAGCTCCGGTTTCTGTAACGTTAGCCTGAAGAAGACTAATTATCGATAAGTCAATCTTTTCTACCCACCTGCTGCCCGTCATAACTCCGGCTGCAATGATTAAAAATATTAGTAAAAAAATAAATGCTGTAATATTAAAAGTTTTTTTCATTTCTAATCTTCTTTCTTGTTTACGATAGATTTATCTAATCTAACATGTTGTTGACAATTTGTCATCATTCTAATAACATTCATTATGCTTATATAGAGAAGAGTGGTGATATTATGGATAATCAAAAAGAGCTGCAGAATTTTTTAAAAAATGAGGTTAAAAGCCGCAGTCTCTCGTTAAGAGAACTGAGTAAACTTACGGACATCGATCATGCAACGCTGTCTAAAATTATAAATGGCAAAAGGACAGCAAATTTAAATCATTTAAAAAAACTTTCAGAGAGTTTCGGAACAGAGCTGGAACAATTATTAAAGATGGCAGGATTTACGGATTCTGAAAATGATGAACTTAAACAGACGTGGAAAGCAGTACAAAAAGTAGTTCATGAACTGGGTGGAACGGATGAAGAAATTACTTACGAACGCGTCAATCAGGAAATCGAAGTTTTTAAAAAACGGAGTCAAACAATATCTGGTAAAGAAAAAATACGTAAAGAATTTAAAGCTAAGATGGAAAAAACATCAGGCATCGGCAAATATATAGATCAGCTGAAGGCAATGTACTGTCATTTTCTACAGGGGAACGGTCACCCTAAAGATCAAATATTAATTGGTGCAGCCCTGCTTTATTTTATCGTAACGACAGACCTGCTGCCGGACTATCTGCTGCCTGTCGGTCTTTTGGATGATGCATTTATTGTGCAGGCAATTTCACAGCGGCTGGAAAATAAAAATATACTGCTGTAGCTGAGGAGGCGGGAATAGATGGTTCAAAACTTACATCAGATTGTCCATAGCGTAACATATACACTGGAGCAGAAAGATGAACATGCATTTCAGGAAAATATTAAAGATTTACAAAAATATGATTTGACCCGGATATTTTTGGAGCTGTCTTCAGGGGAACAAAAATTATTTCTAGAATTTATATCGATTCATCAGCTGGCAGATATATTATCAGAACTGGATGGTGATAATCAGCGCAAGGTAATCGATATGATCAGTCCGCATACCGGAACGCTGGTCATCACTCAGATGAATAATGATGATTTAATTGAAATGCTCAGCAATCTCGGTGAAAAGAAAGCAACGGAACTTCTGTCAGATACAGATGAAGAGTTTTCTCAAGATATAGAAACATTGATGGAATATCCTCCGGAAACAGCCGGCCGGATAATGAATAACCAGATGGTTTGGATTAATAAATCCTATAGCGTGCGTGAAGCGGTGGACAAGCTGAAACACTTTGCGGAACTGGCAGAATATCTCAACTACCTGTATGTTATCGATAATGATAAAAAACTCGTCGGAGTGGTGTCTTACAGAGACCTGCTGCTCGCTGATTTACCGCAAAAAATAGAATATATTATGAAAACGCGCATCGTTACAGTAGATGCAATGATGGATCAGGAAGAAGTAGCAAGAATAATTCAGCGTTATAATTTTGTAACAATCCCGGTCGTTGATGAAGAGGAAAGATTGCTTGGTATTGTTACAGTAGATGATATTTTGGATGTTGTCTATCAGGAAGCTGAGGAAGATATTGAGAAATTTTCTGCCTCAGGAAAGGCGATTGACTTTAACACGAAACCTTTTACTGCAGCGAAAAGAAGGCTGACGTGGCTAGTACTGCTGCTTTTTATCGGGATAGTATCAGGAAGCATTATTGCAAGTTTTGAAGAAACGCTTGAACAAGTTGTCGCGCTGGCCTTTTTCATGCCGATGGTTGCGGGAATGACCGGTAATACAGGGACCCAGTCACTTGCTGTCGTTATCAGGGGGCTGACGAAAGAACGCGTAAATACAAAACAGGTGCTGAAGCTTTTGTATAGAGAATTAAGGGTCGGTATAATTATCGGTCTGACTTGCGGAGCACTCATTTTTGTTATTGCCTACCTTTGGCAGGGCAGCGCAATTTTAGGTTTAGTTATTGGCACATCGCTGTTATGCACTCTGATTATCGGGACACTGGCAGGTACGATTATACCGCTTGTGCTGAATCGTCTGAATGTCGACCCTGCTGTAGCATCAGGACCTTTAATCACAACAATTAATGATATACTTTCTTTATTAATTTATTTTGGAATTGCAACAGCATTCTTATCTCATTTAATGTGAAAAATCCGAAGAGGAGTCTCTTCGGATTTTTAATCTTTTACTGCACTTTCCAGTATTGTAAAACTAAGATTTACGGTATCAATTTCAGCCTGCAGTCCATATGGAATAATGCACTTCGGTTCATTATGACCAAAACTTGCGTTATACATTACAGGCAGATCATCACGCCGTGCTTCAGCAAGTACACGCTGCCAGACTTCTTTATATTCTTCGTAGTACTGGCCTTCCTGGGGACGGCCGATAATAATACCGTTAATGCGTTCGAATATACCCATTACAGACATGGCTCGCAAGTAATCTTCAAATATTTCTGGATCAAGATAGCATTCTGAAGTTTCGAGGAATAAAATAGCATTCTCAAAACTGTCTAAGTCAGGGAAATACTGCGTTCCGCGTAAGTTATTAAAGACTTCGAGGCAGCCGCCGATTAAATGCCCGCGGCCTTTACCAGAAGCGCCGATACTTTCATAGCCAGGATTATTGTCTTTTGGACGTTCGGTACTTTTGTTTTCGGAATCCCAGCTGAGTCCGATTTTTCTAATATGCGGAGAAGTCTTAATTTCACCAATCGGTTCAGCTGAAAACCATGTTTTCTCAATTGAGTTCACAGTATACTCATCCATGGCGATATTTTCAGCGAAATCGGTTAATAGAGCAGGACCGTAACTCGTCGATATACCGTGCTTATAAAAGAATAAATGGTTCGCTGTTGTATCGGAATAACCTGTGAATATTTTCGGATTATTTTGCAGTGCATCGGTGTCTACAAACGGCAAGATACGCACTGTTTCATTACCGCCGATTGCACAGATAATTGCCTTAACAGAGTGATCTCTTAGAGCTTCATTTAAATCCTCTGCTCTTTTCTCAGGATGGTTATAAACGTAATCAAGACCCTTCAAGGCATGAGGCATTACTTTTACTGTTAAGCCGAAAATACTCTCCAGCCGCTCGATCCCCTGTTCAGTTCTCCATCTTATATCTTCTTCACCTGCGAGTCCGCTCGATAAAGATACGAGTGCAACTGTATCACCAGGCTGTAATTTACTAGGTTTAATCATAAGATCGCCTCCAAAGTATTTTCCAACAGTATAGCAAAGAATAAGTAATTAGTTACTAAATATATCAGTTTGCTATTCGTTCGCTTAAATTTTATAATTAAGAAAATGTTACGAATTTGTGAATGGAGTGTAAATGAATGAGAAAACTTAAATTACTATCTGTATTATTTATTAGTTCTATTATATTAAGTGCGTGCAGTAACACTAACCCTTTTGATGAGCTTGCTGATGAAATTAACAGCTGGCTGGGTGCAGACAGCACGAACACAAGTGAAAAAAGCACTGATCCTGAGGAGGAAACTGAGAACAATACCGATACCGAAAGCAATAACGAAGCAGATAATGATACTGCTGGTGACACTGAAGATATTGAAACTTTGGACTACAGTCACTTAATGAATCAAGGTGAGGCAGTTACACTCGATGAAGGCATGCATGAAGTCGGTAAAGATATCGAGCCTGGCCGCTATGTCATTACAGCAGACTCAGGATACGGCAATATATATGTTAAGAACGAAGAAAATCGCGGAGGCTTCAATGAAACGTTAGCAGGAGAGTCGGATAGTCCTGAAGGTCAGACGACTAAAATCGTTGGATTTCTTGACGAAGGATATTCAGTTGAGATAGCTAATTTTGAGCAAGCAACATTCACTCCGTATGAAACAGTATCTGTGGAAACAATTTTTCCTGGTCAGTGGGTAGCCGGTGAAGATTTCCCTGCAGGTGTATATGATGTGAGTGTGCCTGAAACTGAAGAAACAGGATCGCTTGAGGTGTCATCACATCCTGATTATAATAAATCGCGACATACACTGGGGAATGCAAAATATGATGGCATGACTGAGTTTACGATGTCCTTTGAAGATGGAGATATTGTGAACTTGAGATATGTGCCAGAGGTAACATTAACAGAAAGGTAGCACGTTATATCAGCGTTATTAACATCAAACAAGGAGTAACGCATAGCGTTACTCCTTGTTTGATTTCTAGTAGAAGTGCTTTAGTTTCACGGGAAACATTATATAATTTTACTAGATCAGTTCAAGACGTTCTTTATAGCACTTTCGGCAAACAGGAACATATTCTTCGTCGCCAATCTGAATAGATTCTCCAACGTTAATTGGATTTCCGTTATGGAGCCTCATATTAAGAGTCGCTTTTTTATTGCAGTACTGGCAAACTGTTTTCAGTTCGTCGATAGCATCAGCAAGTTCAAGTAATATACGGCTGCCTTCGAATAGTTCATTTCTAAAATCTGTTTTTAAACCAAAGGCAATAACAGGAATACCCAGGTGATCCGGAATGTCGCTCAAGTTATGAATATCTTTCTTCGATAAAAACTGGGCTTCATCGACGAGAACAACATGTACTTCTTGTTTATCATGTTCCTGTTTTACTTTGTCGAAAATATCATCTGTTATATATTCAGCGTCAAGTTCAAGACCGACTCTGGATTTAATTTTTTTATGTCCGCTTCTTGAATCAATAGGTGTTGTATATGCCAAGCAGCGTTTCCCCTGGGTCGTGTATTGATGGTGTGTCGTAATAATCTGGTTGCTTTTGTTACTTTGCATTGTGCCGTAGCGGTAGTAGAGTTTTGCCATAAGTATCCCCTATCATCTCGTAATCAGCATCAATTTTAACATGGATTTTGCTTTTATATATTATTAATTTTCCCGTGATATAATCGAAGCAATCAGATTAATCACTTTGGAGGGAGAAGTAACATGGAATTAAAGGGGCATGAACGGTGCGTCAGCAGAGTTCCGATTTTCAGCCATCTGGAATTGGATGAACTGGAAGAAGTGTTTCAGAGAATTAATCATCAGAGTATGAAAAAAGGCGAGTATCTTTTTATGGCCGGTGACCGATCGTCTTCACTATTTGTCATACATAAAGGTAAAGTGCGGATTTACCGTTTAAATGACAACGGGGAGGAGCAGTTAATCAGAGTGCTGACTCACAGTGACTTCACAGGCGAGCTTTCCCTTTTTAGTGCTGATGAAGAGAGTAAATCCTATGCAGAGGTGCTGGAAGATGCAGAAGTATGCCGTATTAACCGTGAGGATATATACGGACTGATGCAGAAATATCCGAATATCAGTATTAAAATCATTGAGAGTTTTGCAGAAAGATTGAATGATTCAGAATCTCTGACTACAAATATTTCCCTATTAAACAGTAGAGAAAAATTAATCGAGTATATTCGTACACATACAAAGAACGATAAACTGGTCTTGACGATGACTAAAAAAAATCTCGCTTCATATTTAAGTATGCAGCCTGAGACACTGACTAGAACGTTTAAGAAGCTGGAAAATGAAAGTGTCATTAAGAAAATTAATAATAAATCCTACGATATTTTAAAATAGATAAATTAAGTAGAAAGTTCCCGGAAACGGGAACTTTTTTGTATTCTTGACCCCGGTCAATTTCTATTAGTACTAAAGCCTGTAACATTATAAATGAATAGACGTCGGAAAATATTATAAAAGAGGGAAGGAGATTTACAATGATCAGGTTTATATTTAAACAGGAAAACAAGATTACTCTTATTGCATTTATTTTAATCGCAGCGGGTCTTATATTAAGATTTTCAGGCAATACTGATGCAGGAAATACTGCCTTAATCGGCGCAACGGTTATCGCTGTGCTGCCGATCAGTATTAAGGCTTATCAGGCAGCACGGATGAAGCTGTTCAGTATTGAATTACTGGTAATTATCGCCGTTATTGGAGCGTTATTTATTGGAGAATATGTCGAGTCTTCAATCGTTACATTTTTATTTCTGTTTGGTAGTTACTTAGAAGCGAGAACTCTTGAAAGAACCCGTTCTTCAATTAAAGAATTGACTGAGATGGCACCGCAGGAAGCTAATTTAATACTTACTGATGGCAGCCGGAAATTAATAGATGTATATGATGTAGAAATCGGTGACAAAATAGCAATACTTCCGGGCGGAATGATTCCGGTAGATGGCAAAGTGATGAGAGGCGAAGCAGAAGTTAATGAAGCAGCTGTGAGTGGTGAATCAATTCCAGTATCGAAAATTACTGGTGACCAGGTTTTAAGCGGCACGATTCTGGACTCTGGGTACTTGGAAATAACAGCGGAAAAAGTAGGAGACGATACGACGTTTTCAAAAATTATAGAACTTGTTGAAGAAGCACAGGATAGTAAATCAAATGCAGAACGGTTTCTCGACAGATTCGCTCAGTACTATACTCCCGGAGTTTTAATACTTTCGATAATCGTCTGGTTCATTACGAAAGATTTTCACCTTGCAATTACCTTCCTTGTGATTGCATGTCCGGGAGCGCTTGTTATCGGTGCACCGGTCTCAAACGTTGCTGGTATAGGAAACGGCGCGAAAAACGGCTCACTTATTAAAGGTGGAGAAGTTATTGAAAAACTGTCTAAAGTCGATACACTGGTTTTTGATAAAACAGGTACATTGACGAAAGGACGTCCGGAAGTAACAGATTTTAAAGTGTTTGCTGGAGATGAAATAGAACTTACAGGTTTGATAGGAAAACTTGAAACGGCATCTGAACATCATCTTGGGAGAGCAATAGTCGAGTATGCAGAAAAAACGTCGGATCTTTCAGCTTATATAATGGAGCAAGCATCCGGTGTTAAAGGCCAGGGGATTGAAGGTACTATAAGTGATCATTCAATCGTTGCAGGGAACAGAAAATTGTTAAGAGAAAACGGCATCGATATACCGACTGATATTGAAACTTACGCACTTGAACGTGAAAAGAAAGGGAATACTGCGGTGTTTGCAGCAGTAGATTCGAAACTAACAGCAGTAATATCTATTGCTGATAAAATCAGAGACGATGCAAAAGAAGCTCTGGCAACAATGCGTAACAACGGGATTAAACATGTCGTTATGCTGACAGGTGATAACCGTCATACAGCAGCAGCAGTCGCAGCTGAACTCGGTATTGACGAAGTACACGCTGAGCTGTTGCCGGAGGATAAAGTAACGCATGTGAAAAGTCTTAAAGGAGAAGGCAGAATGATTTCTATGGCAGGAGACGGAATTAATGATGCACCGGCTATAGCAACAGCAGACGTTGGACTAGCTATGGGGAAAGGTGGTACGGATATTTCGATGGAAACAGCGGACGTAGTGCTGATGGCGGATAAACTTTCGCAGTATGCACACGCACTGTCGTTATCTAAAGGAACGATGCACAACATGAAACAAAACATCATTATCGCACTCGTTACAGTAGCATTACTCCTCGTTGGAGTGCTGATGGGTGGTGTTAACCTGGCTATAGGAATGTTTGCCCATGAAGCGAGTGTGCTGATCGTTATACTCAACGCGATGAGGTTAATAAAATTTAAACCGTAAAAATTGATGCAGGTCAATTTTAAATAGGCAGGTTACTAATATAATGAGGGTAGAAGATAAAAGGAAAACAAAAAAACGGGAGGAATATATTATGAATAAAGTAACGATGCAACTTGAAACATTGAGCTGTCCGACATGTATTAAGAAAATAGAAGGTGCACTGACGAAAACAGATGGTGTTGAATCCGCTAAACTGTTGTTTAATGCGAGCAAAGCGAAAGCGGAATATGATCCGGAGAAAGTAACATCAGCAGAACTGAAAAATGTTATTGAGAATCTGGGCTATGAGGTACTGAAGGTAAAAGAAGCATAATTATTAAGAAAGTCGGAGTTCATTTGAACCCCGGCTTTTATTTATAAAAAAATGTGGTATCTTTAAATTAATACAGTGATATGGGGGATTATAATGACAACATCATTACCAAATTGTCCGAGCTGCAATTCGGAATATACATACGAGGATGGACCGCTCTTAATTTGTCCAATGTGCGCGCATGAGTGGACGCCTGAATCAGCGGAAGAAGAAGCGCTGGTGGCACTCGTAAACGATGCCAATGGCAACGTCTTGAATGACGGAGATATCGTGACGGTAATTAAGGATTTAAAAATTAAAGGTTCGTCCAATGTAATCAAGCAGGGAACGAAAGTTAAAGGTATCAGACTTGTTGATCCGGAAGATGGTCATGACATTGATTGTAAAATACCGGGTATCGGTCAGATGAATCTGAAATCTGAATTTGTGAAGAAAATAGATTAAGTTTAAAACTAGAAAATACGGTCCGGAACCTTTAGGTGAGGGAATCTGGACCGTATTATTTTTTTATTCCATTAAACCTTTGCTGTATATTTCAAGCAGATATTCCAATGTTGTTGGATCGCTGTAGCTGGATGCTGCAGTATCGATTTCAATAACGTTGTCATTTTGTACAGCTGGAATCGACTGCCATACTTCACTTTCAGTAAACGACATATCTGTTTCCTCGCCGCGGCTTAAGACGATGTAATCACCTGCATACTCAGCCAGTACTTCCTGAGATATTTCATAATATCCATCTGCAGATACAGCTTCATTTACGTTTTCAGGCATCTTTAAATCCATGGCCTGATATAAAATCTCCGTGCCTCTGCCCCAAGCTTCCCCAAACAGATAAAACCCTTTGCCGTCTGTTTCAATTACAGTAACAGTCATATCTTCTCCGTGTTTTTCTTTAATCTGGTCGCCAATTGCTTTGGCACGTGTTTCGAAGTCCTGAGCCCATTCACGTGCCTCATC
Source organism: Jeotgalicoccus nanhaiensis (assembly GCA_004570955.1). Taxonomy (GTDB): domain Bacteria; phylum Bacillota; class Bacilli; order Staphylococcales; family Salinicoccaceae; genus Jeotgalicoccus; species Jeotgalicoccus nanhaiensis. The sequence continues at coordinate 281,308 of SPPL01000003.1, forward strand.
TTCTTTGCCGACAAGTTTCCCAATCTCAATCTGCTGTTCCAGGTAATTTAATTTACCCCATGTATAAGTGACAGTGGGCGCAATTTTCTCAAGCTCGTCCAGATTTTCCATATTAGCACCTGCAATAATTAAATCGGGATCTTCAGCTAAGATACTTTCAGGTTCAGCTTCTGTGACCTGTGCAGCATCTGTCAGATCTTCTTCAAATAACGGATTTGCTTTCGACCACTGGTCGACACCGGCCATTTCAATATCGAGAGCATGTAAGTTTGGAGCATATGATAAAGCAACAATGCGTTCCGGATTTTCAGGAACTTCTACAGGACCGAACTCAGACTCATATGTAACAGTTCCTCCAGCGGAAGAGGTATCATCTGAAGCTTCTTCTGAACTGCATGCACCAAGAGCAAAAGACATTAACAGCAACACGATAAAACTAAAATATTTCTTCATAATTCTTCTCCTTTTTCAGCTAATTGAGATAGATTCTCAATGACTGTTTATTATATAATCCGGCTGTTTACAGCCGGATTAGGAATGCTGATGGTTAATCATTTAATTTTGCTAAAAGATACAGAAAATATGGCGCACCGATAATAGCAACGACCACACCGGTCGGTATTTCAGCGGGCTGAAGTATAACGCGGCCGATTGTATCCGCTGTTAATACGAGCACAGCTCCGACAAGCGCGCAGATTGGAATGACATACTTATGCTTATTGCCGACCAGTCTTCTAGTCATATGCGGGGCGATTAAACCGACGAAGCCGATGCCGCCACTGACCGAGACACTTGCTGCAGCAAGTCCTACCGCTGCAGCAAGCAGAATTCTGCGTTCCTTCTCAAGGTCCATGCCTAAACTGACAGCAGTATGGTCTCCGAGATTTAACACGTCTAACACCCGGGATTTCATGTAAACGAACGGGATAAGAATAAGAAGCCATGGCAAGAGTGCCAGCACGAAATTCCAATTTGACCCCCAGATGCTGCCGGCAAGCCATGTAGCAACAAAGTCGTATGTTCTCGGATCAAGTTTCAGTGTCAGAACAATCATAAGAGCACTAATTCCCGCAGCTACAGCAACTCCGACGAGTATTAAACGTATAGGAGATACGCCTTCATCTTTCTTGTAAGAGAAAGCATAGATAATAACAGCAGCGGCCCCAGCACCGGCAAACGCCAGCACCGGCATAATGAAAACAGAGTTGCCAAGCTCTGCTGAAAAATACGAAACAAAAAGCATTACTGCAAGACCAGCACCAGCGTTAATCCCGATAATTCCCGGGTCGGCCAGCGGATTTTTAACGATTCCCTGGAGTACGGCGCCAGATACTGCAAGACCCATGCCAATAAGCATGGCGATAGTAATTCTCGGCAGGCGGAATTCAAACAGTAAAAGCTCATCACGCGGAGTACCGCTGCCGAAAATTGTTTTCACTACAGTGACGGGATCGATGCGTATAACACCTGTATTTAAACTGATAAGAAATAAAATGATTAACAGGATAATAAATATACATGCGATGATCCCAGCACGCCGTTGTTTTTTAATAAGTCCTTCGGGCTTGTAGTGGTTCATATCGCTTTACCTCCTTTACGTGCAAGGTATAAGAAGAAGGGTACACCGATTAATGAAATAAGAGCGCCGATTGGTATTTCAAAGGGAGCATTCAAAGTCCGTGCGAGTAAATCTGCAAGAACGACAAGAATGGCACCGACAACTGCACTGACCGGTATTATCCAGCGGTAGTCATAACCAACGAGTTTACGGGTCAGATGCGGTACGATTAAACCGACGAAACTGACAGCGCCGACGACTGAAACTGCCAGTCCGGCGAGTACAACTATAATGCCCGCACTGATAAATTTAGTTCTGACTGTCCGTTCTCCGAGACTGACTGCAACCTCTTCCCCGAGACTTAGTATTGTAATAGATTTTGAAATGCGCATCGCTGCAAATAACATAATAATAACGATAGGCGTTATAACAGAAAGATGACTCCAGCGCGTTCCTGAAACACCTCCGGCATACCAGAATGCCATATCCTGTCCGACATTAAAGTAAAGAGCAATACCTTCACTCAGTGCTGTCAGCAGGGCTGTAACAGCAGCTCCTGCCAGCACCAGACGCAGCGGTGTTAAACCGTTTCTGCTCATGGAACCGACACCGTAAACGACACCCGCACCAAGCGCCGCTCCGAAAAATGAGAGAAGTACAACATAGACATAAGGCAGGCCAGGGAAAAAACTGAGACTGATTGCGAGCATCATGACTGCGCCGGCATTCAGTCCGAGCAGACCGGAATCTGCGAGCGGATTCCGAGTCATCCCCTGCATTAATGCTCCCGCTACACTGAAAGCAGCTCCGACAATCGCCGCACCGATAATTCGCGGAAATCTGAGTTCCCATATTATCTGATGCTGTGTGACGGATTCATCGAAGCTGAAAAGAGCGCTCCATATTGTCGATAAGTTTATGTCGGCTGCTCCAAGCGAAATAGACACTGCAAATGCACAGAGCAGAAAAACCAGCCCGCCGGAGATGATTATCGTTCCGCGTACAGGTTTTGCAGTATTTTTAACTGCTTTTACTTGTTCTTTATCTGTTAAATCCGAATTGAACTTACTCATAATTTTTTTCCTGGCTGCTTAAATGATAAGAGGTGAAAATCGGATGATTGCTGTAAGGGCACTGCTGAATATCGGCTTCGATATTAAACAATGTTCTTAAATTATCGTGAGTCATCACTTCAGCAGGAATACCTTTTGTAATCAGTTTGCCGTCCTTCATTGCAATCATATAGTCAGAAAATCTTGAAGCGAGATTTAAATCGTGAAGCACCATAATAATTGTCCGATGTTCTTCGATATTTAGCTTTTGCAGCAGCAAGAGAATATCGAGCTGGTGAGCGAGATCGAGATATGTCGTCGGTTCATCGAGTACAAGTGTTTCTGTACCCTGTGCCAGGGACATCGCAATCCAGACACGCTGACGCTGGCCGCCTGACATATCGCTGATTTGACGATCGGCGAAATCTTTAAGACCCGTGACTTCGATCGCCCAGTCAATATACTTATAATCTTCTTTGCTGAGAGACCCGAGAGCTTTTCTGTATGGAAAGCGGCCGTAGGAAACCAGTTCGAAAACGGTCAAACCGTCTGGCGATTCGGCAGTCTGCGGCAGAATAGCCATCTGCTTGGCGATTTCTCTCGTGTCGAGAGTATTAATTGCTTTGCCATCAAGCAAAATAGTGCCTTCTTCAGCTTTTAATATACGGGACACTGTTTTTATCAATGTAGACTTTCCGCAGCCGTTCGGACCTATAATAGTTGTTATTTTATTTTTTGGAATAGTAACGCTTAAGTTATCTATTACTGAACGGTTGTGATAGCCAACCGCTATATTATTTATTTCAAGTGCGTTCAACACAGTCACCTCTCATATAGGAGATCCCCATTGCAATTGAGAATCGTTATCACTCTGAAAGTTTATGCTAATATTATAAGATTGTCAATATAATCTGTATAACGATTTGAAAAGGGGTAAAAGATAATATTAACTATCAGCAAAAAAGGAGTAATTTTATGAAGCGGCGTGCACTGATGGAGAATTTGTGGGCAAAAGAAAAATACAGAGTGATGATGCATTCTCAAGGACATTACAATTTAATCAGAAAAGAATTAAAGCAGGATATAGAAATGGAATGGTTAGAAACTTTAATCGGCCAGGCACTAGAAAAAACACCTGACCCTGGAGCAGTCATCAATACGTTTCAGCATATGTGGGGATATTTTAAAAAAGTGTGCAGCGAGAAAGAAAAGCGCGAATATATGCGTTTGAAAGAAGAGTACATACACAATCTAAATAGGCCTGACGACTTGTTTTCGTTTATTAGAAAGATGGCAAATAAATACAAAGTGAAATATCTTCAGAACTCCACAATTTTATACAAATAAACTATGGCATTATTACTCCGGATTCGCATGTTTATTTACTTTAGGATGGATATAGTTATAATCAGCAATCTCTTCTGCAAGAATAGTGCGTTCAGTTATCTCATACGGTTTACGGAAGTTCATTTCTGAAATTTCGAATGAACCGTCATTATTGACAGATTCTATATAGGCGACATGCCCGATCTCTCCTCTTTCAGTCTGCATTAAGGCACCTTTTGCTGGTGTTTCATTTACAGTGTAATCCTCTCTTTCAGCGCGGTCTGCCCAGTGTTCTGCATCGCCCCATGAACGTTCTATCATCATGCCGTCATCTTTCACTTTGTTAAACACGTAATACGTACATTCTCCCTGGTCATATGTATTATTTTTCATAGGATCAGGTGTCAATATTATGCCCAACTCTTCTATTAAACCGTTCTCAGTTCTTGTATCTGCATAGATCAATCCGCAGACAGCGGCAATTATAAGCAAAGAAATAAGTGCAAATCTCTTCATGAAAAGTCTCCTTTCTTACGTATAACGCATAGTGTTATAAAATAATGCTGAGCGCTATAAGTATTGTTAGAACGGTCTTTTGTCCCAAAGAGCAAGTGAGGACGTTTTACATATATTTTAAAGGAAATATAAAAAAGTAGAAAGTTTAAAGAAAGGGAGTTGTTTTATGGATGAACAATGGACGGCAGAGCTGCCGATAAAAAATATTAAAAGTATAACATCGGTCAGCGGCGGAGATGTAAATGAAGCGTACAAAATAGAAGCGGATGATAAAAAGTGTTTTCTCCTGGTGCAGCGGGGACGCGATGAAGATTTTTATGCTGCTGAAATTGCGGGGCTGCAGGACTTTGAAAAAGCAGGTATTACAGCACCGAGGGTCGAAGAGTCCGGCCAAATTTCAGGCGATGCGTATCTGCTGCTCAGCTATTTGGAAGAGGGAGTATCAGGCAGTCAAAAGGATTTGGGAGAGATGGTAGCAAAACTTCATCTGACTCATCAGGAAGAGGGGAAGTTCGGCTATCATTTGCCATATGAAGGCAGCGATATAAAGTTTGAAAACGGCTGGTTTAAGTCGTGGAGTGAATTGTTTGTGAACCAGCGACTTTCACAGCTGCATGAAGAGATTTTAAAAAGGAACTTATGGAGCGAACAGGATAATAAAACCTTTAATACCGTACTGGACATAATCAGAGAAGAACTAAACAATCATACAAGCGAGCCGTCGCTTCTTCACGGAGATTTATGGTCCGGAAATTATATGTTTTTAGAAGATTGTAGTCCCGCCTTATTTGACCCTTCGCCATTATACGGTGACCGGGAATTTGATCTTGGAGCTACGACTGTCTTTGGAGGCTTTGGTCAGGAGTTTTACGAAGCATATAATGATGTATATCCACTTGATGCAGGCGCGGCACTGCGTATAGAGTTTTATAAACTGTATCTGCTTCTCGTTCACCTGGTGAAGTTTGGAGACGTGTATCTCGGCAGCGTAAATAGTACAATGAAACAGATATTAAGTAAAAGGTAGGAGATTATATGTCAGAGAATGTGTTCGATAGAATGGCAGGGAAATACGATAAGGAAGAAAGAATTGCCTTAGCAAATACCATCGCAGCGGAAATGAAAAAGTATTTCCCACATGATGCCAATAATATATTACTGGATTATGGATGCGGTACGGGACTGATTGGACTGCAGTTCAAGGATGACTTTAAAAAGCTGATTTTCAGTGATATTTCCGGGGAAATGTTAAAAGTTGTTGATGAAAAAATCGAAGCGAACAAAATTGGAAATGCTGAAACTAAACATACAGAAGAGCTCGGCAGCGAAGAAGCTGATGTAATTATTGTATCGCTCGTAATGCTCCACGTGTCTGACTATAGAGAATTGATTAAAAAATTATATGATATTTTAAATGAGTCCGGGCAGCTGCTCATTGCTGATTTTGATAAAAATGACTCGGTTTATCATGAGAAAGTTCATAATGGATTTACACATGATGAGATGAGATTTGCTTTAGCTGACGCAGGTTTTAAAAACATTGATATTAAAACCTTTTACCATGGAGAAAAAATCTTCATGAAAAAAGATGCTTCCATGTTTATCGCGAATGCCCGAAAATAGACAATAATTAAAAGAGGAATGATGACTATGGAATTCATACTGCTTGCGGTAACCGGTATGATTGCAGCAATTGTGGGATCATTAATCGGACTCGGGGGCGGTATAGTCATCGTTCCTATTCTTATATTTTTAGGAACCGAGCTTAGTGTGCTGGATGGGATTACCCCTCAGGTTGCTGTTGGAACATCCAGTCTGGTCCTTGTGTTTATCGGCTTATCATCTGTTATTTCATATAATAAAAGCAAACAGGTCGACTGGAGTAACGGGAAATACCTTTTGTTCGGTATCATTCCCGGTGCAATGCTTGGCTCCTATACGAGCAGCCTGTTTACAGTGGACAGTCTGAAGCTGTATTTCGGCCTGTTTATTATTTTAGTCAGTTTTATACTGCTTGTCCGAGGCAAAATCAAACCTCTGAAAATATTTCAGAATGAAAAATATATCAAACCGCATACTGACGGAGCAGGAAAAGTTCATTATTACGGTTTTCCGCCATACATAGGTGTGTTTGGAAGCTTGCTGGCAGGTTTTGCAGCTGGACTATTCGGAGTAGGCGGGGGAGCATTAATGACACCTATGATGATTATTCTTTTCCTGATGCCGCCGTCAATTGCGGTGGGTACGAGCATGTTTTTAGTATTGTTTGGAAGTTTATCTTCTGCGGGCGGACATCTCCTGCAGGGGAATATTCATTTTCTTTATGCAGTGATACTGATTCCTGCTGCATATTTTGGAGCGAAATTGGGTGTTAAGCTGAATAGAAGCCTCGACTCGAATACTGTTGTATTCATCTTGCGGATGGTTCTCTTGTTGCTTGGTATATATATGATTATAGACAGCTTATAAAATATGGTAAAATATAAAAAGTAAATTTGATGAAATGGAATTGAATATATGTTTAAGTGGAGAAATTTGCCGAAAGGCTTTTTAATGGGAATAGTTGAACTTGTACCGGGAGTCAGCAGCGGTACGATGGCGTTGTTATTAGGAATATACGATCAGTTTCTCGGTGCTATCAGCCGAATTGTTTCAAAGTATTATAAACAGGCACTGGCATTTTTACTGCCTCTTGTAATCGGTATGGCTATCGCAATTTTAACGATGTCCTCGGTACTTAATTATTTTCTGCAGAATCATACAATACCGACCCACTGGTTTTTCATGGGGATGGTGCTTGGTGTGATACCGATGATGATAAGAATTTCAAATGTAAAAGCAGAATTTCGGATCATACATTTTATATTAATTTTTGCGGGTATTGCTATACTCTTTATAATGTCTATGTTCAATGCAGATGCACCGCCGGCAAGCAATGCGGGAATGGCGGCTGGTGATCTCCTGAAGTACTTTATTACAGGTGCGCTTGCAGCTTCGATGATGCTGCTTCCTGGTATATCCGGATCGCTTGTGATGCTTATTCTGGGAGTGTACCCGATAGTAATATACGCGATAAATGAGTTTACCTCGCTTAATTTTACTGTTTTGCCAATTTTGATATCAACTGGTCTTGGTATAGTTACGGGAGTGCTTCTTGCAAGCAGAGTAATCTCTCATTTCCTTAAAAATTATACTTATCTGACTTATGCAGCGATTATAGGTTTGCTTTTTGGTTCAGTGTTCGCTATTTATCCTGGACTGCCGGCAAGCGGAACAAGCTGGTTCTTGTCTGTGATTTTATTTCTGTCAGGTCTTTTTATCAGTTATATATTTGGAAAGCAGCAAAATAAAAATGACACGCCTTAATCAGGTGTGTCATTTTTATTTTAGGGTGAATCATGAAAAAAGATTGGAAATATTTAGGGTCAGCTAAAAAAATATTTCACTTTATAGAAACTTAAAGTAATGTATAAAAAATGGTTGAAAATATAATGAAAGCAGTGCATAATGAATCTCCATTAACTTTTAGGAGCTGTCATTATGGGTAATTTAAATAAATTGAAACTTGCCCAAAGAGGCGCTTATTTAAGTATAATCACATATATTATTTTATCTTTTTTGAAATATTATTTCGGTATCTATTATGATTCTGCGGCAGTACGCGCTGATGGCATAAACAATATGACAGACATTTTTGCCTCGGTTGCTGTTCTTGTCGGTTTAAAGATTTCTATTCGTCCGCCGGATGATAATCATCCGTATGGTCATTTAAAGTCAGAAAACATTGCATCTCTGGTAGTTTCTTTCATTATAATCTTTGTCGGTCTCCAGGTGCTGATTGAAAACTTTCCGGCAATATTCTCACCTGCTGCTGCCGCTCCAAATCCGATTGTCATTTATATAAGTCTGGTGAGCGGGATAATAATGCTCACTGTCTATTTCATTAATTCAAAGCTGGCGAAAAAAACAAACAGCAGCTCTTTAAAGTCTGCCGCAATGGACAATTTCTCTGACGGATTGATTAGTTTTGGCACTGCTACAGGTTTAATTTTTACACAGCTGGGTCTGCCGATAGTGGATGTTATCCTGGCATCTGTACTCGGACTTCTGATTATGTATACGGGATTTAAAATATTAAAAGGTGCGGTCTTCGCCTTAAGTGACGGTTATAATGATGCGGATTTAATAGACCACAAAGAAGATGTGCTTGAAGTCGACGGTGTTCTGGATGTTAAATCTATAAAAGGACGCTATCACGGCAGCAGCATATTTCTGGATGTAACTATTATTGTCGATCCCAAAATATCAATCACTGAAGCGCACCATATATGCGACCGGGTCGAAGAACACATGCATGATAAAGGTATTATGTCTCTCTATGTGCACCCGGAACCAAAATTAGATGAATAAAAAATTCCTTCAGACTTACAGTAAAGTCTGAAGGAATTTTTATTATGCTTCCACAAAAACAACATCTTTATATTTTTCCGGAAACTCTTCAAAACGTTTAGCGACGAACGGGCAGCGCCCGATTAATCTTTTATCATTCTCACGTGCATAATCAGCAGCGGCATCGAGCAGTACATCTCCGTATCCTTCACCGCGCAGCTCTTCTTTGACTACCACGCTGTCTATAACAAGTTTATTTTTGTCATCTGGAAGATAAGTCAGTTCGCCATCAGGATTTTGAGCATCTTCCCCAAAATAAAACTTGTTTGTTCCGTGCTTAATCTCCATCTAAGGACACCTCCGTAACTTTCTATAATGTTACTATACCCTCCGGAAAATTATTTACACTTTTTTATAGCAGATTGTAGCTTTCAATTGTTTTAACCAGTTCCTCCAGATAAAGTTTCGCGACTCTCGTGAGCTGAGTTTTATTATTTGTTATCCAGCCGACTTTAATTTCATCATCGACATCGAGAGGAACCGGAATGATGTCGGTGCCGTTTAATTCTTCGCTTAAAATTCCGCTTGAAATCGTATAGCCGTTTAAACCAATCATACAGTTAAAAATTGTTGCCCTGTCACTGACCAGAATATTCTTCGGGCTGTGCAGTGTGCTCAGTATTTCTTCAGAGAAATAAAATGAACTGTGTTCTCCCTGGTCAAAAGACAGCCGCGGATACGGCTCGAGATCTTTCAGTGTCACTTTCTCTTTTTTGGCAAGCGGATTTGTCTTACTGATAAATACGTGCGGTTTCGCTGTAAAAAGCAGTTCAAAGGTTAAACGATTTTCTTTCAGCAGCTGAGTCAGTATTTTTTCGTTGAAAGTATTCATATACAGGACGCCGATTTCACTTTTTAAATTTTTAACATCATCAATAATCTCGTAAGTGCGTGTTTCGCGCAGTGAAAACTGATATTTATCACCGCCGTGATGCTCAATCATTCTGACCATTGCATCGACGGAAAAAGAATAGTGCTGAGTTGAAACAGAGAGCAGCTGCTCCTGATAAGGCATATCAAGATACTTATTCTCGAGCAGTTCTACCTGTTCTGTAATCTGGCGGGCATAGCTGAGAAATTCCGCGCCGTCCGGACTCAATACAATACCTGTTGATGTCCGCTTTAAAATCGTAATCCCCATTTCGCGTTCAAGTTCTTTAATTGCTTTAGATAAAGTGGGCTGGGAAATATACAGTTTTTTTGCAGCTTCATTAATTGAGCCGCTGTTGACGACGGCAATTAAATATTTTAACTGTTGAAGTGTCATAAAGATTCTCCTTAGGTTATAGCTTAAATTCATAGCGGGTAATGAAATTAATGAGTTAGTCTATATCTTACAGACATGATAGTATTTAAACAACATTAAAAGAGATGGAGTGTTACATACATATGACTAAAGAAATATACAGAGCAGATCATGTAGGAAGTTTGTTAAGACCGGCAGAGTTGAAAGATGCCCGGAGACAATTTGAAAGTAAAGAGATAACTTTGGAAGAATTAAGAGAAGCAGAAGACAAAGCGATTGCACATGCTGTTAAAAAACAGAAAGAAGCGGGATTAAAAGCAGTGACTGACGGCGAATACCGCCGTGCCTGGTGGCATTTTGACTTTCTCGAAGGACTGCAGGGGGTCGAAGGTTCGGACACAGGCGGCGGAATTGCTTTTAAAGAACGCCAGACAAAATCCCGGGCAATTAAAGTAACAGGGAAAGTGGATTTCGACGGACATCGAGAAATTGATTTCTTTAAGTATTTACAAGAGCAGGTCGGTGATGCAACAGCAAAATATGCTATTCCAAGCCCGAGTATGCTGCATTTCAGGGGAGAAATCGACAAGAATGTTTACCCTGACGAAGATGAATTTTTTGAAGATCTTGCAGCGGCATATAAAAAAGTGCTGCAGGGCTTTTACGACGCCGGCTGCCGTTATTTGCAGCTCGATGACACTTCGTGGGGATACTTTTGTTCAGATGAAGAAAGACAAAAGTTAATTGATAAAGGACAAAATCCGGAGTACTTAAAAGAGAAATATCTGGAAGTGTTAAATAAAGCAGTAGACGGGCGACCGGATGATTTTAAAATTACGATGCATATATGCCGCGGAAATTTCCGCTCAACTTGGATTTCTTCAGGGGGCTACGAGCCGGTAGCAGAAATATTATTCGGGCGTTTAAACATCGACGGTTTCTTCTTAGAATATGACAGTGACCGTGCAGGCGGATTTGAGCCGCTTCGTCATGTCAGCCGTAAAGATTTAGTCATCGTACTGGGTCTTGTTACATCGAAGAGCGGTGAACTTGAAAATGCTGAAGATATTAAAGCGCGTATTAATGAAGCAGCGCAGTTTGTGCCGCTGGATCAGCTGGCGCTCAGTCCGCAATGCGGCTTCGCTTCGACAGAAGAAGGCAACGTGCTGACAGAAGAAGAGCAATGGGAGAAATTAAAATACGTCGTAGACATCGCAGCTGAAGTCTGGCAATAGAAAGGAGAATGCGAATGGCAACAATTAACCCGGAGACGGTTATTGCAGGCAGTAAGTTCAATAAGTTCCATCTGCTCGTTTTTATATGGTGTTTTATCGCAATTGCTTCTGACGGTTTCGATATAGCTGTGTATGGACTCGGTTTGCCGCAGATGATGAACGATTTTGATATTACTCCTGCAGCAGCAGGGGCGGTTGGCAGTTATGCCATGATGGGTATGATGGCGGGGACTTTTGTCTTAGGCGCGTTGACCGATGTTATCGGCCGCAAAAGAATATTGGCAATATGTCTAGTTATGATTGGTTTATTTAACTTTTTAGCAGGCTTTGCACCTAATGCAACAGTATTCGTCATCTTCCGCTTTATTGCTTCGATTGGAATGGGCGGTCTTATGCCGGCAGTTATTTCACTGATGGCTGAATACTCTCCCCGTAAAAACCGGGCAATGATTGTTGCGTTAATGTATTGTGGCTATTCAATTGGAACAATTGGGGCATCGCTGCTCGGCATTTACTTTCTGGAGTACTTAAGCTGGAGATTATTTTTCTGGATTAGTATTTTTACGGTAATAATCACTCCGTTTTTCCTGAAACAATTCCCTGAATCAATAACATTTCATGTTGCGCGGGGAAATAAAGACAAAATTGCAGACATTTTAAATAAAGCTACCGGCACTGAGAATTACAGTGTTCGGGATCACTATGAAATTACAGATACTGACACTGCGGAAAAAGGAGTACCGTTTAAAAAGATATTTAATGAACGTAAAACACTGTCGACAATTATGTTTTGGATTGCTGTTATATGCTGTCTGATGATGATTGCGGGTCTCGGTACGTGGCTGCCGAATATTATGCAGGAATCAGGCTACGGAGTTTCATCAGCCATGATATTTACTATTACACTGGCAATCGGTCAGATGAGCGGATCACTTGCCGGCGGTTACATGGTTGATAAAATCGGTCACCGCAATGTGCTCTTAACGCTTCTCGGGACAGGGGCAGCGGCATTTATTCTGCTCAGCTTAACGAGCAATGCGTTTTTGCTTTATATTCTCATCGCTGCAGCCGGGGCATGTACGGCCGGCTCGCAAAACCTGATTAATCCGTATATAACGATGTATTATCCACCGGATGTACGCGGTGCAGGTTTAAGTGCTGCGGTCGGTATGGGGCGTATCGGCTCAATTACGGGGCCGCTCCTGATCGGCTGGGTGCTGATGACCAATATGCCGGCGCAGCTTTCATTTTTAGGCTTCGCAGTTCCATGTCTGTTTGCATTTTGTGCGCTTCTGTTTGTGCAGGAACAGCACGGTGCGGAAGTGCAGAAAGGACGAATCCGAAAAGCGGAAGAAGCAATTATTTCTTAAATTTAAAGATGCGAATCTTACTCCGATTCGTGTCTTTTTTCCATATATATGGAAGAATGTCGAAAAATTTTCACAAACATGTGAATATTTTAACAAGCTGATTGGATTTTATTGAGATAAGAAGAAATATATTAGATAATGAAATAAATACAACAATTAGGAGTGTTTATATGGTTAACAAAGAAGAAGTTGAGATTATTCACAGCACAATTCCAATTTTACAGGAAAAAGGTGTTGAAATTACTTCTAAATTCTATAATAGAATGTTTGATAGACATCCGGAACTGAGAGATATGTTTAATCAGCCGAACCATAAGCAGGGTTTGCAGTCTACAGCTCTTGCAACAGCAGTTCTGGCAGCAGCGCAGCACATTGAAGATTTAACGCCGATAGTACCTGTAGTAATGCCGATTGCGCATAAACACTGCGGTCTCGAAGTACTTCCTGAACATTACCCTATCGTAGGAGAAAACCTTCTCGCTGCAATTCAGGAAGTAACCGGACTTGCGGCAGATGATCCGATTATAGAAACATGGGGCAAGGCGTATGGTGAAATTGCCGATGCGTTTATCGGTATTGAGAAAGATATTTATGCAGGCATGGCATGGCAGAGCTTTAAGCCGTTTGAAGTAATCGGTGTGAGAGAAGAAACGGGTATTATTAAAGCCTTTACAGTTCATTCAGATGAGATTAAAGATATACCGTACTCGCCGGGACAGTATATTACGGTCGACGTACAAGTTCCAAACCTGCCATACAGAGCAAAACGCCATTACTCAATCGTCGATGTGCAGGATGGCAAATTGACATTTGCAGTAAGGAAAGAAAATCTGGATGGCAACCGCGGAGAAGTATCGACGTATCTGCACGAGCAGATTAATACAGGCGATACAATCAATTTATCAGCGCCGGTTGGTGTGTTCGGCCTTGAAAACACAAATAAACCGCAGCTATTTATCGGTTCAGGCATCGGTGTAACGCCGTTATTCCCGATGTGCCGTGAAACAGCCGGTACTGATGCTGACGCACAGTTCATCCAGGTTTCAGATGATGCAAATAACGTTGCATTTGAAGTTGAACTTCAAAATATCGCAGCTGCCGAAAATGCACAGCTGCACACTCACTTAAGAGATAAAGAAGGTTACCTGATGAGTGAGGAGCTGCAGAAGTTCATTAAAGATGATCAGGAAATCTACGTCTGCGGCGGTGTGACATTCATTCAGTCCATCGTTAAAGAATTAGGCAAGGCAGGTGTTGATAAAGATCGTATCCACTACGAAATCTTTATCCCGCGTTTAAGCCTGGCTGTATAAATTAAAAGAAGATGGCACCCCGTTCATATGAAACGGAGTGCCATTTTTTTAATGGTGGCTGTTTATTTCAATACTGTCGTCATTACTGAATTCCTGCAGAAATACTTCTTCAAACATATCCAGTTCACCGACAGTAAAGTATTTAGTCGGAACAGCATCGATATTATCACTTGAAACGTGTGCTTTAATCAGATACAAACCATCCCGCGGAATATTTAGTTCCGCTGTATATTCTCCGTTTGATAGATGTGACATTTCGTATTCTTCATTCCATACTTCAGCTTCTTTCGCTGCCCACATAGACAGGGTAATATCGGCATCATCAACCGGGCTGCCGTCTTCCAGAACATGAATTGTCAGCGGTTCGGCAGGGCCGACAGATGTAATGTCTTCTGTATCAATAACGATATTTGCCTTCGGTGTCTTATTATATTTATCGTGTGTATCGTCATCTACAATATTGCAGCCGGAAAGGAACAGAAGAGAAATTATTAAAATTAAATATTTATACATGCTGTCCCTCCTTAATAATTCAGCCAGCGGCGGAGTTTTTCGTTGTTTCTAATAATAAGCCTGTCCAGCAGGAATAAAATAATCAGCGACAGACCGACGAGCGGGAATATAAGGCCGAGTATGATTAGTACAGAGAGCAGACCTTTAAATTCAAATATACTTTTAGCTTTTGGTGCACCGCTTTTACCTTTCGGTTTCCGCTTCCACCACATGTATACACCCGTAATGACCATACCGATTAATCCAAGACAGATAATCACTCCAATAATCTGGTTCAAGAGACCGAACTCCAAACCTTTATGAATCGTAATTGCAAGCGCCATTGCCTTGCCGAGCGGACCGTAATTATCATAGCGGTAGTCAGCGATAACATCACCTGTATACTGATCGATATGTATCGTTGCCTCATCCTGTGCTTTCGGAGGGAAAACGGATAAGGTAAAGACACCTTCCGGAGAAGCAGGGTAAAATATGTCGTAGCTCGGATGAGTATCTGCTGCATCAGCAGTCTTAATAACTTCATCTATGGAAACCTGTCTGAAGCCTGACGAAGGGTCAGAATCTGCGACCGGCATCTGTTCTGCAGCCCATGAGACATCCGCAATATCTTCTGCGACAGTCTCGGATTCTGGAGCCGGACCTACCCAGATTGACGGCGGATAGCCAGCGCCGGAAGCAGTTGTCAGCTGCTGCACGCCTGTACCCCAGAAGCCTGTCCACAGCATGCCCGATAAGAGGAAGAATAATAATCCTCCGGAGATCCAAAAGGCAGGGACGGCATGCAGGTCGCGGCGCCTGATACGTCCGGCTTTATTAAAGCGGATGGTGAAAACACCTTTAATTTTTTCTTTTGCTTTAGGAAACCACAGAAACAAGCCTGAAATCAGCATAATAATTGTCCAGCATGCCACCAGTTCGATTATCCGGTCGCCGAAAGTTCCGGCCATCAGTTCACTGTGCAGAGCGGCGAGGATTTCCATCGGCCGGTTGCTGTCGTTGATAATACCCAGCACTTCGCGGTTGTAGGGATTAATGAAGACCGTTAATGATTCACCGTCTCCGTCCGTTATACCGACTTCCGCAGAACGAGTATCATCTTCGCCTGGACGGTAGCGGGTAATGTCTCCGCTGCCAACGGTATTTAAAGCCGTGAAAGCAAGATCGCTTGGCGGAAGCTGTTCGCTTTCAGCCTCGATATTATAATAATCTTTATATATGTATTCTTCGATGTCTACTCTGAATAGATATATTGCTCCTGTAATGGCAATAATAAGAAGAAAAGGCGCCAAGATTAAGCCTGCAAACAAATGCCAGCGCCAAATCAAAGGCTGTATTTGTTTTTTCAAGTTTAAATCCTCCTGTCATTGATTCAACTGTTAATTATGGAGAATATTTATCGTTTTGTACATACCGCGATGTTAAAAAGAAGTGTCATTTGATGATATACTACGGATAACAACTGCCGGAGGGGGAACCATTATGGAGAGAATACTGGTCGTCGATGACGACCCTAACATAGTAAAGTTTGTAACATTGAATTTAACTGAAGCAGGATACCGTGTTGCGTCGGCGAACGATGGAAGACAAGCTCTCAGGCGTTTAAAAGAAACGCCGTGCTCCCTGGCGGTGGTCGATGTCATGATGCCTTATATGGACGGGCTTGAATTGACCAAAGCGATACGCGATGAGTACGATATTCCGGTGCTTATATTGACGGCAAAAAGCCACATTGATGATAAAGCAGAAGGGTTTAAAGCAGGAACAGATGATTATCTCGTCAAACCGTTTGAACCGAAAGAGCTGATTTTCAGAATGGAGGCGCTGCTGCGCCGTTATAAAGCGGAAGGAGAGACTGATTCAATACGTATCGGAAATGTCAGTATTTATCCTGATAAGTATACCGTCGAAATTGAAGATAAGACCTACATGCTGCCGTTAAAAGAATTCGAACTTCTGCAGCTATTGGCAGGTCACCCCGGACAGGTTTTTTCAAGAGAACAGCTGATTGAGCAAATATGGGGAGTGTTTTACGAAGGGGATGAACGTACTGTCGATGTTCATATTAAGAGACTGAGAACACGGTTTTCAAAATTAACATCTGATTTTAAAATTAAGACTGTACGGGGCGTCGGCTATTTTCTGGAGCCTGTTTTATGAAATCATTATACGTAAAATTTGTTATTATGACGCTCGGCATTATGATACTCAGTTTCTTTATCGCCTTTGTCGTGTCGAACGCTTATTATCAATATAATTTAAAAGCAAGCAACGATGAAAAAAATACAGCAATTGCTTCTGAGGTAGGTACATTTATCGAAACTCAGCCGGAAATGAACATCGAGGAATACTTGAAAACAATTGCTGATGCCGGTTATCAGATGTATCTGGCAGACGACAGCGGCAACACTCAGTTTTTTGGAGCGGAGTTCAATGAGCACAATCTGTCTCCGGATGTGGTCAGCGATGTGCTTGCCGGTGAAATATATCACGGGATGGCAAATTTTGAAGCGGAAATATTTGTGACCGGTTTTTTTGCTAACGAACTGAGCAATACTATCGGTGTGCCGGTTCAGCATGACGGCACCGTTTATGCTTTATTTATGCGTCCGGATATTAATCTGCTGTTTAACGAGATGCATCTTTTGTTCGGTATTTTATTTATGCTGACTGTGCTGTTAAGTATCATACTTGTATTTATCAGTGCGCATTTCCTGATTAAGCCCGTGACTAAATTGAGTGAAGCAACGAAGCTGTTGGCTTCCGGGGATTACTCGATTCACGATCTCGATACAAACCGGAAAGATGAGCTTGGTGAACTGTCAGCGAACTTCGTCAGGATGTCAAAACAGATTGCATACAATGATAAAATTCAGAAGGACTTTATCTCAAATATATCCCATGATATTCAGTCGCCGCTGTCGAGTATTAAAGGCTACAATAAGCTGTTAAATAAACCGCTCACAGCAGCTGAACGGAGTGAATATACAGAAACAGTGGATTTTGAAATAGACAGGCTGTCGACGATGACAGAGCAGCTGCTGATTCTGTCATCCATCGATCATGAAGATTACATGCTGCGGAAGGAAACTTATAATTTGAAAGAACAGCTCGAGCGGCTGATTAAAGTTTACGAATGGAAGATTAATGAAAAAGGCCTGATGCTTTCTCACAAACTTCAGGATACTGAAATCAAGGCGGACAAAGCGCTGATGAATACCGTTTGGGACAATTTGCTGTCGAATGCTGTTAAATATAACGGAGATGCAGGCAGCATCGATATAGAAATGACCAGATATCAAGCTCATACAGTTATAACAATCAGCGATACAGGAAAAGGTATAAATAATACAAGTATCGATAAAATTTTTGACAGATTTTACAGGGTGGATACCGCACGGACGAGCAGTGTCGGCGGCACCGGTCTCGGTTTGTCCATCGTTAAGAAAATACTTGAACTGCATAACGGTACAATCAATGTAAGAAGCAGCGGAAGCGGCACGACCTTTACAGTCCGGCTGCCTGTAAATACAACAGAATAATTTTTTCCTCCCCGTTCACAATGAGTTCATATTGCAGGTATATAGTATGACTCATAGATGAAAACGAGGAGGATTTTTTTAATGAAGATGGCATGGAAAGAAATGAAGAAATATAAACTTCGGTATACAATTCTCGGTTCGATTATATTTCTGATTAGTCTGTTAACATTAAGTATTTCAGGACTTGCGAACGGTTTGTCCCAGGACAATGCGGCATTGATTAAAAATATGCCGGAAAGTACATTTTATATGGAAGAAAGTGCAGAAGAAAATCACAGTTTCTCTGCATTGTCGGATGAGCAGATTAGTAATTTGGAAGCTGCAGATCCGGATGTAACATTATTTTCAATTCAAATGGGTGAATTCAATGATACCGGCGACCAGAAACACAGTCTAGCCTTTGTGAGTGCTTCGGATAATGAGTATTTCCCTGAAACAGAACCTGGTGAGATTGTGCTGGACCAGGCTTTTGAAGAAGAAGGATTTAAAATTGGCGATACAATTTCAAGCGGTCTCCTGGATAAAGAGCTGACAATTACAGGATTTGCCGAAGAAGAAAAGTTCAGCCACTCTTCCGTCGGTTTTATTAACACTGAAGATTTCTTTGAAATGTATAATACAGATACATTCCAGCTGGCGTTTACAACTGAAACGGATCAGCCGATTGATGAACTGTCAGCATTCGGCAATGGAGACTTCTTAAACACAATTCCAAGCTACAGTGCAGAGCAGCTGTCGCTTAATATGATTATAGTATTCCTGTACGTTATCAGCGGTATGCTGTTTGCGATATTCTTCTACATGATCAACGTGCAGAAATTAGGCACATTTGGCATTTTAAAAGCGATTGGGGTTAAGACTTCTGCACTGTTTAAAATGATGTGGGCGCAGATGTTTATTATCACCATTATTTCATTGCTGTTAGCTGTCGGTATCAGTCAGCTGTTTAATGTACTGGCACCAAGCGGCATGCCATTCCACTTAACGCTTAATATGGTAATGCTCTCATCACTTGCATTTATTATTATCGGCTTTATCGGGGCGACGCTGTCGGGCATCCAGATTAAAAAAGTAGAACCGATGCAGGCAATTAACCAAGGAGGTGCTTAAGATGAGTTTATTTCAATTAGAAGATATAAAAAAAGAATTTAAGCATGGAAGTACAAAAGAGCAGATATTAAAGGGAATTGATCTGGAGTTAAATAAAGGTGAACTGACGGCGCTGGTGGGCGCGTCGGGTTCAGGAAAAAGCACGCTGCTGACGATAGCTGCCGGGCTCCAGGATTTAAGCGGCGGTTCAATTAAATTCAGCGGGAAAAATATGTCGGAAATGAATGCCGAAGAGGTTCGTGAAGTGAGGGCGAAATATTTCGGCTTTGTTTTCCAGCATGCACATCTGGTACCATTTTTAACTGTGAAAGAACAGCTCGAGCTGATGCTTGATACTGCAGAAACCAAATGGTCCAAAAAATCGAGAGAAGCGTGTATTGAAGATGCGCTTACTACCGTTGACATGTGGGAACATAGAGACAGTTATCCGGAAAACATGTCAGGCGGAGAAAAACAGCGTGTGGCAATTGCCCGGGCAATTATTCATGAGCCGGAAATATTATTTGCCGACGAGCCGACAGCAAGTCTCGACTCAAAACGCTCAGTGGAAGTAATGGAGTTAATAGAAAGACTGGCACGTGAATTGAATATTACCGTGCTGATGGTAACCCATGATAATGATATGTTGAAATATGCAGAGCGTATTGTGGAAATGAAAGACGGTAAAATTATCGAATCTTAGTAAAGATGGGTCATAGACCCGTCTTTTTTTATCGACATTCATACTTTTAGGAGGCATTTATATGAGTTACAATGAAAAATAAAAAGGGGTTTACTCATGAGTGATGATAAGCAGAAAAAGAAAAATGGCTTTAAAATGCCGCATATATATGTCATCCTGTTTGTATTTGGTATCGTTGCAGCAGCAGCTACATATCTAATACCAGCAGGTGAATTTGACCGTGTGGAATTGGAAAACGGGCGTGCTGCGGTTGATCCGGAGTCGTTTACATATGTTGAATCCACACCAACTGGTGCAGTCGAATTCCTGACAGCGATTCCAAGGGGATTAGTTGATGCAGGGGAAGTAGTATTCTTTACGCTGATTATTGGCGGAATGTTTATGGTACTGCGTGAGAGCGGCATTATAGAAATTGCAGTCGATAAAATGGCACGTAAGTTTTCAAAGAAAAGTATATTTATTATACCGGTGCTTGTTACCGTATTTGCCGCAGTTGCCACTTTAATCGGTACAGCCGAATTGTCTCTTGTATATATTCCAGTTATTATACCTCTGGTTATTGCTCTCGGGTACGATTCGATGACAGCCGCGGCCATAGCACTTTGCGGTACTGTAATCGGCTATACTGTAGGAGTGCTGAACCCGATAAATACAGGTCTTGCACAGACGATTGCAGAGATACCTACATTTTCAGGTCTCGGATTCCGGTTGATTTTATTTATTATTGTTCTGTTCATTACAGCATTGTTTATAATGAGATATGCAAAAAAAGTAAAGAGAAATCCGGAATCAAGTTTAGTATATAAAGAAGATGCTGAAAAACGTGAAATGTATTCATCAATAGGTGAACATGAACCGCTGAAAGCGACGGGCCGTCAGATTGCAGGAGCATTCGCTGTACTGCTGTTTTTTGCCGTACTGATTTGGGGTGTAACTACCCAAGACTGGTTTATGATAGAGATGTCAGGACTGTTCATTATTATGGGTGTTGTAGTTGGTCTAGTTTCAGGACTGAACTTGACGCGTATTAGTGAAGCATTTACGAAAGGTTTCAGAGAAGTGCTGATGGGTGCCATAATTGTCGGATTGGCGCGTTCAATTGCTGTCATTCTGGAAGACGGCCAGGTAATGGACACTATAGTAAATGGGCTCGGCAGTGCAGTAGGAGAATTACCGCCTGTGCTTGCAGCGGCAGGAATGTACTTCGTCCAGTTAATTATCAACTTCGTTATCCCTTCAGGATCGGGGCAGGCACTGGTTACCATGCCGATTATGGCGCCGCTCGCCGATCTTGTTGATGTAACGCGGCAGACAGCTGTTCTTGCATTTCAGCTTGGAGATGGTTTTGCTCATATTCTTTATCCGACCAGCGGATACTTTATGGCAGCCCTCGCTATAGCAGGAGTAGAGTGGCACAAGTGGATTAAATTCTTTTTCCCGCTATTCTTAATTTTTATGTTTATATCTTTAGGAGCTCTGGTAGTTGCTCAAATAACCAGCTGGTCGTAAACAATTAAAAGTTGAAGCGGAGTTAAAATAAAAGTATTCCGCAGCTTCCAAACGTTTTAAAACTAGCAAAAAGGCAAAAATCCATTCGGATTTTTGCCTTTTTAATTTACCTTATTTATTCTTAAAGTTCTTAACAGCATCTGCTATATCAGTGCCGCCGTCCAGCACCTGCAGCTCTTTGCCGCGGTTTTCTTCTTTAGTAACGACTTCGTAAATTACCCCCGCCACATTTTCACGTGCAACGTTTTTAATATCGCCGAAGTATAAATCGATATCGACCTTGCCGGAACCGCCTTCGTCAGTCAGCATACCGGGATGAACAATCGTGTGGGTAAGACCGGAATTCCTTAAATAGACGTCTGCATGGTGTTTCGCAATCGTGTAAGGTTTAATTTTCTGTGCATCAGGCGTATCGAAAGCTTCTCTTCTTGAATCCCATGTCGAGACCATAACAAAGTGTTCAACTCCTGCCTGTTTACTGGCATCGACTGCTTTTACAGCGCCGTCGAGATCGACGATAATCGTTTTATCGGCACCTGTGCTGCCGCCTGAACCTACTGAGAAAACAACCTGTTCAAAGCCTTGCATCTTATCGGCCATTTCTTCTATAGAATCGTTCTCGACATCAATCAGCAGCGTTTTCATATCTTTATTTTCAAAATCAGCAATCTGTTCTTCTTTACGGATACCGGCTGTGAAATTCACTGAATTTTGTTTAAGCTGTGACGCGAGGTGGGTCCCTACGCCGCCGTTTGCACCAATAACTAAAATACTCATCTGTATACACTCCTTAAATGTTTTATTAGCACCAGTCTAACTTAAAAACTTTCTGAAAAGCTTGTTTTTTGCCTGGGTAAATGGGGCATAGCGTACAGGAATATCAATGATGGTACTGTTTTTTACGACGCTCTTTTCATGGGTAAAAGTATCGAATGAATACTTGCCGTGATAGTGACCCATTCCGCTCGCACCGACGCCTCCAAACGGCATATCGTGATGTGACAGATGCATCAGAGTATCATTTACGCAGCCGCCGCCGAAGGACAAGCGTGACAAGAGAGTTTCAACATTGCGGTCGTTTTCTGAGAAAATGTAAAAGGCGAGCGGTTTGGGCAACGTCTGCTGATAAGCAATCAGATCCTCAAGGTTATCGTAAGTGATTACCGGCAGAATCGGACCGAATATTTCCTCTTTCATGACCTCCGATTCAAAGGTGCTGTTCGGCATGAGGGCGGGCGCAATTTTTTGCGTTTCTGAACTTTTACTGCCGCCGAGAACTATTTCATTTTCGAGCAGCCCTGATAAACGTTTAAAGTGTTTTTCATTAATAATTTTAGGATAGTCTTCCCGGTGCACAGCGTCACTGTAACGTTCTTCAATTTCACTGAGCAACCGGTCGATAAACTCCTGATTTTTAGAGCTGTGAATAATCACGTGATCGGGAGCGACGCAGGTTTGTCCCGCATTGACAAATTTACCCCAGGCGATACGCTTAACTGCAACATCTATATTTGCAGTTTCATCAACTACAACGGGACTTTTGCCGCCGAGCTCCAATGTGACTGGTGTCAGCGTTTCGCTGGCAATACCCATAATCTCTTTGCCGACACTGGTGCTGCCTGTAAAGAATATATAATCATACTGCTGTTTGTTGACTTCATCATGCGGTGTGTCAGCGGGAGCGCAGTACACATACTTTTCGCTGAAAGTATAATTCAATATTTTTTCTATAATTGCAGCTGTATGCGGACTGGTTTCAGAAGGTTTCACAAGCGCGCAGTTCCCGCCTGCAATAGCGCCAATCAGTGGCATCATCGTTAAATTAAATGGATAATTCCACGGCGACAAAATAAGAACAACACCGTAGGGGTCGCGGTATACATAATTTTTAGCTGGGAAACTCATCATTGAACCTGACACTTTTTCAGGAGAGTTCCAGCTTCTTAGATGTTTAATGACGTAATCAAATTCTTTATAAACGATACCGATTTCTGTCATAAAAGCCTCGGCTTCTGATTTTCCGAGATCTTTATTTAAAGCTTCAAGAATCATCTTTTCATTAGTCTCGACAGCAAGCTTCAATTTTTTTAACTGGCGGATACGGAAACTGACCGATTTTGTATGATTTTTATAATAATATTTGCGCTGATTTTCGACTATTGACTGCATGGACATAATTATCGCCTCCAAAAAATATCTTATAATTTATAGTATTCCCTTTTTATGTTTGTTCTAATTAGGGTATATATTATTATTCCCTATTCTAATACATATAATGAATGACTTAAAATTTATGAGGAGCGGATAATACATGATTGAATTTAAAAATGTAACAAAATGCTACGGCAGCAAAACTGCGGTGGAAGATGCAAGTTTTTACGTGAAAGAAGGAGAATTCTTCGTTTTAATCGGTCCTTCGGGAAGCGGAAAGACAACTACTCTTAAAATGATTAACAGACTGATTCCGCTGACTGAAGGCTATATTTACTTTAAAGATAAACCGGTAAGCGATTATGAAGTGCATGAAATGCGCTGGGATATCGGCTATGTGCTGCAGCAGATCGCTTTATTCCCGCATATGACAATTAAAGAGAATATTGCTCAGGTTCCCCAGATGAAAAAATGGAAAGAAGCAGATATCGATCAAAGAACAGCTGAGTTAATGACGATGGTGGGGCTCGATCCTGATACATACAAAGATCGTAAACCAGCTGAACTCTCCGGCGGCCAGCAGCAGCGTGTCGGTGTAATCCGTGCACTGGCAGCAGACCCGCCCGTTATTCTGATGGATGAGCCATTCAGCGCCCTCGATCCGATTACGAGAGAAAGTCTTCAAGATGATCTAACAGCGCTGCAGCAGGAAATTAAAAAAACAATAGTGTTTGTCACGCATGATATTAAAGAAGCAATGAAACTTGGCGACCGGATTTGCCTGTTTAATGAAGGGCGAATCGAACAGATTGGGACGCCGGAAGAATTTTTAACAGCTCCTAAAAACGACTTTGTTCAGGAGTTTATAGGTTATCAGAAAGAAGAAAATGAGACGATCGGTGAATTTATCAGAGCAGATTCTGCTGAAGCTGAGGAAGCTGTTTATCCGCTTGTAGAAGAAAGTACTAAGATCGAAGATGCATTTAAAGTATTTGCTGAGCATGAGACTGTTGCAGTGAAAACCGCAAAAGGGAATAAGCTGTTAAGCAGGCGGGATGTCTTTAAACATTTATCAGATAAGCGCGGTGACAGTGCATGAATACATTTTTAGAAACTCTCAATTCACGTAAAGGTGAACTTTTATCGACACTGATAGAACATATTCAGATATCGTTTATAGCACTGCTGATTGCAGCTGTTATCGGTATACCGCTAGGCGTTATTTTAACGAAGACGAAGCGTACAGCAGAAGTAGTTATTAATATTGCGGCAGTACTCCAGACAATACCGTCCCTTGCCCTGCTTGGATTGATGATACCGCTGTTTGGTATCGGTGTTGTGCCTGCAATTATAGCGCTCGTTATTTATGCGTTGCTTCCTATACTGAGAAATACTTATACAGGCATCGCCGAGGTGGATGACTCACTGGTGGAAGCGGCCAGCGGTATTGGAATGAAACCGATGAGACGGCTTTTAAAAGTGGAAATGCCGATAGCGATGCCGGTTATTATGGCGGGTGTACGTACAGCAATGGTGCTGATTATTGGTACCGCAACGCTCGCTGCACTAATTGGAGCAGGCGGACTCGGAGATTTAATACTGCTTGGGATTGATCGTAATAACACGCACCTTATATTAATCGGAGCGATACCGGCAGCCTTGCTTGCGATACTTTTCGATGTTATTTTAAGAGTTATTCAAAATCTGTCGTATAAAAAAGCAGTGACTCTGGTAGGCACAATTTTTATCGTTATACTGCTTGTAGCACTTGCACCGCTGTTAACAAACCGCGGTGACAGTATGACAATTGCAGGGAAGCTGGGAGCAGAACCGTCGATAATTACAAATATGTATAAAATACTGATTGAAGAAGAAACAGATTATAATGTTAATGTGGAAGATGGACTGGGTAAAACATCCTTCCTTTTCAATGCTTTGGAATCTGATGATATCGATGGATATCTTGAATTTACCGGTACAGTGCTCGGAGAGCTTGTGAATATCCCGCCGGATTCAAATGAGACAGATAAAGTATATGAGCAGGCTAACGCTGCACTGCATGAACAATTTGAGATGACGATGCTCGAACCGATGGCATTTAATAACACATATACACTTGCTGTGAAAAGAGACTTTGCAGAAGAACACGGTCTTGAAACAATTGGAGACCTGAGAGAAATTGAAGACATTGTGAAACCAGGCTTTACGATGGAATTTAATGACAGAACAGAAGATGGTTATCCTGCGCTTCAAGAAGCGTATAATCTGAACTTCACTGATGTGGTAACGATGGAACCTCAGCTTCGTTATCAGGCAATTGAAAGCGGAGATATCAACCTGATGGATGCTTATGCAACAGATGCCGAGCTGAGAGAATACGATATGGTGATACTCGAAGATACAGAAGCGGTATTCCCGCCTTACCAGGGCGCGCCGATGTTTAAGCAGGAGTTTCTTGAAGAATATCCGGAGATTGTCGAACCGTTAAATAAACTCGCAGGCAAGATTACGGATGAAGAAATGCAGGATATGAACTACCGTGTCTCTGTGGAAGACGAAAGCCCTTACGATATGGCGGAAGAATATTTAAAAGAAAATAATATTATAGAGTGAAAATAAAGCATGGAGATGTGGGGATACACATGAGACTCTGTCATGCCAACCCTGGAGCTCCCGGATACACATGAGACTCCGTCATGCCAGCCCTGGAGTTCCCGGATACACATGAAACTCAATCATACCAACCCCGGAGCTCCCGGATACACATGAAAATCCGTCATGCCAACCCAAAAAGCATAGCGTTACTTTAAGGACCATGAGTTTGAGAAAAATTGTCCAGCAACCCATCTTTAATATACTTCTTTCTATAAAAAGAGGCTTGGAAATCTTAACTTCAAGATTTCCAAGCCTTTTCTCTTTTTACTTCAGGATTTTTGTCCCAGTCTCAATGCTTTCTTTAAAACTCCTCGTGTTCATTCGGATCTTGTTTATCAATTCTTCCGTCTTCTCTAGTAAGAGAATCGATTTTCTTCATTTCGGCATCTGACAGCTCGAAGTCGAAAATATCCAGGTTGGACAGCTGGTGTTCAGTGCCGGAAGCTTTTGGAATAGGTATGACGCCATGCTGATAATGCCAGCGCAGCACTATTTGACCCGCGTCCTTATTTTTCTCCTTGGCTAATGTATTTAAAGTCTCATCCTGCAAAACAGTTCTCGCACGTGAGAGAGGGCTCCAGGCCTGAGTAACTATCTCGTTGTCTGAATTATATTTTCTGACTCTTTCCTGTGAAAAGTAAGGGTGCAGCTCAATCTGATTAATTACAGGTGTGACGTCTGTTTCTTTTTTGAGACGGTCGATATGTTCCGGTTCAAAATTGGATACACCAATTGAACGGACATAGCCGTTTTTTTGAGCTTGAATTAGCGCGCTCCAGGCCTCAACATATTTGTCCTGTCTCGGGTTTGGCCAGTGCAGAAGAAACAAATCGAAATAATCTAATCCTGTGCGGAACAATGATTCTTCTATAGAAGCAAGTGCTGTACTGTAATCATACAATCCGCCGCGCAGTTTTGAAGTAACGTAAATTTCTTCTCTCGGCAATGAACTGCGGCGTATACCTGCGCCGACAGCACCTTCGTTTTCATAACGGATGGCCGTATCAATCAAGCGGTAACCATTATGAAGAGCATTTTCAACGCTTTCAGCTCCTTTTTTACCAGTGATACCCGAAGTGCCGAATCCAATTGAAGGTATTTGGTAACCATCGTGAAGTTTATACATTGGAATATCCTTAGTCAAAATCATCATCCTTTTTTTATTTTATCTGTACATTTTCTATTCTTCCCTCTTGCTGTATTTATAAACTACCTCTATTCTTCAGAATCTTCTTCCCGGCTTTCCTGATAACGGAGACGCTGACGATAACCGTAAGTACTTTCCTGAATAGTCTCTTTATCCTGGAAACCGGCCCCGATAGCGCCGGCAACTGTCGTCAGTGATGCCGCAAACCAGGCCAGTTCGAGATAGAATCTGACTCCTATATTTTCAACTTCTATAGTTGTTGCGATAAAGTCCGGCGGAAGCAATGTCGCTCCGGCTGTCAAGAATAGAAGATAGAGTAACAAGTAATAAAACAGCAGTGAGATAAATAAGGTGAGCAAGGTCGTGCTGTTATACAGCGAAGTCATGCGGCGGCTTTGTCCTTCCTTAAAGTTCTCCCACAAATCATGAGATACAATAATCCAGAGCAGCATTCCAAAAATGGAGAGCACCGAAATCGCTGCTAAACGCCATGTTGGAAACAGGTAGCTCAGATTCCACATCGTCGAGAAAATAATACCAAACGCGCCGGTAGCAAATGCTATAGCTGTAACTCCGCTTAAACTTTGCATCATGTTATAAGGATTATTGGCGAAAGTCATTCCGGTGACCAGTCTGAAAGTTCCTCCGGTTTTGGTATTCATATGAAATAAAAGATGTTTTGTTTCGGATTCCTCAAAGAAATCTTTTGCATACTGCAGTTTTGAGAAGGTGAACATATTATTTAAAGAGTGAATTTCCTCCTGAATTTCCGCTTCAATGTCATCACCGTTATCAATAATTTTCTTTATAATGCTGACAGTATTAATAATCGCGGTCTGAACTCTCTTTTTAAGCGGCCGCCACCCAAAAGCAGGAATAGACATCATAGCAATGCCATCGGAAGTATCTATATCAATGACTACTGGCTTATCATTATAAAATAAAGGCAGATCCGTAATACTGATTAAATAATCCCACTCGTTTTCCTGTAAATATTCTTCTGTTCTTGCGTATATCTTTTTTGAGAATTCAGTTTCACCGGTCAGGGGATCAACAATGATATCTATTTCCCAATCATCATTTTCAGACAGCCGTTCTTTTAAATTATCGGCCAGCTCATCTTTAATTTTACTGGCGATATTTCTTGCCGTACCCGGCGCAGCGATTATACCCAAACGAGCCATAATATTCCTCCTGACTTTTTAATTAGATTCATCGTCTTCTTCATCATCTTCCTGTAATTGATTATAGCGGTATTGTTGACGGTAAGAATAAGTCACACTGCGAATTTTCTCCTCGCTTTCGGCAGTAGAACCCAGGGCGCCTGCCAATATACCGAGAGAAGTTGTAAACCATATCAGATTTACATAATTCATTACAGTGAAATCCGTATCAGCCTGTGTCCAGTCATTAAAGATTGCCGGCGGCACAAACATAGTAATCGATACCGTAAGAAGCAGGTAAAGAATAAAGTAGTTAATGACAGTAACAAACAAAAGTGTCATAAAGGTTGTAAGATTGTAGAGCCACCGGTAATGAACTGATGTTTTTGACGATTGCCCTTCCCATAATTTATGAGCATAAATTAACCAAAAGACCATCCCTATTACAGAGAACAGTGCTAACGTTATCAGACGCCAGGCATGGTAATCTATACTGAGCTGCCAAGGGGTGGAGAATATGGAAATGTATGTACCGGTCGCAAAAGCCAGCGATACCAGCGTTTTAAAATTAGTGACAATCGACCAGGGCTCATTCATATAGGTCATACCTAAAATAATTTTCAACCAGCCGATAACATATGAATTAATAATGTAGCGGTTGGTACTCTCGTTTTCTTCTACAGGTGTTTCAGGAGAGATATTCATCACCGTAGGCGTACTGAGCTTGCTGCTGTCGAATGCTGCACTGTCCACATTATATTGATAAAGATATTCGAGATGATGTATGAGCATCCGTTTTAATTTTCTTTTTAAAATTAAAAACCCGAGGGAAGGAAGAGAGAGCAGGGAGACTGACTTGTGGGAATCAAACTCCGATACAACAACTTTGTGGTTGGATAAGCTCGGTAAATCGGTAATGCCGATTACATAATCCCATTTATTCCGCTCTTTTATATTAACCATTCTGTGAATCGTTTCATTAATATATTCAGAAGAACTCGTCAGAATACTTTCTTCACATTCAAATTTCCAGTCATAATCACTGTCTATGAACTCTTCGGCAAGCTTCGGCAGATCTTCAAGAATTTTATCAATCAGTACCCGCGGCATCCGGGGAGCTGGAATCAAACCAACAGTTAAAGAAGGCATAGAATTCTCCTTTCTGTAATCATTTAAGTAAAGCGCAGCATTATCAGCTATTACCCTTTTTACCCTGTTTACAGACATATAAATTATATTTTTGTCATTTGTGAACAAAATCACATAATGTTTTAGCAGTTTCTCCATATTATCTGAAGATTCTAATGATATAATGAATTTAAGAAAGAAAATCATTTTGGAGGTAATACAATGGCAAAGCTGCAGAACAAAGTCGTCGTTATCACAGGTGGTATTTCAGGAATCGGCAAAGCATCAGCAGATTTATTTAAAGAAGAAGGAGCCAAATTAGTACTTGTAGATCTAGATGAAGAAAAAGGGAAAAAAGTTGCAGAAGAACTCGGCGGTGAGACTATTTTCGTGCAGGCAGATGTAACGAGTGAAGAAGACGCTAAAAGAGTATTTGATAAAACAGCAGAGAAATTCGGACGTATCGATATTCTGTTCAATAATGCGGGGATCGGGGCAACTAAACCGACACATGAAGTTTCTTATGCAGAATACCGCAAGACTGTAAATGTCGACCTCGATGCAGTATTCTTATTCTCAAAACTCGCAATCGATTACTTCCGGGAGCAGGGAAGCGGAAATATTATTAACACAGCTTCCATGTATGGCTGGATTGGTGCAGCGGGTAATGCTGCTTATAACGCAGCGAAAGGCGGTGTCATTAACCTGACACGCTCGCTCGGTATCGAGTATGCTAAAGAAAATATCAGGGTAAACGCATTATGCCCAGGCTTCATTGATACACCGATTATTCCGGC
This sequence comes from Jeotgalicoccus nanhaiensis, assembly GCA_004570955.1. Classification (GTDB taxonomy): domain Bacteria; phylum Bacillota; class Bacilli; order Staphylococcales; family Salinicoccaceae; genus Jeotgalicoccus; species Jeotgalicoccus nanhaiensis. Next base: position 311,767 of record SPPL01000003.1, read on the forward strand.
AGAAATGAAGCAGTCTTTATCGGATATTACTCCAATCGGTCGTCTCGGTACATCTGAAGAGATGGCTAAAGCAGCCTTATTCTTGGCTTCGGATGACTCTTCGTTTATGACAGCAAATACTTTAACTGTCGACGGAGGATTTACAGCACAATAAATTATAACGGCAAAACAACGTCCGCAGCAGTTTGCGGACGTTGTTTTTTAGTGCTTATCTTTAATTAATATAACGGTGTTTCATCAAGTCTTTCAGCATGGAAATTTCATATCTTAAACGTTTACCGATTTCTGTATCTCTGACTTTTTTACGTTCGAGTTCTTCATCGACAATTCTTCTGACTGCGAGTACATCAGACTCGTTTTCCAGCACTTTGTCTTTGGAGTTAAATTCCTGATGAGCCACCAGCTGCATGCCGTATGAATTAAACAGCAGTGTGTAGCCGGCAATACCTGTTGTCGACTGATAAGCTTTGGAAAAACCGCCGTCGATAACAATCAGTTTGCCGTCGGCTTTAATAGGGTTTTCACCTTCTTTTTCTTTAACAGGTGTATGCCCGTTTATAATATGGCCTTCTTCAGGATCTAAATTGAACTCTTTTAAGAATGCTTCTGCCATTTCAGGCTGCTCCCGCAAATAATAGTACGGGTTTTTTTCTTCCTTATGAGTTGCTTTGTCACTGATAAAGTATCTCTCAAAAGTTGTCATTGCCCGTTTTCCAAACAGCGATGATTTTTTTCCGGTCCATAAGTACCAGATTAAATCCGTGGCGAGATCCTCGGTTTCATCGAGATTCGCAAATGCCCGGCGCAAGTATTTTTCGAACTGGTCGAGGAGTTCCCGGCCGTAATATACTTGCCCGTCGATTTCCATACCTTCCATTTCGCAGTCTTCCGTCACCGGAATACATCCGTGTATCAGCAGGTTACCGTTATAACGCAAGTAAAGGTTACCTTTTTTCATCATGAAATTCATATGCCTTTTAAGTTTTTCTGATTGCTGCACTGATATAAGGAGCGTATTCATAACATTCATTTCTTCATCGGTAAGTACCGCGGGATTATTAGGATTAACCGTTTGGAAGCACGTGTTTTCAAGCGGGTAAACTTTACCGTCCACCATATATTCCATCGTGTCGTAATTAACATTTTCTAACACCAGCCGGTCATTCATGTCGAAGTTCGGACGCCTTTTAATAATCGGTGCTTCCAGCTTAAACTGGATAATCGATATAGCCTGCTGAACTTTTGTCATCTGGAGCTGTTCGTGCGCAGATAAAATTTTGTCAGATGTTTTTTTCGGGTGGAAGGCAGAATTATCATCATAATATTTTTCAGCGAGTGTAAAGAGGGGACGGAGATTAATACCGTACGCATCTTCAATAATATCGAGATTATTGTAACGGGCACAGATACGTATAATATTTGCCAGACATACTTTGGAACCGGCATATGCTCCGAGCCAGAGGACATCGTGATTTCCCCATTGAATATCGACAGAGTGATAATCGATTAAAGTATCCATGATTTGATCAGGCTCGGGACCGCGGTCATATATATCGCCGACGACATGCAGATGATCAACGACCAGTCTCTGGATGGTAAAAGAAAGACCGGTAATTAATTTGTTTGCCTGACCAAGTTCGATAATTTCGCTTAAAATACGATCGTAGTATCTTTTTTTATTATCGTGCTCATCTTTTTTGTACAGCAGCTCTTCAATTATGTAAGCAAACTGCTGAGGCAGTGCTTTACGTAATTTGGAACGAGTATATTTTGAAGAAGAATGAGCGACAAGCTCTATCAGCTGTTCAATCTTAGCTTTATACCAGTCAGCCAGTTCATTTTTATCCGTAAACTGATTTGTAATCAGCTTTAATTTTTCTTCAGGATAATAAACGAGAGCAGCCAGTTCGCTGAGTTCAGATTCGGTCAGACGGTCTTTAAACATATCGTCAATTTTTACTTTCACGTTGCCGGAACCGTTTCTGAGCACGTGCTGGAAGGACTGGAATTCCCCGTGCAGATCACTCACAAAATGCTCAGTTCCTTTAGGCAATTCCAGAATAGATTCCAAATTTATAATTTCTGTTGCAACTTTTTCTTCTGAATTAAACTTTTCAGCGAGGAGCTGAAAGTAACGTGCTTTATAATCTGTATTATTGTTGTCCGATACAGTCACTGATTAACACTCCTATTGTAAAATCTCATAATATCTCCATTATATCCGTAACTGTATAAATGATAAATGATTTATCGCGTATGAAAATGTTTGCTTGTAAAAATAACAGGATATTATATGAATAACAAGTCGAAGGGAGAGCTTACAGTGAAAATTAAAATATTTGGCCTGCTGCTGGCTTCGAGTCTGGTTTTAGCAGCATGCGGCAATGAGGAAGAATCTGCTAATGAAGATACAACGGAAACTGATGGCGGTCCGATAACTGACGAGGAAACAACTGATGAGGATCAGGAAACAAGTACGGACTACGGCGGCACGGACAACGATGCTGCGACGGAAGAAAATACTGAAGACGGCAACGAAGACAGCAGTGATGAATCAGACGAAGAAACATCTGCAGACCCGTCAGGTTCGAGCGATCCTAACAGTAATACATCTGAAGAAGCTGAAAGTACTGAAACAGAAGGCACATCAAATGATAACAGTGACAGCAGTTCTAGTTCTGAAACCAACTCTGAAACAATAGCGCTGGAAGACATCAGCTTAACTGCAGATGATGCTATTTCTCTTGCTGAAGGAGAAGCTGAAGGTGATCTCCATGAGATTTCTTTCGAGAATGAGGGGAATGGATGGGTTTATAAAGTAGATTTAAATAACGGCAGCGAAGAATCTGAAGTCGTAGTCGATCTTGACACAGAAGAAATCGTTGATGTCAGAACTGAACAGGAAGACGATGATGATAACGATGATCAGAATGACGTTGTCGATTACGGTTCATTAAACGAAGCATATGATGCTATCGATGAAGCAATTGCCGATCTCGGCGGTGGTGAAGTTAGAGAATGGTCTTTAAGTATGGATGACGGAGTAGCTGAATACGACATCGACCTTATTTACGAAAATCAGAAATATGAATACACAATTGATGCGGAAAGCTTAGAAATCCTTAATAGCGAACAGGATGACTAAATTAAGAAGTACTTTTAAGTCAATAAAAAGACGCCCCAAAAACGGGGCGTCTTTTTATCTTGAGACATTCAGCATTGCGGTCTGTCTTTCTTTATATAGTTTAAACAGCACGTTATGACTTGGTTTCTCAACGTAATGAAGTATAAGATGTGCTAGCACAAGACTGATACCAAGCGGTACGACGAGAAAGACTTCGTGTACATAGCCTAGAGATTCGAGTTTTTGAATAATGACATAACCGATATTCTGATGAATTAAATACAGCGGAAAAGATAAGGCGCCGAGATAAACAAGCGTATCTGACTTCAGCCACTGCATTTTATTGTTCAGTACCAGGTAAAAGACTGTGATAAAAAATACAGTAAAGAGACCATTTGTGAAACCTTCAAATGAAAAATCGTAAATAAGGGACAGGGCAATCATCAAATGATATTTTAAATGGTTGCCGTGCTGCCATATATAATAAAACATAATTCCGATAATGAACATCTGACAGTAATTGGACATTGAAAACTTCTCAATTAGTGCCGTTGTCTCATTGCCTGCAAGACCATTTGTAATTTGTATCAGTGCAGAAGCAGCGAGCCAGACACCCGTAAACAGCATCACTCTTCGTTGCAGATTGAAAATCAGGAGCAGTGCCATTAACAGATAGAATGTCAATTCCACGCGCAGTGACCAGTACACGCCATCGACATTCTTAACACCGAAGAAGTCCTGAAACATTGTCATGTTAATAAACATATCAGCAACCCCCGCTTTAAGGGTATCGACAGAAGATATTCCAACTACGATGAAGGTGACGATAATCGCAAAAATGTAAGTAGGATACAGCCGGATTGCTCTTTTCGTTAAGAAGTCAGGTGTCGATTTTACTTTCAGAACCGACATGTAAATAACGAATCCGCTGATGATAAAAAATAATTGAACGCCGTAATGTCCGAACGACAGTATATCTATATAATTTTCTTTTATATGTCCAAACTTTTCATCATAAAAAACAATGTAGTGGTAAAGCACGACGACAATGGCCGCGATACCTCTCAATGCATCAATTTCAGTAAATCTTTTCTTTTCAGCCATTATGATACCCCTCATAGTCCGGCAGATTTTTATATGTTCTCTGCGTATTTTGCGGTGTTTCCAATGATTGAATCACTATATATCATCAGCGGGAGAAAATTCAAATAAAAAGCGGCTGAGTGAAAAAAGGGATGAATATAAATATATTCAACACAAATAATCCATGCATTAGTTTCCCAAAAGAGTCTAATGCACGGATTTTAACTGTGTTTTATGAAATGTTTTATCTTCTTAAAGTTCTTTGTTCCTATGCAGAAATCATTCTATTAATCATTCTGTTCTTTTTTCTTAGTAACATAACTCAGTAAATCAAGCATGATTCTAGCAGCAGTTTGACCAGTCATACCGGTTAAATCATATTGAGGTGCAACTTCAACCAAATCAAATGCAATAACTTCTCCATGATTTGAAATAGCTTTTAACAACTCATTTACTTCGTCATAGTACAAACCGCCTGGAGAAGGTGTTCCTGTTCCTGGAGCAACTGATGGGTCGATACCATCTATATCAATTGTAATATAGTATTTTTCTCCTTTAGGCAATAACTCCAAAAGACCTTCAATGCCTTTTTCGCGCATTTTATTTGGTGATAAAATCGTCGCTCCATATTCTCTGGCTGCATCGACATCTTCTTTCAGACTGCTGCTGATACCCCTGATACCAAACTGGAATATATCTTTAACATGTTCCAGTTCTGATAATCGTCTAATACAGTTACCGTGTCCGTAACGCATACCTGAACGATGATCAGCCCAGTCGAGATGTGCATCTATTTGAATTACATGGAAAGGGCCTAATTTTTCTAATCCTTTGCCGACAGGCGCAGTAATAGAATGATCTCCACCAATTACAACAGGCATTGCGCCTTTATCCACAATTTTACGAATTGCTTCTTCAGTATTGTCGTGTGATTGCATAATATCACCATGTATAATGTCTACATCTCCGCAATCCACTACATTCCATCTTGGGCCCAAATAAGTAATATCATTTTCAATATCATATGCACCATCTAAACCAAAGCTGTATAAAGTAGAGCCTTCCCGGACGGCTCGAGGTCCCATTCTTGCACCAGATCTCCATTGAGTCCCCATGTCATTCGGGACACCTATGACTGCTACATCTGCGTCGAGTTCATCTAAGTCTGCACATACCGGATATTTACCAAAAGTCGTGATGCCTGTAAAAGGCAGATTTAAAAATTGTTTTTCATCAGGATTAACCATAATAATTTCCTCCAATATTTAACCATTAGTTTATTTTACTCGTTGCGAGTATAGGTTTAGTTTTAAGGCCTTCTTCCGGACTCATTGTTTTAGCTACAATCCAAATCGACACAGCTCCGAAAGCCAATGCTGTGAACATGCCGCCAGAAGCGGCGAGATGAATATTTGAAGTTATGGCTTCCACAGTTCCATATACAGCTGTTGATATAGCCAGGCCAAACGAGTAACCGAGCGAGCTGGCCATTTTGTAGATGCCTGAAGCGACTCCAACTTTATCGTTACTAATATGAACGACTGAAGTATCAAGGGATGGTGTCGCATACATTCCAATACCTATTCCAGCGATTAGGAAGCCGATGAAAACTACGATGACATAAAGTATGTCAGGTAGAAATGTCATTGCGGCTAAGCTCATACCTATAGCGGCAATAAAAATTGCCCAAAGCATAGGTTTTCTTGCGCCAATTTTTTGAAGCATACGCTCACCGACACGTATCATTATCAGTAAAGCGACTATATTTCCAATAGTCAGAAGTCCGGTTTCGAATGCCGAAAATCCTCTTGCTATTTGAACATATGTGTTTGCTACTACTATAGTGGCTGCGATGCCGTTTTGCAGAAAATTGGAAGTTACAGCCCCGGTGTAAGGACGTGACTTAAATAAATTGAAATCGATAAATTGAAATTTACGTTTTTTCTCATACATGAAAAATAAAACTGCTAATATTAAAGTAACAATCATCAAGCCGATAATAATTGGACTGAACCAGCCGAACTCTTGCCCCTGCGTAATTACGATATTGACACCAAGAAGTAAGAAGATGAAAATTGCGAATCCAATATAATCAAAAGGTTCTTTCTTGTAATCGTTCACTTTACTTTCTTCGATATCTCGGAGAATCCACATCGAGATAAGAGCAACGATTATCGAGAATATAAAAATCCATCTCCAGTCCATATATGTCGCAACGAGACCTCCTGCCAGCGTAGCTACGCCTCCTCCTCCCCATGAACCGAAGGACCAGTAGCTTAGTGCACGCTGTCTGTCAGCTTCATTAAAGGCTGTCTTAATAAGAGCAATGGTAGCGGGCATGATAAATGCAGCGGAAATCCCTTGTATTGCCCTGCCTATGATAAGAAGTGAAGGCCCCTGTGCAATAATTACTAAAAAACTTCCTAAAATACTTAACCCCAACCCGAAAAAAGTCATTTTTTTACGACCTGAACGGTCGGAAAGACCTCCTGCCACCACGATGAACAAACCGGAAAATAAGGAAGTCAAGCTTGTGGAGATATTTAATGTACCAAGCGAAACGTCCATGTCTGCCGTCATAGCGGGAAGGATGTTAATCATAGATTGAGCAAACATCCAAAACGTTAATACAGCCAGAACAATACCGACAATATATAAGTTAGCTTTTTTGTTAGTTGATGAAATTTTCAACCACCCCTTAGTATTTGAAAAACTGATCATCCGTTATGTAAGCGCTTAATAGGATAACTTCAGTGTAAGTGATACAATTATATTTTAAAAATATATAATTTTTATATAACTATAAATAATATTTATAATAAGTGAGGGGAATTGTGATGGATATTAAACAATTGCGTTATTTTCACGAAATAGTTAAACACGGAAAGGTCAGTAGAGCGGCGAATTCATTATATGTCTCCCAGCCGTCACTCAGCATGTCTTTGAGCAAGTTAGAAAACGAAATTGGTTTTAAACTATTAGAACGTAATGATGGGACTTTTAAGCTTACAGATGCCGGAGCGGAGTTTTACAAACATGTAAAACTGGTGCTATCAATTTTCGAAAATATGGAAGATGAAGTTGAATATATTGGTAAAAGAGGCAGCGGACAATTGAAAATGGGGATTACAGAACTTTTCAGAGCTGTAATACCGGAATTATTTGATATATTTCTCGAGAGCAACAATAACTTCGACATTAAATTAACTGAAGGAACGACTTCGCATATCATAGATCAGCTGCGTATGCATCAGCTTCATTTTGGTTTAACAACCTTAAGTTACTTAGACGAAGATATGGAATCAATATATTTAGGTCCGAATCTTCATTCACTCCTCGTCCACAGAGATATTCCTCTGTCGGAGCTTAACAATGTCAGCCTCCAGAATTACCAGAATCACACTTTAATTTTCAGCGAGGGATCATATGAGTTAAATGAATTTCTTCATAAAAATAATCTGAAATTCAGAAATGTCATTAGGGTCGATACTATAGGTACCGCAGTACGTTTAGTGAAAAAAGGACTTGGAATTGCAGTTATGCCAGAACTTTATGCGAGTAACTATACAGATGATGATGTAACGAGTGTTTCTTTAGATTATGATTTAAAAGGTCCTGATTTATATCTGTCATATATGAAAAACAGGTATTTTACGTCGGATATTGAAAAGTTTATAAATGTGACAAAAGAATATTTGGAGAATTAAGAAAGGGAGTGCATAACGTTATGCACTCCCTTTCTCTGTAACGCCTACCGTTACTTTATTTTATTCAAAACAGTGCGATAGCCGTCACTGCCGTAATCAAGACAGCGTTTCACCCGTGATACAGTGGCGCTCGATGCTCCTGTTTCTTCCTGAACTTTAGAATACGTTTTGCCTTCATCGATAAGCTTTGCGACCTGAAATCTCTGTTTTAATGCCACAAGTTCATTGGATGTGCAAATATCATCGAAAAACTTATAGCATTCTTCTTTCGTCTCAAGTGACAGAATTCCGTCGAACAGATCGTCGAGTTCCTGACCTTTTAATTTATCTATTTGCATAGCCTCAGCTCCGTATAAATAAGATAATAATACTTTAACATACTAAAGTGGTAAAGAAAATGGTTGTGTATATTAAATATCTTTGTTACTATTTTATTTATTGGCAACTCTTTATCTCGCTAAAGTGTTAAAGGAGAGTAATTATGACAAACAACAAATTCATTTTGCAGCGGCTCGCTCTTGGACAAAAATATCTGGAGCAGCTTGATGATTCAGGGTACACTCTGGTTGATATGAATATGATAGAACCTTTTTCAATCGATGATAAATATCATCACCCGACAAGTGTAGTTTTTGAAAGAAATAATGCAATGTACGCCATTCGCAGTGACTGGACAAGGACGCTGCTGAATTTCAACAGCAACTTTTATTCAGATGACAAGCGTTTTGGTTATTTTGGGCCTGTTGTCAGAGAGAATGAATCATTCTATCAGGCAGGTGTAGAAATTTATAAGGCAGCGGAAAAGGATATTATCGAAGCGCTGTTAATGCATATGAATTTTGTTGAAGAATGTGCAGAAACACAAATCAAAACACTCGTTATAAATAATGATCAGCTGATTGATTTATTTATTGAAAAATATAAGCTTCCTGATTCAGTGCGCCAGCTCATTTATACAAAGAACATTTCGGAGCTGCGTCAGCAGCTCGGTAAAGATCATGATTTGTATAAGATTATGAGTGCCAAGGTAAGCGATCAGTTTAAGATGGTGAGTGAGATTTTCGGCGATACGGAAGTTATGCAGGCAATTACACATTTAAAAACAAAGATTTCATCACAAGATAGAAAATTCATTTTGGATTTATCGTTCCGTTCGCCTCAAAATTACTATAACGGTTTGTATTTTCAGGCATTTTTAAATTCTAACTCACCGATATTAAGCGGCGGGCAATATAACAGCAATGCATTCGGCATTGCGTTAAATCTCACAGACGGAGGTCTTTTATGATTACAGTAGCATTATCCAAAGGACGTTTGTTTGATGATTTTGTTTCTTATTTAGAGAAATATGAACTTTATAAATACAGCAAGGTACTGAAAGATGAATCACGCGCGCTCTATACGATTGTGGATAATATCCGCTTCATTTTTGCAAAAGGACCGGATGTGCCTGTCTATGTTGAACGCGGAGTGGCAGATATCGGTATTGTTGGCAGTGACATTATTGAAGAAGAGGTGTTCAGCTATTTAAATGTATCTGAACTGCCTTTCGGAAAATGTCATTTTGCGCTGGCGGGTCCGCCGGATGTAGAACATTTTAATACTGTAGCTTCTAAATATACTAATATTGCCCGTAACTATTTCAACGGACAGCAGCAGCCGGTGTCGCTGATTCACCTTAATGGTTCAGTAGAACTCGCGCCGATCCTCGGACTGGCAGACGGTATTGTGGATATTGTACAGACAGGGAATACTTTACGTGATAATGGTCTGCTTGAGTATGAAAGAATTCTCGATGTACAGGCGCGTCTGATTGCGAATAAGCAGACGTTCTATACGAAGGAAGACAGCATCTATGAATTTTTAAGTGAAATTGGAGTGATTGGATGAACGCGGAAACCTTTAAACAGATATTTACAAGTGAGGACAGCACAGATAAAGAAAACATAGATAATGTTCTGTCTATAATTGAAGATGTGAAGCAGAACAAAGATGAAGCCTTAAAGAAATATACAGCACAGTTTGACGGGCGGAAGCTGGATGATTTTAAAGTGCCCGAGGAAAAACTGAAAAACAGTTTTGATAATTTAAGTGAAGAAGAAAAGAATGCGCTGGTTCTTATTAAAAAACGCATTGCTGATTACCAGCAGTCGATAAAATATAAGGATTTCGAGGATGGAGAGTTTTCCTATGTCTACCATCCCTTGGAACGGATTGGCATTTACATTCCGGGAGGTACAGCGTTATATCCTTCAAGTGTACTGATGTCAGCAGTTCCTGCAGCAGTGGCAGGGGTGGAGAATATCGTTGCTGTAACGCCGACTTTCGACGATGAAAATATTACTTTCGCTGCACTTTACATTGCAGGCGTTACAGAAGTGTATACGGTGGGAGGCGCTCAGGCTGTCGCGGCGCTGGCTTACGGAACAGAAACTATTGCGAAAGTAGATAAGATTGTCGGCCCCGGTAATAAGTATGTTGCACTGGCAAAAAAACAGGTATTTGGAGATGTCGGCATTGATATGATCGCGGGACCGAGTGAAATCCTTCTGTACGTCGATAATTCTGCAGATTATACAGCAGTCGCGTATGATATTTTCGCCCAGGCTGAGCACGATGTAAATGCAAGAACCTTCCTCATAACAGAATCACAGGATGTTATTGACGGTATCCAGCTTGAAGTCAATCGCCTGACTGACTCGCAGACACGAGCAGATGTCATCCAAAAATCGCTCGAGAATAATCACTATCAGATTATTGACAGCAGGAAAAAGCTTATAGAAATTATTAACTTTATCGCTCCGGAACACGTATCAATTCAGCACCGGGATGAAGAAGATATTGCCCGTGCAATACGCTATGCAGGTGCGGTTTTTATCGGCAAATACTCACCGGAAGCAATCGGCGACTATGCAGCGGGACCCTCACATGTATTACCGACAAATCAGACAGGCCGTTTCAGTCACGGTTTGAATGTAAATGATTTTCTGACAAGTCATGCAGTGATTAATCTAAAAGAGGGAACATACAGTAATATCGCAGGAGCTGCGAAAACAATCGCAAAAAAAGAAGGGCTCGATGCCCATTATGAATCATTAAATATTAGAACGGAGCGGTAAAATGATCAGTATGGACAGAAATACCTCACCAAAGTCGCCTCTCTCGAAGGAACAGATTCTTGAGGCGGTAAATAGCACCGATATTGAATTGTACCCGGAAGAAGAACTCGGACGTTTTAAAGAATTATACGCAAAACAAAACGGATTTTCGGCAGAGAACATTGAAGTGGCGAACGGCTCGGATGAATGGCTGCAAAAAATTATTATGACGCTGGGAAAGAATGGTGTAATGTCGCTCAGTCCGGATTTTGTAATGTATCAGACCTACTCAAACCAGGTCGGATACCGTTATTATTCTGTACCGGCGCGTGAAGATTACTCATTTGATTATGAACTTGCAGTAAATGAAATTAAGGCTAAAAAGCCATCTGTATTTTTTATTTCAAATCCGCATAATCCGACAGGTGTACTGCTGCCAAGTCATTTTATAAAAGAACTCGCTGATGCAATGAAGTCTGTTGGAGGATATCTGGTCATTGATGAAGCATATGGGGAATTTGCTCTGGAGCGCCCAATTCCCGAAGGGGACCATATTATAATTGTGCGGACAATGAGTAAAGTATATGGTCTTGCAGGACTCAGAATCGGTATCGCGATTGCGACAGGAAAAACTTATGAAGCGATTACGCGAATTAATCACCCGTATCCTTTAAATGGCCTGACACTTAATCTCGGAAGCGCACTGCTCAGCGATCAGAAGCGGCTGAACGAATGGTTCGAATACCAGAAAGACCTGCAGAAATCACTTGCTGATGCATTTGAAACAGTCCGCCGTCATATTAAAATTAAACCTACACATACGAATTTTGTGTTTATATACGGTGATAAAGCCCGGGATTTATATGAATATCTTTATCAAAATGGGTACAGGGGCAGAGTGTATGATGATGCGAATCTTAAAAATGCAGCCCGATTTTCAATTGTTCATGAAAAAGAGTATCCAAAACTGAAAGAACTTATTACGAAGTGGGGTGAGTCTCATGACTAAATACAGTAAAGACAGGGAAACCAAAGAAACCAAAATAAGCATCGAAATAGATGACGAACGAAATTTTAAAGAATCTGAAATAGAAACGGGTCTCGGTTTTTTTGACCATATGCTGACACTGTTCAGTTTTCACTCGGAGCTGTATGTCAATATTAAGGCCGAGGGGGATTTACATATCGACGGGCATCATACCGTTGAGGATATCGGTATCGTCCTCGGACAGCTTTTGAGAGAGCTGTACGCTGAAAAAGAAAGCTATCAGAGATACGGATCGATGTATCTGCCGATGGATGAATCACTTGCACGTGTAGTGCTGGATTTATCTGGAAGACCACATCTCAGCTTTAATGCGGTTATATCGAGAGATAAGGTAGGGGATTTCGATACGGAACTCACAGAAGAGTTCTTTAACGCTGTCGCTATGAATTCAAGAATGACGCTCCATATTGATTTACTAAAATCAGGAAATTCGCATCACGAAATAGAGGCAATATTTAAAGGCTTTGCACGCAGTTTGAAGCTTGCACTGCAGCCGTCAAAAAGCGGTATTCCGTCCTCGAAAGGCGTAATTGAGTAATTACTGGCAGACAGATAAAACAGTACGGGAAAAGGGAGTTTTAACATGAATATTATTCCTGCGATAGATTTAATTGACGGTCAGAATGTCCGTTTATCACAAGGAGATTACGCGAAAAAATCACAGATGAAAAGAACACCTGAAGAAGCATTGGAGTTTTATGCGGGCTTTGAATCGGTAACGAGAATTCATGTTGTTGATCTGATGGGTGCTTTAAAACAGGAAGCACTGGAATCGAATCTTGTTAAGAAGCTTGCAGAACTATCTTCACTGCCGCTAGAAATAGGCGGGGGACTGCGTTCGCTTGAAACGATTGAGCAGTATCATGACATGGGTGTTGAATATTTTATTCTCGGTACCCGTGCAATTGTTGATGTGCCATGGCTGACTGAAGCGGTTAAAAAATTTCCCGGGAAAATATTCGTGGGTGTGGATGCAAAAGAAGATGATATTTACATTAATGGCTGGACAGAAAACAGCGGCATTAAAACTGATGACTATTTAGAAGAGATAGAAACGCTGGATCTTGCAGGGGTTATTTATACAGATATAAATAAAGACGGTATGGGACTCGGTCCGAACTTTGAAAATACAGCGAGGATCAATAATATGACCCGTCATAAAGTAGTCGCAAGCGGCGGCATTAGAAATAAAGCGGATTTCGATAAGCTGGAAAGTCTGGGGATAACAGAGGCAATTGTCGGAAAATCCAGTCACACCGAAGAGTTTTGGGAGGGAATTAAATGACAGTGAAAAAAATAATACCATGTCTCGATGTTAAAGACGGTGCTGTAGTCAAAGGCGTTAATTTTGTAGATTTGCAGCATATTGGGAAACCCTCAGAGCTGGCAAAAAGATATAACGAAGAAGGCGCAGATGAACTCGTCTTTCTCGATATATCTAAAACGCAGGAAGGGCACGGACTGATGCTGGATGCAATTCGGGAAACAGCAAAAGAACTGTCGATTCCCCTGACAATAGGCGGCGGCATTAAAACAGTAAAAGATATTGAACAGTTGCTCGAAGCAGGAGCAGACAAAGTCAGCATCAACTCCGCCGCACTGAAAAATCCTGAGTTTATCCGTGAAGCAGTTGAAGAATTCGGCAACGAACGTATTGTACTTGCTGTGGATGTAAAATACAGCAATGACTTGGAAGACTATTATGTATACACGCACGGCGGAACAAAAAGAGCCGATAAAAAAGCATCGGACTGGATTGAGGAATGTGAAGCTCTTGGTGCCGGGTCACTGCTGATTACAAGTATGGACCACGACGGCGTGAAGAATGGATTTGATATCGAATTCCTTGAGCAGGCAGCAAAGACTGTCAGTATTCCGGTTATTGCAAGCGGCGGTGCCGGAAGCATTGGTCATTTTACGGAACTATTCAAGAAAACAGAAGTATCAGCCGGGCTTGCAGCATCTATATTTCACAGAGAAGAAGTTAAGATCGGTGAATTAAAACAGGAACTCGCTGACAATGGAATTGAGGTGCGTTTGTAATGGAACCGGATTTCAGTAAAAATAACGGTTTATTATCAGTAATACTGCAGGATACGGCAACAAAACAAGTACTGATGAATGGTTTTATGAACGAAGAAGCATTTGAGAAGACGAAGGCAGATCAAGTAGCATGGTTTTACTCGCGTTCGAAAGAACGCTTATGGAAAAAAGGAGAAACGAGCGGCAACACACAGGAAGTTATCTCGATGAAGCTGGACTGCGATCAGGATGCACTTCTGCTTGAAGTGAAGCCGCAGGGTCCAACCTGTCACACAGGAACAAAAAGCTGTTTTGGCGACGACTACTTCAGTCTTCAGGCCTTGGAACGTACTGTGCAGGAAAAAATGCAAAACCCTGAGGAAGGTTCTTATACTAAGTACTTAATCGATAAAGGCACAGATAAAATTTTGAAAAAATGCGGCGAAGAAATGACCGAAGTGATTATCGCGGCGAAAAATAAAGATAAGCAGGAGCTTACCGACGAGACGAGTGACTTACTTTATCATTTGCTTGTTATGCTTAATAATGAGGGTATATCGCTGCAGGATGTTGAGAATAAACTCGAAGAAAGACACGGGAAAAAACAAGAATACAGCATACGCGATGAAATTCAAAAATGGTAAATAAATAGAGTGGATAAATCGGGAAGATGATATTCTTTCCGGTTTTTTGCTTTCCTTCAATTCTATGTGCTCATAAAAATAAGAAGACCGCTGAAAATTTATCGAAATAAAATTTTCAGCGGTCATTTATCATTTATTTCTTTTTTCGTACTGAAATAATGACTTCGTCACTATCGAACATACGCCGGCAAATTTTTCTTGCATCGATTTGATCACGTGCGCAGATTTCCTGTGTTGCGATCCTGTTATCTTTCTTTACAGTAACCTCAAAGCGCTTCGTACCGCATCTCATAAATTATTCATCCTTAATAATTTTTATAATAATCTCCATTTACTTCTCTCTGATTTCATATGAATATTTCAGCTGATTGATAATCATGATGAGACCGAGGAGTATAATACTGAAAATTTGTGATTCTTCTGTGATAATTGAATAAAAAATCATCAGAATCATTGCGAAAAACAACAGAGCAGACGTGAGAGCGCCTGAAGTGTACAGTGCTTTCGCCATCACAAATAATTCACCTTCGTCTGTAGCAGCCAGCAGTTTTTGATTGTATTTCTTTTCGCCGGGTTCCGGTAAATTTCTATCCGGATAAACGATGTTGATAAGGGCTGAGGCCCGAATACTCATATACAGAGAAATAAACACCAATATCACCGTCAGTACGATAAGCCAAGGATTTTCTGCGGCCATGGTTTGGATGGCAAGTGACATGAATGAAAGTATCAATGATACAGAAGTCATTACAGTAATAACATTGAATGAGTTATAGCTGTATGCGTCGAATTCATCGTCAGTCATATTTCGGTTTTTATCTTTTGTTAAGCTGATTAAATTTCTGCGTCGTATAAATGCGTATAAAAGCAGGCCGATTATTATTATAATCATCACGATACTCAGCCAGAAGTAGACAACGTCAAGTGTGCCGCCTATGTTTCGTCCGTAAAGCAGTTCGAGTGTCAAATAACCCGCTGCAAAGCCGATCACAGCGTACAGCAGCATTTTTAAGATGGTTTTCATTTATAACTCCTCCTCATCGAAGATAAAAATATTCTCGATTGGTTCGTTAAATATATTAGCCATTCGTTTAGCAATTAAAAGGGACGGGATATATTCTTCGCGCTCAATCAAGCTGATGGTCTGCCGGGATACTTTGGCGAGTTTTGCGAGCTGGGTCTGGTTTAAACTGTCCCTCGCGCGCAGTTCACGCAATCTTGTTTTCATAGCTTCACCTTCGCTTTGTTTTAGTTATCTATATTTTTCTTATTTATAATGTAACATATATTTGTCTTATTGACAACTTTACTTGTCAATATAATAAATAAAATAGTCAAAAGAATAAAAAACATAATATTGTTGATTTTACAGCACCAATGAATTTAGCAGCAAGTTTATAATAGGTAAGATATAAATTTTTACGAAGCCGATGAACGAGAAGGAGTAATACTATGTTTTTAGCATGGAATGAAATGATAAGAAATAAGCTGAAGTTCAGTTTAATTATCGGAGTCCTTGTGATGATCAGCTACCTGCTGTTTTTATTATCTGGACTGGCAAGCGGTTTAATGGATATGAATAGAGAAGCTGTGGATCAATGGGAAGCAGATGCAATCATTTTAAATGATGAAGTGAAGCAAACCAGACAATTCAGCAGTCTATGATAGCGGAAGATGATGTCGAAAACCTTTTTGAGGAACAGGCAACATTGAAACAGCATTCAGTTATTGCATCAAACGGCGATATTGAAGAGAATGCTTTTGTTTTCGGAATAGAAGAAGATTCATTCCTCCTTCCGGAACTCACAGAAGGTGAGCAAGCTGAAAAAGAAAATGAAGTCGTGGCAGACTATTCATTAAAAGAAACAGGTTTTGAAGTCGGGGACGAACTGACATTGTCAAACGGTGATGAAGTACTGACGCTCACCGGCTTTACTGAAAGTGCTAAATACAGTGCATCATCAGTATTATTTACGGATAATAAAACAATCGAAAAACTGAATCCGATGCTGAGTGAAGATATCATTAATGCTTTGGTTATCCGTGATGCTGATTGGCAGGATAGTGAAGTTAATGATGAACTTGAAGTGCTGGAAATTGAAGAATTTATAGAAAGTCTTCCAGGTTATACAGCTCAAAGCTTAACGCTGAACTTTATGATTATCTTCCTGTTTGTAATATCTGCAGCAGTAATCGGCATCTTCTTATATGTGCTGACACTCCAGAAAACGAGTCTGTTTGGTGTGTTAAAGGCACAGGGCTTTTCAAACGGTTATCTTGCAAGAACGGTACTGGCACAAACATTTATTATTGCAGTAATAGGAACTGTAATCGGTTTGGGATTAACATTCCTTACAGGACTGTTCCTGCCTCCAGCAGTACCGGTTGAGTTTAATTATTTAACGATGATTATTTATATGGTTGTCCTTATTGCAGTTGCGATGCTTGGAAGTTTATTTTCAGTCATCAGCGTGCGGAAAGTCGATCCGTTAAAAGCGATTGGATAGGAGGAGAAAATAATGCTTAAATTTGAAAATGTTATAAAATCATTCAAAGATGGCGACCAGACGATAGAAGCGGTCAAAAACACATCGATTACTTTTAATAAAGGGGAATGTATCGCAATTATCGGACCTTCAGGTTCAGGGAAAAGTACTTTCTTAACCATTGCAGGTGCACTTCAAACGCCGACCGAAGGTGATGTTAAAATTAACGGCCAAAGTATTTCAGGAATGAATAGTAAGGAACTCGCGCACTTGAGATTGAATGAAATCGGATTTATTTTGCAGGCGAGTAATTTGGTACCTTTCCTTTCAGTTAAACAGCAGTTTCAGCTCTTAAAAAAATCAAAAAAAGATGTGATGGCTGATAGTGAACTGGATGAATTGTTTGAAAAGCTGTCTTTAAAAAAAGTGAAGGACCAGCTGCCGAGTGAAATATCAGGCGGTCAGAAACAGCGTGTAGCTATTGCGAAATCATTATATACTAATCCGAGCATTATATTGGCAGATGAACCTACAGCTTCTTTAGATACGGAAAATGCACTGAAAGTAATGCAGATTCTAAAAGAAGAAACAGAGCAGCGTATGAAAACATGTATTATCGTTACTCATGATGAACGTCTAACTGAGTATTGTGATGCAGTTTATAAAATGACAGATGGTATATTAGAAAAACAAGATTAAAATGAAAACACATTCTGAATTTTAGAATGTGTTTTTAAATTTAAAGAGGTGAATAAATTGGGCTTTGTCTATTTAGCCGGTGCGATTATATCAGAAGTATTCGGTTCCAGCATGATGAAAATAACAGCTGTGAACAATTCTAAAAAAGCGATTATCGGTGTTGCGGCAGGCTATGTTCTGGCATTTTATCTGCTGTCGCTGGCGTTATTAACCTTACCGCTGAGTTTTGCTTACGCAGCATGGAGCGGTGTCGGCACGATGCTGACTGCAATCATTGGTTTTGCCATATTTAAAGAAGAAATCAAAGCCACGACGGTCATCGGAATTATTATTTTGATTATCGGTCTGATTTTGATGAGAGTATAGGAGGACGCGGAAATGAGAGCAATATTATTTTTAATGGGTTCAATAGTGTTCGAAGTCACGGGGACAACAATGCTGAATTTATCGGACGGCTTTACGAACATCGTGCCGACGGTTATTATGTTTATCTGTTTCGGATTATCATTTACATTTTTAATCGGCGCGCTTAAAACCATTCCGTTAAGTATCGCTTACAGCGTGTGGGCAGGAATCGGTACAGCGGGAGCAGGAATTATCGGAGTATTTTTATTTAATGAACAGCTGTCTGCAGTAAATATTATCGGTTTATGCGTCATTATACTCGGTGTCATTATAATGAATATTTCTAAAAAAGATAAGGAAGAAACTGCGCAGTAAAAAAGGATAACGACTCAGGGTCGCTATCCTTTTTTATTTTATAATTTATTTACCATTTTTACGAGAACGAACTGAAGCGGGACTCTTGCCCAGAGCAGCGGCTTAGGAACTTCAATATTGCCAAGCGGCAATGCTTTTCGGGCCATGTAAACATTAGCCGGAAGAACAAGCATCAGGAAGCTGTTGATGACATTCTTTAAAAAATTGCCCGGCCGTTTAATTAACAAGAGGAAACTGATAATCAGTTCTGCCACTCCGCTTGCTTTAACGATAAAGTTTTTAAACGGCAAATAATGCGGAACGATATTGGTAAAACCTTCTGTCCTTGTGAAGTGCGCGACACCTGCAACACCGAAAACAGCTGCGAGTATATATCTCATAATAGTTTTCATTTTCTTCCTCTCTCCTTATAGAATTGATATTTATATTTACCCTGACCAGAGGCCGGATAACTTAAAAGATCAGATTCCTGAAATCATTTTAATAATATTAATAAGAAGAATACAAGCAATTATAAATATTACGGCTGCAGATATTTTATTAATATAGACAATAATTTTACCATTATTATCTATACTGCCGAGAATTCTGCCGAAGAATACGAGAATCACAAAAGCAATCCATGAAACTGCGATGCAGGATAAGGTGAATACCAGTAAATCGCTGCCTGTATAAGCTGTGGAATTTGTTCCGATAATGCCAACTGTATCCAGTATTGCATGAGGATTGAGCAATGATACTGATAAAGCAAAACCAATTTGTTTAAAAGGGTTGAGCTTGGCGGGTGCGTGAGCAGTCTCGGGTTTTACAAACCATAACGTTATTGCCATATAAGTGAGAAAACAAAATCCGATAATATACATAGCGAGCTGCAGTGTCGGAATGGACAGGATAATTAAGGAGACACCGGCTACAGAGAGTATAATCAATAGTGTATCACTGAGTCCTGCAGTAATTATGGCCGGCAGAGTATGAATAAATTTTTTATGGTTGGCTCCCTGGTTAATTAAAAACACATTTTGAGCGCCGGGAGGAAGAATTAATCCTGCCGATAAAACGAATCCGTGCAAAAAAGCGAGAAACATAGTAAAGCTCCTGACTGATGAAATAAGTAAATTAAGATTAATATAATAACAGCTAAGATACAATAGAAAATTTTTAAAATAGTTTGTAAATTATGGAAGCGTTTTCTATAATAGTTATAAATACGTCATAATAAAGACAAATGGGGATGGATGATGTTTAGAACTGTATTTTTAGAAACGTTTAAAAAATTATACCGTAATAAAAAGAACAGACTGTTATTTCTGCTGGCATTTATCGGCATAATATTATACTCATTTTTATATTTGCCGACGGTGAATAACCCGTTGACAATTGATGCAGATGAGCTGGCCCTTGAAACTGAATCAGCATACGGCATGAAAGAAAGCAGACTTGCTGAGGGTGATATTGCTGTAAACAGCTTTACAGGAGTCGATACATATAGTCTCGCTAAATATGATTACGAGAATAATTTTATGTTTTATGATGCGTTGCAAAAAGGTGATATTTCACGTCTTTTCGAGTTGAAAAGTACCGACTATGTTCCTATGTTTACGGTCGATGCACTGAATGATTATTTGGAGCGGAAACACGACGGCCAGTTTTTAGATATGGATTTTGAAAGGGCGGTAATTAATAATAATTTGTTTGCGCTGTCTGAGATAGACCACCCGACAACACATGAATTTAACGGTAAAACAGGAATACAGCAGTTGTATTCCTTCTTCTTAAATTACGGTCCTTTAATTTTATTATTTATAACTATTTTTGTAGCGAGTGAAGTACTGGTTGATGACCGGAAGCACCATACTTTAAAAGCTGGCCAGCCGCTCGGATGGAGAAAGTACATATTTTATCAGTCTGTGTCGGTATTTATCTTTATCGCAACTGGTATCGCTTTTTTCCTGATGTTCTTCTTCCTGCTTATATCACTGCTCTACGGTTTTGGTGATATGTCTCTGTTAACTACCCATTACGCATACACTGAAGGATACAGAGCAGCCGAAGAGAATTTCTTTACCGCGCCTGTCATTGACTTGATTTTGGAGTCGCTGATATTAACAGCAGTGCTTTTGTATCTTTTCATACGTTTAAATGCTGTACTTTCCCTGCTATTCAGACATGACGTTATCGTGATGATTGCAGGCTTTGCAATTATCGCATTTAACCGTTTATACAGCGGCGGCGGTGAAGATCGTTTTCTCGGCCTTGGAGCTCATTTATTCCCGCAGAACTATTTTGAGTTTGGAAATATTTTAAGCGGCCGTCAGAACTTTTTAACCTTATCAAATAATTTCACCTTCGAGACGGGCATCATGGTGCTGCTTATAACAATTATTATTATCGAAATAATATTAGGGCTTCTTGCGGGCTGGATGACACGTCAGAAATTTGTCAGGCAGGTGGACTGAATGAAACTGTTCAAATGGGATTTCCTTAAAATTATAAGAGACTGGAAAGTAAGAATACTTTTAGTAGCGCTGTTTCTTTTTCTGGCAAGTTATTCGGCATTTTACCAGGACCGCGATCTTGCACTTCCTTTGGAAGAATTGCGGAGCGAATACGAAGATACACAGCAGATTTTCAATGCGATTCCGGAAGACCACTTTGAATCGGCTCGGGGACAAGAAATCTATGATAAACTTGCCCGCCAGCAAAGCATAATTGGTATGCAGCGGTATATTTTAAGCGAACAGGAAGGCAATACAGTTTCCGGGCTTGAGAGTGTGGTCAGCGATTACGTCGATCAGGGCCTTGAGCTTGCGGAAAACCGTTTGTTCTTTTATGAAGCGGATGATTTTGAATCGCAGGAACTACTGCTCTCCTTTATGCCAAGCCGGGAAGAAATTGAGAATGATTTAAAAATTTTAAAATATTTGAAAGAGAATAATGTTGATATTGATTGGAATCCGTTATCACCGTCACTTGTTTTATTTAATCTGATTAACATTGTTGCCGGCGTATTTATATTTATTATTGCAGCGGTATTCGGGGCTGACCGCTTCAGTCGGGATCAGGAATTTAACTGGAGTATTTCCCAAGGAATACCTTATTCCTTTGCCTATCAATGGAGGCAAAGGACATTTATCAGCTGGGGATTGATATGGATTATTACCTTGAGCGGCATCTTCGTCTCATATTTACTCAGTACATTTTATACAGACAGTGGAACACTGAAATATCCAGTGCCGCTGTATGCAGGTGAAGAAACCGTATATATCAGTATAATGCAGTATGTTTTAATCACAGTCTTTATGACGATGGTTTTGAGTTACATCATCGTTAAGTTTTCAACCGGGCTGTCCTTTGTATTCAGGAATATCTACCTGACAATTACCATCGCAGTTGCCATATTTTATCTGCCTTATGTCATTGCTCTGACCGGGTCTGCTGCGGCCTGGAACCCTCTATTGTACCTGCAGATAATACCGGTGCTGGAAGGGTCATGGGAGTCATTAAATAATGTGACAATTACCAAATTGCTCATCAGTATGGCGGTATTATATATAATCGTTGAAGTCGTGTTTCACTTTGTTTTTAAATTGATACCGACCCGTACAGGCAAGCTTGAAAGGAGGAAGAACTAATGTCATTGGAAGTCAAGAATTTAACGATAAATTACGGAACTAAGACGGTACTGAAGAATGTTAATTTTAATATTCCGGATAACACAATTATCGGTCTGGTTGCGCCGAACGGCACGGGGAAAACAACTTTATTTAATGCAATTATACGTTTCATTCCGATTAATACGGGAGAAATTTTGATCGATGATATTGTGTATAAAAATACGACAAAAGATGTTAAAGCGCTGCACAGTAAAATTACATTCTTCCCGGATCAGGCTGAACTCTATGAAGATTTTTCTGGTGTTGAACATATTGAGATGTACAGAGATATATGGAATCCAGACAGCAGCAATATAGAAGAGGTAATAGAACGGCTGAATATGGAAGGTTATGTGAAAAATAAAGTAAAAACTTATTCTCTCGGGATGAGGCAGCGGCTCTGTTTTGCGATGATGATTGCTGCAGATACAAAGATTATGTTTATGGACGAAATCATGAACGGCCTGGACCCGGTGAATGTGGAGCTGGTCAGCTCGGTGCTTCAGGAAATAAAAGAAGATGGAAAAATTATTATTGTCGCATCTCATCTACTGGAAAATCTTGATGATTACGCGGACCAGATTTATTTTTTAAATGAACAGAAAATTTATTACACATATGTCCGCAATGAATCACACAGAGAGTACGTTAAAGGTTATATTTCAGAAGATAAATTAAAGTTTCTCAGTCCGCTTAGAGAAGGCACGCTGTATCTGGACGGAGATCGTATATGTATCCCCGCTGACGATCTACCAGAAGAAGAAGTATTCAAAATGATGAGCACTTTGAAAAAACACAGTTCAACAGAAGTATCACTGGGAGCGTTAGGTACGCATGAACATTATTTGCGTATTTATAAAGGGGAGAGAAAATATGAAACGGTTTAGCGTTTTATTTTTCTTTGTACTGTTTTTGATGGGGTGTAGTTTTAACGGTCTTATGAGTGAGTCGTATAATGGTGAAAAGGTGCAGACTGATGAGGAGGCTGCTGAATTATTTGAAGATGAAAATCTTTTAATAAAGGATGGTTTGGAATCCCGTTATGCTTTTTTGAATAGCAATACTGTCTTTGAAGGCATTACAGAAGGCGGGGTGGAAAAAACATTTTCTCCTGGTTCATACATGACCGGCAAAGATATAGAACCGGGGCGTTACAAGGCGGCAACAGATTCAGCCTCTGCAATCGTTGTGTATGATGACCAGGGGGACAGAGTATTGGAAACAGCCTTAAATTATTACAGTACAGAAGCCGTGCTGGAACTGCAGGAAGGTTACCGTGTCGATTACATCACCAGACAGGGTGAGATTACTCTCATGCCGTTCGCCGAAGGATATGACACTGTGCTTCCTGCAGGCATCCATACAGTTGGAACACATCTTGAAGCAGGCGGTTACACCCTTTTAACAAAAGAATTGCCTGTCAGACGCGAGAACTCTGAAGATAATATTTATTTCAATGCAGCGGGGATGAATTCGATGAGTTTATCCAACCCGGATAACGAGATAGACAGAGAATCGGGGATTCCTGTCACGCTGTATAAAGGGGATACAATAATTACAGAACATCCGCTCGTACTGGAAAAGCACTAGCGATAGATCTTTTACTATGCGATACTTAGTCACAAGAATTAATAAAAAAACTGGAGTTGGAAATATGTCTGCTGATAATCAGACGAGAACAGAATTAGATAATACGATGTCGAAACGTTTCATATGGGCAATAGCTTACGGGTCGTCAATCGGCTGGGGTGCATTTATTTTACCGGGAGACTGGCTGATTTCATCAGGTACACTCGGGGCTTCACTCGGAATTACTATCGGCGGTATACTGATGCTGATTATTGCGGTAGGCTACGGTGCATTAACAGCCAAGTTTCCCGTCTCCGGCGGAGAGTTCGCATTTACATACGCGGGATTCGGTAAATTCAGCGCCTTTATTGCCTCATGGTTTTTAGTATTGGGTTATATATGTGTAGTTGCTCTGAATGCGAGTGCGTTTAGTCTGCTGTTTAAATTTGTACTCCCGGATTTTCTCGAGACTGGTTACTTATACACCATCGCAGGATGGGATGTTTACATTATGGAAGTCATCCTGTCGTCAGCAGTACTCATAGTATTCGCGTTTATCAGTATGAAAGGTTCTGGTCTTTCCGGGAATCTGCAGTTTATATTCTGTTTGTTCATGGCCTTTGTTGTAGCAGGGTTAATGTTCGCGTCATTTTTCACCGGAGAATTTTCATTTCAAAATGCACAGCCGCTCTTTAATAATGAAGCGGGAGTATGGACTTCGATTATCTTAATCGTGGCAATAGCGCCCTGGATGTATGTAGGATTTGATAACATTCCTCAGGCAGCTGAAGAATTTAAATTCAGTGCTGACAAAACATTTAAATTAATTGTATTTGGGATTGTCGCGTCTATTTTAACCTATGTTGCAATGATTTTAGTAACATCATGGATCTATCCTGACCAGAACTCAATGGACGGGGCGGTCTGGGTAACAGGTTCTGTTATACAGTCGTCTATGGGCACTGTTGGAATGGTATTTCTCGCATTTTCAATATCATTCGGTATTTTTACGGGGCTTAACGGGTTTTATATGTCATCTTCCAGACTGATTTTCGCGATGGGGCGTGCAAACTTTGTACCGGCAGTTTTTGCCAGAGTGCATAAGAAAAATAAAACACCGCATTATGCAGTCTTATTCGTGCTGGGAGTGTGTTTGATTGCTCCCTGGCTCGGGAGAACTGCTTTAAGCTGGATTGTTGATATGTCGTCAGTGGGTGTATCAGTAGCGTTTCTGGCAACGAGTGCAGTGACTGTTAAATTCTTTGCAAGAGCTGAACATAAAAATATTGTTTATGTAATATTTGGTGTACTCGGTGTAATCATTTCACTAGTATTCCTGATACTGCTATTATTCCCGGGTTCGCCGGCAGCCTTAACAGCACCATCTTACTATGCTTTACTTTGCTGGATTATACTCGGTGCGGTCTTCCTCCTGTTAAAATATAAAACATTAAAATCGATGTCGAAAGAAGAGCTGGACTTTATGATTTTAAACAAGACGAGAGAAGCAGCGATGAATGAAACAAAAAAAGAAGGGTAAAGAATAATATAATATATTATTCGGAGATGATACTATGCTGAAATTAAAACGTGTCTACGATGACGTTTCACAACAGGACGGCAAGCGGATTCTGGTAGACGGTGTTTGGCCGCGCGGCATTAAAAAAGAAGATTTGGAACATGATGAGTGGTATAAAGAAATCGCACCTTCGTCGGATTTAAGAAAGTGGTTTGATCACGATCCTGATAAGTGGGAAGAATTTAAAAAGAAATATAAAAAAGAATTAAAAGAACAAAAAGGTCTGGTAGATCAAATTAAAAAGGACTCAGACGGCCACAATGTCACACTGTTATACGCAGCTAAAGACGAAGAGCACAATCAGGCAGTGGTGATAAAAGAATATATCGAAAACAAATAAAAGACGGCGGCTGCCGTCTTTTTTCTTAGATTTTTAACTTTCCTCTAAAACCGCGTGCTCCGTAATAAGAATCGGCTCCATTATGGTAAAGGAAGACGGTGTTGTAACGTTTATCACAGAATAAAGCTCCCCCGAGATTTCTAATCTCATCAGGAGTCTTAACCCAGCTTGAAGACTTCAGGTCAAAGTCGCCGAACTGCTGCAGGAGTCTGTAATCTTCTTCAGTGAGTAAATCGATGCCAATTTCTTTTGCTAAATCCACAGCCGAGTTATCAGGCTTATATTTCTTTCTCGCTTCAAGGGCAGCTCTATCATAACAAACGCTGCGCCGTCCTTTCGGGCTTTCTTTTGAACAGTCTGCAAAATAAAGCGTGCCGTCAAAATCGATAACGTCAGGTTCACCTTCTGTGGCTTCCATATTGTAAAGTGCAGTGAGCTGTGTATCATTCAGTTTATCAGCGATATTCTGAAATGAGATATTTTCGTGGCGTTCCATATGAGTATTAAAACGGGATTCGAGAGTGTTCAGCAGTTCTTCCTGTTCTGATTGAGTAAGCTTATTCTTTAATGTCATTCAGCATCCTCCGTTTATCTTATTTAGTTAATAATACCATGGTAAACTATACTGATAAACATATTATACAGAACGGAGAAAGATGATGATAGTAACAACAGGCGGCCGTTATAATGAACATTCATTACAAAAAGCTAAGGATATCGCTATGCGTTATAAGCTGGACTTTGTAATGCGTAAAAAGCGCTCTGTTAAAGAACTTCGGGAGCGTTACAATGACGATGTATTAGTCGTTGGAAGAGATGGAATCAGTATTACACCACTCACTGGAAACGAGTCGGTCAAGTACCATCCGAACTTTTCCATGGTCCGTGCTAAAAGATTATTGAAAAATGAACACGACGCCCTGGTCGAAGCGGCAGAACTTACAGCTGGTATGTCATTTTTAGACTGCACGATGGGACTCGGAGCAGATAGTGTTATCGCGAGTTTAACAGTCGGAAACTCTGGCAGAGTGACGGCACTGGAAGACAGTTTAATACTTTACCTGCTGACTAAAGAAGGACTGTCGTCATATGATGCGAATATTGGAGTTATCAGCGATGCAATGAAAAATGTTGAAGTGCTGCATGAAGACCACGAGACATATTTAAAAACCTTGGCAGATAACAGTTTTGATATTGTTTATTTTGATCCGATGTTCGAAGAAGAAATCAGTAATTCCGAGAGCTTAAGAGCAATCTCCGCAGTGACACAGTCCAAAACATTGTCAGAAACTGCGATAAATGAGGCAAAACGTGTGGCAGCCAAAACAGTTGTTTTGAAAGATCACTTCAGAAGCAGACGATTTGAACAATTCGGTTTCATCCAACAAATCAGAAAGACGAGTAAAGTGCATTACGGAGTTATCAATACTGAGACTGAAGTTGACTCTTAGAAAATAATAATTTATGATGTAAGTAACTGAATAAGAAGTTTTCTAGGGTTCCGTTAAATTATTTAAGTCTGGACCGAGAGGAAACGCTGGAATTAATTCCAGTACACGGAAGGATAAAAGCCTGGGAGAGTAACGAAAGTTATTCTTCCGGGCTTGTTTATTCTTAATTCTTAAATTTAAGAATTAAAAGGAGAAAAATTATGTGGTTATTAGTCATTATTGCAGCTATGTTTGAAATCGGCTGGGCAACAGGCTTGAAATATGCTGATACGTGGTTTGAATGGGGATTGACGGTTATTGCTGTCGTTGTCAGCTTTGGACTGCTCGTATACGTGTCGACGAAAATGCCGGCAAGCACAGTATACGCGGTCTTTGTCGGTATTGGGGCGGTCGGGACAGTGCTAGTAGATATTATCGTTTTCGGCGGAGCATTCAACATTGGCATTATTATATTTGTGGCACTGCTTGTATTTGGAGTTATCGGTCTGAAAACAGTGACAGATTATGAGGAGGATGTTAAATGAGCTGGTTGATATTAATATTAGCAGGATTCATGGAAGTAGCGGGCGTAACAGGTATGTCTTTAATCGGCCAGAGTAAAAAACTAAAAGGTTGGCTGATGCTGCTCATCGGATTTCCGATCAGTCTTGGCCTGCTTGGATTTGCTATGGAAACTATTCCTTTAGGTGTTGCTTATGCTATATGGACTGGAATCGGAACAGTAGGAAGTGCGTTAATTGGAATTATCTTTTATAAAGAGTCTGCGAGTTATAAACGTGTTATGTACCTGTCGTTTATTATCATTGCAGTAATTGGTTTAAGACTTGTGACAGGATAGTAAAAGTTAGAGATTATTCTCCAACTTTTACTTCTTCAAGAAGATTTTTCGAATGAACAAGACCAAGACCAGTTTCTTCTCTTATATATTTAATAATTTGAACATCCATTTTGTTCGAGCTGATCATGCTGCGGATATCACGGTACAGTTCTGAATTTTGTAATGCAGCTTTGAAAGCTGACTGCTGGAGCTTTTTATTTTGGTGAGACAAGCTTAGAATAATTACTGCTGCAATGATAATAATAATAAAAGAAGAAATAGTGAAACCCTCCAATAACTGCGAATGATTCTACTATATCAGACATAAATAATATCTGCATTATCGTTTATACACTAGCGATTGAAAGAACGAGTTTCACATGAAACACCAGAAGCAAACACAAAAAAATTCCGTATGCATTAAATCTGCATACGGAATTTTTTTAGTCTTGTTTAAAGACGCTTGTACTATGTTTAGGCTGTAAGCGTGATTTTGGATCATAAAAAGATTTAGCGTATGAAATTGCTACCGGTGCTTCACCGAAGCCTGTCGCAATCAGTTTAACTTTACCTTCAAATGTCGTTATATCACCTGCAGCAAATATGCCGAGTATGTTTGTTTCCATATGAGCATTAACTTTAATGGAGTTTTTCTCAAGCTCAAGACCCCATTCTTTTAATGGCCCGAGTGACGAAATATTACCGAAGTTAACAATCAGCTGGTCTGCTTTAATGACTTCTTCAGTACCGTCTTTTGCAGTCAGTACCAGCTCATCAATCTGCCCATTTTCACCTTTAATTTCAGTGACATTCAATGATGTCTTAACTTCTACAGGTGAGTCCATGACCTGCTGCACACTCGTTTCATGTGCCGTAAAGCGGTTGCGACGGTGTACCAGTGTTACTGATTTAGCAAGTTCCTGCAGCATCAGTGCCCAGTCGAGAGCAGAGTCTCCCCCTCCGAGTACGACAACATCCTGGTCTCTGAATTTCTCAAGATCTCTAACGGCATACTGCAGTGAAATTCCTTCGAAATCAGCTTCGTTATCGAGGCCGATTTTACGCGGTTGAAAAGCACCGACTCCTGCTGTAATTAAGATAGTTCTTGTAAGGTATTCACCTTGATCAGTTTTCAAAACAAAGTGATCATCTTTGCGCTCGTATGACTGAACTGTTTCTCCAAGGTGAAGGTCAGGTTCTGCATACTGCGCCTGTGTCACGAGATTGGAAACTAAATCTTTAGCAAGGATTTTAGGGAACCCGCCGACGTCATAAATATATTTATCCGGATATAATTCCGTTAATTGACCGCCTAGTTCAGGCAGACTGTCTATCAGTCTGACAGACATCTGTCTCATGCCCGCATAAAAAGTAGAAAATAAACCGGTAGGTCCGCCACCGATTATGGTTACATCTACAATTTCGTCTTTCATGAATATAACCCTCCAGTAATATACGAAAAATGTTTTTATATTTTCATTCCATTAAACATTATTGCACAAGGAGGGATGAAAATAAAAGTGTTTGGCATGCTGTAACGTCGATGTAACGCGTAATTCAGACTTTCGAATGACATTATGCATTACGCGGATCACGCCAGAAAAATACTGTGATAAAGAATCCGATGACGAGAACGGCTGCACTGAAGTAGTACGGAAAATCCAAATTCATATCGAATAAGATACCGGCAATAACAGGACCAACAACGTTTGCAAGCGATGTGAAAAACGAGTTCATGCCGCCTGCAAATCCCTGGTTATTACCGGCGATATGGGACAGGAAGGTTGTCACGGACGGGCGTATCAAATCAAAACCTATAAAGATGATAAAGGCGACGGCCATAACCGACCAGTATGATTCTAAAAATGTAATTGCAAAAACAAGCACTGCGGTATATATAATCGATACCCTTATAATGTTCAACTCGCCGTAGCTGCGTGTGAGACGCTCGAATAAAAAGATTTGTGCAAAAGCGCCAATCATGGCGCCGCCTGTAATTGCGATTGCAATATCAGTCGGTGTAAATCCGAGTTTACGATCGAAATACAGACTGAAGAAAGATTCAAAAGCTGCGAGTCCAAATGATGATATAAAAATAACGAGGAAGGCAATAAAAAATATCGGTGTAAATAGACGTTTGAAGTTACTTGTTGTAACTTCAGTTTTATCAGCTGCAACTTCTGTTATTTTTTTAGGTTCAGAGAGCATGAATATAGCTCCGAATGCTGCCAATAAACCAAGTGCTGCTGCGACGAAAAACGGCAGACGTGTACCAACTTCTGCCAGAACACCGCCGACACCGGGGCCGATAATAAATCCGAAATTAATTGCTGCGGTCATAAAACCTAGCGACCGGGCTCTGTTTTTATCAGTTGTCAGATCTACGATAAAGGCTGTTACAGCAGGCATAATACATGCACCGGCCAAACCGCCGAGCATTCGCGAAACAAATAGTACTTCAATCGATTGTCCGAGACCGAATAAGAGCTCGGAAAATGCAAAGATAAACAGCCCGAGAACGATAATAATTTTACGTCCGAACTTATCTGCGGCACGACCTGTAAATGGAGAGAAAATTAATTGCGTAAAAGCAAAAGCGGCGGTTAGATAACCGACACCTGCACCGCTGATATTCAATTCATTCATGATTGACGGGAGAACCGGGATGACAAGACTTATTCCTAGGAAAATCAGGAAAATACTGCTATATAATAAATAGAGTTGATATTTTTTCTTCATAAAATTGCACCTTCTTACATTTTTGCATATGCTAAGGTATATATTACACTCGAAAATAGGAAAATAATAGTAAAAAATAGATAAATTGAGGTGGGAATTTTGACGGAGCATAATCATAATCATCACCACGATCATACACATGGAGCGAATAAAAAAGCACTGACAATAAGTTTAATATTAATTGCATCATTTATGATTGTTGAGGTCATCGGGGGAGTGCTGACAAATAGTCTTGCCCTGCTGTCTGATGCTGGTCATATGCTGAGCGATGCTATATCGCTGGCAGTGGCTCTTGCTGCATTTAAAATGGGTGAGAAAGCTGCTGATTCAGCAAGGACATACGGCTACAGAAGATTTGAAATACTGGCAGCTGTTTTTAATAGTGTGACACTGATTGTTATTGCGGTGTTTATCATTATAGAAGCGGCCGGCCGTTTTATAAATCCACCTGAAGTGGCAACCACGGGTATGCTGATTATTGCGGTTCTTGGACTTTTGGTAAATATCGTTGTTGCAAAAATATTAATGTCTGGAGATACACACGATAACTTAAATATGAAAGGTGCTCTGCTGCATGTTTTAGGAGATTTGCTCGGGTCAGTTGCGGCGATTGTTGCTGCTTTATCAATTATGTTCTTCGGCTGGGGAATTATGGACCCGCTGGCGAGTGTTATCGTCGCGGTATTAATTTCAATCAGCGGCTTTAGAATACTCCGTCAATCTTTGAATATTCTTATGGAAGGTGTACCGGAGACTCTAGACTTCAATCGTATTATCGAAAAAATTAACAATGTAGACGGGGTTGAAGACGCACATCACATTCACGTTTGGAGCATTACAAGCGGAATGAATGCGTTGAGTGTTCACATTGTAGTTAATGGTATGCTGAATGTTCATGAAACACAAAAGATTATTCAGCGTATTGAGGAACAGATGAAACATGAAAGCATCGAACATGTAACGGTTCAGGTGGAATGTAAGCACCATGATCATCATGATCAAATTTTGTGCAATTAGTTATAAAGTATTCTGGAATTCAATTTTCAGAATACTTTTTGTTATTATAGATTTATGAACAATTATAAGGAGAGGATTTAATGAGGGCAATTCATACAAAATACTCACGAAACAGTAAAGGGCACTACGTACCGGGAATGATACATAACGATACTTTATACATTTCAGGGCAGTTATCATTGGACCTTGACACCGGGGAAATAGTCGAGGGCGGTATTGCTGCTGAAACTAAAAGAGCGCTTGAGAACATGGAAATGGTATTGAAAGAAGCAGATTTGACTAAAAAAGATATCGTAATGGTCAGGCTGTACACATCTGACGTTGATAACTGGGATATTATTAACGAAGAATACAGCAATTATTTTGGAGACCACAAGCCTGCACGTGCAGTTGTTCCGACGAGAGAACTGCATTATGGATGTTTGATTGAGATTGAAGCCGTCGCAGCGATAAAATAATGAACTAAGGGGATGTAATGATGAATTATAAAGACATAGATACACCTGCATTGTTAATTGATGAAACTGTGCTTAATAAAAACCTGGAGTACATGGGTGATTATGCGAAAAAGCAAAATGTTCAGCTGCGCCCGCACACGAAAACGCATAAAATGCCGTATTTAGCAATGAAGCAAAGAGAGCACGGTGCAACAGGCATCACAGTTGCTAAAGTAGGGGAAGCGGAAATCATGGCTGTATATGGACTCAAGGATATTTTTATCGCCAATCAGATTGTTGGAAAACAAAAGCTGGAAAGAATTAAAAAACTGGCTGAACAGATAAATATTTCTTTCGGCGTGGACAGCGTTCACCATATCGAAGAAATTGACGAAGTATTTGAAGGTGCCGATAAAAAAGCACAGGTACTGATTGAAATAGAAGTCGGCGAGGAGCGTTCCGGTATCATTGAGGAAATCGACTATAAATTATTGTTAAACAGTATACGTGCATCTAAAAACGTGGAATTGAAAGGAATATTCTCTCATGATGGTCATACATATAAGGCTGTCGACAAAGATGACTGTTATGACT
This sequence comes from Jeotgalicoccus nanhaiensis, assembly GCA_004570955.1. Taxonomy (GTDB): domain Bacteria; phylum Bacillota; class Bacilli; order Staphylococcales; family Salinicoccaceae; genus Jeotgalicoccus; species Jeotgalicoccus nanhaiensis. The sequence goes on from SPPL01000003.1 coordinate 344,594, forward strand.
TATTTATGACAGCAACAACCCGTACACTGCATTTTGCAAATATCGCGAGAGATATGGATTTTGATATTGAAACAGTCAGCATCGGTTCAACTCCTCCGTTTATGTTTGGTTTTGACATACCGGAAGGGGTGACTGAAATCAGACCGGGAACGTATATTTTAATGGATGGATCACAATCTAATGCGATTAATTCATATGATTATTCAGCAGCGAGCGTTTTGACTACTGTGATCAGTAAGCCGACACATGAACGTGTTATTACAGATGTCGGGGCTAAGGGACTGACAGCGCAGTCGCGCAGCAAAGGACTGACCGCGACAGAAGGGTTCGGTAAGATTAAAGAATATGACGGAGCTTATGTTCACGGTGTATTTGATGAACATGCAATTATTTACAATAGAGAATTCAGTGACAAAGTAAATATCGGCGATAAAGTCCGTATTATTCCGAACCATATATGTCCAGTTTCGAATTTATATCATAAAGCTTATCTCATCAATAATGATGAAATTGTTAAAGAAATAGATATTGCAGCTCAGGGAAAACTTCAATAAAACAAAAGCGTTCCGGTGATTTAAATCACCGGAACGCTTTTTTATTTTATATCTATACACCTCTAGGCTTATCTTCGTCAGCATAAGCTTCAAGTTCCTCTTGATATTCTTCAAGAGAGCTTTCCTTATAATTTTTCATGCGTTCTTTATTTGGAGTAATGGATAACCCTAAATACTTACGTTCATTGTTCGCGTCTTTATAAAAGGCAACCATCATCGCAATAACGACAAAGCTGAAAGGCAGCGCCGCGATAATTGCTGCAGATTGCAAGGCGTTTAATCCTGTTTCTCCGCCGGCAGCTAATAATGTAAAAGCTATGGCGGAAAGAGCGATGCCCCATGTAAGTTTAGTTTTTCCTGAAGGCGTCAAATCACCGTGAGATGTTTGCATGCCGAGAACGAATGTGGCAGAGTCTGCCGATGTGATAAAAAATGATGATACTAATAAAATAGCAAGCATCGATAAGATTGTTCCCATCGGTAATTCATTAAATATAGCAAATAATTGTACTTCAGTCGCCATATTGAATATTTCATTATTTGCAAGACCCGTTGAAATACCTGTAATACCGAATACACTGAACCAGATAATACCAATAACAGTCGGTACGAGGAGAACTGCTATGATGAATTCTCTGATTGTACGTCCTTTAGAAACGCGGGCGATGAAGATACCGACAAATGGACTCCAGCTCATCCACCAGCCCCAGTAGTAAATTGTCCATGAACTCAGCCACTCAGTTTTTTGTGCATTTAGTGGCGCAACGTCAAAGCTATTGTATAAGAATGAACTTAAATAGCCGCCTGTGCCTGTCGTCATTACATTTAAGATAAGCATTGTCGGTCCGACAACAAGAATAATGACAAACAGCAGACCTGCAAGAATCATATTCAGATTACTTAAGTATTGAATTCCTTTACTGAGTCCGCTCCAGGCACTGATTAAGAACAGAACTGTGACCACGGATATAATGATACCCTGTGTCAAAAGACTTACAGGTACATCGAATAAGTAATTTAATCCACCGTTAATCTGCATTGCACCGATACCGAGAGATACCGCAACACCGATAACAGTTGCAAAAACAGCGAGAACATCAACAACAACCCCGAGCCAGCCGTCTACGAGATCGCCGAATAAAGGACGCAGCGTTTTTGAAAGTAATCCAACTTCTCCTTTTCTGAAGCTCGAGTATGCAAGAGCTAAGGCAACAATGCCGTATATAGCCCATGCGTGAATACCGTAGTGCAGGAAGGTTGAGCGCATAGATTCAGCCAACGCTTCTGTTGTTCCGGGATCTGCGGTTGGCGGTGACATAAAGTGAGCCATCGGCTCTCCGGCACCATAGAATACCAGACCGATTCCCATACCGGCACTGAACAGCATAGTAATCCAGGAAAGGGTATTGAACTCCGGAGTATCATCAGGCTGTCCTAATTTAAGTTTTCCAATAGGGCTGAAAACGAGAAATACAGAGAAGAATACGATTACTGTGACGAGTATCATATAATACCAGCCGAAGTAGGTAGTAACCCATCCTGAAATGGAACCTGAAATTTCACCAAATTCATCGGGGAATATGGCTCCTATAACTACAAGCAATCCTACAATAATTGCTGCAAACACGAAAACATATGATATTTTTTTTGACTTCTCAGACGATGACGAATGATTTGTCATTACTTCACTCCTTATGATGATTTTTAACACAACGTCTAAATAATAACAATCTACACCCCGCAGTTCAACTGCATATAGAAATAAAAACGAAGAATCGCTAAAAGTACAATAAGAATTACTTATCGCGATACTTTATACATAACCAATTGAAACTTTAATAAACAAAAAGAGACAAATCCGTAAAGATTTTGTCTCTGTAATGTCTTACTGTTTTTCACTTAATAATTTTGCTGTTTCAAATAAGGTTTGAACCGCGCTCAGCATGCTGTCTTCGTTCACATCAAACATCTCATTATGATGTCCCGCCGCAAGATCTGTTCCAAATATGCAGTAAGAAGCCTGTCCGCCGCGTTCCTGTACGCGATTAATGAAAAACGTTGCGTCTTCACTGCCGCTCGGTTTGTTTTCTTCAAGTTTTGTGACCAGTTTCACACTATCTGCTGCATCCACCAGAACTTGTGCGAGTTCTGTCGAACCGGCAGCACTTCTACCTTCCCCGACAGTCTCTATATGATAATCTACCTGAAACATTTGAGCAGCGCCCTGGATTACAGACCGTGCATACTGTTTCATATATTCATTTAATTCGCTTGTTGTGCCTCTCGTCTCAATTTTAAGACTGGCACTGTCTGCAATGACATTGCGTCCGCTTCCGGCATGCAGTTCACCAACATTAATACGTGTAGCACCTCCCGAGTGACGGGGGATAGCGTTTAAGTTAATAACGGCATTGGCAGCAGCCAGAATGGCATTTTTGCCTTCTTCAGGCTGTCCGCCTGCATGAGAGGACACGCCTTTAAAGGATACATCAATTTTAGTAGTGGCAAGAAAACCGTTATTTGATCCTAAGAAATGATTGAACGGAACCCCGGTACCTATATGCGAAGCGATAAAGTAATCAGTATTATCGACAACCCCCGCTTCAACCATTGAGCGTGCGCCGCGCGTTCCTTCTTCAGCCGGCTGGAAGATAAGTTTTATCCTGCCTTTTAAATCATCTTTATTGTCCATTAAAAGTGTTGCGAGCCCGAGCCCGATGGAAGTGTGGACATCGTGGCCGCATGCATGCATTTCATTATTTATTGAACGGAAATCTTCCTGAAGAGGAAAATGGCTGATGTCTTCCGATTCGTAAATTGGAAGAGCATCCATATCGACACGAAAAGCAATCTCCGGACCTGGAACTCCTGTATCCAGTGTTGCGACAATACCTGTATAGCCTTCTGCTACCTGATCCAGGTACTTTGAAACAGCACCGTTTTCTTTTGCCCATACATAATGTCTGGATGTTTCTTCCTGATCGGGTTTGCCCATTGTAAAGTCAGGATGCATTACCTCCCGTCCGATTTTTAAATCGTATCCGAGTCTCTCTAAAGTATCTGCGACGATTGTAGATGTACGCATTTCAAGAAAGCCGAGCTCGGGATGCCGATGGAAGTCCCTCCGCCAATTTATAAGCTTTGTGTGTAATGACACTGTGAATCATCTCCTGGTTAATTATTGTACTCTGTCTTCCAAGAACGTAGAAACACCCGGTCCAAGCGGTAAGCCTGTGAAGTAGAACACTCCGAGCAGGATAATCCATGCAAGCAGGAATACTAATGAATACGGCAGCATAAGTGACATATAAGTTCCGATACTTGCATTTTTATCATAACGCTTCATAAACGCCAAAATAATAACCATATAAGGGAACAGCGGTGTAATAATATTTATAGATGAATCAGCAATACGGTAAGCAGCCTGTGTAAAGGCTGGATCGTAACCAAGCTGCATGAACATTGGAACAAATATAGGTGCTTCAATTGCCCATTTAGCAGAACCTGATGTAATCAGGAAGTTCAGAAGTGCGGTAAAAATAACGTAGCCGATAATTAATCCGATTCCTGTAAATTCTACGCTTTCAAGGAACTCAGCCCCATTCACTGCGAGCCAAGTACCAAGGTTGCTCCAGTTAAAGTAAGCGATAAATTGAGCAATTGCAAATACGAGAACAATATAACCTGCCATATCTTTAATGGACTCAGTCATATAATATGTTGCGTCTTTTGTCGATTTAATCTTGCCGGTAGTGATACCGAACGCAATTCCAATTAAAATAAAGAAGATGAGTATAATTGGTACAATACCGTCAATGAATGGTGACGGTATAATACCGCCTTCTTCATTGGTCAGCGGACTATTCGGAAGGAGAATAACTGCGATAATAACAGCCCAGTAAACAACACCTGTTACTATTGCAGCTATCAAACCCTTTTTAGCGTTTGGCAGTTCCTCTGAATCTTCTCCCTCAATACCTTCGCCCTTATATTCTCCGAGACGCGGCTCGACAAAACGCGATGTCAAGAGACCCCCGATAATTGTGAGCATAAATACGGAAATGATATTAAAGTACCAGTTATCAACCGGTGTAATTACGATTGTGTCATCAATTAAACGAGCTGCTTCTGTCGAAATGCCGGATAAAAGTACATCTGTCCCTGCAATGAATAAGTTTGCGGTAAAACCAGCGCCCGCACCGGCGAAACCTGCAGCAAGCCCTGCAAGTGGATGTCTGCCGAGTTTATAGAAAACCAGCGCCCCGAGCGGAGGAATAATAACCGCAGCAGCATCTGATGCGAGGTTCCCCATAATACCGACGAACACCACTGTATATGTAACTAAAAACGGCGGTGATTTTAAAATTGTTTTACGGATAGCATAATCGAGCAGGCCGACTTTCTCAGCCAGTCCGATACCGAGCATCATAGACAATACAAGACCGAGCGGTGCAAATCCTGTAAAGTTGTCGAGCATAGAAGTCAGTATGAATTGCAGGCCTTCTCCGGAAATTAGACTGTTGATAGGTAATTCTTCTCCGTTCCCCGGATGTATTACCGAGGCGTCAAACAAGCTGAATGCCCAAGATATTACTATAATTAAAAACGCCAGTCCGAGAAATAGTGCGAATGGATCTGGCAGCTTATTGCCGACGCGTTCAACGACGTCTAGGAATTTTTGAAAAACTCCTTTTTTCTCTGTTTTGTCTGTCAATGAAAACCCTCCCATAATATATTACTTTGTTTTCCCCGATATAATTAAATTAAGTTATAAGCAGGATATAAAGAGTTTACATAAATTTCTGTTAATTGTCCATGCAATTTTTCTTCAAACAACAACATAAATGATTTTAATATACTTATAGTTTCATTTTTATTATACTTATAAATATAGACGAAAAAACGGCAAACAGTAGGAGGCAGGACATGAAAATTGCGTATATCGTTGATAGTACTGCGAGTTTATCAGATGAGCTAGCAAACCGTTCAGATGTATTTCAAGTACACTTATCTGTAACATTCAAAGACGGAACGATTTTTAAAGATACTACGGATGAAACGGCGCTCAAATCATTTTACCAGCGTCTGGCAACGGAAAAAGAAATTCCAAAATCATCTCAGCCTCAGGTCGGTGAATATTATGAAGTTGTCGACCAGATAATTTCAAAAGGTTACGATACTATCATTGCTATTCATATCGGCAAAGGCCTCAGCGGAACTTATCAGAGTGCACAGATGGTTTTAAATGAGTATAAAGAAGAAGGTAAAATTAATTATTATCTTATAGATTCCAATGGTACTTCTTATATTATAGAACATCTTCTCGAACAGACAATCGAACAGATTGAGAAAGGAACCGCCGTGGAAGAGGCTGTCGGAAAAATTGAAAACCTGGTTAAAGTCAGCCAGATATATCTAGTTGTGGATGATTTGAATTACCTTGTCAGAGGCGGCAGACTTGGAGCGGGAAGCGCCTTTATAGGCAGTCTCTTTAAAATTAAACCGATTGTATATTTTGCTGAAGACGGCAAAGTGAAACCATTTGACAAAGTGCGGACGAACAGCCGTGTTATTAAATTGTGGGAATCAATTATTGAAGAAGCAATGGACAAGTTTAACGGCAAGTTTAAAATTGCGATTGCTCACGGAGACATTGCAGAAGAAGCTCAGCATATTAAAAAAAGATTTGAAAATATGTATCCGGGCATCAGCTGCCGGGTCGGTTATTTAACACCTGCACTTGGTGTGCATGGAGGTATTGGCAGCAAAGGGCTCGGTATCCTGCCGTATTTAAACTAAAATGAATTACCAGAGTTCCTATGAAAATAGGAACTTTTTTTAATTACTTATAGAGAGGTAAAGATAATGAGCGGACGAAAACTGATGAAAGATTATTTTGATGAAGATCTTGCGAAACATTATGCCGGGGAGATCAGCCGCGTCTATCCGGATTTTGACAGTGACAGTTTTATTAAAGAAACAGTAAGGGAAATTGAAGGCGGACGCATGTCTGAAAGAATTGAAGTATTCTCAAAACAGCTTAAGTATTATCTCCCGGATGATTATATCGAAGCAACAGAGATTATTATAGAAGTACTCGGTCTCGAAAATGACAAATTTTACTTTCCGTTTGAAGAAATGTATTACTACAGAGCACTGTCAAAGTTTATTGAAACATACGGTCTCGATCATTTTGACCAGTCAATGAAAGCGATAGAAGAAATTACGAAACGGGATACAGCGGAATTTGCTATCCGTCCTTTTATAAGAAAAGATTACGATAAAGTTGAAGCAGTATTCAAAGTTTGGGGAGAAAGTGATAACGCTCATTTAAGAAGGCTGGTGACAGAAGGTACAAGGCCCCGTCTGCCGTGGGCAAAAAAACTTCCTTTTTTAAGAGATGATATACAGGAAAACTTCAGACTGCTGCAGCCATTTCTGAATGATCCGTCGAGATACGTTGAAAAATCGGTGGCGAATCATCTAAATGATATATCTAAATACCATCCTGAAGAAGTGATAGATTTTCTTAAAGAAAATATTAGTGAAACATCACCTTTCATTGTAAGAAGAGCCCTCCGAACGCTGAAGAAGCTTGAGCAGGACGAAGCGCTTGACCTCCTGCAGCAGTTAAAATAAAGATTCTTTCTTTTTAATCATCCTTTAATTATTGTTTAACTTTCCCTTAGCCGAGGGCGGATATACTGTAAGTAACAAATGAAACATACCGCACAAATACAGCGGAAAAATTTTGGAGGATGATTGACATGAAATTGAATAAGAATCTTTTAGCTGGCGGCGTACTGGCATCAGTCTTAGTTTTAGGAGCATGCGGTGCAAATACAACGGCAAGTGCCGATGATATGGAATGGGAAACTGAAGAAAGTAACGGCTCAGTCACAGTCAGAGACAACGCTGAAACAGAATTAGGTACAACAGCCCAGGAAGCGGTGGACAAAGCACTTAAAGAATTCGAGGGGACAGTTACAGATGTTGAATACGATGAAGATGAGGGCGTCTATTACTATGACATAGAAATTGAAAACGGTCATGAAGATTTTGAAGTGAAACTGAATGCAGAAGATTTGAGCATTATTGAACAGGATCTGGACCGTGATGATGAAGACAAAGAGCAGACAGCAGAAAAAAATAGTAACCAGTCTGACGGCTCGAATAGCAGAGTAAAACTTTCAGATGCATTTAAAGACGACAAATCATTTGAAGCCATCGAAGCAGCCCAAAAAAGATTTGACGGTATTTTAGAAGAAGTCAGCTACGATGAAGATGATGGTGTGTATTATTACGAAGTAAAACTTGAAAACAAAAATGAAGAATACGAAGTGAAGCTGAAAGCAGATGATTTGTCAGTCCTTGAAGAAGAGCATGACAATGATAATAACGAGCGCGGATTCAAACGTCTGGAAGCAGCACAAACAGAAAAAATCATTTCATTGAAACAGGCAAGAGAGGCCGCCCTGGAAGCTGCGGATGGTGAAATTGAACAATGGGAATACGATGCGGACGACTTTAAATATGAGTTTGAAATTGATGATTACGAAGTGAAGATTAATGCAAAAACAGGTGATGTTACAGAGATTGATGACTAATTTATAACGCCCTTCGGGGCGTTATTTTATCATTCATAAATACAGCTGCAGCACGCTTACATGATATAATTACAAGCACCAACAAACATTGTGAGGCGATATCATGGAAAAGATATTGATAGTGGAAGATGATGAGAAAATTGCACGTGTTATTCAGCTTGAATTGGAATTTGAAGGTTATATAACAGATATAGCATATACAGGAAAAGAAGCGCTGGAAAAGTATGAAACAGGCGGCTTTTCACTGATGCTGCTCGATGTCATGATACCGGAACTGAACGGGCTGGAAGTGCTGAGAAGAATCAGACAGAAAAATTCTGATATTAAAATAATAATGCTCACTGCAAGGGACGCTGTGATGGATAAAGTCAGCGGGCTTGATTCAGGAGCTAATGATTATATGACAAAACCATTTGAGGTGGAGGAATTGCTTGCACGAATCCGTGTGCATCTGAAATCGGCAGCGGCAGGCGAAGTGAAGACAGAAAGTATTAAATACCGCCATCTTGAAATCCGTCCTCTAGCAAGAGAAGTGTACAGTAACGGCGCAGCAGTCTATTTAACACAGAAGGAGTACGATGTGCTGCTTTATCTTATAAATAATAAAAACCACGCGCTGTCCCGCGATCAAATCATCGATGCAGTCTGGGGATATGATTACTTTGGCGATACGAATACGGTGGATGTTTACGTGCGGTATATTCGTAAGAAGCTGGATACAGACAAACCATCAATCATTTCCAGTGTGCGCGGCATTGGTTATATTATTAAGGATTAGTTTATGAAACTTGGGACGAAAATACAGTTATATACGACGGTAATGATTGCTATTGTTGTAGTGCTGACTAACTTATTAATTTACTTCGCCTATAAACATTATTCGCTGGAAGCGGAAATGGGACAGCTCGAAAATCGCGGCAATAATATAATTACTGAAATCCAGCAGGCAAAAGAGAATGGTATCAGCGGCGAAACTGTCCTGCAGTATTTCTCGCTCTCAGACGACTATATTACGATGCTGAATGCACAGGAAAAGCCTATCGTCAGAATTGCTACAGAAGAAAGCTATCTCGATCTCGGCCGTTCGTACAGTACGTCGCAGTATACGGATACAGTGTCGTTTAAGGGTGAGAATTTTGTCATGATATCTATGCCGGTCATTTGGGAAAACGGTGAAGTGCACAGCTTGCAAATATATGAGAATGTATATTTTTTATATGATACTTATAATATTTTAAAGTGGATTTTAATCATTTCAACTGCCGTTCTGCTGCTGCTTGTCTTCGTTTTAAATCAGTTCATTACCAATCTGATTACGAACCCGATTAAAAAGCTCGTAAAAAGAATGAATGATACAGAAAACGTACGGCGTTATAAAACTATACCGGTCAATAAATCTGATACTCTGGAATTGAAAATGCTGACCGATTCATATAACGATATGATGATGACTTTAAAAGCGCATGATGATAATCAGCAGGCTTTTATCATGAATGCATCACATGAATTAAAAACACCACTGACAGTAATCAGTTCATATGCAAGTATGCTGGAACGTTTCGGTAAAACCCGTGAAGATTTGCTGGATGAAGGAATCACCGCAATTTCGGAAGAAACGGCACGCATGAAATATTTAACGGAACAATTCTTGAGTTTTACAAAAGTAACGCATAGCGATACAAATCAAGATAAGGAGTATGTTCCTGCAGTGAAGCTGATTGAGAGCGTTGCGTCACGTCTTGAAAAAGTGTTTAAACGCAATATTAATATCGACTCCGGCGGTAAAAATCCTTATGTTTATGTTAATCCGCCGGCATTCGAACAGCTGCTGCGCATATTTTTGGATAATGCGTATAAGTACAGCAGTGACGATATAGATGTCAATATCGATGAAACGGATAAATCGATTATTATTGCTGTGACAGATTACGGTATCGGAATACCGAAAGAAGATTTAAACGAAATTTTTACCCGTTTTTACCGGGTGGATAAAGCCCGTACTAGAAAAACAGGCGGTTCGGGCCTCGGTTTATCAATAGCAAAACAGCTGGCAGAGAATAATGATATTGAGATATCGGCTGAGAGTATTTTTACAGAAGGATCAACATTCACATTAACGATGAAAAAGGAGACTGACAATGACGAAGCGGAGTAAATTTGTAATTGCGCTCTCAGGACTCATAGCAGGTATTGTTATAGGTGTCCTGTGGGTAACCTTAAATCAGCAGGATTTTATCTCCGAAGATGAAGCACGCGCTGTTGTTACAGAACGTTACGGCGGATCTGTTGAAACGGTATCGCTGTCAGACGACGACCGTTATTTTGTGATTAACTTGAAAGGTAAATCGGCGACACACAGTATTACTGTGGATCGTGAAGATTCGAGTGTACAGGATATTCAAACAGTGGCTGAACATCCGGAAAATGAAAAAACTGTTCAGGAAGATAAAGAAAAAGAGCAGGTGCAAAGAGAAGAACAAACAGAAGATAAAAAAGAAACTGAACAGCCGGAGGAAGACACAGAGCTGACAGTTGAAGAAGCTGTAGAGATTGCAGCAGCAGAAGTCGGCGGTATAAATGTTTACTCGACGTGGAGCGGTGAAGGAGACACCCGAGAGTACTATATTCTGCAGCTGGTTAATGATGATGATGAAGGCGCCTTGATTACAGTCAATGCTGTCACAGGTATCGTTGATAAAGTTATATGGCTCGAAATAGATGATGATTATGAAGAGATGGAGCAGCTGGTCTATGAGGCAGCTGAATACGCAGCTATGTACGATAGCAGATATATCGAATTCGACGATGATTATTTTGAAGACTAGTACATTCGTTGACAGAGATGTTGATAAGTTATATAATTTGATGGATTTGAAGCCCCTGAGGAGTAATATCATGACGAGAATGGAAGAAAGTTTAAAAGCATTTGTCGGTATTAAAAGAACAAATGATATTTTGGAGAAGTTGGTAAAGAATGATGCACAGCAGTACGGACTGAATATCAGCGAGTTTGCAGTCCTGGAACTTTTATATAATAAAGGTCCCCAGCCGATTAACCGCATTCAGGAACGGATATTGATTGCAAATTCAAGTACGACTTATATACTGGATAAGCTGCAGCAAAAAGGCTATATAATCCGGAAACGTGATGAGAATGACAGACGCAGTATGAAAGCGGCATTGACTGAAGAAGGAGAAAACCTGATTGCACGGATTTTCCCTGCACACAGCGAACTTCTTGCAGGTTTGTTTACTGCCTTAAGTGACGAAGAGCTGAGTGCCTTCAGAGAGATGCTGAAAAAAATCAGTGCCAGTGCGCACAGCAGCAATTAAAAATACGGGGTTATTCGAGCGGTACACAAACGTGTACCGCTTTTTTTATATTCCAAACTGTTCTATAGTAATAATAATATTAAAATGAAGGAATGTGTGATTATGCTGGAACGACTAGAGAAAGATGAGTTTGAACAATTATATACATTGATGACGGATTCATTTCCGCCGTCGGAAATAAGAAATTTTAAAAGACAGCAGATGCTGCTGGATAAGCCAGATTATAACGTTTATATATTGCGCGAAAATGGCGAAATACTGGCGTTCTTTGCAGAATGGACCAGTACAAAATACCGCTTCTTAGAACACCTCGCAGTGAATGAAAAACATCGTTCACGAGGTCTCGGTTCAAAAACGCTTCAGGCATATACCGATATGAGCAGTAAACCTGTTGTCCTCGAAGTGGAACCGCCTGAAGATGAAATACAGAGACGCCGCGTAAAATTTTATGAGAGAAATGGTTTTCATTTATCCTCTTACAGTTATATACAGCCTGTAATTAATGAAGGTTACGATACTATCCCTCTCGTCATGATGACATATCCGGAGCTGCTTGATAACAGTGCGCTTGGAGGAATTAAAGACTGGCTCGATCAGACTGTTTACAAATCGTAATTAAAAGTTTAATGGGGGATGGAAATGGATTTTATAGAACGGGGAACTAAAAGTTACAAACAGACAGCACTCGCTTTTTTCGCCGCAGGCTTTAATACATTTGCGATACTCTATGTAGTGCAGCCGATTCTGCCTGATTTAACTGCTTACTATGGTGTCACTCCGACAGCTGCAAGTTTATCGCTTTCCGTAACAACATTTACTCTCGCAGTCAGCATGCTGATTTTCGGTTCTATTTCAGAAGCAGTAGGACGGAAAAATATTATGATAGCATCAATGCTCGCTGCTTCGGTCCTATGTATACTTACTGCCTTCAGTCCGACATTCAGCTCATTAATTGTTATGCGGGCAGTGCAGGGGGTGGCGCTTGCCGGCCTGCCTTCTATTGCGATGGCTTATCTTGGAGAAGAAATTCATCCGCGGAGCCTCCCGGGCGCGATGGGATTATACATAAGCGGAAATGCTCTTGGTGCAGTATTTGGCCGTGTTTTTTCAGGTGTAACAGCAGGATTATGGGGATGGCAGTATGGTCTGATTGGCGTCGGTGCAGTCGGTCTGTTTGCAGCATTTATTTTCTGGTATGCATTGTCTCCTTCCAAGCATTTCGTGAAGAGAGATTTCAATGTTAAAGAACTTCTTAAATCACTGACCGGCCACATGAAAAACCCGCTGCTGCTTATTTTATTTATAATGGGTTTTCTGCTTCTCGGAACAAATGTTTCTCTTTATAATTATGTTTCATTCGTGCTGATAGAAGATTATAATATCAGCCAAACCGTCGTCAGCGGGATTTATCTGATTTTTCTCGTGGGTGTTTTAAGTTCGATGTTTTCAGGAAATCTTGTTTACAGGTTTGGTAAAGTAGTCATGCTTTATGCGGGGATTATTGTTGCGATTACAGGGCTTGTTACAGTGCTTCTGCCATCTGTATGGATGATTATTGCCGGACTGATATTGTTTACGTTCGGGTTCTTTATCGCACATTCGCTCACGAGCGGCTGGGTCGGGAATATTGCACACAGCAATAAAGCCCAGGCATCATCACTCTACCTGTTTTTCTATTATACTGGTTCTAGTGTAGGGGGGACGCTTGCGGGGGTATTCTGGATGCAGGGCGGCTGGCTTGGAGTTTCAATGATGAACATTGGATTTTTAACGTTATGTCTGATTTTGTTCATGCTGTTTTTGTATTTGCTGAAACGGAGAATATGGCATTTCAAATAAAAAAACGCCCTTATGGACGTTTTTTTATTTTATGAAAAATAACCTTTAATAGATTTTACTTCTAAAAATTCTTCTATGCCGTAATCGCCCCATTCACGTCCTATACCTGACTGCTTATAGCCGCCGAATGGTAAATTGCTCGGGCCTCCGCAATCATTAATACTGATTGTGCCCGCTTCGATGGAACGTGCAACATACTGAAGTTTTTCTTTGTTCTTGCCGACAACATAACCTGCAAGTCCGTAAACAGTGTCATTGGCAATGCGGATTGCTTCGTCTAAATCGTTATAAGTAATGACACTCATTACAGGGCCGAAAATCTCTTCCTGAGCAATAGTCATACTGTTATCAACATCGGTAAATATTGTCGGTTTAACGAAGTAGCCTGTATCGAGACCTTCTGGTTTCCCTGTACCGCCGTGATACAGTGTTGCGCCTTCTTCCTGTCCTTTTTGAATATAACTCTGCACTCTGTCGAACTGTTTTTTGCTGATAAGCGGACCGACTTCTATGCCTTCTGCTCTTGGATCACCGACATTTACAGTGCTGATTTTCTCTTTCAGTTTCTTTAAAAACTTATCTTTGAGTTCTGCCGGTACGAGTGTCCGGGTGCCGGCTGTACATACCTGACCGGTGTTTCTCACTACTCTGTTTACCGCAGAAGCTGCAGCATCATCCAAATCTGCATCATCCAGTACGATTAAAGGAGATTTACCGCCGAGCTCCAGAGCTACTTTTTTAAAGTCAGCTGCTGCTTTTTCCATAATACTTTTGCCTGCCCGTCCAGAACCGGTAAATGACATCATCCGGACATCGGGATGTTCACTGAGCGGTGTGCCAACGTTGTCGCCATCGCCGTTTACGAGATTGAAAACACCTTTAGGCACGCCGGCTGCCTGGAAAATCTCTGCTAAAATACATGCGGTAACCGGCGTCTCTTCACTTGGTTTTAAAACTACCGGAGAACCAGCTGCGAAGGCCGCTGATAATTTTAAGGCGGTCTGATTGGTCGGGAAGTTCCACGGTGTAATTAAACCAGCCACCCCGATACTTTCCTTCACAATGAGTGCATCGTCCCGCTGTTCTTCAAACTCAAATGTATCGAGTGTTTCTGCAGCAGTTCTGAAATGATTTAACCCAGCATTATAGTGGGAATTCTCAGAAACTGAGAGCGGCGAACCTAGTTCGTTTGTAATAGTTTCAATCAAGTCATCTTTCCGTTTCTCATATTCATCTGCAATACGTTCGAGCATTTCTCTGCGTTCCTTTACAGGAGTATTGCGGAATTTCAGATAAACGCTGTGTGCGGCAGCGACTGCTTTGTCGACATCTTCTGAGTTGCCGGCGGCAACAGTTGCAAATACCTCTTCAGTAGCCGGGTTAATAACCTCTATGGTTTTATTGTTTGCGCTGTCTGTCCATTCACCATTTATAAATTGCTGAGTATATTTAATCAAAGTGGAATCCTCCTAATTTTGTGTGTATCTGTATAGTTGTATTTATCCGGTAGAGCAGTTTTTCAAACAAAAAGGCATATTAAAAACCTGAAGAAAAATCTTCAGGCTGATTGTTTATTTACGGAATGTTGAAAGGAAACTCAGCGTGTTCAGACCGAACAGTCCGAGTGCTTTTTTACTTCCCTCATAACCGTGACCCGCTTTCAGATGTTTTAAGATAGCGACGCCGAGAACTGCGTTAATGAGGAACGTTCCGATACGTGTAAAAGTTTTCCCGAGGAACGACAGGAAAAGAAAAATTGAACCGACAGCTTCAAAATAGCCGGCGATTTTCATCTGGTCTTTGTTGACATTGAATTCCGATTCAAAATCTTCGCCGAGATTTCCTTCAGCTTTAATCTTATCGAGACCACCTTCAAATACTTTAGAACCTACATATAAATTAACGAGATATTTCAGCATATTCTGCCTCCTGAAATTTTTTTTAAAATAGACAATTATTAATTATATGACCATTTTAACATAAGGATAAACATAAAATTGCAATAATTAAAATTGACTAAAAATTTTTCGTATGGTAACTTAATCTCATTGTAATTTCATGAAAGGCTTTTCATAAAATATACCATTATAGATAAATATTTGGGGGTTTTGACAATTGACGAGCTGATAGGCATTGGTCTTCTTCTGGTTATTTTAGTATTTTTCACTTTATTTACTCACTTTGCACCTTACGGTTCAAAAGTGATGGGTGCTTTTGCAGGTGCTGCAATCGCTACATATTTGGTTGAAGCTTTAAATACATTTGTTATTGGAGATCTTTTTGATCTCGAATTTTTCCAGACTGCTGGAACAGTGGCAGGAGGTCTGGATGGCACGATAGTAGTTATGCTTGTCTGTCTGGCTATGAAAGTTAACCCGGTAAACTCTGCAATCCTGGCCGCAGGATTTGGTGACATGGGACTGATTCCGGGGCTGTTTGCAGCATATATCGTATCATTTGGTGTACTTTGGCTGCAGCGGGTTATTCCTAAAGGACTCGACTTTATCATTGTAATTTTAATCGCTTTGCCGGTCATTCGTCTGCTGGGATTATTTATTACACCGCTTGTGGACAACTCACTGCTGGAGATTGGAACAATTATTCAGACTGCTACGGATACAAGTCCGCTGCTTATGGGGTTGATGCTCGGGGGTATTGTTACAGTAGTCGGGATTTCGCCGCTGAGCTCCATGGCATTAACTGCCCTGCTCGGACTGACAGGGGTGCCGATGGCAGTAGCTGCCTTATCCGCTTTCGCTTCTTCGCCAGCAAACGCGTGGCTCTTCTATAAACTTAAAATAGGAGATTTAAAATCGATTATTTCAGTAGCAATCGAGCCGCTTTCGAAGGCAGATCTGATCACTGCGAATCCTATACCTATGTACGTCACTAACTTTATAGGCGGCGGTTTATCGGGGATGGTTATTGCGATGTCGGGAATGGTAAATGATGCTCCCGGTACAGCAGCACCGGTGCCCGGATTGCTGGTAATGTTCGGTTATAATCCTGCAGTACAGGTTTTAACATATGCAGCAATATGTGCAGTGATCTCATTCCTTATTGCAGTAGCAGGTTCTTATGTATTCAGAAATACTAAAATTTATAACAGTGAAGTGCTTAAGGATTCATTATAAGAAGGCTGGAACAAAAGCTTTAAGACAATAAAAGAAATGGCTTGGAAATCTTGATTTTAAGACTTCCAAGCCATTTTTTATAGAATGAATTAGATTAATGACAGGTTACCGGATCAGTTGCTTGCTGCTAGAGTAATAGCTAGGTTTCCGGGGTTGGGATGATCAGGTCTCATGTGTATCCGCGGTCTGTAGGGTAGGTATGATCGGATCTCATATGTATCCGGAAGCTTCAGGATTGGCATGATGGGGTCTCATGTGTATCCGCGAGCTGTGGGGTTGGGATGATCGGATCTCATGTGTATCCGGAAACTCCAGAGTTGGCATGATGGGGTCTCATGTGTACCCAAGATCTCCAGGATTGGCGTCACAGATTCTCATAAGTATCCCAACCCGTTTTATAAGGTGAAATGAAGAGTATTATTACAATAATATATTTCATATTAACTTAATGCAAAAATTTATGTGCAAGAAAAATAAAAAAATTAAGACTTTGAAAGTATTGTGACAGATTAAACTATAGGGGCTAATTAGAGGTAAATAATGTTATATTGGCAGTGAACCTTCAGAGATATTAAAGGAGTGACTGTCTAATGGCGGACAAGATGGAAAAAGAAAAGAAAGGCTATAAGCCGGTCTGGATTATTGTTGCTTTTTTAGTTTTAATAATTATTAACTTTTTACCTGCTCCGGAAGCACTCGGGGTCGTCGGACTCAGAGCGTTGTCAGTTCTGGCATTTGCGGTAATCATGTGGGTAACCGAAGCTGTTAAATATCCGGTCTCTGCAGTAATGATTGTCGGTCTGCTCATCATCTTGCTGGGGCTTTCACCAGTGCCTGCAAATGATATTGGCGCCGCACTTGATGTGCCTGACGGCGCAGAACAATTTGGTACAAGCAATGCCTTGTCATTGGCTTTTTCAGGTTTTTCAAGCTCAGCTCTGGCACTTGTTGCAGCAGCTCTCTTCCTTGCCAGTGCCATGCAGATTACCAATCTGCATAAGCGTCTCGCGCTCTACGTATTGAGAATTGTAGGAAATAAAACGAATGCGATTGTTTTGGGCACGATTCTGGTCTCGATTTTACTGGCCTTTTTCGTTCCCTCAGCAACGGCAAGAGCAGGTGCAGTCATACCGATTTTAATAGGTATGGTAGCAGCCTTTGGTATGCCGAAAGATAGTAAACTTGCTACCTTATTAATTGTTACAGCTGTACAGGCAGTATCAATTTGGAACGTCGGTATCAAAACTGCCGCAGCACAAAACCTCGTGGCCGTCGGATTTATTAACGAAGCGATGGGCGAGGACGTTTCATGGATTGACTGGTTTATCTATGCAGCGCCGTTCTCAATTATAATGAGTATACTTCTTTACTTTGTAATGACACGCTTCTTTAAAGCTGAAACTGATGAAATCAGCGGCGGACGTGAACTCATTGATAAAGAACTCGCGGAACTTGGTCCTATTAAACCTGTTGAATGGCGACTGATAACAATTGCTGCACTGCTTCTCATTTTTTGGGCAACAGAAGGTATACTGCATCCGTTTGATTCATCCTCAATTACGTTAATTGCTCTTGCGCTTATGCTGTCACCTAAAATTGGTGTCTTTACATGGAAAGAAGTGGAAAGCACAATTAACTGGGGAACGATTATCGTATTTGCGATAGGTATATCACTCGGTACTGTACTGCTCCGAACAGGGGCAGCACAATGGTTATCTGATGTGACATTTGGTGCCATGGGACTCGATGCATTTCCGCTGGTCGCAGTTATTGCTCTCGTTTCTGTATTTAACATTATTATTCATCTCGGCTTTGCGAGTGCAACTTCACTTGCATCTGCGCTGATTCCGGTATTTATCGCCTTGACGACTACGCTGAATATGGGCGATGCATCACTTGGGTTTGTACTGGTTCAGCAATTTGTTATTTGTTTCGGCTTCCTGCTGCCGGTAAGTGCACCGCAGAATATGCTTGCTTACGGAACAGGAACGTTTACAGTAAACGACTTACTGAAATCCGGTATCTTCCTTACAGTCGGAGGCTATCTGCTTATCATTCTACTGTCTGCCACGTATTGGCAGTGGATTGGTCTGCTGTAAAAGAAATGGATGTTAACCGCTCTCTTCAAAGAGCGGTTTTTTTCTTTTTACGGTTTGGACTGGGGAGCGGAAGTCTATATACAATACAGGAGGGGGATAATGAAAAATAAGCTGTTAAATTATTTAAACCATAGAAATGCGCCGCTCCCAAAAGGACCATGGATGATGTATCAGCGCTGGGAAAATCTTCTGTGCATGCATATTCCTGCAGATGCTGCAAAATTAATATCCCATATTCCAAAAGAACTCGAGCTCGACTTGTACGGAGGGGAAGCGTGGATTTCCATATTCCCTTTTAAAGTGAATAAACTCCAATTAAGAGGACTGCCGCGATTTCCGTATTTTCACGAATTTCTGGAATTGAATGTAAGAACGTATGTAAAATATAAAAATGTCCCGGGTATATATTTCTTTAGTCTTGATGCAGAAAAAATAATGCCTGTTATAGGGGCACGGCTCGGTACGCTGCCGTATTACAAAGCGAAAATGAATGCTGAAGAAATAAACGGCTGGACAGAATATTACAGCAGACGGCAGCTGCAAAGAGGAAAGAAACCTTATTTTAAGGGAAGATACAGGCCGGTTTCAAAGCAGGAACTTTCAATTTCCGGCACATTGGATTACTGGCTTTTTGAAAGATATTATCTTTTTAATACAGTGAGAGGTAATATCGTCAGTGTTGGTATTCATCATCTTCCTTGGAAACCGGCCAAAGCGGCTGTCACTTATGAAACAGATGCGTTAAACTCACTGCTGCCGGGAGAAATAACAGGAGAAACAATAAAGGCTTATTATGTAGAATCGCTTGATGTACTCTTCTGGCCGCCTGAGATTATTAGAGAAACTAAAAAGGACAGCTGACTTCAGCTGTCCTTTTTTATTTAAATAATAGATGCAATATAAAATGTAATTACCGATAATAAAATCGATGTAATAACTAAAGCGTAAAGCGGTTTTAATGCTTTTTCCCGGATGGATTGCAGTGAAACACTGAGACCGAGACCGACCATGGCCATAACCATTAACAGAGTGGTCAGCTGATCAATTACTGCGCTCAACCCTTCAGGTATTGTGATAAATGTATTTAATATTGCTATCAGGACGAAAAAGAAAAGAAAGTAAGGAATATCAACTTTTCCGCCAGTTTTCTTATGCTGTTTTCTGGAAACGAAATACATCAGCAGAAAACTTACAGGAATAAGCAGAAATACTCTGCTTAATTTAGAAAGTAAGGCCATTGCCATACCCTCGTCATTGGCACTGCCCCCTGCCAGTACAACCTGAGCAATTTCATGGAGACTGAGACCGCTCCATA
The DNA here is from genome assembly GCA_004570955.1 of Jeotgalicoccus nanhaiensis. GTDB lineage: Bacteria > Bacillota > Bacilli > Staphylococcales > Salinicoccaceae > Jeotgalicoccus > Jeotgalicoccus nanhaiensis. Next base: position 364,475 of record SPPL01000003.1, read on the forward strand.
CACCATATGTAATATCATTCATATCGAATAATGGGCCGATAAATGTATAGCTGAGGGCAAAGACTGTTCCCACAACAGAAATCAAACCGATACTGATAGCAGTATCTTCTTCTTTCGCCTTGATGATTGAACTGACTGCAGATATCGCCGCAGCCCCGCAAATTCCAGTTCCTGCTGCCAGCAGAAACATAATTGATGAATTAGTTTTAAAATACTTATTCAATATATGCATAAGGGCAAAACTGAACGCGATGACACCGATGCCTAGAAGAATCATAATCCAGCCATCGCTGATAATTAATTGCAGGTTAAGTTTAAAACCGTACAGTACGATAGCAAAACGCAGAAGTTTTTTGGCTGAAAATGTAATCCCGGGACGTAAAGCTTCAGGATAGCCGAGAGTCTGTCTGTAAATTACGCCGATAACAAGTGCTACTGCCAGTGCGCCGATACTTGAAATAACCGGTAACTTCGAGAGCGTAATGCTTAAAACAGCGACGATAAAAGTAAATAAAATACCAAAAATAAATGTTCTGTTGAAATATTTATATATCATATTTGTGCACCTCATTAATGATAATAGTAGCACTTTAACAAGATTGTGGGAATCAGGAAAATGAATCATGGAAAAGGTATAAAATTAAATAGGAATTTTCTAATTATTGAAAGCGTTTTTATGTTAAGATTGCTGGTAAGAAAGTAAAAAAATTGAAAGGGGACTAATTTAATGAAAAAGAACCAATGGTTTTTAATGATGTTGTCTGCAGTTTTGCTGGTTTTAGCAGCATGCGGGGATGACTCAGGTGACGAACAGGAGAGCAGCGGAGAGTCAGGGGATGCTGCAGGCGGAGAGGACTGGATCGAAAATGTTACTCTGCTTACAGGCGGCGAAGCCGGAGTCTACTTCCCCTTAGGAGTTGCGATGGCTGATATTATTGATTCATCTCTCGATAATGTGAGTGCTACGGGTGTATCTTCTGGAGCATCAGTTTCTAATGCGGAACAGTTAAATAACGGAGAAGCCCAGCTCGCTCTCGTGCAGAATGACATCGCATTTTACGGTGCTGAGGGAAGTAATATGTTCAGTGAAGTTCTCGATAACTACAGCGGTGTATTCACTATTTATCCTGAAACAGTTCAGCTGGTTACTTTAGCGGACTCAGGTATTGAATCAGTGGCTGATCTTGAAGGAAAACGTGTTGCTATCGGTGACATGGGGTCTGGAACGGAAGCAAATGCTAATCAGATTATCGAAGCACATGGCATGACAGTTGACGACATTGATGCTCAATACTTAGACTTTGCGGATGCTTCTACTAACTTGCAAGATGGAAACGTTGATGCTGCTTTTGTTACTGCAGGAACACCGACCGGTGCTATTCAGGAACTAAGTGCAAGTGCAGATGTGAGAATTGTGAGTTTTGATGAAGATGCAATGGATAGTCTGATGGAAGAATACACTTATTATACAAAACAAGACATCCCTGCAGATGCATATGATAACTTTGACAGCACAGCATCTACAGTTGCAGTGCAGGCGATGCTGATTGCTTCCAATGATATTCCGGAAGACCAGATGTACGAAATGACTAAAGCAATTTTTGATAACCTGGACCAAATGGCGAATGCTCATGTCCGCGGGGAAGAGCTGTCACTTGATACTGCAGAAGAAGGTATGTCAATCGATCTGCATCCTGGTGTTCAGCGCTATTATGATGAGCAGTGATTAAATGAGTAAAGATAACTGTAAAAAGGCATTGCATATACGCAATGCCTTTTTATCCCTTACAAGTCTTTTTATCCTCCTGGAGATAGCGATAATATTTCAGCTGAATCAGCCGTTAAAAATTATTATTGAAGATATGAGCACTGAAGAAAAGCTATTTGAACAGAATATTGAATATGGAGAACACTTTGCAGTGAATTATATACATTCTGTCGAACGTTCGCCGGTAAGTGAAGTTTTTGAAGTACGGAGTGATGGAATTTATACGATGGAAAGTCATACAGAATCGTTTGGAGCAGGCATGCCTTATGAGGGTGAAGATGTCGAAATAGATGATGGGAAGTTCATCATCAAAAATATAAATCGTAAAGTACATGGAGGTACGTTGCGAATCAGACCTTCATCAGTGTTTCCTCACCATATTGTAATAGGGGACAAAGATATCCTCATTTCTGAGGCACCTTATAAAGGGAAAAATTTAGAAGTGAAATTAATGAAAGGTTATTTTAGAGGTGATTAACTAATGGATGCTAAAGAACAACAGAAATTAATTCAGGAATTGGAAGGCAGCGACAGGGATCTTGGAAAGAAGCTGACGATACTGGTTAGTTCGATTTCTATTCTGCTGGCGGTATTCCATCTTTATGTAGCAGGATTCGGCTTGCCAGGCATCGGCTCAAAAACATTTTTGATTATTCACCTTACGCTGGCAATAGTACTGGTGTTTTTAATTTTTCCGATCAAAAAAGGAACATCTCAAAAAACAATTCCGATATATGATTTTATTCTAGCAGCAATATCGCTTCTGTTAGGGATATATTTAATACAAAGACAGGATGCACCAGAAATAATGTCAGCACGTCCAACAGATTTAGATTTGATTATGGGTGCGCTATTTATCGTTATTGTTATCGAAGCGACCAGGCGGGTTGTTGGTTTGCCGCTTGTAATTATTGCGCTGATAGGAATCGGTTATTTCTTTGCCGGAGAATTTTTACCTGGACAGTTTTACCACAACAGAGGTGATTTCTCAAGATTCGTATACGAAATTACATACAGAAGTAATGGTATCTTCGGCACGCCAATATACGCTTCCGCCCAGTTTGTATTTATTTTTATACTATTTGGAGCAATACTCGAGTCCACTGGAGCTGGAAAGATGTTCATTGATCTTGCCATACGCGGATTTGGTAAATACAAAGGCGGGCCCGCCAAAGCAAGCGTGGTAGCAAGCGGAATGATGGGAAGTATTTCAGGCAGTTCGACTGCGAATGCGGTGACTACGGGAACATTTACAATTCCTTTAATGAAGAAAGTAGGATTTCCGCCGCATGTTGCCGGAGGCGTTGAGGTTGCTGCATCATCGAGCGGGCAGTTTCTTCCTCCTGTAATGGGGGCTGCTGCATTTATAATGGTTGAATTTACAGGTATTCCTTACTTTGAAATTATTAAAAGTGCGTTGATACCAGCGCTGCTTGCCTATGTCGGAATATTGTTCATGGTTCATTTCGAAGCCAACAAACATAATATATCCGGTATCGACAGGTCTGAAATGACATCGGCAAGAAAGCTGCTGCTCAGTCAGGGTTATCTGATTGTACCTATTTTAATATTGCTTTACTTCCTGGTAGTTGAAAGAGCATCAGTTAATGCTTCGGCATTTTACTCGATTATCGCCATGATTATTATTGCTTTTTTTGCATATCGTTTTAAAGAAAGTATGGGACGGACGATTATATTTGCCGCAATATTACTGGCTTTAACGTTCTCTATGCAGTATTTAATTGTATTTGTGAATCAGGGTCTGTCAATATTCGATAATGCGATCGGTTTAGGTCTGTTTAATGCTGAAACTATCCGCTGGCGCAGTCCGATATTTACCATGGTGCTCGGCGGTATTATTGTCGCTCTGCTTTTTGCGATATTCCAGAAGATGACCAAGCGGGATGTGACGCCGCAAAAGTACGGCTTTAAACAGCTGCTGGAAGGTTTCGATAAAGCATCCAGAAACGCCTTAAGTATTGTTGTTGCTTGTGCGACAGCAGGTATTCTGATCGGCGTAATCACAACGAGCGGCTTATCAACTAAATTCACAAGAATAGTCATCAATTTTTCAGACACGATTGAAAGTATGCTGCCGAACTTTATGATTACTGATAATACTCAGCTGTATATTGCGCTTATTCTGACGGTATTTGCATGTCTCTTGCTTGGTATGGGGCTGCCGACCACGGCGACGTACGTAGTGCTTGCGGCTGTTATAGCTCCTGTGCTGACAAACCTTGGATTGCCGGTCATTGTGGCACACTTGTTTGTATTGTACTATGGTGTTCTTGCTGACGATACGCCTCCGATCAATCTGCCGGCGTATGCGACAGCTGGTATAGCGAAAGCAGGACCGATCAGAACTGGAGTGCAAGGTTTTAAATATGACTCGGCTGCGCTTCTTCTGCCGTTTATGTTCGCCATAAACCCTACAATTCTGCTGATTACAGATGCAAGTGCAATGGAAATGATCTGGGCAATTATGACAGCGGCAGTCGGTATGGCGATGTTTGCGTCCTTTATACAAAACTTTATGTTTGTAAAATATAATATTGCGGAAAGAATCATTGCTGTTATAACGGCTCTCTTGTTTATCCAGAGCGATCTTATAACCGATTCAATAGGTTTCGGTCTGTTCATTCTGCTTGTTCTCTATCAGCTGTATAAGAAGAAAAAGAGAGAACCGGCGGCAGCTTAATAAAAAAGAAAGTAAAACACGCGGCCGTAAAATACGGCCGCGTGTTTTTAAGTTCAGTATAAGTTTACTTATCTTCTTTTAAAATTCTTTCAGTTTCTTCAAATTCCTGTTTCATTTCCGGTTGAAGTTCACTCTGAGTCATCTTACTTACGATGATACCTAACAAGGTAGCGACGATTACACCAGGAACGATTTCATACAAACCTGTACCGAATGTACCGGCTGCAATCCATATAATAACAGTTGCGGCCCCACCGATGATTGACGCGATAGCACCAGAACGTGTCATGCCTTTCCAGTGCAGAGCCATAACTACCAGCGGACCAAATGCAGCACCGAAACCGGCCCATGCATTGGCGACAATATCAAGAATTACTGACTCGTCATCCCATGCTATAACAATTGCAACAAGCGCAACAATAATGACAGATATTCTTCCGACTAAAACAAAAAGTTTGTCTTGTTCTTCTTCGGATTTGGTTTCTGTCCCGCCGATCATTTTCAGACGAATCATTTTATAGAAATCCTGAACAAGCGAACTTGAAGTGACTAACAGCTGAGATGAAATAGTACTCATAATAGCTGCTAAAATTGCTGCCAGGAAGAATCCGCCGACTAATGGATGGAATAATACCTGACTCATTAGAACCAGAATCGTTTCGGCATCTGCTACTTCGTGCCGGGTAGCATCCGTAAATGCGATACCAAGTAACCCTGTTAAGCAGGCTCCGATTAGTGAAATTGCCATCCAGATAATACCAATACGACGTGCCTGAGGAACAATCTTATGAGATCTTATCGACATAAAGCGGACGATGATATGCGGCTGTCCGAAATAACCGAAGCCCCATGCCAGGTTACCGATAATAGTAATAATAGAAACCCCGCTGATTAAGGACAGATAGTTGATGTCCGCTATCGCGCCGAGCTCTTCTATTCTTACAAACGGCTCAATGCCTTGTCCTGTGAGAGTCATCCATGTGGCAATCGGAATCATAACGATAGCAATAAACATTATCGTCCCTTGGAAGAAGTCGGTCAGACTTACAGCAAGGTAACCGCCAAAGAATGTATAGATTACAACGACTCCTGCTGTAAGGAATAGGCCCCAATGATACGGCAGGTTAAATGCACTCTCGAACAATTTACCGCCTGATACCATGCCGCTCGCTGTATAAACAGCGAAGAATATAACGATTACGAGGCCAGCTATAATTCTCAGCATGTGCTTGTGGTCTTTAAAACGATTTTCAAAAAAGTCCGGAAGCGTAATTGAATCGTTGGAAACTTCCGAGTATACACGGAGTCTCGGAGCGACCACTATGTAGTTTACGTAGGCACCGATTGTTAAACCGACGGCAATCCAAATACTTGAAAGTCCGACGCTGTACATACTGCCTGGAAGCCCCATCAGCATCCAGCCTGACATGTCGGAAGCGCCGGCAGACAAGGCGGTAACCCATGGACCGATATTACGCCCGCCGAGCATATACTCGTTAAGGTTTGATGTGGACTTTTTATAAGCGTATATTCCGATTGCAATCAGAATGATAAAATACACTGCCATCATCAAATATTGTTCCCAACCCGCTGTAAATGTAAAAGCGGATCCTGTTACTGTGTTAAGAATCATAATAAATCCTCTCCCCTTTGCGAAATAAATTCGAGCTGTTTGCAGAATTTAAAATCAATTACACAAACATAAGAAAATTCCATCTTTTTAAAGTAAAAGAATAGAATTACACCTAAGCCGATTATAACCATCCTGACTTGTTATTACAATGCGAATTAGGGGATAGTCTGTGAATTCAAATACAAATCCGCCCGGCATACCTGATACCGGGCGGATTGAGTGAATGATATTTTACTTGTAAATATACTCTAAAACTTCAATTGTCTGTTCAACAGAATTTGTAACGATATTTGCTTTATTTGAAATTTCTTTTAATGGATGAATTAATTTCTCAGGACGCACTAAAATCAACGGTTTGCCTGAGTTAATTGCTGTTGTCGCATCCATTGCTGTATTCCATTGCTTGTATTCCTCTCCAAACAAAGCAATAACTACGTCAGCTTTGTTCATTAAAACCTGGGTGCGCAGATTATTAATACTGGATGCTGCATCATCGCGGTAATATTTATTCGGCTGCTCGCCTAAAATATTTTCACCGATGTCATCCGATAAATCGTGATCCGTCTGAGGTGATACAAAAGTTAACGGTAAATCTTTCTCTTTGGCCAGAGCCTGAATTTTGTCTCTCCAGCTGCTGTGAATCTCGCCTGCTAAATATACTGTTAAATCCATGAAACAACCTCCTATTAGTCATTGCATATTAGTATATACCCTAATCTATTTATGGTAAAATATTTAGAGTAGATTAATTATCCAGAGAAAGGAATAGACCGATATGAAAGTGGCATTATTTGATTTTGACGGGACTTTATATCCGCATGAAACCTTTGAAACACTTCGTGCACATTTAAAAAAACACCCGAAATATAAAAAGAATTATAAGCACTTTGTTCGATATTTTGCGCCTACTTATTTTGGCTATAAAATGAAAATGGTGCCAAAAATCAAGATGCAGCATAGAGCTTTGGAGTCGTATATACTTTCTTTCAAAGGTTATTCCAAACGTGAAATTGATGAATTTTTTTCGGATGTTGCCGCTTCGATGAGTAACGAGCTCAGGACTTCGCTGCTTGAAAAAATTCAGCAGCTGAAACAGGACAACTACTATGTAGTACTGATTTCAGGCGCTTTTATACCTTTATTGGAAGCGTTGTTTAAAGGTGTCGGTTTTGATTATATCGTCGGCTCAAAAATTCATTACAATGGTGATAAACTGGATTATAAAACGCGGTTTGAACGCATGTTTGCTGAACGAAAGATTGATATTATAAAAGAACACTTCCAAAATAAAGAAGTGGACTGGCTGAACAGCCAGGCATACAGCGACAGTATAACGGATCTTAAAATGCTGGAGCTGGTAGGCAAACCGGTAGCAGTAGCACCGGACAGCGACCTGCTGTCAGTTGCGCAGGACAAAAATTGGAAAATATTAAATGATATTTAGGAGGATAAACTGTGAGTTTAATTAATTTAACCGAAGCGGATCTTTATCCGACAGAGAAATTCGGACCATCACTTGAAGGAACTTTATTATATAAAGTCAGAGACCAGGCACATTTCCCGGGTGCATATATGACGACGAATGAACGGCTGTTTATGAATGTCGATATGAACGGCGAGGCGTATACAAGAGTCTTTGCCTATACCGATATTGTCAGAGCATTTGTGGAGGATGATGTGCTGTTTATCGAATTCCCAGAAGGTATGGGTAAGATTGCGATGGTTGACATAGTGTCTGGAAACGCAGATGAATTTGCTGCCTACGTGAATGATAAAAGCGGAAAATAGACTTACTGAGGATGTACTGGGACAGTGCATCTTTTTTGAGTTTAATTAGTATAACACTTTTAACAAATAGTATGACACATTTCATGATATGGCTTTCAGGATACAAGAAAAAGGAGTATACTGTTACTGAATATTAATATATTAAACATGGATAAGGGGCATCAATTTAAGTATGACTACTTCTATTAGCAAAACAGATGTGGTTCTGATTGGTGGCGGGATTATGAGTGCCACGCTTGGAACACTATTAAAAGAATTAAAACCCGACTGGAACATTAAAGTTTTTGAAAAACTTGATGATGTTGCAATCGAGAGCTCGAACGCATGGAATAACGCCGGTACAGGGCACTCGGCGCTGTGCGAATTGAACTATACACCAGAGCTTTCAGACGGCTCGATAGAAATTTCAAAAGCGATTAAAATTAACGAGCAGTTCCAGATTTCAAAACAGCTCTGGGCGTATTTAATTGAAAAAGGATATTTAGATTCTCCGGAAGATTTTATCCGTACAGTACCGCATATGAGTTTTGTGGAAGGCGAAAAGAATGTTGAATTCCTTAAAAAACGTGTGGAAAAACTGACTGAAAGTCCTCTGTTTGAAGGTATGGAATACAGCGATGATTACAATGTTCTTAAAGAATGGCTGCCGCTGATGATGGAAGGACGCAAGCCTGATGAAGAGATTGGTGTAACACGCATTGATTCAGGAACGGATATTAACTTTGGCAGTCTGACTAAAAAGTTATTTAAGAGACTTGAAGAACAGGGTGTGGAAATGAATTTCAAGCATGCTGTTCAGGACATCCGCCGCACTCAAAAAGACAAGTGGCAGGTCAAAGTTAAGAACTTGAACAACAGTAAAATGGAATATCATACCGCTGATTTTGTCTTTATCGGTGCAGGAGGCGGCAGTCTGCCGCTTCTGCAGAAAACAAACATCCCCGAGTCTAAAAATATCGGAGGTTTCCCGGTGAGCGGTCTCTTCCTCGTTTGCGATGACGAAGAAGTTGTGAACCAGCACGAAGCTAAAGTTTACGGCAAAGCTAAAGTCGGTGCACCGCCAATGTCTGTACCGCACCTCGATACACGTTATATCGACGGTAAAAGATCACTGCTGTTCGGGCCGTTTGCGGGCTTCTCTCCGAAATTCCTGAAAACGGGATCGTATCTGGATTTATTCGGCTCCGTGAAACCGAATAATGTACTGACTATGCTGTCAGCGGGTGCGAAAGAGCTCGGTTTGACTAAATATTTAGTACAGCAGGTTCTCTTAAAAGAAGAACAGCGTATGGATGAGCTGAGAGAATTTATTCCGGAAGCACGTTCAGAAGACTGGAAGACGATTACAGCGGGACAACGTGTTCAAATGATTAAGGATACGGATAAAGGAAAAGGTACATTAATGTTCGGTACAGAGACAATTGTATCGGAAGACGGATCTATGGCCGCGCTTCTCGGAGCATCTCCGGGTGCTTCTGTGTGTGTGGATGCTATGCTCGAACTCTTGAGCCGGGCATTTCCGGAAGATTTCGGATTATGGCAGGACAAGATTAAAGAAATGATTCCAACATACGGAATTTCTCTGTCAGATAATCCTGATTTGTTCAAAGAAATGAATGAACGCACTACTGATACTTTAGGACTGAAAAGTCACGAAGCAGGAGCATTATTGAGCTAAATAATACAGAAGGCATCGTCTCCCCCGAGGAGGCGATGCCTTTTTTTATTTTACAGATTTATTTAGCGCCTGTTCAATATCCTGAATGATATCATCAGAATTTTCGATACCTATTGAAAGCCTGATTAATGAATCGTCGATGCCGCGTTTAATGCGTTCTTCATCCGGCATTTCCGCATGAGTCTGCGTAAAAGGGAAGGTGATGAATGTTTCAGTGCCGCCGAGGCTCTCGGCGAAAGTACAGACTTCAATATTTTCTAAGAATGTGTTTACGCTGTGAGTTTCTTTAAAACGCAGGCTCAGCATCCCTGTTGTGCCGGCGTAGAGAACTTCTTCGACTGCTTCATGATTTTCAAAATGAGCTGCTGTTTTCCTGGCATTCTCAATAGCACGGTCCATGCGCACGTGCAAAGTTTTTAATCCGCGGAGCAGTAAAAAGCCGTCGAAAGGAGACAAGGTTGCCCCAATCATGTTGTGATACAGGCTGAGCGACTCAGCAAGTACTTCATCTTTAACAGTAACAACACCGGCCAGCACATCGTTATGGCCGCCGATATATTTAGTCGCCGAATGAAGGACGATATCTGCACCGTCAATAAGCGGACGCGATAAATACGGCGTTAAAAATGTATTGTCAATGATAGTAATTATGTCGTTTTCCTGCGCGAGTTTGTACAGGGGAGCTAAATCAGTTTTTTCCATCGAAGGGTTGGTAATAGGCTCTATAAAAAAAGCTCTTGTATTGCTGTTGATAAGAGAAGTCAGTTCAGCATGGTTGTTAAAGTCTGCATAATGAAATTTCACATTATACTTCTGTTCGTAAAAATCAAAAATACGATATGTACCGCCATATAAATCAAAACTTACGAGCACCTCATCTCCGCTGTTAAACAAATTGCAGCACAGCTGGACAGCAGCCATCCCGCTTGACGTTGCGAATGAATGAGTCCCGCCTTCCAGGTCTGCGAATGCTTCTTCAAAATGTGTGCGGGTCGGATTTTTGGTGCGTGTGTAATCATATCCTGTCGATTTACCCACACCTTCATGTTCGAATGCAGTTGATAAATATATAGGGTTAGTCGTTGCACCGGTGTGATCCGGCTTTAATGAGATTTGTGATAATTTAGTATCCAATATTTATCGTCCTCTTCTTTTATGTATTTTTTAGAAAGATATTATAAATATATAAATTAAGCCGGTATAAGTCAATAATTTAGTAGAATATTGCGAAAACTCTATTCGGGTAACGACAATACACTGCGCTAAAAAATGGTAGATAAAAGTAACGATAAGCGTTATAATTAGGTTAATTAAATTACAGGAGTGATACGAGTGAGTCAGTCACAGAACGTTATATATTATACAACAGCTCAAGTAACGGACATGGTTGAACTGTCTGATCAGAACGTTAGAAAATACGTTAGATTACTTGAAGACAGAAATTATGAAGTTGCTAAAGATGAACATAACAGAAGATTATTTTCAAAAAAAGATGTGAGTGTCTTACAGGAAATGATTAAAATTGCCAAGTCCCCAGGAAATACACTGGACTCTGCGGCAGATGAAATTATAGAAAATATGGACGACTTTGAAGAAACGAAAAGTGAGAATCAGGTATCGAAAATGTCGGATAACGACGTATCAAGATTGCTTGCTTTAGTGCTTGAAAAGCTGGATGAAATCCAAAATGAAAACAAAGAACTTAAATCAAATATAAGTACACTTGTACACAGATTGGAAGAGTACGATCGTAATGCTCTTGAATACAATCCGGACGAAAAGGTGGAAACATTTTTAGCGGAAGAGGCATACGAAAGCGAAGAATCGCCGCAGACTGAAGAAGAAGCTGATGAAACTGTACAGGCTGAAGAAACCAAAGCTGATGAAACATCGGATGAAGCGGGCATGGAAGAAACCGTGACACCGGAAACAACTGAAGAAGAGATTGTTGCAGAAGCACCAGCTGAAGAAGAATCCGCCGAAGCAGAAACCGAAGAACTTGATACAGAAGAAACCGAAACTGCTGAAACACCGGCAGAACAAAATACAGGAACAATTGACCTGAGCGCCGAGGAAGAAAGTGCTGAGGAGAATGTATCGGCTGCTTCAGAAGAACTGGATAACAGCAACGAAACAGCAAAACAGCAAATCGAGGAGCCTAAAAAAGGATTCCTCGGTAAATTAGCAAGCATGTTTAAAGGATAGAATCGAAATTTATTTCGATTCTTTTTTTATTTTTTTCAGATTGATTGACATGTGAATATAAAACTACTATAATCCCTATTGGCGAACGAGATTGCAACATCAGTTAAATAATATACGGATTAGAGGAGCGTTTTATCATGGATAGCGTTTTTGATTATGAGGATATACAGTTAATTCCGAACAAATGTATTGTGGACAGTCGTTCAGAATGTGATACTTCAATTGAATTTGGGAAACACACATTCAAGCTGCCGGTAGTACCTGCAAATATGCAGACTATTATCGACGAGAATATTGCTGAATATTTGGCGAAAAATGGATACTTTTATATCATGCATCGTTTCAACCCTGAAACACGTATTGATTTTATTAATAAAATGAGAGATGAAAATCTGATTTCATCTATAAGTGTCGGCATCAAACCGGAAGAATACGATTTTGTTATCAGCTTAAAAGAACAGGGGTTAATTCCTGATTATATTACTATCGATATTGCTCACGGTCATTCCGACAGAGTAATCGATATGATTAAGCATATTAAAAAACATATTCCTGAAACATTTTTAATTGCAGGTAATGTCGGGACACCTGAGGCAGTCAGAGAATTGGAGCATGCAGGAGCAGATGCAACTAAAGTCGGCATCGGTCCTGGTAAAGTTTGTATTACTAAAATTAAAACAGGCTTCGGTACAGGCGGATGGCAGCTTGCTGCACTTCGATTATGTGCAAAAGCAGCTTCTAAGCCGATTATCGCAGACGGCGGAATCCGTACGCACGGAGATATTGCTAAATCTGTAAGATTCGGGGCATCTATGGTTATGATCGGTTCACTATTTGCAGGACACGAAGAATCTCCTGGTACTGTTTATGAAGAAAACGGCAAGAAGTATAAAGAATACTTCGGTTCGGCTTCTGAATTCCAAAAAGGTGAACACAAAAACGTAGAAGGCAAAAAAATGTATGTAGAATACAAAGGGCCATTAGCAGCTACACTGACTGAAATGCAGCAGGATCTGCAGTCATCTATTTCATATGCCGGCGGCAAGGAATTAGATGCAATCCGTACAGTAGATTATGTAGTTGTTAAAAACTCAATTTTCAACGGTGATAAAGTATATTAATATTTTGATAAAAGGACCGCATGCGATATGCGGCCTTTTTTGTGTTTGATTTTGTTCTTGGCTGGCTGGGATTGGTATGGTCGGGTCTCATGTGTATCCGAGCTTCGTGGGGTTTGTATGATCGGTTCTCATGTGTATCCCAGCTCCACAGGGTTTGCATGATCGGGTCTCATATATATCCCAGCTCCGCAGGGTTTGCATGATCGGTTCTCATATGTATCCCAGCTTCGTGGGATTGGCATGATCGGTTCTCATATGTATCCCAGCTTCGTGGGGTTTGTATGTTCGGTTCTCATATGTATCCCAGCTCCGCAGGGTTTGCATGATCGGTTCTCAGATGTATCCCAGCTCCGTGGGATTGGCATGATCGGTTCTCATATGTATCCCAGCTCCGCAGGGTTTGCATAATCGGTTCTCATATGTATCCCAGCCTCGCAGAATCGGCATAAGCTGCCGTCTATTGAAAAAACACCGGATTCTTCAGGAATTCGGTGTTTTCTTCATACTTAATCTTCTATATCATGTAAATCTTTATAACGCTTCGTACTTTCAAGCATCATTTTCTCCATCGTTTCAACATCATCACTTTGAATTGCTGCGTAAAGTTTGTCGAGCTGTGTCTGGAAATTATCAATATGCTGAAGAAGGTGCTGTTTATTCATCATAAATAACTCAGGCCACAATTTTTCATTAATGTTTGTGATGCGTGTTAAATCCCGGTAGCTGTCACCTGTATATTTTTTAGTGTTGCGAGCGGCGTCATCGCTGTTGATTAATGAAATGGCAATGACGTGAGCCAGCTGACTGGTAAAGCCGATAACTTCATCGTGGAAGTCTGGTGTGATTACTGAAATATTGCCGAATTCCAATTTTTTGACAAATTTTTTCAGAAAATCGATGTTTTTCTCTTTATTCCTCGGGGTCGGTGTGATTAAATAGTTTGCACCGATAAAAACTTCTCTGCTGCTGAACTCAAGGCCCCGGTTTTCTCTGCCGGCCATCGGATGACCGAAAACGAAATCGGCATGGTCCGGCAGGAGAGGTTCAACTTCACCGATAATCGAAGTTTTCACGCCTGTAACATCGGTAATGATGCACCCTTCTTTTAAGTAAGGTGCGTAATCTTTTACCAATTGAACAAGCAGTTTAGGGTAAACTGCGAAAATAATAAGATCTGCCTGCGGAATGATGTCTTTAAAATCCTGAGAACCGTCTTTAATAAGATGCTGTTTTTTTGCTTTTTCGATAACTGCAGCATCGATATCAATTGCATATATGTCAGCGTCAGGTATGTTTGCTTTAATAGCAAGAGCAAAGGAACCTCCGATATTTCCCAAGCCGATAATTGCGATATTCATATATTTTATGCCTCCGTATTTTTATCATTATACTACAAGAATGAATATACATTAATTAACTAAATTATGTAAACATTTAATTAATTCTCATAAATAGATTGACAAACTGATTAAAGACAGCCTATAATGGCAATCAAATACATTACAAGGAGCGGTTATTTATGTTAACCCATACAACTTCACAACTGAATAACCGACTTTACTTTAGCTATTTTTGATACCGTTTGTACACATCATTTGTACAAACGTAAAACAAACTGTTTGTATCAATGATGGCTGAAGATTTTGTAATGTCTAGCCATTTACTTTAAATAAGTGGCTGGAAGTCGGGACTTCTACATATTTTTCTATACTTACTGCCACTTAATTTTTAGTTAAGTGGCAGTTTTATTTTTAAAAATTTTAGGAGGCTTTTAATTATGATTATTCATGTAAAACGCGACGCAACGGAAAGTAATATTAAGACACTGGTTTCAAACATCGAAGAAGCAGGTTTCAAAGTTCACCGTTCTGATGGTGAAAGACGTACAATAATCGGTCTGATCGGCGATACATCTAAAGTCTCCGAAAATGATTTCAAAAAATACAGTATCGTGGACGGGGTGTACAGAATTCAAAAGCCATACAAGAAAGCGAACAGAAGTTTCCAGGAAGATGACAGTGTTATCGATATTGGCAACGGTGTAAAAGTCGGAGCGGAAAACTTCATGGTCTGTGCAGGGCCCTGTTCAGTTGAAGATTTAGACAGCACAGTGGAATTAGCAATTAAATTAAAAGATGCAGGTGCAAACTCGCTGCGCGGCGGGGCATTCAAACCGCGTACTTCACCTTACAGTTTCCAAGGTCTTGGTGTAGAAGGTCTTAAAATTTTAAATGAAGCGAAAAAAGAAACCGGTCTGCCTATCGTTTCAGAGTTAATGGGCACAGATCATTTAGATACATTCGTTGACATGGTCGATGTCATTCAAATCGGTGCACGCAACATGCAGAACTTCGATTTACTGAAGGCGCTTGGCCAGACTAACAAACCGATTTACTTGAAACGCGGAATGTCTGCAACGATTCAGGAATGGTTAATGTCAGCAGAGTACATTATGGCCGGCGGCAACAATAACGTTGTGCTTGTGGAGCGCGGTATCCGCACTTTCGAAACAGCAACAAGAAATACACTTGATATTCAAGCGGTGCCTGTAGCGCAGAAAGAATCGCACCTGCCGATTATCGTTGACCCGTCACACGCAGCGGGCGTCAGATACCTGATACCTTCAATGGCTAAAGCAGCAGTTATGGCCGGTGCAAACGGCCTGCAGATAGAAGTTCACGAAGATCCTGAGAATGCGTGGAGCGACGGCCAGCAGTGTCTGACACCTGCAGAATTCAAAGAATTAATGGACACGATAAACGTACTGCTTGAAATTGAAGGGAAAACAGTGAACAAGATCGTTCAAACAAAATAATATGAGGAGGCTAACCATGGGGAGACATGAAGAGTTGCGTAAAGAAATAGATCAGATAGACCGTGAGCTCGTTCAGCTTGTCGAGAAGAGAATGAAGGTGTCTACGGAAATTGCGGAGTACAAACTTGCGAATAACATACCGGTACTGGATGCGCAGCGCGAAAAAAAGGTTATCAATAAAAATATTTCCTATTTGACTGACCGGACGCTGGACAGCTACATCTCGGAGTTTAGTAAACACCTCATGGAGCTCTCAAGAAGAAGGCAGAAAGAATGTCTTAAGCAGCATACAAAGACATGTTAAAAGGCGCCCGCGGGCGCCTTTTTTTATTTGAGATTATGAAGCTGTTCCAAATCGTACAATGTATTCTGATACGTTTCATTCAGCCAGTTGTTAAACAGCAGATGCCCGTGACTCCGCCATTGAAATTTTGGGTTTTCCGACGGTTTATCATCGGGATAATAATTGAGAGGGACAGCTGTATTGAGCCCGCTTTTTGCATCCCGGTCATATTCGTCTTTCAACGTTTTTCTGTCGTATTCGAGGTGGCCAAAAATGAAGAGATCCCGCTGATTTTTAGATGTAATGATATCCGGGCCGAAGTCAGGATGCGCAGTCAGGATGTCGAGATCCGGAATACCGTTTAATGCTTCGTAATCAATTCTTGTATGTCTCGACTGAGGAACCTGGTAAATATCATCAAAACCGCGCACATATGGATGTTCCGGTTTTATATTTTGATATCCGAACACACCGAACAGCTTTTCTGATAACATAAGTTTTTCGATATTGTAATAGTGATTCAGAGCGAATTGTGCTCCCCAGCAAATATAAAATCGGGAGAAGACATGTGTCTGTGCCCAGTCAGTAATTTCTTTCAGTTCGTCGATGTACCCTACCTGTTCAAAATTAAATTTTTCTACCGGGGCGCCAGTAACAATCATCCCGTCGAAATATTCATCTTTCACTTCCTGATGTGTCTTATAAAACTTCTGGAGATGGCTGGTCGGAGTATTTTTACTTTTATGGGTAGACATATGTAAAAATTCAACATCAATTTGAAGCGGTGAGTTGCCAAGCAGCCTCAGCAGCTGTAACTCTGTTTTTTCCTTAAGAGGCATAAGATTTAAAATAAGAATTTTTAATGGACGGATGTCCTGGGTTATCGCGCGGGAAGCTTCTATGGTATATACTTGTTCCTGTTGGAGTTTCGTTCTCACAGGAAGTCCTTCGATGATTTTAATTGGCATGCGTTCACGTCCTTAAATAGCAAATGATAAGTACTATATAATGTAACAGTGAAAATGAACGACAGTCAATGTCTAAATTATCAAAAAAATCACAATCTGAAGACAGATAAATTTTGGAGGAACAATAATGAATTCAGTTTTAATAGCTATTCTCGTTATGGTCATTTTAAGTTTGTGCAGACTTAACGTTATACTGGCTCTGTTTATCGGTGCGCTGGCCGGCGGGCTGATATCGGGTATGGGCGTCAATGAAGTCATCGGTGTCTTTACCGGAGGAATTGTTAACGGAGCAGAAATTGCACTCAGCTATGCACTGCTTGGAGGATTTGCCGCCCTGATAGCATACAGCGGTATAACCGACGTTATGGTCAATAAAATTTTAAGTCTGCTGAATGCAAGCAAAACGGCGAAAGCACGCGTAATAGCGAAAGTTTCTATAATCGCAACCTTGCTTGTTATTTCTATAATCAGTCAAAATTTAGTGCCGGTGCATATTGCATTTATTCCTATACTTATTCCGCCGCTGATCAGTCTGTTTAATGAGCTTCAGCTGGATCGCAGACTGCTGGCAGTAGTCATGACTTTTGGGCTGACATTTACTTATGCGGTACTGCCTTTTGGTTACGGACAAATATTTCAGAATACGATTGTAACAAGTTTTGCGAATGCCGGGGTAACAATAGAATTCAGCGATGTCGCTCCAAATATGATTATTCCCGCTCTCGGTTTTGTGATTGGTCTGATACTCGCATTTTTCTATTTCAGCAAACCGCGGAAGTATCTTAATAAAGAAAGTGACTTGTCCTCAGAGCGGCTAACAGTTAGTGCAAAAACAATTATTACTGCTGTGATTGCAATTCTTGTCACATTCATTGTGCAGTTCTTTACGGATTCGATGATCTTCGGTGCCCTCGGTGGTATTATGGTCTTCTTTCTGTCAATGCAGTTTAAGTGGGCTGAACTTGACCGTGAGCTTGTAAACGGCATAAAAATTATGGCGTATATCGGTATGGTAATGCTGGCGGCAAACGGCTTTGCAGGTGTGATTACAGAAACAGAAGATGTCCTGCCGCTCGTCAGCAGTATTTCAGATTCTCTCGGTAATAACAAGGCCTTTATCGTTATGGGTATGATGGTTGTCGGTTTAGTCGTAACGATGGGTATTGGTTCATCTTTCGCGACATTGCCGATTATTGGAGCGATTTTTGTCCCTATGGGTGCAGAACTCGGCTTATCGATCGCTGCGATTATTGCGATTGTCGGTACTGCTGGTGTCCTTGGGGATGCGGGGTCACCTGCATCAGATTCAACGCTCGGACCTACTGCAGGATTGAATATCGACGGTCAGCATGACCATATATGGGATACATGTGTACCGACTTTTGTCTTTTTAAATATTCCTGTTGTCATTACCGGTTTTATCGCAGGTATGATATTATAAGACTGTAAAATATTATAAAATGATAAAAATATTACTGCCAGCTTGATAATTTTTAAATAATGTAGTTTAATTAATCTACTAAGTAAAAAAATTCACTAATTAGCAGCGAATTTGTCTGGAGCTTCATATTAATCATTTAATGAATTTGTCTGCGGAGGATGAATTGTGCAAGCTCTCGATAATATATTACTTTTGAACAGGTGATTGTATGGAGACAGATTTAAACATTTTAAAAGGCAATTTAACTGCATATCAAATCAGTGAAGCGATTGGCATTTCTATTGAAGAAGCTGCAGATTTGCTTGAACAGCGGATTACTGTGGAATCACTGGATGAAGAGAGCCAGGAAAAGTTAAAACAATTAGAGGCAGTTTTATTTGACTAGCGGAAAAACAGCGTTAATATATTAAACATAAAATATGAGACTGACATTGTCAGTCTCATTTATTTTTTCGGAGGATGTCTATGGACAAGTTAAAAGAAAATATTCCGTTTATACTGCTGATTATTGTAATGGCATTATTTACATTGGCATTCTTCGTTTCGGAAACATCAATTTTTAAAACGGAGGAGATTTCCACGTACACTTTTGATGAAGCTGTCAGCATGCAGGTAAATAATGATACTGGAGATGTGAAACTTACCGGCAGCGCGGCAGAGTATGCAGAAGAGGATGACATAAAGGAAGCGATGACGATAAGCGGCAGCAATGATTTTCAATTCCTCCCCTTAAATTATGCGGCGGGTGCCGGGGAAGATGAACTGAATGAACTGCTTGAAGGCAAAGGGATTTTGGAAGGAACAGGAGCCGCTTTTGCAGAAGCTGAGCAAAAACATAATGTAAATGCGCTGTATCTGATCAGCCAT
This sequence comes from Jeotgalicoccus nanhaiensis, assembly GCA_004570955.1. GTDB lineage: Bacteria > Bacillota > Bacilli > Staphylococcales > Salinicoccaceae > Jeotgalicoccus > Jeotgalicoccus nanhaiensis. The sequence goes on from SPPL01000003.1 coordinate 383,743, forward strand.
GCACTGCTCGAAACAGGACATGGCGGGTCGGAGCTCGCTTCCGGCATCGAGGTCGACGGAACTACTTATTATAATTTTTTTGGTATCGGAGCATTTGACCGCGCAGCGGTAGCGGAAGGTTCGAGTTACGCCCGCGAAGCCGGCTGGTCGACACCGGAAGCAGCAATAATCGGAGGAGCGGAATTTATCCGTACAAATTACTTGGATAACGGTCAAAATACATTGTACCGCATGCGCTGGAATCCGGAAAACCCCGGTACGCATCTGTATGCGACAGACATAGAATGGGCAGAAAAAATTGCAAGTATAATGAACAGTTATTACTCTGCTTTAGAGCTCGAATACGATGACTTGGAAAAAGAAAATTATAATGAAGAATAAATAATAGCGCTTGTCTTTTTACAGAGACAAGCGCTATTTTTTGAAAGTTGAATTAAGAGACTGAGCTTGCTTATGTCAAAGTTTACTCAGTATCCAGCTCGTCCGCACCAATAATGCGCCACGGATGACTGTATATATTAAATGAACTGCCGCGGATAAAGCCGGCGGCTGTAATATTTAAATCATGTGCGAGTTTAATTGCGAGATCGGTCGGAGCAGATTTACTGAGTACGATGCCGACGCCGATTTTTGAAGCTTTCGTCAGTACTTCTGATGAGATACGCCCGCTGAATACGATAACTTTATCTTTGACGGAAATATTGTTCTGCAGACAGTGACCGTACAGTTTATCAAGCGCGTTATGCCGGCCGATATCACCTTTATGGACAATAGTGCCGTCAGGGGAAGCGATGCTCGCATTGTGAATGCCGCCGGTGTCTTTAAATATAGTGCTTTTCTCCTGCATTTCTTTCATGAGGCTGATGCATTGCTCGGGTGTCAGCTTCGTCTCCGACAGTGAAAATTTAGCAGTATCAACGTCTGCCTGAAAATAGAACTGACGGCTTTTGCCGCAGCATGAGCCGAGTACGCGTTTTGAAAACGTGCCGTAGTCTTTAGGAAGTTCGCGCGACACTTTCACGTGACAAAAACCGCCGCGTTCATCGATGTTCATGGATTCAATTTCCTTAAATGAACGCAGTGCGCCTTCTGAAGCTAAAAAGCCGATGACGAGTTCTTCAAGGTCATCAGGCGAACAGACTAAAGTAGCGAATTCTACATCGTTTAAATATATAGTCAGCGGAAATTCTTCAGCTATTATATCTTCAGTTTCGATAAAATTCCCGTCTGTATACCGCCGTATTGTATTTTTCGTAACGATTTCCATAACATATAACTCTCCCACTCTGAATCTTATTGTAAAGCATTCTTTTTCTTTATATAATCACATTTAAGACGAAATTACAATTTAAGGAATTCCGTCAAAACAATAGGGGGATTTACATGCAAACAAAGAAAAATCGCTGGCTGATTGCACTTGCCGGGGTGGGCATCCATATTTCAATCGGCTCAGTCTACGCATGGAGTGTATTTACAACGCCGCTTCAGGAATCAATCGGATGGTCGCTGAGTCAGGTCTCAATTACATTTAGTATCGCTATTTTATTTTTAGGGTTGTCGGCAGCATTTATGGGACACTTTGTAGAAGCGAAAGGCCCGAGAAAGTCGGGACTGGTTTCCACAGTCTTTTTTGCAGCAGGTATGATTACAGCAGGTTTCGGGATACAGCTTGAAATGCTGTGGCTTTTATATGTAGGGTACGGGGTCCTTGGGGGTATAGGACTCGGGATCGGTTATATCACTCCGGTTTCAACGCTGGTTAAATGGTTTCCTGACCGCAGAGGAATGGCGACGGGTCTCGCGATTATGGGGTTCGGTTTTGCCGCAATGATTGCGAGTCCGGTTATGCGCATGCTGATAGAATCGGTCGGAATTCCGAATACGTTCTTTATTTTAGGCGCTATTTATTTCACAGTGATGTTTGTATCAAGTTTATATCTTGAAAGACCGCCTGAAGGCTACCATCCAAAAGGCGTTGTTATCGATGAAAGCGACGGGGCAGTTTCTAAAGATCTTGCTCAGCTGACGGCGAACGAAGCGATAAAAACAAAACGCTTCTATTTCTTATGGCTGATGCTGTTTATCAACGTGACGTGCGGTATTGCTATCCTGGCAGTTGCAAGTCCGATGGGTGTTGAAATTGCGGGATTAACTGCAGGTGCAGCAGCTTTCATGGTTGGAGTCATGGGTGTCTTTAATGGTGCCGGACGCCTGGTCTGGGCATCTATATCAGATTACATAGGCAGAACGAATCTTTATACGCTGTTTTTCGTGCTGCAGATTGGCATCTTTGCAGTTCTGCCGTTTACGACCAATGAATGGCTTTTCCAAATACTGCTGTTCATCATGATTTCATGCTACGGCGGCGGATTTTCTGCTATTCCTGCCTATATCGGGGATATTTTCGGAACCAAGCAGCTGGGTGCAATTCACGGCTATATTTTAACAGCGTGGGCTGCAGCGGGACTCGCCGGGCCATTTATCGTTGCTAAGATTTATGAAGCTACACAAAGTTATGCATGGTCCTTGTACATTTTTGCGGGTCTGTTTGTTATTGCGCTAGTAATTTCTATATTTATCAGACAGGATATTAAAAGGCTTAAAGAAAAAAATAAGCTTGATTCTGTGAGCGCTTCCGCGAAATAGTGTACAATGGAATTATTATAATATAGAGGGAGTGTCTACATGGGTAAAACTCTGCATCCGGGTCCGATCAATAAAACTAAAAAATGGGATCCGAAATTATGGGTAAGTCCTGTGCCATTCGGTTTAACTAAAGTAAAACCGCATCATATGAGAGATACAGCTAAAATCGTCTGGAAAAACAGAGATAATTTAAACTACGCGAAAAATATTATATTAAAAGGTGTCTGCGACGGCTGTGCACTGGGAGTATCAGGTCTGCAGGACCAGACTTTAAACGGTCCGCATATGTGTACGACGCGTTTTAATGTCCTGCGTCTGAATACAGCACCTCCGATTAAACCTGAGATACTGCATCAGGATATAGATGAGCTGCGCAAGATGGACAGCACCGAGCTCCGCGAGCTTGGACGTATTCCATATCCGATGATTCGCCGTAAAGGCGACCGCAAATTTATTAGAGTATCATGGGATGAAGCGATGAATACTATTGCGGATAAAATGAAAGTTCTCGATCCGAAACAGTATGCATTTTACTTAACCAGCCGCGGTATTACGAATGAATCTTATTATGTTGCAGCGAAAACTGCGCGTTATCTGGAAACCAATCATATTGATAATGCCTCGCGTATCTGTCACTCGCCGAGTAAATCAGCAATGAAACGCTCTGTAGGTGTCGGAGCTTCGACTTGTAACTATCAGGACTGGCTTGGAACTGATGTACTGGTGTTCTGGGGCAGTGTCGCGTCAAACGCATCACCGGTTTCTACCAAATATATGATGGAAGCTAAAAAACGCGGTACGAAAATTATCGTTATAAATCCTTACAGGGAGCCTGCTATGGAGAATTACTGGGTGCCTTCAGTTGTTGAATCAGCACTGTTCGGTACTGAAATAGCAGATGAATTCTATGAAGTAAACATCGGCGGGGACATCGCGCTCATGCACGGTGTAATGAAACACTGGTTCGATCTTGAAGAACAAAATGAAGGTTCGGCCATTAATCACGAGTTTGTTAATGAACACGTCAACAACTATGACGATCTTAAAGAAAACGTTCAGTCGCAGAGCTGGGATGAGATTGTCCAGTCTTCAGGTATCGATAAAGAACAAATTATCGAATTATCAAACAGTCTTGCTAAAGCGAAAACAGGCGTTATGGTCTGGGCACTTGGCTTAACAATGCACAAACACGCGACAGATAATATTTCACAAGTATCGAACCTAGCTTTATTACGGGGCTGGCTGGGCGGTAAAAACAAAGGTCTTATGCCATTACGCGGACACTCATCAGTGCAGGGCTCAGGTGAAATGGGAGCAGATCCGTTTTCACTGCCGGGCGGGGATTATAACGATGAAAACCGTCCGCGCATCGAAGAACTGTGGAATTTCAAACTTCCTCAGTGGCCTGGAGATACTGTTGGTGTAACGATTGAGAACGCAATGCTGCCGGACGACAATGAAAGAAAGCTTAAGCTTTACTATATGTCGGGCGGTAACTTCCTGGAAACGATGCCGGATCCGGACTTTGTAAGAGAAGCTTTGCAAAATCTCGACATCCGTGTTCACCAGGATATTATTTTAAATACATCAACCCTGCTCGATGCAAAAGAAACAGTTGTAGTGTTGCCTGCGAAAACACGTTATGAGCAGGATGGCGGAGGATTGTCAACATCGACAGAACGTATGATTTACTTCTCTCCTGAGATTGAAGGGAACCGCAACCGCATTGCCGAAGCACGCAGTGAATGGAAGATTTACGTCGACCTTGCGAAACGTGTTAAGCCTGAAGAGTCTCACTTAATCGATTTCCAGTCAGGACAGGAAATCCGCGACGAGATTGCCAAAGCGAATCCTCAGTATGACGGTGTTCAGCACCTGAAGAAAGCTGGTGACGTTTATCAGTACGGCGGAGCATGGCTGTGTGAAGGCGGGGTATGTCCGACACCGGATGGAAGAGCGAACCTGATTACGATGGATATTCCTGACAACAATAAGAAAGCTGGAGAATTCAAACTTCTGATGAGACGCGGCAAGCAGTTTAACGCGATGATTTATGGAGATCAGGATGCCTTTAACCACATGGGGCGCTACGATGTACTCGTCAGTGAAAACGATGCACGACGAGAAGGACTCGAAGACGGGGAAGCGGTCGTTCTATACAATAAGAACGGAGTCTTCCAGGGATTCGTTAAGTATGCAGCAATTAAAGACGGAAACATCGGTGTTCAGTTCCCGGAAGGAAACTTCCTGGTGGAGAAAGGTATTTACGAAAGTTTCGTAGAAATGCCTGACTATGTGACAGACGTTAAGATGGAAAAAGCCGATCACTTTAATGCGAATAAGGACCGTCAGTATTTAGAGAAATCTATACCTGAACTAGAAGATAATCCTAACTAAAGTTATAGAAAATACCGAAAAGCCGGGAGAAACGCCTCTCCCGGTTTTTTTGTATATAAAAACTCTCTTTAGTGTGGTAAAATACGAACATTGATGATGGAAAAGAGGTAATATTTTGTCCGAAAATAATTGGAACTCAAAATTAGGTTTTATATTGGCGGCAGCAGGCTCTGCAATAGGTCTCGGCGCCGTCTGGCGTTTCCCTTATATGACTGCTGAACACGGTGGCGGTGCGTTTCTGTTTGTTTTCCTGCTATTTACTATACTTATTGGCCTGCCGCTCTTAATCAGTGAGTTTGTTATCGGCCGTGCCTCAGGAAGAAATCCGATTGACGGTTTCGAATACTTAAGCGGTAAAAAAAGTTTAAGAATTTTCGGCTGGATCGGACACTTTGGAACGATGCTGCTGCTCTCGTTCTACAGTGTTATCGGCGGCTGGATATTAATTTATCTGCTCATTGCTTTGATGGATTTTTTGAATTTGTATACTGTCAATGATTATACAGTGCTGCTTGGGGATGTTATTACCAATCCGGTATATGTAATTGCTGCTCAGGGTATTTTTATATTTATCACTGCGTTTGTCGTGGCCCAGGGGATACAAAAAGGACTTGAACGCGCATCTAAAATTATGATGCCGATGCTGTTCATCTTGTTCTTGTTCATTATTATCCGTTCGCTCTCGCTGCCGAATGCATTTGAAGGAGTTAAATACTTTCTGCTCCCGGACTTCAGTGAACTCAGTGCCAATGGAATAATGTTTGCACTCGGACAGTCGTTCTTTGCGCTCAGTGTGGGGATTACACAGATGATAACTTATGCATCGTACTTAAAAGCTGATCAGAATCTGCCTAAGTCGGCCTCTTATATAGTACTCATGAATATCGCAGTTTCTGTAATGGTGGGACTTGCGATTTTTCCGGCGATTGCTTCGTTCGGCATGCAGAGTATGGAAGGGCCGGGTCTGGTATTTATCGTCCTGCCTGAAATATTTAATGCGATACCGTTCGGTATTATTTTCTATCTGATGTTCCTGTTCGCATTCTTATTTGCGACATTGACATCTTCGTTCTCTATGATTGAAATTAACGTTGCCAATACGGTTAAAGGTGATCAGTCGAAACGTAAAAAAGTAACTTACATTTACGCTGTTATCGTTTTTGCTATCGGTATTCCGTCTGCGTTGTCAGAAGGGGTGCTGAATGACGTTCAATTCTTTGCGGGAACGATATTTGACAACGTGGACTTCCTTGTATCGAATATACTCCTGCCGGCAGGAGCTTTGTTCTCATCAATTTTTATCGGTTATATTTTAGACAGAAGAGTTGCTATGGAACAGCTGAACGTTACAAAAGGGAGCAGTTCATACACTGTTTTTAAAGCCTGGATCTTCCTGCTCAGATTTATTCTTCCCGCAATAATTTTATTCGTCTTTATCATGAATATAATCAGTGTCTTTTAAAACAGAGAGAAGATGTAAACTCAATATCGGGTTTGCATCTTTTTTAATATAATTAATTGCTGATTGCGCATGAAAAATAGGTATGGTAATATTTTCTCATGAGTTTTCAGCATGAATAACATCAAAATCAGATAAGGGCGTGAGGTATGGAAAGTTTAACCAGAGAAAAAATTATCAGTATTGCACAAGAAGAGAATGTAAGGTTTATCCGGCTGCAGTTTTCAGATATTCTCGGAACGATTAAAAATGTGGAAGTGCCTTTCAGCCAGCTCGATAAAGCTCTTGACGGACAAATGATGTTTGACGGATCTTCAATCGAAGGGTTTACGCGCATCGAAGAATCAGATATGTATCTGGTTCCGGATTTAAACACATGGACGGTATTTCCTTGGACAACATCGCGGGGTGACAAAGTAGCACGGCTGATATGTGACGTTTACAAAGTAGACGGGACACCATTCGAAGGCGATCCCCGGACTAATTTAAAAACTGTTTTAAAAGAAATGGAATCGCTCGGTTATACATCATTCAATCTCGGACCTGAACCGGAGTTCTTTCTTTTTAAACTGGATGAGCAGGGCAAACCGACGACTGTCTTAAATGACCAGGGTGGCTATTTCGATTTAGCACCTACGGACTCGGGGGAGAACTGCCGCCGGGATATCGTTATTGAACTGGAGGATATGGGCTTTGATATCGAAGCGTCCCACCATGAAGTAGCTGAGGGACAGCACGAAATTGATTTTAAATATGCGGATGCTGTCACAGCATGTGATAATATACAGACATTTAAGCTCGTTGTAAAAACGGTCGCAAGAAAGCATAATCTGCATGCAACATTTATGCCGAAACCGCTGTTTGGAATTAACGGCAATGGCATGCATTTTAACGTGTCGCTTTTTAAAGGAAAAGAGAATGCATTCTTTGATGAGTCTGCAGAAGATGGCTTAAGCGAAGATATGAAATACTTTATGGCAGGTGTACTGAAGCACGTAAGAGGCTTTACTGCGGTAACGAATCCGCTTGTAAACTCTTATAAACGCCTGGTGCCGGGTTACGAGGCGCCAAGCTACATCGCATGGAGTAAAAAGAACCGCTCGCCATTGATGAGAATCCCTTCTTCACGCGGATTATCAACACGTGTGGAAGTCCGTTCTGTCGATCCATCAGCGAATCCCTATCTGGCACTCGCAGTCATTTTAAAGGCGGGACTGGATGGCATTAAAAATAAGCTGGAGCTTCAAGAATCCATAGACTTAAACCTTTATGAAATGACCAGAGAAGAACGCCTTGAAAACGGCGTAGAAGATCTGCCTTCGACGCTTTACAATGCCTTAAAAGAGCTTCGTGACAGCAAACTTGCAAAAGAAGCGCTCGGCAGTCATATTTATAAAGCATTTTACGAACACAAAATGCTCGAGTGGGAAGATTATCGTTCAGTTGTTTCGGAATGGGAACTTAAATCTTATATGGATAAATATTAAAATAAAAAAAGGAATCGGGAAATTAATCCCGGTTCCTTTTTTATCAATCGTATACAGTAAAGTCATCGTGCAGCTCTTCCGTAACGTTATTTAAGTTTGTTTCTGTAATGTTTCTTGCGTTATAGCCAATACGCTCTAAATTACTGATTAGCTCAACATAGAGGGAACCGCCATCCGTTGAACATTCACCTCTCGAAAGACGTTTGATATGTTCTTTACGAAGTTTGTTTTCGATTCTGTGAGATTTCTGGCTCAATCTGATAACTTGCTCCAGTGCTTGAGGATTGTAAACATCAAGCGTCTCAAGAGCCATTGTGAATGATTCGTAAACATGTCTGTATAGGTCTTCCAGACCTTCTTTTGCATCATCTGACAGTTCGATATTATTTTCATACTTAGTATGATACTGATCCGCCAGGTTTTTAGCTTGTGAACTTACTTTAAGCAGTATACGAGATACTTCCAGCAAGGTGCTGACACGTTCAGTATCTTCCTGTGAAACTTCGTATTTCGATGCATCGAGCAGGTAGCTGCGTGTTGCATCCTGCAGTGTTGCTGCAACGTTAACTTTATCTTCAATCTGTTTGAAGAGCTTATCATCCTGTTTGTCACTGTACTGGCGTGCATCCTGCAAAGTGCTGAGGACCAGCTGTCCAAGATTCTTAACCTCGCTTTGTGCTCCCTGTATAGCAATGCTCGGGGACTGTTTTAATAACAGCGGATCTAAATGCTGAGGTGTGAAGTCTTCAGAAAAATCACGTCCCGGAATTATTTTAACAACCAGCCAGGCGAGAGCACCGACAAACGGCAGATGAATTAATGTATTAATTATATTGTATGAGCCATGTGCGAAAGCGATAGTCATCGGTTTGTTCAGGCTCAGGAAGTCTTCGAGATATCCAACATATATTATGAACAGCGGCATCAGTATCATAAAGATTACTGCACCGATGATGTTAAATGTAACGTGGACCAGAGCAGCACGTTTAGCGGCAATTGAGCCGGCGAGAGCTGCTAATACAGCAGTGATTGTCGTACCGATGTTGTCTCCGAGCAGGATTGGCAAAGCAGCCTGCAAATCAACCATATCATTAGCATAGAAATTCTGAAGTATGGCAATTGTGGCACTCGAACTTTGGACAATGACAGTCAAGATAATACCTACAGCGAGACCGAGAAGTGAATTATCACTCATGGTCAGCATCAGATCCTGGAAATATGCGAGATCAGCAAGCGGTCCAACGCCGTCGCCCATTAACTCAAGACCGTAAAAAAGGGCCCCGAATCCGAAGAGGATTCTCCCTATGTTAATAATCTGATTGCCTTTAAAGAAAAACAGCATAAATGAACCCACAGCGAGAATCGGCAGAGAATATGCACCAATATCGAGTCCGATAATAAATGCCGTAACTGTCGTACCGATATTGGCACCTAAAATAACGCCGATGGCTTGTCTGAGCGTCAGGAACCCTGCACTCACTAAACCGATAGTAATGGCAGTAGCGCCAGAGCTGCTTTGAATTAAGACGGTAACAATGATACCTGCAAGCACTCCTCTGACAGGGTTCGATGTCATACGGTTTAAAATATCCCGCAAACGATCGCCGGCAGCTGCCTGCAGGCCGTCGCCCATCTGTTTGATACCGTACAAGAAGATACCGAGTCCACCGAGGAACATGAAGATAACTTCCATTGGACTAAGAGACATAAAGAGTCCTCCATATAATATTTAATTTACAAACTTTACTTTTCCTTATTGAACTATGCGATAAATTTACAATCTACTGTTTATCATATTACAAAAAGGTGAAATTTAAAACATAAAAATCATTTATGACTTAAAAGTTCAAGTTGCCAGAAAATTTGTATAAATAGTCGACAATAGTAAGGCGGTGTGAGAAACTGAAAATACATAAAAAATTACTGGAGTGTTATTATGACAACGATTCTGTTTGATGTTGACGGTGTATTTTTAAGTGAAGAAAGATGTTTTGATGTTTCTGCACTGACAGTTGAGGAATTGCTGTACAGTCCGCGTTATTTAAATTTAGATGGCCGAAAATTCGTAACGGATTATACAGAGGGCGAAATTAAAGATATCCGGAGAACGATTTTTGCTGATGATCAGGTGCTGAAACGCTTTAAGGAAGCAGGACTGAATTCAAACTGGGATATGCTGTTTATTACCTTTGCAATTATGTACATAGATATATTGAAACAGGAAAACTTAAATCTGGCTGATGTCGACGTGACGAATTTAAATGAAGTCGGAGATATGCTCGGAGAAGTATCTGTAAATCCGGAAGCAGTGCTTGAATTTATTTCCCGGGAAAATTTCACTAAAGATGAAATTTACAGTGCTTTAATGAACTATGCCGGAACACTTCAGAATTTGAAAGATCCGAAAGACTTCAGTATGTACGGTCCGATATGGGAGCAGGGACACTTTAAATATCAGGAATGGTATTTAGGCAGTGAGCTTGTTGAAGCGGACACCGGCAAACCTGCTGAAGAACTGCAGAAACCGGGATTTATTTACGATGAAGAGTGGATTGTTGAACCGTCCTTGATTAAAGAAATGCTCGATGGACTGAAAGTAAAAGGCTACACAGTGGGTGTTGCCACAGGAAGGCCAAGACAGGAAACGCTTCTGCCGTTTGAAGAAGGCGGCCTGCTGGAAGTATTCGATGAACGCCGTATTTCAACTGCAAGTGAAGTGATGGAAGCGGAAGATAGAAATACTGCCGGTCATGCGCTGACAAAGCCGCACCCTTTCAGCTACTTATGGAGTCTGTATGTGCAGAACGATGCACTGTTTGAAGCAGCTGTTGACGGAAAAAACAAGAGCGATGAACAAATTTTTATCGTGGGTGACTCCGTAGCAGATTTTTACTGCGCCGATAAGATTGGGGCAGTATTTATTGCAACGCTGACAGGACTTACAGGACGTGAAATTATTGGTACATTTGAAGAGCTGAATGTACCGGAACAGCAGATGCTGAAAGATGTACTGGATGTTCCCGATGCTGTGGAACGCTTAATTAAATAAAAAGAAGCTGGGCTGGGGTACACATGAGATTCATTCATGCCAACCCTGGAGAGCTGGGGTACACATGAGCTTCCTTCATGCCAACCCTGGAGAGCTGGGGTACACATGAGCTTCCTTCATGCCAACCCTGGAGAGCTGGGATACATATGAGCTTCTGTCATGCCAACCCTGGAGAGCTGGGATACATATGAGCTTCTGTCATGCCAACCCCAAGGAGCTGGGATACACATGAAACCCCGTCATGCCACCCCCAAGAAGCTCGGATACACATGAAACCCTGTCACGCAAACCTAAGGACCGGGCATTTACTCTCATGATAGTAGACTTGTCCGGCGATCGGTTTTTAATATATTTTATTCTATAAAAATAGGCTTGGAAATCTTAAACTTAAGATTTCCAAGCCATTTCTCTTATTGTTTCAAAACTTTTATTCCAGTCTCTTTTTTATCCGAGCTTAATCGTGTGGACTTTATGGATGTTTGGTATTTCTTTTATTTTTTCATAAGTTGCTTCCAGGACCTGGTTATCCAATATAAACAGAACCATGGCGTCGCCTTCCTTAGACAGCCGGGCCAGCTGCATAGAAGCGATATTCACTGAATCTTCGCCAAGTAGTGCCCCAAGTTCTCCGATAATACCGGGGCGGTCCGTGTGCTCTATAATGAGTATATTTTCTTCCGGTTTAAAGTCGATAGGATATTCGTTAATTTTTACGAGACGTTCTCCGTAGCCTGGGATAGTCGAGGCGCCGAGAGTAACGTGTTCGTTATCGTTGATAAGTTCAACTTCCAGATAGTTTGTGTAGCCGTCCGCTTTTGCTTTCTTCTCAACCTTGTAAGTTACATCCCGCTCATTTAAGTAGTACAGAGCGTTAATAATATTCACTTCGTCGCCGAAATGGGGTTTTAGCATGTTAGTCACGAAAGTACGTGTCAGAATACTCGTATCATCTACCGCGATATCTCCATGATATTTGATTTTAATCTCCTGCGGCGGATTGTCGAGGAGCTGAATGCCGAACTGTCCCAAATGTTTCACGATAGACATATAAGGTTTCAATTCTTCTGTGACAGAACTGCTGACTCGCGGTGCATTGACAGCATGAGTAATCTTATCGTCTTCAAAGTACTCGATAATTTCCTTCGATACACTGACGGCAACTTTTTCCTGAGCTTCAGCTGTAGAAGCTCCGAGATGCGGTGTTACCACAGTGCGGCGATGTGTCAGGAGTGCAGTGTTTTCCGGCGGCTCGGTAACAAATACATCGAGTGCGGCACCTTTTACAATGCCTGCATCAAGTGCTTCAAGTAAATCATCCTCATCGATAATCCCTCCGCGTGCCACATTAATAAGGTAGACACCACTCTTCTTACATTTGCTGAAGAAGTCTGCACCGACAATACCTTTGGTCTGAGGTGTCAGCGGTGTATGTACAGTGATAAAATCTGCTGCAGCTGCCAGTTCATCAACTTCCATTTTAAGGATTTCGTTGTCACGGGCTTTTTCATCAGATAGGTACGGATCAAATGCTGCAATTTTCATACCGAAACTTTTGGCACGTCTCGCAACGCCGAAGCCGATTTTTCCTGCGCCGATAATACCGAGAGTTTTGCCGTAAAGCTCCACTCCTTTATGAGCGCCACGGTTCCATGTACCATCTGTCAGCTCTTTATATGCTTCAGGAATATCGCGTGCCATCGACAGCATCATAGCGAGCGTATGTTCAGTGGCTGAAATAGTATTGCCTTCAGGAGCGTTGACGACAATTACACCATGTTTGGTGGCTGCATCAATATCGATGTTATCAACGCCTACGCCTGCACGTGCAATCATCTTAAGTTTCTTCGCATGCTGGATAATACGTTCTGTAATTTTAGTCTGGCTTCGGACTATTGCTGCATCAAAATCATGGATTATATCGATAATCTGCGCTTCCGATAAGCCTTCCTGACGTGTAACTCTGAAGTTATCATTATCAATAAGTGCCTGTATCCCATCCTGGCTGACAGGGTCCAGTACGATTACGTTATGCTTGGTCATATAAACTCTCCTGGGCGGCAGTTAATGCTTTGCCGTAGTAGTTTTTGCTGCGCAGTCTGCTTAGAATATCTTCAAGGGCACTTAATATAGCGAGCATATCTTTCGGGAACATAAAGCCCATGTGGCCGATACGGATAATTTTTCCGGCGAGGTCTTTCTGACCGCCTGCTACCGAAATATGATAATCCTTTTCAAGCGTGTCTTTAATATGCGAAATCTCTTCAGGTGTCGAGGTGACGGCTGTTACTGTCGGCGAAGCCGCTGCTTCTTTGACGAAAAGTTCCAGCTCCAGCGCTTCAATGCCGCGGCGGAGCATTTTCTGCATTTTTTTATGGCGTACAAATACTTCTTCAATTGTTTCTTCGTGTATCATATCGAGAACATCCTCGAGCCCCTGGTACAGAGTGACTGCAGGTGTCTGCGGTGTGTAATCAACTTCGAGAGACTTAAAATACATTTTTAAATCCAGATAGTAGCGGCCATGACGAGAGTTATTTACTTTTTTTACAGCTCTGTCGTTCAGCGCAACAAATGCAAGTCCCGGAGGAAGCATCAGCGCTTTTTGGCTGCCCGACACGATGCAGTCGATTTTATCTCGCTGCATATTCATATCTGCGCCGCCGAGGGCACTGACCGCATCTACGATAAACAGCGTTTCTTCATTATAATTGTGAACGACATCAGCCAGTTCAGACAGCGGATGCAGAACCGAGGTGGAAGTCTCGCATGCCTGAGTAAATACTGCAGTAACATTATCGAGTCCGTTAAGATATTCTTTAAAAGCTTTTGGATCAGCCGCTTCTCCCCATTTCACATCATAGATATGAACATTAAAGTTATAGCGTCCGGCAATATCGGCAAACTTGCCGCCGAATACGCCGCTGACAATTAAAACAACTGTATCGCCGTCATCAACAAGGTTAACCATAGCAGCTTCAAGTGCGCTGGTGCCTGATGAAGTCAATATAGCAACGGGATTATCTGTACCAAATAAAGGTTTCAGTTTTTCCTGAATGCCGGCTGACATTTCTTTGAAGCGGCTTGTTCTGTGACCGAAAATACCCTGGGACATTGCTTGATACGTGCGTCGGGCCACCGGAGTTGGTCCCGGTGTTAGCAGCAGTTCTTCTTGCATAGCGATTCCTCCTGTATAAACGAATAGTAAATTACATTATAACAGAAAAATCATTAAATTCAGTTACCTTTTCCTTTTTCTAAAATTTCATCGATCAGCGCATGAGCACGGTTGTAATTCTCAAGATATGTATCATTTAAAATGACCGCATGGTTCATTAAATTATAATGTTCCAGCTGTTCGAGAAGCAGACTGTAAAATTTACGGTCGTAATCTGATGAGTCTTCTGGCGGCGGCATAATCAGAATCAGACTCCATGTCTGCAGATGAATATAATGTTCAAAAATCTGATTGACGTAATCCTGCTCGTCGTGAGCAGCGAGCATATTATGTACTTTTGAGTACAGGACATCGGTATCGGCGAAAAATATTTTGCGTGTTGCATTGGAATGGATATGGCGGCGGTTCAGTTCGAACTGACCGATGCCGATGGCATGAAAATCTTTAGCATCAAGATCGGGTGATTTCAGCTGATGGTCTTCAAAATATTCTTCAGCATATTCGATGGAACAGCTCGTAGAATATCTCCGGGCCAAATCTTCAATGAGCATTGATTTACCGCTGTTTGGAGCGCCGGTAACAAGGACGTTCTGTACAAAGAAGCGGCGGAAAGGACGGGTAACGTAGTCCCAGTTTAATATAGGTGTTTCCCTAATTTCAGTCCCGCTGATACCAAGAATTTTTCTGTCCACCATAGTCATATGAATATCAATCTCCGGCCACTTATCATTGAAGTAACTTTCAAGCGGTTCTATATATTCCCTCTCGCCCATATAAAATGTGGCACTTTCAACATCAAAATCGAGGGCATCTTTAGTTTGACGAATAAGACTTTCGAGCATTTCAAGCCACGGCTGCCAGCCGGCAGGATAACGCGGAATATCTGTTTCGTTGAGTTCAAGGATCGAGACATTGTTGTCGTGCCGGAGCAGCTGGCGCATCGACCGGGTACGGTGTGCCAGATTCATGCCGATCCGGTCGCCCCGATCACCTTCGTAACCGCTAATAATTACAGCGGCATGCTTATTTTCTCTTTTTGCTCTGACAATTTGTTCGAAGTGACCGACGTGACAAGGTGCAAATGTACCAAAATATATACCGAGGTCTCTCATATTTATCTACTCCCTAAACCAGATGATTTCAAAAGAACTGTATACTAAAATATGCTACAATATTGTAGAAATTAAATGTAAATAAGCAGGATGGCAGCAAAATGCAGCAGACCGGTTAGAATCGTTAGGACTGCTATAATTTTAGTACTTTTGGATGCACCGGCAATGAGGAATAATACAGACAGTATAATAGAGATTGCCATGAAAATTATCCTTGTGCTGAGCAGAGCAATGAGCTCATCATGCTGGTAAGAGGTTGAAATATTAATTAAGCTGTAAATGTTAAATGCTGCAAATAAAATTAAAATAATCTGTTTCATTTTTGCACGCTCCCTTTGGGATTTTATTATATCAGAAATAATCGAGAAATGATTGGTGAGAAACTATGGTTGAACTACTGAATATTACAGATGAAATGCACGATGAATTTGTTATGTCCCATCCGTCAGGAGATTTGCTGCAGCTGACATCATGGGCAGGTTCAAAGGAATTAACAGGCTGGTACTCAAGGCGCATAGCTGTCGGGCGGAACGGCAAAGTTGAAGGAGCGGCGCTGCTCCTGTTTAAAAAAGTGCCGAAAACATTTTTCACTATGTGTTATGCCTCCCGGGGTTTCGTCTGTGATTACAAGGACAAAGAAGTTGTCCGCGCACTGCTCGAAGCGGCCAAGAAAATTGCAGCGGATGAAAAGTCCTATACGATTAAAATAGATCCGGACATTCCCGCTGAAGGCAATGAAGATACAATAGAATACCTGAAATCCCTCGGTTTTAAACACCACGGTCTTACAGACGGAATGAGCAAAGATGTTATCCAGCCCCGTACGACGATGGTGACGGATATCAGTGTTGATGATAAACTGCTGCTGCAGAGTTTCGAGCGCAACAACCGCACGAAAGTCCGCAATTCTCTTCGCGCGGGAACGACGGTGTATAAGGCAGCGAGAGAAGAATTGCCTGACTTTGTTAAGCTGATGAAAGAGACCGGCGAACGCGACGGTTTCTTAACGAGAGATATTACTTACTTTGAATCGCTGTATGATAACTTAAATCCAGAAGGCCACATGGAACTGTTTATGGTAAAACTGATGCCGGAAGAAGCTTTGCAGGCTCTTGAAAACGATATTGCCAAGGTGGAAAAAGATATCAGGAAAGCGGAAAAAATTAAAGATGAACAGAAGAAGCAAAATCAGCTTGAAAACTTAAATAAGCGTATGGCAAAAGTTCAGGCGCAGTTTGAAGGCATGAATGAAATTCAGCGTACACATCCGGACGGGGTTCTTTTGTCAGGAGCGCTCTATGCCCAGGCCGGTCATAAATCTTATTACCTCTACGGAGCATCTTCAAACGATTTCAGGGAGTTTCTACCGAATCATCACATGCAGTGGCATATGATGCAGTATGCAAGAGAACACGGGGCAGTGACATATGACTTCGGCGGTGTATCGGTTGAGCCCGATAAAGAGGATGAACATTTTGGGCTGTGGCAATTTAAAAAAGTATGGGGCACAGAAGTATCAGATAAAATTGGTGAATTTGATTATGTAATAAACCGTCCTCTGTATACCATGGCGGAAGTGATGTTTCCGCTGTTCCAGAAAAGTAAAATGCAGCTGAATAGAATACTTAAAAGAAGATAATAGTAAAAAAGATCCATCCGGGTACTCCGGATGGATCTTTCGCTTATAAATAATAAGGCTGCATTATAGCAATATACAATATAAACAGCACGGACGCACACGAGATAATAATCAGCGCGAGTGAAAAGTAAGAGTGCATATTCCGGCTTTCATTCAGATGAGGCTCTGAGCGGAAAGCCCGGATGCCTGTAATAATAGCCAGCGCTGCGAGAGTGAACCAGATATAAATGTTGTAGAAAATAATGCCGTCGTTAATCGAATAATTTATAAAGAACAGTATCTGTATTAACATCAGCAGTATTAGGATAACACGTCTCATGTACACATCTCCTTACAGCGTGAGCAGTATTATTATAAGTACAAGCGCCATCGTCAGCGTAAAGGCATGAACTAAAAATAAATTTTCGCGGTCGCCTTTTGATTCTTTAAAAGCTGTAATTTCAACTGACAGAACAATACATAAAGAAAGTGCCAGTACGATAAAAATATCCGGGCTGGTCAGTGACAGACTGAATGTAATTGTCATCATTAAAAATGCAGCGCCGGAAATATAACGTGCAACGTCAAGAACGCGCGACCGCATATTTAAAATGGTAGCAGCACTGATAACGATATAAATTAAAAGCATGAGGAGCGTTAGTAAGGTCATGCGGCTCTCCCTCGTTTTCTATAATATTGAAAAATAAAATGTGTAGACAGCACAGTCATCAGCGCACCGAAATAAAACGGCAGGCCGGCAGATACTAAGAACAGTGCGTTAAATATAAGCGGCCCGCATATTCTACCGAGACTGTCGAGAGAATATGTCGTTGCTGTAACGCGTCCCATATCATGGGCAGATGCTTCTTTCGTAATCTGTGATGTCATTAATGTTTTTGCGAGTGCGTTGCCTGTCATAAGCAGCACAATACAGATTCCTGCGTAGACAAGTCCGGTCATAAACGGCAGCATGATAAAGGCAATAACTGCCATAATTTGTCCGGCAACCATTGCTTTTTTCTCCTGGCCGTCCTTCAGCTTTCTTATATACACTCCTTGAGTCAGCGCATTGAATATTCCGCCGATGAAAAACAGTACACCCATTTCTGTCGGTGTAATATCAATGCGGTCCTGTCCGAGCAGCTGGAAAGTACTTTCCATCCCGCTCATGAAAAACATTACGAAAAAAGTGCCGATCATCAGTATGCCAATCGGCTGCGTGAAGTAATCAGCGGCGAGGGTAATTTTCTTCGGTGCCTGCTGTGTTGACTGACGATATGTTTCAGAGACTTTAAAGAAGCTGAAAATCAAGGCGCCGGTAATCACGATTGTCGTCATGTAGTAGGCAAAACTTAAAGAGATGCCGGCGAGAATTCCTCCGACACCCGGGCCGAAAATAAAGCCGAGACCAATGCACATACCGACAAGGCCCATGTATTTTGTACGCTCTTCACGAGTTGTAATATCTGCAACCATGCTCGTTGTGGCGGTATAAAGTGCGCCTGAAGCGGCACCCCCAATAATTCTGCTTATATACAGTACGGTTAAATTATCGATGAATAAACCGAAAATTAAAAAGCTGAGTGCAAAAGCAGCGAGCCCTCCGAGCAGAAGCGGACGTCTGCCGACTTTATCCGACAGCCGCCCGAAGAACGGTGCCGAAAGAAAACTTGCAAGTGAATAAACTGCAAGCAGCAGCCCCATATGTATCGTATTGACACCGAGCTGATTCACAAGTTCGGGAATGACGGGGATAATCATACTGAATCCGAAATAGATTAAAAATTGAATGATCATAATCAGGGTAATCATTCGTTTCATTATATACACGTCCTGAAATTACTTATTTTTTAGCGCCTGGCGAACTTCTTTAATTTGCTGTTCGAGGTCGTGAAGACGGTCAGTCATTTTCGCAGTTGGATGACCAGTTGACTCAATTTTTTCCAAATCACCCTGAAGGTGAACATATTCATACTTTAACTCCTGCAATTTGCTTTCCAAATCCATTTTTACCACCACCTAAACTTAATTAATATCATATCATAAAAGTGGAGTTCTAATTGTGATGAGAAAGCAATAAATTTTAGACAAACGTTAACGTTAAAAAAAATGTAAATGTACGGTTTTAGCATGGATTAATATAAAAAAAGGTGTATAATATACTTGTATTTGAGATTTAATCCAACTGGTAAAATTTATGCTTATTATACATAGGAGTGATAATTTGTCGCACAGCTTTATTAAGCGTTGCCTGTTTTACTTTGCGGGTTTAATCATATTATCGGTCGGTGTAGCGATGCAGGTCAAAGGTTTCGTTATGGGGCTGTCTCCCTGGGATGTACTGCATTTTGGCCTGTGGCAATCACTCGGACTGACATTCGGAAGCTGGTCGGTTATCGTCGGCATTGGAATAGTTATTGCAACTTCGCTGATTTTAAAAGCTCTTCCTAAAGGAGGAGTTTACGTCAATCTGGTAACGATCGGTGCATTCATCGACTTTTTTGTCTGGATACTGCCGGATGCGGAAGCCTGGCCGGCACAGGCACTATTTTTTACAGCGGGTGTATTTATTGCAGCCTTTGGTTCGGCTTTTTACATGACACCGAATTTAGGAGCGGGACCGAGAGATTCGCTAATGATGGTGCTGGTCATGAAGTTTAATTTAAGAATGGCGAGAGCGCGGTTTTTAATGGAGCTTACAGTTGCTGTACTTGGCCTTATACTTGGCGGACCGGTATTTATTGGTACGGTGCTGATTGTGCTTTTTTACGGCAGAATTATCGAAATGTTTTTCCCTTATACAAGGGAACTGCTGATTCGTTTTATCGGTTACGATGATCCGAAGATTATACAATTTAAATAATCATTATATGATTGGAGTTTGTTATGAAAAAGTTTTTTGGATTCGATGAACTGGACACTAATTTTAAAAAGGAAATTATCGGGGGACTGACGACGTTTCTGTCGATGGCTTACATTCTTGCAGTAAACCCTTCAATTTTGTCACTGCAGGGTATAGAGGGTGTACCCGATGAAATGAAGATGGATATTAATGCCGTCTTCGTGGCAACGTGTCTTGCCGCTTTTGTCGGCTGTCTTTTTATGGGCGTTATTGCGAAGTATCCCATCGCTTTAGCACCGGGCATGGGGCTGAACGCGTTCTTCGCTTTTACAGTTGTGCTGACGATGGGTATTCCATGGCAGACTGCTTTGACCGGCGTTCTCTTCTCCGGAGTAATATTCGTACTGCTGACATTGACCGGACTTCGCGAATACATAATTAATGCCATTCCGATGGAAATGAAAATGGCGGTCAGTGCCGGTATCGGATTCTTTATTACATTCGTTGGACTTCAGTCCTCAGGTATTATCGCAGGAGATGATGCGACATTAATCAGCCTCGGCGATGTTCAAAGCGGCGGTGTGCTGCTGACTTTTGCAGGACTCGTTATTACCGTTATTCTAATGACTAAAAAAGTGCCGGCTGCAATTTTTATCGGTATGATTGCTACTGCACTTCTCGGTATTATGACAGGGATTGTTCCGCTGCCGTCTGCAATTGTTGGCTCTGTGCCAAGTGTTGCACCGACATTTGGTGCGGCGTTTGAAGGTCTGATGGACTTTGATACAATATTTAATGTGCAGTTTCTAATTGTAGTGCTGACATTCCTGTTTGTGGATTTCTTTGATACTGCAGGAACACTCGTAGGAGTAGCGTCACAAGCCAACCTTATTAAAGACAACAAACTCCCGCGGGCTGGTAAAGCGCTTCTCGCAGATGCATTTGCCACGATTACAGGAGCGATTTTCGGAACATCTACAACTACTTCATATGTAGAGTCTACTGCCGGAGTAGCAGCTGGCGCACGGAGCGGATTTGCTTCGGTGGTCACCGGACTGTTATTCTTATCAGCAATATTTTTTTCACCGCTGATTGTGACATTTACTTCTGAAGTGACAGCGCCTGCACTTATAATAGTAGGAATTTTAATGGCATCGAATTTATCTAAGATAAGCTGGGGCAGATTTGAAGTCGCAGTCCCTGCATTCCTGACTGTATTTATGATGCCGCTCACTTACAGTATTGCGACCGGTATCGCTGTCGGATTTATCTTCTATCCGATCACGATGATTATGGCAGGAAAAAGAAAAGAAATTAATCCAATCATGTACGGTTTATTTATAGTATTTATTTTATACTTCATATTCATTAATTAATATCAGAACTGATGCATATATAATAGGAAAATAAAAAAACTTTAAAAAGAGTGAAGAAATCTTTAGATATCTATTGATTTCCTCACTCTTTTGCTGTATCATATCTAACGTTGGACTTAAGCGGACACCAATGTGTCCTGTATACGTGAAGTGCTGATCCAATGCACATCACACATCGATGAAGCGAGAGGTTACTGACACACCCGGCCGCATTGCCATGGCTGATGTGCGAGAAAATTTTCGCGGAGATAGTCTACCATTAATAGGATGACGACCATAAGGAGGTATAAATAATGGCAAAGCAAAAAATTCGTATTCGCTTAAAAGCGTACGACCACAGAGTGCTGGATCAATCAGCAGAGAAAATCGTTGAAACGGCAAAACGTTCAGGTGCAGATGTATCAGGACCGATTCCGTTACCGACTGAGAAAACTATTTACACAGTTATTCGTGCGGTGCACAAATACAAAGATTCACGTGAACAGTTTGAACAGCGTACGCACAAACGTCTTATCGACATTTTAAACCCTACACCTAAAACAGTTGATGCTCTAATGGGCTTAAACTTACCATCAGGCGTAGACATCGAAATCAAGTTATAAATTATAGGAGGTGCGACTTTCGATGACCAAAGGAATCTTAGGTAGAAAAATTGGGATGACTCAAGTTTTCGGTGAAAACGGAGAGCTAATCCCTGTAACAGTAGTTGAAGCTGCAGGAAACGTAGTAGTTCAAAAGAAAACTGAAGAAACAGACGGATATAACGCGATTCAAATCGGATTTGATGACAAACGCGATTATAACGCAAAAGGCAGAAGCAATAAATATGCCAACAAAGCAGAGGCAGGCCATGCTAAAGCATCTGGTGCTGCTCCTAAGCGCTTCATACGCGAATTCAAGAACGTAAACACAGAGGAATTTGACGTAGGTCAAGAAGTCACTGTAGATACATTTGCTGCAGGCGATTTTGTAGACGTAACAGGAACTTCAAAAGGTAAAGGTTTCCAGGGTTCTATCAAACGACACAATTTCAGCCGCGGACCAATGAGTCACGGTTCACGTTACCACAGAGGATCAGGTGCCATGGCTATGGCAGCGAGCCCGTCAAGAGTGTTCAAAGGTAAAAAATTACCTGGACAAATGGGTGGTAAAACGATTACTATGCAAAACTTAGAAATCGTACGTGTTGACGCAGACAAAAATGTTGTTCTTATTAAAGGCAACGTACCAGGACCTAAAAAAGGTTTTGTAAAAATTTCATCATCAATTAAAAAAGGTAACAAGTAATAAGGAAGGGAGGATAAACACATGGCAATCGATGTTTTATCAAAAGAAGGAACTAAAGTAAGTTCTATCGAACTAAACCAGGATGTATTCGGAATCGAACCGAACCAGCATGTACTGTTTGAAGCAGTTCACTTACAGCGTGCATCTCTTAGACAAGGGACACATGCAGTGAAAAACCGCTCAGCTGTACGCGGCGGCGGAAGAAAGCCGTTTAAACAAAAAGGAACAGGTAACGCACGACAAGGTACAATCCGTGCACCGCAGTTCCGCGGAGGCGGCGTTGTATTCGGACCGACTCCAAGATCATACAGCTTCAGCATGCCGAAGAAAATGAGGAAACTTGCACTTCGTTCAGCACTTTCAGCGAAAGTGAATGAAGAAGCACTACAAGTGATTGACCACCTTGAAATGGAAGCGCCAAAAACTAAAGAATTCTTAACAGTTCTTGAAAACCTTGGTGCGGCTAAGAAAGTACTTCTTGTACTTGAAAATAAAGACGAAATCGTTGAAAAATCAGCGCGTAACATCCCAGGTGTTACCGTGTTGACTCCAGCTGGTCTTAACGTACTAGATATCCTTTCTGCTAACCATGTGATCTTCACTGAGGGAGCAATCAAAAAAGCAGAGGAGGTACTTGTATAATGGATGCACGCGACATTATCAAGCGCCCAGTAATCACTGAGCGTTCTGCTGACTTAATGTCAGAAGACAAATACACATTTGATGTAGATGTGAGAGCGAACAAAACTCAAGTTAAACACGCAATTGAAGAAATTTTCGACGTTAAAGTAGACAAAGTAAACATTATGAATGTTAAGCCTAAGAAAAAACGCATGGGCCGTTACGAAGGCTACACAAACAGAAGAAGAAAAGCGATTGTAAAACTTAAAGAAGGTTCAATCGAAATCTTCTAATTAATAATAGATACCAATAAGGAGGTATAACGAGGATGGCAATTAAGAAATATAAGCCTACCACGAATGGTCGTCGTAATATGACTGGTTCGGACTTTGCTGAAATTACTTCAACAACTCCGGAACGTTCATTATTACAGCCGCTGCCGAAAAGAGCGGGACGTAATAACCAGGGTAAAATCACTGTACGTCACCAAGCAGGTGGACACAAACGTCAATACAGAGTCATTGATTTTAAACGTAATAAAGACGGGGTTCCTGCAACAGTAAAAACTATTGAATACGATCCAAACCGTTCAGCTAACATCGCGTTAGTATCATATGCAGATGGTGAAAAGAGATATATCTTAGCACCTAAAGGCATGACAGTTGGAGCAGTAATCATGAGTGGGCCTGAAGCAGATATCAAAACAGGGAACGCATTAGCATTAGCTGATATCCCGGTTGGTACTACAATCCACAATATCGAATTAAAACCGGGTGCCGGCGGACAGATGTCTCGTTCAGCAGGTACAGGTGCACAGCTGTTAGGTAAAGAAGGTAAATACGCGCTGGTAAGATTAGCTTCCGGCGAAGTACGTATGGTTCTCCTTACATGCAGAGCGACAATCGGACAAGTTGGTAACGAGCAGCACGAACTTATCAACATTGGTAAAGCCGGACGCTCTAGATGGAAAGGTAAACGCCCTACAGTACGCGGTTCGGTAATGAACCCTAACGATCACCCTCACGGTGGTGGTGAAGGTAAAGCGCCAATCGGTATGCCATCTCCAGTTTCACCTTGGGGCAAACCAACTCTCGGTAAGAAAACTCGCAGAGGCAAAAACCGTTCGACTAAGTTCATAGTAAGAGGACGTAAGAAATAAGTAATGTAAGTGTGCGGATAAAATCCGCACGCATTATTGGAAGGAGGCGCCTACATGGCACGCAGTCTTAAAAAAGGACCTTTCGTCGATGATCACCTCATGAAAAAAGTAGAGGCTCAGAACGAAGGTAGTAAAAAAAGTGTAATTAAAACATGGTCACGCCGTTCAACGGTTTTCCCGAATTTCATCGGACACACAATCGCTGTATACGACGGACGCAAACATGTACCTGTGTACATCACAGAAGATATGGTTGGCCACAAACTGGGTGAATTTGCACCTACTAGAACTTTCAGAGGTCACGGAAACGATCAGAAAACAAAAAGATAAATAACTAACCATATGCGATAAAGGAGGAAAGACTCATGCAATCGAAAGCTGTTGCTAAAACTGTGAGAATCGCTCCGCGTAAAGTACGCCTTATTCTTGACCTTGTCAGAGGTAAAGAAGTTGGAGAAGCGATTTCAATTCTAAAACTTACAAACAAGAGATCTTCACCGGTAGTGGAGAAATTAGTTAAATCTGCTGTTGCTAACGCAGAACACAACTACGATATGGATATCGACAACCTGTACATTTCAGAAATTTATGCAGACGAAGGTCCAACGCTGAAAAGATTCCGTCCACGTGCCCAGGGCCGTGCTACTAAAATCAACAAGCGTACGAGCCATATCACAGTAGTTGTTGAAGAATATGCAAATGAAACAGAAGTTGAAACTGAAGAAAACCAAGAGACAGAGAACGCTTAATTATATAAGGAGGGAATTAACTTGGGCCAAAAGATAAATCCAATTGGGTTTCGTGTAGGTGTCATTCGTGACTGGGAAGCAAAATGGTATGCAGATAAAAACTTTGCAAGCCTGTTACACGAAGACTTAAAAGTTCGTGAATATATCGAGACTAATCTTAAAGATGCATCAATTTCCAAAGTGGAAATCGAACGTGCAGCAAACCGTGTAAACATTGCACTGCACACAGGTAAACCAGGTATGGTAATTGGTAAAGGCGGTAGTGAAATTAACAAACTCCGTACTGCACTGACTAACTTAACTGGCAAGAAGGTTCATATCAACGTTATTGAAATTAAGAAAGTGGATATGGATGCTAAACTTGTAGCAGAAAATATTGCGCGTCAGCTAGAAAACCGTGTATCTTTCCGTAGAGCACAAAAACAAGCGCTTCAAAGAGCTATTAAATCAGGCGCTAAAGGTATCAGAACACAAGTATCAGGACGTTTAGGCGGTGCCGACATCGCTCGTGCTGAAGGTTACAATGAAGGAACAGTTCCACTTCATACACTTCGTGCAGACATCGATTATGCTCACGAAGAAGCAGACACTACTTACGGTAAGTTAGGTGTCAAGGTATGGATCTACCGTGGAGAAGTTCTTCCTACAAAGAATAATAAATAGTAAGGAGGAAATTTGGAATGTTATTACCAAAAAGAGTTAAATACCGTCGTCAGCACCGTCCAGACACTAAAGGACGTTCAAAAGGCGGAAATCAAGTAAGCTTTGGCGAATACGGACTGCAGGCTACAACAACGTCTTGGATTACTGCAAGACAAATCGAAGCAGCACGTATTGCAATGACACGTTACATGAAACGTGGCGGTAAAGTATGGATCAACATCTTCCCGCACACGCCATATACAAAGAAACCATTAGAAGTACGTATGGGTTCTGGTAAAGGTGCAATTGAAGGCTGGATTGCAGTTGTTAAACCAGGCCGCGTTATGTTTGAAGTTGCGGGTGTTGAAGAAGAAGTAGCGAAAGAAGCTCTTCGTCTTGCAAGTCATAAACTTCCATTAAAAACGAAAGTAGTAAAACGTGAAGAATTAGGTGGTGATACGAATGAAAGCTAAAGAAATCCGTGATTTAACGAATTCCGAAATTGAATCTAATGTTAAAGAATTGAAAGAAGAACTTTTCAATCTGCGCTTTCAGCTAGCTACAGGTCAGCTAGAAAACACTGCTCGTATCAAAGAAGTTAGAAAGACTATCGCTAGAATGAAAACGACGGTTCGCCAGAGAGAGATTGAAGAAGCACAAGCGAATCAATAATTAGAGGAGGTTCAAATCGTGGAAAGAAAAAACGAACGCAAGGTTTACCAGGGCCGCGTCGTATCCGACAAGATGGATAAGACTGTAACGGTACTTGTTGAAACTTACACTAAGCACCCGATCATCGGAAAACGTGTTAAATATTCTAAGAAATATAAAACACATGATGAAAATAACACTGCGAAAATGGGCGACATTGTAAGAATTGAAGAAACACGTCCATTATCTGCGACTAAACGATTCCGTCTAGTTGAGATCGTTAAAGAATCTGTAATTATATAAAATATTTGAAACAGAAGGAGGGAATCACGCATGATTCAGTCAGAGAGCCGTTTGAAGGTAGCTGACAACTCAGGTGCACGTGAAGTGCTAACTATTAAAGTTTTAGGCGGAACAGGCCGTAAAACTGCGAACATCGGTGATGTAATCGTTGCAAGTGTTAAGAATGCAACACCAGGTGGGGTTGTCAAAAAAGGTGAGGTTGTTAAAGCCGTCATCGTCAGAACAAAAACAGGTGTCCGTCGTGAAGATGGTTCATATATTAAATTCGATGAGAACGCATGCGTAATCATCCGTGATACTGATGATAAAGGTCCAAGAGGTACGCGTATTTTCGGACCAGTTGCTCGTGAACTTCGCGAAGGAAACTTCATGAAGATTATCTCATTAGCACCAGAAGTACTATAACCAAAACCGAAGGAGGTGCGACAACTATGCACGTAAAAACAGGTGACCAGGTCGTTGTAATAAGCGGTAAGGACAAAGGTAAAAAAGGAACTGTACTAAAAGCAATTCCTGCAGATAATCGTGTCGTTATCGAAAATGTCAACGTAATTAAGAAACATCAGAAGCCATCTCAAATGAACCCGGAAGGCGGGATTCTAGAGGTAGAAGCTCCGATTCATGTTTCCAACGTCATGCATGTAGATCCTGAATCAGGTGAACGCACTCGTGTCCGTCATGAAATCAAAGATGGTAAAAAAGTGAAAATCGCTGTTAAATCAGGTAAAGAGATCAAATAAGATTTAAACGGAAGGAGGTCCCATTAATGGCTCGCTTAAAAGATAAATACAATGAAACAATTAAACAAGAACTCGTAAATAAATTTAATTATTCTTCAGTAATGCAGGCACCAAAGATTGATAAAATCGTAGTAAACATGGGTATCGGTGACGCTGTACAAAACGCAAAAGTACTCGACACAGCAGTTGAGGAATTAAGTGCTATTACAGGTCAAAAACCAATTGTTACTAAAGCTAAAAAATCAGTCGCTACATTCCGTTTACGTGAAGGTATGCCTATCGGTGCGAAAGTTACACTTCGCGGAGAAAGAATGTATGAATTCCTGGACAAACTTATCTCAGTTTCATTACCACGTGTAAGAGACTTCAGAGGTATTTCGAAGAAAGCATTCGATGGCCGCGGTAACTACACATTAGGTGTTAAAGAACAATTAATCTTCCCGGAAATTGATTACGATAAAGTATCAAAAGTGCGCGGTATGGATATCGTTATTGTAACGACAGCAAACACGGACGAAGAAGCTCGTGAACTGCTTACACAATTCGGTATGCCGTTCCAAAAGTAAGTAATAAGGAGGCAATATAGTGGCTAAAAAATCAATGATTGCTAAACAGCAAAAAGAACAAAAATTCAAAGTTAGAGAATATACTCGCTGTGAAAGATGTGGAAGACCACACTCAGTACTACGTAAATTCAAGCTTTGCCGTATCTGTTTCCGTGAACTTGCTTACAAAGGGCAAATTCCTGGTGTAAGAAAAGCAAGCTGGTAAGATTCATTAATCGAAAGGAGGCAACTTAAATGACAGTGTCAGATCCAATTGCAGATATGCTAACACGCATTAGAAATGCGAACATTGTTAGACATGAAACTTTAGAGATTCCTGCTTCAAACATGAAAAAGGAAATCGCTGGAATTTTGAAAACAGAAGGTTTTGTAAAAAATGTAGAATACATCGAGGACGATAAGCAAGGCATCATCCGTGTATTCATGAAATACAGCAACGAAAACGAACGCGTTATCACTGGTTTGAAACGTATTTCTAAACCTGGACTTCGTGTTTATGCTAAAAGAGAAGAGTTACCGAGAGTACTTAACGGTCTTGGAATTGCTCTTATCTCAACATCAGAAGGTGTGCTTACTGATAAAGAAGCACGTAAAAGAAATCTCGGCGGGGAAGTTCTCGCATACGTTTGGTAATTAATAAAACAGGAGGTGCAAAGTAATGAGTCGTGTAGGTAAACGTCTTATTGACATTCCAAATGATGTTACAGTTGACATTAAGGACAATACTATTACAGTAAAAGGCCCTAAAGGTGAACTGGTAAACACATTTAATGAAGAAATGGCATATAATCTTGAAGACACTACTTTAGAAGTAGTTCGCCCAAGTGAATCTAAAGAACACCGTACAGTTCACGGAACAACTCGTGCACTTATCAATAACATGGTTGAGGGTGTATCAAAAGGTTTCGTTAAAGAATTAGAACTTATCGGGGTTGGTTACCGTGCTCAAATGCAAGGTAATAAATTAACGCTCAGCGTTGGTTTATCACACCCGGTAGAATTCGAATCAGCTGGAGATCTTTCAATCACAGTTGACGGTAATACTAACATTAAAATTGAAGGTATTAATAAAGAGGAAGTTGGAGCATTAGCTTCTAAAATCCGCCAAGTACGTCCGCCAGAGCCATACAAAGGTAAAGGTATTCGCTATAAAGGTGAAAACGTTCGCCAAAAAGAAGGTAAAACTGGTAAATAATAAATAAGTGAGGAGTGAACATCAATGATCGCGAAAATTGACAAGAATAAAGTACGTCAAAAGAGACATGGTCGCGTGCGTAACTTACTTTCAGGTACGTCTGAAAGACCACGTTTAAATGTTTACCGTTCAAACAAGCATATCTATGCTCAATTAATTGATGACACTGCGCAAATTACACTTGCAAGCGCGTCTACTAAAGACACTGAATTCAAAGGCGAATCAGGCTCTAACGTAGAAGCTGCTAAAGAAGTCGGAACTCTTATTGCTAACCGTGCAAAAGATAAAGGCATCGAGAAAGTAGTATTTGACCGTGGTGGATATTTATATCATGGACGCGTTAAAGCATTAGCAGACGCAGCTCGTGAAAACGGACTTGATTTCTAATATAAAGGAGGGACATATTTCATGGCTCAAAGAAGAGAAAGAGAAGTACAAGAATTTGAAGAACGCGTTGTAACGATCAACCGTATCGCTAAAGTAGTTAAAGGTGGTCGCCGTTTCCGTTTCTCAGCTTTAGTAGTAGTTGGAGACAGAAAAGGACGTGTAGGTTTCGGTACTGGGAAAGCACAGGAAGTTCCGGAAGCTATTAAAAAAGCAATCGAAGCTGCTAAGAAAAATCTAATCGAAGTACCGATTGTCAATGGTACTGTACCTCATGAAGTAATTGGACGATTCTCATCAGGTAACGTATTAATGAAACCTGCTGCTCCTGGTACAGGGGTTATCGCGGGCGGACCTGTCCGTGCCGTACTTGAGTTAGCTGGTGTCACAGATATCTTAAGTAAGTCACTTGGCGCTAACACACCAATTAACGTAGTTCGCGCTACAATGTTAGGTTTAACTGAACTTAAAGATGTTAACGAAGTTGCAAAACTCAGAGATAAAACTGTAGAAGAGATTCTAAACTAAGGAGGGAATAGTCAATGGCAAAAGTGAAAGTTACCCTCACTAAAAGTGTTATTGGGAAACCAGAAACACAAAGAGAAACAGTTAGAGCATTAGGCCTTAGAAAAATGCACCAGACTGTTGAGCAGGAAGATACTCCTCAGTTAAGAGGACAGCTTGCAAAAGTCAGTCATTTAGTTACAGTCGAAGAGAATTAATGATAAAATAATGTAGGAGGTGCGAAGATGAAATTACACGAACTTAAACCAGTTGAAGGCGCGCGTAACAAACGTAACAGAGTTGGACGCGGTATGTCATCAGGTAACGGTAAAACATCCGGTCGCGGTCATGACGGACAGAAGTCACGTTCTGGCGGTAAAATTGGTCTTACTTTCGAAGGTGGTCAATTACCGCTTTTCCGTAGTATTCCAAAACGCGGATTCACAAACATCAACCGTAAAGATTACGCAGTTGTAAATGTTAGTGCGTTAAACCGTTTTGACAATGGTACAGAAGTAACGCCTGAACTTTTAATAGAATCAGGGATTGTTAAAAACGAAAAATCTGGAATTAAGATTTTAGGCAACGGTAACTTAGAGAAGAAGTTGACGATTAAAGCGCACAAATTTTCTAGTTCAGCTGTAGAAGCGATTGAGCAACAGGGCGGAACTCATGAGGTGATCTAATGATCGGAACGATATCGAATTTCTTTAAAATTAAAGAAATACGTAACAAGATACTGTTTACTTTGGCAATGCTAGTTATCTTTAAAATCGGCACATATATTCCGGTTCCCGGTGTAGACCCCAGCGTATTTGACACTGGTGCTTCCGGGAGCGGAGTTTTAGATTTAATGAACACATTTGGCGGCGGAGCACTCATGAACTTCTCTATCCTTGCGATGGGAATAATGCCGTACATCACGGCTTCAATTGTGACGCAGCTGCTTCAAATGGATGTAGTTCCAAAGTTTGCTGAATGGGCAAGACAAGGTGAAGTCGGAAGACGTAAACTTGCTCAATTCACTAGGTATTTCACGATCGTTTTAGCATTTATCCAAGCTATCGGTATGTCATTTGCATTTAACCAGATGTTTGGCGGCAACCTTATCGATGACAATAATGTCGGATCTTATCTGCTTATTGCTTTAATTTTAACTACGGGTACAGCATTTCTTATGTGGCTTGGTGAGCAGATCACTGCACATGGTGTCGGTAATGGTATTTCAATCATTATCTTTGCTGGTATCCTCGGTGCACTTCCAGGTGCATTGATTCAGCTTTATCAGTCAAGATTCACAGGTAATGCGGATACTACAATGGCAGTGCTCCAAATTGCCGGCATTGTAATATTCCTTATTCTTCTGACTGCGTTTGCAGTGTTTATCTTACAGGCGATTCGTAAGATTCCAGTGCAATATGCAAAAGGACAGAGAACACCTGGATCACAACTGGCGCCGCAATCGACATTTTTACCGCTGAAAGTTAACCCGGCAGGGGTTATCCCGGTAATTTTTGCAATGGCATTTCTGATGATGCCTCAAACACTGACATTATTCTTCCCGGATGCGGACTGGGCACAAACGGTAGCCCGTTTTGCCGATCCGTCTGACTGGATAGGCATGATTGTCTATGTTGTCCTGATTATCGCATTTGCTTACTTCTATTCATTTGTACAGGTGAATCCTGAGAAAATGGCTGACAACCTGAAAAAACAGGGCAGCTACATTCCCGGTATCCGCCCAGGTAAAAATACACAGGACTATATTACTTCTGTTTTATACAGATTAGTATTTGTAGGTTCTCTGTTCCTTGCAGGAATTGCAATTTTACCACTCTTAATTACGAAGTTTATGGACTTGCCGCAGGCAATTCAAATTGGGGGAACGAGCTTGCTGATCGTTATCGGGGTCGCCCTTGAAACGATGAAACAATTGGAAGCTCAGGCTAACCAGAGAGAATACCGCGGATTTAGAAAGCGTAGATAAGTAGGAGGAAACAAAATAATGAATATTATTATTATGGGTTTGCCTGGTGCAGGTAAAGGTACTCAAGCTGCGAAAATAATCAAAAAATACTCGATTCCCCATATTTCCACAGGAGATATGTTCCGTCTTGCAATTAAAAACGAGACGGATCTCGGAAGACAGGCCAAGGCGTTTATGGATCAGGGAGAACTTGTTCCTGACGAAGTAACAGTTGGTATCGTAAAAGAGCGTCTCTCTCAAAGTGATGCAAAAGATGGTTTCCTGCTTGACGGTTTCCCTAGAACCGTTGAACAGGCTGAAGCATTGAACAGCATCATGTCAGAGCTCGGCACTCAAATCGATAAAACTATATATGTTGAAGTGCCTGAAGAAGAACTGATGAACAGACTGACTGGCCGGCGCATCTGCGAAACTTGCGGTGCGACTTACCACCTCGTGTTTAATCCGCCTAAGACAGAGGGTATCTGTGACTTAGACGGCGGTAAATTATACCAGCGCGAAGATGATAATCCGGAAACAGTGCAAAACCGTCTGGAAGTCAACATCAAACAGACAGCACCACTTTTAGATTTCTATAAAAGTCTTGGAGTTCTAGCTACAGTAGATGGCTCAAAAGATATAGAAGAAGTTTTCGAAGAAGTCGATGAAATTCTTAATGGCTTATAGAAATGTTCACCTTGCAGCAATTTAGGTGAATGTTGCTATGTCTATATGTATACGAGAGAGTCGTTATTAGACGAAGTGAGTCGTCACCTAGAGCAAATTTCTATAAAGGAATTGAAATGCTGTATAAGGAGGAAAAGAAGTGAGTAAACAAGATGTAATTGAACTGGAAGGTACAGTGCTTGATACTTTACCAAATGCAATGTTCAAAGTAGAATTAGAAAATGGTCATGAGATATTAGCTCATGTATCAGGTAAAATTCGTATGAACTATATACGCATACTTCCTGGTGATAAAGTAACAGTTGAGATGTCACCTTATGACTTAACACGTGGCAGAATCACTTATCGTTTTAAATAAGAGACTCCATATTCTAAGGAGGTAAAAAACATGAAAGTAAGACCATCAGTAAAACCTATCTGTGAAAAATGTAAAGTTATCCGCAGAAAAGGAAAAGTAATGGTAATTTGTGAAAACCCTAAACACAAGCAAAAACAAGGTTAATATTTAATTTGGAGGTGCAAAGATATGGCTCGTATTGCAGGAGTTGACGTACCACGTGACAAACGTGTTGTAATTTCTTTAACATATGTTTTCGGTATTGGACCAGCACGCGCTAGCGAAATTTTAGCTAAAGCATCAGTTGATGAAAATACTAGAGTTAAAGATCTTACTGAAGATGAATTAAACAAAATTCGTGAAGTAGTAGATGCGTATAAAGTCGAAGGTGACTTACGCCGTGAAACAAACTTAAACGTTAAACGTCTAATGGAAATCGGTTCTTACAAGGGAATGCGTCACCGTCGCGGTTTACCGGTTAACGGTCAAAAAACTAAGAACAACGCAAGAACTCGTAAAGGTCCAATTAAAACAGTAGCGAACAAGAAGAAATAAATAGTTACTAAAGTAAAGGAGGATAAATAATGGCTCGCAAACAACAATCACGTAAACGTAGAGTGAAAAAGAATGTCGAAGCAGGTGTGGCACACATCCGTTCAACTTTTAACAACACTATCGTAACAATTACTGACGAGTTCGGTAATGCTCTTTCATGGTCATCTGCTGGTGCATTAGGGTTTAAAGGTTCTAAGAAATCTACTCCTTTCGCTGCACAAATGGCTTCTGAAACTGCTTCTAAAGCAGCGATGGAACATGGTCTTAAAACTGTAGAAGTTACAGTTAAAGGTCCTGGTGCCGGACGTGAAGCAGCTATCCGTGCGCTTCAGTCAGCTGGACTTGAAATTACAGCTATCAAAGATGTAACTCCAGTTCCACACAATGGCTGCCGTCCGCCTAAACGCCGTCGTGTATAAAAAATAATAAATCGCTTAAGTAGTTGGGAACAATATTATTTTCTAATATTTTCGGCGTTTAAAGGGAGGATATGTTACACATGATCGAAATCGAGAAACCTAGAATTGAGACAGTAGAGGTATCGGAAGATTCTAAGTTTGGTAAGTTTGTTGTAGAACCTTTAGAGAGAGGTTATGGGACAACACTTGGGAACTCCTTGCGTCGCATTCTGTTATCATCATTACCAGGTGCGGCAGTTAAGACGATTGAAATAGAAAATGTACTTCATGAGTTTTCGACAATTGACAACGTTGTTGAAGACGTGACTACAATTATTACCAACATGAAGAGCCTTGCTTTAAAAATATATTCCGAAGAAGAAAAAACTTTGGAAATTGATTTTAGCGGTGAAGGTGTAGTTACTGCAGCTGATATTACTCACGACAGCGATGTGGAAATTTTAAACAGAGACCTTAAGATTGCAACAGTATCTAAAGGCGGAAGCTTAAAATTACGCATGACAGCAGATCGCGGTCGGGGATATACTCTTGCAGACGGTAATAATAAAGCTGATATGCCAATTGGTGTAATTCCAATCGACTCTATCTATACACCGATAGAACGTGCGAATTATACTGTTGAAAATACACGTGTAGGACAAAGTACAAACTTCGATAAGCTGACTCTGGATGTTTGGACTGATGGTTCAATCTCTCCTCAGGAAGCAGTATCATTGGGTGCTAAAATTCTCACTGAACATTTAAACATCTTTGTAGGTCTTACAGATGAAGCGCAAAACGCTGAAATCATGATCGAAAAAGAAGAAGATCAGAAAGAGAAAGTACTTGAAATGTCTATTGAAGAACTTGACTTATCAGTACGTTCTTATAACTGTCTGAAACGCGCTGGTATTAACTCTGTTCAGGAACTTACTGATAAAACAGAAGCTGATATGATGAAAGTGCGTAATCTGGGACGTAAGTCACTGGAAGAAGTTAAATTTAAACTTGAAGACCTTGATTTAGGTCTACGTAAAGAAGACTAGTCATAAAGGAGGAGAAATAATGGGTTACAGAAAACTTGGACGTACATCTGACCAAAGAAAAGCAATGCTACGCGACTTAGCAACTTCACTAATAGTAAGTGAGCGCATCACTACTACTGAAGACCGTGCTAAAGAATTACGTAAACTTGCAGACCGTTTAGTTACACTTGGTAAACGCGGTGACCTAGCATCGAAAAGACGTGCCGGTCAAACTGTACGTAACGTAGAAATCATCAATGAAGATGGTTCAACAAGTTATGCACTTCAAAAATTATTTGAAGACATCGCTCCACGTTTCGCAGACCGTCAAGGCGGTTACACAAGCATTAAGAAACTTGGTGCTCGTCGCGGTGACGGAGCTGAACTTGTAATTATCGAATTCGTAGAAGGCGCTCCAGTTACAACTGAAGAAGCGTAAACTTTTAAAAGCAGAGTGAGTGTTATGATGGTGAGCCCGGAAGGGCTCATTCGTCTAGCTCAACGTATCCTGCAGTATATAATCAGTGCGCGACTCTTATTGCAGGGTACGCGCTTTTTTTACATAATTTTTTAAAGGGGTGGAAATATGATTTCACTAAAAGATATTGCATTTAAATACCGGTCTGAAGAAGCATATGCTCTGGATCATATTTCCATCTCTTTTAATGCAGGCGAATGGACGTCCATTATCGGGCATAATGGTTCAGGTAAAAGTACGCTGGTAAAAATCATCATGGGTATTATCGAAGACTATGAAGGTGAAATATACGTCGGCAATGAACTTTTAACCGAGAAAAATAAACAGAGACTGAGACGCAAGTTTGCAATTGTCTTTCAAAATCCGGATAACCAGTTTGTCGGTGCGACAGTAGAAGATGACGTTGCCTTCGGACTGGAAAATCTGGGACTTGAAAGAGAGGAAATGATTGCC
Source organism: Jeotgalicoccus nanhaiensis (assembly GCA_004570955.1). Lineage (GTDB taxonomy): Bacteria > Bacillota > Bacilli > Staphylococcales > Salinicoccaceae > Jeotgalicoccus > Jeotgalicoccus nanhaiensis. The sequence goes on from SPPL01000003.1 coordinate 419,604, forward strand.
CGCACAGAACATGCTCTCGGTCTCGTTAATATGCTTGAATTTCGTTCTCATGAACCCCACCGTCTGTCGGGAGGCCAAAAACAGAGAGTTGCTATCGCAGGTGCACTCGCACTCCAGCCGGAGGTCCTCATTTTGGACGAAGCGACTTCGATGCTGGACCCGGCAGGCAGGAACGAAGTGCTGTCCATTTTATGGAACCTGCACGAACAGCTGGATACAACGATTCTTTATATTACTCATGATTTAACGGAAATTGACCACAGCGACAAAGTCATCGTTATGAACGACGGCAGCATTGTCGGAGAAGGCACGGTTGAAGAAATTTACCGGGATAAGGAAATGCTGGAAAGAAGCAGCTTAAAAGTACCGTATACGGTGGAAATTTCAAATGCACTTCTGGACGGTTCATTCGTCACTCATGATGAACTGGTGGTGCGGTTATCATGACGATTCGATTTACAGATGTAAATGTAATTTATCACCGCAAGTCCCCGTTTGAATATCATGCATTAAAGAATATAAATACGACTTTTGAAAATGGGAAGTTCTACGGGTTGATCGGCCATACAGGGAGCGGTAAATCAACGCTGATTCAAACGATGAACGGCTTGATTCTGCCGAGCTCCGGCACAGTGGAAACAGACGGCATTATACTTTCGAAAAAATCTAAGCAGAAGCTTATCCATCAGGCGAAGATGAAGGTCGGCATGGTATTCCAGTTCCCTGAACATCAGCTGTTTGAAAGCACGGTGCTGAAAGATGTTATGTTTGGTCCGATGAATATGGGAATAGCGGAAGAAGCTGCAAGAGAGAAAGCTTGCTATTACCTTAAACTTCTCAATGTTCATGAATCGCTGCTTGAGAAAAGCCCGTTCGAACTTTCCGGCGGCCAGATGCGGAAAGTTGCAATCGCTGGAATACTTGCGATGGAACCGAATATCTTAATACTGGATGAACCGACGGCGGGACTCGATCCTTTAAGCCATGATGAAACGATGCAGCTGTTTTATGATGTGTATAAAAAAATAGGTATTACAGTAATTTTAATTACACATGATATGAATGATGTGCTCGAATTTACTGATGAAGTAAAGGTGATGTCACAGGGAGAGCTTGCAGGCGAAGGCAGAACAGCTGATATACTGACAGACCAGAACTTTATGGAACGGTACGATTTGGAAGTACCTCATGTTATTCAGCTGGCCCGGGATTTAAAAGAGAAGGGCATAGCATTGAATGGCACTCCGAAAAATACAGCTGAATTTATTCGGCTGTATGAGGACTGGAGGCGTAACAATGCTTAGTTCGATGCTGCTCGGCAGATATATTCCGGGAGACAGTATAGTCCATAGACTGGATCCGAGAGCTAAAATTATTTCGGTTATTCTGTTTATGATTATCGTTTTCTTTGCAAATCATTGGGTCGGCTATAGTCTGCTGATACTGTTCGTTTTGTCGGTGACAAAACTTGCAGGTTTATCAATCAGATTTCTGTTTAACGGTTTAAAATTGATTTTTATTCTGCTGATATTTACCTTCCTGATGCATATCTTCTTAACCAAGGGCGGGACGGTGCTGGTTGACGGCGGATTCTTTACAATCGAGTCCGAAGGGCTGATCACCGGTATCTACATTACAATCCGGCTGATACTTCTCGTAGTCATTACCACGCTGATGACGCTGACAACGAGTCCGATTGAGCTGACAGATGCTATTGAAAAGCTGTGCAGGCCGCTGAAAGCCTTAAAAGTTCCTGTGCATGAGATTGCGATGATGATGTCGATTTCATTAAGATTCATTCCGACGCTGATGGATGAGACAGAAAAAATAATAAAAGCACAGAGTGCGCGCGGATCGACTTTTATGACAGGAAATTTAAAACAGCGTATCAATGCACTCGTTCCAATTTTTATACCTCTTTTTATGTCTGCATTTAAACGAGCGGAAGAAATGGCGATAGCGATGGAAGTCAGAGGTTATCAGGGCGAAGAAGGCAGGACACACTATCGTCTTCTGTCCTGGAGAACACGGGATACACTGGCACTGATCGTGCTTGTTTTATTCGGTACATTATTAATATTTGTAAGGCAGTGAAACTAATGAGAGTGGCAGTTAATATTTCATATAACGGACGAAACTTCAGTGGATTCCAGTATCAACATGACTACCGCACGGTGCAGGGCACTGTGGAAAAACAGCTGAAACGGATGCACAAGGAGTTTGTCCGGATTCATGCATCATCAAGAACGGATGCGGGTGTGCATGCTTTGGAACAGTATTTCCACTTTGACACACCGATAGATCTGCCGCCTGAAAAATGGAAATTCATTTTAAACAGAGCGATGCCGGATGACATATTGATTAATGATGTTAAAATCGCTGCTGATGACTTTCATTCACGCTTTGATGCGACGGGGAAGACTTACCGTTATAAAGTCTACACAGGCACTAAGAACCCTTTTTACGATGGTTTAAAGACACATTACCCGTATGAACTGGATGCTCTGCTGATGGAAGAGGCGATGCAGCCGTTTATCGGCACGCATGACTTCACGACATTTTCCAGTGCCAAGGCGGAAATTAAAAATAAAGTTCGGACTATTAAAGACTTTAAAGTTATCGAAACAGCAGACGGGTTTGAATTTCTGATTACCGGCACCGGTTTCCTTTATAATATGGTGCGGGTAATCACAGCTTATGTTCTCGAATGCGGCAGAGGTATCAGAAAACCTGATACTTTAAACATGATTGCCAAAAAAGACAGAACGGTGATTCCTAAAACCGCACCGGCAGAAGGTCTTTATCTGGAAAAAGTTTGGTATGAAAAGCTGTAGAAATTATCTTGAAAACATTGACTTTATGAAGGTTAAATTATATAATAATTAACGGTACATTTTTATATCCATCCATGATTAATAGGCCCCGGAAACTTATTAGGATTATGAATATAAAAAGACAAAAACGACAAATTTAAAACGACAATAGAGAACAGATTTAGGAGGAAATTACTATGCGTCAAACGTTTATGGCTAATGAGCAAAACATCGAACGTAAATGGTTTGTTGTAGATGCAGCAGGTAAAACTTTAGGCCGCTTATCTACAGAAGTAGCAACAATTTTACGCGGGAAACATAAACCAACTTTCACACCTCACGTTGATTCAGGTGACTACGTTATCGTAATCAATGCAAGTGAGATTGTGTTAACAGGTAAAAAAGAATCACAAAAAATCTACTACAGACATTCAGGTCATGTTGGTGGAATCAAATCAGTATCAGCTGGTGAATTAAGAGACAAAAACCCAATGAGATTATTAGAAACTTCTATCAAAGGAATGTTACCTAAGAATCCATTAGGACGTAAACAAGGCAAGAAATTATTTGTATACGGTGGAGCGGAACACCCACACGCAGCACAACAACCTGAAAACTACGAGTTACGTGGTTAAGGACTAGGAGGGAAAACATTTGGCTAAAGTAGAATATCAAGGAACTGGACGTCGTAAGCACTCAGTTGCACGTGTACGTTTAGTACCAGGTGAAGGTAAAGTAACAGTTAACGGACGTGACATGAGAGATTATCTCCCATTTGAAAGCTTAATTTTAGATTTAAGCCAGCCATTCGCAGTTACAGAAACAGAAGGTAACTACGATGTATTGGTAAATGTTCACGGTGGTGGCTTCACAGGTCAGGCACAAGCAATCCGTCACGGTATTGCAAGAGCTTTACTTGAAGCAGATCCAGAACACCGCGGCACGCTGAAAAGAGCTGGACTCTTAACACGTGACCCACGTATGAAAGAACGTTACAAATACGGACTTAAGAAAGCCCGTCGTTCTCCACAGTTCTCAAAACGTTAATATATCTATATATTCGAAACACTTCCCAGGAATGGGAAGTGTTTTCTTATTTTATAATCAAAGTAAAATGTCTCATTCCATCGAATAATCACTGCTTGGGAACTTTTAAATTTCAGCTGAAAATGCAAAGGAACTAATGTTACAATTAACCAGTTACTATATATTTTAAGCTAAGGGGAGAGATTTTGATGAAGAAATATTTATACTTTACTAGTATTGTTCTACTTCTTATTATAGCGGCATGCGGTAATGATGAAGTGAAAAAGGAACAAGAGACAGAAGAGAATGCTGAAACGAGCGAGGCGACTTCAGAGAATGAGGAAGACAACGTATCAGAAGAGAAGCTTGAACAGGGTGACACAGCTGATGAAGAAACTTCAGATGATGTTGAATATCGCCATCTAGGTGATACAGTTGAACTGGAAGAATCAATTATGATTAATCAGCCTTACACATTAACAGTGAATGATTTTACATTGACAAGAGAGTTTAAAGGAAAGTCGATGGAAGAGTATCTTATAGGTTTTGAAGAAGATACAGGATTTTATTTGGCTCTTGTAGATGTCACTGTGACTAATAATGGGGAAGAAGCATTTAAATTCGAAGAGAATTCAAATATTTCCTTGATGGAAAAAGATCAGGAAGGCTTTAACTACATGGAAGAATATGCGATTGAAGAAGAATTGACCGCAGATATTAATCCAGGGGAGTCAGTCACTATGAAACTGCCGTTTGTAGTTAACGTCAATAATTCTGAAGGAAATTATTATTTCTATATAGATCCGCCAAGTTCGAAGTTCCATGAAGTATATGAATTGACGGAGCCAAAATAAAAATAGACACCTCCAATTTTTGGAAGTGTCTATTTTACTGCTCAATCAGCTGAATTAAATTGCCGCACGTATCGTTAAATACTGCGAGTTTTATCTCACCTGCAGCCTTCGGTTCCATCGTAAACTCAACGCCATGTGATTTTAAGCGCTTGAATTCTTCATCAATGTCATCTGTTCCGAACATCGTTGCGGGAATACCCTGCTGCATCAGGCTGTTCTGATAGTCTTGTGCTGCGATATTGTCATTGGGTTCCAGGACGAGTTCTGTCCCATTCTCATCGTCTTTTGAGACGACTGTAAGCCATCTGAAATTACCTGCAGGTACGTCATGTTTCTTAATGAAACCGAGAATACTGGTGTAGAAGTTTAATGCTTTCTTCTGATCATCAACGAACAGGCTTGTAACAATTATATTCATCACTGCACCTCATTTAATTAGAATCTACCTTAAGAATATAATACTTCGGGAGAAAAATGAAAGTATTGAGCACGTTAATCATTATTGATATTGTGGATGGTAAGTTGAGGACTAAAAATATTACGGGAGAGATGATATGTATAAAGCGGTTTTTTTGGATATCGATGATACAGTATTTAACTTTAAAAAATGCAGTGAGAGTGCGCTGAAGGGAACTTTTTCAACGCTCAATATCGAATATAACAAAGGTGTTTTTGAGTCGTTCGCAGAAATTGATGAGCGTTTATGGAAACAGCAGAAAGAGGAAGTGCTGTCCGTTGCAGATGTAATGAATATAAGATTCAAAGAACTGTCTGAATCGCTGAATATGGATTTTGACAGCGATCTCGCCAAGGCACATTTTGGCAATTTACTCGGGGAGCAGCACATTATGGAACCAGGTATTGAAGAAATGCTTCGGAAAATATCAGCAGACTGTAAAATTTATGCAGCTTCGAACGGTGTATTAACGATGCAGGAAAACAGACTGAAATTATCAGGACTGAAGCGGTACTTTACTGACTTGTTTGTATCTGATGATCTTGGTCATGCAAAACCGGATATCAGTTTCTTTACAAAAAGTATGAAAAGAGCCGATCTTTATCCAAATGAGATACTGATGGTCGGAGACAGTCTTGTTTCTGATATTGCCGGTGCTCATAATGCCGGCATTGATTCGGTCTGGTACAATCCTTACAGGTTGGAAAATGATTCTCAGATTCAAGCTGATTATGAGATTAATCATCTGCATGATTTATCTTATTGTTTTAAGTCATAAGTTATCTTAAAGATGAAGAACGTGATAAAATTATATGTGAAATAAAAGAGTTAAAGGAGATTTCAATATGCAAAATATAAGCGGTAAAACAGCATTGATTACAGGAGCAGGCCGCGGTATTGGCCGTGCAACGGCTCTTGCTCTGGCAGCAGAGGGTGTAAATATCGGACTGGTCGGCCGGTCGATTGAAAATCTTAAAAAAGTTCAGGAAGAGCTTAAAAGCTATGATGTTAAAACAGCAATCGCTGCAGCTGATGTTTCAGATATGGAAGCAATCACTTCAGCGGTAGAATCAATCCGAGGTGAATTAGGTGCAATTGATATTCTTCTGAATAACGCCGGTATTTCCAAATTCGGCAGCTTTATGGAACTGACACCTGAAGAGTGGACGAACATTCTCAATGTTAATGTTAACGGCGTGTATTACACCACGCGCGCGGTACTGCCTGAGATGGTTGAGCGTAAGACAGGGGATATTATTAATATATCTTCTACAGCAGGACAAAAAGGCGGTCCGGTGACGAGTGCTTATTCTGCATCGAAAGCTGCAGTCATCGGCCTGAGTGAATCACTGATGATGGAAGTGCGTAAGCACAATATCCGCGTAACGACATTAACGCCAAGTACAGTCGCGACAGATATGGCGGTTGAACTGAACTTAACAGACGGCAATCCAGAAAAAGTCATGCAGGCAGAAGATCTGGCTGAACTGATTGTTGCCCAGCTTAAATTAAATCCGCGTGTTGTACTGAAAAATGCAGGACTGTGGTCGAATAATCCGTAAAAATTCTATTGTTAAAAGGTTGTCTGATGAAAAATTCAGGCAGCCTTTTATTATTTTTTAGAAAATATGGGTATAGGTTAATAATGCTACATACAGCCGCAGTGAATTTAAGGGGAATGGACAAGCAGGGGGAGAGGCTATGAGATGGTTAATACTTATGCTGGCAGGTGCGTTTATTCTGACAGGGTGCAGTGATACGGACGAACCGCCGATTGACGAACCTGAAACTTCTGAGGCAGATACAGAAGAATCTGTGACTGAAGAGACGGAAACTACGGAGACAGCAGATGAAGAAGATGCTGAATCTGAAGAAGAATCTGATGAGACTGCCAGTGAGAATACGGAAAATGAATCTGAAACAGAAGAAGTGGAGGAAGCTGCAGAACCGGTTGATGTAATGGAAGACACTGAACTTGCCAGCGGTTACTGGATAAATTACAGCGGTGAAGATGATGCCAGATCTTATATGACCCGCACTGAGCCGATGGAATATAACCCGGAGAAGGATTATACGGTAACCGCTGCTTCTTACGTATCTTACTTTTACGGCAGTGAATTTATTAAAACAAATAACTACGGGCATGACGGACCGCATATTATAGAACAGGTGCCTGAAGCGGACCGTATTATTGTCAGTTTCAATGAGCCGGAAAAGGACACGGTTCAGCTGATAAATGAAGGAAGGGAAGACGCATCAGCGGGTAATGAAGTAAATACTACTCCTGATGATCTGGTCGGACGCGGTAAACCGGTGGAAGAAGGAATGCAGGGTACGATCATGTTTGGGCAGGATTTTTTGTCAGGGGATGATGTATTTACCGGCGAACGAATCGATGACAAAGGTAACTTCGTTGAAGATGCTGATTATTATATAACAGGCGCATTGGAATATACACCTTCTGAAGATTATGTTATTACATCACCTGCTTATATCAGTTTTTATAACGGCAGGAGATTTATAGAAACTGTAGAAATTACAGCGGTGCCTGCATATCTGCCTGAAGTGAGTGGTGCAAATTATATTAATATCAGTTTCCACGATGATTATTTGTTTGAACTGAATATTATCGAACTCGACTAAAAGAAGCTCCTTTGAAGTTTTTTCAAAGGAGCTCTTGCTGTGTGTATTTATTTTGATAAGGCGATTTTAATATGGGCTAAATGATGTTCTTCATGCCATGCCAGCTTAGCAATTTTAGTGCCGACAGAAATTTCGCCATTGACCTGGTGTGTGAATACACGTGTTAACTGTTTTTCGGTCAAACTGTTTCCAAGCGCGATCACATGTTCATTAATACCTTCCAATATTTTAAGAGAACTCTCTATAGGAAGTTTGCTGTCAGGCAGTTCTGCCCACTCATCCTGAATGAACTCCGGAACTTTTGGATTATCGTCCGTTAAAGCAAGCTTCAGGCGCTGATACATATTCAGCTGTGAATCAGCAATGTGATGAACGAGCTGACGCACAGTCCAGCTGCCTTCACGGTATGTTTTACTTAACTCCTCATCCGTCAGGGAAGCAACTTCATTGCGGAGACGTTCAGTATAAGTACTGATATCTTCCAGCCATTTTTGAATGTCGTTAAGCGTCACAGTCTCAGGAACCTGCAATTTACCGATAGGATATTTTACGTCCATATTCAAACCCCTCACTTCTTCATGATATGAATCTACCTTACCATAACAGCAGATATACATCATGATACGAACATAAAGAAAAGCTCTGGCCGTTGGGACAGAGCTTTTACTTTACTTATAATTTATTGACAGGTTCTTCTTTTTCAATATTTTTACCAATATTGTTTGAGATAGTTGCACCGACCTTATCCCAATTCATTAAATTTTCCATTGCGATGGAAATTATCGTACCCATTAAGAGACCGCTTGATAATAACGGCTGAACATAGCCTGGAAGACTTGCGAATACCGAAGCGGGTACTGCCATAAGTACAAGCCCGAGAAACATCGGGATAGCTGCACGGTAAATATTCAGGCTGTTGAATTCCACAAGTTTGAACCAGTCCCATGCAGAGCCGAAGAGTTGAACATATGAAACGAATAATACTGCACAACCGACGCTTAATGGAATCATCGTAAAGAATGAACCGAATTGAGGAATCACACCCATAATAAAGAACATTGCCGCACCGAAGATAAACGGCATACGCTCGTAAATTTTAGTCTGCTGAATAAAACCGATTGATGATACAAATGGAGAATAAGGCACCAATCCAAGGAATCCCGGAAGGATTGTCATAACACCGGTAATAGTAAATGAATTTCTGTAATCTTTGCTCGTTGAAGGTGAATCCGGATAAAGAGGATCTGTTCCTTTAATAGAGCCGTACTGTTTAGATAAGTTAAGCATACCTGTAATAACAACGGTTAAAATAATTCCGATATTCCATGCCGGCGAACCGAGCGGGAACCAGAATATTTCAAGAGAGCTTGCTGTTCCGCCTGTAAGCTGTGCATCAGAGCCGAACAATAAGAGATAAGCTGGCCAGCCGACAATAATCCCAATCAGCATAGCGTACTGTGACAATTTATTGGAACCGCGAATCGTTAAAATAAGAACTAAGCTGACAATAACAAATGACAAAATCGCAGGTCCAATTTGAATTTCTGTCGGGCCCTCTCCACCGCCAAACGGCAGACCGACCATGCCTTTGAAGAAGCTGATGCAAAGGGAAACGCCGAACAAGAGCATGAATACTCCCATAACACTTGGGTTAAATAATTTTTCTAAATAATATCCAAAACCTGTTAAACCGATAATTACTGTAAGAATTCCTGTAATAATTAAGCCGGTTGCGATACTGCCGCCCACTTCTGCAATAGGCATTCCATGCGCTGCTGCAAGTGAAGATAAGGCGAGAAGTACGCCCCACCACAGTCCGGATGGGCCGTCCATAATCGGTCTTCTATGCCCGATAAATACCTGTAACAGACATGCGATTCCGCCAAGTATAAATGAAAATTGCATTGTACTGACAATTTCCGCCTGGGATAAATTAAAAGCTGCGCCCATGGTAATCGGCACAACAACTGTGTTGATAAATATATACATTAACCATTGAAGGCCGCCAAGCCAGTTATCGACATTTTTGAAATACTTAGTCATACTTTATGTCACACCATTTCATATTTAATTTATTTTAATATCTACTCTATAATAATGTGGGCTGTATAAAAAAACATTGTCTAAAACAGATAAATTGAGAATGGTTTTTATCGTAAATTATCAAAACAAAGAAGGGGAAAATCAGAAGAACAGATTTCCGGAGAAAAGAATAAAGAATATTTGCTATAATTGAGTTTAAATGAAAAGGCAGTGATGTTTTATGAAAGTTATTATCGATGCAGATGCATGTCCGGTAAAGGATATAGTGATTAAAGAAACTAAAGATGAAAATATAGAAGTCGTACTTGTATCGAGCCTGTCTCATTTCAGTTCAAGAGAACTCGACTCGCATGTCCGGGCAATTTATGTCGATGCCGGTCCCGATGCTGCAGATTATAAAATTGTCCAGCTGGCTGAAGCGGGAGATGTCATCGTAACGCAGGACTACGGCTTAGCCTCGCTGCTTCTGCCGAAGGGCTGTACAGTACTGCATCATACAGGGTTCGAGTATAATAAGATGAATATGGACCATCTGCTTGAAACACGCCATATGAGCAGTGTAATCAGAAGAGGCGGAGGGCGGACAAAAGGTCCTAAGGCTTTATCGCAGGAAGATAAAAATTCATTTTTAAAAGCTTTTCAAGAGGTGCTTGCATCAAAGTAAGGGGAGAACACATCTATGACTGAATTTCTGTTTATTTTAACGAATGTAATGCTGCCGATAGCTATTATTGTTTTTATCGGTTACGTTGCACAGCTGAGATTACAACTCGATCGGCCGACACTCGGCAAACTGATGGTGAACTATATTATTCCGGGATTCATATTTATGAACCTCTACAGTTCGGATATAGACTTCAGTCTGCTGTTATACATAATGATTTTTTTATTTATCTTTGCACTGCTGTCTTATGCCGTGTCGAGGATTATCGCAGCTGTGTTTGGAGTGAAAGGGCAGCACACTGTATTATTTACGAACTCCAGTTTATTTTATAACGCTGGTAATTACGGCGTGCCGGTTAACGATCTGGTATTTAAAAGTGATCCGTTTGCGATGAGTGTGCAGGTCATGATGGTAGTCTTCCAAAATATTATTGCATACTCATACGGTATCTTCGTCCTGAGTGCGGAAAATGTGGGGAAATTTAAAGCGCTGCTCGGCTATTTTAAAATGCCAATATTTTACGGGCTGTTTTTAGGTCTGATATTTAACTACTTCAATATCGGTTTGCCGACGCCGGTAATATCATCACTGGATTACATAAGAGACGCGATGATCGGTATGGTGCTGTTCATACTCGGAACACAGATTGCCGGTATCAGATTCCGCCATCTCCGGTTTACTGCCTTTATCGCAACAGCTGTTAAACTGTTAGTCATTCCTGCCATGGCACTGCCGATGCTGCTTCTCTTTAACGTCGAAGGTGTCGTTGCACAGGCGATACTGATTACGACAGCAATGCCTGCATCTGTAAACAGTTCCGTCATTGCCCAGCAGTACAGCAGTGATCCGGAATACGCTGCGGAAATTGTGATGATGAGCACGCTGCTCAGCGCAATCACTCTGCCGCTCGTTATTTACACGGCGCTGAATGTGTTTTAAATATTTGAGAGTGATATTGAAGCGGGCGATTGCGCGCCACCGAGAACTGTCGGTGGCACGGGAAGGTGAATTGCGCGCCACCGAGAACTGACGGTGGCACGAGAAGATGAATTGCGCGCCACCGAGAACTGACGGTGGCACGAGAAGATGAAAAGAATGCCGGTAATGTCATCATTGCCGGCACTTTTCCTATTAACTTAAATACATATCGATAAATTTTTTTGAAGGACGTTCGCAGACATTCTTAACGGGAATTTTTTTACGGTATTTTGCAATGACTTTATATGATGTATCCCGTATAAATTTAGGAATAAGTTTTAGAAGAATTACGGGCTTAAAAAGCCTGTTAGCATCCGCGAGCATGTGAAGTGCAGCATCAGAATATATATAAGTTTTGTCTTCTGCGATATAAATAACGCTGTCTATATCGTCATCCGGCTTATGATTTTCTTTAGCCCAATCAGTATTGAAATCGGTAATGCGAAGTTCAGGATTTTTATTAATGCGCACCGTAAAGCGTACGAAGAAATTGCAGAAACTGCAGTCTCCGTCAAAAATCAGTACTTTCATAGTCACGCCTCCTCACTCTGATTTTATCATAATAGCTTCTAGACTAATATTGCTGAGGATTGAGAAGGAAATGGCTGAAAAATTGCTGGGGTTGATGTGACACAATCTCATATGTATCCGAGACTCTTGGGGTTGATGTGATAGAGTTTCATATGTATCCCAGACTGCCAGGGTTGGCATGACAGAATCTCATATGTATCCCAGACTCTCAGGATTGGTATGACGGAATCTCATATGTATCCCAGACTCCTAGGGTTGGTATGACAAAATCTCATATGTATCCCAACTCCTGCACACTCCTCATCTCCAAAAAATTCCTCCCCATTCTCAACAAAAAAGCAGAATCCCACAACTCAGGATTCTGCTTTATTTAATCTTATTTTTTAACAATCATTTCTATTTCAACTTCTGCGCCGAGCGGTAACTCAAGTACTGCCACGCATGTGCGTGACGGATATGGTGCGCTGAATTTCTCTTTATATACTTCATTCATCGCTTCGAAGTTTTTCATCGTCGTTAAGTAAACATTTACTTTAACAACCTGATCTTCTGTAACTCCCGCATCTTCCATAACGTCAAAAAGGTTATTGAAGGCAATTTCAGTCTGTTTAGCAATATCTCCTGTTAAATCTTCAGTAACATCCAATCTGTTTTTTGCTGTCTGTCCTGAAAAATAAAGAAAATCTCCAGCGTCGGTAACGTGCGAATACGGCCCCGAGCTGCTGACTGTTTTTGTGTTAAATGCTTTTCTGCTCATAAAACACCCTCCTAATTATAATAATTTAATCATAGCATTTTTAAGGGAATTGACTAGCAATAAACAAAATCTATTAGTGTAAAAAGGTATATCCAACTTCGATAAGAAATTATGTGTTTTCCATGAGCTTATTATTGGGTATAAAGAGGTCAAAAGCTGTTATAGTATATGGTGGAAGATATAAGAATGTTTATCGACTTAGGATAAAATTATTTAAAAAGAGGTTTGACCATGTATTATACAGTTAAAGAATTACTGACTCTCGACGAATTCCGGGAGGCTGAATATATAGGCACCAAACAGAGTCTCGCAAAAAACATAAAAGGTATAACGGTAATCGATTCACCTGACATTTCGTTATGGCTTAACGGGGGCGAGTCCATTCTGACAAGTTTCTTTCCGGTAAAAGATTTAAACGAAGAAGAAATGAAGGATTGGATGCACGAGCTTGCCGATAAAAAAATCAGCGCTTTAATCGTTAAGATACCGAAAGAGTTTGACAGTATCCCAAAACCGGTAAGGGAGGTCTGCAGAGAGAGGAATATTCCTATTATATCGCTGCCGACTGCAATTCCGTTTATCGATATTATTTATAAAGTCACACGGAAAATTTTTAATCAGGATGTTGAAAAACTGGAGTACTTCAGAGAAATTCATCACCGTTTCACCGAATTGTCAATTCGAAATGTCAGCGATGAAGTGATTATTGAGACGCTCGAGTCACTGATTGGAAATCCAGTCACAATTTACAACGAACTGTTTAAGGTAATTGCGACAACGGACAAGGAAGTAGAATTATTTTACGAATCTCATAAGTTTCAAGAGGAGAAAAATACCAAGAACACCATTTTCCCAATCTACCGCCGCTTTGTAATTTATCCGAAACTGCAGGACCGTGAATGTGAGCAGATTATGATACCAGTCACATCGGTTAACCAGACGAAAGTTATGCTTGTGATCAGTGCAATTCATTCAGGCTTCAGCGATTTTGATTTTATAGCTATTGAAAATGCGGCGACAGCGCTGTCTTTAAATCTTGCTAAAAAAATTGCGATTTCTGAAGTTGAGAAGAAGTATAAGAATGAGATTATCGATGATTTATTATCGGGCGACATCAGGGATGAAGATGATATTGCCGAACGTGCCGATAATATTAAATTTGATTTAAACAGCCGTTCTGCAGTCGTAGTATTTACACTGAAATTCAAAAGTAAAAAAGTAACGAGCGAAATCAGAGAACGGTATTATAATATTTTAAATAATAATATAGACTACTATTTAAAAAATGCTATCGTGCGCGAACGGTTTAATCAGGTCATTGTAATCTGGCCGGTGCATTCCGGACAGAGCAATAAGAAAAAAGAGATGGATACTATTAAAAGAACGCTCGGCTATGTCATTAACAAATTTGAAAGTACAGTCAGAGATGCGAAAGTTTATACTGGTATCGGCTCCATTGCGGATACAGTGCATGATCTGCCGAAAAGTCACAAAGAAGCGCAGGAAGTGCTTGATGTAAATGAAATGTCTTACCAGCACAATCCTATTTTAAGTTTTGAAGAGCTTGGCATTTACCGTCTGCTCTACCAGTTCAAACACGATAACAACAGACTGAAAGAATTTATTCCCACCAGTCTCGGAAGGCTGCTCGATTATAACAAGACAAACAGGGAACAATTAATTGAGACACTGGAAATGTATTTGCAGTGCCAGCAAAATGTTTCGCGTTCTGCAGACAGACTTTACGTACACTATAAAACGGTTTCCTACCGCCTTGATAAAATTAAGGAAATTACCCAGATGGACTACGACGATGCGAATGAAATGCTCTCAGTCCAGGTCGGACTGAAGATACTGGAAATAATGAGAAAGGAGTAACCTGTAAAATATAGATAATTAAATAGATAAAAACGTAAAAAATTATCTATACTGGATAAAGACATCGGGCTTTTAGACATATATAATAAATCATGGTGTTAAACACTGAATGTAAATAAATCAAATTTGGAATATAACAGAGGTGTAAATATGTCAGAAGAACATAACAATCAACCGCCTGAGGGCCTGGATGCGGCAGCTCAGACGGATTCTCTTAAACCGAATGGTCCTGAAGACAGAACTTTAGGAGCAGCGGGATACATGTCACTGTGGGTCGGAGACGGTGTCAACATGGGTAATATGACACTCGGTGCGAGTGTTGTAGTTGCAGGTATGGCAGTACTGAATATTTGGCAGACTATTGCAGCAGCATTAATTGCAATCGGAATCGTTTCTATTCTCTTTGCATTAAACGACAGAGCGGGTTATAAATACGGTATTCCTTACGTAGCTCACTTAAAAGCTTCATTTGGTGAGAAAGGTACATTACTTTCTTCACTGCTCCGGGCGGTGCCTGCTGTTATCTGGTACGGTATCCAGAGCTGGATCGGCGGTACGGCGCTAAATGAAGTATTCAGAATACTGTCAGGCGGCGCATTCGACAACGTTTTTGTTGGTTTTATTATTCTATTAGTTATACAGATAGTGCTTTCAATGAAAGGCTTCAAGAGTATTAAAGCAGTTGAATCAGTGGCATCCATCGTTCTGATGGGTATTGTTGTAACTGTGTTTATCATACTGGTTAAAGACCACAGTGCAGCAATTTCAACTTCATGGATTAATGCCGAAGGTACATGGGGGATTGAGTTCTTCGCATATATCATGGTCTTCCTCGGCAACTATGCTGCTATATTCCTAAGTGCGGCAGACTATTCACGTGAACTGAAAACAGGTTATACGGACGGAAAAAGAGGATTACTTTACTTCCTGCCGATTATTGTTGCCTACGGTTCAGTAATCGTTGTCGGTGCGATGCTTGCAAGTGCGACAGGCTATACAAATCCGGCACTTGGACTGCCAGCCTTATTCGATAATGTTTACATGCAGCTGTTCATCTCTGTATTTATCGTATTTGGTGCAATAGCAGTAAACATGGTAGCAAACATTGTTACACCAACTTATGTGATTCAGCTATTTACTAAACTGAACTACAAGGTTGCAGTAGTAATTACAGGACTGCTTGCAATGGGTTCATTCCCTTGGCTGTTAGTACAGGATGACAATGCAAAAGGTCTGGATACTTTCGTTCAGGTATACTCAGCTTTCTTAGGACCGTTAATTGCGATTCTTATCGTTGAATTCTACATTATGAGAAAACAGCGTATCGATATTAAAGAATTGTATAAAAAAGGCGGAAACTTTGACGGAGTCAACTATGCGGCGATACTGGCACTCGGTATCGGGGCGGCGGCAGCCTTCATGTTCGTTGACCTTGCATGGCTAATCGGATTTATCGTTGCAGGTGTTGCGTACCCAATCATTTCGAAAACGATGTTCAAAGGTTCCAAGTTCAAGAGAGATACGATTTTTGAAAAAGATATGAAATAAGATGATAAGAGCAGTGAGATTTTTTAATCTCACTGCTCTTTTGCTTTAACCTTTAACATTCGGGTATTAGATATCAGGGAGGAGATTCCGATGAGTCTTGAAATTCAGTACATATCTAAAAACAACCAGATAGAAACAGTAGATGGCCGGGATACAGTTCCTTACGATACAACTTTTACCTGGTATGATTACAACAGTTTTAACGATAAGGAGCAGCTGCTTGCAGATTTTAATTTTAAAGAAGACAGATTAGAGGATGAAACTACGAAAAGATACCGGCCGCAGTATTATAACTTTGATGACTATCAGCTGTTAATCTGTCACGTCATTGACCGGGATACGCTGGAAGCTCATGCAATTAATATCTCTATCATGAAAGATGTCATTGTTACCTATCATGACGGAGTGCTGGATGATTTTATCGATATTGCCGAAATTATTAAACATAAACACGAAGATTTGGAAGTTGATATCGCACTCCATATACTTCATGCAACGGTCGATCAGTATTTCGATATCGTCCATGAAATAGAAGATGATGTAATGCTGTTTGAAGAAAAGCACGGCAATGAGAAAAAAGGTGAAGATATCACAGCAAAAATGTTCGATTTAAGAAAAAGAATCTTCCGGGTGAAGCGCGTCATCGTCCCGATGGAAGAACTCGTGGAAAAATTTAAGGAACAGGAAGATATTTTTAACAGCAGCCAGAGCGAGCCGATACTGAGTAAAATCGATTCTAAAATCGACAGACAGCAGCTGATTATTCAATTCTCAGAAGAAATGATTGATGAAATGAAAGATAATTATATTTCTTATAATACTTTCCGCATGAATAAAATTATTAACGTGCTCACGATTATTTCAGCGGTTTTTCTGCCGCTGACACTAATCACCGGTATATACGGCATGAATTTTAAAAATATGCCGGAACTGTCGTGGCCGCCGGCCTACTTTGTGACCTTGGGAGCAATGATTATAATCAGCGTGGCTATGCTGGGATATTTTAAATATAAAGATTGGATGTAGCTGTGCTAAATAAATATTTTTGATAAAAACCTTTCTGAGAAATCAGGAAGGTTTTTAATTTTTATAAAAAAACAGTTTACATTTTTAAGATGACAATGCTATTATATAAAACGTAACTATTACGAATAGTAATTATTACGATTTAAATAGGAGGACAAAATGAAAAAGAAATTGCTGAAGGGTTTAAGCGTGCTTGCTGCGGCAGGATTATTCGCTGCATGCCAGAATGAAGAGGTAAAGCAATCGGAAGAAGATACTCACGAATCGCACCAGCATACAGAAGAGACGGGAAATACAGAAACAGCACCAGCAGTTATAGAGGGGCTTTCAGATCATTATCATACCGGTGATACCGTTGAGCTGACGGCAGCTGCCGATATCGAAACAGATGGCCACTGGCACTGGTATACAAGTGAGGATCAGGAAAACTGGGAACTGATTGAAGGAGAATACGAGGATGCTTTGTCTCTGGAAGCGGCGGATGAACAGTACATAAAAACAGTCTTATATGACGATGAACACGAGCCTGTAGCTGAAAGCGACCCGGTAAATATTAAAATTGATGACCATACGGGCGATATATACAACGGACATTTTGAAGACAACCAAATAGAAGATCGGGATATATCCGACTGGTCGGGCGAGTGGCAATCGATATACCCGTACCTTGAGTCAGGCGAGCTTGACGACGTGTTCGAGCATAAATCTGAAGACGGTGATATGACAGCAGAAGAATATAAGGAATATTACCGTGAAGGCTATATGACAAATGTGAACGAGATTAACATAACGGACAGCGGTGAATTTACTTTTTATGAAAGTGATGAAGAGTATACAGGAAAATATGAATATGACGGATATGAAATATTGGAATATGAAGCTGGCAACAGAGGCGTTCGCTTTATCTTTAATAAAACAGATGGTGATGGAGAAGCGCCCGACTTCATTCAGTTCAGCGATCATATTATTGCACCTGAGAAATCAAGCCATTTCCATTTATACTGGGGTGATGACAGAGAGGCGCTGCTGGATGAAGTTGTAAATTGGCCAACGTATTATCCGGCTGATTCAACGGCGGACAGTATTAAAAAAGATATGCTGAAACATTAGAAAGAGGGATAGAATGCGAAGATTAAACTGGATGCTTTTATTTGCTGCGGTGATAATATTAACAGCATGCAGCAGTGATACCGAAGATAGCGATAAATTAAAAATTTACACTACAGTATATCCCCTGGAATATATCATTTCTGAAATCGGCGGTGATACTGTAGAAACAGAATCTATTCTGCCGCCGGGTGCTGATGGTCACAGCTATGAACCGACATCTCAGGAAATGCTGAAATACGCAGACGGCGACGGTGTTGTGTATGTCGGCGAGGGCATGGAAGCATTCTCTGAAAATATAGCTGATGCCCTCGGCAGCGAGGAAACAGCTTTGATTAAAATCGGCGATTATCATGAATTGTTCAGCGGCGCACCTGAAGAATTTGCTGGCCGTGAACACGAAGCGGATGATGACTTTATCGAGGGTATGAAAGAACATTATCATACGGGCGATACGGTGGAACTTAGCGCTTCCGGTAATGGCGATAAAATAGAATGGGCAGCAGCTGAAGGCAAAGATGAATTTGAAGTGGTGAGCAGCGGGGAAGAATTTAAGTATACAGCCGGAGCAAAAAGTTTTTCTGTACGAGCTTCAATTTATGAGAACGGAAAATTAATCGCGGAAGATATCGCAGATATAAAAATCGATAACCACGATTCATTCGACCCTCACATATGGATTGATCCGTTAAAAATGATAGAAACGGCTGAAATACTAAAAGATGAACTGATTAAATTGAATGAAGATGAAGAGACGCTCTACCAGGAAAATTATGAGAAACTTGTGAAAGAACTGACCGCGCTGGATGAGGAATTCAGCGAAGTTTTATCATCTAAAAAGAATGCTAAAATTATTGTGCCTCACGCTGCTTTCGGCTACTGGCAACGTTACGGTGTAAAACAAATACCTGTTTCAGGATATTCAATGAGCGATGAACCTTCCCAGCAGCAGCTGTCGGAACTATTAAAGACCGCGGAAGACAATGATTTGAAATATGTATTATTTGAACAAAACAGTCCGGGCAGAATTTCTGAAGTGATTCAGGAGGAGATAGGTGCTGAAGCGGAATATATTCATAATATGGAGGTCAGGACAGAAGCGGATATCGAAAATCAGGAAGATTATATTTCACTGATGAAAAGAAACCTCGGAGTGCTGGACAAAGTGACAGAATAAAATTGAAACGTGTTTTCTCTCCATCATTTGAGGTATGTTAAAATAGTGGAATAAATGAGCAGGATGAGGTGCTGTGATGGCAAACGACGGTGTAATATATTTAGAGAGAAAAGATGTACCGAAAAATTATGATCCGAAAGGATTTAATGTAAAACTGTTCGGGCTCGTCGCAATGAGTGCTTATTTACTATTTATTATTTTTGATATGTCATATATGACGTTCAGAAATATTGAAGAAAGTGCTTTTAACCGTGCTTATATTGTAGCACTCGTTATTCTAATCGGAATTATAGCCGGCTTTATATTTAAAGCCGATAAAGGTGATAAATATTACGAACTGCATATTGCACCATCTGGAATGATTATTAAATTCCGCCGGGGACAAACAGTACTGCCGAAAAAAGATATTACCAATATTACAATTGAACGTGATATTCAGACAGTCATTCGTTTCTACAGCGGAGAGGAAATACTGAAAGAGCTGAATCATATTTATCTGAACCATGAACAATTTGTAAACCGGCTGAGAGAATTGGATTATCCGGTGGAAGATCTTACAGAAGATGAAGTTTAAATAGAGAAAAGGCACTGTCCCCCGACGGGGACAGTGCCTTTTTGATGAAGATAAGCCTTCGATTACAACTTCAGACGGTTCATATAATCAGTACTGAATTCTGCTCAGCTTTCTGATCAGGTTCTCGAATGAAGCAAATTTGAACTTCAGGAAGTTTATCAGCTGAAGTATGATAATGCTTCCGGCAGTAATTGAAACAGTATAAATGACTGCATCACCGTATGATAAACTGCCTTCAAAACTGAAAATCGACTCACGCATAGCTGCGATAACATAACTCATCGGCAGTACCGGATGAATGGATTGATAGATGCTGCCGGCTGTTTCTATCGGAAAGGTTCCGGCACTCGCAGAGAGCTGAATGATTAAAAGAACGATCGTTATAAATTTACCGATATTGCCGAACAGCGATATAAGCAGCGATACAAAGAGCAGTGAGGCAAATGCCCAGAGTATAATCACGCCGTAAAATTTAAGCGGTTCATTTAAAGGGAAATCGAACATAAATTCTATGACTGATGCAACTACAGCAGAAGAGATCACTGCCTGGATTGAGATAATAATCAGCTTACTGACGGACATAGAAAGTGAGTTCGAGTAATTTTCAGTGCTCCGGTTGATTGGGAAAATTACACTGAAAGCGACTGCCCCGACAAATAAGCTTACAGCAATAATAAATGGAGCAAAGCTTTGGCCGTAGTTATTCATATCAGTAATTTCACTTTCGTTTACTTCCACCGGGCTGATGATTGATTCAGCATTGTGTTCAGTAAATGAATAATCCTCGAGAGGGGCTGAGCCTTCTGCTACTTCCTGTTCAAGTGAGCCGAGATTTTCTTCAAGTGACTCGAGACCGGCGGTGATTTCAGTATTCCCCTCTGTCAGCTGGCTGCCCGAGGCTCCAAGCGCCGGCGCTGCCTGATCAAGTCCTGTCTGCAGCTGTTCATTGCTTTCACGGAGCTCGGACGCACCTTCCTGTAAATCAGAAAGGGCAGTTTCGATATCATTTGTCGATTCTGCTGCTTCTGATAAAGCATCCATTAACGTTGAAGTATAAGTCTCACCGACAGTTTTGGCAATAGCATCTGCAACACCTGATCCGCCCTGGGTGCCCATCATGCTGCCGACGAAATTAAAACCCGGGTTTGTAGTCACATCGATTGAAATCAATTCCGGTTCTTCATCCAGGAGCGTTGTTGCCTGTTCGGATACATTATCTGCAATATGTATAATTGCATACGATGTTCCATTTTCTAAATGTTTCTGTGCCGTTTCTGCATCGGTGAACTGCCAGTCAAATTCGCTATTTTCAGCGAGTTCATTTTCAATTCTCTCACCGACATTAAGTGATTCATCATTCATCTCGGCGCCTTCGTCTTCATTGACGACACTGATTTGGATTTCATCCATCTGATTGTAGGGATCCCACATGGAGCCGAGAAAGATTGCTGTATAGAGTGCCGGGATTGTTGAGATTGCGAGCAGGGAAATAATTAAAAAAGGATTTTTCATTAATTGTTTGATATCACTGAACATATAGTCTGTCTCCAATCAATTTGTATTTCTTTAATGTACGTAATAAAGCAGCCAATGTCTAATTATATGTGAAAATGAACACATATAAATTATTAAAATATACGCTGGAATGTCCATTTGACAAGGCTTAGAAAATTTTAAAAAGGGTAATCATTTTATTAGCAATAGAATATTGCAGATGTTAATATTCTCATTAGTGAATCGAAAGGGATGAATAATAGTGGCGAATGACATTATAGTTTTAGACGATATAACTCTGGATGTAAAAGAGTTAAAAAGAGATGAAGAAGAAGGTACAGTGTATATTGAATTTGATGTGGCAAGTGAAGATTACCACAATTTATCAGAGCACCTGTACAAAGAAGAGTTCCTTGTAAGACTCCCGGGGAATAATAATGAGGAGTTCCAGGCGAGAATTATCAACTATTCAACATCACTCGATAACCTGTATGAAGAAGACCAGGTGGGAGAGTACCGCATTACACTGAAAGAAGAAAAATAAATTATGAAACTGAGTATTCTTGACCAGGCACCTGTTTCTGTAAATATGTCCGCAGGCGAAGCGCTAAGAAATAGTGTGAAGCTGGCCGTAGCGGGCGATGAACTTGGGTTTACGAGGTTTTGGCTGGCAGAACACCACGGTATGAGCGGTTTATCATCAAGTGCGCCTGAAGTGACACTCGGCGCTATCGGGATGGTGACCAAAAATATTCGTCTCGGAAGCGGCGCAACTTTACTGCCGTACTACAAACCGTTTAAAGTGGCGGAAACTTTCAATACTCTGGCCGCTCTTTACGGAGACCGTATCGATATCGGTATCGGTCGTGCACCAGGCGGAGATAACAAAGCATCCGAAGCGCTGAGCGATAACTATTTGCAGCAGGTGTTTAAAATGCCGGAACTTCTGGCAGAGCTTCAGGGATTTATAAAGAATAATGATAAAAGCCTCCGGGCAATGCCAGTACCGGATACCCCGCCTCAATTATGGATGCTTGGCACGAGCGGTAAAAGTGCAATTTCTGCACGGGACAGCAATATGAATTACTGTTTTGGGGAATTTATGAGTACGAGCAATCCCCTGGAGGTGCTGGATACATATCGTGAAAGTTCTTCACCGGGTAAAATTATTGTTACAGTTAATGTGTTCTGTCATGAAAATGGCGAAACAGCTCGTAAACTCGCCTGGAGTTATGCTGTCAATCAGGCGCTGAAATCCACGGGACGAGCTTTTAAAGGGATTTCAAGCCCGGAAGATGCAGCTGCTGTTGAACTGACAGAAGATGAAAGACTGGAAGCAGAAACTATATTATCAAATCTAATCTTTGGAACACCGGAAGAAGCCGGTGCTGAACTGACAAGGCTCAGTGAAGCCTATCAAGTCGAAGAATTTATGATTGTGACGATTACTCATAATATAGAAGATAAAATAAACAGCTACCGTCTGCTCGCAGATCAATTGTTAACAGAGCGGTAAGCAGAAAACCTCCGGGAATCTGATTTCAGATTCCCGGAGGTTATAATTTTGCTTTTTAACATCAGGCTGTGAAGCGGTCTTTATCTTCTATAAAGTGTGTGGCAACCATGCATAAGGCGCCGAATATCAGCATGCCGCCTGCAATAAATGTGATTTCAGTGTAACTGAAATTGTTAGACAGGAGCACAGAACCCAGCGAAGCACCGATGGCATTTGCCAAGTTGAATACTGAAGCGGCGAGCGTGCCTGCAAGAGCCGGTGCCGTTATCGCAGCAAAAATAATCTTAGCATTAAGCATCGGTGAAATACCGAAAGTGCCTAAACCGAACAGGCCGGCAGCAAGGTAAGCGAGATAAGGTACCTTCAGCATAAATGTAAACCCGAGCAGCACGATGGCTACAAATAAAATAACCAGCGTTACGGCTCCCGTCAGTTTACCCGGCTGAACTCTGCCGGAAGAGAAATTCCCGATGACGGCGAAAGTACCGAACATTAGCATACTGAAGGTAACGCCAAGATCTCCCATATTGGCGATTTCACGCAGCATCGGTTCTAAAAAGGTGTATGCTGTAAAAACTCCGGAATAACCGAAGACGATTGTTATAATAAGCATGATGACATTTTTATCTTTTAAAGCTGACAGTTCTGCAGTAATTTTTGGGACGTCTGCAATTTTAAAGTTCGGAGTGACAAGAATCAAACCGAGCAGATTAATAACGCCAAGAGCGACAATCATCCAGAAAACCACACGCCAGTCGAGGACTGAACCGATGTAAGAGCCAAAAGGTACACCGAGCATTACTGCAATCACAAGGCCGCCATTGACAAGAGCAATAGCTCCCGTTTTTTTGTGAGGCGGTGAAATTGCCATCGCAAGACTCATCATGACGCCGAAAAACGGAGCATGCATCGAGGCAGATAACAGGCGTGACAGCAGCAGCACTTCAAAATTCGGTGCAGTCGCTGCAATGATATTACTGATAATAAAAATAGATATTAATATAAGTAATAATAATTTTGGGGAAAATTTTAAAGTTAAGAGCCGGATGACGGGTCCGAACAGAGCGACACTCAGCGCGTATACGCTCAGCAGCAGTCCTGTCGTCGAGACAGCAACATCTAAATCAGCGGCAAACTGAGTGAGCAGTCCCGTAACGACATATTCCGTCATGCCGACCGCGAAAGCTCCGATCATAAACACTGTAATAATTGTATTTCTTGAAGGATTTTTAAACATACGCGCCTCCCTTTCAAGCTTTCTATTAAAAGCACATAGGAGATATTAATACACATTAAATTCAATGTCCAGAGCAGCGCTTAAGAAAGTGTTTTCATATAAAAAGACAGTTTATTGAGAAAATACACTGACAGCAGATATGTGCTGATGTTTAAGACCAGTATCTTTAGGTGTTGACAGTTTACTATAAAACAGAGGGCTGCTCATGGTACAATCATGAGTGATTTTTATAGTTGAAACTTACAGGAGGATATATATGGCAAAATTTTATGCGGTAAGAAAAGGCCATCGTCCCGGTATTTACAATACATGGGCAGACTGCGAAAAAGCAGCAAAAGGCTTCAGCGGAGCCGAATTTAAATCTTTTAAAACAAAAGCTGAGGCGGAGCGTTTTATGAATAATCTTAAAGATGAAAATAAAAAAATACCTGACGGCGAGCTCGTCAGCTACGTGGACGGCAGCTATGATAAGCGTGTTAACAAGGCAGGCTTCGGTGCGGTGTTTATCATTAATGATGAAGTAATCCATACTGCTGCAGAAAGCACGCCTGTTGATCCGGATAATAATCTGTGGAATGTGTCGGCTGAAATTGCAGGTATTCTGTATGCCGTCAAATGGGCAATACAGCATGGTTATAAGACTATCCATGTGCACTACGATTACGCTGGTCTTGAAAAATGGTACACTGGGGAATGGCAGGCAAAAAATGCTGTCACGCGTAATTATGCTGAAGAAATGAACAGCTTTGGAAAACAAATCAACATACATTTTTACAAAGTCGCTGCACATACCGGTGTCCGTTTTAATGAGATGGCGGATGAACTGGCTAAACGTGCAGTGAATAACTAGCAGGAAGGACTTACTGTATGTACATATTATTATTTGTCCTCGTGGCAGGGCTGCTGCTTAAATTTGCAATGACGACTTTTTTCAACGATGACAGACTGCATTTTTCCTTTGATGAACGGAGATACTTCAGCGACGAAAAAGCAATAGGTAAAATAATGCGGCTGAAACTCGTTTATATTGAACGTGTGTTTTTAGTCCTTATGACAGTGGTATTTATTATTGGAGCAGCGATATTTTTCACAGGAAACATAACACTTGGAGTCTGGCTCTTGGTTAGTGTAGTTATACTGCAGCTCATTTTGAATATAGTAACGGATTTCAAACTGTACACTGCATTTCACGATAAATCTAATCTAGTCATGACAGTAATCTGGCTGCTGCTGATTATCGGTTTAATTATTTTAACGAATATTTATATACTGTAACAAATTATAGAAGAGGTGCCTTATGTCAAATCGCAAGTTAATATTTTTTGATATCGATGGAACGTTATACAACTCTGATAAAGTAGTGCCTGCTGAAGCGAAGAAAGCTGTCCGCCAGTTGAAAGAAGATGGGCATATTGTGGCGATCGCAACCGGCCGTGGCCCATTCATGTATAAGAAGCTGAGAGAGGAACTCGGCATTGAAACATATATCAGCTACAACGGACAATATATTGTTTTCGAAGGTCAGGTGATATATGATAATCCAATCGAAAGCAGCACACTGGAAAAATTAAGTGCACAAGCGCACAGCAATAACCACCCGGTCGCATTTTGCGATGAGAAAGATTTAAGGGTCAGCACAAAAGAACATGAACATGTAAAAGCGGGGATTGGTTCACTGAAACTCGACTTTGAAGTTTCGGAAGACAAAGCGTATTTTGAAGATAATGCTATTTATCAGTCTCTTCTGTTCTGTACAGAGGAGGAGGAAAGAGAGTATACAGCTTCTTATGACGACGTATATTTTTTAAGATGGCATGAATTCTGTATGGATGTTATTCCAGCAGGCGGATCAAAAGCTGAAGGAATAAAGACGCTGCTGGATAAAATGAATATTGATATTAAGGATACGTATGCATTTGGCGATGGACCCAATGATGTAGAGATGCTTGAGCTAATTGAGAATAGTGTTGCGATGGGCAACGGTGTTCAGGAAGCGAAAGCGGCCAGCAGATACGTCACTGGACACGTTGATGAAAATGGGCTCTATGACGGGCTGAAGATGACCGGATTATTATAATCCGGCTTTTTTATGTTTATAAAAAGTATGCAGGGGTATTGCTAAACAATAGTCGGAATCAGAGAGAACCTTATTTATAATAGTTATAAATAAGAGTTGAAATCTGTTTCAGACGTGGTATAATATATTTACAGATAATAATGATTCTAAATAGTGAGTTTAGGCGAAAATCAAATCTATATAAGAGAAAGGTGATTTTTAATGGTACAAGTTAAAGAGAAAACACAAGTAATCGAGGTACTTAATAAACAGCTGGCAAACAACACGGTATTATGGACTAAACTTCATAATTTCCACTGGTATGTTAAAGGACCTAACTTCTTTTCACTACATGCTAAATTTGAAGAGCTGTATGATGCAACAGGAGTATATGTAGATGATCTTGCGGAAAGAATTTTAACAATCGGCGGCGAACCAGTCGCAAAACTGACTGAAGCACTTGAAGAGTCAAGTATTGAAGAAGGCGAATACGGACTTGATGCAAAACAGATGGTTAAACAGCTGACAGAAGACTTTGAAGTACTCTCAGCAGAATTAAACCAGGGTGTGAAAGTGGCAGAAGGTGCCGGCGACGACCGTACAGCAGATATGTTCATCGCAATGGCTCAGGAGATTGAGAAAAATAACTGGATGCTTAAATCTTATTTAGGCGAAGACGTTAAATAATATAATATGACAAACGAAAAGACCGCTTCCTGCAGGAAGCGGTCTTTTCGTTTATTCGGTTTTATCAACGACGAATAAGTACTGGGCAATTGTCCGGCTCAGCGCAGTGTCTTCACCGGAAGTGTGATTGGTAATGTAAAAAAGATCAAGTTTTTTGTCACGGTCAGTAATTTGAATGTCATCGTTGATATTCAGATTAGCACGCTTAAAGTGCTGCACGAGCTTATCTTCATTTAATATTCTTGAAATGCTGACGATATCATCGTTTTTAATATCGGATAAACGAGTTGATACTTTTTCCTGGGTATCCATCAGTTCTAAAGGAATAGCGCCGCCGTGAGGGCAGTGTTCCGGATAGCCTAAATACTTTTCAAGCTGATCGGCTAAAATATCACTTGTCGAGTGTTCGAGCACTTCTGCTTCATTATGCACTTCATCGATATTAAATCCCAGATTGTCAACAAGGAAAACTTCCCACAGGCGATGTTTCCGTATCAGTTTTTTTGCATATTCTGCTCCTGCATCAGACAGCATACTTCCTTTATATGGTGTATATTCTACCCATCCTGCTTTAACTAAACTGTTCATCATTTCAGTCACAGTCGGGGGGGAAATATTTAAACGCTCGGCAATTTCTTTATTCGGCACCTGGATTTTCCACGCTCCAAGTTCGAACAGCACCTTTAGATAATCTTCTTTAGTTGGGCTCATTATTACCCTCCATTCTGAAACTTCAATTTTAATTATGAAGAAAAATTAATAGACTGGCAAATCATTTTCTAAAAATAAACAAGCGTTATTTTTTACCAGCCGCATAAAAAACGTCTGGAAATATCAGTTCCAGACGATAATTATATTTAATTACAGATTTCTAGGCTTTGGATTCGTAGCCCACATCTCGCTGTTTTTAACAAATGTGCGTGGATGAATCTTCAGTTGGTTGACGATAATATCAGCGATATCTTCGGGATGGGTCATCGTTTCGGGCTCGAGTGACGGTGTGCCGATTAAATCAGTTAAGACCGCTGATGGTGTTAAATACTGAACGCGTATATTATTTTTACGGACTTCCCGCATCACGCCTTCAGTTAATCCGATAACGGCATGCTTCGTCGCGGAATACAGTGCGCTGCCTGCTGACGAACGAAGACCTGAAACAGAAGCGATATTTACCACGTCGCCGGAATTCTGCTCCTGCATACCAGGCAGCACTTCTTTCATCATATAATACATACCGAAAACATTAACGTCGATCATTTTCCGGAACATATCTTCATTATCATCAAAGAAGCTGCCGTTACCCATAATTCCTGCGTTATTAATCAGAATATCGATATGGCCAAAGTCGTTTAATACTTCTTCGACGATGCTTTTAACATCCGCTTTAACTGAAACGTCACCGCTTACGGCAATAGCTTTTACATCTTTTTTTTCCAGGGTTAAAAGAGCATCTTTTAAAGTGTCGCTGTTGCGGCCGGCTATTGCAACGTTTACTCCGTTGTCAGCCAGTGCCTGGGCAGTTTTTAAACCGATACCTCTGGAACCTCCGGTAATTAAAGCAGTTTTCCCGTGTAAATTCTGCATATCTGTACCTCCACTTTTAAAGTTCATGTTATGAATTGTGACATATTTTAAGTATAATGAAGATATTAAAAAGATGAAATGGATATGCCTGTTAACAGAGAGGAGGATTTACAATGGCTGAACGCGGACAGACTAATATTTTTGATGATGTAATTAAGGAATCGGAATCGTTTGTTATTGTTGTGCAGGAAGTGCTGGAACAGAACGGCCGGCTGCAAAAGAAAATTTTACGTGAATATCCGAGCCTCGATCATACGGCAATGAAAAATTTGTTTGTGCATTTAAAGGATATTTATACTGACGAAAAACACAGTGAAAATGGGACATATTTTGATATAACAGTGTATACTAATGAAGATTATGCGGCTGAGAATATTTATGCGCATACGAAACGCTATAAGAATAAAAAGGAATGGACGGCAACGTCTAAATAGAAGGAGCACTTTACGATGAGAATGGTAGATATTATCGCCAATAAACGCGATAACAAAGAATTGACTAAAGAGGAGATTGAATTCTTCATTAACGGATATACAAATGGGGAAATTCCCGACTATCAGGCTTCAGCTTTATTAATGGCGGTTTTCTTCAACGATATGACCCCTGAAGAAGCAGCTGACCTTACGATGGCTATGGTGAATTCCGGTGATCAGATTGATTTGTCTGCAATTGACGGCATTAAAGTGGATAAACACTCTACAGGCGGTGTCGGTGATACAACTACATTAGTGCTCGCACCTTTAGTAGCAGCACTAGATGTTCCCGTTGCAAAAATGAGCGGGCGCGGCCTCGGTCATACCGGCGGAACAATTGACAAACTTGAAGCTTTAAAAGGTTTCCATGTGGAATTGACACAGGATGACTTTGTGAATCTTGTCAATAAGGACAAAGTTGCGGTTATCGGACAGTCCGGAAACCTGACACCTGCCGACAAATTAATTTACGCATTGCGCGATGTTACGGGAACGGTAAACTCGATTCCGTTAATTGCAAGTTCTATAATGAGCAAAAAAATTGCTGCAGGTGCAGATGCAATTGTCTTAGACGTTAAAGTCGGAGACGGCGCATTTATGAAAACAGAAGAAGATGCTGTAGCACTGGCTGAGACAATGGTGCGTATTGGTAATAATGTCGGCCGCCGCACGATGGCAATTATTTCAAGCATGGAAGAACCGCTCGGCTATGCTGTCGGTAACGCAAACGAAGTGAAAGAAGCAATCGATACGCTTAAAGGTGAAGGACCTGCTGACTTAACTGAATTATCATTAACACTTGGAGCACAGATGGCAGTTGTCGGCGGCAAGGCAAAAGATCTCGATGAAGCACGCGCTATGCTGGAAAAAGTTATTAAGGACGGCAGTGCTCTAGAAAAGTTTAAAGTTTTCGTTAACAATCAGGGCGGCGACGGCACGCTTGTTGATCATCCTGAAAATCTGCCGCAGGCAGAATATCACTTTGATGTTGTCAGCGAAGAAGAAGGATACGTTGAAGTCATCGATGCGGAAAATATCGGGGTTGCAGCATCAATCCTCGGTGCAGGACGCCAGACAAAAGAAGACGAAATCGACCTCGCTGTCGGTATTGTACTCGAGAAGAAAGTTGGAGACTATATCCAAAAAGGCGATGTTATCGCTAAAATTGCAGCGAACACTGAAGACGTGAACAGCGTCGCTCAGAAAGTTATCGCGAGCTATCATTTAGGCAGTGAGCAGAAACAGACTAAACTAATCAAACGTATTATTACTGCATAAGTTAGGAGAAAAAATATGATTGAAAAATGGATTCCTCAATACAATCTGCTGGAAGACAGCTATCAGGACAAAGTGAAAGAACAATTTAACGCGCTCGACATTGATACTATCGAACGTGTTTATAACGAAACATATGTCAACAAAACAGAAGTGGATTTATCTTCAGTAGAAGAGGTGCCTTATGTGCTGAAATCCGCACTCGATTTAGATGCTGTGTCTGAAGCGGCGAACACTGCTGTCGAGAGCGGCGAAGTTGCAGTAGTGCTGATGGCCGGAGGTCAGGGAACAAGACTTGAACACCCAGGTCCGAAAGGAACATTTTCATTTGAAGGTGTGTCGCTGTTCGAGCTTCAGGCAAGAC
Organism: Jeotgalicoccus nanhaiensis; assembly: GCA_004570955.1. Taxonomy (GTDB): domain Bacteria; phylum Bacillota; class Bacilli; order Staphylococcales; family Salinicoccaceae; genus Jeotgalicoccus; species Jeotgalicoccus nanhaiensis. The sequence continues at coordinate 450,366 of SPPL01000003.1, forward strand.
AGATTCTCGAGTTTAAAAATGCACAGGGTGAGCTGAAAGTTCACTGGTATATTATGACGAGCGATATCAACCATGAAGAAACGATGGACTTCTTTAAAGAGCATAATTATTTTGAAGTGCCGGAAGAAAACATTCACTTCTTTAAACAGGAGCATTTTCCACCGCTGACCAAAGAGGGCGAACTGCTTCTTACCGAATATAAGGACATTATGCTGACACCGAACGGCAACGGAGGGATTTTCAGCTCATTAAAGAACAGCGGGATGCTCAAGGAGATGGAGCAGGCGGGCGTAAAATACGTATTTATGAACAATGTCGACAACGTTGTCGTTAAAGTGCTGGATCCTGCGCTGGTCGGTCTCCACGTTACTGAAAATAATGATATTACATCGAAATCGATTACGCCGAAATCTGGTGAGTCAGTCGGACGTCTGGCCGTAATGAACGGCAGTAAAGGGGTGGTGGAATATACGGAACTTCCTGCCGGCAGTGAAGACAAATTCACGAACGCAAATATCGGTATTCATATGTACAGCATGAACTTTTTAAATAAAGCAGCTGACGGTGAAATGCCTTACCATCTGGCGCTGAAAAAACTGGAACACCTCGACCATCATTTAACAGTTGTAAAAGAAGAGGTGCTGAAGTTTGAGAAGTTTTACTTCGATGCATTTAAATATGCTGATAAACACAATACGCTTCAGGTCGACAGAAAAGGTGAATTTTCACCGCTTAAAAATAAAGCAGGAAATGACAGTATAGAAACTGCCTTTAAAGATTTAACTGAAGAAGGACTGATCTAATGGCTGAAGAGTCAAATTCTGAAAGCAGCAAATATAATAAAGAAGAAGTATCTACAAGGATAGAAAGAACTTTGAAAAATGTTGTTCCCTTAACGTTCGGAGAAGAAGTGGGCAACGCGGTCAGTCACGGGGTAGCTGCGATAATATTTATTTTTCTGCTGCCGTTTACCGCTGTCTATATGTATCTGGAGGGTGGTATGTCTCATGCAGCCGGGGGTTCAATATTCGTCATCAGTATGCTGCTGATGTTTTTGACCTCCACTCTGTACCATTCGATGGAGCACAATACAAATCATAAATATGTTATGCGTCTTCTCGACCACAGTTTTATTTACGTGGCGATTGCCGGAACGTATACACCGATAGCAATTTCTGTTGTCGGCGGCACCTTCGGCCTTGTAATACTTATCGTGCAGTGGGTTGCAACAATACTCGGTATTCTCTATAAGGTGCTGGCACCTGTTGTGAACGAAAAAGTCAGTCTGGCAATTTATTTAATTATGGGCTGGTCCGCAGTTGCATTTATTCCTTCTATTATAAGTGAAACGTCGTGGGTCTTTATCGGCCTTATTATACTCGGCGGACTCGCTTACACTGCAGGGGCATGGTTTTATGCGCAGAAAACACGTAAATATTTTCACATGATTTGGCACTTCTTTATCATAATCGCAGCGATATGCCACTATACAGCGATTGTTTTTTATATCTGATGCAACCTTCGTGGATAATATGATATTATAGACAGCTTACGAATGAAAAACTGAGCGGAGTGGTAGGGATGAAAATAGTATTTTTTGGCGCAGGCAATATGGCCAGTGCGATATTTACAGGAATGATTGAAAAAGGAACAGTCAAAGCAGAAGACATTTATATTACGAGTAAGTCAAACCGGGTGGCAGCGATGGAATTTAAAGAATCGCTAGGTGTGAATGTGTCCTACGATGATGCGGAACTGTGCAAAGATGCCGATTATATCGTGCTCGCCAGCAAACCCCAGAACTTTACAGATGTAGCTGAACGGATCCGTCCGTATTTGGAAAAGAAAACAAAACTGATTTCGGTGATGGCGGGTATTCACATCGCGACAATTCAGGAAGAAGCTGGTATGGAAAATGCGGTAGCGAGAATTATGCCGAATACAAATGCAATGGTGCAGTATTCGGTTAACGGCATTGCATTTTCGGATGACTTCGACAACAAGGACGAACTGATTGAATTAATGGCGAGTTTCGGTAAAAATGTTGTCGTTGGTGAAGAAGGCATGGATAACATTACAGCAGCGACCGGCTCAGGGCCAGCATTTCTGTACTACATTTACGAACAGTATGCGAAAAGTCTCGAGGAACTCGGATTTTCAAAAGAAGATGCGGAAAAACTGACGAGAAACCTGGTTATTGGTACAGGGAAAACTTTATCGGAACGTCCTGAATCATTTGAACAGTTGCGGACGGATATTACATCTAAAGCAGGTACGACTGAAGCGGGCTTAGATACGCTCAGTGAATTCAAACTTCAGGAAATGATTTCGAAGACTCTCGGCAGTGCGAGGGACCGGAGTAAAAAATTAAGTGAACGATAAATGAATCTGGAAATACTTTCATATATAATAATATATGAAAGTATTTTTTTATAGATGAGAGGTATGGAATAGATGTCGACATTATATTATAACGGAACAATTTATACGATGAATGCACCTATGGATACGGTTGAGGCTGTATTAATACATAATGGTCTGATTGAGAGAATCGGGAGCTATGAAGAATTAAAATCATCTGCATCTGAATTTATCGATTTAAAAGGTAAAACAATGATGCCCGCCCTGACCGATGTGCACCAGCATCTGGTTATGATCGGCAAGAAACTGGAGCTGCTGGCACTCGACGATGTAACGGACATCGATGAGATGAAAGAACAGGTTAAAGCGTTTAAGACAAACCGCAGCTGGAACAATATCCTCGGCTATGATGAAAACAATTTCGGCAACCAGTATAAAATTACAGCAGAAGAGCTGGATGACCTGACCGATAAACCGACTTTAATTACGCGTATTTGTGCGCACGCGGGAGTAGTGAACTCTGCAGCTTTCGAAGCATTGAACATCACTAAAGATACCGAGGACCCGGAAGGCGGATATTTTGAACGAGATAAGGATGGCGAACTGACAGGCTGGGTATACGACAAGGCGTTTGAAGAAATGCGTGCGGCAACTGTGGAAGATACCGCCGAATCGTTAGGGGAAGACATTGCCCGCGGTGTTAAATATTTGCAGTCTCTCGGTATTGCGAATGTTCATACGGAAGATCTTGCCTACTACGGTGATTTTAATGTGCCGCTGGATGCTTATTTAAACACGCTGGGTAAAGACGCATTAAAATTCAGGGTGAATCTTCTGACTCATGAGCAGGTATACGAAGATGTCGTTAAGGCTGATAAAACATATAAAGAAAACTTTGTGGAACGCGATGCGATGAAGATTTTTGCAGATGGTGCTTTTGGAGCGAAGACTGCACTTGTCAGCGAACCATATAACGGTACACAAGACAAAGGACTGCAGATTCACACGGTGGAAAAACTGGAGCAGCTGGTTCAGACTGCCCGGGCTAATAATGATGCGATCGCTGTTCATATGATTGGCGACCGGGCGATTGAAATGGTGCTCGATGCTGTAGAGAAGTATCCTGTGCCAAAAGGGAAGCATGACCGTCTGATTCATATCAGTCTGCTGCGGCCGGATTTAATTGAGCGTATCGCCAAATTGCCTGTTGTTTGCGATATTCAGCCGACCTTCCTGACTTCAGATATGCCGTGGGTAGAGGAATATATAGGCAGTGCACGTGCAGAATATTTATATCCTTTTAAAACACTGCTGGATAAAGGTATTATACTCGGCGGATCATCCGATGCACCGATTGAAAAAGTTAATCCTTTTCTCGGCATTCATGCGCTGATGACCCGGGAGGATAACGGTACTGTATATAATCCGGAACAAATTGTCTCCCGTTTTGAAGCGTTTAAAATGTATACTACTGAAGCGGCCAGAATTGTCTACAGAGAAAATATACAAGGCAGAATAGCTGAAGGATATTTTGCGGACTTTATCGTGCTGGACAGAGATGTCATGACGGTCACACCGGATGAAGTCAAGGAAACAAAAGTGCTGAAAACTGTTATAGACGGAGAGCCAGTTTTTGAAATGTAACCGGAAATTCACTTTTCGTTTATATTAGCGTCTCTGATGTTGTGTTATTATTAACGGTAATGGAATTAAGTCGAATGAAGGAGCATATACATGATTACTGAAAGTCAGGTAAGAGAACTAGTAGGAAATTTGAACGACCCGATTTTAAATGTCCCGATCAGTGAGACCGAAGGGATTTTACAAGTTAGTATTAAAGAAGAGAAAAAACACGTCAGTGTTAAAATAGCAATTGGCCGCGAGGGCGGGCAGGAACAATTGGAACTGCAGATGAAAATCGTCAGCCTGCTTAAAGAAGAGGGTGCAGACAGTGTTGGACTGCGTTTTGAAGAGCTGCCGGATGAAACAATTGAAAAATTCCGCTCCACACGCGGCAGTGCAATGGAACGCGGTTTTACACTCGGAAAGACGGAATTTATTTCTGTCGCTTCAGGTAAAGGCGGCGTTGGTAAATCGACAGTTGCTGTGAATTTGGCAGTTGCGCTTGCAAAAGAAGGCAAAAAAGTCGGTTTAATTGATGCCGATATATACGGTTTCAGTGTACCGGATATGATGGGTATTACAGAACGTCCGGAACTTGACGGCGAAACGATTATCCCAGTAAAGAGATTTGGTGTCGAAGTCATTTCCATGGCTTTCTTTGTTGAAGAAAATACGCCTGTTATATGGAGAGGGCCGATGCTCGGCCAGATGCTGACAAGTTTCTTTGAAGAAGTGAAGTGGGGAGATCTGGATTATCTGCTGCTTGACCTGCCGCCGGGTACCGGCGATGTGGCATTGGATATTCACCAGATGCTGCCGCACAGTAAAGAAATCATCGTTACAACACCGCACCCGACTGCTGCCTTTGTTGCAGCAAGAGCTGGTGCAATGGCACAGCATACAGATCACGAGATTATCGGCGTGGTGGAAAATATGAGTTACTTTGAAAGTAAAGAAACAGGAAACAAAGAGTATATCTTTGGTAAAGGCGGCGGCCAGAAGCTCGCAGATGAATTAAATACGCCGTTATTAGGACAGCTTCCGCTGGGTCAGCCGAAATGGAATGAAGAAGATTTTGCACCGTCAGTATATGAAGATGATGAAATCAGTGCTGTCTATATAGACATGGCGAAGAAAGTGATCGGAGGCACTGCTGAATGACATCGAAGTATTTAGTTAAGTTTTATTTTGTTACATTAATGATTGGTGCGGTTATAACTACCGCCATCAGTCTGGTAACTGAATACGAAACTGTTACGAAATATTTGTTCCAGGGCCAGTTCGGTGACTTTTTTGCCGGCTTTATATTTCTGGTCGGCTACGGACTGTTAATAGCAACAGTCAGTCAGGTTGTTTTCTATATATATTTATTCATTCATCCGCTTGGCATGGGAATATTCAGAAAAGCCTGGCCGTATGTACAGATTCTTCTAATAATGTACGCAGTTTTCGATTTGTTCTATCTCCGTTTCAGACAGGTTGGGATAGATCACGGTTCTACATGGTCCTTTGTATGGATTCCTATTATAATCGTAGTAGCCGGAGTAGGCTTTGCATATTATAAAAATAAAATCACAAAGGCGAATGTATTTATAGCTTCAGCGTTCTTTATGATTTTTATGACTTCACTCACATTACTTCCTTTTATATCAGTAGAAGAGACTAACTGGATTTACCGTTCAGTATTTACGGTCATTCTGACTAACGCATATCAACTGATCAGATTGCCGAAGTATATAGAAGACTCTCAAAAAGAAAAAGAAGAGAGAGGCCGTATCACGAGAAGTGATATTAATGAGCAAAAACGCAGAGAGCTCAAAAAAGAAGCGGAAGAAAAACGTACGAAAGAAGAAAGCCAAATTAAAGCACGTGAGAAAATGGGTTATAAAAACAAAACGCGGCAAGCTGTGAAACAGGATAAGAAGAAATAATGAGTTAGAAATATTATGAAGAAAACTATATAAGAAGAAAAAAGACCGCAGAATGCTGATTTTGCGGTCTTTCTTTATAATATATAAAATTAATATATAAAAAGCGTTGACCTTTCCTCCGTATCTTGGTAAGATATAAAAGTCGTCAAAACACGACGCAACAAAAATTAACAAGAATAATAAAAAGTTAAAAAGTTGTTGCATCTGAAAAACAGACGTGTTATGATATGAAAGTCGTCGAAAGGCGCGAAAGAAACTTAACAAACACTTAAAATTAGTTATTGCATTCGAAGCTTGAATGTGCTAAGATATAAAGGTCGCTTCAAACGCGACGTAATCAAAACTTTATATTCTTAACAAAAACTTAATAAAAGTTGTTGCATCTGAAAAACAGACATGTTAAGATAACTTAAGCAATCACAGAGATTGCCTGAAAAACACAAAGAACATTGAAAACTGAATGACAATATGTCAACGTTTAATTCCGAATAAAGAAGTCTTCTATTAACTAGAAGCACACATTGAGGCGACCAATTGAAACGCAAACGAGATACTGTCAGCAGTATCAACAGAGCTTAAGTTTAAGTTCTCCAATCATGGAGAGTTTGATCCTGGCTCAGGATGAACGCTGGCGGCGTGC
>SPPL01000004.1 GCA_004570955.1 Jeotgalicoccus nanhaiensis
AGTACATTAATTATTATAATAAATATAGAATCAAGACAAAATTAAAAGGCATGTCTCCTGAACAATTCAGGAAACATACCTTGAAATCAGCCTAAATCCAAAAGTTCAACTTTTGGGTAGCACGTCATTAAGCGCTCTTTTTTAATCTATATCATTTCCAGTTAAATCTTTGTATAAATCAGCAATTTTTTTCTTAATATCCTTTAAGGCTTTGACATCAATACCTATAGATAAAGTCAAATTATCTCGAAGATTCAGTTCTTCATTTATTATTGGTGCATAGCCGGATGATAAAATTCCTATTAAATTCATATTATGATTCTTCAAATCTAATGCGTATATAGGAGAACCACTATTCCCTCCGTGGGAGTCTACATTTAAAACCATATCAATTACATCATTATATTTATGACTAGGAGGATAAGCGAATTTTCCAGTGTAAATGAATGGATGATACGATTTGTGCTCTGACAATCCCTTTGGGTAACCAATTATCATAGCATCGGAAAAAAAGTTTATATTTCTCTCATATCCAATTATGCTTTCGTCAATATAACTAACATTGAGAGATATTCCATTGTCTTTCATCAAATTATTATAATGTCCCATAAGTAACATACATAAATCTTTTGTTTCGTGTCTGATAATGAATTGTTCGACATCCTGATCCAATACAATTTTTTCTTTTTTAACAGTATCATTTCCCGCTTCTTTATAAATAGTTACTGTTTTAATATCTTTTAATACATGGTTATTAGTAACCATGACGGGAGTTATACTAGAGTCATTTCTTAACGAAACAAAAAAACCTGTACCTCTACTAATGTTTCCATTGTTATGAACGACTTCTAGTAATGCAACTGATTCAAAAAGTTCTATCATTTTATTATCTACTGTATTCTCATTCATTATATAACACTCCTTTAATAGTAGTATACATTTAATTTAATTCTAATTTTCATTTTCTTTTCATATATCTGTAACTGTTATTATCCACATTATGAAGGTTACGAAGTCGAATCAATGAAAGAATCATAAGATGGCGAGTCAACGATTAGCATCGCATCAGGAGCACTACATGCTTCTGTCAATGGAAATATTATTGAGTAGAGGTACTATATCATAATAAGTAGTAATGACGAAGACGATGAGAAAATCGAATCTCATAATTTATATTTTAACAGCGAATGGAGCGCGTTTCTGTAATTTAAATAGCTGACTCGTAAAGACACCTTCAATCCACACAGACTAAAATTCCAGACACCAAAACAAAGACTGTAAATCGTTATGTAAAAGTGTCAGCTGAAGATATAAGATTTTTTAGACATAGTTTCGAAAAACTTAATGTTGGGTGAAACAGATCGTTTGGAGTATCGAATAACACAGTGAATAAAACATTAAGCGTGTTCAAGAAGAAATTAGTGTCGAAGATAAATACATACTGCACAAATTAAGGCAAACGCATGTTTAATAGCTATTTAGCAGAAACGTCGATGTGAAATGCATTTCAAAGCGCTTAAGATATGCTTATGTTAGCATCATATTGAAAATTTATACACACGTGATAAAAAGCATGAATAGGTGGAAGAATCGAAAATACAAGAATTTTTGGCAAAAAACTGGCACTGTATAATAAAAGAAGTCCTTACACCGTATGTGGCGTAAGGACTTCCTCGTTTTGAATCGACGTCCTGGGAGGGATTCGAACCCCCGACCGATGCCTTAGAAGGGCATTGCTCTATCCAGCTGAGCTACCAGGACTTAATTAACACAATAGTTATTATAACCAGAGCGCATAGTGAAAGTCAATGCATTTTTTGGTTTTTTTAATATAATGTTAATTTTACGTTAACCACTCTGTTTTTAAGAGACGATAAAGCGCGCAGTCATGGTAATGGTCGTATAAAAAATCATAATCCTTCATAACCGCTTCCTGGGTAAAATTCAGCCGTTCCGGAATTTTTCTGCTTTTTATATTCTCTGTTCCCGCTATAATTTCTATCCGGTGCAGGCCGATTTCCTGAAAGCCGTAGTTGACTAATCCTTCTACAGCTTTTGACATCGTCCCTGTACCGGTATATTTTTCGGCGAGCCAGTAGCCGATCTGACCGCGCCTGCTGAGTCCGTCAATCGTGTTGAAACCGCAAGTGCCTGCGAGTTCTCCCTGATAATACACTCCGAGCGTTAAGGCCGACCGGGCATCGTTCGTTTCGATCCACTCTTTGATAATCGGTCCGTACTGCTCCGGCGTCTTCATAAAGTCCACCCAGGGCAGCCATTCACGGAGCTGGACTCTGTTCTCATCAATCAGGTTAAACATTTCTTTTCTTTCATTTACTTGAACCTGTTTCAGTTCCAGATCTTCATTAATTTTGATTTTCATGCTGCAAATCCCCCTTTTTTAGCTGCCGAGGTTAAATTCATCCATCAGCTTATGCTTCCGGCTGTAGTACGAGGCGATTTGTGTATCCGTGTCGATGACTAAATAGCTTTCCGGATACTCATTTCTTGAAGACGTAATGCTGCCGGGGTTTATCGCGTAAACGCCATTGATTTTCTCGATTTTAGCTACATGGGAATGCCCGTATAGCGCATATTTTGCGCCAGTTTCCGCCGCTTTTTCCGCGAGGGTATGACGGTCAGATTTAATGCCGAACAGGTGGCCGTGCGTATAAAACATGCCTGCTTCTTCTAAAAGTCCCGTTTCAGGATAAGTGTCATCGCGGTCAGTATTGCCAAGAACGCGCAGAAATTTTTCCATGTCCGGGTCGTCATATGGAAATTCACTGTCGCCGAGATGAATCGCCGCGTCGGGTTTTACCGTGTCATACACTTCAGTTAAAATATTTCTTTCACTGTGATTGTCGCTAATGACTAAAACTCTCATCTGTAAATCCCCCTATTTTTTTAACTTGTCGAATGCTTTCGTATCATTCATTAATTTTTCGAGTGCTTTCCCTCTATGACTGATTTCCCCTTTTTCTTCGGAAGTAATCTCGCCGAGGTAAATTCCCTTCAGCGTTTTAAACAGAGGATCGTAGCCGAAGCCTTTATCGCCATGCGGTTCATGTAAAATTTCACCGGCTAAAGTGCCTTCATAAGTAAGCGTTTCTTCTCCCGGAATCGATAAAGCGAGCACACATGTGAAATATGCAGCTCTGTTGTCGATGCCTTCCAGCTCTTCGAGCAGTTTTTGATTGTTCTTTTCATCTGTCGCACCTTCGCCTGAATAGCGTGCAGAATATACGCCCGGTCTACCCTCCAGCGCTTCCACCGACAGGCCCGAATCATCGCTCACGACTGGCAGGTTTAATGCTTCTTTAGCTGCTTCGGATTTTAAAATCGCGTTCTCTCTGAAAGTCGTCCCGGTTTCTTCAACTTCAAATTCCGGTAATAATTCTTTGATGCCGACAACTTCGAAGCCTTCAAATATTGCTTTAAAGTCGTTAATTTTTCCCTGGTTTCCGCTTGCTATAACTATTTTTGTCATTAATAACTCTCCTGTAATAAAATATTTTCGATGCTGTAATCTATATTCGGAATCCAGCTGTTCATTACCTTTTCAAAACGCTGATTCTCTCCGTGGATAAAGATCTTATGAACCGGTGATTTGTTATCCGCTGTCAGCAGTTTCTTCTTATGCAGCTGCACCAGCGCAACCGACACCGTTTCAAATCCCGCATCGATAATATGCTTTTCTCCCTTAAAAAACTCATCGATATACTTTTCGATAATCGGGAAATGCGTACACCCGAGAATGACCGTATCCGCCTTAATCTCTCTGTAGGGCGCGAGTTTTTCTGCCACGGTCCGTCTTGTAATATCCGGATTTTCATAATCCAGGCTTTCGATCAGCGTCACAAATTCCGGACAGGCCAGATTGTGAATTTTTACATCTTGATCAAAACTTAAAATGCCCTGCTCATAGGCGCCGGATTTTATCGTGCCTTCGGTCGCTAAAAGCAGGATTTCGTTATTATCGCTCTTTCTGAGCGCACCGAGGGAACCCGGATTGATTACCCCGTAAACCGGAATATCAATTTCATCGCGGAGCTCCGGCATCACTGCCGCCGTCGCCGTATTGCAGGCGATAATGACGGCTTTGACGCCTTTATTAATTAAAAACTCCACGGCCTCTGCCGTGTAGCGTTTAACATCCTCCTGACTTTTCGGTCCGTACGGACAGTGCAGGCTGTCCGCAAAATAATACACTTCCTCGCTCGGCAGGGCGTGAATAATTTCCTTCATTACCGTCAGCCCGCCGACCCCCGAATCCATAATGCCTATCGGTTTATTCATATGTTATTCTCTCGCTTTCCCTGAGAACATGCTCCAGTGCTGCAGGCAGAATTTTACGTTCTGCTTCATCCAGGTTCGCCGTAATCTTCGCAATATAATCGATCCGTTTATCGATGACCTGCTGGATAATCTCCCTGCCTTTTTCCTCCATGCTCACAAGCACGAGGCGTTTATCCTTATCGGAACGGTCACGTCTCACGTAATTGCCGCTCTCGAGTTTATCGACAATATCCGTCGTCGTCGAGTGCGCAAGGTACAGTCTCGTCGCAAGTTCGCCGATGGTAATGCCGTCCTTGTCGCCCACCCACTGCAGCGCAACAAACTGGAGCGGCGAAATATCATGATGCTTTAGAATTTCCCTGCCGTTCACCCGGACATGCGACGCGATGTAGCGCAACGATTTTTCAATTGATTTAGTCTCCTGCTCATCATACATAGTAGCCAGTCCCCTTAAACATCCTTTATCAATATAATAACGTAAATCGAAAGAAAAAAATAGGAAGATGGGCGGATGCGTTTGGTGCGGATGGTGAAAATGAATAAGAGCAGACATCGCGGTCTGCTCTTTAATAAAACTTCTGCTTAAATTCTTCATCTAATTTGCGGCGGGTTCTGATTGACGTAACGGTGAAAAATATTAAGGCCGCTGCGAGAATTGCAATTATAAAATACAAGATATTTCCTATCGGATTGTTGAATAAGAAAGGTATCGAGATGATCAGCAGAGCCCCTGTTATGGACATACCTATAATTGAATAGGATAATTTCATAATCATTGCGGAATCACGCCCTTATTTTGGAATGAGGTGGTTCTTTATGAAAATAGTACCGCAGATTGGTGTGGAAATACAGGCGTATGGGGGAATTTTGCATTGGTCTGCTGATTTTTATCGATACTAATGCGTTTGGGGGTTAGATATGCATTAGTGAGCTCGTTTTCCTTATAACTAATACAAAAACGTGCAAGGTGACGATAAAAAAGATGACCTTGCTCATTATGAAGGCGAAAACGTGCAAGGTGGCGACAAAAACGATGACCTTGCTCATTATGAAGGCAGAAACGTGCAATGTGGCGATAAAAACGATGACCTTGCTCATTATGAGGGCAAAAACGTGCAAGGTGGCGACAAAAACAACGACCTTGCTCATTACAAAGACAAAAACGTGCAAGGTGGCGATAAAAACAACGACCTTGCTCATTACGAAGACAAAAACGTGCAAGGTGGCGACAAAAACAACGACTTTGCTCATTACGAAGACAGAAACGTGCAAGGTGGCGACAAAAACAACGACCTTGCTCATTATGAGGGCAGAAACGTGCAAGGTGGCGACAAAAACGACGACCTTGCTCATCACATGGACAAAAACTCCTCAAACAAAAAAGACCCCCGCATCAGCGGGGATCTCGCCTTACCAGTATAAATATTAGTTAACTTCGTGGTCACTTCCGAAGAATGATTTGAACATGTGGAATGTTGTTTCGCGCTGCATTGATGCGATTGATGTCGTTAAAGGAATACCTTTTGGACATGCTTCGACACAGTTTTGCGCCATTCCGCATTCTGCGATGCCGCCTGTACCCATTAGTGCATCTAGTCTTTCGTTTTTAGACATGCTGCCTGTCGGGTGAAGGTTGAACAGACGCACTTGTGAAATTGGTGCTGCGCCCATGAAATTAGATTTGCTGTTAACGTTCGGACAAACTTCTAAACATACACCGCAAGACATACATTTAGATAATTCATACGCGATCTGACGTTTTTTCTCAGGCATTCTAGGTCCTGGTCCAAGGTCGTAAGTACCATCGATCGGCACCCAAGCCTGGACGCGTTTTAAGTTATCGAACATGAATGAACGGTCTACCTGCAGGTCTCTCACTATAGGGAAAGTGCTCATCGGTTCTAATTTAATCGGCTGCTCATACTGGTCAACGAGCGCAGTACATGACTGGCGCGCCGTGCCGTTGATAACCATTGAACATGCGCCGCAGACTTCTTCAAGACAGCTCGCGTCCCATGTTACCGGTGTTGTTTTCTGACCTTTTGCGTTGACCGGGTTTCTTTGAATTTCCATAAGCGCACTGATGATATTCATATTCGGACGGTATGGAATTTCGAACTCTTCCCAGTAACTGCTAGTTTCCGGATTTTCCTGGCGTTTGATACTTAGCTTTATTGTTTTTGTTTCAGTTGCTGTAGTACTCATTTTTATTTAGCCATCCCCTTCTACTAATGTTTAGTTGAATAGTCACGAATACGCGGCGGAATCAGGCTCACGTCAACGTCTTCGTATTCGAATCTCGGTGCTTCAGCCGGTCCTTCGTAGTATGCTTTAGTCGTTTTCAGCCATTCTTCGTCGTTGCGGTCCGGGAATTCCGGTTTGAAGTGTGCACCGCGCGATTCGTTTCTGTTGTATGCGCCGATAGTAATCACGCGCGCAAGGACAAGCATATTCCATAACTGGCGTGTAAAGAAGGCCGCCTGGTTACTCCATTTCTTAGTATCGTTAATGTTGATTTGTTTGTAGCGCTCCATTAACTCTAAGATTTTCTTGTCAGTTTCAAGCAATTTATCGTTATGACGAACTACTGTTACGTTAGCTGTCATGATTTCACCAAGTTCTCTGTGAATTACATAAGCGTTTTCCGTACCGTCCATCGCAAGGATGTTGTCGAATTTCTCCTGCTCAGCCTGAGCATGTCTCTCGTAAACTGACTCATCAAGATCCTGGTAGGAAGTCTCAAGTGTCTTCACGTATTCCATCGCTTTCGGTCCTGCAACCATACCGCCGTAAATTGCTGACAGCAGTGAGTTCGCACCTAAGCGGTTCCCGCCGTGCTGTGAGTAATCACATTCGCCCGCTGCAAACAGCCCTGGAATCGTTGTCATCTGATCGTAGTCTACATACAGACCGCCCATCGAGTAGTGTACCGCCGGGAAAATCTTCATCGGTACTTTACGCGGGTCGTCGCCTGTAAATTTCTCGTAGATTTCAATAATTCCGCCGAGTTTTACATCGAGTTCATGTGCATCTTTATGTGATAAATCAAGATAAACCATGTTTTCGCCGTTAATGCCGAGTTTCTGGTTCACACACACGTCAAAGATTTCACGTGTTGCGATATCGCGGGGTACGAGGTTACCGTAGTCCGGATATTTTTCTTCGAGGAAGTACCATGGCTTGCCGTCTTTATAAGTCCAGACACGTCCGCCTTCTCCGCGTGCTGATTCACTCATCAGACGGAGTTTATCGTCTCCCGGGATTGCTGTCGGGTGAATCTGAATGAATTCACCGTTTGCGTATACTGCACCCTGCTGATAAACGATCGATGCCGCTGATCCTGTGTTGATCATCGAGTTCGTCGATTTACCAAAGATAATACCAGGGCCGCCCGTCGCCATAATCACAGCGTCAGCTTTAAAGGTTTTAATTTCACCGCTTGTAATTTCCTGAGCTGTAATACCGCGTGCTTTGCCTTCATCGTCTACGACAACACCGAGGAATTCCCATCCTTCGTACTTGTCGACCTGTCCTTTAACTTCAAAGCTCCTCACCTGCTCATCGAGCGCGTACAGAAGCTGCTGGCCAGTAGTTGCACCTGCGTAAGCTGTACGGTGGTGAAGCGTTCCGCCGAAACGTCTGAAGTCAAGCAGACCTTCAGGCGTTCTGTTGAACATTACACCCATGCGGTCAAGAAGATGGATAATCTTCGGCGCTGCTTCTGTCATTGCCTTAACCGGAGGCTGGTTTGCTAAAAAGTCTCCACCGTATACAGTATCGTCAAAGTGAATCAGCGGTGAGTCGCCTTCACCTTTCGTGTTTACTGCCCCGTTAATTCCGCCTTGTGCACACACCGAGTGTGAACGTTTAACCGGAACGATTGAAAATAGATCTATATTCGCACCAGATTCTGCTGCTTTGATCGTTGCCATCAACCCTGCGAGTCCCCCGCCGACAACGATTACTTTATTATCCGCCATTATTTACACTCCTTTTATACAAACGCAAAAATTGCCATTACTCCAATTGTAGAAATTATTAAGAAAATTAAAATTGCAATGTAGCTCATAACCTGCTGTGATTTGTCGGACTGCGTAATACCCCATGTAATCATGAACGTCCATAAACCGTTTGCAAAATGGAATACCGTTGCAACCACACCGACAATCCAGAATACAAGCCAGAATGGATTTGCAACAATCTGTTCAACCATCTGGAAGTTTACTTCTTCACCTAAAAAGACTTGAATACGAGTCTGGTAAACGTGCACCGCGATGAAGATAAACGCCACAACACCGGAAATTCTTTGAAGCAGGAACATCCAGTTGCGGTATGTTCCGTATCTGCCCACATTATTTTTAGCAGTAAAAGCGATATAAATACCGTAGATACCGTGGAACAGAATTGGTAAGTAAATGATGAAAATTTCAAGCAGAATAACGAACGGCAGGTTACCCATAATACCTGCAGCGAAGTTAAATGCTTCTTCACTGTATGTAGCGGTAAAGTTCACGAGCAAGTGCTGGATTAAAAATACCCCCAGCGGAATAACTCCGAGCAATGAATGTAATCTGCGAATGTAAAAACCTGAATCTTGATTCGACACAAAAGACCCCCCTAACTATTTGTCAACAAACTTTAACTCTTATTTTACCCGTAATAATTTTACAAATCAAGATACCGTTTAATCTTTTACACTTTTCTTTTACATTCGTAGCCTTACGCCTGTTCATTCAGTTTCTCAACTATATTTTCCGCTACATTTTTCGGAATTCCTATCTCTGTGAAGTCGCTCACATTCTTTTCCTTCATCCTTTTGATTGAACCAAATTTTGAAAGTAACTTTCGTTTCCGGGTCGGTCCGACCCCTTCGATATTATCCAGCTGGGACACAATTGACGTTTTCCGGCGCGTATTCCGGTGAAATGAAATTGCAAATCGGTGTACTTCGTCCTGAATCCGCTGGAGAAGATAGAAACTCTGCGAGTTCTTTTTCATCGGGACAATTTCCGCCGGATCTCCGTAGAGCAGTTCCGCCGTCGAGTGTTTGTCATTTTTCGCAAGACCTGCCACCGGAATATCGAGCGACAGTTCGTTCAAGAGCACCCCTTTAACCGTATTCATATGGCCGACTCCCCCGTCAACAATAATCAGATCAGGAAGCGGCAGCCGTTCTTTTAAGACGCGCGTGTAGCGGCGTCTGACCGCTTCAGCCATCGAGGCATAGTCATCCGGCCCTTTGACCGTTTTAATTTTATATTTGCGGTAGTCCTTCTTCGAAGGTTTCCCGTCGATAAAGGACACCATCACGCTGACCGGGTCCACACCTTGAATATTTGAGTTGTCGAACGCTTCGATGCGGCGCGGTGTTTCGATATTCATAACGTCGCCGAGGGTCTCGATCGCTTTAATCGTCCGCTCTTCATCGCGCGCAATCATTTCGAATTTATTTTCGATGGCGATGCCGGCATTTTTAATCGCAAGATCCACCATTTCGCGTTTTGCCCCGCGCGCCGGTGCTTTCACTTTTGCCGGCAGCGCTTCGTCCAGCAGCGAGACGTTAAATTCTTTAGGAATATGCACTTCTTTCGGCATCAGATTCGAATTCAAATCGTAAAACTGTACGATAAATCTAAAGAACTCTTCCTCCGCTGAGTCATTCATCGGGAACATTTCCGCTTTTTTCTCGATTAATTTACCGCTTCTGATAAAGAGCACCGATACCGACATCCAGCCGTTATCCACCGCGTAGCCGAAACAGTCGCGCGCGGTCATATCGGCTGTCAGCATGTTCTGCTTCAGCATAGTATTTTCAATATGCCCCATCAGATCCCGGTATTCTTTCGCTTTCTCAAATTCGAGCTCTTCAGCAGCTGCCTGCATTTTTTCTTTCAGTTCCGCCATTACCTCGTCAGTTTCGCCGTTTAAAAAGTTTGTGATGCCGTCTATCATCTTCTGGTTTTGTTCGTCTGTAACGTTAAACACACAAGGACCGAGACATTGGCCGATATGATAGTACAGACAGAGTTTATCCGGCATGACGTTGCATTTTCTGAGCGGATATATACGATCCAGCAGCTTTTTCGTTTCATGCGCGCTGTAGGCGTTCGGGTAAGGTCCGAAAAACTTGCCGGTTTTCGGTTTTACCGTCCGCGTGACAACCAGCTTAGGATGTTTTTCCTTCGTAATTTTAATGAAAGGATAGCTTTTATCATCTTTCAGCAGGATGTTGTATCTCGGCAGATGTTTTTTAATTAAAGTATTTTCCAGGAGGAGCGATTCGACTTCCGACTGCGTAACGATAAAATCGAAATCGACGATATCGGCTACGAGCCGCATCGTTTTCTCATCATGCGCGCCGGTGAAGTACGAACGCACCCTGTTTCGCAGGTTTTTCGCCTTGCCCACATAAATAATTTCACCATCGCTGTTTTTCATTAAGTAACAGCCGGGTTCAACAGGCAGGACTGATAGTTTCAATTTAAGTTCAGACATGATTCATCCCTTCTTCATAAAAAAAGCCGCCTCAATGGCGGCTTTAAAATTTAAGCATGTTTTTCTATTAATGCAGCAAGTTGTTCTTTAGGCTGGAATCCAACTACTTTGTCAACAGGCTCGCCGTCTTTGAAAAGAATTAAAGTTGGAATACTCATTACTTCGTACTCGCTTGCTGTAGCTTGGTTTTCATCAACATTTAATTTAGCAATATTAGCTTTGCCTTCAACTTCAGGCGCTAATTCTTCAAGGATTGGAGCGATCATTTTACAAGGCCCGCACCATGGTGCCCAAAAGTCTACTAATGTAATTCCACTACCAATTTCTTCTTTAAATCCTGCGTCGTTCACTTCAATAATAGCCATCTAAAACTACCTCCATATTTGTAATGATTTCATTATACAACAATTCAATTTGTCACTCAACGGTATTGCTTAGGCGAAATATATCAGGTAAACAATGCCGCTTATAAACATTATCACACTGATAACAATAAGTACTTTCGCAAGTTTATACATATCAAAGTTATCCACCGGGATCACCTACTTCATTTCGACTATCGTTACGCCGAAGCCGCCTTCACTCGGCATGCCGCCCCGGAAGGAAGCTACTTTCGGATGGCGTTTTAAATACTGCTGCACACCTTTTTGCAGGGCGCCGGTGCCTTTTCCGTGAATAATCTCGACATCTGCGTAGTTCGACAGAAGCACCTGGTCAAGATAGTGCTCGAGACGAATTAAAGCATCTTCATAACGCTCGCCGCGAAGATCAAGCGTTCGGCTGACCTGGGTCTTATTCTGCCGGATGGTCACCGGTTTTTCAGCTTTTTTCGCTTTTCTTTTCTTCACTTCTGACTTGTCGAGCTTCATCTTAATAATACCCATCTGCACAGTGACTTCATCGCCGTTAAGACCGATGATTTCACCTTTCTGTCCGTAAGTCAGCACATCGACTTCATCGCCGGTCTGCAGGGTTTCTTCTTTTTCATTGCGGATGTCTTTTTTAATGTCACGCGCGTAATAACTGTCGGATAATTCTTTTTTAGCCTTGATGAGTTCGTGTTCCTGAATGCTGTCCGCACCAAGCTCCTTCATCATTTCAAGCTCTTTAATAATTTCCGCCGCTTCAAGTTCCCGCTGTTTAACGATGCGGTTCGCTTCATCTTCAGCGTTCTTAATTAATTTATCTTTAAAGTTGGTAAACTGCTCATTCGATTCTTTCAGTTCCTTCTGCAGTTTTTCAGCTTCTCTCAGCAGCTCCTGTGTATCCTGCTCGTGCTCGCGCGCAAGTGTTGTGTGGCGCTCGAGTGCTGTAATCATTTCGTTGACTTCCATGTTATCGCGGCCCGTGAGCTTCCGTGCCCGGTCAATTACACTGGTGCTAAGGCCAAGCTTCTCGGAAATTTCAAAGGCATTTGATTTACCCGGAATGCCCATTAACAGTCTGTAGGTCGGCGATAAAGTGCTCACGTCGAACTCGACACTCGCATTGATAACATCTTCGCGCGTATAGCTAAACGATTTCAGCTGAGGATAATGCGTCGTTGAAATAATTTTTGACTGTTTTTCGAGCAGGTATTCAATAATGCTGATGGCGAGTGCAGCACCTTCTTCAGGGTCTGTGCCCGCGCCGAGCTCATCCAGAATAACCAGCGAATCGCTGTCAACGCGCTTTAAAATGTCAGCGATATTTACCATATGGCTTGAGAAAGTCGACAGTGACTGCTCGATCGACTGCTCGTCACCGATATCTGCATAGACATTTTTAAAGACTGAAATCTCAGAGCCGTCGCGGGCAGGAATCGGAATACCGGCCTGCGCCATTAAGACGGATAAGCCGACTGTTTTAATCGTTACTGTTTTACCGCCGGTATTCGGTCCGGTAATAATAACGGCTTTTGTTTCCGGTTCGACGACGATATCATTTTTCACGACCGTATCACTGTCGATTAAAGGATGGAAGGCACCGATTAAACGGATGCTTTCATCATCTGCAATCAGCGGTTTCGTTCCTTTAATATGCGCACCGTATTTCGCTTTCGCAAAGACGAAATCAATATGATGCAGATTTATATTATGTTCATATAAATCATGCGCGACTGTGCTGACCTGTTCTGTCAGTTCGCTTAAAATACGGGTGATTTCCGCTTCTTCAGATTCTTTTAAGCGCGTAATATTATTCGTCATATCAACGATTGCTGTCGGTTCGACATAAATCGTCTGTCCGCTCTGTGACGAGTCGTGGATAATGCCTTTAAATTCGCTCCGGTAATCCACATTGACCGGAATCACATAGCGGCCGTTCCGCATGGTGATAATACTGTCGGAGAGCTTGCGCTGATTTTTTCTGACGATATCGTTTAAGCGTTCGCGGATTTTCTGTTCTTCCGCACCGATCCTCCTTCTAATACGGAGAAGTTCAGGTGACGCGTGGTCAAGGACAGTTACTTCATCGACAGTTTCCGTTATACGCTTGTAGAGAAAATGAATGTCTTCAAGTTCTGCGATATACGGTTTAATATTCGGCAGAAAGATTTCATCTTCTTCAAAAGCGTTCACGAGACCCGCTAACATATGCTTTCTGTTTAAAAGCGATTTAATTTTATTAAAATCGCTCACGCCTAAAATGCTTCCGATTTCCGCCCGCTTGACGAAGGGTTTAATGTCGCTGATCCCTCCGAGTTCAACGTGGCGGTAACGGAGCATAGCCGAGGCATCGTCAACTTCTTCTATATTTTTAACTACTGTAGCTAAGTCAGTTTCGACGATTGAAAAATTCAGTTTCTCTTTCGTCTTATCGCTGACTGCAAATGTTCTGACGGATTCGAGAATTTTATCGAATTCCAGTTTGGTGAATGTTTTGTCATTCATTTATATCACTCTGCTTACCTTTTTTAATAAATGCTTTAAATTCTTCCCTTGTGCATGTGTTCAATACCTGCGATTTTTTCACGAAGGCTTTCTGCAGCGTAGCCACGCCGTACTTCATAAAGTCGAAATGATCGGTATGGTGTGCATCGGTGTTGACTGTAAACATAACATCGCGGTTATGAATGACTTCTGAAGACAGATCAAGACGCTGCGGATTGGCGTTAATTTCAAGCACCGTATTTGTCTTCTGTGCATAAAGAAACAAGTCGTCCATATTTACCGGATACCCGTCCCGAACGCCGATTAAGCGCCCCGTCGGATGAGCTATGTGCCGCACGTAAGGATTATCCATCGCCGTTTTCAGACGGTGCATAATTTGTTCTTCAGACTGCTGGAAACTCGAATGAATGGCGGCAATGACGTAATCCAGTTTTTGTAATATTTCGTCTGAATAGTCGAGTGTGCCGTCGGCTAAAATATCCATTTCAGTACCGCTGTAAACGTCGATATCATCATATTCCGCATCGATCTCCCTGATTTCTTCGAGCTGCTGAAGCAGACGTTCGTCGCTTAAGCCGTTGGCCACCCGCAGACTTTTCGAGTGATCGGTAATCACGATATATTCATAGCCTTTTTGCCTTGCCGCCTCTACCATATCCCTCACACTGTAGGCGCCGTCGCTGTAGACGGTATGCATGTGCAGGTCTCCTTTAATATCTTCCGGTTTAACGATTTCTTTAATGCCGATATCGGTTTCCTTGCCCGTTTCCCGCATAGCCGGCGGAATATAAGGCAGGTCGAAGTGTTCGTAGAACTCTCTTTCCGTGCTGAAAGTTTTTACGCCCTCTTTTGTTTCAACGCCGTATTCGCTTATTTTTTCACCGCGCGCTTTCGCGATTTGGCGCATTTTTACGTTATGGTCTTTTGAACCTGTGAAATGCTGCAGCGTTGAAATATATTCTTCGCCGTTTACAAACCTGAAATCGACGTTAATCTGTTCGAAATCGTGCTCGATTTCAATCGACAGTTTCTTATCGCCCCGGGACACTACATCTGTTACGAAACTCTGGCTGACCATCGTTTCGGTAAACAGTTCATAATCTTCCACTTTGACGATAAAATCCAAATCTCTCGACGTCTCCTTCGTCCGGCGGCCGCTGCCCGTCATATCGTAGCGTTCGACGCCCGGAATCGTCTCGATGACGTCCGTAATTACTTTTTTAAATTTTAATATACGGGCAAGCGGATAGCGTTCAGGTCTGGTCAGCACCGATTCTATCGATTTTAAAATGTTCTCTTCCGTCTTTTTGCCGAAGCCTGTAAGTGTGCTGACCTTATTAGCTTCGCAGGCCGCTTTTAAATCTTCCAGCGTACTGATGCCGAGTTCGTCGTGAATTTTCGCAATTTTTTTCGGCCCGAGCGTCGGGAGTTTCAGCATGCGGATCAGGCCGCTCGGCACTTTATCTTCTAATTCTTTTAAGACCGATGACTCGCCTGTTTGAACGAACTCAGTAATCACCTCGTTAGTCCCTTTGCCGATACCTTTCAGCGCGCTGAAATCAGGAATTTCCCCGAGGGTTCTTCCGTCAGTTTCTAAAGACGCCGCCGCCTTTCTGTAGGCGGAAACTTTAAAAGGGTTCTCCAAATTCAGTTCCATATATACTGCTATCTTTTCGAGCAGCCTGATTACATCTTTTTTATTCATGTCTACCTCCGAAAAAAGAGCCATATCTCTATGACTCTACTTGTATCCATTCTATTAATTTGTCCGATATTATAAATGTGTGTTCCATTATAAATGAGGCAATGCCCGATTCCGCCAGAGCTTCCTGCAGGGGCAGATAAGGAATCGTTGCAGCGAAAAACAGTATTACAACGATAAAGTACACCGCTTCGATGAGGCCGAGCACTGTACCGGTAATGCTGGTCGCAAGTCCTCCGGTTGTGACCTGCTGGAAATAATCAAATCCGCTAACGATAATCTGAATCACTACTTTGCTGACGATAAAAATAATAAAGAAAGCAAACATATAATAGTAGGCATATTCAAAATTACCGACTTCGCTGAGCACCGGATTCGGATTCTCCTGGGCAGTGGACGGGTACGGCATGATTAAATAAAATCTGCTGCCGAGTGTTTCATAATTTAATGAAGCAATGACGATTGCCGATATTGTACCGAGCAGGTGCATAAACTGGAGTACTGCCCCGCGACGGTAACCGGCAATCAGTCCGATTAATAGTATAAGTAGAAGTATCAAAGTCATAAGCTAGTTCCCTTTTTTAAGCGCGCTGTGTTCTTTTTCCAGCGCCTCGTATTTTTCTTTTAACTTTATATAATCATCCATAATATTACAAGCCGTAAGCACCGCTTTTCTTGTCGTATCGAGCCCCGGACTCTTAGCAGCAATCGCCGTAATATTACTGTCGACCGCATCAGCCACCCGCCTCAGATGGTCCTCATTCTCGCGGCCGACCAGCGTATAATACTCATTGTATATTTTTACAGCAATGCGTGTTTTCTTTCCGCTCATATTACATTGCCCCCATCTCGATAAAATTTCTCACACATTTACCTATTTCAATAGTTTATTATACTTATCCCCTAATGTTAATACAAGGAATTAAAATGGTGCCGGGATTGGGTTTGCGGATGATTTTGATGATAAGTGCAGCTGATTTTTGGGAGTTCTCTCCATTTTGGGGGTTTTTCTTCTTTTTAGTCCTCCATGCTGAGCAAGGTTGACGTTTTAGGAGTGACCTTGCTCGTTTCTGCCTTCATTATGAGCAAGATCATCATTTTTATCGCCACCTTGCTCGTTTTTGCCTTCATTATGAGCAGGGTCATGGTTTTTATCGTCACCTTGCACGTTTTCGTCTTCATTATGAGCAAGGTCATGGTTTTTATCGCTACCTTGCTCGTTTCTGCCTTCATTATGAGCAGGGTCATGGTTTTTATCGTCACCTTGCTCGTTTCTGCCTTCATTATGAGCAAGGTCATCATTTTTATCGCTACCTTACACGTTTTCGGCTTCATTATGAGCAGGGTCATCATTTTTATCGCCACCTTGCTCGTTTCTGCCTTCATTATGAGCAGGGTCATGGTTTTTATCGCCACCTTGCTCGTTTTCATGCATTTGTGTAATCACAAATGACCAGACTAATGCAAAACCGGCCTCAAAACGCATAACCCAGCGCAAAATCTTCATCACTAATGCAAACTGCCCGGCAATTCACCATCCATCAAGCAAAAAAGCAGAGACAAATTTCGTCTCTGCTTCTTTTTATTTTATCCTCTTAATATATAGCCCGCTTCTTTTAAAGCCTCTTCAACAGGAGTGTGAAGTGCTTCGATATCTTTATCGGTGAGCGTTTTTTCCTTGTTTAAATATGTGAGGTGCAGGGCGACAGATTTTTTGCCGTCTGCGATATGCTCGCCTTCGTATACATCAAACGGATAAACGTCCGCTAAATATTTCGGCGCCGCAGTTTTAATTTTCCCGATAATATCAGATACTTGCACGCCGCTTTCAACTTCCAGCGCAACGTCGCGTGACATCGACGGATATTTCGGCAGGAATTCATACAGTATGCTGCCTGTTTTAACGCGCAGTACTTCTGCGAGGTTAATTTCAAAAACTGCCGTCTGGCCGAGGTCATGATCTTCAGCGTACTGCGGGTGCAGTTCGCCTGCGAAGCCGATGACTTTATCGTCCAGATAGACTTCTGCCGTGCGGCCCGGGTGGAGTTCATCGTGTACAGATGACTGTTTGTAAGTTACGCGGTCAACGAGCCCGAGTTTTTCAAACAGTGACTCGAGTACACCTTTTACCGTGTAGAAATCAGACGGCACCGATGTATTCGTCCAGGCAGTCTTATGCTGGTCGCCTGTTACGATACCTGCCAGCATTTCAATTTCATCCGGCAGCTGATCCTGTCCGTTCGTCTTAAAAATTTTGCCGATTTCAAACAGTGACACATTTTTCTGCTGGCGGTTGACGTTGTAAGTCGCGTTATCCACCAGGTGCGGCACAAGTGAATTTCTAAGCACTGCGCGGTCTTCACTCATCGGCATTAACAGTGCGAGTGAATCAGTCAGCGTCGTAAACTCGCCGATGCGCTTTTTGCTGGTGAGCGCGTAGTTAATCGCTTGCGAGAAGCCCTGCGCATTCAGCTGACGTTTAATCACGCGGACTTCTTGCTGCTCATCTGACAGACGCCCCGGTGTAATGACCGAGTATTCAGGCAGTGTGGACGGAATATTATCGTAACCGAAAATACGCGCCACTTCTTCGGAAATATCTTCAGGAATTTTCAAATCGTCGCGGCGTGACGGAATCAGTACGTCAATTGCACCGTCTTTCTCTTCCGCGCCGAGACCCAGTCTTTGCAGTGTCCCGAGAATTTCAGCCACCGTCAGTTCCGTACCGAGACGGTTATTGATAAAGTCCGCGGATGTCTGAATCACACCCGGCTCCAAATCGAGCTGTCCTTCCGATGCAATACCTTTAAGCGTCTTGCCGCCTGCATATTTTTCTAATAAGTATGCTGCGCGGTTTACCGCCGGTAAAATAAATTCGTGCGAGACACCTTTTTCGAAACGCTGTGATGCTTCACTGCGAAGGTTCAGGCGGCTGCTCGCTTTGCGGATTTTAACCGGGTCGAATAAAGCCGACTCAATGACAACGTTCACTGTCTGCTCTGTCACTTCTGAATCCCGGCCGCCCATGACACCGGCGAGAGCGATTGGCACCTCGCCATTCGTAATGACGATATCTTCAGTATTCAGCGTGCGTTCCTTGCCGTCGAGCGTCGTGAACTTCTCGTTTTCACGTGCAAAACGCGTCACGACTTTATCAGAACCGATGCGGTCGCGGTCAAACATATGGAGCGGCTGGCCGTATTCCATTAAGACGTAGTTAGAAATATCAACGACGTTATTAATCGGACGAATCCCCGCTTTAATTAACCGGATCTGCATCCATAACGGCGCAGGTTTAATTTCAACATCGCGCACTTCACGGACTGCGTAAAACGGCACTGCTTCAGCATCTTCGTTTTCAACTGACATTGTCACAAG
Organism: Jeotgalicoccus nanhaiensis; assembly: GCA_004570955.1. Taxonomy (GTDB): domain Bacteria; phylum Bacillota; class Bacilli; order Staphylococcales; family Salinicoccaceae; genus Jeotgalicoccus; species Jeotgalicoccus nanhaiensis. The sequence continues at coordinate 18,745 of SPPL01000004.1, forward strand.
ATCATCAGCTTCAAAAACTGACGCTTCCGGCACTTCAACTTCGCCGCCGAACAGGGCGCGCGTTTCGTATGCTGCGCCGATCATCGACAGTGCATCTTTACGGTTCGGTGTTAAGTCGAATTCAAGCACCTGATCATCCAGATACAAAGCATTAAGCGCATCTTCGCCCGGTGTCTGCTCTGACTTGAACATGAAGATGCCGCCCTGATATTCAGCCGGCACAAATTCTTCTTTTACACCGATTTCTTCTAATGAACAGATCATGCCTTCCGACACTTCACCGCGGAGTTTGGCACGTTTAATTTTAATGCCGCCCGGCAGTCTGCCGCCGACTTTCGAGACGATAACGTAACTGTCTGCCTGCACGTTCGGCGCACCGCAGACAATCTGTGTCGTTTCTTCACCCGTATCTACTTCGCACAAGTTGAGACGGTCCGCTTCAGGATGCGGTTTAACCGACTTCACATAGCCCACAACAAGTTTTTTAATATCTTTTGTGTAATCGATAAGATCGTCCACTTCAATCCCGCCGCGCGTAATAGTTTCAGCAAGTTCATCAGTCGGCACTTTAATATCGATAAACGTCTCCAGCCATTCTCTAGATACTCTCATTTAATTCTCCTCCATCCTCTGTCGGAATAAACTGATCGATAAATCTTAAATCATTCGTGTATAAATGACGGATATCTTCGATACCGTACTTCAGCATGGCTACGCGGTCCGGCCCCATTCCGAAAGCAAATCCGGAATACTCTTTTGAATCGAAGCCTGCCATTTCAAGTACGTTCGGATGCACCATGCCGGCACCGAGAATTTCTATCCAGCCTGTCTGCTTGCAGACGTTGCAGCCCGCGCCTTTACATTTAAAGCATGAAATATCCACTTCAACGCTCGGCTCAGTGAACGGGAAGTAGCTCGGACGAAGACGGACTTCTCTGTCTGCGCCAAAAATTTCTTTCGCAAATAATTCAAGCGTACCTTTTAAGTCGCTGAGATGAATATTTTTATCGACAACGAGGCCTTCAATCTGCGTAAACTGGTGTGAATGCGTCGCGTCATCGCTGTCTCGGCGGTATACTTTTCCGGGACAGATAATTTTAACCGGACCTTCGCCATTTTGCGCTTCAAGCGTGCGCGCCTGCACCGGTGACGTGTGCGTGCGGAGCAGAATCTCTTCGGAAATATAGAAGCTGTCCTGCATATCGCGTGCCGGATGTGACTTCGGCAGATTCAGCGCTTCAAAGTTATAGTAGTCCTGCTCGACTTCATAGCCCTCTTTAATTTCATAACCGAGGCCGATAAAGAAATCCTCGATGTCTTCTACGATGCGGTCAATCGGATTCGAACCGCCGATTTCAAGCGTACGGCCCGGCAGAGTCACGTCGATTGTTTCTTCTGCCAGTTTTTTCTCCATTGCCTGTTTTGACAGTTCAGTTTCAAGTTCGCTGATTTGCTGCTCAATGTGAGTCCGCAGCTCGTTTACTTTTTGACCGTAAGCCGGACGTTCTTCATTAGAAAGATTTTTCATCTCTTTCATTAATCCGGTTACTTTGCCTTTTTTACCTAAATATTCAACGCGTAGATCAGCGAGTGCTTTACTGTTATCGATTGTGCTTAATTTATCGTTAAATTCAAGCTGGATTGTTTCCATCTCCTGTGTCATGCCCGTCACTCCTCATATTTAAAAATATTATTAAAAACAAAAAACTCCATCCTAATAAAAGGACGGAGTTCCGTGGTACCACCTAATTTTCTGCAGCTGCAGACACTTATTGACGTCTATATGGTGACGCGGTCCCAAATACTTCATCAATCAGGTGAACACTGATTAAAACCATACATTAATTTTCAGCTGATATTAATGTTCTCTGTGACTGGTCTCGATAATCATTTATTCCTAACTTCAACCGAAGCAGATTTATAATATTGTTACACTTATTATAGCTGAAATACAGTTAAAATCAAGATTTAAAATGATGCATCATAATCGCACCGGCAATCGCAACGTTTAAACTTTCACTGGATCCCGGCATAGCAATTTTCGCATTGATATCCATCAGATTGAGTGTTTCGTCTGTCAAACCTTGCCCTTCGTTGCCGAGCACAAGCATAATATCACCGTCGGGCTTATTGAAGTCATCAATGTAGACCGCGTCATTGAGCGAGGTGCCGATTTTAATGCCTTTAAAACTTTCAGCTGCTTCCGCTGCCGAGCGCTGTAAAATATTCAGATGGAAATGGCTGCCCTGGGCACTTCTTAATACTTTCGGATTATACGGATCCGCGCTTTCCGGTGTAATCAAGACTGTTTTAAAACCGAATGCATCCGCCGTGCGGATCAGCGTACCGAGATTACCCGGATCCTGGATATTTTCAAGCAGCAGCACCCGGTTAAAATCGAGTTTGCCCGGCGATTTTTGATTCATAACAGCGGCGATGCCCGGCGGTGTTTCGAGTGTCGATAAAGATTTCATAACATCCGGTGAAACGTACAGCGTCTTAAATTTTTCAATGTTTAAATCGTGCTTAAAACCGTCTTCGATAATAATCGTATCGACCGGCTGGTTATAATTAACCGCTTCTTCAACTAAGTGAACACCTTCGATTAAAAACTGGCCTGACTTTCTGCGTCCTTTTGCCGTATGGAGCTTACGGTAATTTTTAATGCGCGTGTTATCTTTTGAAGAAATAACTTCTTTTACCAAATGATTTCGTCCACCTTATCGTCGTTTAATGATTTGACTACTTCAGTTACGAGTTTCACCGCGTTCTGGTAGTCTTCCTTATGCATAATAGACACGTTTGAATGCATGTAGCGCACCGGTACTCCAATGGCGAGTGACGGCACACCTTCGTTCGATACGTGGAAAGAACCTGCATCCGTGCCTCCGCCCGGAATCACTTGTAATTGTACAGGGATATCTTTATCTTTGGCAACTGCCAATACGTGTTTTCTGAACGGTACGTGGCCGATGTTCGAGCCGTCGAGGAGGAGAACCAGCGGACCCTTGCCGAGATCTCCTGTACCGTTTGATGATTTCATGCCCGGTGTATCCATAGCGAGGCCGACATCAACTGCGATGGCAAGGTCCGGTTTCACTTTATTCGCCGCCACTTTCGCCCCGCGAAGGCCGACTTCTTCCTGGACTGTCGCCCCGCTCACCAGGTTAATATTAATATCTTCTTTTTCAAGATTCTTCATTACATCGATTGATAAAGCGACACCGTAACGGTTATCCCATGCTTTAGCGAGCAGGTAATTTTTGTTGGTCATCTCTTCAAATTCCGAGGCCGGTGTCACCATATCACCGAGCTCAATGCCCGCTTCCAGCACTTCATCTTTTGAGGCAACACCGATATCGATAAACATATCTTTAATCTCAACAGGCTTTTTACGCTCTTCCGGTGACAGCACGTGCGGCGGTTTCGAACCGATTACGCCGGTGATGACCTTTCCTTCACCCGTTGTAATGTGCATGCGCTGCGACAGCATGACCTGATTCCACCAGCCGCCGATCGGCGTAAATTTGAGGAAGCCGTTGTCATCGATTTCAGTCACCATAAAGCCGATTTCATCCAGATGGCCGCCAATCAGAATCGTTTTACTGCCGTCTTTTGCATTTTTCTTTCCGTAAACGCCGCCTAAATTGTCTTCAATAATTTCATCGCTGAGCGGCTCGAGATAAGATTTAGCTTTCTGTTTGACTGCATGTTCAAACCCCGCAACACCGTTTACATCGGTTAAATCTTTTAACATTTCAAGCTGTTTATCCATTTAAAATTCCCCTTTTAAATTGTTGTTTCTTTAATTTTAGCATAAGTATTTCACGTTTCGAAATAATTTCACTGCATAAGAAAGCACTCCCGTTAAGAGAGTGCTTCATAAAAATTAATTTCTGTCCGGATAAGAGTAGCCTTCTTCATCTCTTCTCGGGTATTCATCCACCCAGAAGTTATGATCTTTAAATTCCCCGCGCTCCGGTGTATAGACAATCTCGTCGATTTCTCCTTTTTTCTGCAGCTTGTACTGGCGCTCGTAATCCTTGAACGCTTTAAGCGCCGGTTTTTGCAGAATGAGTATACCGATAACGTTAATCCATGCCATCAGTCCTACACCTAGGTCACCCATCTGCCATGCAAGGTCAGCAGTTGACACTGTACCGTAAAAAGCAGAACCGATTAAAACGAGGCCAAGCACAATTTTCAGCCAAGGCATTCTGCCTCTCAGCATATAGACGAGGTTGGTTTCCGCTATATAGTAGTAAGCGAGCATGGTCGTATAGCAGAAGAACAACAGCGCGAATGCGATAAAGTACGAACCGAAGCCGATAAAGCCTTCCTGGAACGAATCCATACCGTGGAAAGCACTGTCGATACCTGCTTGGGTAAATGTCACCGTACCGCTGACATCTTTTTCGCCCGCAGCGTTAGTCTGATAGACGCCGTTGTCGATAATTAAACCGTCATTGCCGTCAGAAACGTTATACATGCCTGTCATTAAAATCATCAGTGCAGTTGCAGTACATACGAACAGCGTATCGATATACACTGAGAACGACTGAACCAGACCCTGTTTCGCCGGGTGGGATACTTCAGCAGCACCTGCTGCGTGAGCTCCCGTACCCTGACCAGCTTCGTTTGAATACAGTCCGCGTTTAACACCAATCATAATCATGGCGCCGACCGTACCTGCAAACTGCTGTTCAAGACCAAAGGCACTTCTGAAGATTAAACCGATTAAAGCAGGTACATCTCCAATGTTCATAATTACAATGATGACCGCAACGATTATATAAGCAATCGCCATGAAAGGCACGACAGCTGTCGCTACGTTGGCGATTGAACGGATTCCTCCGAAAATTACCACCGCAAGAATGACTACGAGAAAGGCACCGATCATCCAGCCGTCAATCATCGGTAGCGCATTAGTTGCAGAACTCGAAATCGAGTTGGACTGAATACCCGGCAGTAAGAGCCCGCACGCAAGTACAGTCACGACTGCAAACAGCAGGGCGTAATATTTACCAAACGTTCCACCGATCCCCTTTTCGATGTAGTACGCCGGTCCCCCGCGGTACTGCCCATCCTCTTTCTGCTTGTAAATCTGTGCCAGTGTAGATTCTACAAAGGCGCTCCCCGCACCGAGGAAGGCGATGAGCCACATCCAGAAAATAGCACCCGGCCCCCCGATAAAGATCGCAGTAGACACGCCGACGATATTACCCGTTCCGACACGGCCTGCAAGTGATACGGCAATTGCCTGGAAACTTGAAATTCCATCATCTGATTTGCCGCCTTTAAACATCAGACGGACCATGTCGACTATGTATCGCACCTGGAACAATCTCATGCGAATTGAGAAGTACAATCCTGTGACAACGAGGAGTATGACCAGTGCCGCACTCCAGACGATGTCGTTAAAAAACGTTACCACTGTCTCCATTTGAATGATTCCCCTTTGTTTTCTTTCTATAATAAGAAATTACCACTCAAATATAGTCTATTTACATCCCCTTGTCTATGCTTTTTTAAAATATTGTTACCGCTTACAATGCTGATATATCAGCATTGTGACTTTAAAGCCTTGGTATATAAAGGATAGCAGAATTTAAAAACCTTATCCATTTAATGGATAAGGTTGAATAATCTGAATATTAATCTTTAATTTAACGATAAACACTGGCCGTCGGTTTTTATCTTACAAGGAATAAATATTTTCTCTGTAGTCTTTGACTAATTTTGCTGCGATAGCAACTGTCACTGCGGTCATAATTATCAGACCTGCATACATTAAATAAATATTGGTAAGAAGACCCGCCTGCATCATAGCTGCTGTCGTGTTCGCCAGAGCATGAAGAAGAATCGCGAGCGGATACAGCCACCACTTCCCTTTCATCATGACCGCACAGAAAACGATCACCGACAAACCGATATGAAGCGTCATGGCGAGAATTCTTTCTCCAATCGTGACGAGATACATATACCAGGGGCCGCTCTGGATTAAATCTTCCGGTGCAGCAGGCAAGGCGCTGAGTGCTTCCGAACCTGAATTGATGAGGACAGCAAGTACTATGCCGTTAAGCATGCCGAGGCCGACGACTGTCGCCGCTTCGATGCCGCCATGCCCGATCCCGTACGAGACCGCGCTGTCGATATCTTTATAATGTCTCTTCGTAATTAAGAAGGCGAGCAGCCGGCCGGTTTCTTCGAATATGCCCGCTGCGAATATGCCATACAGCACATAGAGCCACGGGGCTGCTGATAATAATTCGATAGTGCCGTCCGCTGACGGACTGAGGACGATATAGTGCATAATCTGTTCGAGAATTAATGCGAAAACTATAAATATACCGATACCGAGGATAAAAGGCAGCCATCTGATTTTAAATTTTTTTCTGAGTATAAACATAAAAATAAAAGGCAATAAGACTGCTGCGACTGCTGTCGCAGCCATCATCATAATTTCCGACTGTGGAATCATTATAAACACGCTCCTTTATAAATATTGTAGCGATAAAAGAAGCGCTGAACAATGGTGGATTCGGGATTATATTTTGGCCGGGTTTTGTGAAAGCGGCATTGGCGGCGCTGGGTCCTCGAGGCTTTACTGTGCCGTTGTCATAACCACAAGGGCGGGCAGCACCTTTATTCCGTCATTGTCAAAACCACAGTGACGGGGCAGCGCCCTTATCCCGTCATTGTCAAAACCACAGTGACGGGGCAGCGCCCTTATCCCGTCATTGTCAAAACCACAGTGACGGGGCAGCGCCCTTATCCCGTCATTGTCAAAACCACAGTGACGGGGCAGCATCTTTATTCCGTCATTGTCAAAACCACAATGACAAGAGAGGTCGATAAATCCTTGAAAAGACTAATCAATTCCGCTTATTTCCAGTATAGTAATCTTTATATCTCCATAAACGATTACCATTTTTACACGCATCATCAAAATCCCGGTATTTAAAAGTATAGTGAGTAGCTGCTCCGTTCAGATGCTGATTACAATATTTATTCAGCATTCGAAATACTGTTTTTTCACTTACGCTTTGTCCAATAAATTTCATAAATCGTTTATTAGTCAGCTTCTCATCTAAAAACAAAGCTATATAATCACTAATCGCCCGGATGATATGCGTTTCCTTCGTTTCTTTCGAGCCGCATGACTCACAGACCAAATGATATTTTCGATTTTCCAATTCAAATCCGCCGCAGCTGCCGCAGTATAAGCCTTTACGCAGCGCATCGAAATCGGCACATTTATCGAAATAAGGATTGGGAACAATATACCCGCGAATCAGCTCTGCAATCTCCTCGGCTACACGCCCAGCATACAAATTTTTAAACTGCAGCAAGTAATTCCGAAGCCCCGACCGCAGCACCACATTCTCCAAAAGCTCTTCGTCGTTCGTCTGCAGCCGGAACTCAATATTCGGAAACACTATCTTCCCCGTAATATCAAACTGGCCTCTCACCTGATACCGCAGCTTCACGAGTTTCCCAACCGCCCGGCGGAGCTGCGCGAGCGCATCTTCCGACACTTGTGATTCCCGAATATACCACTTCCCTTTGTCATAACGATAAAGACCCGAATAGTTTTTAATTTCATTAACGACTATCTCGTCATCACTGACAATCAGACAATCATATTGTGCAACATTTCCCTCAATCCGCAGATAAATATCCCGAAACACGAATACAGAACCATGGCCGGTTTCGTCAAACACCCGGTCGTATTCACATTCCCCCGCATACCCTTTTTCCTGTACCGATAAATGTTTTGCATCCTCACCAGACAGCCGGCTCCTGCCGGCTAAAGCGCGATAATAGGCCAGTTCAGCGCCAATCGTTCTCTCAAACAGAATCATGATTTTCCTCCTCAAGATAAAATACTTCTTATCCTATATATAGGGAAAATCGCTGTTTTATTTTTTTATCGTACAAGTTATTTTATTTACTTATACAAACAAAATAATCTTACATAAAATCCCAAAATAAAAACACCCGTCAAAACCGGGTGTTTTTCTCAAGCCTTCAAGGCAATAATTGACTGATAGCATGCTGCCACCGGATGATAATCCGTTTTCGGCGGCGGACTTTTTACATGGCTGTAGCGTTCATTAGCCCGGTCGAGCAGCTGGTACCAGCCGCCGTATTTATAATCGATAAAGTAATCTGAAGAATATTTAAACAGCCGATCGTAAAATTCCAGATAGTCTGTCTTGCCCGTTCTCTCAGCTAACAAGGCAGCAGCGGCAATGGCTTCTGACATTACCCAGTAGTTCTTATCAGTGTCGATGACGTCGCACTCCGGTGACAGGGCAAAATATATGCCGCCGTATTCTTTGTCAAAGCCGAGATCCCATCCTTTTTGAAACAGTGCTTCTGCCCTTTCTTTCATCCAGGGTTCCGATTTATAACGGTCGATCCACATCAGCATCTTGCTCCATTCAAACTGGTGTCCCGGGATAAAACCGTAGGGCCGGAATTCATCTTTGGTGTTGTTCTTATTAAATTCAAAATCCGGCTGCCAGTCCGGTGTGTAATTTTCCCACACAAGACCGCCGGAGCGCTCTGCCAGTTTACCTGACACTGCTTTTGCCAGCGTATGAGCTTTATCTAAATACTTTTCTTCTCCGGTCGCTTCGTAGGCAGTCAGCATAGCTTCGCACATATGCATATTCGGGTTTTGCCCCCGGTAGGATGAAAGTTCTGTCCATGCCGCATCCCACTCATCTTTATAAAGATTATGTTCCGAATCCCAAAAATGTGTCTCCACTACTTCATAGACATTTTCAAGGACCTCTTTTGCTTCTTCGACACCAGCCTTCAAGGCTATAGACGATGCGAGCAGAACAAAAGCATGGCCGTAGGCCATCTTCGACGTATTTTCCGGCTCAGTGCCGTTCAATTCAAAGAAATAACCGTTATTTTCTTTATCGAGATGATGATTATTTAAAAAACGAATGCCGTGGCGGGCAGCTTCCTGGCACCAGGCCGGACCGTCCAGAAGCCCGCCGATACTGAAAATATAAATATACCTGCTTGTAGCGACCAAATGTTTTGTCGTCGTATCATTGATCGAGCCGTCGTCTAAAAAACCGTTAATATAACCACCCTTGTCATGATCGATACAGGCGGGATAATAAAAGTCGAGAATGCTGAATACGTGCTTTTTCAAGTCTTCTGTATTTCGAAAATCAAGTGGTGTGCCGCCCTTTGAATGTGCCATGCAAATCCTCCCTTTAAATCATTTTAACTTTATGGAGACTGTAAAACCTTCCTTTAAGTCGTCATAAACTGCCCCCCGTTGACGTGAATAAATTGACCCGTCATATAAGCGGAACCTTCAGACGCAAGTAAAATATACGGTTCCACCAGATCCGCCGGCTGTCCCGGGCGGCCGAGCGGTGTTGCGACTCCGAATGACTCCTGCATTTCTTCTGTCATTGTGGCAGGAATTAAAGGCGTCCAAATCGGTCCCGGCGCCACGCCGTTCACGCGGATGGCTTTTTCAGCAAGTTCTTTAGCAACCGAGCGTACAAATCCGACGATGGCGCCTTTTGTAGAGCTGTAATCAATCAAGGCATCATGACCGATATACGGATTGACCGAAGTTGTATAAATCAGACTATCTCCTGCGTTTAAATGAGGCAGTGCTGCCTTCGTAAAATGCACCATACTGAAAAAGTTCACATCAAAGGTGTGTTTAAACTGCTCAATACTAATATCCTCAATACCATTTTTAACTTCCTGGCGGGCTGCATTATTAACGAGAATGTTCAGCTTGCCGTGCGCTTTAATCACATCATCTACGACCTGGAAACAGAACGCTTCGTCTGCGATATCTCCCGGGTGCAGCGTACATTTGACACCTTCCTGTTCGATACGCGCTTTGGTCTCTTCAGCATCTTCATGTTCATCAAGATAGGAAATCGCTATATCAGCACCTTCTTTAGCATAGCCGACAGCTACTGCTCTGCCGATTCCGCTGTCTCCGCCGGTAATTAAGGCGACTCTGCCCTTCAGCTTGCCGGAACCCACATGGCTTTCCAGTTCATAAATAGGCTCCGGAGTCATCTCACTCTCAATTCCGGGCTGTCTATTCTGTATTTGCGGAGTAATTCCTTCGGATAATTTGGTCTGTTTTTCTAATTCACTCATTTCCACAACCTCCTGAATTTTCTTTAACCATTACATTTCTGTATTTACCACCCGACTAAGACCCGCAAACTGAAACTGAATATATAAGTGCTTAAATTTCATCAATAAAACAAAAAAAGAGCACCCAACTTTATGGGTGCTCTTTTCAAATTAAAGCAGTATTAGTTATTTAAAGCTTTTTTAGCCTGTTCTACGATTTGACCGAAAGCAGCGTCGTCAGCGATAGCAATTTCAGAAAGCATTTTTCTGTTGATATCGATGCCTGCAACTTTAAGTCCGTTCATCAGACGGCTGTAGCTGATGTCGTGCTGACGTGCAGCAGCGTTGATACGTGAGATCCATAATTTACGGAATTCACGTTTTTTCTGTTTACGGTCACGGTATGCGTACTGACCTGATTTCATTACAGCTTGTTTAGCTGTTCTATATAAAGTGCTCTTAGCACCAAAATAACCTTTTGCCTGTTTTAATACTTTTTTACGTCTCTTGCGAGATGTTAATCCATTTTTTACGCGAGCCATTTCTAACTCCTCCTTTTATATTATTTAGCAGATTTAGCTAATAAGTGAACTAATCTTCTTGCATCTGATTTAGCAACTAAAGCTGATCCTCTTAATTGGCGTTTCTGTTTAGTAGTTTTGTTAGCGAATAAGTGGCTAGTAAACGCTTGTGAGCGTTTGAATTTGCCTGTACCAGTTTTTTTAACTCGTTTAGCATAACCTTTATGCGTCTTCATTTTTGGCATGATAAAGTCCTCCGATTAATTGTTATTTTTTCTCTGCAAGCGGTGCAACGACCAGGAACATGGAACGTCCTTCCATCTTCGGTCTCTGTTCAATCTGGCCATCTTCTTTCAGAGCTTCAGCGAAACGCTCAAGCACCTTGCGTCCGATTTCTTTGTGCGTAATTGCACGGCCTTTAAAGCGAATAGAGACTTTAACCTTGTCTTCTTTAGCAAGGAATTTCTTAGCATGGCCTAACTTAGTGTTAAAGTCATGCTCTTCGATTGTCGGTGACAAACGAATTTCTTTAAGGTTAATTACCTTTTGTTTCTTACGAGCTTCTTTATCTTTCTTTTGCTGCTCGTACTTGTACTTACCGTAATCCATAATACGTGCAACAGGCGGTTTAGCATTTGGTGCAACAAGCACTACATCCAAGTTGGCATTCTCTGCCAGCTCAATTGCATCTCTCGTTGCTTTAATACCCAGCTGTGAACCATCTTCTCCGATTAAACGAACTTCTTTTGCGCGAATACGATTATTGATCAATGTCTGATCTTTAGCTATGTTTAGCACCTCCAGAATATTTAACGAACAAAAAAGGCGAATGCATTGCTGCACCCGCCTAAGAAGTTGCAGGCGCAATAGTTACTGCGTCTGCATTTCCCCATTTACCCGGTCACTCAAAGCGTTTGCGGGTGTGAAGCGGGAGCTCCAACTTGTCCGTTTCTTTCAACTCTTAATACTATACAGCATTAAGTCATCTTTGTCAAACTTATTTTTTCAGTCTGATTTCATCGATTAAGTTCCACAGGAATTCTTCCTTGTCAAAGCTCTCCTGTTTCTCTTCACCGTACTTGCGGACGTTGACGAGTGATTCGTCTTTTTCTTTATCGCCGACAACGACCTGGTACTTAATTTTCTTCATTTGAGCTTCGCGGATCTTGTAGCCCATCTTCTCGTTGCGGTCATCGATATGCACGCGGATGCCCTGGCTCTTCATTTCATCGTAGATTTCACGGGCATAGTCATAATGCAGGTCGACGTTGACCGGAATGATTTCCACCTGCTGCGGCGCGAGCCATAACGGGAAGTTTCCTTTATATTCTTCAGTTAAGAAGGCAACGAAACGTTCCATTGTAGAAACAACTCCGCGGTGAATAACGACCGGACGGTGTTCCTCGCCATCTTTGCCGACATAAGTTAAGTCGAAACGTTCAGGCAGCAGGAAGTCGAGCTGTACAGTCGATAAAGTTTCCTCTTTGCCGAGCGCTGTTTTAACCTGGACGTCCAGTTTCGGTCCGTAGAAGGCCGCTTCGCCTTCTTCTTCTTCGTATTCAAGACCCATTTCATCAACAGCATCTTTCAGCATGCTTTCAGCGCGCTGCCACATGTCATCGTCGTCGAAGTATTTTTCTGTGTCTTCAGGGTCGCGGTAGCTTAAACGGAATCTGTAGTCGTTGAGACCGAAGTCCTTGTACACTTCCTGAATCAGTTCCACGACACGGATTAGTTCTTCTTTAATCTGATCCGGGCGGACGAAAACGTGTGCATCGTTTAAAACCATGCCGCGTACGCGCTGCAGTCCGCTGACTGCCCCGCTCGCCTCGTAGCGGTGCATCATGCCGAGTTCTGCGATCCTGATCGGCAGTTCGCGGTAGGAATGGCGTTCGTTTTTATAAATCATCATGTGGTGCGGGCAGTTCATCGGACGGAGCACAAGCTCTTCGTTGCCGATTTTCATCGGCGGGAACATATCGTCCTGGTAGTGATCGGAATGTCCGCTTGTTTTATAAAGATTTGTGTTCGCCATGATCGGTGTGTAAACGTGGTTGTAGCCGAGCGCTACTTCTTTATCTACTATATAACGTTCGATTTCGCGGCGGATTGTCGCACCGTTCGGCAGCCATAACGGCAGGCCTGCACCGATCAGCTGATTGTTTTCAAACAGCTTCATCTCTTTACCGATTTTGCGGTGGTCGCGCTCGCGGCGTTCTTCAAGCAGCTCCATGTAAGCTGCAAGTTCTTTTTTATCAAAGAAGGCTGTACCGTAAATGCGCTGGAGCATCTTGTTGTCCGAGTCGCCGCGCCAGTATGCACCGGCAGCCGATAACAGTTTAAAGACTTTAATTTTGGATGTTCTCGGCACGTGTACGCCGCGGCAGAGGTCCGTAAATTCGCCCTGAGTATAGACAGTCACCTGTTCATCTTCCGGAATTGCTTCGATTAATTCCTGTTTATAAGGATCGTCTGCAAATAATTCTTTCGCTTCATCCCGTGACAGCACGCGTCTTTCGATTTCGATATTTTCATCGACAATGCGCTTCATTTCTTTTTCTATTTTAGGGAAATCTTCTGAAGAGATGTTTTCTTCGATATCAAAGTCGTAGTAGAATCCTTCTTCAATGACCGGACCTACACCGAAATGAACGTTGCCGTAAAGGCGTTTTAGCGCCTGGGCCATTAAGTGGGCAGTCGAGTGGCGCAGGATTTCCAGGCCTTCTTCGCTTTTATTTGTAATTAATTCAACTTCACTGTCAGTTTCGAGCGGACGTGTTAAATCGTAGAGCTCTCCGTCCACTTTCGCTGCAAGCGAAGCCTTTTTAAGTCCCGGGCTGATTGAGCCGGCAATTTCTTCCGTAGTGACGCCGAAATCAAATTCTTTTACGTTCCCGTCCGGGAATCTTACTTCGATTTTTTCAACCATACTAAACATCCTTTCAGTTTCCAAATTATTTTTAACAAGAAAAAAAGCCGTCCCTATTATAAAAATAGGGGCGACTTTACCGCGGTACCACCCTGATTTACACAGACTTATCCCGTGCCTCAAGCTTTCGGGATAACGGTCCATCCGGCTTTCGATTAAAAAAGCATCCGTGTTCAGGTAGTAACAATTCGCGGTTTATATGCATGTCTCAGCAAGTCATGCACTCTCTTCGATAAACTTTTTAAAATTGTCTTGTCCTTGGATTATTAATGAAATATAGCTATATAGTACACGAACGATTCATATAAATCAAGCTATATGTTTCTTAAATTATCACCGGTAAGTTCGACTTCTTCGCATAAGGCGCGGATTCTTTCAATCATGCGGAGCGCTTTTGTTTCTTCCTTGCCGTTTGTTTTCGTATAGCTGTAGCGGCCTTTAAGTTCATTAATTGCAAAGTTTGAGCTGATAAAGGTCGGCAGCTGCTCGACCATGCGGTAGTTTAAAATACTGACGATAACTTCATCCCTGCTCCAGGCAGTTACATCTTCCGCTCCAAGGTCATCGAGGATCAGCACTTCAGCATTTCTGATTGCATCGTAGCGCTCGTTTGTCGTGCCGTCGTTAAAGCCGGACTTTAAATCGCGCAGTATTTCAGGAACGTAGATCATCATCGATGAAATCGACTTTTCTTTCAGTTCGTTTGCAATACAGCCGAGTATATAAGATTTACCGATGCCGAACTCGCCGTGTATATACAGCCCGCGAAAGTCTTCGCCGCGCGCAATTTTATCTGCTTTCTGAATAGCATTTTTTAAAATATCCCGGCGGCCGTCATTTAAGAAAATCGTATCGAAAGTCGCTTCACGCACATCCCGCGGAATATGAAAGCTCTGTATCAGACTTTCCCGTTTTAAGAACTCCTCGTGTTTTGCTTTGATCGGACATTTGGTATAAATCATGTTAAACCGGCCCTGGCGGATATCGAGATTTATAATAAAGCCGTCCGGATGGCTCAGGCATTTACCCTCTCCCGCCGGTTCGCATTCAGCCGGCTGATTTATATAATGTTTTAAAATCATCAGATCATTTTGAATCATGGAGCGGGTAACTTTACCTTCATGTGCCTCCATAAAGGCCTTCATCTTCGGATGATTAATAATTTCGTTATAAATACGTTCGTTATTCTCCGCTATTCTGCTGGAATTTTTAACGAAACTGCTGATCGGTTCCATCGCCTCACCTAATTTTCTCTAAATTTATTAATCAGTTTGCTGAAGTCTTCATCATCTTTCAGCGTTTTCATCGGTTCACCGGTTTTCTTCGTATTCTTAGTCTTAGAGGTTCCTTGCCGGTTTTCTTTTCTGCTTGTCTTCTCTTTCAGCCAGGCCGGCTGTTCCTCACCAGGACCTGCGTATTTAAACTGGCGTTTCCGACGTTTTTCTTCCTGGGCTTCACGGAATTCCATAATCGACTGATACGCTTCCGCTGCTGTGCGGTAACCTTCTTTTTCCCAGTTTTCCGCGATGGTCATCACGTATCTGAGCGGCAGATCGCCCTCTTTCATCTGAATAGCATACTCCAGCAGCACGTTCAGCACGCCGTTTTCAAGGCCGGTTTTAACAATTAATTCCGTCACGACTTTTAAATCGTTTTCCGAAGGTTTGTAATTTCTGAGGTCGTTAATTCTGTCGAGCGGACTCACCTTGTCGAGGCTGTCGAGATACGATTCATCACCGGAAGGTCTTACTGCTTCTTCAGCTGTTGTAAAACTCGGAATAACTTCCCCGTATTCTTTCTGATAGTATTTGCGGGCTTCGGTTTTTAAGCGCTCTTTATCGATTCCGAACTGAGGACTCGATGACTGCAGCAGAATCTGCTTAATATCATATGCATTTAATTTAAACAGCTGGCTCAGCTGCACGACAAGTTTTTTAACTTCCTTTGTAAAAAACTGCTTATCGATGCGCGTCCCCTTCAAGTGTGTATACAGCACTTCGAAATCAAAATCATCGAGGTCAATCGACGGTCCCCGGGAGACGTCATTCTGTTTAAAGTGCTCATCCGGTGTACGGAATTTCGCATCTCTCGCGTGGTAGAACACCTCGGTGAATTTCTTCGTTACCTCGGTCAGGTCACCGGGCAGTTCCGGATAGATAAGACGGTCTTTTTTATCGTTGAATTTAGCAGAGCCGACCTGTGAGTATAAATACATGGACAGCATGGGATCTTTGAAGTACATCTCCGGAGTGAGCGGCTGCAGCAGTCTGTAGACAAAGAGATCATCGTGTTCTTTATTCGATACATAAGTGCGCACGAGTCCGATGGCTTCGAGCTTATCGAGCGACGTTTCAAAATCCGATAAGTTCAGCGACAGCTCGTCCATCAGCTCACGATGAAAACGGACAGCAAGCTTATCGTATACTTTTGTCGATTCAAACAAATACAGATAGATACCGAAGGCTTCAGTGCCGATAACCGGTAAATATAAGGCGTTCAGCACTTCGTAATTATCGTCGGATAAGGTACCCGGCTGGTAAACGATAAACTCCGTATTCGGTTTTAAACGTTCATTAAATTTCATTTTACGCCTTACCTTTTTCTAGATTTTGGAGGATATCCATCAGCTGATCGATATCTTTAAATTCTCTGTACACAGATGCAAAACGCACGTATGCTACCTGATCGAGAGTAATTAATTCTTTCATAACGGATTCGCCGATATCGTTCGAGGAAATTTCAGCCTTGTTTAAATTCCGTAAAGCAGCTTCCACGTTATCCGCGCGCTTTTCAATTTCATCATAAGGAATCGTCCGTTTTTCACAAGCTTTTAAAAGGCCGTCAAGCACCTTCGATCTGTCGAACACTTCGCGTGTTCCGTCTTTTTTTATAACGACAAGGGGTGACAGTTCAATCCGTTCAAACGTTGTAAAACGCGTTGCGCAATCTTCGCATTCCCGGCGTCTCCGAATCGCATTCATCTCATCCGCATGACGCGAATCCACCACTTTTGAATTCGTATGCTGACACTTTGGACATCTCATATGATGTTCACCTCATTTGTAATAGATTAGTTTCAATTATTATAACACCGAAAGCAAGAAACATAAAAAAGAAAGCGGATTGGGCGGTGGAGGCCGGCTGTCTGGTCATTGTGGGAATCACAGTGACGGAGTAGCCGCTTTGTCACGTCATTGTGGAAGGCACAGTGACGGAGTAAACGATCTGTCCCGTCATTGTGGAAATCACAGTGACGGAGTAAACGTCTTGTCCCGTCATTGTAGGAGGCACAGTGACGGAGTAAACGTCTTGTCCCGTCATTGTGGAAGGCACAGTGATGGAGTAGCCGCCCTATCCCGTCATTGTCACTTTCACAGTGGCGCGCTGGACACCTTACTGTGCCATTGTCACATCCACAATGGCGCGCTGGACGCTTTACCGTGCCATTGTCACATCCACAATGGCGCGCCGTCTCAATCGCCATCCACCCCTCATCAAAAAAAAACAGTCCCGCCACCTCAAAGTAAGAGGTGTCACGACTGTTTCATACAAAAAGTTTAGCCTTCGACGCTGAAGTTTTCACGTACCGGCATTGCTTCCAAGTAATCGCTGCCTTCGGATTTTACACGCTGTTCTTTTTTAACGTGCGAGTTCTGGAAGGCTTCCGATTCCACCCAGGCTGTAAAGTCTTCTGTTGTCTGCCAGCCTGTCAGCACCGACATTTTGTTGTCTTTTTTTATCAGCATAAAGCCCTGAAAGCCGTCGTACTGGTCGACATTGCCTTTCCGGCCTTTAAATCTTTTAATCATTTCTTTAATATATTCTTCTTTGACGATAAAGTTATTCGTCGCAATATGTCCGGCGCCTGCAAGGTCCCCGTCGTGAATAATCACATCGTATTCTTCGCCTTTGTATGATGCTGTTTCGCCGTTGATAAGCAAATCTGTACTTTGTCCTTCTTTATTTACTAATTTCATGCCAGCACTCCTTCGTTCATATTGTTAATTTTATTGTATCAAAAAAGAGGATAGCATCAACTATCCTCCTGTGACTGTATTGTTAAATATCTTTCGCGATCATTTCAGCCAATTCAACACATCTTACAGAGTAACCCCACTCATTATCGTACCATGACAGTACTTTAACTTTGTTGTTATCCATAACCATAGTCAGGGCTGAGTCAACGATAGAGCTGCGCGGATCTGTATTAAAGTCGCTTGATACTAACGGCGTGTCGCTTACGCCTAAAATACCTTTCATTGCGTCAGCTTCGTATTTCTTGAACGCTTCATTGATTTCTTCTTTAGTCACGTCTTTTTCAAGGTCTACTACAAGGTCGACTAAAGATACGTTAGATACCGGTACGCGGAGTGCCATACCGTCGAGTTTGCCTTCGAGTTCCGGGAGCACTAAAGCAGTTGCTTTTGCAGCGCCTGTTGAAGTCGGAATAATGTTTTCTGCAGCTGAACGCGCACGGCGTAAATCTTTGTGCGGGTTGTCGATGTTCATCTGGTCGTTCGTGTAAGCGTGAACTGTCGTTACGAGACCGTTTTTAATGCCGAACTCATCGTTCAGTACTTTCGCTACAGGTGCAAGACAGTTTGTCGTACATGATGCATTCGAGAATACATCGTATGATGAAGTATCCAAGGTTGCACAGTTAACTCCGCGTACGAGAGTTTGTACATTGCCGCCTTTAGAAGGTCCTGTTAACAGCACTTTTTTAGCACCGGCGTTAATGTGCGACTGTGCTTTGTCACCGTGGTTGAAAGCGCCTGTTGCTTCGATAACCACATCGATGCCGAGGTCAGCCCATGGCAGGTTCTCAGGATTGCGGTCGCCTGTCACAGTAATTTCTTTACCGTCTACCACAAGGATGCCGTCTTTCACTTCAACATGCTTATCCCATGTTCCGTGCGTAGTATCGTAATTCAGTAAATGTGCGATAGTTTCTGCAGGGTGTGTCGCGTTGATAGCAACGAGATCAAGTTCTTTTGATTCCGTGACAATACGAAACACCATTCTTCCTATTCTACCTAAACCGTTAATTGCAACTTTTTTCATGACTAGAGCTCCTTTGAATGATCATTTTTCATAAATAGTATAACACATTTAAAGTCGTGATTGAACACGTTTTCACATACTTTCCAAGTCTTCTGTAAATCTGTCGATTTGTTCATACAGCATTTCGACAGTCCCGTTATTATCCAGCCTGAAGTCGCTCTTTTGAACTTTTTCTGTCAGCGGCATCTGGCTGTTAATGCGTGCTTCCGCTTCTTCCACCGTTAAATCATTCCGGGCTGTCAGCCGTTTGATCTGCGTATCGCGGTCGACAAAGACCGTTACCACGAGATCACAGCGTTCGTTCAATCCGTTTTCAAACAGCAGCGGAATATCGAGAAAGACATGTCCTTTTTGAATATACTTCTCTTCATCCGCATTCATCATCTCCCTGATCAGCGGATGAACGATTTCATTCAGCTCGCGGCGTTTATCGGCATCATTAAAAATAATGCTGCCGAGTTTTTTTCGGTCAAGCTCGCCAGATTCACTCACAATATCCGCCCCGAAAGCTTCGATAATTGCAGGAATCGCCGGACCGTTTTTAGCTGTTGTTTTTTTGGAATAGGCATCAGCATCAAGCACAACGTAGCCCCGCTTTTTCAAATAGTCGCTCACCGTTGTTTTTCCGCTTGCGATGCCGCCTGTTAAACCGATTATTTTATACATGGACCTTCGTCACCTCTGACATGTTGTGCAATAAAAAGTATTGCGTGTATTAATCACTTTCGTCTTGAGCGGATGTCCGAGCGGACATGTTTTTCGCTGATAGACATTAAAGCTGTTTTGCATTTCGCCCTTGCCACCGGTAACACTCCGGTAGTCGGAAATCGTCGAACCGCCCCTCGATAAGGATAGTTCAAACACTTCCGTAATCCGGTCGAACAGCTCGTGGAGGCGTTTATCGGAAATATTTTTCACTTTCCGCGTCGGCAGAATATGAGACAGATACAAGCTCTCAACCGCATATATATTACCGACACCCGGAATCACTTCGCCGTCCATAATCGCCGCCTTAACCGGCTTGTTTTCATATTTCTTCGCGCGCATCATCGTCATATAATGATCCAGGCTGAGTTCATCCGTATATTCCGGCGCCATGCGGGCAAACGGCGGAAAATCATGCAGACTTTCATGCGTATGCATTTCTCCGAAGCGGCGTATATCGGAATATATGAGCTTCTGACCATTATCTAGAGAGAAAATAACCTGCCAGTGCTTTTTAAAATTATGTTCTTTAATATCTTCAAAATCCGACACGATAAAATACGCCCCGGACATGCCGAGATGACTGACTAAATGCGTCGTTTCATACTCGTCACCGAGCAGGAAATATAAATACTTTCCGCGCCGTCCGATATGCATAATCATCTTGCCTGCAACCAGAGTCTTAAAGGCTTCGAGATTATCTTTGACGATTGTTCTTTTATTTGTTTTATGCCCATTGTAAATATACTGCGACAGCTCGACATCCGTAATCTTTAAATTGATAACGGGTGTGAGTTCCCGCTTAACGAGTTCTACTTCCGGCAGTTCCGGCATTCTTCCACCTACTTCACTTCATACCAGTCCGTTCCGTAGCCTGCATCTACTTTCAGCGGCACGTCGATGTCTATAGCATTCTCCATAATATCTCTGATAACCGGAATAAAAGCTTCCACTTCACTTTCCGGAATATCAAAGATCAGCTCATCGTGGATCTGTAATAATAATTCTGCATTAAATTTCTGTGCTTCTTCGCTTTGTGCGTATTTTACCATCGCGAGTTTAATAATATCAGCAGCACTCCCTTGAATCGGCGAGTTCATCGCTGTACGTTCTGCAAAAGAGCGCGCATTAAAGTTTCTGCTATTAACGTCAGGCACGTAGCGGCGGCGGTGCAGCAGCGTCGTAACATAGCCGTCGCGTTTCGCGTCCTGCACGATATCGTGCATAAACTGTTTGACTTCTTTAAAGGATTCGAGATAGGTTTCGATAAACCGGCCCGCTTCCTTCCGCGTAATACCTAAGTTCTGGCTCAGTCCGTAATCGCTGATGCCGTAAACGATACCGAAGTTTACCGCTTTTGCGTTCCGACGCATTTCAGGTGTTACTTCATCCAGTTCGACACCGTATACTTCCATGGCCGTTTTCGTATGAATATCAATATCGTTCGTAAAAGCTTCGATCATCGATTCATCTTTTGTAATTGCAGCGAGGACGCGCAGTTCAATTTGTGAATAGTCGAGTCCGAGCAGTACGTTGCCCTCTTTCGACGGCACGAAAGCCTGACGGATTTTGCGTCCTTCTTCCAGTCTGATCGGAATATTTTGCAGGTTCGGCTCCACACTCGATAAACGCCCCGTTTGAGCAAGTGTCTGATTAAAGCGCGTATGAATGCGCGAATCTTCAGTGACTTCACCCTGCAGTCCGATAACGTAAGTCGACTGCAGCTTGCTGATAGTGCGGTAAGTTAAAATATGTTCGATAATTTCATGCTTGTCCGCGAGCTGCTCCAGCACATCGACCGCTGTCGAATAACCGGTTTTTGTCTTTTTAATAACCGGCAGTCCGAGTTTTTCAAATAAAATTACGCCGAGCTGTTTCGGGGAATTAATATTAAATTCCTCACCTGCAAGCGCGTATATTTTCTCTTCTATCTCTTTCAGCCGGCCGCTCAGTTCTGTTTCCATTTCTTTCAGGCGGTCCGTTTTGACTTTGATGCCTTTAAGTTCCATCTGAACGAGCACCTTCGACAGCGGAATTTCAAGGTCATGCCATAAGTCGTACATTTCATCTGCACGTAATTTTTCCGCCATGGGCTCCGCCACTTTTTCAATCGCCTGGACTTTATCGGCAACGAAAGCTTTTGTTTCCTCGGCTGAAGGGTCTTTCTGCTTGCGTCCTTTGCCATAATGGAAATCATCGCTGTTAATCGACACGTTAAAATCGGCTGCTGTTTCAGCTACATCGATAATTTTTTTAGACGGATTTAATAAGAAGCTGCCGAGCATAATATCTTCTGTAAAATGATCGAATTCAATGTTCAGATGATTTAACAGCGCAACCTGCCGTTTTAAATCATAGGTCGTGACAGAAGTACGCGTATTTAGAAACTGGCTGAGTTCGTCGGAATCAAATTCAGATGCTGCTTTAACGAGAACAAAATTCTTATCAGCAATACCGATATATTCAGGTTTGTGTTTTAAATAGTTGTCCGCGTGCACTTCAAGATAAATGCTGATATCATCACCGAAGTCATTTAAAGAATCCGTCGGTTCTGCTGTAAAAGTGGCTACCTCTTCCACTTCGGCTGCTTCCATATTATTCAGAAGCGAATTAAATTCAAGCTCTTTAAACAGCTCGTATTTCTCTTCTAAATCCTCATTTTTGAACTTGAGATCATCGAGATTGAAATCAAACGTCATATCGCGGTAAATTGTGGCAAGATCTTTACTCATCAGCGCAATTTCCTGATTGTTCGTTAAGTTTTCGTTTAATTTTTTACCGGAGATATTTTCCAGGTTATTCAGTACTTCTTCAACGCTGCCGTATTCTTTTAAAAGTTTAACCGCAGTTTTTTCACCGACGCCCGGGACGCCGGGAATGTTATCCGATTTGTCGCCCATCAGACCTTTTAAATCGATAATCTGCAGCGGCTTAAGGCCGTCATATACTTCACTAACGTGGTCCGGCGTGTACACTTCGATATCCGTAACACCTTTTTTCGTAATATATACTTTCGTATGGTCACTTGCCAGCTGCGTTAAGTCTTTGTCGCCGGTAATAACAATCGTTTCAAAGTTCTCTTTGTCAGCGAGCTTGGTCCATGTGCCGATAATATCGTCCGCTTCGTAGTCTTCGTGCTCGAAACGTTTAATACCATAGGCATCGATCAGCTTTCTGATCGGCTCGAACTGCTCGCCGAGCTCCGGCGGAGTTTTCTGTCTGCCGCCTTTATATTCTGTGTACTGTTTATGTCTGAACGTCGATTTACCTGCATCAAACGCCACTAGAAAATAATCGGGCTCTTCTTCTTTTATTACTTTTTCAAGCAGTCTCGCATAACCGAAAATCGCATTCGTGTGCAGCCCGCTCTGATTCGTTAACAGCGGCAGTCCGTAAAATGCACGGAAGGCGATACTGTTTCCATCCATGAGAATTAACTTAGCCATAATACTCTCCTTAAGTCTTCATTCTTACTTTAAATTATACAGTTCCATTGAATATTAGCCAATTAAAAAAGACCTGCTGTTGACCAGGTCTTTAAAAAAACACCTGTCCCAAAATTGAGACAGGTGTTTTTAAAGTATTTTTTAATAGTGAACCGGTGAATCCGGACCGAGCGGCAGCCCGAGAAGACTCCAGACAATCAGCATAACCGCCCAGAAGACAAAGAAGAAAATAGAGTACGGCAGCATAACTGAAATCAGCGTACCGATACCGATATTTTTATCGTATTTCTGTGCAAAAGCAATGATAATTGCAAAATAAGTCATCAGCGGTGTAATAATATTTGTACTTGAGTCCGCCACACGGTAAGCCATCGTCGTCAGTTCCGGAGAATATCCGAGCTGCATCAGAATCGGCACGAAAATCGGTGCCATAAGCGCCCACTTGGCACTCGCGCTTCCGATGAACAGGTTAATGAGCGCAGTCACAAGCATAAAGCCGATTAACAATGGTACCCCCGTCAGACTGAGGCTGTCTAAAAGCTGAGCCCCGTAAACTCCGATGACAAGACCGAGATTAGATTCGGTAAAGTAAGCGACAAACTGACCCGCTGCGAATGCCAGAACGATAAACATTCCCATGGAAGCCATAGTGTCAGTCATCTGGTTCGCTACGTCTTTATCGTTTTTAATTGATTTTGTTACGAGACCGTATACGAGACCCGGAATAAAGAAGAGTATCGCAATAATCGGCACCAGTGAACTCATAAACGGTGACTGGATAATCGTGTCCATGTAAGAACCGATGTCATCTGATCCGCGCATCGGTGAATTCGGCAGCACTACTAACAGTGCGGCAAGACCGAGACCGATTATGACAGAGATAAGCGCCCATATCAGACCTTTTTTCTCAACAGGCTGAAGTGTTTGAATGCCGTCCACATCTTCACCTGATAATTCTTCTTCCTGCTCTTTGGACATTTTAAATGAACCAAGGCGCGGTTCAACAATTTTGGCAGAAACGAACCAGCCGACAAATGTCAGCAGGAACACACTCACGATAATAAAGTACCAGTTCATTGCCACGTTGATTGAGTCTGCATAAGCAGGATCAATCACTGCAGCAGCTGCTGACGTAAGTTCAGCAAGCATCACATCTGTTCCGCTTAAGAGCAGGTTCGCAGAAAACCCTGCAGATACCCCGGCAAAGGCCGCGGCAAGACCCGCTAGCGGGTGTCTGCCGAGTGCGAGGTATAAAAGCGCACCAAGCGGCGGCAGTACTACATAACCTGCATCAGACGCTACAGATGACATAATCCCGGCAAAAACCAGACCTGCAGTGATCAGGTTTTTTGGAATTGACAGTACAAACGCTTTTAAAGCAGCGCCTATTAATCCGGAACGCTCAGCCACTCCGATACCGAGCATTGTTAACAATACAACGCCGAGCGGTGCGAAGTTAATGAAATTATCCGTCATACTTTCAAATATATAACTGATTCCTTCAGCATTTAATAGATTATTTACGGTAACTGTTTCATTGCCTTCACCTGGATGTGTGACGGAAATTCCAAGTATTCCGAAAATTGATGATAAAACTAAAGTAAGTACCGCAAGCAGCGCAAAAAGCGTAACCGGGTGCGGCAGTTTGTTACCTAGCCATTCTACAAAATCTAAAAACTTCTGAAACAATCCTTGTTTCTTTTTACTCTCGTCCACAGCTTAAACTTCCTCCAATATGTATCAAAATTAAAAGCCGCTCCGAGGAGCGGCTTTTCCATTATAATATTTAGCTTTAGATTTTACAATCTGAATTATTGCATATTTTCGATTAAAGCATCGCCGAACTCTGAACATTTAACTTCTGTAGCACCATCCATCAGGCGGGCGAAGTCATATGTGACAATTTTTTTCGATATTGTGTTTTCAATTGCACTGTTCACAAGATCAGCAGCTTCCTGCCATCCTAAGTGTTCCAGCATTAAGACACCTGACAATAAGACAGATGACGGGTTCACTTTATCCTGACCGGCATATTTAGGCGCTGTACCGTGTGTTGCTTCAAAGATAGCGTGACCAGTTTCGTAGTTGATGTTCGCACCCGGTGCAATACCGATTCCGCCAACCTGAGCTGCAAGAGCATCACTGATGTAATCACCGTTTAAGTTCATCGTTGCAACAACGTCGAACTCTTTTGGACGAGTCAGAATCTGCTGCAAGAAGATATCTGCGATAGAGTCTTTGATGATGATTTTGCCGTCAGCAACTGCCTGATTCTGTACTTCATCAGCTTTTTCTTTACCGTCTTTTTCTACGATTTCATCGTATTCAGCCCAAGTAAATGTTTTGTCGCCGAATTCATTGCGGGCTAGCTCGTAACCCCATTTTTTAAATCCGCCTTCAGTGAACTTCATGATGTTTCCTTTGTGTACCAGCGTTACTGATGGTTTGTTGTGCTCGATTGCATAGTTGATTGCAGAGCGCACTAAACGTTCTGTACCTTCTTTTGATACAGGTTTGATAGCGATTGATGAAGACTCAGGGAAACGGATGTTCTTAACGCCCATTTCATCCTGCAGGAAGTCGATCACTTTTTTAACTTCAGGTGTACCTTCGTTAAATTCGATACCTGCATATATATCTTCAGTGTTTTCTCTGAAAATCTGCATGTCGCAGTGCTCAGGGTGTTTAACCGGTGAAGGCACCCCGCTGTAGTGTCTTACAGGGCGCAGGCACGCGAATAAGTCGAGCTCCTGGCGCAGTGTAACGTTTAATGAACGGAAACCGCCGCCGATCGGTGTCGTTAACGGTCCTTTAATAGCGATTAAATACTCATTGATTTTATCAAGTGTATCCTGCGGAAGCCATTCGCCGGTTTTGTCGAATGCTTTCTGACCCGCATACACTTCAAGCCAGTCGATTTTCTTCTCGCCATTATAAGCTTTCTCTACAGCTGCATCGATTACTCTGCTCGCTGCTGCCCAGATATCCGGGCCGATTCCGTCTCCTTCAATAAAAGGAATTACCGGATTATCAGGTACGTTCAGTACACCATTTTTAGTTTGAATTTTTTCTCCTGCCATTAATGAAACCCCCGTTGTATTTTAATTATCTTTTTTCAATTGGTTCGTATTTTCTGTCCGTGTGGCCGTTGTACTCAGCACGCGGTCTGATTAATCTGTTATTTTCGTACTGCTCGAAAATATGTGCAATCCAGCCGGACGTTCTGCTGACTGCAAAAATCGGAGTGAATAAGTCATGTGCAATACCAAGTGAATGGTAAACAGATGCACTGAAGAAGTCAACGTTAGGCAAAAGACCTTTCTCTTCTTCAATAATGCGTGCAATTTTCACAGACATTTCATAAAGTTCAGGCTGTCCGTTTTCTTCAGTTAAGCGGCGAGCCATATCTTCAAGATATTTCGCGCGCGGATCCCCTTCTTTATAAACTCTGTGGCCGATTCCCATAATTTTTTCTTTGTTGTCTAATTTTTTATGGATGTAGCTGTCGACATTATCAAGAGAACCGATTTCCTCAAGCATAGCCATTACCTGTTCATTCGCTCCGCCGTGAAGCGGCCCCTTCAAGGCGCCAATCGCTCCAGTAACACCGGAATATACATCCGATAAAGTCGCGACGATTACACGCGCTGCAAATGTCGATGCGTTGATTTCGTGGTCCGCATGAAGAATCAAGGCTGTGTTCATCGCTTCAACCTGAACTTCAGTCGGCTCTTCTCCGTAAAGCATATACAGGAAGTTCTTCGCATAACCGTAATCCGGATTCGGATCGATTACTTCTTTTCCTTCACGTGTGCGGGCAATTGCCGCAACGATTGAAGGAATTTTCGACTGAATGCGAATTCCTTTACGGAGCGTCGCTTCTTCAGACTGTTCTTCAGCCTTCTCGTCCGTATGCGCAAGCAGTGAGACCGCAGTGCGCAGCGCGCTCATAGGGTGTACAGATTTATCTACAAACGTTTTGTAGAAATTCTTTGCATCGTCAGTTAAAAAAGCGTGCTCGTAAAGCTCCTTTTTAAACTGTTTGAGTTCTTCGGCATTTGGCAAATCATCGTGCCATAATAAATAAACCACTTCTTCAAACTCAGCATTTTCTGCTAAATCATCAATTTCATAACCGCAATAAGTCAGCTGTGTGCCGATAATTGAACTGATTCTTGATTCTCCAATTACAACACCTTCTAAACCGCTGTTTCCAGTCATAAATCCCCCTCCTAAGTATGTAACAGAATCTTTAAACCAAGTATAACAAAATTGTCACATCTATGTTTAATCTTCTGGCAGACCCAAGTTTGTGAATAAGAATACAAAATGTAAGCGCAACCTTTGATACTGCGAGATTCTATTACTGTTTAACTGATTATTTATCGTTTAATAAGAATCAGTTAATTATCTTATATATTAGCATAAGTATAAGTTAATTGTTAATAAAAAACCGGAGGCGTTTTTATACACCGCCTCCGGTTTCTTGATCCTGATATTTTATTCTGACATATTATGCGGTTTTTCAATCATGTCAACCTTGTCGATATTCGTATAATCGACCGTCGAGTGAATCGTAATTTCTTCGCCCTCATTTACCAGGTCCGCCTTAAGTTCGCTGCCCGTAAATTTATATTCCGCATCAAAGTACAGCTGAATCGTGCCATTAATGCTTTCTGCCGATTCGATATCAGAGAGTGTTTCTTCATCGATAAAACTGCTGAATCCTGAGATGTCATCGATCTTTATCGTGAGTGCATACCCTTCGTCAAGTTCGCTGACTTCGCCTTCCGGGTAGTTTTGAAGTGCCGAGACGATTGTCTCGTAATCGCTGCCTTCAATTTCCACTGTTTCTTCTGTATCGACGATTTCATTGTCCCGGTACATAAAGTGGTCACCTTCAACCATATAATGAGTAATGATATCACCATTGTTATTCACAGAGAGTTTCAGCTCATTTTGTCCGCCATAAGTCATAATCGTCCGAATTGTACTTTCTTCCTCCGGCATAGTAATTTTAAATGACTGGCGGGCTTCATAGCTCGTAATACCTTCACTATTTTCAACTGCACTCTCAATTAAATCAGCTGACGACATATCGCTGCTGCCAGCAGCTTGTTCTGTATTTTCCTGCTCAGTCTCGGGAGCTGCTTCTTCAGCCGGCTGTTCTTCATTGCCGGCTGAACATGCTGATAAAATCAATATACTCCCGACTAATGCAGCAAGCGTTTTTTTCATCCAACACACCTCTAATCCTTATAACACATGCGCATGTCCGCTGTAGACTACGCTCTGTTCACTGTCTATGGTAACGAGCATATTATCTTCCAGCACTTCAAGTGCTTCTTTCGCACCGACGATGGTCGGCAGCTCCAGATTCAAGCCGACAATAGCACCCTGGCTTGTCAGTCCGCCTTCAACCGTAATTAGTCCTGCTGCTTTAATTAAGAGCGGCGTCATTAAGGCGTCGACTGACTGAACAACGACAATCTTGTCGGTCGTATCTTTGCCTTCCAGTTCATTATAATTTCTTGCAGTAACTACTTCTCCGACTGCTGTTTTATCGCCGATACCCTGTGCTTTAATCAGCGTATCCCCGACGACGTGCAGTTTCATTAAGTTCGTCGTGCCCGCTCTGCCTGCAGGCACACCTGCAGTAATAATAATTAGGTCACCTTCATTTGCGTAGCCTTTTTCAAGCGTTGCCATTACAGATGTATTGAGCAGTTCATCTGTATCTCTTTCCGCTTCTTTAACGATCGGGTTGACACCCCAGACGAGATTAAGCTGACGCGCGACATGTTCATAAGGAGTGACCGCCACGATATTCGCATGCGGACGGTATTTCGCAATCATATTCGCTGTATGTCCGCTTTCAGTTGCGGCGACAATTGCTTTACATTTTAAATTCAGAGCTGTGTGGGCAACGGATACACCGATTGCCGTCACCATGTTCGTCTGAGTTGATTTCGTTCTGTCGGATAATAATTTCTTATAGTCCTGAGCCTCTTCAGCCGACACTGCGATTTTCGCCATCGTCTGCACTGCTTCAACCGGATATGCACCTGCTGCAGTTTCACCGCTCAGCATTACCGCATCGCTGCCGTCGTAAATTGCGTTCGCCACGTCACTTGCTTCAGCGCGTGTACATCTCGGATTCGTCTGCATGGAATCGAGCATCTGTGTTGCAGTAATTACCGGTTTACCGAGTAAATTACATTTTCTGATGAGTTCTTTTTGCATCATCGGTACTGTTTCCGGTGCAATTTCCACACCGAGATCACCTCGGGCTACCATCAGGCCGTCTGAAATTTTCAGGATTTCATCGATGTTGTCGATTCCTTCCTGGTTTTCAATTTTAGGAATAATTTTAATGTATTCGCCATCGTGTGATTCAAGCATCTCCCGGATTTCAAGCACATCCTGGGCACGTCTGACAAAGCTTGCCGCGATAAAATCCACACCCTGCTCGATGCCGAACTTCACATCTTCCTTATCTTTTTCTGTTAAACCTGGGAGTTTTACGCTGACACCAGGCACGTTAACCCCTTTTTTATTTTTTAAGAGGCCGTTGTTTTTAACAGTCGTCGTAATAATGCCTGTATCTTTATTCAGTTCATCGATTTCAAGTTCAACTAGCCCGTCATCAAGAAGAATAAAGTCTCCCGGGTCAACATCATCGATCAGCCCTTCATAGGAAACAGAGAAGCGTTCTGAATTACCGAGCACCTCTGTCATGGACACTTCGATTTTCTGTCCGCGGACAAGTTCAACCTCTCCATTTTCCATCGAGTGCGTTCTGATTTCCGGTCCTTTTGTGTCCAAGAGAATACCGACTGTTTTATCGAGGCGTTTCGCTACTTTTCTAATCGTATCAATGCGCGCCTGGTGTTCTTTGTGGTCACCATGCGAAAAGTTTAAACGCGCAACGTTCATCCCCGCCATAATTACTTTTTCAAGCACTTCTTCCGATTCTGAGGCCGGTCCTATTGTACATACAATCTTTGTATTTCTCATTCTTCTTTTCCTCCTAAATTGAAAGCTCTTTTGAAAGCAGATAAATACTGTTGTCATACTTTTTCTCATGTACATGTACGTACGAAAAATCTGTGGCTGTTAATTCATTTTTGGAAATACCGGCGCCGACACCCGACTGCCCTTCCTCTAAAAGGCTCACTGCATAAGCGCCGAGCCTCGAGCCGAGCACCCTGTCTCCGGCACTCGGTTTGCCGCCGCGCTGAATATGTCCTAAAACACTGATTCTGGTTTCTATATTAATATACTTTGCCAGTTCAGCGCTACAGTATTCTGCAGTCATGACCCCTTCTGCGACGACGATCAGGGAATGTTTTTTCCCCCGGTCAAGCCCGGCCTGAATACGTTCGGCCACATCTTCCATCTTCGTATTCCGCTCCGGAATAAAAATTGTTTCCGCGCCGGCTGCGAGCCCCGCGTTTAGTGCAAGTTCCCCGGAATCCCTGCCCATCACTTCAATGATAAAGGTCCGTTCATGGCTCGTTGCCGTATCCCGGATACGATCGATCATATCAACGATGGTGTTGAGTGCTGTGTCATAGCCGATAGTTACATCAGTGCCGGCAATATCATTATCGATCGTCGCAGGCACACCGACGGTTTTCACACCGAGTTTCGACAGTTCAAAAGCACCTTTGTACGTACCGTCCCCGCCGATAACGACGAGACCTTCAATACCGTACGTCTTTAAATTATCCGCCGCACGCTTTCTGCCTTCTTCAGTCCTGAACTCTTCACAGCGTGCGGAATATAAAGCCGTCCCGCCCCGGTGAATAATATCGCCGACATCACCGAGATCCATTTTGTTAATATCGTTATTTATCAGTCCGTTAAAACCGTGGCTTACACCGTAAACTTCCATCCCGTCATGAATTGCTTTACGCACCACTGCACGTATCGCGGCATTCATGCCGGGCGCATCTCCGCCGCTTGTCAAAACCGCTATTTTCCTCATGATTATCACCCACCTGCCAGTCCATTTAAACATAGCATAATTATGCTTTCACGGTCTATCTATATGGCGGGGAAAATGCGAGTAAATCGAAAGGCGGGCTTGCGGTGCGATACTGACTTAAGTTCATTGGCTGAGTAAAGACGCCAGCTGGCCAATGAACACACGTCATTGACGACCTAATCAAAAAAAACGCACCCGCCTCCATACGGGCAAGTGCGATTTATATATTCCTGTTATTCACTGAACTGTCCAATCGACATGTATTTGTCGTAACGCTGATCGACTAAAGCATTACCGTCCATCGGCGTAAGTTCCGCCAGTGCATTCTGCAGCACTTCATCCGTTTTGTTGAAAACGAATGATTTATCGTGATGAGCGCCGCCGGCCGGTTCTTTTATCGTGCCGTCACTCACGCCGAGTTCAAGCAGGTCGGCTGCAGTTATTTTTAAAGATTCCGCTGCGATTTCTTTCAGCGAAGCGTCTTTAAATAAAATACTTGCTGCACCCTCTGGTGAAATCACCGAGTACGTTGCGTTTTCGAGCATGAATAATTTATTGCAGACACCGAGCGCTAGTGCACCGCCCGAACCGCCTTCCCCTATAACAATACTGATTACAGGCACAGTCAGACCAGCCATTTCGACCAGGTTTCTTGCAATCGACTCGCTCTGGCCGCGTTCTTCAGCGGCTTTACCCGGATATGCGCCTTTCGTATCTATAAAGCAGATTACCGGGCGTTTGAATTTCTCCGCCTGCTTCATCAGACGGAGAGCTTTCCTGTAGCCGTCGGGGTGCGCCATGCCGAAGTTGCGCGCAATATTATCTTTCGTATCCATTCCGCGCTGGTTGCCGATTACGGTCACTGGACGTCCCTTGAACATCGCAATGCCACCGATAATCGCATTGTCATCCGAGTAGGCGCGGTCGCCTTTAAACTCGATAAAGTCATCGAACAGCGCGGCGATATATTCTTTTGAAGTCGGCCGTTTTATGTAGCGTGCAATTTCAACACGCTGCCAGGGTGTAAGCTGAGAATATACTTCTTCTTTTTTATCCTTCACTTTTCTCTCCAGAAAGCTGATTTCAGTCGTCAGATCCAGCTTGTTTTTATGGGCATATTTTTCAAGCTCTTTAATTTTGTTTTCCAGTTCCTGAACCGGTTTTTCAAATTCAAATACCATAATTACACAACCTCTTCATGCATCTTTAAAATCGTGCCAAGATAGCGTTTCATGTTAACTCTGTTGACGACATCATCAAGCTGCCCGTGCTTGAGTAAAAACTCCGCCGTCTGGAAATCATCCGGCAGTTTTTCTTTAATTGTTTCTTCGATTACACGGCGTCCGGCAAAACCGATTAAAGCGCCTTTTTCAGCGAGGTTGATATCACCGACTGATGCAAATGATGCAGATACTCCGCCCGTTGTAGGGTTTGTCATGTAGGCGATGTAAAGAAGACCTGCTTTGTTATGCCGTTCAATCGCAACGCTGACTTTCGCCATCTGCATTAGCGATAAAATCCCTTCCTGCATGCGCGCGCCGCCGCTCGCTGTAAAGACGATGACCGGCAGTCTGTGTTCTGTTGCATACTGGAAAGTACGCGCCAGTTTTTCACCGAGCGCCGAACCCATGCTGCCCATACGGAAACGCGGATCCATAATCGCGACGACCGCTTCACTGCCCATAATTTTCCCGTGGGAAACGATCAATGCTTCTTCGAGACCTGTTTTCTCTTTATCAGAAGCAAGTTTCTCTTCGTAATTCGGGAAATTCAGCGGGTTAACCGATGTAATATTTGCAAACAGTTCTTTGCCGCTGTCAATATCGAGCAGCGCATCCATCCGCTCCGTGCTTATAATCGGCAGATGATGGTCGCAATTTGAACAGACGTTCAAACGCTTGTGAAGATCTTTTGAATAAAGAATCTTCTTGCAGTTTGGACACTTCGTCATAATCGTTTCCTGTTTCTCAGCCTTATCCGTTTTTTCATCACTTGCTTTTTTGTTCAGTTTAAAAAATATATCCTTTAACATTTTTACACCTCATCGAAGTTAGCTGTCATAGCCGTCAGCATATTTTTTCAGCAGTTTGTAGATTCTCTGCACCACTTGATTATCACCGTCATCCACAGTTTTCATGCCATTATATTTATGTTCGTAGTAATAATCAATCATATGCATCAATTCAACTAACTCTTCATATTGTCTGTCTGTTCTAAGCAGATATTTCGCTATTAAAGTGTAGAGCTGGTGGCTGTCGATATTCGCAAGATACGTACCTTCCCCGCGTTTAACGTAAATAACCCCGATAAGTTCCAGCGCTCTCAGCGCTTCTCTTACACTCTGCCGGCTGACATTCAGCCGTTCTTTCAAATAGCGTTCACTCGGTATCTTCTCTCCGATGCCGATATTCTGATCCACAATAATTTTATTAATCTCTTCAAGAATCATCTGAAGACCCTTTTTATTTTCCATGATTAACCGTTCAATTCGCTGATCAGTTTTTTCGTCCTGGAGTAAACGTAACCGGCTTCAACTTTTTTACGCGACACGCCCGTATTCATAGCAGCTGCTGCCACGCGCTCTGCAACCATCGGTGCTACTTCCGGATGGAAGGCGTCCGGAATCACATAATCCGCACTCAATTCTTCCGGCTTAACAATTTCTGCGATTGCAAGCACTGCCGCTTTTTTCATTTCTTCATTGATGTGCGTTGACTGAACATCGAGCGCACCTCTGAAAATACCCGGGAAAGCCAGTACATTGTTAACCTGGTTCGGGAAGTCGCTGCGTCCTGTGCCCACTACTTTAGCACCGGCGGCAATTGCGACATCAGGCATAATTTCAGGAGTCGGGTTTGCCATGGCAAAGATAATCGGATCTTCATTCATCGAACGGACCATATCTTCAGTTACTGCATTTTCCACCGATACACCGATAAAAATATCTGCATCTTTAATAACATCTGAAAGCTTGCCTTCTTCATTATCGATATTGGTGAACTTCGCAACTTCATCTTTGATTGCGTTCATGCCTGATTCACGGCCTTCGTAAATTGCTCCGCGCGAATCACACATAATCATATCTTTAACACCAAAACTGTGAAGCAGTTTAACAATAGCAACACCTGCAGCGCCCGCGCCGTTCAGTACCACTTTAACAGTAGATAAAGTTTTGCCTGTCAGTTTGACTGCGTTTATCAGACCAGCCAGCGTAACGATAGCCGTCCCGTGCTGATCATCGTGAAAGACAGGAATATCAGTTTCCTTTTTCAGTCTTTCCTCAATTTCAAAACATCTCGGCGCTGAAATATCTTCCAGATTAATACCGCCGAAAACAGGAGTCATCAGTTTAACTGTATTGACGATTTCATCGACGTCATTTGTTTTTAAAGCGATTGGGAAAGAATCTACGCCTGCAAAGTTTTTAAGAAGCGCACTCTTCCCTTCCATTACCGGCAGACTGGCTGAAGCTCCGATATTGCCGAGTCCGAGCACTGCCGAACCATCAGTTACAACGCCTACAGTATTACCTTTAATCGTGTAATCAAATATCTTTCTTTCATCTTCGTATATTTCCTTGCACGGCTCAGCAACTCCCGGTGAATACGCAAGGCTGAGCGCCTCTTTATCCTTTAATGCTACTTTTGAATTGACGGAAAGCTTTCCCTGGTTAACTTTGTGCAGTTCTAATGCATCGCTTTTTAAAGACAAATTAGTTCCTCCTAAAGTGGTCATACCACGGTATATTATCATTAATTTTTTTATTTTACAATAAATTTACACGATTAAACGGATATTTTCGACTTGTATGTTTGAAATTAAAGTTTCTATTTTACTGATTGGAATATATCCGGCGAATTCTTGCGTGTTAAAATCGTGAATCGGCACCCCGCTCTCTGCGAGCAGCTCTGAAATTTCATCGATACTGACATCCCTGATATAGATTTTCTTGGTTTTCTCTATATACGTCCGGACGTAGTCGTCCGCCGGATACAGTCTGTCTATAACGAGCTGCGGTTTTCCCTGGCGCATGCCGTAAGTTGCATCCGCTGCCACGATCGATTCTTTCAGCATAGGATGATATTTAAAATACTCTTTCGCAAATAGGACCCCGTCAATATTAGAATGCCCGTCAGTCAGTGTCAAAAAGGCCATATTCTGCCCTGTTTTCTTCACTTTAATCGTGCGGAAATCTTCAATATAGAGAAGATAGGTACCGTGTTTACGTTTATGATGAATCAGAGAAAAGGGAATAAATTCAAGTTCCCGGTGCTTTAAGAGGATGGGATGCGTTGAAATATAAAATCCGAGCGCTTCTTTTTCGCCTTCAATTTTTTCAGCGCCGTCCATTTCTTCGCTGTACCGGTATTCTTTTTTAAGATTAAAACCAAGGGAACTTAAGAACGAGTCGTGCTGATAACCGTCGCTCACCGTCGATAAAATATCAGGCAGCGTCTGCAGCATCGTTTTTCTGTTTTCTTCAAAACCGTCGAGTGTCCCCGAGATAATTAAGTTTCTTAAGATTTTTTCATTGAATTTAAAATCTGTGCGGGATACCAGGTCGTATATATCCTTAAAAGGTCCGTCGTCCTTTCGCGCTGCCATGAGCGCTTCATATAGCGGTCTTGAAATTCCGCTGATCATCGAAAAGCCGAGCAAGATGCCTTCTTGCTGCGAGTTCTGCCATATGGATGTATTAATATCCGGAGCGAGGAGCGGGATACGCATCATCTTCAGCTCGGTTAGAAGCTGGCTGATTTTTTCGTCGTTGCCCCGGTGGTGTGTTAATATGACCGCGTAAAAATGTTCGGGATAATGCAGTTTCATATAGGCCATCGTGTAGGCGACTTTACCGTAGGCAACCGCATGGCTCTTAACAAAACCATAGTCCGCAAACTCCATAATCAGATCGAAAATATTTTCTGCAAGCTCTGCAGTGTAGTTTTTCTTCACTGCTCCGGCAATAAAATGCTCGCGCTCATTAGTCAGCGCATGACGGTCCTTTTTGCCCATAGCGCGTCTTAAAATATCCGCTTCCCCGTAGCTGAAGCCGGCAATTTTACCGGCAATCTGCATAATCTGTTCCTGGTAGACGATGACACCGAACGTTTCTTTTAAAATATCTTTCAGATCTTCATGAGGATACTTAATTGTTTCAGGGTGTTCTTTTCTGTAGATAAAGTTATCGATTTCTTTCATCGGACCCGGCCGGTACAGTGCAAGGACTGCAGCGAGATCCTTCAGACTTTCCGGCTGAAAGTTTTCAATGACTCGTCTGATGCCGGATGACTCCAGCTGAAAAATACCGAGAGTCATTCCTTTTGACAGCATTTTATAGACTCTTTTATCTTCTGTTATATCATCAAGCGAGAAGTTTTTCTCCGTCCGCCTGATGCTCTGGACCATATAGCGGATCAGCGACAGGTTTTTTAAGCCGAGCAGATCAATTTTTAACAGCCCCGCCGCTTCAACATCTTTCATCGGCCACTGGCTCATTACATGGCCTTCAGAGAAAATTACGGGCACGCTGTTCGTCAGCGTTTCACTGCTCAGAAGAAGGCCTGCTGCGTGCGTCGATGTATGGCGCGGCAGCCCTTCAATTTTCAACGTGATATCCATAAATGTTTTATACTTTCTGTCCGCTTCTAAAAGCGTGTTAAAACGGCTGCTTGAAAATGCATCTTCAAGCGATGCGTTCGGCTCATCCGGTACAAGATTGGACACGAGCTTCAGTTCATCGTCAGAAAAACCGAAGACTCGCCCCACGTCGCGCGCGGCCATTTTGGCGCTCAGCGTTCCGTATGTAATGATGTTCGCCACCCGCATATCACCGTATTTTTTAATTAAATATTCAACGACTTCATCGCGTCTTGAATCTTCAAAATCGATATCGATATCCGGCATGCTTACCCTCTCCGGATTCAGAAAACGCTCAAACAGCAAATTGTATTCAAGCGGGTCGACTTCGGTAATATCCAAAAGATACGACACGAGACTTGCACTGGAGGATCCCCTGCCCGGCCCGACGTAAATACCGTTTGATTTTGCATGATTTACCAGATCCTGGACAATTAAAAAATAATCTTCAAATCCCATACCGGTAATAATGCCGTATTCGTACTTCAGCCGTTCCATATATTCATTACGGTCTCTGAAATTTCCTGCTTCAAATCTTTCCATTAAAAGCTGCCATAAGTAGTCTTTTGAACTGCTGCCTTCTGGATTATTAAATTTCGGCAGCGTATGAGATACAGAAGGTATCGGCACCTCGCACTTATTTATAATTTCTTCATTATTTTTTAAATAAACGCGCGCGGCTTCAGGCACCATATCCCGGGTCTGAATACAGGCATCCCCCTCGAGATTCTGCACGCTGTCGATACTGAGCCGCTCGTTATCCCGGATGCCATTCAGCACTTTTAAGGAACCCCGTTCATTTGAATTAACGTAATGCGCGGCTTTTATAAACACCTTCTTGTAATCTCCGTCTGAATCGTGGCTGATATATTTATCTTCTTCCGGAAGATCCATGGCGCTTAAAATTGCCGTCGCCTCCGAAGTCTTGCCGATTAAGAGGCAGTTTTTAATAGTATCCTGAAGAAACTTGAGCGACGTCCGCGCTGAACCTCTGTACGACAGCATGGCGCTTGTGCGCACGAGTTCGAGATAGCCCTGATGATTTTTCGCCAGCAGCACGAGCGGCACGCCGTTCATGCCGTCCTCCACAATAATTTCCATGCCGGGCACCGGTTTAATGCCGTATTTCGGCGCTGTTGCCATCAGCCGGTATACCGCGTGCATGCGGTTTAAATCCGTGACGGCTACAGCGCTCTGGCCGTCACTGTTTAATTTCTCGTATAAACGCTCCAATGTAATATTTGAATTTAAAAAATCAAATGAGCTGTGCACATTTAAATTAAGCATTGAAACACCTACTCTTACAATTTTTCTTCAATTTTCACAAGCAGTTCTTTAAGCATATCCATGTTTTTGACACGGACGCCTGAAGCGAGCGGATGGCCGCCGCCGTCGAACATCGCAGCGACATCGTTGATTACGACCTCTTTTGAACGGAGGCGGACGCGGATTTCACCGTCACCTTCCAGTGCGATGAACCATACTTTCACATCTTCAATTTCCCTGAAGATATTTACATCCAGTCCCGCTTCGCTGACGCTTAAGTCGTATTCTTCCATGACTGATTTCGGCACGTACACATAAGCGATGCCGGAATCCGTAAACACTGCATTATTAATTAAATAACCTTTATATTTAAATTTATTTTTAGAAGATTTATGCATCTGATTGTTCAAATCCGCAGCATCGAAATTAAACTCTTTCAGCTTGGATGCGACTGCATGCGTCAGAGCACTCGTATTATTGTATAAAAATCTGCCCGTGTCACCGACGATTCCCATATAAAACAAAGCTGCGGCTTCATCGTTCATAGCTGAGCTGTCCCATCTGTCGATTAAGAGATAAATCAGTTCGCTCGCAGATGATACATCCGTCTCAACAATCGACACGTCACCGTACAATTCGACATTCGGGTGATGGTCAATTTTGACGATTTTTTCTGCGTAGTCGAGCGTGCCGTCAATGCGTTCTTTGTTTCCCGTATCCACGACAATAACCAGCGGCCGCTCAATTGTACTCACGCGGTCCATTTCTCCTAAAAACTCAAGTGACGGCTCGCCGCTTCCGAGCGCCTTGATACTTTTATCAGGATATTTATTTTGTAAATATGCACGAAGACCGAGCTGAGCACCGTAGGCATCGGGATCCGGTTTCTGATGTCTCAGTATAACAATTTCATCGTGTGATTCTATCAGTTCCAGTACGTCTTTGGCATATGTGTTTAAGTCATTTAAATGTCCGGTTAATTTATTAAACAATGGCGAAACTCCTCAATATTAATTTACTTACATTCATCAATCAATTATACTACATTAGAGATTGGAGTTGTAACGTATGGAATTCTTGTACACGCTTGCCGTGTCATTTCTCGTCACAGCGATTGTCTTTACCTTTATTCTTTTTGTGGTTTTCAAAGTCAGAAAGATACGGACAATCCGCGACGTCAGAGGCGCGTATTATAACAGTATTGCGAGAATATGGCTTGCCCTGTTTCTCATCGCGTTCGGTTTGAACTCAATAGTCCAGTTCCACACTGCCGTTGCTTATTTAATCGGCGGCCTGTTCGTGCTGCTCGGTGCCTACCAGCTGTTTTACTTTAATAAAGCGCGGAAATACTTCAAGGGAAATCTGCCCATTGAAGAGCAGGCATGGAAAGAGTTTGAAGCGATGAAAGCGAACAAAGCCAAACGCAAAAAATAAAAGCAATACATAGAAAAGCATCCCGCTGTAAATTTTACAGCAGGATGTTTTTTATTTTTCGTTGAAATGCTGAATCATGAAGGTCGCCTTGGAATATGCAGTTCCCTGAACGTTGAGGATGATTTCCAGACGGATAAACTGCTCGCCCCGGTCGATAATTTCACCGGTCAGTTCTATTTCCTGATATAGCTGTACAATTTTAAAGTTCATGATGTTGTAAGTATCGATGTGATAGCTGTGAATATCATTCTCCTGAAGCACAACGAGTATTAAACGCTCCGCGAGGCGCATAAAGTTTGCCTGCGACAGCGAACCGTATTCGTCCGCCATAAACGGCATGACCCGGATATTGATTTTATTGCTGTCGATTTTAATTTCCCTGTCGATTAGCTGATCTGTCGACATGCCCGATTTTAAGTTTCTCGATGATATATTTTTAAACACTTCTCTCCGGTGGACGATGCCTCTGTAATCACCGGACTCCACCACCGGAATTATATTCAGCTGATGCCAGCTCATAATCTGCCGAAGGGACAGGAGCGTCGTATCCTCTTCTGCACTGTAATCCGGCAGCAGATAAGAAGTATAGTTATCCTTCGTCATTTCATCGAGATATTTCGAACGGATGGCTCCGACGAAACGGTTGCCGTTTAAGAGAATCATGTTTTTATCTTCGGGATGAATTTCCGTGCCGAGTTCATTTATATCAATCGTGTACTGCTCCTGTTTTACCATCAGGCTGCCGGCGGTAACAATGTTCTGCGACAGCGACAGGCTGTAAACTTCCCTGTGTATAATCGATGCACACGTAAACGAGTCGTGAGTCGTGGAAATAACCGGCAGCTGTTTTTCTTCTGCCAGTTTCAGGATTTCTTCCCCGGTGCCGAAGCCGCCGGTAATTAATAAGCCGACACCATTTTCCAGTGCCTTCCGCTGG
Organism: Jeotgalicoccus nanhaiensis; assembly: GCA_004570955.1. Lineage (GTDB taxonomy): Bacteria > Bacillota > Bacilli > Staphylococcales > Salinicoccaceae > Jeotgalicoccus > Jeotgalicoccus nanhaiensis. The sequence goes on from SPPL01000004.1 coordinate 58,814, forward strand.
GACTTCTCACGGTTGCCGACGATTAACAGACCGTTCGGTTCTAAATATTTTACGAGATCTTCCGTCTGCATCGCCCCGATTAATATTCTCGAAATCTCTTTATCAAGGTAGTTATCTCCGGAAAGAACGGTTCCCTGGATTACGCGGTTGACTTCCCTGAACATAATTTTACCGTGGCTTTTTACTTCGCGCTGGACGATGCGGAAGGTGCCGACTCTCTCCACCGTCTTCACAAGACCGTCCTGCTCCGCCTGTTTAATCGCACGGTAGCTCGTGCCTAGCGAGACGCCCATATAGCCTGAGATTTGTCTGACGGATAAACTGCTGCCCTCTCTGAGTCCTCTTATGTATTTTAATATATCTTCATGTTTCGACATGTCTTCACCCAATTTCTTTATTTCCCGTTAAATTTATCATAGCACGAATAATCTGTGTGTATAAAAGAAAAAAGGAAACTCTGCACAGAGAGTTTCCTTCATCTTTCTATGAGTACTGGACTGCTTCGCCCGGTTTCAGCACCTGGCAGACCGTTCTGACTTTGTCTTTAAATTCTTCCGGGTCCTGCTTAATCGGCGGGAAGGTATCGAAGTGCACCGGCACAGCAATCGTCGGTTTAATCAGTTCGTTAATTGCGTAAGCCGCATCGTCGATGCCCATAGTAAAGTGGTCGCCGATTGGAATAAAGCATACATCAATCGGTCCATTTCTTTTAGCAATCAGTTCCATATCGCCGAACAGACCGGTGTCGCCTGTAACGTAAACTTTCTTATTGTTAATTGTTAAAATTAAGCCCATCGGCTCACCTGTGTAATGGGTTACGTCTTCGCCATCTGTGTAGCTTGACGTGTGGAATGCGTGAACGAATTTCACTTTACCGAAGTCGTACTCGCCTTCCCCGCCGACATTCATGCCGACAGTATTTTCCACGCCTTGTGCTTCTACATAAGCCGCGAGTTCCACAGGTGCGATTACTGTCGCGTTATTATTTTTAGCGATTTCAATTGTATCGCCCACATGGTCATTGTGGCCGTGTGTTAGTATAATATAATCAGCTTTAATGTTCTCAACCGTTAAATCTGTTAAATCGTTGCCGTTAATAAACGGGTCGATAATGACATCTGTGTCATTATTATTGAACGAAAGCACCGCGTGTCCATGAAATTTTACAGTCAAAATTACCACTCCTGTTTAAAATTATTAATAATAGTCTATTCCCGTAAATACATTTTAATAATCATCAAAATGACATTTTGCATATAAGGAGACGATACGATGAAACATATTTATTTAACACATGCACTCAGTATGGAAGCTGACGCTGTACTCTTTGCCTACCCTGACTTTAACACACCGAATTTAACACTGCCGGCCATGCAGCGCGCGCTTACACCAGCCGGCGAAATTTATATAGCGATAAACAACTTCCATGAGACGAACGGCTTCATGATTGAAAATACACTGATTGAAACGATACGCGGAGAAACTGCAGCCGACGGATTTATAGTCGACCAGATATTTACACGCGACTTTCATGATGTGGATACGGCGCTTATCGAAACTCTGTCGAATGAAATCAGGAACAAGCACTTTATCATCGGGCCGTCCTTTACGAAGGTTCCCTACTTTTTACACAGCCGTCTCGCCGAGATTTTTATCGATCATGACGTCTCCGGGGTGATATACGACCTTCGGGAGATTGATATTAGAAACTTTAAAGAACTGCAGCCTCTTGCGAAGTTAAAAATGCACGTGAAGAAGCGGCTGTCGATTATTCCGCTGGTCCGGACTGAACAGCTCGAGGATTTAAAGAAAAGTATTCCGTTTGATGTTGCTGTGATTGATAAATAGAGCGTTTTATCTAGTGTATGGACTTTGTTGAAGTGACAACGTTCATAGAAAGTATTGCATGTACTTTATTGAATCGACAACGTTCATAGAAAATACTGCATGTACTTTGTTGAAATAACGACGTTCATGGAATCTCATTTCAAATAAAAATGGCAGCTGCGACGGCTGCCATTCCTTATTTTATTTCAGTAAATCGTGAATGCTGACGTACTCTCTGTTTTGAGCTTCTGCAACTGCTTCATAAGTTACATGACCTTGGAAGGTGTTAAATCCGCCTGCAATAACAGGGTTTTTAACTAGTGCTTCTTTGTAGCCGTTGTTGGCAATCAAGAGTCCGTACTGAAGTGTTGCGTTTGTCAGTGCGTTTGTTGATGTACGCGGTACAGCTCCCGGCATGTTTGCTACTGCATAATGAATCACACCGTGCTTCACATAGGTCGGGTCATCGTGGGTTGTAATCTTATCAGTCGTTTCAAAAATACCGCCCTGATCGATTGCGATATCGACGATTACAGAGCCCGGCGCCATATTTTTAATCATTTCCTCAGTGACAAGTTTCGGTGCTCTCGCTCCCGGAATTAATACTGCACCAATTACTAAATCACTCGATTCTACGGAGTCTTTAATGTTTAAAGGCGTTGACATTAATGTCTGTACGCGCGGACCGAATAAATCATCGAGTTCTCTTAAGCGTTTTGGATTCAAGTCTAAAATTGTTACGTCCGCACCGAGGCCGACTGCCATTTTAGCAGCGTTCGTACCTGCAGCTCCCCCGCCGACGATAGTCACTTTAGCTTTTTCTACCCCCGGAACTCCGCTGAGAAGAATACCTTTTCCGCCGTTGATGCTTTTCAGATGCTCAGCGCCGACCTGCGGTGCCATGCGTCCAGCGACTTCACTCATCGGCGCCAGAAGGGGCAGCGAGCCGTCCGGCAGCTGAATCGTTTCATAGGCAATTGCCGTTACTTTTTTATCGACAAGCACTTGAGTTAAAGCTTCTTCCGGAGCAAGGTGCAAGTATGTAAACAAAATAGATTCTTCTTTAATAAGATCGAATTCCTCGGCTAATGGTTCTTTTACTTTTACAACCATTTCTGAATCCCAGGCTTCAGCTGCAGTACCGACGATTTCTGCACCCATTTCAATGTATGCTTCATCTTCAAAATAAGAACCGCTGCCTGCATTTTTTTCTACGCGAACAGTATGTCCGGCCTGCACGAAAGCGTAAACGCCGCCCGGTGTTAAACCGACTCTGTTTTCGTTGTTTTTTACTTCTTTCGGTATACCAATAATCATTTCCAAATCCCCCTTTATTCAAACAAATATATTGTATCACAATAAGTCACAATTTGGTCTATAATTGTCTCAATATTTAAAGTTTTGAGAGCGCATACATGTGGTATAATATAACTAAGAAGAGGAAATGGAGTTGATTTTAAATGTTACAATATCAAAACATCCTAGTTGCAGTAGACGGATCACACGAAGCAGAATGGGCATTCCAGAAAGCAGTCGAAGCTGCGAAACGTAACAACGCGAAACTTTCTATTATCAACGTTATCGATACTCGCTCTTTCGCGTCTGTTGAAGCGTACGACCGTTCAATTTCAGCACGTGCCAACGAATTTGCGCAAAAATTGCTGGACGGATATGAGAAAGTCGCATTAGATAAAGGTGTTGAACATGTAGAGAAAATCATCGACTATGGTTCACCTAAATCAATCATTCCTAAAAAAGCCGTAGAAAAAATCGGCGCAGACTTAATCGCCTGCGGATCGACTGGTTTGAACGCTGTAGAACGTTTTATTATCGGTTCGGTTTCTGAAGCTATCGTAAGAAACGCTAAATGTGACGTGCTGGTTGTCCGCACTGAAACATTACCTACGGACTTTGAGCCTATGGTAGCGACTGAAGAATTTATTGAACAAAATCGCTAATGTTAAATTGAATGATTTATATTAAAGTAATGGGCTTTCGAGCTCATTACTTTTTTATTTGAAGAATATCAGCTACACTGAATTCAAATTTATAACCGGAGGTTACTTATGGAACTTGGAATTAATACGTTTGGAGATGCGGTTTTTGATCCTCAAACCGGAAAAACAATATCCCATGCAGAACGTCTGCAGGAACTCGTGCGCGAAATAGAAACAGCTGACCGCGCCGGTCTCGATGTGTTTTCAATCGGGGAACATCACAGAAATGATTATGCAGTCAGTGCACCGGATGTCGTACTCGCAGCGGGCGCAGCAGTGTCTAAAAATATCCGTCTGTCTAGCGGTGTGACGGTTCTTTCTTCGGATGATCCGGTACGCGTTTATGAACGTTTTTCGACTTTAGACGGAATTTCAGGCGGCCGTGCTGAAATAATGGCAGGACGCGGGTCGTTTATCGAATCGTTTCCGCTGTTCGGCTACAATTTAAACGATTACGATACACTGTTTAATGAAAAACTGGATTTGCTCCTTACACTGCAAAAAGGCGGAAAAATTAACTGGTCCGGAACGCATAGAGCGGCTTTAGAAAATGCTGAGATTTTCCCAAAACCAGTGCAGGATGAAATCCCGATTTGGATTGCAAGCGGCGGTACACCGCAATCCGCTAAACGCGCCGGAGAACTCGGACTGCCTTTAGTGCTCGCAATAATCGGCGGCAGCCCTTTTCAGTTTGCAAGAATCGCTGACTTTTACCGTCAAATCGGTGAAGCAGCAGGACACGATAAAAGCAAACTGAAAGTCGCAACAAACTCACACGGATTCATTTGGGATACAGACGGTGAAGCACGCGATTTGTTCTTTCCAGCTATTTCAAGTTCGATGACAAGGCTCGGCCGCGAGCGCGGCTGGGGACAGTATACGAGAGAAGCCTTCGATAATATGTGCGATCCGGAAGGCGCTTTATATGTCGGCAGTCCCGAAACTGTGGCAAGAAAAATTATCGCCTTATATGAACATATGGGCGTTGAGCGCTTTACACTTCAGACACCGGTCGGTACAATGCCGCACGAGCAGGTGCTTAAAACGATTGAGCTGTTTGGCGAAAAAGTTGCACCACTCGTGCGTGAAGGCGTTGAGAAGATAAAAGCCGAGAGAAATAAATAGTGTTTCAAGAGAATATCGGAGCGATATCCTCTTTTTTTATGTGCGTTGAGATACTTTTGCTGGTTGGGTGCCCATGTTCAAGTTAGGTGGGCATCCAGCACTGTTTAATTGCCCATGTCAAAACCACATGGGAATCCAACACCGTTTAAATGCCCATGTCAAAACCACATGGGCATCCAACGCCTTTTAATTGGCTATGTCCAAACCACATGGCAATCCAGCACCGTTTAAATACCCATGTCAAAATTACATGGCAATCCAGCACCGTTTAAATACCCATGTCAAAATTACATGGCAATCCAACACCTTTTAAATGACCATGTCAAAACCACATGGCAATCCAGCACCGTTTAAATACCCATGTCAAAACTACATGGCAATCCAACGCCGTTTAAATGACCATGTCAAAACCACATGGGAATCCAACACCGTTTAAATGCCCATGTCAAAACCACATGGGCATCCACCCCCCCTAACTTCCCATAGAACAAAAAAACTCAGGACATTCATTGTCCCGAGTCTTTATTCCACTACAAATACATTCATATTCGACAGTACTTCAAGCGTTTTATCGTGCAGGTCATCGCTTGCTGCGGCCACAAGTTTTTTATTCACCGTAATATTCGCTTCCGGGAAAATATTTTGAATCACCATAATATTTGCGAGGACACAGACGTTTGTTTCGACACCGATAAATTCAATGGTCTGGTTCGTCTCGACTTCATCTTTATAGTTCTCATATATATTCTGCGCCTGGTTCGGCGGAATGCCGTAAAAAGTTTTCGTGTATTCGTCACCGTAATCCTCAAGCCGTGTGTAGAATTTGGGATATATCGCTTCATCAAAATGAATGGATTCTGCGGAGCGTTCATCATATTCAAAATCGGGATACAAATTTTTTGTATAGATAATGGATTCGTTATTCTCTATTGCCTGGTCAATTCTTTTTGCAACAGCCTCTTCAATGACCTTGGACCATTCCGCAAAGTTGCTCCCTCTTTCATCAAAAGTGTCATTTTGAACATCTATTACTACAAGCATAGTTACACTCCTGTCTAAACAATTTAGAGTTATCTTTTATTCTATACCCTATTTTTCCGAATTAAAAAAACAGTCCATAAGAACTGGTTAGTCTCCCCGGTGCCAATTGCGCTTTAACAGCCCCATCAGATAGGCGTCCTGATATTCACCTTTAGTATAAAATTGTTCTTTTAAAGTTCCTTCTATCGTAAAGCCGCTCTTTTTGTATATATGAGCTGCTTTTTCATTGTCCGTATCGACATACAGATAGACTTTGTGCATATTCAAAATATCGAAGGCGTATGCCAGACATTCTCGGAAGGCAAATTTCGCATAGCCTCTGCCGTTAAATTCCGGCTGCACGATAATTTGGATTTCACAGTTTCTGTGGATGTAGTTGATCTCAACCAGCTCGACAATTCCCGCCAGTACTCCGTCGTCCTCAATGACAAATCTTCTCTCATCATCGTCAATCAAATGTTTTTTATATAGATGTTTTAATTCGGTCAGTGATTCATACGGTTCTTCAAACCAGTAGGACATAATCGAATATTCATTATTCAGCTGATGGACAAACTTCAAATCCGTTTCTTCGAGCGCTCTGATTTTCATGATAAAAATCACCTTTTCTTTTTATTTTTAGTATAACTCACTAAATTTTGTTTTATTAATACTATCCGTCAAATCAATAAAATAGTCACTTTGCCATTTCTGAGTCTGTTCAGCCGTTTTATTCAGTGAGGTTTCGAAAGGTGGATAAACTCTTAAAGCCATCTTGCCTTTCTTATTATCTGTTGTAATAATATTTCTTTCCGATAAAACTTCCTTCGGAAATATAAATTGGCCTTTTTTATCCTCGTCTATAAAAGTAATTATTATTTTCCCGGGAGTTTCCTCCCAATTGTACGGCCGGTTTTTATTATTATCGTCTTTTATCCAAAAGACAGTAAAATAACCTTTTTTATTTGGTGTTTTTTTCGCTCTTCTGCTTCTGTACTTCTTTTGATCTATATAAAAAAGACAGCTTTCATACTCAATATTCAATGGTTCAATTTCAACATCGTTTACTTCAGAAGATCCCAATTCATTTAGTATTTGATTAGTCAGTCTTACAGATTCAAACATACATTCATCTCATCCTTTATTTCTAGTATCTTCCTTTAAATTGCATGACATTACTTGAACACTTAAAATATATATAGTAAAATTAATTTTAGGTAGAGCTCGTGTCTGCTTGAGATATCCAAGAGGTGTTTCAAGCAGGCATGAGTTTTTTTTCTTTTTAAAGATGGAAAGCCGCCTCCATCATTATCCGATGAAAGCGGCAAATGAAAATCTCACAATGTATAGTTCCAGCCATTCTTACTAAGCCATCTTGCTCAAGACTTCTCTTGCTATCATCACTTCTTCATCCGTCGGAATTACCAGCACCTTAACCGGTGAATAGGAATGACTGATTGTCGCTTCAATACCGACGGTTTCATTGTTCGTCTTCTTATCCAGATAAACTCCCATAAATTCGAGACTGTTCAATACTTTTTCACGGATCAGCGCAGAGTTTTCCCCGACACCCGCTGTAAATATTATCGCATCCACACCGCCCATGCGGGCAGCATAGGAGCCCATATATTTATGGATGCTCGAGCTGAATACTTCTAAGGCCAGTTCAGCGCGTTCATTGCCATTTTTCGCTTCTTCAGTAATGTCTCTTAAATCGCTTGAAAATCCGCTGACACCAAGCAGACCGGATTCTTTGTTCAGCACGTTCAGCACTTCCACTGCACTTTTATCGGTTTTTTCCATTATGTAAGGGATGAGCGACGGGTCGATGTTACCCGAGCGCGTTCCCATCGTCACACCAGCGAGCGGGGTAAAGCCCATCGACGTGTCCAGCGACTCGCCTGCTTTAACTGCAGCGATACTCGCTCCGTTACCGAGGTGGCAGCTGATCAGACGCAGTTCCTCAAGCGGACGTTTTAACAGCTCGCCGGCACGATTCGTCACATATTTATGACTCGTGCCGTGGAAGCCGAATTTACGGATGCGGTAGTCTTTATAATACTTATAAGGCAGGCTGTACAGATAAGAACTTTCCGGCATCGTCTGATGGAAGGATGTATCAAATACTGCGACATGAGTCACGTCAGGCAGCAGCTCCATCATCGCCTGAATCCCCATGAGGTTAGCCGGGTTATGGAGCGGCGCAAATTCAGACAGCTTCTCGATTTCTCTGGTAACTGCTTCATCGATAACAACGGCATCGGTAAATGTTTCTCCGCCGTGCACTACACGGTGGCCGGTACCGTCAATATCTTCGATTGATTGGATAAGATTTTTATCCACTAGAGTTTCCAGCATCACGTTAACTGCTTCTTTATGATTTCTAAAATCTCTTTCAATTATTTCGCGGCCGCCTTCGCTGTTCAAGGTGAATTTCCCGCCGGAAAGACCAATGCGTTCAACCAGCCCGCGTGCAATTTCAGTTTCTTCAGGCATATTAAAGAGCTCGAACTTAAAAGACGAACTGCCGGCATTTATCGCAAGTATTTTTGTCATGGTGTTATCACTGCTTTCCGCTGTACTGTTCATACCAGTCGTTCAGCTGACGTAAAAATTCCTGCATTTTCGCAGCATTTTTAAAGTCAGGCACATCGCCGATTAATACTTCGTTGTTAACAAGAGGCGAGAAACCTTTCTTCAGCACAATAATTGATTTCCGCTGTTTTTCAGTTTTGAAAATCGTTGCCGGCAGATTTAAAAACATCAGCAGTGTCGCATCTTCAGAAATATATTTTTTAATCGTTTCGTTATTTTCTTCCAGCATATTCGACGGTACGATAAAGACCCCGAGGCCGTCGTCTTTCACTAAATTCATACCCGCTTCAAGCATTAAAAGATGCGCATAGCTCTGTCCTTCTTCAAAGGCTGTCTTGTAATTGGCAGCAGGCAGCGGGTAATACCCTACAGGCAGGTCGCCAATCGCGATATCACCTGACGGAATCCTGCTCGGTTCAATGACGTTCTGCGGATGAATATACATCGGCACTTTTAAAAATTCGCACAGGTTTGCGTTAATTTCCGCGAGTGCCGGATCAACTTCAACCCCGGACAAGTTTACATTATCGACCATTTCCTTAACTGTCATCGCAAGATGCCCTGTACCGCTGCCGATATCGAGCAGTTCAGTTTCTTTGCCTGCAGTAAATAAATCGATAATATGCGCAACTAGGTAGCCGATTGCATCCGGTGTCAGCTGGTGGTTGCTCTGCACCGGCTCTTCTTTGACCTGGTTCAGATAGGAAAACTGAAAAGCTTTTCTGAGGTCGCTTAAAGAACCTTCCGCATTCACCTGCAGCAGGCTTTCAGCAAGTGCTTCCAGTCTCGGTTTTTCATCTTTTTTAACAATCTCATCTATTCTGGTATTCAGTTCTTCATATACTTGTTCCATCGTAGTTTTCGCCATTTATATCCCTCTTTAAAAAAATATGGACTATCCATTTAGGATAGTCCTAGTTACCTGATTATATTATATCGTCTCCGCCGCTTCAATTACTTAACATCGGGTTCTATTAGAAGTTGCGTTTTGATGCGGTGCTGAATTCTTCTTTCTCCTGCAGCTTCTGTGCATTCTCCGGAGTCATTTCACTTTTAATAGCATCACCGTAAGCCTTGTACTTATTATTCACCGCGTACGTGTCAGCGATAAAGTCATGCAGTCCGATTTTTGAATCGGTAAACAGCACTGCAAGGTATGGTAAATACAATAAAGTATTCGAAATGATTCTGCCGACTGTTTCCCTGAAAAACACCTGAGAAAAAGTCAGTTTCTTTCCTTTTGAAGAAATAACGCTGATGCCTAATATCATTTTGCCGAGTGTCTGCTTAAAGAAGTAAGTCATCAGTGTAAAGTAGATAAAATACAAAAGTGTCGTCGAGATATTTTCAAGCGACAATGCTTCGATCCCGAAAAAGACATCTCTAACACCGAGCATAGTCAGAACCGGTACGATTGTCAGTTGAGCCACAGCCCAAAGGACGATAATATCTATAAGATAGCCGACGAATCTCGGGAAAAAGGCAGCGTGGGTCATATATTCCAGCTGCTGGATATAATCGGTATCTTTTCTTACAATTCCGTTAGTCTCTTCCATCGATACCCCTCCTTATTCATATAGATACATCGGTTCGGCACCCTGACGGTTGTTAATCAGTTCCTGAACCATTTTAACTTCTCCGCCGCCGGTAATACTTTCAAGAGCGTTCTGGACTTTAACACCGAACGGGAATGAAGTCGTTTGAGCGCCGCCGAATTCAACTACCTGCGGTGTCCCGCCGATTTCTTCTTTCAAGGCAGTCAGTGCATCGTCAAAGTAGCCTTCCTGGTCAACCAGTCCGTTTTCAATTGCTTCGCCGCCGAGGTAAATTCTGCCGTCAGCAAGCTCTCTTACCTGTTCTTCTGACATGCCGCGGCCGTCAGCTACCACATCAACAAAATCCTGGAACATCGTATCGACAATGCTCTGCAGGTAATCCTGCTCTTCTTCAGTAGCTTCGCGTGAAGCGGACATCATATCTTTCATTTTGCCGCTCTTATACACATCGAAAGAAATGCCGAAGTTTTCAGCAAGTTCACTGTAGTTCATGCTCTGCATTATGACACCGATTGAACCTGTTATTGTTTCATCAGTGGCGAAAATCTGATCAGCCGGTGCAGATACGTAGTAGCCGCCGGACGCTGCCATATTCCCCATCGAACTGTAAATTGTCTTGCCGCTTTCTTTAATTTCCATTAAATACTTATGTATCTCTGCACTTTCGAAGACACCGCCGCCCGGTGAGTTAACATTCAGCAATACTGCACTGTATGTATCATCAGCTGCAATATCTTTTAAGGCCTGGATTGTCATCGGATGGTCGTAACCTTCTGTCGCGAACATTCCGCCGCCCATAGAACCTGTATCCTGAATCACGCCGTCAAAATTTACGACGGCAATTTTACTGCCTGCATCCCCTTCTTCCAGCACCTGGGAAATCGGTGCTCCTGAATCTGAAAAGTCATCGAACATATCCTGCCAGTCACTCGCCCACAGCGATGTCATAAACGACGTGCCGAGACCGAGTATCACAAGCGCGATTGCTGAAACTAAAGCGATAATTCTTTTCATGAAAGATCCTCCTATTTTTAAAAGTCCATTTTATGATAACATTTTTTTAATTACGTTTCGCCTCACAGCCGGAATTTTTTATCTTCAAATTACAGTAGAGATTTTATCGTTTTTGACAGACACAAGATATGCTGTGAAGACTTATATTTAAACGATAGTCATGCATAAAATCATTCACTAGTATATAATTTGAAATAAATATATTATTTAATAATTAACTAAAATGGATAAAACAATTATTTAGATATAGGAGTACTTTAAATATGGTAAATAACACTATTTATTTCTTTGAACCCAGTAATAAAAATTCTAAAAAAATTGTCAGCGATCTTGTGAACCTGTTCGATAATCTCGGAATTAAAACTGTTGATAATTGTAATGACGCGAGTATCGTTGCATCAATTGGCGGAGATGGTGCCTTTTTACAGGCGGTCAGAAAAAATGATTTCAGAAACGACTGTATGTACATCGGCATCGGGATTGAAGAACGCAATTATATGTATGTGGACTTCAACTACCATAATCTGGCTGAAATCAGACAGGTATTTAATCTGAATAACTTCGAGATGCGCAACTATCCTGTTATCGAAGTAAAAGTAAATAATAACCAGCCCAACTACTGCCTGAATGAATTTACACTGCGCTCGAGCCTGGTCCGCACAATTATGATGGATATTTACATAGAAGATTTTCTGTTTGAACATTTTAATGGAGACGGAATCGTGGTTTCGACACCGACCGGTTCAACAGGCTATAACAAATCGCTCGGCGGCGCCGTAGTTGATCCTCTGATCAACGCCATGCAGGTAACAGAACTCGGCAGTGTCAACAATAATAATCACCGTACACTCGGAACGAGTTTTCTCCTCTCGAAGGAACGTCCTATTACAATAGTTATCGACCAGTCCGATAATTACTATCCGATTATGAGCATGGACAATGAAGCTTTAAGCGTGCAGAACACTGAAAAAGTGAGTATCAAGTTAAGTGATAAAACAATTAAAACTATTAGACTGCACAATAATACATTCTGGCACAAAACGCAGAGGAATTTCCTGTAAAGGCGGCGGAGAAATATGACAGAAAATCTTGATTTGCATAAGATGGCGAAAAATACGCTCCGGCCGCGAAAACTTGCGCGGAACGGCAAAGCCGGCTATGTTGCTTCTGCACTTTTAACGGAAAATGATAATGTATTTACCGGCGTTGCAATCGATGTCGCCTGCTCGATCGGATTTTGCGCAGAACATTCAGCAATTGCAGCGATGGTTACGGCAGGCGAAACACGCATTAAAGAAATTATCGCGGTGCACCGTGACGGCCGTGTACTTCCGCCATGCGGCAGGTGCAGGGAGTTTATCGTGCAGATAAATAACAGAAATTATGAATGCAATGTTCATGTATCCGGAGACAGAATTGTTCCCTTGAGCGCGCTGCTTCCTGAGCGCTGGGATATATAAGCAAATTTAAAAGGCAGACCCTCAGATTTCGAAGAGAATCTGCCTTTTTGTGTGGCTTTTTGGAGAATTAACGATTTTCGACGGTTTCCGAGTACGACGGCGATTTACCGTTGGACTTGAACGGGACCCCGAGTACGACGGCGGTTTACCGTTGGACTTGAACTAGCTCCCGATTACGACGGTGATCGGCCGTTGGACTTGAACTAGCTCCCGAGTACGACAGCGATTTGACGTTGGACTTGAACTAGCTCCCGAGTACGACAGCGATTTGACGTTGGACTTGAACTAGCTCCCGAGTACGACAGAGGTTCAGTATTAAAAGAAATTACCTTCTCTTCATTTTATTATCTTTAGCAAAAAAATATACTGCCAGAATAGTTAAAATGAATCCAAGTCCGTAAGTCAACAAACCAAAGTTATGTAAATCCAAAGCCAGCGTGCCGAATAATAAAATTACACCAAGCAGACATAAAAATCCTAAACTTCTCATAAATTTCCCCCTTTAATTCTCAGTTTAGTTTCAAGCTATATAAAAAATCCCCGGAAGTCAATCTTCCGGGGATAACACGCCTTACAGCAGATCGCTGAAGTCATCTTCAATTTTTTCTTTTTTCGACGGCATATATACTTCGATATTTTCCATCGCTTTTTCAATCATCGGTTCAAAGTCAACGACGTCTTCGAATTTCTTCACCGATTCCAATGATGGTTTCGTCTTCGGTGCTTTCGGTTTAAAGATTGTACAGCAGTCTTCAAATGGCAGAATGGAAGTTTCATATGTTCCCATTTTTTTTGCCATTTTCACAATATCATTTTTCTCTAAAGTGAGCAGCGGACGGAGAACCGGCAGTGTGGTCACTTCATTTATCGCGTACATGCTTGTCAAGGTCTGCGAAGCAACCTGCCCGAGGTTTTCACCGTTGACGACTGCTTCTCCGCCAATTTTCTTAGTTAATTTTTCAGCGATGCGGAGCATAATACGGCGTGTCGAAGTCATCGACAAGTTATCCGGAATTCGGTCATACAAGGTTGTCTGCAGTTCTGTAAACGGAACGATGTGAAGTTTAATATCATAACCCGTTCTTTCACTCATAATATCGACGAGTGCCTTAACTTTGTCAGTCGCCTGCGGGCTCGTGTAAGGCGGAGAGTGAAAGTGAATCGCTTCGATTTCCACACCGCGGCGCATAATATCAATTCCCGCTACCGGCGAGTCAATTCCGCCTGACAGCATGAGCAGCGCTTTGCCGCCGGTGCCGAGCGGCAGGCCGCCAAGTCCTTTAATCGTTTCGTAGTACATGTAAATTGCATCTGGTCTTATTTCTGCCAGTATTTTATAATCTGGATTTTTGACGTTAACTGTAAGATGCGATGTGTTTTCGAAGACATGGTTGCCCAGCAGCTGCTGGACGCCGTAGGTATCCAGATGATACTGCTTGTCCGCCCGTTTCACTTCTATTTTAAAAGTATGGCCCGCTTCAATTTCATTAGCAAATTTAAGAGCTGTTTCCTTCATTGCCTCATCCGTTTTTGCCAGTCTGACGACCGGCGACATGCTTAAAATACCGCTGATATTAGTCAGTTTATCAATAATTTCATGCGGATCTTCTTCGTTTAAAACGATATATGCGCGGTCTCGATTCGCTTTAATTTGTACGTCATACTGTTTCAATGCTTTCATCATCCGGTCGCGAAGTGCATTTACAAACATTTTTCTGTTTTTTGTTTTCAGGGTCAGTTCGCCGTAGCGTATTAATATATGATCAAATTTCATTTCAGTACATCTCCTAATTCTTCGTAAACCTCTCGTAATGCTGTAATCAATTTATTTACATCGTCTTCAGTGGTATGACGCCCCATCGATATACGGATGCTGCCTTCGATAATTTTATCTTCATTATTTAAGGCGAGCAGCGTCTCGTTCAACGTGGCCAGTTTGGATGCGCAGGCGCTTGTCGTCGACACCGCAATACCGCGTTTTGATAAGGCGTTTACGACTACTTCGCCTTTTGCACCGATAAATGACATGTTCACGATATAAGACGCTGCCTTCGGCTGAAGATAAATAAATTCGAGGTCCTGTACAGCCGTTCTTATTTTCTCATTAAATTGCGATAGTCTTTCCTTTACTTCACGCGCCTCACCGAGCGTCAGACGGAGCGCTTTAGACATTGATACCGCTCCTGGCAGATTGACTGTCCCGCTTCTGACATTATACTCATGCCCTCCGCCGTACTGGATAGGTCTCATTGTTGCGAGATCTCTTATAAACAGTCCCCCGATGCCTTTTACTCCGTTAAATTTATGGGCGGAAATACTGATTGTATCGACACCGTTGTAATTCAAGTCCGTCTTGCCAATCGCTTGAGTCGCATCGACATGGAAATGAACTTTTGGATAGTCTTTAAGCATCCGGATAATTTCTTCTATCGGCTGGATGCTGCCGATAATGTTATTCAGCGCCATCACTGTTACGAAAACAACATCGCTATCCAGCAATGATTTTAAATGATCTAAATTTACCGTACCGTCTTCGTTGGTATTAATATACTTAACCGTAAAACCATCCTTTTTCATTGCTTCCAGCACGTTGACGATACTCGGGTGCTCGAGCTCACTCGTCAATATCGTACTGCCGAACTGTTTCTTCCGTCTCAGCATACTTTGAATCGCTATATTATTACTTTCCGTCGCACTTGCTGTAAAAACTAAATCATAAGTCTTCAAGCCCATCAGATCCAGTATTTGAGCGCGAGCCGCTTCAAGCAGCTTCGCTGCATCTTTGCCGCTTTGATGAATACTTGCTGTATTGTAAAAATATTTTTCGCTCACTGTTATATATGTTCCAAGCGCCTCTTTGTAAGGTGCTGTCGTCGCCGCATTATCAAAATATATCATCCTAATTCACCTCTCACATAAAATGACTTAGGATATGACATATCCTAAGTCATGATGTTAATTATTATCATATTGTTTTTCTATTTTCGCCGCACTGCCGGGCTCCACACTTTCCACTGCATCTTTAGCAACGTCCAGTGCACGTTTGTAGCGGTTTTCTTTAAATAAGCGCTCTGCTTCATTTAAATGAGCATTCAAATCCGCATCCGTACTGCGGAATCTGTTGCCGTACTGAATCATCAGCTCCGTCAGCTCTGAATCTCTCATCACCGCATATGCTTCCTGTTCAAATTTATTCATCATCAGAACAGTATCATTTACTTTGGCTTTAACGTATTCCACATTCAGCGGGCGCCGGCTGAAGTAATTTTCAATTTCTTTGATATTTACTTCAATTTCATGTTTCATAACGATAAACTGCTCAGGCAATGTTACGAGGTTCGATGCCATCAGTTCACGGTACACCTTTTCTTTCCGGTCATTGACGTAACGCAGATTCTCACGAGCTTCCGCATCATCTTCACGCAAACTGACCAGATGCTCCTGAATGCTGTTCTGTTCTTCATGAATCGTATGCGCATTATTTTTTAAATAATCGATATTATCCACGATAGCACTGTAGCGCGTCGTGTTTTTCTCAGTTTCTTCAATCATACCGCTGTAAATCGAAATCAGATTTTCAATTTCGTTTTCATAATTCATTACCTTTTGAACATCGGATTCATCGATATGATACTGATCTTTAATATAATCGATTTCAGTGCGCAGTGTATAGTTCAATGCTTTGGCGTTAAATAATTCATCTGTAATAACATCCTTGCCGCCGTCGAACTTATTCTTTGCATTAACTTCATGCTCTACAAGTTCATACATATCATCCAGCTCGTCGTGAATACTCTCTAAAATAGAGTCGGCTTCTTCAAGCTCGAGTTTCGCAACCAGCGGTTCAACGCGGTTTAAGTTGCTTTTCAGCGTTGACAATCTGTTTTCTACTTTGATGTGATCAAGATCGTATCCTTTAGCACGCAAATCTCTGCAGCCGTAACGCAGTTCCTGGAACTGCTGCGGCAGTTCTTTTTGAACTTCTTTAATAAGTTTCGGAATTTCATCCATGCTGTCTTTTAAGTTCAGCAGTTCGTTGTAAGTGTTGAAGATAAACTCATTGGCACGCAGATAGTTTCCATCATTGACCATTTTTTCGTACCTTGCAACTTCCGGCTCATAAGCTTTAATAACTTCTTCCAGCGGTTTTTTCGCATCTCCGAATTTGTGGCCGTTGGCGAGTACATCGCGTTTTGCTTCGCGGTACAAGCGTTCGCTTTCAATATTCTGATGCTTCCCCTCTTCAACAGCTTTTGTAAACCCTGCAACTTCTTCAGTCAGTTCATCGTACTTATTTTTAATAATCTCGATATTTTCCCCTGCGAGCTCATTATTTTTTGTACTTTTGGCAAATTTAAATTGCTCAACGTTTGTTTTAGACTGTTCAAGTGCATTTGTTGCATGTGTACTATGAGTATTTAATGTTTCGTTCCATTCATCCTGCCATTTGTCGTAAAGCTCTTTCGCTTCGCCGTGCAGGTTATAGTTTTTTAATTTCACTAAATCCAATTTAAATGGAAGCTGATTTACTTCATGCAGTCTGCTGTATTGAGTATCAATCATTTGTGTTTTTACAGATCTTAAGTACAGCAGTACAGCTGCTGCCACGATAACCAAAATGATAATCGCGATTAATATATACACCCACATACACTTTACCTCCTAGATATATACTCAATTATAGCTCAAAACGTTGCGTTGCAAAACATATAAATGTATAATTCTTTAAAATCACCAATATACATAAAAAGCACGGAGGCATAATATGTTTACTAATATTGAAATTAAAGATTACGAGACACTCAACAAAATGCTGAAAAGTCTTATCGAAGATGAATCGGACAGAATTGCGAATCTGTCAAACGCATCCAGCCTTTTAAATTATTTCCTTAAAGATATTAACTGGGTCGGTTTCTACTTATATGAAGAAAAAACGAATGAATTAGTACTCGGACCGTTCCAGGGGCTCCCTGCATGCGTGCGCATTGAAAACGGCAAAGGCGTATGCGGTACAGCTTTCCGCGGCAACGATATTTTTATCGTGGATGATGTAAATGAATTCCCGGGTCACATCGCCTGCGACGCAAACAGCAAATCCGAAATCGTTCTGCCGCTCTACAAAGACGGCAAAGGCATCGGAGTGCTCGATATCGATGCGCCGATTTACGAACGTTTCACAGAAGAAGACCGCAACGGCTTAAAAGCCTTTGTTGATACTTTAATTAACTACATTTAATATTGACTTTGGGTATCCGAAGGTGTAAAATGAATTATTGTGTAAATGAACAGTATAAGTAGCGGATAATCATTGCAAGTAAGTATGCGGTCCCCGCGGTTGGTGTGCTGCGTAACCAATGCTATGAGGCGAAGGCACTTTAAATCGTATACCCTCGCAGGAGATTATTCCCTTATGATGTTTTTTGCATATATTATAAAACATAAGGAGGAGCTAATTATGGCTCGTTTTACAGGTTCAATCTGGAAAAAATCACGCCGCTTAGGAATTTCCCTGACTGGCACAGGCAAAGAATTGGAACGTCGTCCGTACCCGCCGGGTCAGCACGGTCCAACACAAAGAATTAAATTATCAGAGTACGGTATGCAATTACAGGAGAAACAAAAACTCCGTTACATGTATGGAATTAACGAACGTCAATTCCGCACTTTATTCGACCGTTCAGGTAAAATGAAAGGTGTTCACGGTGAGAACTTCATGATCTTGCTTGCGACTAGATTAGACGCAATCGTTCGTGCTTCAGGACTTGCCCGCACACAGCGTCAAGCACGTCAGTTAGTTAACCACGGTCACATCACTGTGGATGGCAAACGTGTAGATATCCCTTCATTTATCGTTAAACCAGGTCAGGTTATCGGAGTTCGTGAAAAATCACGTAACCTTGATATCATTGCTGAAGCTGTTGAATTAAGCAACTTCACACCTGAGTACTTAACATTCAACAAAGATAACCTAGAAGTTACTTTCGACAGACTGCCAGAACGCAGTGAATTAAATGCCGACATTAACGAACAGTTAATCGTTGAATTCTACTCTCGTTAATAACTTTGAGAAATCCGAAATCATTATTAAATGGTTTCGGGTTTTTTGTGTTTTAAATGGGTATTTTGAGATTTTGGTGTGAGTGATTGGAGAGCTGGACGACGACGGTGATTTAGTATCGTACTTTAACAGTTGCATCCCGTCACGGTGGCTTTGACAATGACCTGCTAGAGTCGCTGCCGGATCACTGTGACTTTGACAATGACCCGCTAGAGCTGTTACCGGGTCACTGTGACTTTGACAATGTGCAACATCTTCTCAAAAGCAGAGGAGAAAAACCGCAAAAAATTAACATAAATCTATTCCTTATCCAGGTAATCATATAAATATAGAAACCAAAAAAAGAGACACCCTGAGGTGTCTCTCTAAAAAATTAAACTATTTATTAAACAGTTGCAACGTTGACAGCTTGTGGTCCGCGTTGTCCTTCTTCGATTTCAAAAGTAACTTTTTGACCTTCTTCTAAAGTTTTGTATCCTTCACCTTGGATAGCTGAGAAGTGTACGAACACGTCGTCTCCTGCTTCTTGCTCGATGAAACCAAAACCTTTTTCTCCGTTAAACCATTTTACAGTTCCTTCATTCATTGAAAAAACCTCCTTGTGCTTATGCACGTGTTATTTTTGCAGTTTTAAACATTTAAAAGAGTTTTTTCAAATAATGAAGAGAAACTATTTAAACTTTGCCTTAAAAACTACATTCTTAATATACCATGGTCTGACCAATAAGCCAACCTAAATTAGAAATATTTTTAATTTTCACACGCCCAGTTATCTTTATCTCTGTCCATTTTCGGCTGGTAAGCAGAATGGTCACTTCCTACGCCTTCCGGAAATACAGTTCTTAATTCGGTACAGTTGGCGAAGTTATATGAAGTACCTGAATCACTTTCTACATTTTGCTCCGTGTTAATCTCAGGTTCCGCTTCAGCAGCAACTTCTTCCTCTTCACTGTTAAAACCTTCACCGCCCTCGTTTACGTAGCCGGGAATTGACCAGATGCCAAGCTGGTTATCTTTTGCATACTGCTCTTTCTCCCGGAATTCTGAGAGATAGCGCTGCTGTTCATAAATATAACCGACCCTCGCAAGCCCTTCTTCCAGCAGCACTTCGTGCACGTTTACGCCATCAGCATACAGGTACACAAGATGTCTGCCGTAATGATCCGTCTCTGCTCCTTCATCGTACTCAATATGCAGTTCCTCTGCATTACTCATAAGCTCCGTCATTCTTGCCGAAGCTTCAGGACCAAATGGTTCTACAGGCTTGTTCGGGTGAACCGTTTCCGGCGTATCAATCAAGAGAAGTCTTAACTTCAATGTATTGTTGTCGCTGTCCAGCACATGAACAGTATCACCATCGACTACACGATAAAGTTCTACTTCCGCGATGCCATCCTTAGCAGCAGACTCTTTCTCCTGCTTCTCTTTTTCAGCTTTCTGTTTCTCTTCTTTCTCCTTAGCCGCCTTTTCAGCAGCAAATTTTTCTTCTTTTTCTTTCTCCGTCTGCTCTTTCTCTGCAGCTTCTCTCTCAGCCTTTTCACGTTCTTCTTGTTCAGCCTGAGCTTTTTCCTTGGCCGCTTCCTCTTTCTCTTTTTCAGTAGTCAAACGTTCTTCTTCCGCCTCTTTTTCTGCTTCAGTGCCTGCTTCATTATCCTGGGCGATATCCTTAGCTTTCTCTACAGTTTCTGACTCAGTAGCAGCTGCTCCTTCTTCAACATTTGTTCCCGGCAAGGTAAATACAAATAAAAGAAATATTATAAAACCGAGTATAAAGGCGTTGCGTGAAATTTTACTGAATTTTCCTTTTTCCTTGTACTTTAATTTATAAAAACGGCTTGATGCCATCGATATAAACATCGCGATTGACACCATAACCCATAGAATTAAAAATGCTTCATTAATCGTCGCACCGTCTACAATCAGCGCACGGTTAATCATCAGAATGCCGGACACAGCCAGCAGCACAAATACCGGTTTCCAAAAAGATCCGCTCTGATCCTTATCAGTCCAGTGTCCGTGCATCGCAAGTCCAAACAAGACCGCTGTAGAAATTGTTGAAATAAAAATCAAAAAACCGAATATAATACTCATTTTGTCTACTCTCCATTAATATTCATATCTATTTATTATACGTGATAAAAAGCATCTGTGAATAAACATTTAATGGAAACTTTGAACAAGTTAGCACGTCTCAATGCACCATTTTGAGTATTTTTTATAATTTCGTCCTTATATCTTTGGTTCTATCACAATTTTATATTGCCGCGAAAAGTAAGAAACAGTACATAAGACGAGGTATATTATTAAAATAACCAGACCGTTCACTGGTATAAATAGTTCTGTATTTGGATCAGACAGAGCTGAAACTATAAGATTACTTAAAAATATAACAGTCCATACTGCCAAAAGAATATTTGCTGTTTTGTTGAATAACGTATCTTTTATCAATACCTCGTCGCCGGATTTAACATTAAGTTTAGACTCCCTTTCCAGAGGAGATGTACAAATCAGCTGGCCTTTTTCTGCTGGTATGTACATCTCCTTCTCTTTAAAAGATTCAACGGTTCCTATTAGTCTTCCATTAAATTGAATCTTTACGGGTCTCGTCATTCCTAAAAACCAGGTTCGGCGTTTGACAGCGATGCTTAAATCATCCGTATTCTCCATATTACCACTCCAGTCTGCAGCAATTTTCACTTCAGTTATACTCTAACTGCTCAATCTTTTCAAGCTTATAATTAACTAATAAAAAACAGCATGACCTCCTAAGAGTTCATACTGCTTTAATTATTAAGTATTAAATAATTCCCATTACAAACGCTGCCACCATTGCAAGGACACTGAATCCCCAAACCCAGAAGATAGCATATTTTATATAACGGCCCATCTCAATTCCTGCCAGTCCCACAGCCAGCCATAAGGCCGGAGAAAACGGACTGATGAAGGTTCCGATAACATTTCCGATCATAATAGAGTAAGCTGCGGTAATACTGTCAACACCGTGAGTGGATACAATCTGCTCTACTACTGGAAGGAGAGCAAAGTAATATGCATCTGTATTAAGTACCAGTTCCAGCGGTGCACCAAAGAAACCGATAATATAATGCAGAAACGGCACGAGGAAGGCAGGGAGTATAACTACCATGTCTTCTGCAAGTGAATCAAGCATCCCTGTGTTCCCGAGGATGCCAAGGAAGGATCCTGCTGCCAGAATAATCGCTGCCATCATTAAAGCACTTGGTGCATGGGCTTTAATACGGTCCATTTGCAAATCCATATTTCTGTAGTTTATCGGCAAGGCAATACTTACCGCCAGCATAAATATCAACCCTGCAGGGAGTAGCCCTGACATCAGCAGACCGACCACAGCAAGTGTGAGCAGGAGATTAAACCAGAGAAGTTTCGGTCTTTCCAAAGATGTTGCTTCACTGTTACTGTCACCATTCACGTTGAAATTATCAAAATTGATTCCTTCAGTCAGCGTTCCATTTTTAAGGAGTCTTTTTTTCTCCAAACTGCCGACCAGTGCTCCCATAGCAATAAGCAGTACAATCAGCACAGCCTGGAGCGGAATAAGCGGCTGCCATAATTCTGAGGAATCCACACCGAGTACCGCGGCAGTTCGTCCGAGCGGTCCGCCCCACGGCACCATATTCATAATACTCGCGCTCATACCGATTAGCATGACGAGCATATAAGGACTCATATTCAATTTTTTATATAAAGGCAGCAAAGCCGGTATGGTAATCAGGAAAGTCGAAGCACCCGAACCATCCAAGTGAGCAATTGCCCCAATAATTACCGTAGCCATGGAAACCAGAATAACATTCCCCCGGGATAACCTGACCATTTTGGTAATAAGCGGATTAAACATTCCTGTATCCTGCATAATTCCAAAGAACAGAATCGCAAAGATAAACATGATTACTACAGAAATAACAGAACTGATTCCGTCATTAAAGAATTCTGTAATTTCTCCCGGACCGAAACCGGCAACGAGAGCACCGATGAACGGTATGATCACTAGCGCTACAATCGGATTGAGCTTTTGAGTGATCAGTAAAATAACAATCGTTAAAATAACCAATAAACCGATAATACTAAGCAAAGAAATACCCCCTATTTGTATATCTGGTGGGAGGGAAAAACCATGTTTACTATAGCGCTTACAAAATTGAGCAAACGCTTTCAAGATCATTTATTAATAAACCTTCCCCCTAAGATTTTCTTAATAAGTTTTCATTATAAGATAAGATTTTTTATATTTAAAGACTTGAAATATTTAGAATTATTTGTTAGTAATTAATTTTACTTATAGAACCAGCAAAAAAATTTCTATAATATAAAAGAATATGTTTAATTTTTATTGTCTATACTTTTGGGATTGGCATGAGCCGGTCTCATGTGTATCCGCGGACTCTGGGGCTGACATGACAAAATCTCATATGTACCCGCAACCAACAGGACTGGCATGAGCCGGTCTCATATGTACCCGCAACCAACAGGACTGGCATGAGCGGGTCTCATGTGTATCCGCGGACTCTGGGACTCGCATGATCGGGTCTCATGTGTGTCCGCAACCAACAGGACTGGCATGACAGAGTTTCATGACAATCCAAAGTCCCAGACCCTCAATAAATGCAAAAAAAAAAGGATAACCAGTTCAAATAGAACTGATTATCCTTAAAATTTAATATCTTAAAGCATTTCTGACGTTGTTTTACCTTGCATGTGTAACTGAAGGTAATCCGGTCCGCCTGCTTTAGAGTCTGTACCTGACATTTTGAATCCGCCGAATGGGTGGTAGCCGACGATTGCACCTGTGCAGTCGCGGTTGAAGTATAAGTTACCTACCATGAAGTCGCGGCGTGCTTCTTCAATGTGCTCTCTGTTTTTAGTAATAACAGCACCTGTCAGACCGTAGTCTGTATCGTTTGCAAATTCAACAGCTTCTGTGAAGTTGTCTGCTTTTGCGAAACCGACTACAGGGCCGAAAATTTCCTCCTGCATTAAGCGGTCATCGTGCTTAAGTCCTGCGAATACTGTCGGGTGAACGAAGTGGCCTGTTTCGTTGTCGATCTTGCCGCCAGCTTTAAGTTCTCCTTCTTCTTTACCGATTTCAAGATACTTCTCAATTTTTTCAACAGAAGCGTCATCGATAACAGGACCCATGTAATTGTCATTTTCAGGGTCGCCGATTGTCAGTTTGTTCGTTCTCTCCACTACTTTTTCAAGTAATTCATCGTGGATGTCCGATAAGGCGATAACTCGTGAACATGCTGAACATTTCTGTCCGCTGAAGGCGAATGCTGATTTAACGATTGCATCTGCTGCAAGGTCAAGATCTGCACTGCTGTCAACAACGATAGTATCTTTACCGCCCATTTCAGCGATAACACGTTTAAGGTTAACCTGCCCGTCCTGAACGATGGCTGCTTTTTCGTAAATGCTTATACCGACATCTCTTGAACCTGTGAATGAGACAAATGCAGTATCTTTGTGTTCAACTAACAGATCACCGATTTCACGGCTTGAACCTGGAATGAAGTTGACTACGCCTTTAGGCAGGCCAGCTTCTTCGAGCACTTCGATAAATTTGTAAGCAATTACCGACGCTTTAGATGATGGTTTTAGTAAAACTGTGTTCCCTGTTACAAGCGCAGCTGATGTCGTACCTGCCATGATTGCAAAAGCAAAGTTCCATGGAGAAATAACAAGGCCGACGCCTAGTGGAATGTAATCAAATCTATTGAATTCACCCGGACGTGATTCAACTTTGCGTCCGTCTTTTAATTCAAGGTTTTGTCTTGCATAATATTCAAGGAAATCAATTGCTTCTGCAGTATCTGCATCCGCTTCTTTCCATGGTTTTCCGGCTTCTTTTACTAGCACTGCTGTAAATTCGAATTTTCTTTTACGTACAATTGCAGCTGCTTTGAATAGTACATCAGAACGGAATTCAAATGAAGATTTTCTCCATTCTTTAAATGTTTCTTTAGCAGCATCCATTGCCTGCAGTGCTTCTTTCTCACCAGCTTGTGACATGTTGCCGATGACTTCTGATTTTTTAGCCGGGTTATATGATTCCAGTTTTTTATCAGTAAGGATGCGTTCACCGTTAATGATTAACGGATAATCCGATCCAAAATCTTTTTTAATTGTTTCAAACCCCTTGTTTAATGCTTCTTTGTTCTCGTCTAACGAGAAATCTGTAAATGGTTCGTGCTTGTACGGTATCATAAAATAAATTCTCCTTTGTTTTTTGATGAAAATATAAAACTTATTTAATTGTTTCCGCATTTTTAAGATAACATTATTTGTTAAATTGTCCAACTGATTCAGGTTAATTATTTAAATATTTAGCCGTTTTTCATCAGCCAGTTCACAATATCTATATATGTTGATACGGCAACGTGTAAAACGCTCTCATCCAAATCGAATTTCGGATGATGATGACCGTATTTCAAAGCAAACGGAAAGAGCATATAAGTCGCTTTGCCATTTTTTTCGAGAACCCGTTCCATCATCATCGTCACATCTTCCGAAGCTCCAAGCGGCAGTGTATCTCTCAAATCAGTAATATTGCTGTTGTGTTTGACCGCTTCTTTAACTGTTTCAATCAGTTCTTTTGAACATGCGGCATTCGGTGCTTCACCCATATCTATGATTTCAGCTTCATTTTCATACATATCAGCAGCGGCCTGGATGACTGTTTTTGCTTTCTTGTACATATAATGATTAAGTTCAGTTGTTTCTCCGCGCGTTTCAATTTCCATAAATGCAGTGTCAGCAATGACATTTCTGCCGCTGCCTGCACTGAGTGTACCGGTGTTAATACGCGTTCTGCCCTTGCCGTGACGTGCAATTGCATTTAAATTTAAGGCGGCGGCCGAAGCTGCAAGGAGAGAGTTATTCCCTGAATCAGGTTCAACACCTGCATGTGCTGACTTTCCTGTGAACTTCACATCAAATTTTGAACTTGCCAGAAAATCGGTCGTTCCGGCACTGACAGTCCCGACAGGCAGATTTCTAATGCCGAGATGACCGGAAAAGAAATAATCAACATCATCCAGCCAGCCTTTTTCGACGACTGATTTTGCTCCGCGCACACTTTCTTCCGCAGGCTGAAAAATCAGCGTAAACCTGCCTTTCAGATTGTTTTTTTCAGCATTGATATACTCAGCTAAAAATAAACCTGTCGTAATATGACCATCATGCCCGCAGGCATGCATTTCTCCTTCGTGAAGAGATTTAAAATCTTCCTTTTTCGGGATATGATCTTCATCCGCTGATTCTGTAATCGGCAGGCCGTCTATATCAAATCTCGCTGCAAAATGCGGACCGGGTTTTCCCGTATCGAGTGTAGCAATTACTCCTGTAGTGCCTTCTTTTACATAGTCTAAAAACTCCTCAGGAACACCATATTCTGCTGCCCTTTTATAGCTGTGCAGAAATGCATCTTTTCCAGGCACACCTACCCGAGCACTTCTTAAGAGCACATCGTCTCCAAGATAAAGAGTGTAGTCCATCGGTTTCAAAGTTTTATAAATTTCATATGTCGTTATAAATTCCGTAAAACCGACTTCCGGAAAACGGTGAAATTTACGGCGTGTTGCAATCAGTTTTTGCTGAATATCTGTCATTATTGTTCCCCCGAAAGCTTATTTAAAGAATCTAATGCCATATGAACCATCGCTGTAATGCCGTATTTAAAAGCATCTTCATTGAGCCTGAAAGCAGGATTGTGCAGCGGTTTTTGTCCTTCTCCAACCGATGTACCGAGCCAGTAGTACACTCCCGGATACTCTAAAAGGAAACGGCTGAAATCTTCTCCAGCGAGACTTGGCAGAAGGACCGGTGTCGCTTCCTCACCGTACAGCTTATTAACCGATTTTTTCAGCTGTGCCACCCATTCTGTGTCGTTTACCGTTGCAGGATATCCGTCGTAAAACTCAATGTCAACCTCTGCTCCCATAGCAGCAGTAACCTGTTCAACAATTTCAAAAAAGCGTTTTTTAGTAAGCTCTTTGGTTTTATCCGACTGGGTGCGGATAGTTCCTTCAAGTTCCGCTGTTTCCGCGATAACATTGTGTTTTGTTCCGGCTGTAAAACGCCCGACTGTTACAACTGCCGGCTGCATAGGATCCGTGTTGCGGCTCACAATTGTCTGCAGTGCGCTGACAACCTGATTGCCGACAATAAGTGCATCCGTCGTACTGTGAGGCATAGAAGCATGCCCGCCGGAACCTTTAATTGTAATTTTAAAACGGTCTGAATTCCCCATAATCGGTCCGGCCATTACACCGAATTTCCCGACTTCAAGATCCGGCCAGACGTGCTGGGCAAGCAGCATATCCGGAGTGTATTCATCGAACACTCCATCTTCCAGCATGCGTTTTGCGCCGCCCGTCGGTGACAGCTCTTCCGCCGGCTGGAAAATCAACAGTATAGTGCCTTTAATTTTATCTTTATTGTCATTCAGCACTTTCCCGGCATGAAGCAGCATTGACGTATGTGCATCATGACCGCAGGCGTGCATGACACCTTCATTCAGCGAAGTAAATTCTTCTCCGGAAGCTTCAGTAATCGGCAGTGCATCGATATCCGCTCTGATACCGATAATTCCGCCTTCCTGTTCACCTTTTATAATCCCGAGGACTCCTGTATCAGCAAACCCTGTCTGATAGGGAATATCAAACTCTGTTAATTTTTCCTGAATGCGTTTTGACGTTTCATATTCATCTGTGCTTAATTCCGGGTGAAGATGAAGTACTCTCCTAAATTCGATTGCATCGTTAATAATATTTTCATTTATGTCCACTGCATCTCACTCCCTATATAATTATTTCTTATAATATTCAATAAATTCACCGTTTAAAGCATCTCCGATATAATCCTGTCCGGCGTTCATCATCCAGTCGTAATTATCGTATTTAATTTTCAAAACTTCTCCTGAAACTTCTATATTTTCATTTAAAGGCAGATAGAGAACATGACGTCTCTTGCCGTTATATTTCAATCTTGTTCTCATTATTTTAAAGCCGAGTTTAAATTTATCTTTCAAACTTGGCAGATTCGTCGGCATTACAGTTGAAAAGATATAATCAAAATCTCCGCTCGCACGTACCTGCTCAATTAAATACCTGCCCATTTCTGTCTGCAGCCCCTGCCCCCTGTGCTCAGGATCAACGAGAGAGATTTCAGAGTAAATGGATCGTTCTCTCCTAACCCCGACATCATCAGCCAGGTGCTCTTCTTCATCAATATCCGGGATATACATTGTCCGCACTGCAATTAATTTATCTTCATAAAAAACACCTGCAACATAGCCCTGGTTTACACCTTTCTCAAATTCTTCCCTCGACAGTTTTTCGAGAACTTCCTTTTGTTCTAAAAAATCATACACGGAATTCTGCAGTTCTAAAATCTCTTCGATATCATTTAAAGTCAGTTTTACAAAGTTCATATTTATCTCTTCCTTCCATATTATAATGATGTTTAAAACTCTTGAAATCGGTTATTAATATATTGAGGAGTTGGTGTAAAATGAATATATTAGTGAAATGTATGAACTCCAGCAATGACAAAACATTTTTTAAACTGATCACTGATAAAGATGTGGGAAAACCACCTTTAGATTCTTTTATATATAACTGTATGAGTAAAAATAATTCTTTTGATGAAGACAATATACTGGTTGAATTAATCTATCCGGATCATACAGAATTATATTTGGAATATAATTTAAATTTCAGCCGTTAAAATACGGCTGTTTTTTTATTTAATATCTTCCAGCCATTCAAACATTAGCGGCACCCATTTTTGTACGTGGGTATTTACTTTTCCTGTTATTTTTGTCGCGGTACTTAAACCGTGGTCGCCTTTATGGAAAGTGTGAAGTTCCCAGGGCACATTGTGACGTTCGAGCGCATCGGCAAAATCCAGCGCATTTTTTATAAACACAAGTTTGTCTTCACCCGTATGCCAAATAAAAGTGGGCGGCGTGTTTTCAGATACATAATTTTTCACTGTTGCTTTATCGAGAGTATCCGCTTCTATCGCTTGCCCGAATACCATACGGCTCGCCATCGACATGTATTTAGGATCTCCGATGCCTCTTTCTTCGGCAATAATTCTGTTAAGATCGTAATCCAGTATCGGATAACTTAATACTTGAAAGTTCGGGCGGTACCATCTGGATTCTTTCCCAACCCGATCACTCAGCCACGGCTGATTCCAATGCACACCGAGACTTGCTGCCAGATGGCCGCCTGCTGAAAATCCGAGGACACCGATATTATCCGCATCCACGTTATATTCATGAATATTTTCGCGGATATGAGTCATCGTAAGTGCCAGCTCAATTAACGGGTTCGGAAACTCGGAACCGAGAATTTCTTCAGGTTCCAGCCCTGCAGCGATTTTGTACATTTCATCCCGCGTCGCTTCTTTTCCTTCAGCTTCAAGCCTTGTTCCTATCGTTGAATAGCGCAGTATAAATACTTGATAGCCCTGAGCCAGAAATTCATAAGCTGCTGGTTCAGCTTCGCGTTTTGATACATACATATAACTGCCGCCGGGACAAATGACGACGGCCGGCTTCGCTTCGACTTTGACACCTGAATCACCTAAAAAAGCTGTGACTTCTGCGTGATAATTACCTACTTTAAACTTTTTGATTTCCATCATCCGTACCTCCGTACTCTTGTTACTTTAATAGTACCAAAAAACTGCAGACTATATGAAGAATCATGTATCCACTTACAAAAAACACAGTATAGACCTTTCTCTCCGCTCTATGTATAATGAGTACTGGAAAATAAATTACGAAGAGGTTCTTAGCCGCACCCTCTTAAAAAAACTAAGACACACAACATGTGCCTTCGGGCTCATGTTTTTTTAATTTAAGGAGGATTTTTATAATGACAGAAGATTATTCAAAAGATTTAAGTTTATTGGGAAATCAAAATGTAGAATATAAATTTGATTATAATCCGGAAATTCTGGAAACGTTTGAAAATGGTCATATCGGCCGCGATTATTTTGTTAAATTTAACTGTCCTGAATTTACAACGCTGTGTCCGATGACGGGCCAGCCGGACTTTGCAACGATTTACATCAGCTACATTCCCGATGTGAAAATGGTTGAAAGCAAAGCCTTGAAATTATACCTGTTCAGCTTCCGCAACCACGGCGGCTTCCATGAAAACAGCATGAATATGATTATGGATGACCTCATTAAATTGATGGACCCGAAATACATAGAAGTCTGGGGCAAGTTCACACCCCGCGGCGGCATCTCCATTGACCCGTACGTAAATTACGGGAGACCGGGAACAAAATATGAAGAGATGGCTGACCACCGCATGATGAATCACGATTTGTACCCGGAAAAGATAGACAACAGATAAGAGTGACCGGCTAAGAATTTCTTCCATTTTAAAATGGAGGGTACATATTGATATTTTATTTAACCGCACTGTTTGCGGGACTGCTCGTTGTTTCAAACATACTGGCAGTTAAAGTATTTACGGTTTTTGGATTTGATTTACCCGCCGCTGTTATCGTTTATATGGCAACATTTTTAATTACCGATGTTATCGGTGAAGTATACGGTAAAAAGATGGCGGCGCGCGCTATACGCGCAGGATTTGTTACACAGCTCATCGTTTTATTTTTTATCTACATAGCAATAGAAGTGCCGGCTGCACCGTTCTTTGAAATGCAGACGGAATACGAGATGATTTTAGGGGGCAGCTTCCAGGTCATTATCGCGAGTCTGGTCTCTTATCTCGTCAGTCAGAACATCGATGTGTTTATCTTTCATAAATTAAAAGAACGTCACGGCAGACGGCATTTGTGGCTCCGCAATAACTTTTCAGCAGTAATTACACAATTTGCTGATACGAGTATTTTTATCGTGATTGCTTTTATTGGTACGGTACCGGCGAATGTATTAATCAGCATGATCTTTATGCAGTACATCGCTAAAATTATTATCGTGCTGCTGGATACGCCGATAGTGTATCTGCTCGTCGGTGTTGTCCGAAAACAGCTCGATAAAGAACGGGCTTTATTGAAAAATGTCACTGAACAGCTGTATTAGCCGGCTTTCGTGACGATGAGAACCGCTCATTGTGTCAGAAACTAAAAAAACTTCCACTGTCCAAAAGACAGCGGAAGTTTTTTAGTTTTATATACTTTTTCTAACTATTTTCCGGTAATAACCGAGTGACATTAAAGCAAATATTGAATACAGTACCGTGTAGACACCCATTACGATCAGGGTTGGTGTCCACATTTCAATCCCGAAGATAAACCATCCGGATTTAACTGCAAACAGTGA
Source organism: Jeotgalicoccus nanhaiensis (assembly GCA_004570955.1). GTDB lineage: Bacteria > Bacillota > Bacilli > Staphylococcales > Salinicoccaceae > Jeotgalicoccus > Jeotgalicoccus nanhaiensis. Next base: position 89,812 of record SPPL01000004.1, read on the forward strand.
ATGCAGAAGACCGATAACTAAAGGAATACCGAATGAAATAATCATTTTCAGTGCGAGTCCTTTTAGTATTTCCCCCTCTGAGAATCCAAGTTTGCGCAGCACTTTATAACTGCCTTTTTCTTCTTCGCATTCGTCAATTTGTTTAAAGTATAGAATGCATCCTGATGTCAGCAGGAAGGCAAAGCCGAGGAAGCCTACTATAAATGCCATCATTCCTGACATCTGTGTCATTTCTTTATAGTCCAGCAGTTTCGAGCTGAATGATGGATGTTCTTCCTTATCCATCATTTCAAGTACTTCATCATTATCACCGCCGACGATATTAAAGGCATACAATTCCGACGGCATTTCAAATTCTTCGTTTTCTTCAGGCTGGTTGTCAGCGAGTTCCTGATATACAGCATCATCGATAATGAGTACCGGTAAACCGAATGATAAGTTCGATGGTAAGATGCCATCGCTTGTCGTATCTGTCACTTCAACTGTTCTATCAAAATCGGCCCCGTTGGTAAATGTTACAGGATTGCCTTCTTCAAATGACACGAGGATATCAAGTATCGCAAGCGTTCCCGTAGCTTTCGTTTCATTTTCTGCAACGTCAAATCCTTCAAATTCCTTATCGCTGGCAACAACAATACCTATTTCATTGCTGTCCATTCCGGTCTCTTCACCTTCAGGCAGATCGGTATTTTCATCTGTTCTTACTATACTGTAGTGCATAAATGATTTTTCAATTCTGTCAATTTCATAATCGTTATCACTCAGCAGTTTTTCATAGAAGTCCAGATCTTCGGAATTCTCAACTGTGTAATCATAAGGGGTCGTACTATCGAGCATTTTATCCGTAGAATAGTATGTGATATACGATAATGACATCGCAGTAATACTGATAGCCGTTATAACCGCAATCGCTGTCAGCAGAAATGCATTGGAGCGCATTTTAAACATAACACTTGTTACTGACAGTACATCATTCACATTGACGTGGCCGTTCTTGCTTTTGCGGATCATGTTTAAAATAAATGCGACTGAGTATTTAAAAGTGATATAGGTCCCCGCTATCGTCAGGAATAAGATCCCAACCATATAAACAGGCAGCATTATCGGATTTTCCATGGCCCGCTCAAACATCGTCTGCGACATATAATAGCCGAGCGCAATCATAGCAATACCGGCGATTCCAAGTACAATCGTCATTTTACCAAGCGGTTTGCCGGTACTCTCCGAAGTCTTGTTCAATTTCAGCATCTTAATCAGTGATGAACGTCTTAAGAAAACGTAGTTCTGAATCATCAGCACGATAAAGATAAATACAAATACCGCGGCTGTAATCACTACAGCAGTCAATGAGAAGTTCATCTCCACCATCATATCAACACGCATAATTTTTAAGAGCAGCATCAGGAGCAGTCTCGAAATAAAGAAACCGAGTACAATACCGCCGATCAGACTGCCAAAATATATCAGGAAATTTTCAAGCAGTAAAATTCTAAATATTTTATTTCTGTTCATGCCGATCAGCTGGAACAGTGCCAGTTCCTTGTGGCGTCTTTTGATAAAAATCATATTCGCAAACATTACAAACAGAATGATTATAATAACAACAGTTACTGAACCGACTGAGAATAAAGCTGTCATCGGTGTGCTGCCGGCAATTTCTTCCATCGCTGTCTCATCGAGCGTCAGCGTTAAGAGCGAGAAAAACAGCGCTACACTGAATACCAGTGCAAATATATACAGCGCGTAATTTTTAAGATTGCGTAAAAAGTTTTTTATGACCAGATTATTCAGCTTCATCAACGACACCGCCTAATACACGCTGCGTATCCAGAATTTCACTGTAATACGCATCCTGAGTCATTTCGCCGCGTGACAGGCTCGTATACACTTGACCGTCTTTCAAGAAAATTACCCGGTGTGAAAAGCTTGCCGCTGTCGGGTCGTGCGTTACCATTAAAATGCTGGTATTTAATGTTTCATTTAACTGCTGTAATTTTTTTAAGAGGCCGCTTGCGGATTTCGAATCCAGTGCACCCGTCGGTTCATCCGCAAAGATGATTTTCGGCTGGTGGATAAAAGCCCGGGCAGCACTTGTACGCTGAGCCTGGCCGCCCGATATCTGTCCCGGATATTTTCCGGCAAGTTCTTTAATGCCGAGTTGCCCAGCTACGCTGTCAAACTGTGCTTCCGCTTCTTTTTTTGACATAGAACGTATGGACAGCGGCAGCATAATATTTTCTTTGACCGACAGTGTATCGAGAAGATTGTAATCCTGGAAAATAAATCCAAGATCATTCTTTCTGAAGTCAGCGAGTTTTTTATCTTTTAAAGTCGTGAAATCTACGCCGTCTATATAAATATGGCCGCTTGTTACATTATCGATTGAACTGAGGACGTTTAAGAGAGTCGTCTTGCCCGAACCCGATGCACCCATAATTGAAACGAATTCACCTTTATTTAAATTAATATCTATACCTTTCAGCACTTCTGTCCGATTGAATTTATTACCGTAACTTTTTTTAATATCTGTTGCTTTTAACAGCATAAGAACGCCTCCTGTTTCATTGGTTAACTTCAGTTTATACTGTTTTTATTGCTTAATCGTTTGATTCAGCGAACAAAAAACACTATAAAGTGACATTTTCGTCACTTCATAGTGATTTTACTGAATTCATTCGCCTCGCTGAACGTTAAAGTTACCGTTGTATATTCACCGTAGACAGACTCAATATCTATATAAATACCCAGCACGTCGCACACTTCTTTCGTTAAATAGAGGCCCATGCCGGTGGACTGTTCATCGTCATGATTGCTCGTCGAAGTGAAGCCCGCTTCGAATATGCGTCCTGCATCTTTTTCTTTAATTCCTCTGCCGTAATCCGTTACAGTTAAAATCATCCGGGCTTCTATCATTTGTCCTTTTATAACAATATCATTATCTTCCGAATACTTGACTGCGTTCGTAATAAGCTGGTCGATGACAAACTGCATCCATTTTCTGTCTGTATGGACGGCTCTTTCATGGAGATGAATATCAAAACCGATATTCTTCCGCATACATATATCCCTCAGTTTTTTTATGGAAACGTTTAAAAGTTTCTCAAGATTAATTTCTTCTATATATAAATCATTTTTAATATTCGGCAGACGTTTTAAGTACAGCACCTCGTTCAGCATGCTGTTGAGCCGGGTCCATTCCACAGCCAGTTTCTCCCTCTCTTTCACGTCCAAATCATCAATCATCAGCTTCATCGTCGTCACCGGCATTTTCATGTCATGTATAAAGCGAGTCAGCTCATCCAGATTTTCACGTGTTTTCTGCGATTCCCGGTCGAGCTCATGCTGGTGAATCATTCTCATCTCATTGAGTTTGCCGTAGATTATACGCTGCTGCGGAGTATTTCCTTCCGTCATCCCTGCAGCATCCTCCAGTGATTCGAGCTTTTGAAACTCATTATTGAACTGTCTCTTTCTAAGCAAGTCCCACAGAATATATGCCGCAAAAATCAGCAGATTGAAGCAAAAAATGTAGGTCACAGCAACATTCGGTATGCTGTTATCCACATAGCCGATAAACAGAATCACCGCGTTAAAACTCATAAACAGCAGGAAGACAGGAATGTTTTCTTTAAAATACATAACCATCTACTCCTTTAAAATATAACCGATACCGGTTTTTGTCAGTATCGCATCCGACAGACCGACGGATTCAAGTTTTTTACGCAGTCTGTTGACATTGACTGTCAGAGTATTATCACTGATAAACTTTGAATCTTCCCACAGCGACTCGATAATTTCTTTACGTGATACCGTATCCCCGGTATTTTGCGATAAAATCGACAAAATATATGATTCATTTTTTGTCAGTTCCAAAGTTTCATTATTTACTGTGACCGTCAGTTTTTTAAAATCGAATACCGCATCTCTGAATTTAAATATATCAATTTCCTTATGCTGATATTCATACGTTCTCCTTAAGAGCGCCTGTACTTTCGCATTCAGCACTTCAAAGTTAAACGGCTTCTGCACGTAATCGTCCGCCCCCATCTGCATGCTCATCACCATGTCTGCCGGGTGATCTCTTGAAGAGAGAAAGATAATCGGGACGCTGGAGACATTCCTGATCATGCGGCACCAGTAGAATCCGTCGTACTTCGGCAGTGTAATATCAACGATAACGAGTTCCGGATTATACCGGATAAAATCGTTCATCACATCATTAAAATCCGTCACGCCGTAGGCGTCAATATCCCACTCTTTAAAACGCGCTGCTAGTTCATCCATCAGTACCGGATCGTCTTCAATTATAAGTAATTTCATTTAAAAACTCCTTACCGTTTTCTAAGAGGCATTATTTTTAAATAGGTAAAGCTGCGCCAGAGCCATTCGAGCGGACCGTAGCTGAAGTACTTCATCCAGAAATGGCTCAGTAGCAGCTGCAGGATAAAGACCCCAAGTGCAATCGGTATAAACCATACCGCATTAACGCTGTTAAACAGCCCGAACACATAAAATATTACAAGCATAATAACAGTCTGGCCGATATAGTTCGTCAGCGCCATCTGGCCAACCGGTTGGAGCAGACTGACCAGTTTCGGCAGCTTCAGTAAAATTAATGCAAGTGCCGCAATGTAGCCGAGTGACATGAGCGGTCCGCCGATGGTGCTGGACAGCTGGGCCAGCTGAACAAATACATCATCGTGTGACTGATACGTTGTTAAATAGCCTGTAAATATTTTCACCGGTAAGCCGATGCCAATGCCGATAACTGCAACTTTTTTTAATAGTCCGAGAGACTTGCGCAAGTTATTAAAATAACCTTTCTGTCCCGCATACAGACCAAGTAAAAACATTGCCAGTACATTTGGAATTACAAAAATCGCACCGGCAGCGGATAAGCCGAGAATTATTGCATTCATACTGACGAGGTCGCCGTAGGAGCCGTTTAAAATTGTCTCCGTCATGTGCAGTGAAAAGACAAAACCTTCCGTCTCAAGACCTGTGCCTGAATTGTACATCTCCATCATATAGGCCGCTATAGCACTTAAAATAATCATAATTGTCATAATAACGAGCAGGCTTACTGCAATAATTAAATTCACTTTCGGCTTGAATTTATAAAACAGAAGCAGTAATAAGCCTGTAATTGCATACGTCCATAAAATATCTCCGTACCATAATAAAATTCCATGCAGCAGACCAAAAATTAAAAGCAAGCCGATTCTTCTTAAAAACAATGCTGAAGTCGACTGCTTTTTCTTTTCAGCACGCGATAAAAATATGTAAAAACCAAGACCGAATAAAAATGAAAACATTGTGTAAAAATTAGCCGTGACGAACGTATTAATAAAAAACAGTGATAATTCATTCCAGAAACCGGTATAAATTTCACTTCGTGTTCCTGAAAAACTGTCATCAATATCCGGGCCCGCAAACGACATAATATTCATCATCAGTATGCCGAGCAGCGCAAATCCGCGGATGCCGTCAATTTCAAAAATTCTTTTGTTAAACTCTATCGGATTATTGTCTCCCATAATTCACCCTCCATTTACAGTAAGTATACTTGTAACAAGAAAAAATTAAAACAGAAGCCGGATTAGAAGGCAGAATATAAGAACGGCCGCAAAAAAACCCGGAAATCTTAATTAAGATTTCCGGGCACCGTATTAGAACTGCATAAATGCTGGCGGCTCACCTGTAATGTATGAATATATATAATAGAAACAAATACCGAGCACCGGTACCACTATTACTACAAATAAAAACAGTTTTAAAAACTTAGTCAGTATTTTATATAAAATCATGATGCCGATAATGATCAGTGCACCATACAGTATGTTCTGCCATGTATAATCCAGTATATAAATCCCTGTATAATTAATAACAAAAATCGATGCGACGCTGGCTAAGACTATCATAACTAAACGCATTAACACATTAACCGCTCCCTCTTATCGTTATTTAATTATAATGGATTTACTTTATTATTCAAGAATTTACACAGTCTGCGGTTTAATTTGTGTTGCAGCAATCAGTCCGCAAAGTACAATAACAAATCCAAGCCACGGACCGTAGCTGATGTCGAAGTTGCTGATAAACAGCCCTCCGATTACAGCACCGACACCGATTCCGAGGTTAAGTGCCGACATATTCCAGCTGAACACGTTCGAGCTTGAACCTTCAACATTTTCAACAAGTCCGCCTTGTACCGCAGGTGATGTCGCCCACTGGAAAAGACTCCAGGCAAACATATTGATATAGAACAGGACCGGCGTGCCGTAAAGAAACGGCATTACTGCGAGACTAACAAGGAAGAGAGACATCATAATCATCACGGTTTTCTTCGGACCGATTTTATCGATTAAATTACCGCCGAGATATGTTCCTGTCATACCGCCGATACCGGTAATTAACAGAGCGAATGAAACATTTTCAAGAGTAAATCCGTGTGATGTCATAAGCGGCGAAATATAGCCGAGAATAATATAGTTTCCGATTAAAACCGCAAGTGTCACTGTAATATACAGCGCCACATTCTTTTTAGATTTAATTCTGCTCTTCTGCACACCTGCAGGAGTGTCATCAGCGAGAGCTTCCGGACGGACGAAAAACAGCACGCCGAGCCCGACTAAGATGGCGAGCACAATAACGATGCCGAAGATAACTCTCCAGCCGAACTGCGCACCGATAATCGTGCCGATCGGTATACCGAACACGTTTGCCGCACTGAATCCCATGTAAACAAGTGCAAGCATTTTCCCTCGGATATGCGGTTCCGAAAGCACTACTGTCATATCAAGTATTTTTACGATAAATACTGCAGCAGCCATGGCTGTAATCACACGGCCGAGTGATAATGTTAAAAATGAGTCAGCCAGACCGAACACAATATTACCTACAATGAATACTGCCAATGAGAGCAGCACAACAATTTTCGGTGATATATTTTCAGTCAGGCGTATTAACAGCGGCCCAAACAAAGCAAAGCTGACCGCATATACGGTAATCAGCTGACCTGTTAAAGCATGGCTGATTCCGAGGTCATTACTCATCAGCTCCAAAATTCCGGAAACGATTAATTCCATCATTCCGAGCAGGAATATTCCTACTGTAAAGGTAACGATTAACTTTTTATTCATATGTTTTCCCCACATTTAATATAATATAGTTTAAAAAGGCAACCTGATTATTATACAATAAAGTATAAACGTTTCAAATGTCTTTTTGTGTTTAACTAATTTATGAGGTGTAAATATGAGGAAAATAATGTTTTTAGTGCCATTTATCGTACTGTTCCTCGGTGCGTGCAGCAGTGAATCTAAAGAAAACTATACACAGATGCTTGGGGCTTTTGAACGTAATGACAGTGAGCTTAATACGATGCTCGATGAAACAGCACAAAATATCAGCAGTGATTCGAACCGGGAAAAAGCTCTGCAAAATATAAATGAAGATATTATTCCAAGGATTAGCGACTTCCGCCAGACGGTCTCCAATTACACGCTCTCTGATGAAAATCATATCGAAGTTCAGGAAGCGATGATTGATTATTTAAATGAGGTTGAAGATTTAATGGGATTATACTCTAATTTCAATGAAGAGTTCTTTTTCGTTAATCCCCTCGGCGACGAGTCCATTGACGGAACTTTAAATGAAGAAATGGATAAAATAAGCGAGCAGGAAGACGCTATGCAAGCAGCAAGAACCCATGTCCATGAACTCATCGGAGAAAACGAAGAGGAATAATATACAAAATCGAGGCTCGGACATCAATGTCTCTAGAACAAATAATCCGTACGTCAGCTTTCCCGGGGCATCAGCGTAAGCCTGTAGTCTTACACTGATGCTATTCCCCAAGGAGTCTAACGTACGGATTTTATTTATATTTCATTAAAAATACTACCTTCTATGGGCTTTTGTCCCAGCCTCTTTTTAACAAAAACGTTCCACAAAGTTGCGTGAAGCGATTCTTTCTGTAAGTTCCTCGCCGTATTTTGAACGTAAAGCTTCTATTAAATTACCGTATTCAGAAGCATCTTCCAAGCCTTCTACAAATTCAGTGATACCATCAAAATCAGAACCGAGACCAATATTTTCTTCTCCGCCGAGCTCGATAATTTTATCGACATGTCTTAACAGATCTTCCAGAGTCACTTTTCCTTCTCCGATAAATGGCGGACAGAAAACGATATTAATCATGCCGCCTTTTTTAATAAGTTTAATAATCTGCTCGTCGTGCAGATTTCTCGCATGATTATGAATGCTCCAGGCATTGGAGTGGCTCGCAAATACATATTTCCCATGTTCAATTACATCTTCAAAGCCGTGAACATTCAAATGACTGACATCGATTAAGACATTATGCTTGTTACATTCTTCAACCACTTTGAATCCGAATTCACTTAATCCCGTACCGCGTGTTTCTCCTACTCCGTCCGCTGCCAGGTTGCCGTTATTCCATACAAGTCCCACTGACAGAACACCCAATCTGAATAAGGTGCGCAGTTTCATTAAATCATTACCGAAAGCATCAGAGCCTTCCAGTGTCAGCACTGCGCCGTATTCATGATTTTTTAAAGTTTTGATATCCGACAGCTGTTTAATATGCACCATATTGTCCATCGTCAGCACTTCTTCGTAAAACGCATCAATTTGTTCGAGTGCATGCTGCCATTTTTCATTATCAGGTATGCCGGGAGAAATGAATATTGCGTAAAACTGCACTTTCACCTGTCCTTCAATTCTCCGCTCCATGTTCGTATCAAGTTCGTTCGAATTTAAATAATTCAACGTTCTGTTCTTTTGAAAATACCCGTGAGCCGCTCTTGCATCGCCTTGTAATTTCAACAGTGCATCACAATGTGTATCAATAATATTCATAATTATCTCCCCTTTTCTCTCTATGTCCATTATAATAGAATTAAATACATATGAAAACGTTTTCTACTTTACTATTATTCATTTTATTGTATAATTATTTAGTACATTAATGAAATTACTTAAATTACTAATAAAAAGAGGGTATGCTATGTCGCGTTTTACTACATTTTTAAAGTTCTTCATTCCTTCTGTCATCGGTATCTTTATGTTCCTGGTACCGCTGAAGATCGATGGTGAAACTACGGTTCCCGTTGCTTTTCTCGCAGATGTTATCATAAATTTTATCACACTTGATATGATAATACTTTTAACGGTGGTAGCAATCGTCTTGTCTGCACTGCTCAGTATTATATACAGTTGGATTATTAAATCCGGATCCGGATTTATGCATGACGTATTTAACACAACGAACTTCTGGGTAATTCTCAGAACAATCGGCGCAGTTTTTGCTGTGCTTGCTTATATACAGGTCGGCTCTGAAATGATCATTTCAGAAAATACCGGCGGAATGATTTTAAACGATCTGCTGCCGACACTGTTCACGGTCTTCATTATTGCCGGGTTTTTCCTGCCGCTTCTTCTGAATTACGGTCTGCTGGAATTTATCGGTACACTATTTGCTAAAGTTATGCGTCCGCTCTTCACTCTGCCGGGACGCTCAACTGTCGATAACCTTGCTTCATGGGTCGGCGATGGTACTGTCGGTGTTATTTTAACAAGTAAACAGTACGAAGATGGGTATTACTCGAAACGCGAAGCCAGTGTTATTGCATCAACTTTCTCGGTAGTATCGATTACATTTACAATCGTTATTCTGGACTTAATCGGCTTAATGCATATGTTCGGTCCTTTTTACATAACGATTATAGTCAGCGGTATTATTGCAGCACTTATTATGCCGCGCATCCCGCCCTTATCCAGAATTGAAGATACTTATTACAACAAAGGTTCGGTCCTCGAAGAGACAGTTCCGGACAGCCATAATCCTTTGTCATGGGGCTATAAAAAAGCGATGGACAAAGCAGAAGCATCGCCCGGCCCTCTTCCATTGATTAAAGAAGGTATCAAAACAGTATTTGATACATGGTTCGGTGTTCTTCCGATTGTTATGGCTATCGGTACGCTCGGGACAATACTTGCAGAGTATACACCAATATTCTCCTGGATCGGAGCACCGTTCGTGCCGCTGCTTGAACTCGTTGGCATTCCTGAAGCACAGGCAATGAGTGAAACTATGTTTATCGGTTTTACAGATATGTTCCTGCCAGCCATTTTAATTGAAAGTGTTCAAAGTGAAATGACGCGCTTTATCGTCGGAGCAATGAGTATTACTCAGCTCATTTACTTATCCGAAGTCGGAGGCGTGATACTCGGTTCGAAAATTCCTTTAGGACTCGGAAAACTATTTGTTATTTTCTTAATCAGAACAGCAATTACTTTACCGATTGTTATCGTTGCAGCACATATTATTTTCTAATAAAAAAAGTTCAGCAGATGCTGAACTTTTTTTTTGAGTTTTAAGATGGGATTCTGGGATTGGCATGACGGGGTTTCATATGTTTCCGACACTCTCAGGACTGGTATGACGGAGTTTCATATGTTTCCGACACTCTCAGGATTGACATGACAGAATCTCATATGTTTCCGACACTCTCAGGACTGGCATGACAGAATCTCATATGTTTCCGAGACTCTCGGGATTGGCATGATCGGGTTTCATATGTATCCGACACTCTCGGGATTGGCATGATCGGGTTTCATATGTATCCGACACTCTCAGGACTGGTATGACAGGATTTCATATGGATCCGGCACCCTCACTCTGTGCAAAATCAAAAATCAGCAGCAGAATTAATGAGCTTCTGCTGCTGATTTACTAACCTATTTATAATTAACAATAGTGTATTTTTTCTTGCCGCGGCGGAAGACGGTGAAGTCACCGTTAATTTTATCTTCTTCAGTAATTTTGTGGTTGACGTCCTGCATTCTCTCGCCATTGATATAAATCGCGCCATTCGTAATATCTTCCCTTGCCTGGCGTCTTGACGGGGAAACTTGTGCGTTGACAAGCACGTTGACAAGAGTATTATCTTCGGCATCAACTTCTGCTGACGGTGCATCTTTCAATGCGTCTTTGATCTGTGCAGCATCAAGTGATTTAATGTCGCCGCTGAATAAAGCTTCCGTTACTTTTTTAGCTTCTTCCAGTCCTTCGCTGCCGTGGATGAATTCAGTGATTTCATCTGCAAGGCGCTTCTGGGCTTTTCTTAAATGCGGCTCTTCTGCAACTGAAACGGCAAGCTCTTCAATTTCTTCACGTTCAACGAAAGTAAATAATTTAAGGAATTTGATAACATCTTCATCACTCTGATTCAGCCAGAACTGGTAGAACTCATAAGGTGAAGTACGTTTTCTGTCGAGCCAGATATTGCCTGATTCAGTCTTGCCGAATTTCTTGCCGTCCGCTTTTGTGATCAGCGGAATTGTTAAACCTTCAGCGTTCGTTGTACCGTACATTCTGCGCATTAACTCAAGGCCGCTTGTAATATTCCCCCACTGGTCAGAGCCGCCGATTTGAATTCTGACATCGAAATTTTTATTTAGATGCCCGTAATCGATTGCCTGTAAAATAGTGTACGTAAATTCAGTGTAAGAAATTCCTGTTTCAAGACGGGATTGAATCGCATCTTTTGACAGCATGTAGTTCAAGCCGACATGCTTGCCGTAATCGCGTAAAAATGAAATCAGGCTGATATCTTTGAGCCAGTCTTTATTATTAACAAGTACTGCCGCATTCTCATCGCTGAAATCAAAAATGTTTTCCATCTGGCGTTTAATCGCTTCGACGTTCGCATCCACTTCGTCTTCTGTCAGCAATTTACGCTCATCTGCTTTAAATGAGGGATCGCCAATCATTCCTGTTCCGCCGCCGATTAAAACTACCGGACGATGACCGTACTGCTGGAATCTGCGCAATGTTAAAAACGGTACTAAGTGACCGATATGCAGGCTGTCCGCTGTCGGATCCGCCCCGCAGTACAGGGAAATTCTCTCCTGTTCGAGCATGTCATTAATTTCTTCTTCGTCAGTCATCTGATATACAATGCCGCGGTATTGCAAATCTTCCAATAATGTAGTCATAATTTCCTCCAATAATGTTATTTTAATGAATAAAAAAAGCACCCATACTTATACAGTATGGGTGCTTTACACGGTACCACCAAACAATTTATCTCTAAATTAGAATTTACGTTTTCTATTACGATTTGAACTTTTACAATGAGTGTATTCGTAAAATTATCATCACCTGCTCGCACCACCCGCCGGCTCTCTGAATCAAATAAAAATACTACTTCTCTCATCGTTCAAATTATTCATTAAATTTTATCTAAGTATATTAGCAGTATAATTAAAAGTCAAGTTTGCATTCCTTTTTGCGTACTTTTCATTTGACATTCAACAGTTTTGAGATACGATTACAGGGTTGATTTACAATATGTTTACACGGGCTTTTATCACTATGAGTGTAAGAAGAACATATGATATAATCTTTTTAACAGGAGGTAGGCATGGAAAAGAAAAATGACTTTATTGATAATATAAAAAAGATGTTCTCGCGTAAAGATCCTGACAAAAAGAAAGACAAAGTTCATGGAGCAACTGCGAAGGACAAGTATCATAATACAGTCGCCCGCTTTAAAAAAGCAGGTTCCCCGCTCAGGGTGTCATTTTTTACAGCATATGACACTATATGGAATGTAGTTTTATTTTTACTATTAGCATTCACCCTGCTCGGAATATTCCTTTTCAGCATCGGTCTCGGCTACTTCGCAGCACTCGTCTCGGATGAGGATGTGCTGGCTGAAGAAGAAATTTTAACTGACCTTACCGAAATGACTGAAAGTACGACTGTAACATTCGGCTCCGGCGAAGAGCTCGGAACCTTGAGATCCGACCTGATCCGAGAAACCGTCGATTATGATGACATCTCTGAGAACGTCACAAATGCATTAATTTCTACTGAGGATGAACACTTTTACGAACATAACGGTGTCGTACCTAAAGCATTTCTCCGCGCATCACTGCAGCAGGTTGCAGGCGGCGAAGAAAGTTCGGGCGGAAGTACGATTACACAGCAGCTGGTTAAAAATCAGATGCTGACCAACGATCCGACATTCGACCGTAAAGCAGCAGAATTACTGCTTGCATTCCGGGTAGAAAATATAATGTCCAAAGAAGAAATTATGGAAGCATACTTAAACGCAGTATCGTTTGGCCGTAATGCCAACGGACAAAATATCGCAGGTATTGAATCTGCCGCACAGGGTGTTTTCGGCAAGCCTGCAGCAGAACTGAACATTGCTGAAAGTGCATTTTTAGCAGGACTGCCTCAAAACCCTTACGCATATACACCATTTAACCAGGACGGTTCTATGAAAGAAGAAGAATTACTTGCAGCGGGTAAAAATCGCCAGGAATTTGTACTTTCAAGAATGCTGACTGAAGGCGCGATTACACAGGAAGAATACGATCAGGCGCTCTCGATTGATATATATGAAAATATGGCTTCAAGTGTTGTCGTACCAAATCAGAATTATCCGTTCTTAACAGATGAAGTAGAACGCCGCGGTGTCGAGATTATTAAATATATTCTCGCAGAAGAAGAAGGCATCAGCCGTGAAGATGTCGATTCAACGCCGTTAATCAATCAGGAATATACGCAGAAAGCGAACGAAGCAATGCGTAATGAAGGTTACCAGATTGAAACGACAATCGATAAGACAATTTACGACACGATGCAGGAAACGAAAGATAACAGCTTCAGCTACTACGGAGAGCGCAGCAGCCTTGATGCACTGAACGCAACTGAAGGCGAAGAGGAAACTATGCTCGACCACGAAGTCGGCATGGTCTTAAAAGACAATGCTACCGGAAAAATACTCGGTTTTGTCGGCGGACGTGATTACGAAGAATCTGAAATCAACCATGCAACTCAGACAGAACGCCAGGCAGGTTCAACTATGAAACCTCTGAGCACTTATGCTCCCGCTATCGATCAGGGACTGATAGTTCCGGATACGGTACTGCTGGATAAAGAGTTCAATTTTAACGGCTATGAACCAAAAAACTATTCTACTGAAGAATATGGTCTCGTATCAGCAAAACACGCACTCAGCAACTCGTACAACTTAAGTACGCTCCGCTTATGGTCCGAAGTTCAAAATCATAATCCGGGACAGTATTTAGAACAGATGAATCTGAACGTGTCTGATGAACTGCTCAGTACGACTTCACTGCCGCTGGGTACTAATGATGTATCAGTTGTAGAAAACGTCGATGCATTTTCTGTCTTCGGCAACGAAGGTGAAATGACGGAGAGCTATATGATTGAATCTATTACAAATCCGAGCGGTGAAGTAATCTACGAACAGCAGCAGGATCCGACAAGAGTATTCAAAGATTCAACATCGTTCTTAATGGCTGATATGCTTAAAGAATCGTTTGTGACCGGTTCAGTTTATCACATTAAAGATTATTATGAATCAGTACAGGGTGTATATGACTGGTCAGCGAAAACCGGTACATCTGAACAATTCGTCGATTCATGGATGATCGGATTTAACCCGAAAGTAACACTTGGTATCTGGATGGGCTATGACCGGAATATTCCTCAAGTTTACAGTACGGATGCTGAGCAGTACTACCATCTGTATAATTGGAGAAATATGGCGCAGGCCTTAACAAACGTTGCACCGGAACAGCTTGGTGCATACGAAGAATTCCAGCAGCCTTCGTCAGTCAGAGAAGAAGAATTCTGTGCCCTGACTATGGAACTTGAAGATGACTGCTCAAGCAGCATGGATAGAGCTATTACAGGATTAATCGCAGAAGATACACAGTTCTCAGATAAGAGTTCGCTAAGCGACCCTGCAATCCAGTCCCGTATGGGCGCAGCGATTGACAGCAGTCTTTCTAACAGTGACTTAAGAGGACGTGTCACGCGGACTTATGACGACAGATATACAGTCGGCGGCAGATCATCGAGCAGCTCAAGTAGTTCAAGTTCCTCATCTGATGATGATGACGACGATGACGATGATTAATTTACCAGGAACACCTCCACATGTGGAGGTGTTTTTTGTGCAGATAGGTGTTTTAGTTGAGATATGAGCGGCGCTGTCATTCAAACATCTAACATCCCAAAACCAAACACAAAAAGCCCAAAATTCGAAGATTTTGGGCTTTTATCATTTTAATTCAGTTTTAGAATAATCCAGTTGAAGATCCGTCAGCATTTACGTCCATCTTCACAGCTGATGGTACTTTAGGAAGTCCAGGCATAGTCATGATATCACCTGTCAGTGCTACAACAAATCCTGCACCTGCTTTGGCGATAACTTCACGGACAGTTACATTGAAACCTGTCGGACGTCCAAGTTTTTTAGGGTCGTCTGATAAAGAGTACTGAGTCTTAGCCATACATACCGGGAAGTTGCCCCAGCCGTTAGCTTCGATATCAGCAATTTGTTTTTTAGCTTTATCCGTTAAGATAACACCGTCTCCGCCGTATACTTCTGTAACAATTTTTTCAATCTTGTCAGCGATTGGCAGTTCATCTTCATACAGGTGGTGGAAGTCGTTTCCAGCTTCAACTGCTGCTAATACTTCGTTAGCTAAGTCAACGCCGCCTTCTCCGCCTTTTTCCCATACTTGTGTTAAGGCAACGCGTACGCCCTGTTCTTTACACCAGTCAAGAACGAAGTTTCTTTCTTCATCAGTGTCAGTTACAAAGTCGTTTAAAGCAATTACCGGCTCAACGCCGAATTTACGAGCGTTTTCGATGTGTTTGCCTAAGTTCACAACACCCTCTTTAAGTGCGTCAACATTAGCTTCGCCTAAGTCAGCTTTAGCGACGCCGCCGTTCATCTTAAGTGCACGGATTGTTGCAACTAAAACGATAGCATCCGGCTTAAAGCCGCCCATGCGTGCTTTAATATCCATGAATTTCTCACCGCCGAGGTCAGAACCGAATCCGCACTCTGTTACAACGATATCAGCAAGCTGTCTTGCTGTGTTTGTTGCAATAATTGAGTTACAGCCGTGAGCGATGTTAGCGAATGGACCGCCGTGAATTAAGGCAGGTGTGCCTTCCATAGTCTGTACCAGGTTAGGTTTAATCGCTTCTTTAAGAAGAAGTGCCAAAGCACCTTCAACTTCAAGCTCTCCAACTGTTACTGGTTTTTTGTCGTAAGTATAACCGAATACAATTTTAGCTAATTTTTCTTTAAGATCGATGATGTCGTTTGATAAACATAAGACAGCCATGATTTCACTTGCAACTGTAATATCAAATCCATCTTCGCGCGGAACCCCTCTAGTAGGTCCGCCCAAACCGACAACAACTTGACGAAGCGCACGGTCATTCATGTCGATAACACGCTTCCAGGTTACACGGCGCGGATCAACGTTTAATGCATTGCCCTGGTGAATATGGTTATCAATAAATGCACTCAGTGCGTTATTTGCTGCAGTAATTGCGTGTAGATCACCGTTAAAGTGTAAGTTGATTTCTTCCATCGGCAATACTTGTGCATGGCCTCCGCCTGTTGCTCCGCCCTTAACACCCATTACAGGTCCGAGGGAAGGTTCGCGTAAAGCAACCATTACCTTTTTACCGATTTTATTAAAAGCATCACTTAATCCTACAGTTACTGTTGATTTACCTTCACCTGCAGGTGTCGGGTTCATCGCGGATACAAGAACTATCTTAGAATCTTCCTTGTTTCCTTCCAGTTGGTTGATGTCTACTTTTGCCTTATATTTACCATACATTTCTAATGCGTCTTCAGGAATTCCTGCTTTTTCAGCAATTTCCTGAATTGGTTGTATTGAGGCTTTTGACGCAATTTCTTGGTCAGTCAAATGTGCCATCTTCTCAGCTCCTAAGTATAATTTGCGTTGTAAAACGATTTCACAACTCTTATTCATTATGACATAAAAAATGAAAGCAGGCCATTGTAAACGGCCTACTTTTCGATTACTATTTAAATTTTCTTATAATTTGTTAATTTAATCATCGTCCATCGATGACAGGTCGCCTGCCGGTAAATCGAGTTCCCATGCTTTAAGCACCCGTCTCATAATTTTACCGCTGCGCGTTTTCGGCAGACTGTCTTTAAATTCTATTTCTTTCGGTGCCGCATGCGCTGCGAGACCGTTTTTTACGAATACACGGATTTCTTCTTTTAAATCGTCAGTGGGCTCATAACCGCTTCTAAGCGCGATAAACGCCTTCACAATTTCTCCTCTGACAGGATCCGGCTTACCGATAACCCCCGCTTCCTGCACTGCTTCATGTTCGACAAGTTTGGACTCAATTTCAAATGGACCGACACGCTCGCCCGCGGTCATAATGACATCGTCGACACGTCCCTGGAACCAGAAGTAGCCGTCTTCATCACGGTAGGCAGAGTCTCCCGAAATATACCAGTCACCGATAAAGTAAGAATCATACTTCGGTTTGTTTTTCCAAATTTCACGCATCATCGCCGGCCACCCTGCTTTCAGAGCGAGGTTCCCCATACGGTTTGGCGGCAGCTCATTGCCCTGGTCATCGACAATGGTCGCTTTAATTCCAGGCAGCGGTTTACCCATCGAGCCGCCCTTAATATCCACAGAAGGGAAATTAACAATCATATGCGCACCTGTTTCAGTCATCCACCAAGTATCGTGAATACGGAGGTTAAATACTTCCATCCCCCATTTAACAACTTCAGGGTTTAAAGGTTCTCCGACTGACAGTATGTGTCTCAGTGACGATAAATCATATTTCTCTACTACATTGTCACTGCTGCCCATCAGCATTCTGAATGCTGTCGGTGCACTGTACCAGACAGTTACTTTCAGCTGTTCGAGAGCACTGTACCATGATTCTGCAGAGAATCTGCCGCCGACAATAACATTAGTCGTCCGGTTCAGCCATGGAGCAAATATTCCGTAGGAAGTACCTGTTACCCAGCCCGGGTCGGCTGTACACCAGTAGACATCATCTTCTTTTAAGTCGAGCACGTATTTACCTGAAATATACTGCTGCACCATGGCGTACTGTGCGTGGAGTACACCTTTCGGCTGCCCTGTTGATCCGCTTGTATAATGTAAAATCAGACCGTCTTCCTTATCCAGCCACTCAATATCAAACTCTTTCGATGCTTTTTCCATTTCTTTATTAAAATTAGTGTACTGATGTTCTGCATCGTCACCTGCAACGATAATATTTTTTAAATCAGGCAAGTCATCAACGGGAATTCTC
Organism: Jeotgalicoccus nanhaiensis; assembly: GCA_004570955.1. Lineage (GTDB taxonomy): Bacteria > Bacillota > Bacilli > Staphylococcales > Salinicoccaceae > Jeotgalicoccus > Jeotgalicoccus nanhaiensis. The sequence continues at coordinate 108,005 of SPPL01000004.1, forward strand.
GGCAGCAATTCCGTCGTTGTAATAATAGTTGATGCTTCACTGTTTTCAAGTCTGTCTTTGACCGCTTTCTCCATAAACGCTTCAAACAGCGGTCCGACTACAGCACCGATTTTTAAAGCGCCGAGCAGTGCAAAATATAATTCTGGTGACCGTGCCATAAAGATAAATACGCGGTCTCCCTTTTTCACTCCGGCATCTTTTAAAATGTTAGCTGCTTTATTTGAATTCTCTTTCATTTCTTTAAAAGTAAACGACTGAATATCATCATTCAGCTTATAGTGAAGCGCAATCTTATCTCCATATCCTTCGTCCACATGTTTATCAATAGCTTCATAAGCCATATTTACTTTTCCTGTTTCGTACCATGAAAATTCTTTTTCAATCTCTTCCCATGAGAAATTTTCTTTTGCCGCTTCGTAATTCGGCATGTTCGCATGTTGATCTGTTGCTTCGTAAAGTTCTACTTTCATCCTTAACGACACCCCTTGTTTGTATTTATGATTTCGCTTTCATATAGCCATTATATTGAAAGATAGTTCAGAATTCTATGAAAACGCCTGATTTCTTTTATTTTCTTTATTTTTATTAAATAAAACCGCTTTCACTTTAGTATGAATAGCCGATAATATATAATGATAATGAATTTGTTTTTTCATAACATTTAATTACTTTTAAAAGGGGTGTTCCATTGAGGCATCAAAAACACTATTTTAAAATGGAAACTAAAACAGAATCTGACATGGTCATTATTGAAGGCCCTGTTGACAGCGACACTTTAAGAACGTATACATTTGACGATAATTTAACCGCGTTCAGACGTCCGGATGAACAGTTTCAGGCGCTCGTGGAAATTGCGGAACTTCCGGAAGGCAGAATTATCGTCAGTCATATAAATAAGCATATTGTCGGCTATATTATATTTCTTCACCCCGACCCGCTCGAGCGCTGGTCAGATGGGAATCATTCTTTCATTATGGAGCTCGGCGCAGTCGAAGTCGCCCTGCCCTGCCGGGGACTCGGTCTTGCCGGCAAGATGCTGGAACTGTCCACTTACGATGATTTTATCGAAAATTATATTATCATTACGACAGAATATTACTGGCACTGGGACTTAAAAAACAGCGGCCTCGATGTCTACGAGTACAAAAATCTTATGATCCGTCTGATGCAGCGGGCGGGCTACGAAGTATTCCAGACAAATGATCCTGAAATTACAGGTCACCCGGCTAACACACTGATGGCGCGTATAGGTAAAAATATTAATGACAGACAAATGCAGCAATTTGATGAAATCCGTTTTAAAAACCGCTTTTTAATTTAACGAGAGGTGCGATGATAAATGCTAGTAGAAAGAATTATGACTTCTCCCGTGGAGACACTCCACATCAACGATACGATACACGAAGCGATGAACCTGATGAGCCGCCTGTCAATCCGGCATATACCGATTGTGGATGACAATAACCGTCTGGCAGGTATTATTTCCGATAAAGATGTGAATCTCGCCTTGCCATCCATTACAAATAAGGATGCTGATTTATCGCTCGATCTCGAATTGAATAAGATTATGCGCCAGCAGGTCACCACCTGCCATCCGCTCGACTTCGTCGAAGAAATCGCTAAAGATTTTTATCATTATGCGATTGGAGCAATTCCAGTAATGCGCGGGGCAGAAATCGTAGGTATCGTTACCCAGAAAGACATGCTTAATACTTTCCTCGAGCTGACAGGCATTAAAGAGCCCGGTTCTATTATCGAAATTGATATTAAGGACCGCATGGGAGTCATATTTGATATCGGAAAAGTATTCAAAGACCTGAATATTAAAATCGTCAGCATTTCAATTTATCCGAATGCAGATAAAAAAGATCACAAAATTATCGTACTGCGCATCGATGCAATGAATCCGTTAATTGCTATAGAAAAATTAAAAGAATCCGGATTTAATGTACTGGATCCAAGCGAGATGTCGTAATGAAACCCTTGTATGTTTATACCGATGAACTGCTTAAATACCGGTTTAACGATACTCATCCTTTTAATCAGATGCGCTTAAAATTAACGACGGACTTATTAACGGATGCCGGATTTTTAACTGATGAGGATATTATTAAACCGCGTAAAGCAACAGACGAGGAACTCGCTCTCGTCCACTCCCGTGATTATATCGAAGCGGTGCGGGCAGCGGGACACGGCGAACTGTCGAAAGAAGAATTGGCGAAGTACGGTCTGGATTCGGAAGATACACCGAGCTTTAAAGATATGCATGAAAAGTGTGCGGCGCTCGTTGGTGCCACGCTGACAGCTGTCGATCTGGTAATGACCGGACAGACCGATAAGGCCTTGAGCCTAGCCGGAGGACTGCATCACGGATTCAGCGGCAAGGCAAACGGCTTCTGTGTCTATAATGATACTGCGATTGCGTGTGAATACCTCGCCCAGAAATACGGCAAAAAAGTGATGTATGTCGATACAGACGCCCATCACGGTGACGGTGTGCAGTGGACCTTCTACAACCGGAGCGATATTGTGACATATTCGATTCATGAAACCGGCAGATATTTATTCCCCGGAACAGGCAGTGCTACTGAACGCGGTACAGAAGAAGGCTTCGGTTTCACGATGAATCTGCCCATCGATGCATTCACTGAAGATGAGTCATTTCTCGAAGTCTTTAAAACAAGTATTGAACAGGCAATCCAGACTTTTGAACCCGACATTATTCTGAGCCAGAACGGCGTAGATGCGCACTTCCGGGACCCGATGACTCATTTAGCTTTGACTTCCAGATCATATGAGGAAATACCGCGTTTCGTTCGCGGGCTCGCAGATAAGTATACTGACGGCAAGTGGATTGCGGTTGGCGGCGGCGGTTACAATATCTGGCAGGTTGTCCCCCGGATGTGGAGCCAGGTATGGCTGGCCATGAAAGATATCGATGCTCCGTCAGGACCGCTGCCGGAGAAATTTATCGATAAATACAAGGAAAAATGTCAAGTGGACTTCCCTGTGCTGTGGGAAGACACACTGGAAGATTTTACAGATATTCCGCGCCGTGTTGAGATTGCTGAGAAAAATAAGAGTACGCTCGACCGGCTTATGATGTATCTGGAACAGTGAGCGGGTGTTTATCTTTTTATGGTAAGTTCATTAAGATGCGGTAGGTTGTGAATTTTGAGGTGTGTTTTTGAGCTGTATGGACGTTGTTGTTTTCACAAAGTCTATGCAGCTTTTTCTATGTACGTTGTCGATTTAACAAAGTACATGCAGCTCTCCCTATGTACGTTGTCGATTTAATAAAGTACTTTGAGCTCATCCCATGAACCTTGTCACTTTAATAAAGTACATACAGCTCTTTCCATGGACGTTGTCGATTTAACAAAGTACTTGCAGCAATTTCTATGGACGTTGTCGATTTAACAAAGTACATGCAGCTCTCCCTATGTACGTTGTCAATTTAATAAAGTACTTGCAGCTCTTTCCATGGACGTTGTCGATTTAACAAAGTTCATACAGCTCTTTCCATGGACGTTGTCGATTTAACAACGTTCATACAGCTCATCCCATGAACGTTGTCGATTTAACAAAGTACATACAAAACAAAAAACCGGAGGCTCTCTTCTCATCAAGAGGTCCTCCGGTTTCTTCTTTGTTCATTATCTTGTGGTCGTACGGTAATCGATACTGTAAGGCAGTTCGACTGATGTAGTATCGACTTCTTCTTCATTCATCAGTTTTGTCAGCAGTCTCATGCCTACTGCGCCAAGGTCATATAATGGTACTGCGACACTCGAAATTTTCGGTCTCACCATCGTTACCAGACGCGTATTTGAACAGCTGATAATCTGCAGACGCTGAGGCATTGCAACTCCATGTTCATGCCCGCCGTGCAGTATACCTATCGCTGCTTCGTCACTGATAACAATGACTGCATCGCGTTCATTATCGAGCAGTTTGCCGAAGATTTCTTTACCTTTTTCGTAATCTCCGGCATCTTCTGTCATCAAATAATCGTCGCCGTTGAATCCCGCTTCTTCATATGCTTCTTTCATGCCTGAAATCATACGTGATTCCTGATAACGGGAGTATCCTGCTGTAACAAAACAGATATTTTTAGTGCCGTCAGCGATGAGCTTCCCTGCAACTTCTTTTGCTGCTTCATAGTAATTAATATTAACGTTCGGAATGTCATTATCTTCCTCACCTGATCCGCAAATCACTACAGGCACTCTTGAAGTTTCAATATCCTGAAGCACATCGCTGTTCAGTTTCCCGCCGAGGAAAATAATGCCGTCAACCTGTTTGCTGACCAGGTTTAAAAAGGCATTGCGTTCTTTCTTAGGATCCTGATCTGTGTTCGTAATAATAATTTGATAATTATACATTTCTGCGATGTCTTCAAGGCCCCGCGCCAGCGCTGAATAATAAAGATCTGAAATATCCGGAATAATCACGCCGACTGTCGTCGTTTTCTTGCTTGCAAGTCCTCTTGCCACCGCATTCGGGCGATAGTTCAATCTATCTATAACATCTTTAACTTTTTTTCTTGTTTCAGGTTTGACGTTTGGATTACCATTTAAGACTCTAGAAACTGTTGCCATGGAGACTTTTGCTTCTCTAGCCACATCATATATAGTAACTGTCATAATATCCCTCCGAGTCTAATGTGAAAATGTAAACGTTTTAATCAATAATACCAAATTTTTGGCTTCTTTGGTACCGTATATGTAACAATATTATAACAAAAAAATTCAGTCACATGGAGTGACTGAATTATTTATCCGATTTTTTGGGCTTTGCAACGGATTTCTCCGCGTATTTCGACATATCAACCACGTTCGGCCGCTTCAGATTACTGTCTGCGACTTCCTCCTGGATTGCCTGCTGCTGAAGCTGGACTGCTGAGTCATCGAGTTTCTTAACTCTCGATTTTTCGTCCATTTCAGCTTTCTTGTCTTTAACCATCTGTTTAACATCACTGACTTTCTCATCGAGCTTTTCAGAGATTGAAGGTCCGTCATTCTGTTCATTGACTACAGAATCCTGGAGCTTCTTAATGTCATCTCTTAAAGCATCTCCCGATTTAGGAGCGATAAACAGACCGCCGACAACGCCGACGAATAATCCCAATGCGAGACCTACCGTAAAATCGCGGCCGGTCGATGTTTCTACTTGCGCATCGTAGCTCTCGACACCTTTTACGTGTCTGTCTCTATTATACGTTTCCATGATTTAACCTCCAAACAGGATCAATCATTGAGACTTATAAATTCTCTGACTGCCCGTCCACATTCACTTTATTGTAAGCTCTGTTGCGCTGCTGCTGTCTTATTTGCCATTTATCCGCAATTTCCATAGCAACGTTTGACCATTGTACAACCTGTGAAATTTTCTCTTCATTTTGAGAAATGTTATGTGTAATTGAATTCGTAACACGGTCGACAGAATCATTTAAGTTGGTTACAGAATAACCGACACCCTGCACTGCATCCACTACAGCATTAAGTTTTTCAGACTTGCCTTGAATATCTTCAACTAAACGATTCGATTTGTGCAGAAGGTCTGTTGACTCGCGTGTAATTCCCTGAATCTGACCATCCAGTCCATCTAAGGTGCTGGCTACGTGGTCCAGGTTTTTCTTAACCGAGAACAGTACAACTGCAATTGCGATACACAGTACTAAAAATGCAATCGCGGCAATACCCGCGGCAATATATAAAACTATTTGCCAATCCATTCTAACGCCTCCAATATTTCTTTTCTGTATTCTTAATTATCATAACCTAATTCACAATGATATAAACATTTATTTTATATATCTCTTCGTTATTTTAAGAGAGCAGTTCAGTGAAGCGTTTTTCATATTTCTGGATATCTCCTGCACCCATAAATATAATAACGCCGTCTGCATGTTTATCGAGACGTTCGAGGTCGGCTTCCGTCAGCAGCTCTGCCCCGGGTATTAAATCGACCAGATCCTTGCTCGATAAATTGCCGGCAGTTTCACGAGCTGAGCCAAAGATATCAACTATATAGGCTTTATCGGACGTTGACAGTACATCGGCAAATTCCTGCAGGAATTTTTCCGTGCGCGAAAAGGTATGCGGCTGGAAAACCGAGATAATTTCACGATCCGGATATTTTTTACGTGCTGTCTCAAGTGTTGCATCGATTTCTTTTGGGTGATGGGCATAATCGTCAACAATTACCATATTATGAAGTTTAGTTTCAGAAAAACGGCGTTTTACACCTTTATAATTTAAAAATGATTCTTTAATCAAGTCGATATCCAGGTCTTCGAGATAAGAGACTCCGATTACTGCCAGCGAGTTTAAGACGAGGTGATCACCGAACATCGGAATTTTAAATGTATCATAATGAACACCTTTAATTTCCACATCAAAAACAGTGCCGGATTCAGTCACTTTAATATTCTTCGCAATGATATCATCACCGCTCTCAATACCGTAGGTCAGCATATCCTTCACGTGTTCTTTAATTTGTCCGATATACGGGTCATTGCCGTAAGCAATAACACATTTCTTCACCTGCGATGCCATTTCCTTAAATGCGTCCACTACATCTGAAATATCATTAAAGTAATCAGGGTGATCAAAATCTATGTTTGTAATGATTGCATAGTCGGGATAGTAGCTCAGGAAGTGACGTTTATATTCACATGATTCAAAAGTAAAATACTTACTGTCCGGCAGGCCAAATCCCGTGCCGTCACCAATCAGATACGTCGTTTCTACATCTCCGTTCATCACGTGCGAAAGAAGACCTGTCGTCGATGTCTTACCGTGCGAACCGGTAACGCCGATTGAAATATAGCTGCTCATAAAGTCTGCTAAAAACACATGATAGCGGATGACTTCAAAGCCCATTTCATAAGCTTTTTTTATTTCAGGATGGTCATCTTTAAATGCATTTCCTGCAATATATGTCATGCCTTCGACGATATTATCTTCGGAAAAAGGCAATATTTTTATTCCCTTTTTACGCAATGGACCCTCTGTAAATACTTCGTTTTCAATATCAGAACCCTGCACTTCATGACCTATGTCATAGAGAACCTGAGCAAGTGCGCTCATTCCCGCACCCTTTATTCCGATAAAATGATATTTCTTCACGATTACACCAATCTTTCATCGATTATTATATTTTATATGATCAAATACACTCTGTTTTACTGTTTTGTTCACCGTGCCGATTGATATCCGGTTCGGTTTGTTGGAAGTAGGAATGACAGCAAGTGCATCATTGCCCTGTGTCAGTTCATCTGTGCCGCTGACTGCGTTATTATCCGGATCGTAAAAGGCAATCTTGGTCTGCAGCAGCTGCAAAAGTTCGTAGCGGATATCGGTTTTTGTATCCATATGATTTGCAATGACATGAATGCCGAGAGGTTTTCCCTGTTTTAAAATTTGTATCAGCGCGCGTACTGCATCCGGATTTTTATTCTGCAATAAGGCAGCAAGATCATCGATAATAATTACCAGGGTTGCTTTTCTCGACTCGAATTTCACGCGGCTGTTATAACTCTGAATATTTCTGACATGTGCCCTTCTGAACGCCACACTGCGTTCATTCAGCTCGTGCAGAAACATTTTCAGTGCTTCTTTGTCTGTCGGTGAAACTCTGCTGCTGTATGAATGCGGCACGTCGAGATAGTCATCATATTTGTCATCTTCAGCTGCGATTGCAATTTTTAAATCATTCGAATTGTGGTTCATTAACAGCGACAGCAGTATATTGTCGATTACATTCGTATCGTAATTCGGCTGATTGCCGTAAATTAAAATATGTCCTGCTTTTGATAATTCATAGCTGAAAATTTTATCGTCAACCGTTTTACCGACTGCAAATTTGTAATCACTTTTACGAAGCTTTAGACTGCTCGCTTCAAAAAGCGTGCGGAAAGTAATCGGACGCGGATTTTCAAGCGGAACTTCGAGACCAATGTTGGACGTGCCAATCAGCGGGCTCATAATACGCAGTTCATTAAGGCTGAGTTCTTCTTTCAAAGCTGCATTCAGACGCGGTATATTACTGACTCTAAAGGCACGGTTCAGCTTCACTTCATAGCGGCCGATAATACCGTTTGAAGTATAGCTGATGACACGGCCTTCCACATTCAGTTTAACAAATGCTTCGTCAATTTTTTCTGCCAGCGCTTTGTCCGGTTCTTTATAATCAGCTGCCTGGGCGCTTCCGAGCATGCTTATACCCGGCTGTGTTGCATTCGGGCCGATTCGTTTGCCGTTTGCCGCCTGCTGTTTTTCGCGCAGCTTGTTCTGTTTTGAACCGAGTACACTCAGTGTATCATGCTGCTTTTCTCTCGCTGGCGCTTTTTGCCTGGACTTTGCGCCGCCTGCTCTTTCTGAGTCGCGTTTCTTTTTAAGCGCAGCAAGCTCCGTACGGCGCTGCTGCTCTTTTATCTTCTGTTTATCTTTCCTTTTTTCACGTTCGGTACGTTCCTGCACAATTTTATCGACAATGACAGAATTATAATTTTTAAATTTTTCCAGGTAAATTTCACGCTCATCCCGTTCGGGCCGTTCCGGCTTTTTTAAGCCGTAAACTGACGATGGAACCTGACGCGCTTTAGAAATCGTCATTCTCGTCGGCCGTTTTACCGACGGTCTTGACGTGCTGTATTTCGTTTCCTGCTGCGGCCGTCTGACATAGGCAGGCGGTGAATATAATGGAGTTTCAGGTTCGTTATCCGCATCGTCCGGACTCCCGATATCAAGAGGAAACTTGAATGCTTCTTTACTCTCTTCTCTGTCGTGGCGTTCCTTATTAAATTCTCGTCTTTTTCTTCTCGTCATTTAATCTCACCTTTATCCGACCGGGAACGGCTGGCCGACGCTGTAACTGCCGTCTAAAACATAGATACCTTTTACCCCGTCATCTTTTAAGTTAAGTTCCTTCTTAGAACAAATCATCCCGTTTGAATCCACACCCCGGAGAGTGGAAGGCTTAATATATAAACCGCCGGGCATTACAGCACCGACTCTTGCTACGACAACCTTCTGCTCCGTATCAACGTTCGGCGCGCCGCAGACAATCTGCAGCACTTCTGTGCCGACATCCACTTTTGTTACGTTCAGTTTATCCGCATCCGGATGCGCTTCTTTTTCGATTACTTTGCCGACGATAAACTTCGGTGTCAGATCGAACTCAATTGTTTCAAGGCCGTTCTTCTGAAGGAGTTCGTTAATACGAGGCACCATTGTTTCATAGTCGCTGATGTCCGCATTTTCAAGTGACAGGTTATCCGCTGCCTTGAAAATATTCAGGCCGATGACTTCATCGCCGTCTTTAATCAGAGTAATATCGCCATGGTGTTCATATGAGACATTCTCCGTCTTTCTTAATGTTACAAATAATACATCTCCAACGTTTTCATTGTATGTGAGTCTCACATCATTCACTACTTTCTTCGCTATTTGTTTTTGTTATTGTAATTTCTCTGCTTGCCTAATATAAATACAGGCTGCAGCTTAGTTCCGTCGTATGAAAACGACAGAGATGTTATCGGTGTCAGTCCTTCTGCAAAGTACTGCATCATCATCTGTGCCATAATATCGTAGCCGACGTTATTTTTACAGTCCGCTATAATCAGCACATCCTGATGCGGCAGGCCGACCAGCATTTCGCCTTCTGTTTTTTCCAGCATTTCATGCAGGAAGTCCGTATTTAAAATACGCGACGAATCGTAGCCGTCATTATGATTAATGAAGTAAAAATCATTGTCCTGAACTGTCTGTTTTTTAATTTCAACCGGCAGATTTTTTAAATTGTTTTCCGCGAGCACTTTCATATCTTCTTTCGACATACCGAGAGAATCAAGCAGTGCCTCGTCGATTAAACGGTAGCTCTTATCAAAATCAACCGCGTAATAAATATTCGTTTCATTCGTATGCGGTGTAATGATAAACGGCTCGCCGCCTTTAGTTTTATCGGGGAAACTCGTTGCACGGACAACGGGGTAAATCGCCGCTGTCTCCGCATCGATTTTCTCTTCGCCCATACGCGTCAAAGATTCATCGATATAATAAACAAGTTCATCTATAATTTTATCATCATTCTTCGCTTTATTCAGTGCTTTTGATAAAGCAATTGTAATTCCCTGGCCGTTATCAGTACGCTCAACGCGCAGTTCTTCCTTTTCGCGGTTGAATTTATGTGAAACATCATTTCTTTTTGCCGTGATTCTTTCAATAATCAGATCACGCAATTTATAAATATTCATGATTTACCTCCTGTGTTATTTACCTAGACTAATAATTTGATCGCCCTGTTTAATAAACCCGTAAAAGCTAAACAGTTTATAGAATATCAGAGTTACAATTAGAGGTAAAACGATATGAAATACCAGAATCAGCATCACAGTGGACATCGACAGCCCCATCGTTTCTACTGCCATAATCTGGCCGACGAAGCCGCTCGTTCCCATGCCGGCGCCGGCTGCATTATTTTCCATCGGAAAAAAGACAGTCATAATCGGTGCAATAATTGCACTTGCGATAACCGGCGGCATAATAATGAAAGGATTTCTCAGTATATTCGGCACCTGCAGCATCGATGTACCGACACCGATTGAAATGACACCGGACACGCCGTTATCTTTGTAGCTCATCGCAGCGAGTCCGACCATATGGCAGCAGCAGCCGATAACTGCTGCACCGGCGGCTACACCGCTTAAGTCGAGCATGAGAGCAAGTGCCGCACTCGACAGCGGCGCTGTCAGCGTGATGCCGAAGACGACACTTACAAGAATGCCCATCATAAACGGCTGCTGATCAGTCGCAAAGACGATAATATCGCCAAGTCCCGTCATTACACCGCCTACTGCTTCGCCGATTAAACCGGCGATCAGAAAACCGGCAATTAAAGTAAACAGCGGTGTCACGATTATATCGAGTTTCGTTTTCTGCTGATAAAGTCTCGCCGCTTCAATAATTATTAAACTTACGATAAAACTCGCAGCCGCCCCGCCTAGATCATAAGCGTGCTGGCTGACAGCGAGCACCGAGAAAATAACGAGCGGGGGAGACTTCAAGCCGTAAGCAATGGCAACACCGATTGCAGCGCCTGTTAAGCTCTGTGCTGTATCGCCGATTACCGACAGGCTGCTTAAAAACGGGATATAAGATGCCGCAGTATTAATAATCAGACCGATGATTAAAGTGCCGAATAAGCCGAGTGCCATAAAACTCATCGCTTCTATAAACCAGCGGTGCAGTATGTTTTTCATAGCTTATCCCCGGATTCTGTCTGCAGTTTCATTATTGACGTTTTTAATCAGTGAAGTTAATAAATTATGTGCATGCAAATAATCCTCATAGTTAATAATGGAGTTCGCCGTGTGAATATAGCGTGAACAAATACCGACTACAGCTGACGGCACTCCGTTCCCTGAGACATGAATGCTGCCGGCATCCGTTCCGCCCGGTGAGTGATAATACTGATACTTAACATCCGAAGCTTTGGCTGTATCGAGCAGAAACTCCCGCATTTTAGGAGAAAGAATCATAGTGCGGTCAAACAGACGAAGCAGAGTTCCCTCTCCTATCTTGCCAAGATCGTCTTTTTTGCCCATCATATCGTTGGCCGGTGAACAGTCAACAACGAAAGCAATATCGGGCTTAATCATATTAGCGCTGGCTTTCGCTCCGCGGAGTCCAACTTCTTCCTGAACATTTGCTCCAATATACAAATCGCAGTCGAGCTCAGTATCTTTAAGCGACTCGAGCGTTTCAATCGCAATCAGGCAGCCATATCTGTTGTCCCAAGCTTTGGCAAGTAATTTTTTGTCATTTTTAAGAACCTGAAAATCGACTTTCGGCACGATAGAATCACCGAGATTGATCCCCATTTCAAGCAGTTCCTCTTTTGAGTCCGCACCCACATCGAGAAGCATGTCTTCGATTTTAGTCTCCTTGTTTTCACCTCTTCTGAAGTGAACCGGCACGCTGCCGATAACGCCTGTAATTTCTTCATCCGATGCTGTGCGTACTGAAAACCGCTGACTTAATAAAACATCAGTCGGCCAGCCCCCAAGCGGCGTAAATTTAAGGAAGCCGTTGTCCGTCAGTTCAGTGACCATAAAACCGACCTCGTCCATATGAGCTGCGACAAGAACTTTCGGAGCATTTTTATTTTTGCTCTTTTTGACTGCAAAAATACCGCCGAGGCCATCCTGAATAATTTCATCAGCATATTCCGACAGTTCAGCTCTCATGTATTCACGTACTTTATCTTCAAATCCGGGAGCACCGTGCAATTCTGTTAAAGCCTTCATTCTTTCCAATGTTTTTTTCGACAGTTCCATGAAAATACCCCTTTTAATTGTTAATTATTTAATATTCTGTGTTAAACTACTTCATAAGGAGGATGTACATATGAAGCGTAATTTGATTGTATTTACATTATTGGCTGTAACGGTTATTCCGCTATTAGTATGGTTATTACTGCACCGCAGAGTCGATACGAAGAAAATTGTCGATAACCTGCACCTTCAATTTGAAGACATTTCATTCATTTCACTCGACTACCAGGCAGACGGCCAAAACCGTTTTGGTTTAAATACAAACACCGTAAGCGGTGTGCTGCATGTCGGCAATGATGAAAATACGGTGAAATATAACTTTTTAGCAGATCCTTACACAGCTGAAATCATGGAGATTACTGTTCAGTAATCCCCATGATTTTTTTATTTGCTTAAATGTTCAAATGTTTTTCTGATGCGGTCAAGACCGTCTTCTATACGTGTCCTGCTCGAAGCAACATTGAATCTGAAATGTTTGTTCTCATCGTCCAGATACAGTTTGCCCGGAGACACAGCAATTCCGCCGACTTCCACAAGAGCTCTGTGGACCTCTGATGCATCCAGGCCGGATTTTTCAAAACTGATCCAGCCGAGATAAGTTGCCTTCGGAATATCAAATGATAAATATTCGGACAGATGCTCGTCGATATAGTCGCTGATCAGCTGGAAGTTCTCTGCCACATGATCGTTCAGCTGGTCAATCCATTCCCCGCATTCCGTATAAGCAGCCTCTATCGCCGCGAGTGCGAGACTGGAAGCTGTGTTGACATTATATCTGCTCCCCATTGCAGTAGTAATATCAGCCGTAATATTTCTGTCTTTTGTAATAAAATAAGAGTGCGGAATACTCGCCAGGTTAAATGACTTCCCGAGTCCGGTCGTTACGAGCACGGAATCATTTTCTTCAAGCAGCGATACCATCGACACAAAATCCTCTTTCGGACGGACAAAATCCATATGAATTTCATCGCTGATTAAATATACCTTGTTTTCCTGGCAGATTTTCTTAATTTCAGACAGCTCTTCTTTTGACCAGACTTTGCCGGTCGGATTGTGCGGGTTGCAGTGAATATATAAAGTTACATCTTCACGCGCGCACAGATTCTTAAACTCTTCTGTATTTAAAAAGTATTCCTTTTTACTCTCATCGTAAATCAGAGGTGTCTCCACTATTTTACGGTCATTCCCTTTAATTAAATTCGGGAATGAGTTGTAGGATGGCGTCGTTAAGATAACCCCGTCTCCTTCGTTTGTCGTCTGCCTCATCACTTCCCCGACAGTATATAATACCGAAGCAGCATAGTGAATATCATCTTCGTTTAAAGAAATATTAAAGCGCGTTTTCCACCAGTGTTTTATCGGTTCGTAAAAACGCTCGTTCTGCCACATCGTATAACCGAATATCCCGTTGTCGACACGTCTTTTAATCGCATCTCTGATGACTTCGGGTGTTTCTATATCCATGTCCGCAATCCAGAAAGGTTCGAGTCCTGTCGCTCCGAATAAAGCTTCGGTGCCGTCGTACTGAACACTGTATGTACCTTCTCTTGACGTAGTTTTATTGAAATCGAACTGTGTCATTATATTCCTCCACTCTAAATGTTTTGTATCCTTACATTTTAACATTGTTTAAGGGATAATACACGAATATAAAAAAGCACCTTCCCTTAGAAAGATGCCTGAATCCAATATATTTTATGACCGCGCTGCGAGAATTTTTCTTCATATTCAGTACGGATATTCGTTTCGGGTTCATCAGCGTGAACATCGAGGTTCAGATTTTCGAATTTCATGCCGTATGTATTCATCGATATCAGGCTGAATTCGAACAGTCCTCTGTTATCCGTTTTAAATTCCACAATTGTGTTTTCTTTTAACAGCTGTTTATAACTCGATAAAAAATTGCTGTGTGTCAGCCTTCTCTTTGCATGACGGTTCTTCGGCCATGGATCGGAAAAGTTCAGATAGACTTTATCGACTTCGTTTTCATTAAAGTAATCCATCAGTTTGTTGGCATCCAGAAGCACGAGTCTTACATTTTCTAACCCGAGATCTACTACCTTTTCCGTTACGCGGATCATAACGTTCTTGTCTATTTCAATCCCGACGTAATTAATATCGGGATTATTCTGTGCAAGCGTCGTAATAAAAGTCCCCATGCCTGTACCGACTTCGATATGAAGCGGCTGATCCTTACTGAAAAACTCTTTTATTTTTTTACTGTAATTATTGTTAACATCCACAAGCTGGTCATTTGATTCCAGATAATCAATCGCCCAGGGCTTATTGCGCATTCTCAAAAATATTCACTACTCTCAATTATTAAATAAGACGGTCCTTGTCCATAACTTTCGACAGGAATAATATCCATTCGTTCATTTCAGTAAATCGTTTCCGGTCTTCATACCATTGAATCATCGTAATTGCCTGTACAAAAGTATACCACTTCATGCGGGAGCGGAGGTCGTTATCGAGTTCTACTCCGTAGTCTCTGAGCCAGCTGTCCCACTCGCTGTGTTCAACATACGGATATAAGATCATTCCGAGGTCGATGGCCGGGTCTGCAATCATTGCACCTTCCCAGTCGACTAAAAAGAGCTCGTCCGTATCAGAAAGCAGCCAGTTGTGATGGTTTACATCACCGTGGCACACTCTGCAATCTGCAACCTCAATTTCCGGCACTGCGTTCTCGAGGTATTGGATAGCATTTCTAACGACGTGATGGGCGTTAACTTTCGGAGATAACGATGACTGTATTTTGTTAAGTAAAATTTCCGGCAGCATCGGTTTCATGCCGAGACGTTTTAACATCGTGAGAAGCGGTTCTGATGTGTGTATTTTACTCATCAGCGCTGCTACCCGCAGCCCTCCCATATCTTCACGTGTCAACTCCCGGCCATTTTTCCAATGCTGTGCTGTTACCACTTCGCCCGTCTCGATCCGTTTTGTCCAAACGAGTTTCGGGACGATGCCTTCTGCGGATAACGCCGCTAGGAAAGGGCTGGCGTTTCTTTTCAGGAATAATTTGCGGCCGTCCTGCTCAGCTTTATAAGCTTCACCGGATGGGCCTCCTAAAGGATCTAATTGCCAGCCGAGTTGATAGAAATGATCCAATTCTTACACCTCGTTTCATCGTTCAAATAAAAATTTGCGCTATAATATTTAATTAGATAGCGCAAATTTAGTTCGTGTTTAAAATTTTATCGGGTTTAATGTTTTATTTCAAGGACAAAAGATGTAATACTTTTGCCAACTGAATGTTAGTACATAGCAACTGTGATGTTGTTCAGATAAATTATTATACACTAAACAAAATGTTGTTTAAAGTTAACTGAATGATGTACTGATTTTAACGCTCATTTTTTTACTCGGCTGCCTGAATCGGACCCGTTCCCCGAGCAAAGAAGCAAATGTTAGTATAACAGGTTTTACGCCTTCTGGGAATAGAGGATTTCATTCTTACATATACTGTATACCCGATGTTTGATTCTTCAAAAATATCTGTTATTATTGCCTGTCCATTAAGCAGAAGATATTCATTTAATGTGTAAATTGAAGTATTAAAATCAAGGTTTAGCCACACACGTATTATATAAAGCTTCCAGATAAATCGCTGTTGCCAGCAGCAGTTCATCGATATTCATACGCTCATCTTTCTGGTGCATCGTATCAATAGTATCGCTGAACATTGCACCGAAAGCGACACCCCTTTCAAGGGTACGCGCATAGGTTCCTCCGCCGATAGTAAATGCTTCACTGTCATCACCGGTGTGCTTCTGATAGCTTTCCAGCAATTTTAAAACAAGCGGGTCATTCTTATCGACATAATGGGGTTTCTGGTCACTGATATCTTCAATTGTAAAACCTGTTTCTTTTATCGTTTCTTCCAAATTTTCAATGCCCTGATCAAAATCAAGACCAGCCGGATATCTTAAGTTCACCCCGAAAATACCGCCGTCAACTTCCGTATAGTTGATCATACCTGTATTTACACTGACATTTCCCATCTCTTCGTGATGATGCGCCATGTCGAACTGTTCTCCGCTTAAATTGCCGATGATGTATTTTTCTGCAAAATTGACAAACTGTCTGCCATTTGTATCGAGCTCAATTTCCACAAGAAACTTAAGCAGCTCGGTACCGGCGTTCACACCCTCTTCCGGTGTCGAACCGTGTGCACTTTTGCCGGACAGTTCAAGTTTTAAGAAGCCGCCGTCAATTTCGTATTTCCCGGTATTTCCTGTTTTCCGGATAAACCCTTCGTAAGCTTGAATAATTGAGCTCATTTGTGTCAGAACTTTTAGTTTCGCTTCCGCAGACTCCGGCACCATGTTGTAACGCTCACCGGATATAAATGCTTTTAATTCAATATCGCTGTCGACATATTCATCATCGAGATTCGTCTGCACGATATTAAACGAAGTAATTCCTTTTTCTCCGTGAATAACCGGGAAAGCAGCGTCGGGCGAAAATCCTGCATCCGGCATTTCTTCGCTTTTAAAATAAGCTTCTGTACACTGCCAGTCAGACTCTTCATCCGTGCCGACAATCAGGCGGACACGCTGATTAAATTTATACCCTTCGTTATGTAAAATTTTTAAGGCGTAATAAGCAGCCATTGTCGGCCCTTTATCGTCTTGTACACCTCGCGCGGTAATTTCATTATTGGCAAGGACCGGTTCGAATGGTTCCGACGTCCACCCTTTGCCCGGCGGCACTACATCCACATGCCCGAGAACACCGAACAATTTCTCCCCTTGACCAAATTCAATATGACCGGCAAGATTATCTACAACTTTCGTCGGCAGTCCTTCTTGTGCTCCGAGATTAATCATATATTCGAGGGCTTGTTTCGGCCCTTCACCGACAGGCGCGTCCTTAACTGCATCACTTTTTACACTGTCAATTGAGAGCAGCCCCATCAAATCCTTGATTAAATCATCTTTATATTGACTAACTAATTGTTTCGCATCCATTATTATCAGCTCCAGCAAGAGATTTTCTTCTATTATATACTTTTTAATAAGTTTTTTCAGTTTTGGTGTGGGAGAAATTTTACGAAAAGTGACTGGGATATACATGAGCTTCCGTCATGCCAACGCATCGCGCCTTTCGTATACATGAACACCCGTCATGCCAACGCACCGAGCCTTTCGTATACATGAGCTTCCGTCATGCCAACGCACCGAGTCTTTCGTATACATGAGCACCCGTCATGCCAACGCACCGAGCCTTTCGTATACATGAGCTTCCGTCATGCCAACGCACCGAGTCTTTCGTATACATGAGCACCCGTCATGCCAACCCCATCAAACCAGGTTGGCATGACAGTGATCTTGAGGAAACTTTTCTGACAATCCGTCTTTAATCTACTCTATAAAAAAACGGCCTGAAAATCTTAAAATCAAGATTTTCAAGCCATCTCTCTTATTGCTTCAAGGCTTTTGTCTAAGCCTTTTAAATTTGCTTAATTATTGCTTGTTTTTGCCGCTATTCTTATTGTTGTTGTTTTTGTTCTTGTTGTTATTACTGTTTTTATTGTTATCAGTAACGACATGAACGTTATGATTTTCATCTTTAGCGCCTGCTTCCCCAACAACATCAACATCGTGTTCTTCTTCGAATTTCTCTACTTCGCTTTCTGAAAGTCCACCTTCATCTGCGAGTACAGATTCTCTCTGATCAACATTATCCGGAGTCTCTCTATCCGGTTTAGCATCTGCATCAGATTTATCTTTATTCATTTCTTTTTTAGCGTCTTTTTTTACTTCGTCCGCTTTTTTCTGACCTTTTTCTTTTAATTTTTCTTTGTAAGCTTCAGGGTCTTCTGCCGCTTGATCTACTTCTTTATTCGCTTTAGACTGAACGTCATCAGCTTTGTCTTTCGCTGAATCTACCTTCTCGTTTGCTTTAGTTTGCGCGTCATCAATTTTGTCTTTTACTGCATCTACTTTTTCGTTCGCTTTAGACTGTACGTCTTCGGCTTTGTCTTTCGCAGCATCCATCTGATCGTTTGCTTTGGATTGTACTTCTTTTGCTTTGTCAGTTACTTTATTCTGCATGTTTTCTGCGTAAGCTTTCGGATCTTCTTTTGCTTTAGAATATTCTTCCTGAGCTTTAGACTGAACATCCTGCACTTTTGCAGTTGCTTTCTCCTGCACGTTTTGTGCATAGCCTTTCGGATCTTCTTTCGCTTTCGCATATTCTTCTTTTACTGCATCTTTATTATCTGCAAGTTTTTTTGCAGCATATGCAATACCGAGTACCGCACCGACTTTAAATACTAAATTAAATAATTTTCCCATTTGATACACCTCATATTATAAAATTGTTTTTCATTGAACTTAATATAAAATATACCCTGGTCTGGATATTCTAAACTTAATTATTTAAATTTTTTATTTCTTCTTCAGTTAACCTGCGATATTCGCCTTCAGCAAGTGTTTTATCCAGTATCAATGATGCAAAGCCCGTCCGCTTCAGCCTGACAACCTCATTGCCGGTGGCTGAAAACATCCGCTTAACCTGATGAAACTTTCCTTCAGTAATCGACAGCGATACTTCTTTCGGACTTAATAGTTCCGCTTTTGCAGGTTTAGTTGTAAAGTCCTTCAATTCAATTCCCGTTTCAAGCCTGATGATATCTTCCGGTGTCACTTCGTCTCGCAGTGTCACGTGATACATTTTATAGTATTCATTTTTAGGAGACAGCAGCTGGTGGGCAAGTTTGCCGTCGTTTGTAATAAACAAAAGCCCCACCGTATCTTTGTCCAGTCTGCCGACAGGGAATAATTCACCCTGCTGTGGATGGGCGATTAAATCGATGACTGTTTCCGTCGGACCTTCTTCCGTTGAAGATATTACTCCGTCCGGCTTATTCATCATAAAGTAAATAAATTCCTCAAGCACAATCGGCACATCGATATAATAAATTTCGTCATCGTAACTGACGTCTGTCTTCGGACTTTTAACGATATCCCCGTTAACGGAAATATCTCCTTTTTTAATCAGTTTATTGACTTCTTTGCGGCTGCCGAGATTTGCATTCGCAAGATATTTATCCAGTCTCATTATAAAAACTTCACTTTCTGACGGATTTTCCCTGCCCGGTCTCCGAGCACTTCATCTGCAAGTCCTGTTTTAAATGAAATAAACAGATAGACAAGCACACCTGCCGGCACTGTAATTAACAGTGTAAGAACCGAGCTCGCTGTCGTCATTTCATCGATATTAATCATCAGCAGGTAGTATACAAGTTCTACTGCCAACAGCATTGCCAGCGCGCATACAATAATCTGAAAGATCGGTGCCACGAAGGCGCGGAAACGAATTTTTCCGTGTTTTTTAATAATAATCAGGTTCATAATTACTCCGGCGCCGAGAGCGATGGCTGTTCCCATGACTGCGCCGACTGTGTAAAAGTTCATAATCAGCGGAATGTTGATAGCCGCTTTGATGACGAGCATGACAATGACTACGTAAAACGTCAGGTGCTGCTTGTCGATTCCCTGAACGATGGAGCACGTCACAGAAAACAAGGAAATGATAATGCTGACAGGTGCATAAAAAGTCAGTATCATAATTCCGACTTCGTTATAGCTGTAAAACGATGTATAGATCGGTGCTGATAAAATCATCATTCCGATACCTGCCGGGATAACGAAAAATAGGAGCATCAGAATCATAGACTTCACCTGGCTGTGAACATTATCAAATAATTTCTGCTGATAATTTTTTGTGATGAACGGTAAAATAGTAATCGCAAAGGCAGATGCGAATGCTGTCGGAATCATCACGAGTTTGTGCGTTGTCAGGTTCAGCATTCCGAACCATGAATCCTGCACACTGCCCGGCACGCCGGCGAGTGTCAATGCGTTATTATGCGTCATCTGGTCGATAAATAAAACGACCGGAATACTCACGCTGACAATAATAAACGGCAGGCCATAGCGGATAATTTCCTTATACATTTCACCGTAGGACAAATCGATGCCGCTCGTATCCTGTTTCCGCTGTTCAGCCATAAACGGTTTGCGTTTTCTCCAGAATACGGCGAGTGTTACAGTTGCACCGACCGCTCCGATAAAAGCAGCAAAAACGGCAATTTCGTTAGCAGTTTTTATCGAACCGTCCATTACATTAATAACGATAAAGGCACCTGATAACAATACCGCGATACGTAAAATCTGTTCGACAACTGACGAGACGCTCGTCGGGCCAAATGACTCGTGTCCCTGGAAAATCCCTCTCCACGTTGCCATAAATGGTACAACAATGACTGCAAAACTGATTACGCGTATAATACTGGTGATATCTTCGGTGCTCCAGCGGTGTTCTCCGCCTCCGCCTGCTGCACTTTGTGCTTCAGCGATAACCGGCGCCATGAAATATAAAGCAAGAAAAGCAAGAATACCTGAAACCATCATGACAACGAGACTTGATTTGTAAAGTTTCTGACTGGTCTCGTAAGCACCGAGCGCATTATACTTTGCAACGAATTTCGATACCGCTCCGGGCACGCCGGCTGCGGCAATCGACAGCATAATTGTATACGGTGTATAAGCATACCCGTAAAGAGCGAGATTTTCTTCTCCGCCCATTATGCTGTAAAATGGAATTAAATAAAGCATCCCCAAAATCTGGGTAGTAAATGTAGCCGCGGTTAAAAGGAATGTACCGCGAAACATCTTTTTCTGATCCGACATATATTAACCCTTCTTATCTATAATAAACATACCCATTATTATAATGGATAAAGGAATACTTTAAAACTAAAAGGAGAAAACTCATGTACGATACAATAGTAATCGGCGGCGGTGTCAGCGGAATTATGGCAGCCTACGCTGCAAGTTTAAACAATAACAAGGTGCTTTTAATCGAAAAGAATAAAAAGCTCGGCAAAAAATTGCTGATTTCAGGCGGAGGCCGTTGCAATGTGACCAACCGTCTGCCTTATGAAGAAATTATTAAACATATACCGGGTAACGGAAAATTTCTATACGGCCCATTTTCTGTCTTTGACAATGAATCAATTATTAATTTCGTCGAATCCAATGGCGTAAAATTAAAAGAAGAAGACCATGGCCGGATGTTCCCGGTTTCGAACAAGGCAAAAGATGTGCTGAATGTATTTTTAGAACAGCTCGATCAGAATAAAGTGGACATCCGTTTTGAAACGGAAGTTGCTGCAGTATTAACTGAAGACGATAAAATTACCGGTGTAAAAACAAGCGATGGAGATACATTTAACGCCCGCAATGTCATTATTACGACCGGCGGCAAAAGTGTGCCACAGACAGGCTCTACAGGTGACGGCCACAAATTTGCAAAAACACTCGGACATACAGTCACCGACCTATTTCCGACCGAAGTACCGATTACATCCAACCAGCGTTTTTTCACTGACGGTTCCTTAAAAGGCATCAGTCTTGACGACGTTGCTTTATCTGTCTTAAAGAAAAACGGCAAACCCCGTGTAACTCATCAGATGGATATGATTTTTACTCATTTTGGCGTGAGCGGCCCTGCTGCCCTCCGCTGCAGCCAGTTCGTCTACAAAGAACAGCTGGCACAGAAGAAAGAAAACATTAAAATGCAGCTCGACTTTTTCCCGCAGTATACGATGGGTGAAATGCAAGAATACATTAATAAAACTATTAAAGATAATATCGATAAAAGTTTGAAAAATATTTTAAAAAATATACACCAGGAACGGCTAATTAATTTCATGCTTGAGTATTTAAAAATCGACGGCAGCACCAGCGGCCACCACGTATCGAATCAGCAGAAACAGGCACTTGTTGAATTTTTCAAACGCTTTACTTTTAACGTTAACGGCACTCAGTCAATTGAAAAAGCCTTTGTTACAGGCGGCGGCGTTAACTTAAAAGAAATTAACCCGTCTACCATGTCGAGCAAGTTAATCGAGGGACTCCACTTTGCAGGAGAAGTACTGGATATTCACGGCTACACCGGCGGATACAATATTACGAGCGCACTGGTCACCGGCTATGTGGCAGGATATCACTGTTCGAATGGGTAAATCTGGTTTAACTAATGCATTTAATCCCGTGGTTCAACCCTCGGTTCACAACAGGAGAATGCCGTTGTTAACCGAGGGCGTTGGATTCACAACAAGAGTATACCGTTGTTAACCGCACCGCAAAACCCATCGGATAATTTAAAACTCGTACGTTACCTTTCCTGGGGCATCGCTTGAGCTTGTAGCCTCAAGCTGATGCTATTCCCCTAGGAGTCTAACGTACGAGTTTTTTGAAAAATACACCGCTCCGGTCTGCAATCAGGCCCGGAGCGGTGCTTTTGCTTAATTAGCTACAATATTCACTAATTTCTGAGGTACAACGATTACTTTACGTACCGTTTTTCCTTCTATTGCTTCTTTAATTTTTTCATCAGCCAGTGCAAGTTCTTCAATTGCTTCTTTTGTGAGGTCTCTTTCGATTTCCAGTTTATTCTTAACTTTGCCGTTAACCTGTACAACGATCTCCACTGTGTCTTCTACAAGTTTTGATTCATCGTAGGCAGGCCATTCTGCATAGGCAAGTGTTTCTTCGTTGCCTAAAATACTCCACAATTCTTCCGCGATGTGCGGCGCTACAGGAGACAGCAGTTTAACAAAGTTTTCGATATAAGACTTGCTGACTTCTTCAGCTTTGTAGGCTTCATTTACGAATACCATCAGCTGTGAAATACCCGTGTTAAACAGCAGCGATGCGAAGTCTTCCGTTACTTTCTTCACAGTTTCATTATAAACTTTATCGAGATCAGGTGTTTCTTTGTCGACGATTTTCGCTGCAGGTTCACCTGTTTCTTCATTAACTATGAGTCTCCATACACGGTCTAAGAATCTTCTTGCTCCGTCGAGTCCGTTTTCACTCCATGCGATTGATGCATCGAGCGGCCCCATAAACATTTCATACAGTCTCAGCGTATCTGCCCCGTGAGAATAAATAATATCATCCGGATTTACTACGTTGCCTTTTGATTTACTCATCTTCTCGTTGCCTTCACCTAGAATCATTCCCTGGTTATACAGCTTCTGGAATGGTTCTTTCGTTGGAACAACGCCAAGGTCGTACAGGAACTTGTGCCAGAATCTTGCGTAAAGTAAGTGCAGTACCGCATGCTCTGCACCGCCGATATATAAATCTACAGGCAGCCAGTGTTTCAGTTTTTCAGGGTCAGCCAGCTGTTCCGTATTGTGCGGGTCGATAAAGCGCAGGAAGTACCAGCTGCTACCGGCCCACTGCGGCATTGTGTTTGTTTCACGGCGGCCTTTAACGCCGTCTTCTCTGACAACATTAATCCACTCAGTATTGTTAGCAAGCGGTGATTCGCCTGTACCTGACGGTTTGATTTCAGTCATTACCGGCAGTTCGAGCGGCAGCTCTTCTTCAGGAACTGTCGTCATCGTGCCGTCTTCCCAGTGAATTACAGGAATCGGCTCACCCCAGTAACGCTGGCGGCTGAACAGCCAGTCTCTTAATCTGTAAGTAATTTTTGCTTCGCCGGCATTTTTCTCTTCGAGAAGCTCAATTGCTTTCTTAATACCGTCCTCGAGGCCAAGTCCATTAAGCTCTCCTGAGTTAATGTGCACACCTTCGCCGGTAAATGCTTCCTCTTCTATATTTCCGCCTTTAAGCACTGGAAGTATCTCAAGATCAAACTGCTTAGCAAATTCATAGTCGCGTTCATCATGCGCCGGAACAGCCATAATTGCACCAGTACCGTAAGACGCTAAAACGTAGTCCGCAATCCAAATCGGCAGTTTTTCTCCGCTTAATGGATTAATTGCATAAGCACCTGTAAACACACCGGTTTTTTCTTTCGCAAGATCAGTACGTTCGAGCTCGCTCTTATGCGCCGCTTTTTCCTGATAAGCTTTAACCGCTTCACTTTCTTCATCAGAAGTAATTTTATCAATTAATTTATGTTCTGGAGAAAGAACTGCATACGTTGCTCCGTATATCGTATCCGGACGTGTTGTAAACGCAGAGAATGACTCATCGAAACCATCGATTTCAAAAGTGACGTTTGCCCCTTCTGATTTGCCGATCCAGTTGCGCTGCATATCTTTTAATGATTCAGGCCAATCGAGATCATCAAGGTCTTCCAGTAAACGGTCAGCGTATTCAGTAATACGGAGAATCCATTGTCTCATCGGTTTCCTTACTACCGGATGGCCGCCGCGTTCACTCTTGCCGTCAATAACTTCTTCATTGGCGAGCACTGTGCCGAGTGCTTCACACCAGTTCACAGGTACTTCATCTACGTAGGCAAGTCCTTTTTTATACAGCTGGATAAAAATCCACTGTGTCCATTTATAGTATTCAGGATCTGTCGTGTTAATTTCTCTGTCCCAGTCGTAGCTGAAACCAAGTTCTTTGATCTGACGGCGGAAGTTATCGATATTCTTTTCGTTAAAAGCATGAATATCATTGCCGGTGTCAATTGCATACTGTTCTGCAGGCAGACCAAAGGCGTCCCAGCCCATAGGGTGAAGCACATTGTAGCCCTGCATGCGTTTCATACGGCTGACGATATCTGTCGCTGTGTAGCCTTCCGGATGACCGACGTGAAGTCCGGCACCTGACGGGTACGGGAACATATCGAGGGCGTAAAATTTCTCTTTGCCGATTTCGTCTTCGGTTTTAAATGTTTTGTTGTTTTCCCAATACTGCTGCCATTTTTTTTCGATGTCTCTGTGTTTAAACGTCATTGGTTTTCCTCCTATTAAATAAAAAAATCCCATATCTAAAAAAGATATGGGACGATCTATACGACCGCGGTACCACCCGCATTCACATTATGTGCAACTTTAAAAGATATGAAATTAACACAGACAAGTTCACTTGACGTTAATACCGGTTCACACCAGCCACCGGCTCTCTTAAAGAAACGTTTCTGCTACTGCTTCTGATACTAATAATATAGCTGAATTTCATTAATATAGCAAGGCTATCTGCCTTCAACAGATAAGAGCAGTTTTTTCTTATCCAGGCCGCCGGTATATCCGCCGAGCGTATTGTTGCTCGCGATAACTCTGTGGCATGGAATAATAATCGAAATCGGGTTTTTACCATTGGCATTGGCAACAGCACGCGAATAATTGCTGCCGCTGATGCGTTCAGCAAGCACCTTGTAGCTGATTGTTTCTCCGTACGGAATCTGCCGGAGCTCTTCCCAAACTGACTGCTGAAACGGAGTACCGTGAGTTTCCGGCTTAATTTTCACCTCAAAAGTTTCGCGTTCTCCGCTGAAATATTCGTTCAGTTCGCTGATGCACTGCTTAATTACTTTATCCGGATTATCAGAGGTCTCCGGAGCGTCAGCATAGTCGATTCTTATAACCGCATCATCCAGAGATTCAATTCTGAGCCAGCCGATATCAAATTTATGATAATATACAGTACTTGTCATGGTCATCAGTCCTTATAGGTAATATTATAGCCTTCATCATACTTCGCACCCGTTTTTCTTAAGAGAAACACATAGGATAAAATACTTAAAATAATCAGCACCCCGATAACTATCAGCATAGTCCCGTGCTTCAGCACGTATTCTTCTCCGTTAAAGCCGACGGTAAACTGCGTCATGTATCCCATTAAAAGTATCAGGGCAAAAATAGTCACTGAAATAATAATATTCGCAGCTGTATCGAGACGCTGCGCCGGATTCTTTTTGGACACAACAGGGTTCATTGCGCCGAGCAGCATGCCGAGCGGCGCAATTGTCAGCACGAGCAGCACCGATATCCCTACTGCATAAATTAAAGTCGTGACCGGCACATCCAGTATAAAGTAAATAATAATTGTTATTATAATATACACCGGTGTGATCGTTATAAAATTATATAAATATTTTGCTTTGGCAATATCGAGGCCGCTGACCGGCATCATTTTTAAAAAGTCATACGTACGAGCGTCTCTTGCGGTATTCATCGCAGCGACAAACAGTGAAATCATAATCGAACCTGCAAAGGCAATTGAAATCATTACCTGATCATCCGATGATGATTCACCGCCGTAAATCAGCGGATTTGAAGTCAGCAAAAATAAAAAGACAAACGGGAACAAATACTGCGGCAGCACTGCCGACCATTCTTTAAAATCACGTTTCGTCATGGTCATATCTTTTTTCAAAAGAGCACGGACCGGTGAACCTGTTTCCGCTGCTGCGGTTTTTTTGTGCTCTAAATTTCCTGCAGTCGCCGTTCCTTTAACAAAAGCGGCAGTAACGTAATTCAGGACGAGTGCAATTAAAGCTGGGGATGCAGCTGCAAAAACAAGCAGGAGCAAAATGTATTTCAGCATTTCCGGATTATATAGAAAGCCTGAAAAGATAAAGTCAACATTCGGCATCATGTTGATTACCGGTCTTAAATACTGGCCGCCTGCCATTATAATGAAGTAAGGCAGTACACTTGCGACGCCGCCGAAGAGCGTTAAGATCTCACCGACACGTCTCGCTGACGACACTTTCGTCACAAGAAATACGACAATATAGGCAGCCGCTGTACTGAGTGCTCCAATAAAAAGAAAATAAACGATACTGCTTACTGCGAGCAGCGGCGCTTCATATCTTGCAGCAAGCGTCAGCCCTGCAGCTAAACTGATAAAAAGTACAACCGGCAGTACTTTAAAGGTAAACTGATAAAATAATTTTACCGAAAATACTGCTCTCGGTGTAACAGGCAGCACTAAATATGAATCGATATTTTTATCCATAAACATTTCTTTAATAATGCCGTTCACTAAAAACAGCGACAATACCGGAACAAGAAACAGCGACAGCAGCAGAATCGCTTTACCGATCAGCACTTCTTCTGCATTAAAAAGAAATATATTTAAAACCATCCATACTGCCGGAACAAGCATAACGAGCAGAATAAATGCGAGGAATAAATATAATATTATCTTCCCCGTACCGAGTGCTTTAAAATAATTCAGTCTGGACTGTGCTTCAACTTTCAGTATGCTCTTGAACATGCACGTCCTCCCCGTCTGTGAGTGCCAGGAATATATCCTCGAGCGTCCTGCCCACCCCTGCCTGTTCGCGCAGTTCAGCAAGCGTTCCAAGCGCCTTAATCTCACCTTGATAAATGATACATATTCTGTCCGCGATTTCTTCTGCGAGACTTAACGTATGCGTGGTCAGAAAGACCGTATTCCCCTGCTGCACGTAGTCCGTCAAATAATTTTTAAGTTCGCGGTTACTTTTCGGGTCGAGGCCGACATTCGGTTCATCGAGAAAAATAACTTCCGGAGAATGCATCAGCGCACCAATCACGGCAAGTTTCTGACGCATGCCGTGGGAATATTCTTCGACCAGCACACCGAGATCATTACCGAGTTCGAACATGTTAACGAGTTCTTCGCGTTTATTTTTATACGTCTCTTTATCCATCTTGTAAATGCTCGCAACGAAGTTTAAATATTCGTTGCCGGTCAGTTTGCCGATAATATCGGGGGTGTCGGGAACGAAACTGATTTTTCTTTTCAGCTCCGTATTGTTTAAATGCATAGGTTCGCCCAGTATTTCAACGGAACCGTCCGATGGTTCAAGGAGTCCCATCAGCATTTTTATCGTCGTGGATTTACCGGAACCGTTCGGCCCGAGATAAGCAAACAGCTCCCCTTTTTTAACTGAAAGATTTATGTTTTTAACGGCTGTCTTCTCACCGTATTTTTTAGTTAAATTACTGGCAGTAATCATTAAAGACCCAACCTTCTTATGATAAAATTAATAGAAATTGAAAGGATTGATATTATGCTGCAAAGAATACTCCCTGCCGGAAAGGATTTCATTAAAGAAATTGTTAGCCCGGAAGATATATTAGTCGATGCTACCTGCGGCAATGGCCACGATACAGCTTTTCTCAGCCGCCTTGCACCGGACGGCCATATATACAGCTTTGATGTGCAGGCTGAAGCAATAGACAGCGCCCGTGAAAAATACCAGGCCGACAATATTTCATTCGTGCACGACGGCCATGAAAATATATCCAAGTATATCAGCACACCTGTAAAAGCAGGTATTTTTAACCTCGGCTATCTTCCCGGCGGCGATAAATCAATTACGACTGTTTACGATACTACGATTACAGCAGTCGATACCTTGTTTAATTTACTGACCCCCGGCGGCCGGATAATAATCGTTGTCTACCACGGCCACGACAGCGGGAAAATCGAACGAGATGCGCTGCTTGAAAACTTGTCAGCCTGGCCGCAGGATAAGGCGCAGGTACTACAGTATCAGTATATTAACCAGAAAAACAGCGCGCCGTTTCTGCTGGTAATAGAAAAATTGAAGTAAGAATATATTCTTACTTCAATTAATCCGTTATTATACCTATTGAAAACAGCTGCGCATTAAAGAACTGCGTCATTAAATAATACGGATATTCTATGTTTTCTCTTTGGAATATGCTGTGTTCCTCTGAATTCAGCATTGTAAAACGGAAATCATCCGACAATGCCCGCTTTATATATTTCGCAGATAAATAAGGATTGATAATCTGATCGTCATTGCTCATTACTGTTAATATGGGCACGCCGCTGACTTCCTCCATATTCTCCGATGTCAGTTTCATCTGATTGATAATGGTCTTATACCACTGGTAGCTCACCCTGTCGACAATCAGTTCATCTCTTTTATAACGCTCTAAGAACCGCTTGTCCTGTGTAAAGTAATTCATTTTAATCCCGAGATTAAATCTCGCTTCATCATTGGTTACACGCACGCTCGTCAATATTGTATTTTTGCGGTTCATAAATGACTGTTTAAATGACAAGAGCGGATTTAAGGCGATGATGCCGTCGGACTGAATTCTGTTCTGTCTGTGCGCTTCCAGTGCAATTAGAGCACCGAGCCCCTGTCCGATTATAAAGGTCGGCAGATCGTACTGCACCGCGAGTGAATGCCACTCCGCCACCCTTTCCACATACTGTTCAAAGCTGTTGATATGACCTTTGTTTACACGCGTTGTCTGGCCGTGTCCCGGCAGGTCTCCGATAATGACATGGTAGCCGTCACGGCGAAGTTTTACCGTCAGCTCATCGTAGTACTCATGGTGTTCCAGCAAATCGTGAACAATGACCACGACACCCTTTGGTTCGTTTTCTGTCTCCCACTTCCACATAAGCTTTCTCCTTACAAATAAATGCAAATTTGATATGATGAATTTATTATAACATTTGAGATGGGAAAGGAAATTTAAAATGATAATAGATTATAAAAATCATACACCAAAAATTAGTGACTCTGCCTTTATCGCACCAAATGCGACAATAATTGGAGATGTTGAAATCGGAGAAAATTCATCAGTATTTTTCGGTTCGGTCGTCCGGGGTGATATTGCTCCTGTCCGTATCGGCAATAATACGAACGTTCAGGACTTATCTGTTCTGCACCAGACACCGGGTCTGCCGCTGACACTGGAAGACAATGTAACAATTGGCCATAAGGTGACACTGCACAGCTGCACTGTAAAACAGGGTGCACTGGTCGGCATGGATTCAATTGTGCTCGATGAGGCAGTTATCGGAGAAAATGCCTTTGTCGGTGCGGGCTCGCTCGTTACGGGAGGAACAGTTATCCCTCCGAATACGCTTGCATTCGGACGTCCTGCAAAAGTGGTCAGAGAGTTGACCTCAGAAGACCTTGAGGAAATGAAACGTATCAACGAGACATATGTTGGTCACATTCCCAACTATAAAAAATAAATAAATAATATTTTTTACACCCTTTCTTAGTAAAAAGACGATATAATGAATTAAGCATAAAAAGAAAACGCTTTATTTACAGGAGGATTAGCAATGGGAGTAGTTAGGGATATTTTCATCGGTTTATCGGAGAACAAAATTTTAAATGATGCATCAAAACAAATGGGGCTCAGGTTTGGTGCACAAAAAGTAGTCGGAGGAACGGGTGTAAATGACACTCTCAGTTGCCTTTCCGACATAAATAATCAGGGTATGAGTGTAACTTTCGACAATCTCGGAGAATTCATATCCGATCGCGGCGAAGCTCTGAAAGAGAAAAATAATATTATTAAAATGATTAAAGCAATACAAAAAGAAGGCATCGATGCTCATGCGTCAGTTAAACTGTCTCAAATCGGTTTACACATCGATGAAGCTTTTTGTTATGAGAATATAAAAGAAATTTTAAATACAGCAAAAGAAACAAACTTGTTCGTCAATCTGGATATGGAAAACTACGTGTCCAAAGGACCGTCGCTGAACATTTTAGACAAACTTCTGAAAGAATACGACAACGTGGGTACAGTTATTCAAGCTTACTTTTACGATGCTAAAAAAGACGTCAGAAAATATAAAGATAACCGCATCCGTTTAGTTAAAGGTGCTTACAAAGAACCAGCAACACTGGCTTATCAGAATAAATCAGATATCGATCAGTCGTATTTTGAAATTATTAAAACGCACTTAGTAGAAGGCAGCGGCTTTACTTCAATTGCAACACATGACCACAACATTATTGAAAAAACGATTCGCTTTATCGAAACGCAAGGTATTTCAAAAGACAAATTTGAATTCCAGATGCTGTACGGTTTCCGTAAAGACTATCAGCAGGATCTGGTCGCCCGCGGCTATAACATGTGTGTCTATGTACCGTACGGAACAGACTGGTACGCCTACTTCATGAGAAGACTGGCAGAGAGACCTCAAAACCTTAACCTGGTCGTTAAGTCTCTGACTTCAAGCAAAAAAGTACAAGCCGGTGCTGCAGCGGTTGCTGCGGTAGCAGGACTTGCACTTGTACGTAAAGCAATTAAAAACTAAGATTAGATTGGAATTTTTATGAATAAATATTTAAGTATAGGCGCAGGTGCAGCACTCGGTGCACTTTTGCGCTTTTTACTATCCATAGGCGCGCTGACGCTGCAGCTGCCGTTTTTCAGCGGTACTTTAATAGTGAATATGGCCGGCGCTTTGTTAATCGGTTTCTTTATCGCAAAAGAATTAAAACCGTCGATGTACAGTTTTTTAATTACGGGATTCCTCGGCAGTTTTACGACATTTTCGATGCTGAGTTATGAACATTATCTGCTGCTTTCCTACGGAGATTATGTCATGTTTCTTGCCTATCTCGGCAGCAATCTTATCCTCGGAGTCATCGCTGTCTTCCTTGGATTTACGCTCGGAGGCAAAAAAGTAAATGATTAATATTTTAACAATGATGGTTGCAGCAGGACTTGGCGCGAGCCTGCGCGCGTATATACACCAGCTCCCCGTTTTTAAAGATAACGATATTCCTTATAATACGATGGCGATCAATATACTGGGTTCCTTTCTGATGGGTTTTACAGTAATGCTCGTTGTAGAAAATACGCAGTATTACTTAATTATCGTTACCGGATTTTTAGGCGGCTTTACGACATATTCACAATTTGCATTAGATCAGTTTAACCTCCTCCGGGAAAAGAAAACAAAATTGTTCTTTAAATACTCCTTAAGTACTATATTCTTTACTTTAGTGGCAGTCGCTTTCGGATTAATTGCCGGGAGCATGTTTGTTTAAACCTATAATACAAAAAGGATATGAATACCCCCACAGAGCTCTAATCCGCTCTGTGGGGGTTTTTCCTAATGATGTGATAAAACTGATAATTTTCAGAGAGCGATTTGACTCAATAATTTTATAGTGTTAACGTTATTAACGTTGTTCCAATAAAAGCTTATTCATTTCTATACTTGGAGAAATTTAGAAGTATTTCCAAAATTCGATAAGGAGGATTGATGTTTATGAGCGTCATTGAAATAAACAACGTCACTAAAGTATTTGGTAATTATAATGATAAAGTTAAAAAACTGCTTGATGAAAATCAATCTAAAGCTGAAATACTTGATCAAACATCTTCAACTGTTGCTGTGAAAGCAGCCAATTTTACTGTTGATGAGGGTGAAATATTTGTCATTATGGGATTGTCCGGAAGCGGAAAATCAACATTGATTAGATTAATAAATCGTCTTATTGATCCTTCAGATGGCGCAATAAATATTAAAGGTAAAGATGTTTCACAGATGAATTCTGATGAACTCAGAAATTTCAGACGTGAAAACCTCAGTATGGTATTCCAAAATTTCGCACTTTTCCCTTTTAAAACCATATTAGAAAATACTGCATTTGGTTTAGAAGTCAAGGACATTCCCAAAAAAGAACGTTTAGAAAAATCAAAAGAAGCTCTTGCTCTTGTCGGTTTAAAGGGATATGAAAACCAATATCCCAACCAGTTATCTGGTGGTATGCAGCAGCGCGTAGGCTTAGCACGCGCCTTGGCTAACGATACCGATATTTTGCTGATGGACGAAGCATTTTCAGCACTGGATCCATTGATTAGAAAAGACATGCAGCAGGAGTTGCTGCAAATTCAAAAAAGTATGAAAAAGACAATCGTTTTCATTACTCACGATTTAGATGAAGCTCTGAATATCGGAGATAGAATCGCTTTAATGAAAGACGGAGAAGTCGTTCAAATAGGAACTGCATATGATATCATTACTAATCCTGCAAACGATTATGTACGCTCATTCGTAAAAGATATCAATCATGCAAAAGTACTGCGAGTTAAAGATATCATGAAACCTGTATCAGCTGATGACAGAGAGAATATCTCAAACAGTATCGCTGCTGATAAATTGCTCACTGAATCTTATACATACTTCAGTGGCGGAGATACTAAAATACCGGTCAGCGATGGCAGTTCTATTATCGGTACCCTTCACTCTACCGATGTCTTTAATACACTGACAAAAGGTAATGAGGAGGTGGAAACAGATGCTTGAGAACTTTCTGCCAAACTTACCTTTCACTAAATGGGTCAGTGATTTCGTATCATGGCTCACCTCGACCTTTGATTTTATCTTTAGCCCGCTTGAATCAATACTCAGCTCAATTATGAATATCATTATTGATGTGCTGGAATTTATTCCGCCAGTTATCTTTATAGCTATTGTAATGATCCTTGCTGCACTGTTTATGAATAAAAAAATTACCGCAGCAATTCTGGCAGGAATCGGAATGCTTTTCATTCTAGATCAGGGCTTGTGGGATAACATGATTAGTACATTGACTTTAGTACTGGTCAGTGCTTTTATCTCGGTCATCATCGGTATTCCTCTCGGAATATTGATGTCCAGAAGTAAAATGTTCGAGGCAATTATGAAACCGATACTCGATTTTATGCAGACTATGCCGGCGTTCGTATATCTGATACCGGCAGTTGCATTTTTCGGTATCGGTATGGTGCCAGGGGTTTTCGCTTCATTTATCTTCTCAGCACCACCAACAATACGTCTGACAAATCTCGGTATTCGGCAAATTGATAATGAATTGATTGAAGCCAGCGACGCATTCGGTACAACTTCTATGCAGAAACTGCTTAAAGTTCAGTTACCGCTTGCGAGACCTTCAATAATGGCCGGAGTCAACCAGACGATTATGCTAGCCCTTTCAATGGTAGTTATCGCATCAATGATCGGAGCACCGGGTCTTGGCCGTGACGTTTTAAGTTCACTGCAACGTGCAGATGTTGGAACAGGGTTTGTTGCCGGGTTAGGCATTGTAATACTTGCGATTATTATAGACAGATTCACACAGACTAAAAAGTCTGCTTAAATTTGGTAACCATTTTATTATAATATAAAAATCTATTTAGGAGGATGAGTTATGAAGAAATGGTATACGCTGCTTATGGCGGCAATAGTATCAATCGTTCTTGCAGCTTGCGGAAATGGTGAGAAAGATACTTCTTCAGAAGAAGCAGAGTCAGGTGTCAATGGCGATCTTGGCCAAGAATCAATCGAAATCCCTTATGTGGAATGGGATTCTGAAGTAGCATCAACACACGTTATTCAACAAGTTCTGGAGAGCGAAGGCTACAACGTTGAAATTACGCCTTTAGATAACGCAATCATGTGGGAATCAGTTGCATCAGGTGAAACAGATGCAATGGTAAGTGCATGGATTCCATTAACACATGGTGACTTATTTGAACAACATCAGGATAGTCTTGAAGATTTAGGGCCAAATCTTGAAGGTGCTAAAATTGGTTTAACAGTACCTGAAGATTTCCCTGTTGATTCAATTGCCGACTTAAAAGATGAAGCAGGACAGACAATCACTGCAATTGAACCAGGTGCAGGTGTTGTACAAGCAGCAGAACGAGCATTGGAAGATTACGAGAACTTAAGCGACTGGGAAGTCCAGCCGTCATCATCAGGTGCGATGGCAACTGAACTTGGATCAGCAATTGATGCAGGTGAAGAAATTGTTGTTACAGGGTGGACACCACATTGGAAATTCCAAAGCTATGACCTTAAATATCTAGAAGATCCGGAAGGTACTTTTGGTGATGCTGAAACAATTAATACTTTAGCACGTGAAGGATTGGAAGAGGATGCACCTCGTGCATATGAAATCTTAAATAACTTCTACTGGGAACCAGAAGATATGGAAGCAATCATGCTTGATATCCAAGAAGGTGCAGATCCTACAGAAGCAGCTGCGACTTGGATTGAAGAAAACCAAGATAAAGTTGACGAATGGTTACAGTAAATTAAATTTAACAGCAGGGCGAAAATTCGCTCTGCTGTTTTTTTGTTGCTGAAGCTAATATATATTGAGTATTTATCTTAAAATATTAAAAAAGCGGCCCGGAGGCAGTGAACTGCTCCCTGTCTACTTGACAGAGAGCAGTACAAATCACTATGCATTTAAATCTTACGTAAAATTGACAAAAATAAAAAAGAACGGATCCTCATCCGTTCTTTTATTTCTACGCCGCTACTCCGAGCGGTGAGAATATTATATAACTGGCGACAACAACTGTAAGGACTGCAATTCCTGCGACATATCTGTATTTCCAAGGTGTCATATCCACTTTAGAGAAGTCTTTGCTTAAATCAAATTCATTCGATGGATACAGTTTGTTAAATATCAGCAGTACTGCAAGGTCTATAAAGAACAGTATACTCAGTATATATAAATAATGTACATCGCTTAACAACAGGTTTGCCGATGTATACAAGACTATATGTGTAATAAAGGTTACTTTCGCCCCAAGTTTTGATGTCTTCTTCGCAAAGAATCCGACTACAACAAGGATCAGAACAGGCAGACTGTATATACCGTTAAACTGTTGCACTACCGCATACAGTCCTGACGGGAACAGCGAAATAACCGGTGCAAGTATCACTACTATTACACCTACAATTATAGTTGTAATTCTTCCCACTACTGCTAATCTTCTGTCTGAAGCTTTTTTATTGATAAATGATTTGTAAAAGTCGAGTGAGAACAAGGTCACCGTACTGTTGAGTGCACCGACAAATGAGCTCAATATGGCACCGAAAATAATCGCCCCGAAGATACCAAATGCCCATTCCGGTAAGATTGTATTAATTAGCATCGGATATGCATTATCAGCTGTACTCCCTACATCTCCATTGAATATGTTAAATGCAATAATACCCGGCAGTACTAAGAAAAGTGCACCGAATATTTTAAATATGCTTAAGTATATTGCGCCTTTCTGCGCTTCTTTTAAGCTTTTCGCAGCCAGTGCTTTTTGCACAATCATCTGGTTGGTACACCAGAAAAACAAGTTATTAAAGAACATCCCGAACATCAAGGTCGGCCACGGTACAATCGGTGAATCTACTGCACCCCAGGCATTTAATTTCTCCGGAGTGTCTTTAACGATATGATCGAAGCCCTGAAGGTAACTTCCATCTCCCAAGTATTTAAGAGCAAGTATGGTGACGATTAATCCACCGAATATCAAGCCGATACCGTACAGTGTATCACTGTAGGCACTGAGCGACAGTCCGCCGATAAATAAATACAGTATACCGACAGCCCCGATGACTGCTGCAATTATAATAACTGCAGTATTATCACCTACATTCAGAAATTCACTGACATTAAATAACTGATTAAACACCAGTGATCCCGAATATAAAACAACCGGCAGGAACGATACTATATACGTGAATATAAATAAAAGCGATACGAGTCTTTTAGTAAATACATCGTAGCGCATTTCAATAAATTCCGAAATCGTGCTGATTCCGTATTTTAAATACTTAGGCAAAAACACCCAGCACAGCAGCACTACTGCGACTGCCGCCGTTACTTCCCATGCCATAACTTCCATACCTGCAACAAAGCTCTGGCCATTCTGTCCGACGAGCTGTTCGGTTGATAAGTTTGTCATGATTATTGTAGAAGCTACAGCAAAACCGGTCAGGCTGTGGCCGCCCATAAAATATCCCGATGCACTGTTTTTATTTACTCTTCTTGACCTGAAGAATGCATACAGTGCTACGCCAATAATTACAATTAAAAATAAAATAATAGATAAAATATTCATAGCTAAATTTCTCCTTATTTATTGATATTAATTAATAAGCAGTTCATCCAGCTATTTAAATAGAGAATAAGTAAATTTAGCTATGACATCAAATAAAGTAAAAACCCTGGGGTCCATATCTAAAATTTCCACCTCTTTAATGAAATACAGTTCCAATTGAATACTGATAATTGTATATTATCTAGTATATAAATGCTAATTTTTAATATTAAATGAACTTTTTCAACTATATTTATATGTAATATAGTTTTATAACAAAAAAACCAGAGTCTCCTCTAGTTTCGGTAATGCTTGTGAATAAATTCTTCGATAGGCAAATGAAAATCATCTATACATTCTTTAATCTTTTCATGAGACCAGTCCCACCATCTTATGTGCAGCAGTGCTTCTATTATTTCATCATTGAATCTTTTCTTAATTTCTTTAGCCGGTACACCGACGACAATGGAATATGGTTCTACATCTTTAGTTACTACAGCGCCTGCTCCAATTACAGCACCGTCTCCCACTGTCACCTCTGGTGAAATAATTGCACCGTGGCCAATCCACGTATCGTGCCCGATTGATGTTATCCGCGCTTGTCTGCGATTAAAAAATTCACTGTCATCAGTATCACTGAAACCGTACATTTTCTTTCTGTAAGTAAAATGATGCAGGGACGGTCTGTCATACGGATGATCCGTCGGGCCAATTCTTACCATCGCAGCAATATTTGAAAACTTACCTACCTGTGTGTTTTGTATAAAACAAAATTGTCCAGTGTAAGAATAATCTCCGATTGTACTGTTCTCAAGAAAATTAGACATACCCACTTCTGTATATATACCAAATTCACAGTTTTTAATATCCGTGTTGTCGTGAATCAGCACTTCTTTATCCAGCTGTTTATTTGAAATATTCATTTCTTTCCTCCATCGTATTAATACTTACATTTTAACTTGGCGCCATGTCTGACGTTGTTAAGTAAGTATTAATATTGTAGAGAACCGGTAAAATTATCCCAGTTTTCTGTACTGCTGCTGATGGGAAGAAGTTTTTTCAATCGCTTCAACTGATTTTTTCTTCTGAACCTTTTCTAAAAACAACCGTCCGAGACTGCTTCTTTTTTCCGTTTTAATTCTATTCCACTTATAGCCTTTGAAGAGATCTTTCAGCAGAAAAACCTCTCCTTCTCTCAGGTTCTTCGTTTCCTGCCATGCTTTTTTAATAATTTTTTTCTCATTTTTAGCCACCATTACCACCTCTGTATTCTAATTTAATTAGTAATACCCGGTTTTACAACGACTATAACACTTAGGATTGTAATAATCTTACAGCTGTACGCAGCAGAACATTTGCACCATTCACCAGCTGTTCCGGTGATGTATATTCCAGCGGATTGTGACTCACTCCGTCTTTACTTGGAACGAAGATCATCGCTGACGGTGCAACCCGGTTAATCATCTGGGCATCGTGACCTGCGCCTGATGTCATTAATTTCGAACTTAAGGTTAACTCTCCTGCAGCTGCGACAATATTTTCTACAATCGACTTATCAAATATTACCGGCTCAAAAATCGCAAATTCCGTCGCCTCTACACCTATTTTTCCTTCTGCTTTAATTTCTTCCAGTGTATCGCGGACTAACTTCTGCGCTTCATGGAAACCTTTTTCTGTCGGACTTCTCATATCGAGTGTAAATGTTGCTTTTGACGGTATAATTGTTGCGGCATTCGGTTCAAGCTGAATTGATCCGAGCGTTGCAACTGTGTCGAGTTCATTTTTATTAATATAGTTATACAGTGTTGACATAAAGTATGTCACTGCCTGCATTGGGTCTTTACGCAGATAGTTCGGTGTTGATCCTGCATGGTTCGCTTCTCCTCTAAAAGTAATTTCCCGTCTTGAGTTCCCTTGAAGGTTGTGAACTGCACCAATTTCGAAATCTTCCTTGTCGAGTACCGGTCCCTGTTCAATATGCAGTTCAATATAGGCTTCCGGCTGAATAAAACCGGGTTCATTATTCCCCGCATAACCGATGCGTTCAAGTTCGTCACCTAATCTCAGCCCGTCGATACTCATAGTATCGAGTGCTTTTTCGAGACTTAAATCTCCTGAATACACTAAAGATCCAAGCATGCTCGGCGGGAATCTCACACCTTCTTCATTAGTAAATGCTGCCACAGTGACCGGCCTTTTTGTCTTAATATTATTTTCTTTTAATGACTGGATTGTTTCAAGTCCTGACAGTACACCGTAGCTGCCGTCATATATTCCGGCATCGATGACCGAGTCGATATGAGAGCCCAGCATTAAAGGTTTTTCTCCCTTATTGTGTTCTTCCTCCCAGGTTGCAAATATATTGCCGAAACGATCAATTTCAACTTTTAAGTTAAGTTCCTGAAACCAGCTGACCAGTAAATCCCTGCCCTGTTTATCTTCGTCTGTCAAAGCCAGTCTGATTAACTGTCCCTGGTCATTTCGTCCTACCTGACCCAGTTCAGTAATTCTATTTAATAATCTTTCTTCATTGATTTTTAAATGGTTCACTGTGAATGCACTCCTTTTTCAATTACTTTGTTCTATACCCTGCAGCATTGAATTTATTCTAAAATTAGTTTCACAATCTCTTCTTTCGTAATACTGCCTAAATAATGACTCAGGTCTATAGAAGAGAGAGCAGATAGTAAATCTTCTTCTTTGAGACGTACACCTTCAAGCACTTCTTCCACTGTCCTGATTTCCTGATTACCGAAAAAATCGCCGTAAATTTTTGCATGCTGAATTATACCGCCGTCAACATCTAGCGTAATATCAAGTGTACCTATAGAGAATCTGCCGTCTCTTGAATACTTAAATCTTGGAGACTTCCCGAAAGTCCATTCCCAGTTGCTATATTTTTCAGCCATCAGCTGATCAATTCCGGTCCAATCTTCATCGGTCAGTTCATATGTTTTAACTTCGCTTCTGTCAGCTGCACCAAATATTTTAAGAATCATCAGTTCAGCGAATTCAATGCTTGAAAGATTTTTATATTCTTCATCTAAATGATTTCTTAAAGCGCTGACTCTGCTGCGGACTGATTTAATTCCCTTCGATTCCATCTTCTTTTTATTCGGTTTAAGTGATTTCTCCATTTTCTCTTCGTCGATATCTAAGAGCAGACTGTAGCCGCTGTAGGTCCGTCCGTTAACAACATTCATTGCACCGCCAGAAACTTTCTTTCCATCTACATGCAAATCATTGCGTCCGCTTTTCTCCACATTTTTTAAGCCGAGTTCTTTTAATATTTCTATGGCAGGAGCATACATCTGATCAAAATTAATATCTGCACTCGCGCTTGTATTATCACTGACGAAACAGAAATTCACGCCGCCCATATCGAGATAAATAGTTCCGCCGCCGGTATCCCTTCTGACCAGATTAATGCCGTTCTCTTTCATATATTCTAAATTCGCTTCTTCACGGGCGTTCTGATAGCGTCCGACCTGAACAAGCGGTTCTGTTAAGTATGGAAAGACCATATCTTCGCCTAAAAATAAATTCTTCTGCGCATAAACCTGAACAGCAAGAGCAACTGCTCCGTCGTAGATATATTTCCCGTTGCGTTTAACTTCTATAAGATACATTGATTATTGCTCCGTTTCGTATGTTTTCATTTTAATAATCTGCTGTTCTTTTTGAACATTTTCAAGCAGTGTTCTGATATCTTCCTGCAGCCAGATTGAACGTTTTCTTACAGCAGGCGGTATTCTGTAATCTTTTAAGTTCACAGTCATGTACAATGCATTCTGCCTGTTTTCAGCCAGCTGCTGAAATGGGTGTTTAATAACCTGCGGTGCCATATAGCCGCAGCCGAGTTCCAGTATTAATAACTTTTTATCTGTATAAGAATCCAAGAAATTATGGAACAGTTTCTGATCACTGAAAAACTGTTCATCTTCCACCATCCAATCGGTGTGATTACGCCGGTTCAGCTCCATAGGCGCACCGCATTCCTTACAATATGGAATCAAATCGTCAGGCACCTTCATACCCCGCTGGCGGTCGATCATGTCTTTCATTAACTCTTCATTATTATAACGTTTTGGAGTACATCCTTTTGAACACTGCAGTAAGTTATATTTCCCCTGCACGTCGAATACTTTATTTTTATCAAAACCGGCTTTTTCAAAAGCATTGTCTGCGTTGGATGTAATAATATGATAATTTCTGCCTTCCAGTAATTCTTTCAGACGTATATAAGATTCCCCGAGCGGCTGACTCATATAATTTAAATCGACAAAACGGCTGAAAAATGCCCATTCTTCATTTAAATTTTCAAATTCAAATACGCTTGCCTGAAACATATCCAGCCAGCGGTACTTTTCAATGAAATCAGGAAAATTTTGTGTAAATCTCGGTCCTGCATATGTAAAACCATCTGCCGCCGCCATGCCTGCGCCAACACCGATTAATACAGCATCCGCTTCATCAAGCGCCATGGACAATTTGCTTGAAGCAGTTAAATATTCGCCATTTGACAGTACATGCCATGATGTTTTACCCATATTCTCAATCCTTTAATGAATTCTTAAAAACTTCTTTAAAACTACTATAACAGATTAAAAAAACACGATGATTAAATCACCGTGTTTTATAAAGCATATATTTAATTATTCTTCGCCGCTCAGTTTAACGAGAATTTTAGCCTGAGACTTATCTTCAATTAATTTATTGAAGCCTTTTTCTATAACTTCATCGAGTTCTATTTCTTCAGTAATCATCAGTGACGGATCAATCTGGCCACTTTCAATCATTTTTACAGTCGCTTCAAAGATATCCGGTTCATAACCGAGAGAGCTCGATATTCTTACACCAGATGTTGTCAGCATCATCGGATTAAAATCGATTTCTTTTTCAAAGATGGAAACAATGCAGACCATACCTCTCGGTCTAGTCGACTGAATAGACTGTTCAAGTGTCTGTTTCACGCCCGCGACTTCAAATGTCCGGTCGACACCGTCCGGGTAAATCGACTTAATATACTCTACAGGATTTTCTTTACCGCTGTTTACAGTATGTGTAGCACCAAATTCTTTAGCTTTCTCGAGGCGCTCATCCGATAAATCAAAGGCAAAGATATCTTTCGCTCCGGCTGCACGTGCAGCTAATATAGTCACAAGACCGATAGGACCTGCTCCGTAAACCGCAACCGTTTCGGAGAACTTAAGTTCCGATTCACGGATTGCCTGCAGCGCAACTGCTGTCGGCTCTACCAAGGCACCGATTTTCAAGGAAGTACTGTCTTTCAGTTTAACAATGTTTTCTGCAGGTACGACGACAAAATCAGCAAAACCGCCGTCATCTCCGAGTCCGATAAACGTTCCTTCTTTATAGAAATCGTATAAAGGATTGTCATGCTGCTTGTTTGTAAGAACAGGATTGATAACAACCTTGTCTCCGGCAGCCAGTCCCTCAACTTCTTCTCCGACTTCTTCTATTACACCGCTGAATTCATGTCCCATAATTACAGGTCTCTCTTTACCTGTCACACCATTCGGCGCATCTCCCGGAATAAAAATTGGACCCCCGAGATACTCATGCAGATCAGTACCGCATATACCTGTCCAGGCAACTTTTACTTTAACACCCTCAGCATAAACTTTAGGTTCAGCCACTTCTTCGATTCGAACATCTTTTGTGTCATAGTATACTACTGCTTTCATAAACCACTTCACTCCTTGAATGTTTTTCTTACTTATATTATAACTTATTGTGAAGAAAATCACAAGTATAAACTATACTTCTTCAAGAACTTCCGGCAGAAGTATAAAACCATCTTCATCTGTGCCGAATTTTCTCGCAGCAGCCATCTCTTTATAAATCATATACAGTCCTAGAGCACACAGGAAGGCATCCAGCTTATCTTCCAGGTGCTTATGATGTTTCCGGTTAATCGCTGCTTCATCCACCATCAGTTTTTCTTTGAATCCGGATATAATACCCCGCTGTTCAAGCAGGCCAATACGTTCTGTCAGCAGCTTCATCTGTTCAACATTTTCTTCAAATGTTACTCCTTTTTTACGTTTATATTTAACCGGGTAAATATCCGGGAACAAACCGCTCACAATTCCCGTTGGAAATGTCTCAATAATACTTGAACCTTCTTCATCAATGCCAATGCTGATATTTGGGAGATGTTCGATTATTAAATTGCTCAGCACTTCTCCCCGGATACTTTTAAATGTTTTTGTCAGAAAAGTCCTGTTGGAATTAAAAGCATACACCCGGTGACCGTTAATTCTGCCTTTAAGCAAATCGCGTTCAGCCTGACGCGATCCTGTTTCATTATTTACAACCAGCGGCGCATCGATTGCGATATACAGTTTTTCATCACCGTATGATTTAATAATATTAATAATCTCTTCATCGCTGAACACAGCAGATTCGAGAATAAGCACTTCTCCGCTTTCATCCATGACACAAATGCCGCTTTCATTTTTATATGTCCACGCCAAATCTATACCGATAAATTTCATTTATATCACTCATTCTCTT
Organism: Jeotgalicoccus nanhaiensis; assembly: GCA_004570955.1. Lineage (GTDB taxonomy): Bacteria > Bacillota > Bacilli > Staphylococcales > Salinicoccaceae > Jeotgalicoccus > Jeotgalicoccus nanhaiensis. The sequence goes on from SPPL01000004.1 coordinate 151,279, forward strand.
TATATCATTATTGATACTGCTTCAAGTATATTATAATCGAAGTAAATAATTCACGCGGGAGATGGTTTAAATGTCAAAAGCACTCTTAATTATTGATGTGCAGCAGGGGTTTTTAAAGAGTTATAAAGAACTGCCCGACAGAATTGCAAAAGTTGCTCAAAAGTTTAAAGATAATAATGACACAGTCATCGCTGTTCAGCACATTGATGATATGAAAGGCAGCCCCATTGAATTCGGTACATCAGGTGCTGAGATTCCGACAATTTTAACTGACAAAGCTGATATTACAATCCCCAAAAAATACCCTATATCTTTTAAAGAAACTATTTTGCAGAGTTACTTAGATGAACAAGGAATTAAGGAACTTTTCATTACAGGGTTTAATATGGAATTCTGTATTCTTTTTACTTCGATAGCAGCTGCAGACAGAGGCTACGATGTTACTGTGATCGAAGACTTGTGCGGCAGTGAAAATGATGGCAGCACATATGAAATGAATAATTTAAATATTACAGATTTTATTGGCACAGTTATGGACTGGTCGGAACTAGTGACTAATAAATATTTGGAAGAGACGGAATATGATGATTGACTCACTAAAATCTCACTTACCGCTTCAAAACATTCAAACAATTACGCCGTTTAATAAAGGCTGGTCTGATGACCGGAAGTTTATCGTTGTAACGGTTGATAATAAATATCTGCTGAGAGTCGGTGATATTAACAATAAGAATAGATACATCCAGCATGCCCGCCTGCTTGAACAGGCTGCGGAGAATGGTCTTCCTACTCATAGGCTTATTGCCCATGGAACTCTACTCGCTGATACACATTATTTTCTTCTTTTGGGCTGGCTCGCGGGAGATGACGCAGAGGATGTTATTACTAGTTTTTCTCAAGCTGAGCAGTATAATCTCGGCCTTGAAGCAGGTAAAATTCTTAAAGTGATTCATAATTTTAAGCTTGTTTCTGCCAGTTCTGAATCCTGGGCTAAGAGGTTTAACCGGAAAATTGACCGTAAAATTGAGATGTATGAAAACTGTGAACTGAAATACGAGAACGGTCATCTGCTGCAAGATGTTGTCAGTAAATACAGACACCTGCTTGAAAATAAAAAAGTTGTCCAGCATCACGGTGATTTTCATATTGGCAATATGCTGATTGACGAAAATGACAAACTTCATATCATTGATTTTGACAGGCATGATACCGGGGAGCCTTATGAAGAATTCAACAGAATTACCTGGTGTGCTTCTCTAAGTCCCGCTTTTGCCAGCGGCAGAATTGATGGATACTTTAATAACGATGTACCCGATGAATTTTGGGAGCTGCTGCTCCTTTATATTTCATCCAACATGCTGTCTTCCCTCCCTTGGGCTATTCCCTTTGGCGATAAAGAGATTACTACTATGAGAAAATCGTATGCAGAAATTTTGGATTGGTATGATGATTTTATACGAGTTGTACCAAATTGGTACAAAATATACTAGTCTGATCCGTTTGAATGAGGATGAGAATTCTTCATCTTCAACCAAAGATTCCCGGTTGAGTTTGAGAAATTGTCATCCTCATCCGAACACAAAAAATGCACTGAAATCACAAAATATGATTCCAGCGCATTCATTTTATTCGGCCGCAGCCTGATTTTTATTTTTTGTTCTTTTATTTACAAACAGCAATATTCCAGTCAATACAGCTGCAGTCGTTATAATTCCTGCAATCGAACTTTGTGTGAGTCCGGTCATGAGGAAGCCCGCACTTGCCGACAAGCCGATAATAACAGCGTACGGCAGCTGCGTTCGTATATGTTCCATATGGTCTGCAGCAGAGCCGGTAGATGACATAATACTCGTATCGGAAATCGGAGAACAATGGTCGCCGAATACGCCTCCGCTGATTGCGGCGCCGATGACAAGCGGAAGTTCTAAATCAAGTGCAATCCCCATCGGAATCGCAATTGGTATCATAATTGAGAATACTCCCCATGAACTTCCGGAGGCAAAGGCAATCAGACCGCCGAGAATAAAAATAATTACCGGTACTAAGAAGGCCGGCAGATAGCTTCCTGCATAATGTGCAATCACTTCGCCGAGTCCCATCTCTGTTGCTACAGTTCCAATCGACCAGGCCATAACTAAAATAACCGGTACAATCATAATCTGCATAATTCCGTCGACATAGCCGTTTAACAGGTCCTCAAGCGGCATTTTGTAACGCAGTTTAGCATACAGCATGCCGCCGACTGAACCGAGAAAAAAGCCTGTCGTAATGGCAAATATAATATCTGCATTTAAAAAGGCGCCCGTGAGACCATTTGTTGCGATATCGCCTGTCCAGAAAATAACTCCAAAGATCCCAATAAACAGCAGTGCCAGCGGTATAAGGAAACTGAAGATATCCGCCTCATCCGCTTCTTCCTGCCCTGTCTCATTGATCATCAGTTTATCGTGCTCTCCGTATAATTTACCAGTCTGAATTGCCCGCTGTTCCGCTTTATACATCGGTCCAATATCAATTTTCATGTTAATTACAAGTAGCACGCCGACAATCGCAAAAATTCCATATAAATGAAAAGGAATCATCTGAATGAATAGCGTCCAGGGATTATCTGATAAACTGAGCGCTGCAAGCTGGGTTGCAATCAAACCTGTAATAAAGGGGGCATATACACTGATTGGCGACATTGACGCCACAGGACTGCCCATTGAATCGACGATATAGGCAAGTTTTACACGCGATATTTTTAATTTATCAGTAATCGGCCTTGTGACAGTACCGAGTATTAATACCGGTTCTGTATATGAGAACAAAAAGGCGCTCCCCCAGACGAAATTCTGCCCTTTTTGACGGGTATCCACTTTTTTCGTCGCAAATTCTGCAAATGCTTGCCCCGCTCCCGTTGTACGGAGTACGTTGATAAACCCTCCGGTAAAGACGACCAGCAGTATTAACGATGCATTCCACGGATCCGCGATTGACGGCACCATAATTTCGTTAACTGTATATGTAAAACCTGAAACCGGATTCCATTCATTCATTACTGTTGCGCCAAACCAGACGCCTAAAAACAAGGCGACAACAGTCTGCTTAGTAATAATGGCAATGACTATTGCGAGGAGTGGAGGTAAAAGAGATAACAATCCATATTCCATATCCTAAACACCTTTCGTATTTTTTTATCAATATCTTTTAATAATACAGCAGTGAGGGATTAATGAAAACAGTAAAAAGAGCAGGACCTGTGTCCCGCTCTTTGCTTAATGATTTAAATTTTACTCATCACCGTTTTGAATACCGAACTGGTCTACAAGTTCCACCGTTCTTTCCTCACCGAGCATGAAATCTCCTTCCAGCTGATACATGCTGACAATCATTTCATCATCTTCTACTTCGTAAATGGCGAAGTTCTGTGAAGATGAGTCCCGGTTATTTGAATGTGAATCAGAAAATGCATCAGTTTCCTGCGGCTGGCCGCCGAAACCGAATAAACTGTTGTAGTAATCCATATCCTCCTCGGTCATCCAGTTAAGGTCCGGTCTTACTTCGTGCAAGTGGTCAAGTCCTTTAGAATATACATCATCATACTCTTTTGTACCCCCTGTGTTAGGCAGCACATAAACCGTACCGTCGGGGTCTTCCATGTACTCTACACCGTTATCGCCGACGAATGTTTCGACATCTTCAACTTCAGCGTTCGAGAAGTTTTCTTCTGTCGGTACATGTGTTAATGAATGAGTTCTTGAAATAACATGGTCGTGTCCCTGCAGCGCAAGGTCGATATCCAGTTCGTCGATTAATGCCGTCAGTTCTTCTCTTACTTTCTGCACATCTTCATCCTGCAGTGAGTGATACGATTTAGAATACAGCGGTTTGTGGTAGTTCAGCACGATCCACTCTGCACCGTTGGCGCGTGCCTCTTCAACGTCTTCAGTAATCCACTGCATCTGTTCTTCACCAATAGCCTTGCCTTCAGGGTTATCATCAGATTCTTTATTGTCATTCGTATTTAAGGTCACAAAATGCACACCGTTATAATCGAATGAATAGTAAGAACCGCCGTCAATTTTATCGTTTGCTACAGGGACGTTAACGTGTTCATTGAATTTTTCAGTCAGCGGCTCATCACCGTAGTTTAAAGCATATTCATCGTGGTTTCCTGAAGCCACTGCCATGGCAGCCTGCATGAAGTAAGGACGTGATTGTTCAAATAAATCCACCCATTCATCTTCCACTTCGGCAGTTTCGACTACGTCACCTGTATGCAGAACGAAATCAGCATCGCCTGCAGTTTCAAGTGCGTTCATTAAAGTATTGGCGCCGTATGACGCTTCATTACGCACGTTTTCATTCCAGAATGCGTTTTGAGTATCTGTATAATGAACAAATTTGAACGGGTCTCCTTTTTCACCTGACGTTTTGAAGGTGCCTGTTTCACTGATTCCGCCCGCTTCGCTGCCGACCTGATAATAATAAGTCGAGTTCGGTTCGAGACCTTCCGCCTGTGCTTTATATGAATACTCCGTTACATCAGTCAGTTCAATATGACCGTAATCTCCGGACATCCATTCATCTCCGTGAGCCTGTTCATCTGTATAATAACCATTGATTACCGGTTCGCCGCTGCTGTCTTCCACCGGTTCACCTTCTTCATCTTCTTTCACTTCGGCAAATATGTAATTTCCGTTTGCATCACGTTCAGCGTAACTTGAAGTGACTTCCGCCGCTTCTGCATCGAATTCCAAAGTATCATCAAAGTTCCCTGATTTAGACACCCATACTTTAGCATCTTCAAACAAGTCGCTAGTATACCAGTTGAACGCCATTTCCGTTGAAGTATCACCATTAATTGTTGTGATAATACGATTTGGTGTATTATTTACAGGCACATCCGCAACCACCGGTTTCTCGCTCGAGAGTACCGGCGAGAATTCCTCCTGTTCAACTGCCTCTTCTGCCGGTGCTGTACCTGCAGCATTCGAACTTCCGCCGCCCGCAGCTTCAACCGGACTGAGTACTGCAGATGCTCCCAGTGCTGCTGCTAATAAACCAGCTGACAGTTTTACAACCAGCGGTTTCCTGTTATGTAAATCGTCTTTCATAAATATAACCCTCCTGTAAAATTGACTGACTATGTTGCTCCATTACAAATAGTACAAGACGAATATTTATATTCATTTAATGTAATGTAAAGATTACTTAATACTGGGAACTGATATCATAAGCTGGAACAAAATGAAAATAAGCCGCAGCATAATTTCGCCCCGGCTTATACTCATTTAATTATTATTCATAATAACAGTCGTTGTCACCACTGTTGTCGTTGCCATTAAGATGGCTGCTTCCATATCCTGTACAGTTTTGCTGACAGCTTTTCCATATTCATTATTTTCGATAATTTCAGCGAGTTTTTTATCGGCTTCTTCTTTTCTTTCTCTGCCGAAAACTTCCGCTGTTAAATCACATGTTTTAATTAGGCTCAGCAACATCGCAATTTCGGAATCTGCTTCTCTATTATTAAATACAACATCATTAACATGCTTCCGGATTTCCTGTTCCGGCCGCGCATCCACTGTCGGATAGACATTGGTGTTAAAAAAGAGAAAATATGTTTTGTCTTCTTCTTTCAATATCCCTTTATCAACGAGAGATAAGTACACCGGATCATTAATAGCTTTAGTATTACCTGAAAAGTGATTAATCCAGTGTTCAACCGTCCGCTCTTTATGGTCTTCTTTAATTTCATCAATGACCGTATTAAAGTATGAAATTTCGGTTAATGTATCATCGGCAAGTATAACTTTACCGTCTTTTAATTCTATACGCCCCATCATTGCAAGCTCGGATAAGATCGAACCGGTCAGTCCGTAATTCAGCGATGATGATGCCGAGGAAACCGCCGTGCCTTTTTCGTCATCCGTACCGAGCAGAATGAGTGCTTCTGCTATTGTAAACATTCGGACACCTCCTGGAGTCTTTATATTTAATACCATCTCCAGCCGAAGTTTAAACAATCCATTTACTTACAGATTTCTGATATAGCACATGCACTTATATTTTCTTTCGATTGAATCGAACTGCTCGATATCATCTCCGGTATACTGCGCGAACATGTACAGCGGCTGAAGATTATCATCTCCCGGCTGCACACTGTGCGCCATGTCTTCATCTGACAAGTAAAGATGATAATATTCATCAACTTTTCTGTAAGCATTTTTTTCAAACCAGTCTGCTGAATGTCCGGCATCACGTGTCCATGCTTCAAGAAATTCGAGCTCCAGTTTAATTGCTTCTTCCACAGCACGTTCCATCAGCGCTGTACCGATGCCCCGTCCTTGAAAGTCCGGGTGTACAGCAAGATGCCAAATCATGCCGCCTGTCCCTTCTTCGGAACAGACTTTTTCATCTTTTGTATCGTATTCAATATCAATAAGACCAACCACCTGCTCATCTTCAATTGCCACCAGTTCTATACTTGGATTTTCAAATGTTTCTTTTTCTCTGTGAACATCATCATAGTACGCCGTGTCTAAAAAGGACAGCACGCGGCATCTGACCCATCCTTTTTCATCTGCCGGTTTATAATTTCTAATTTCCATAGTAAGCTCCTTTTAATTGTTTTTCTTCATAAAAAACAATCTTCTGTTTTTTATAAATAACAGTGCAAATTGTTCAGCAAACAATATTCCAACGGCTATCGAGCCTGCGCTGATAATCACTTCCATAATTATATTAACCGCACTGGAATATTCCGATAAAATAATGCTGCTCGTGGCGTCGTAGGCAAGCCCGCCCGGAACGAACGGTATGATTCCGGGAGTCAGAAATATCGTCGACGGCTCTTTGTACACCCTTGCCATTATATGACTCATTATTCCAAGAGTAAATGAACCGATAAAAATAACCATCACAAGCGGCAGGTCAAATATATTTCCGATTGTCTGTCCCATCATCCACCCCGATGCACCGACGATACCCGCAGGGAGAAATAATTTTTTCGGCGCATCAAAAACAACAGCAAAAAAGTAGGATGCAGCAAAACTAAACACTAAGTTTAATATCCATTCCATCATTATTCCTCCTTAAACGAATATTAGAACAGACGAAACGCCGGCTCCGATTGCAAATGAAGTAACCAGCGCTTCTGATGCTTTCGTCGTAAACATCATCATATGACCGCCGAAGAGATCCTGGATTGCATTCGTAATCAGCACTCCCGGAACAATCGGCATCACCGATGATATCAGCAATGTTGACAAGTCGCCTCCCGGAATATAAGTGTGGCCCGTAACGACGATTAAGGCGATTGTCAAACCGCCAAAAAATTCCGGTATGAACTGCTTCGCCATCCTTTTTTTAATTATCTCCGTCACACAAATTCCGAGAGCACCTGCGAGGAAGGCCGTGAATATATCTATCTTTAAACCGTCCTGCAAATACAAAAAACTGAGCGCAATAAGCGCTCCCGCTATTGTTTTAAACCATATCGGATGATCTTTCGTCTTAATATATATTTGTTCAAGCAGGTTGAAAGCCTCTTTCAGCGTCAGCTCATCCCGAACCAGTTTCCGGGAAACGCTGTTCACCTTGGAAATTTTAATTAAGTTCGTATTTCTTTCCTTAATCCGGTAAATCCTCGGATATGACTCATTGTGCAGCATAAAATTTATAACAGTGTTTGTCACGAAACTGTTATTTTCGGTAAGGCCGTAGTGAGACGCTATATAACTCATCGTTTCTTCCGTCCGCGTCCCTTCAGCCCCCGCTTCCAGCAGTATACGCGCTGCGAGCATAATAACATCTTTCACTTGTTCTTCATGATCGTCGATATGAAATGCTTCAACTTTCACCCACAGCACCTCCAAAAATAATCTATATCTATAATAATATAAAAAATAAGCTTCGGCACCTGCCAAAGCTTATTTTGATTACATATTTGCTAATGATTTAACCGCTTCAAACTTTTCTTTCGCATCATTGTATCCGAGCTCATAAAGTTGTTCCAGTTTCTCTTTGTTTCTCGTCGTTCTGCCGACACCAGTATCTTCACTCGGCGCGAGCACAACAATCTTGCCTTCTTTTTCCTGGTCAAAAATATAGTTCAATCTTTCATTATAATGTTTATATCTTACTTTCATCCGTTCATCGACTTTCGGATATTTTTTATAATTAATGACCGAAGAAATTTTACTCTGCTTTTTATAATAGCCTCTCGGTTTCGTAAGGACAACGACGTTTTTTAAAAAACCGTCACTCTCCGCTTTTATAATCGGCAGCGGATCGACAATGCCCCCGTCCAGCATATAGCGTCCTCCATATTCAACTGCATCAGCAAAAAATGGAATAGAACTGGAAGCCCGCAGCAATTTCCCGAGCGTTTTCTCATCGTAGTCTTCTTTATAAAAGTACATCGGCTCGCCGGTTTCACAATCCGTCGTAACGATAACGAACTCATCAGGACCCGATATAATTTTATCAACATCCAGCGGTACTATTTTATTAGGTATTTCATCGAAAATAAAATCCATCCCGAACAATTCGCCTTTAAGTATAAAATTAGTAAATGATAAATACCGTTTGTCGTTTACGAAATCAATATTGATAGTCCTGTTTCTGCCCTGCTGCTCCGACAGGTAGGAAGCCGCCATGCAAGCTCCCGCCGATACACCGATAATATAAGGAAAATGTATTTCGTGCTGTGCAAAATATTCCAGAACGCCCGCTGTATACAAACCCCGCATACCGCCGCCTTCCAAAACAAGTCCTGTGTCATTCATTATATCCTGCTCCCTGTATCTCTTTATAAAAATGATGATATTATATAAAATATCACAGATTCCTGATATTTGTATAATCTACACATTGATATTATTTCACTTTATTGAGAAACTGGAAAATAAGAATACGCTTTCAAAGGAGCGCTTATGAGCAAAGAGAAAATCAGCCGCTTTATATTTATGTACATACTTGTCTTCGTCATAATCATTGCTGTGCAGTTTGTATTTCTGGACGAAGTCAGTATACTGAACTCCTTATTTATGCCGGCAGTCGTTGCGTTTTTATCACTCGCCGTCAGAAGCAATGTTAAAAAAGATGAGGAAATTGCAGCGCGGGAAAGCAGGAATCGCAGTAAAGATTAAACATTTGATTATTGGATGGCTGCCGGTTTACAACACCCAGTCCCCGTTGTTATCCCAGGGCTCTCGGTTTACAACACCGGTTTCCCGTTGTTATTCCAAAGCTCTCGGTTCACAATACCGGGTCCCCGTTGTTATTCCAGTGCTGCCGAATCACAACACCCAGTCCCCGTTGTTATCCCGGCCGCAACAAAAATAAAAAAGGAAGCAGATTATGAACTATAACCTATAAAATAGACAATTTAATAAAAGCGTTACGCTGTGAGTAGATGACCCCTGTATTGTGCCGGGGTCATCTTATTTAGTCCCCATTGATAGCGCTCATTATTATACTTATTAATA
>SPPL01000005.1 GCA_004570955.1 Jeotgalicoccus nanhaiensis
TGTCTAGCCATGATAGCCCTCCGTACAGATAGTTTATTTAAGTATAAACAAGATAATCTTTAGGGCATAGAAAAACCCGAATAAGAGACGCTTTTTATAAGCTGTCTATTATTCGGGTTACAGTTCACATAGTAGAACTCAATGCTTTTAAACAGGAAAATTCGAACCGAAAAAAATTAAAAGAATCATTAAAAGAAAGTAAAAAAATTAGAAGATACAAGTACTCATTATCTCATATGACTACGAACAGTCTATACTTTCCTCATAAAAAGTGGATGAGCTTTCAAAAGCAGGTCATTGAAAATCATCAATATGAGATTTCACAATTAAGCCATCCGCAGGGGCCGATAGAAGTCCGTGAAGCGATCAGAGACCTGGTAACTATAACGAGAGGCATTAACTGTTATGCAGAACAGATAGTTATCGGAACAGGCACCCAGCCGCTTATCGATCAGCTTGTTGATTTATTTACAGCAGATATTAAAGCAGGGATAGAAAATCCGGGCTACGCCAGGGTACGGGATATGCTTGTTGATAAAGGAATTAATGTAGCGGAAATACCTTTAGATAATAATGGCGCAGATATAGACGCTGTGAAAAAAGAAAACCCAACCTTGCAGTTTTTGACACCGTCGCACCAGTTCCCTACAGGTACGATTATGCCGATATCACGAAGAATTGATCTGCTTAACTGGGCGTCGGAAAAAGAAAACCGCTATATTGTGGAAGATGATTACGACAGTGAATTTAAATACGGAACTGATAATATCCCTTCACTGCACAGCATGGACAAAGAAGAAAAAGTGATTTATATCGGGACTTTCTCTAAAACTATGTTGCCGAGCTTCAGAATGACTTATATGATACTGCCCCTGCATCTTTTGGAATTATATAAAGAAAAACATAAAAACTGGCTGCAGGGCAACAATAGCATACAACTCTATACTTTGAAGTACTTTATCGAATCAGGAGAATACAGCAGACATGTTAAAAAAATGAATCTGCATTATGAAAATAATAGAAATGCACTCATTAAATCATTAAAAAAGCACTTTAAAGATAAGGTGGCAATCGCAGACATTCCAGCAGGCTTGCACTTTACTGCGAAATTCAAGACCCAAAAATCATATGATGAAATAAAAATGTGTGCTGAAAAATACTCTCTGGAATTATACGACATGAGAAGATTCTCCACTGACTACGTTAGTAATGACGACGAATGGAAAAAATATGTACTGGGATTTGCGAGTCTCTATACTGAGGAAATTGATGATATTGTTAAAATACTTTATAAAACGGTGTTTGAAAAATAAAACTATGGTTATCTAAAAATAACCATAGTTTTAAGTTAACTTAAATATAAGCTTTTTCCTTTGCTAATATGATTTTCTAACATTTTTTCTGCTTCATCAAAGTTTTCTCTCCTAAGACAATCATTAAGTAAAATATGATCCTTAAAAGATTCTTGCAAACGTTCTGGATTCTTCGTGAATATTTTTATTCCATGTAGAAAAATTCGATCCGTTATATTATCTAATACTTTATGAAAATGATTATTATCATAAATATCTAAGAATACTTTATGATATTCAATGTCTGATTTTATAAAATTACTTATTTCGTTATTATCTATATATATTTTTTGCTGTTCTACAAGTTTATCCAATACTCTAAGATGCTGGTCATTAAAATTTTTTTTTATTTTTTTGAAAGAAAACAGTTCAATTGCTAATCTTAGATCCATTAAGTCTATTGTTTCTTTTACTGATAATTCTTTAATTAAAATACCTCTTTTTGGTAATATTTCAATTAAGTTATCATTATTATCTAACCTTTGTAAGGCGCCTCTTATAGGGGTTCTACTGATATTAAGCATATCTACTAGCTGTTGCTCTGTAATTACTGGTCCATTAAGTTCTCCTAACAAAATCATTTCTTTTAATGTTTCATACGCTATATCTTTCAAATACTTTTTCTTCATATAAGTATACTCCTATCTTGCGCACTATTACTTGTATATTCTAAATATACTCATTTAAAATACGGATGTGTAGTTTTTTTAAAAAGTTCATAAAAACGATACAAGCGTGCTGGTCACACCATTGCACACTTGTATATTATAAACTATATATTTTTTTATGATAACTCTTTGTAATATTCTGGTTTTCTATTCTGCAGAGATGGTATACTCGTACGTGCTTTATCCACTAAATCCATATCCAAATTAGCATAAATTACACCAGTTCCTTCAGATGCTCTTGAAATCACCATTCCCCAAGGATCAATTACCATACTACTCCCAAAGCATTCTTTCCCTGGCAAATTTTCACCAAATTGTCCTGCAGCTATTACAAAACATTGGTTTTCAACTGCCCTAGCTCTTAAAATTAATTCCCAATGCAACATTCCTGTATACCTTGTAAATGCAGCTGGTATAAACAGTATCTTAGCACCTTCTAAGGCATATCCTCTATATAATTCTGGAAATCTCATATCGTAACAAATACTTAGTCCAGCCTTTCCAACAGGTAAATCAATCATTTTAGGAGATGTACCATTTATAATACTATTTGACTCCATATATTTAGATACACCTTCTATTTCTATATCAAATAAATGTATTTTTTGATATTTACCGATTATTTCTCCATGTGGATTAATTATAAAACTTGTGTTGTATGATTTTTCATTGTTATATTCTTCAAGGATACTTCCTACATGTATAAAGATTGAATGTGTTTTTGCTAAGTTACTAAGCAGTTCAAACGTTTCTCCATTGGGGATAGATTCTGCATGTTTAACCTTATCTTCATCTTTACCCATATAAGTACAATATTCAGGTAGAGAAACTAATTCTGCTCCCTCACTTGCCGCTTCTTCAATAAAATTAGTAATATCGTTGAGATTTTTCGCTTTATCCTGTTTAGTATTCATTTGTACAAGTGCAATTTTCATATTAAAATCCTCCTATAAATTTAATCTGATAATAGAGACGGTAACCACAAAGAAAGTTGTGGGAAAAACGTAATTAATATTAATGCAATAACTAATGGAATATAGAATGGTATTATACCTTTTACTACTTCCTCAAACTTCACTTTCCCGACTTTAGAAATTACATATAATCCTATTCCAACTGGTGGAGTTATCATTCCGAGTAAAAGATTGTATGACATTACAATTCCAAAATGTACTCGATCTATTCCTAGTGAATCGATTATCGGTAACAATATAGGTACCATAATCAACTTAATAGGTATACCTTCCATTACAGCGCCTAAAGCAAGTAGTAATATATTTATAATAAGTAACATCATATACTTATTTTCAGTCATAGAAAGTAAGCCATTTGATAATAACTGCGGTAGTTGTTCAGCGGAAATAATCCACCCCATTGCTGTTCCAACACCGACTAAAAACATTATCAATGCAGTTGAACTGACACTTGCTAAAAAACCTTCTCTTAAATTTTTAAAGCTGAATTCTTTATATATAGCAGCACATATTATTGCATAAGCCGCTGCAATCGCCCCTGCTTCTGTAGGTGTAACTACTCCTCCCAACATTCCACCAAGAATTACAACTGGTGCCAACAAAGCAAAAAATCCTTTTTTAAATGTAGTGCCTACGTAACTAATCTTAAATTCTGTTGCTTCAGGAGCTTCTACTTTGCCAGAAATAATTTGTGTATACACAAAAATTCCGAGGGTCACAGCAATGATTAAACCAGGGACTACACCTGCAATAAATAACTCTTCTACCGATACCTCTGCTAAGTATGCATAAACAATCAAAGGAACACTTGGAGGTATTATACCCCCTATGACTGAAGATCCTAAAACTAGAGCCGCACTGTACCCTTTTGAATAACCTTTTTCAACCATAGCTCTCATTTCTATGGCACCTAATCCTGCCTGATCTCCAACGGCTGTTCCTGAGATACCTGCAAATATGACACTAGCTAATATATTTACTTGAGCAAGCCCCCCACGAACAAATCCTATAATAGCAACACAAAAGTCAAAAATCTTTTGTGTTATTCCAGCAGAATTCATTAAATTTCCTGCGAGTATAAACAATGGGACCGCTAATAACGTATAACCGTAGATCCCTTCTACCGTTTGAATTGGGAATACTTCAAGACTGTAACTGCCAAACAGCAATGCTAATAATGTTGAAAGAATCATTGCAAAAGAAACAGGAAAACCTATTGCTAAGAGTATTAAAAACACCCCGAACATTATAATACCCAGTATCATTTTTCCCCCTCCTGACGTGCAGTGAAAATATCTATATTTCCATCTTTAATTTGTCTAAGATGTTCAATCATTATTAAAGTTACAAGTAACATCAGAAGTACTAAAGGGAAATAATACAACGTATACGGCGCTTCTAATAACAACGTTGATCTGTTGAATCCTTTGATGGCTAAACTTATGGATGTAATGCTTAAAACAATTGAAATTATTAGTAATAGTATGGTGTTGATATACATTATTACTTTACGTGTTTTCTCCTCAAATTTTTCGACAAGAAAAGTAATCATTATGTCTTCTCGATCAGCAACTATTTTTCCAAATCCCAAAAATGTTATCCAAATAATAACAATTCCTAAAAATTCGTGAAGCCATATTATAGAACTACTTGTAAAATATCTCATTACAATTTCGAAAATCATTGTAGCAATGAGAATGATTAAACCTACGAGCGCGATTATTACATAAACATTTGCTATGCTATCTATTAGTTTTCTCACGAAATCATTCCTTATTCTATGGACTTAATAGAATCTATGGTTCCTTTGGGAGCAATTCCATCCTCTTCCATTTGATAATGAAAATCTTCAAAAGCTTCTGACCATTCTACTTTATTTATTTCATGAATTTTAATATCGTGCTCTTCTTGCATTAGAGCAAGCTGTTCGTCAACAACTTCATTTATTCTGTCATTGTTGACTTCTCCTGTTTTGTTTGCAGCATTGATTAAAATGTTTTTATGCTCATCTGTTAAACCCTGAAAAAATTCTTCATTCATAGCCAGCACAATATCTTGCTGATATTCATCAACCATTGACATATGTGGAGCAACTTCAGTAAATTTCATTCCCCATACTAGAGATAATGGGGATGTTGCTGCATCAACTAAGTTTTGATTTAACGCTAAATACGTTTCAGTCCAAGCAATTACAGTCGGATTTGAAGCTACATGAGTATATGCCTCTGAGTATGTTTTAGATTCAAATGACCTTATTTTCAGACCTTTTAAGTCATCTACTGAAACTACTGGTTCTTTAGAAAGTAAAACCCTTTCGGGACCTCTTTTAAAATTTCTCTCATCATTTAAAATTCTCACATTATTCTCAATTAATGTATTATGAATATCCTGCCCTAATTCGCTTTTGTTAAATTTCTGGTAATGTTCAAAATCTCTAAATAAAAATGGTACTGAACTAAGGTTTACTCTTGGATCTAAATCACTAAAATATGTGATACCTTCTGCATAAATTTGTTGAGTACCATTCAGTATATTATCTACTTGGGTTGTTCCCTTACCTAGTTGTTCTGCAGGATAAAGTTGAATAGTGATTTCACCATTACTATTTTCATGAACTGTATCAGCAAAATACTCAAACATTTGTCCTTCAAGAGATTCTTTAGGCATCTTTGTCCCCATTTTTATAACAATATTTTTTTCATCTGCATTAGTCGCATTGTTGCAAGCGCTTACAATTAGAGCGAAAAAAAATATTATTATTAATGAGAGATATTTGTTCATATTAACCATCCTCATTTAACTTTTTATCAATCAACTCATCAGCTTTTGTTAAGCTGCTAAGTACTTTTCCTGCATCAAGCTGTTGTTTTGTAATTGGCTCTTTTTTTTCACTTTCTAATGCTTTTTTCAAAACAGAATTATAATCTAAATCCGAATCAATAACTAAAACTCCATTATCATCTGCTAAAATTAAATCTCCTGGATGAACAGTTACACCACCGCATTGGACAACTGTATTGATTTCTCCACTCTGTCCTTGTAATTTCGTAGTTATAGGCGATAGTCCTGTTGCAAATAAAGGCATATTAATTTCCTTAATTGCTTGAATATCAGTACAGGGACCATCTATGATGATTGCATTAACTTTTCTTGAATTGGCTGCATATGCTACCATTTCTCCCACTGCTGCATGTTTAGTATCACTAGTTCTATCAATGACGATTACATCTCCTTCTGTAGCCATACTTACTGCCTTGTGAACTAACGTTGAATCATCTACAGAAGTTCTAACAGTAAATGCTGTGCCTACAACTTGTACATTCTCTAACATACTTTGGATTCTAGGATCCATAAAACCGTAATGTAAATGATGTCCAATAGTCGCAGGTTCCACCTTATGAAATTCTTCTCGCAATTTCTCTGTAAGTTGTTTGTTTTCTACTCTTTGATTAATAATCATTTCAAAAATCCCCTTTGCTTTTTTATGAATATGTTGTATACAACATGAATATATCATAGGTTATTTTTAATAACAATACAATTATAGTTTTAAAAACTTATCGAATGATAACGCTTACATAATTTTTAGTTATGATAATTTTTTAATAATAATAAGTCCCCTTAAAAATAATAAATTTTAAGGGGACTTATTAAAGGTTCAAATAAATCTATTTATAGCTTCTCTAAAGAATATGGTTAAAGATTGTTCTTTCCCGTTTGATTAACTTAAATTTAAAAATTTACTCTAGACTTTTCAGCACATCATACAAATGTTCTTTAAATAAATCCCTATCTACTTTTTCACACACTCTGACATTTGGCTCTTTACCTAACCGTCCGTTGATATCAACTAAACTGTAGCCGCGTGTCAGTTCTCCCTTTGTTTCAACATCAACGTAATACTTAGTAGACTTCTCCATAATTCTTTCATCAGCTGCGATTGCGACCAGCAGCGTATCAGGATGAGTCGTTCCATCAAGCTTATGTACTTCTTTGTTAAACTTCTTCACTACTTTGTTCACATCTCTAAAGAACCGTGAACCCGCAGTGCCAAAACTTTCAATTTCGGCATGTTCTTTATCGAACATGAGAGAATAATCCGTGCACATATCCCAGCCGACCATAGTCATTTTAATACCTGACTGCAGCACCAGCTTAGCCGCTTCAGAATCAACGTAAAAATTATACTCAGCAGCAGGCACAATATTACCGAGCGCATTATTCGTTCCACCCATAATATACAGATGTTCAATCTTCTTAGTGATACCGGGATCCTTTTTAATCGCCATGGCAATATTAGTTAAAGGTGCAATCGCAAGCAATGATACCTCTCCCGGACTCTCGTTAATAGTATCGATGATAAAATCAATCGCATGCCTCGATTCCGCGGAACGCTCGGGTTTCGGGAAGAAAGAATCCCCCATGCCATCGCTGCCATGCACATCCTCAACAGTCGTATGCTCTTGTTCAGAATTGCCGAAAATTGGACCATCGTATCCCGGATAGACAGGAATATTGTTATGGCCCGCAATCTGTGTAGTATAAAGTGCATTGTCAATCTGCTGATTAAAATCAACATTACCACCAGTAATTGTAATTCCCAGAACGTCGAAATTATGTAGAGCAGTCAGGATTGCAATCGTGTCGTCTCCTGCAGTGTCGGTGTCTATGATTACTTTATTCATTGAATCCCTTCTTCCATCTTCGTTTTCATTAATTATCTGTATCTTAACACAATAATATTCCTTTATATTCAAAGATAAATTACATATAATTCATTATTAAATTTCCATTAAATTCAATCGGATATTATATATTCCATTAAAAGGGTTTTAAGACAAAAAATTAATTAAATAGATTAAAATGACTGGGAACAGCGTAAGTTAAATACAATCGTAGAACGTATAACTCGAAAGAATAAAAATAATGAATCTACACTTCCACTTACAATATCTGCTCAAGATGGTTTAGTAGATCAAAACACGTATTTTAATAAACAAGTAGCTAGCAAAGATATGAGTAACTACTACTTATTAAAAAAAGGTGATTTTGCATATAATAAAAGTTATTCAAATGGTTTCCCTCTTGGTACAGTGAAACGTTTGGATAAGTATGACGAAGGCACTCTTTCGTCATTATATATAGTTTTTAGACCTGAAAAAGTTAACTCAGATTTTTTAAGTATTTACTATGATACAAATAAATGGCATCGTGAAGTTATGAAATTATCAGCAGAAGGTGCTAGAAACCATGGGTTACTTAACATACCTGTTAATAGCTTCTTCGAGAAGAAAATTATTATTCCAATTCATGAAGAAGAACAATTGGAGATTGCTAAATTTCTTAAACGATTAGAAAAAATAATCACCCTTCATCAGCGTAAAATTAACATTTTAAAAACTCTTAAGAAAGTCTATCTTAATGTAATGTTTTCAAATAGAAGTGAAGATATACCACGTTTGCACTTTAAATCTTTTAGTGAAGCATGGGAACAGTGTGAAGTCTCTAATTTATCTCAAAAAACTTTTGGAGGAGGTACACCTAAAACATCTAAAAAAATATATTGGGATGGTGATATCCCTTGGATACAAAGTTCAGATCTTAAAGAACATAATGTAAAAAGTATAAGAGTAAATAAGAAAATTACTAAAATAGGATTGGAACACTCTGCTGCAAAATTAATTCCAAAGAACTCTTTAGCTATTGTGACTAGAGTTGGTGTAGGTAAGGTTGCTCTTATCCCTTTCGAGTATACTACTAGTCAAGACTTTCTATCTTTAAGTAATTTAAATGTAGATAAATATTTCGGTCTATATTTGATGTATCATAATTTGCAAAAAGAATTATTAGCTTTACAAGGAACATCTATAAAAGGGATAACTAAGAAAGAAGTACTTAAAAAAAGAGTGAGAGTTCCTAAAGATTTACAAGAACAAGTATCAATTGGAAAGTCTTTAAAGGAACTAGATAGCTATATTAATCTTCATCAAAGAAAGTTGCACAAACTTAATAAAATAAAACAAGTTTACTTAAATAAAATGTTTATCTAGAGAGAATAATTCTCTCTAGATATTTTTTATTACAAGCTAGATAAATGTCTTATTATTTTATCGTTATCTTGATTGTCTAATTCTTTAATTATATGCAAATATGTTTCCTGAGTAGTTATCATACTGGAGTGTCCAAGTCTTCTTGCAACACTAGCGATAGAGACGCCTGCAAAAAGTAATAGAGAAGCATGTGTATGTCTAAGTCCATGGATTGAAATAATAGGGATATCAGCTTTAATACATAATGCTCTCAATCTATTATTTACCATAGAATTATAGATTCTACCTTTAACGAATATAGGTTTCTCAGGGTCTAATTCTCTAATCATTTGTGAAAACTGCATAGCAACCTGCCAGTCCATTATCACTTTACGGTTTGATGATTTATTTTTAGTTTCCTGCATACCACCTTTTGAAGATTTATAATCCCAAGTTTTATCTACAGAAATACTTTGCTTCGAAAAGTCAAAATCATTTGGAGTCAATGCAAGTGCTTCCGAAAATCGTAATCCTGTTTTTGAAACTAACAGTATAAACCAATCCCAATTAATCTCATCATTAAGATCTAAATTTTTAAGTAAAGCCTGCAATTCAAATTGATTAAGAAATTTGATTTTCTTAGGTCGAGCTTTTCTTCCTTTTATAATCACTTTACGAGTAGGATTCTTATCAATAATTCCCTCATCCACAGCATCCATTATTGCCCCTTTTAACTGATGATGAAAATCCATTGTTGTTTGTTTTTCATGAGTAAAAGCGTAATCATTTAGTATCTGTTGATAACTTTGACGATCTAAATCGTACATTCTTAAATTTGGAGCTAACAACTCTAGTTTCTGAAGGGTCATATAATACTTATTTAAAGTAACATCACGAACAGCTCCGACTTTGTATAATTCAATCCAATCTTCGAAATATCTAAAAAATAGTTGATTCTCTTTCTTTCTCACTGACATAAAAAAACCTCCTAAAATGTAACGCTGATTAGATAAAATCAACGTTACTGATTTTAGAAGATATAAAGTAATTATAAAAACATTTTGTGGAGATATAGACTTTTAAGTTTATTTAAAATGTTAACTTGTTTTTGATGAATTTGGATATCATCATATATATTAGTTAAAAATTCACCGATTCTTTCTTGTTCTTTTAAGTTAGTTGGAACTATAAGGTTAAGAGCACGTAATGACTTTTGACTTACACCCTTAGCAGTAGCCCCACTTGAAATAGAGATTAGATTATTAATCACCAAGGGCGTTCGTAGAATAGTAGCCAAAAATAAATTTGTCATCATCTTCTTATCTGCATCAAAAGCAATAGTTCTTTGGCTCAATATATATCCATTATTATCAGGAACTAGTGCAACATTTCCCATGGGGGCTTCAGTAGTAAATAATACCATTCCTTTTTTTAGATAATTTCCGCCCATCCATCTTTGATATAACTCTTCAGAACCATATTTAGCATCAACATTTTTATCTATAAAACCATTTTTCACATTTAACGCTGATAAAGCTAAATATCCTTTATCAGACCATTTCATTTCTAACTTCTTAGGTGTACGTCCTCTGAAATCAATTATTTTATTGATATTTTCAAAAAACTTGTATTCTTTCCAATTTTCATTAAAATTTTTGAATCTCATTTTTGGGTTAGTTTCACATCTATCTGGAAATATTATACTAAGATAGACTTTTTTAAGAGTTTCTAGCATGTTAATTTTACGCTGATGAAGAGCAATTATTGTATCTAGTGACTTTAAGAATTTCCCTATTTTGTCTTGCTCCTCATTAGATGGAAAATTCCCTATCATATTCTCAATGTTTTTTCTTGTAATATAAAATATAGTAGAACCAGCAGATTCATTTCTCATTTTTTTTCTTGTTATAGAACTCTTAAAAAATGAGTATAGAAAGTCAATATTATAATTAGGTTTAGGTGTCAATCCAATAAAAGTTTGGTTTGTTATTAAGTCATTAGAAACAATAGCAACGACTCCAAAAGTTGCGCTTACAGAAACTATTATAGAGTCTTTGGGAATAACCTTTAAATTCATAGATTTTACAGTATCTTCAGAAACGTATCTTCCACTTGTAGACCCATGAAGATATCTACCTTGGATGTCTTCAATACGTGTCCAAGGAATATCACCTGAAAAAATTTTAGGTTTATCTCTCATAGGTACAATAAAGTTTTTGAAAACCATCTTCAACTTACGCTGTTCCCAATCGTCATGAAAGTCTTTAAACCGCAGTTCAGGGACTTTTCTTTCTTCTTTACTCATCGACGAAACACCTCTTTCGTTGCTTCTATAAGTGCCATTCCGTCTTCATCACCTTCAAGCTCATCTAACATTTCAAGCAGACTTGCTTCCGCTTCAGCAATTTCTTTATTGATAGTTTTAATTTCCTCGTGAAGTGCCTTTATATCTACTGGCTCTTCTTCTTCAAAAGTGTCGACATACCTTGGAATATTAAGGTTATATTCATTTTCTTCAATTTCTTCACGAGTCGCTAAGTAACTGTACTTATCTACCGTTTCACGATTTCTGTACGTTTCTAATATTTTATCTACATCTTCGTCGGTAATATGATTCTGATTCTTACCTTTTTCAAATGATTGTGAGGCATCAATGAAAAGAACATCCTCAGTCTGACGGGATTTTTTAAACACTAAGATTGTCGTTGGAATGCTTGTACCAAAGAAAATATTAGCCGGTAATCCGATTATTGCATCTAAGTAATTCTTCTCTTCTATCAGATATTTACGGATAACTCCCTCAGCAGCCCCTCTGAACAGAACCCCGTGCGGTAAAACAACAGCCATCGTTCCATCATCATCCAAGTGGTGAATCATATGCTGTACAAAAGCAAAGTCTGCTTTAGATTTCGGTGCTAATTTACCGTAGTTACTGAAACGTTCATCTTCCAAGAAAGATGGATCAGCACTCCACTTCGCACTGTATGGCGGGTTGGCTACAATCGCATCAAATTTTTGGTCTTCAAATGCTGGTTCTTCTAAAGTATCCCCATTTTCTATAGAGAAAGCTTTAAAGTTTACATCGTGCAGCAGCATGTTCATTCGTGCCAGGTTATATGTAGTGCTGTTGTATTCCTGTCCATAGTAATGACGTACATGTGCCAACCGGCCTACACGTAACAGCAATGAACCTGACCCGCACGTCGGGTCATATACACTGCGTAAATTCTCTTTTCCTGTTGTAACAATCTCTGCTAAAAGTTTAGAAACTTGCTGCGGTGTATAGAACTCCCCTGCTTTCTTACCTGCAGTCGCTGCGAACTGCCCAATCATATACTCATATGCATCACCAAGCATATCTATTTCCATGTCACTATGCACAAACGGTAAATCCGCTAAATTTAGCATTACTTTAGAAATTAACTTCGTACGGTTAGATACATTATTTCCTAGACGATTTGAAGTTAAATCCATATCAGAGAACAAATGAACAAAATCATCCTCACTGTTCGTACCTAATGTAGATTCCTCTACTTTGTTAATCGCTTTAGACAAATCTTCAATATCAAATTTACCTGCTTCAATATCTTGAACCAGACTGCTGTATAAAAACTCAGGTTCAATGAAGTATCCGATTCTTGTAATGAGCTCGTCAGACAATGCTTCTTTTAACTGTTCATCTTCCCAAGCTTCACTAAATGAAATTTTGTCTTCTTCTAATAAACCATCTACTTCTTCTTCTACTTTTTCCGATAAGAAACGATAGAATATTAACCCTAATATGTAATTACGGAACTCACTCGCATCCATATTTCCACGCAAATCATTAGCGATACTCCATAATTTCTTCTGTAATTCAGCCTGCTGCTGTCTCTGTTTCTCTGTTACTGTCATCATTATAATTACTCCTCCTGAAAATCAACACGACTAACCCCTAAGAAACAATGTTCTCAGGAGTAATTTTACACGCCGTATTTTGCCGTCACTTCTTTAATGTAGTTTTGAATCTTATCCACTTTCTTACGTCGCACTAAGAAAGAACCAGAGATACCCTCTTCAATATCTTTCCGGTAAACCTGACCGCTGAATTGATACTCTGACAGTAACTCATTCAGCTGTTCTTCAGAATAGTCGTTTTCTTTAGCAAACTCATTCAGTTCTTTAATTTTTTGTTCCTCTTCAAAATTCAAATACTCCGCTGCCACATTAGCGTTTCTCCCTAATGTTGGAACAACTGTATCTAGGAATTCTTTAATTAATTCTGATTTCAAACGCAGCTGTTCATCATCCGCACCATCAAGTATATTTCTAATACTCGCAATTTCACGTTTCTGATTACCTTTATTAACCAGATCAATATCATTAATCAGATTAACAATGTAACTTACATTAATCGTTTCGTTTCGGATGATTTCAATTTCGAAGTCTATATCGTCGAGAATTGAAGCTTTCTCCGGATCTGGTTTCTTAATATGTTTTTCATATAAATCTAAGTAGTGACTGCGATAATCCTGATGCTGCTGTTGATCAATTCCAGTCACCTCTTCAGTAAATTCAAACTCGATGAAAGTTTTTAACTTTACTAAAGTTCTGCTCATTCTTCTGAAAGCTTCAACAAATTCTTTTATTTCTTCTTCTTTTTCAATATAGCTTACATGTTCTGGTTCTGGTGCTATCGCTTTTAAAGCATACAGAGCTTTTTTAAATTCAAATAAATAATCTTCATATGGTTTTTGAATCACTGTATCAGTGTCCTCTGTTTGAGAGAACAGTTTTATGGCATCATCAGTTGCCTGCTTTAAATTTCTAAAGTTCACGATATTACCATATGGTTTTGTTAATTTTTCAACTCTGTTTGTTCTGGAATATGCTTGAATTAAATCATGGTGTTTCAAGTTTTTATCGACATATAGTGTGTTTAATTTCTTGCTATCAAAGCCGGTTAAAAACATCCCCACAACAATAAGAACATCTATTTTTTCGCCTCTTATTCCTTTTTTAACTCTTTTCGAGATATCATTAAAATAGCCATCATAGGAATCTAAAGAAAAATTAGTACCATACAAATCATTATAATCCGTAATGACTCGAGCCAGCTGGTCTTTAGCAGCTTCTTTAACTTCTCCATCCCGTGTATCCTGGTTAGCTTCATATGAAAAGATTGTTGCAACTTTCAACTTGTTGTCTGTTTTCTCAGCTTCTTTAGCTTTAAAAGCATCATAGTATTTCATCGCCATTTCAATACTTTGGGTAGCCAATATTGCTGAATATTCTTTTCTGACTGTCTTCTTGGAATGGATATTATATATATAATCTGTAACCAAATCAATACGGTCGTCAGCCATCCATATTTTATTTGCTTCAATTCCTGACACATACTCATCGTTCAAGAACGGATTCTCACCTTTAAAAGTATTTATATACTCAACTGAAAATCCTAAGACGTTTCCATCACGAATCGCATCTTTAATTAAGTAGTAATGCAGACACTTATCAAAAATATCGGCTGTTGCTCTGCCGTCTGCACTTCTGTTCTCTTCAAATCTCGGTGTTCCAGTAAATCCAAAAAACTGAGCATTCGTAAAATGTTTAGCAATCTGAGTATGCATCTCACCAAATTGCGAACGATGGCATTCATCTATTATGAAAATTACTTTATCAGTTTTATACTGATCCATAACTCTTTTATTTCTTTTTACCGCATTGTTGAGCTTTTGAATTGTCGTCACAATCATCGGTTGAGACTTATCTGCAAGCTGCTGCTCAAGTTTTGCTGTATTTTTCGTAAAGTCCACTGAGTCTTTCTGGAACTTATTAAATTCAGCCATAGTCTGTGCGTCCAGGTCTTTCCGGTCTACGAGGAAGATTACCTTTTGGATTTCAGGTCTTTCAGACAATAGCTGACTCGCTTTAAAAGAAGTCAGAGTCTTTCCGCTTCCAGTTGTATGCCAGATATAGCCGTTATTATTAGTTTCTAATGCCTGATTAATTAAAGCTTCTGTAGCATAGACTTGATACGGACGCATCACCATTAAATTATGGTCTGTTTCATTCACTATCATATATCGGCTGATTATTTTAGATAATCTGCATGGTGTACAGAAATCTTCCAGAAAGTTTGTCAGTCTGTTGATTGTATTATTTTTCTCATCTGACCAGTAGAACATTGCACTTTTAAATATTTCTTTATCACTGTTTGCAAAATATCTTGTATTTTGACTGTTACTCACAATAAATAATTGAACATATTTAAAGAGCCCCTTATAGTTATCTCTTCTGTAACGTTCAATTTGGTTAAATGCCTCATTAATTGCTACACCGCTGCGTTTAAGTTCAATTTGAGTCACCGGCAAACCATTAATAAGTATTGTTACATCATAACGCCCTTTGTACTTATCACTCACTGCAACCTGATTTGTTACCTGATATGTATTCTTGCGCCATGAATCTTTGCTGAAAAACTCGAGGTAAATTTCAGTCTCATCATCTCTTCTAAGGACAAATTTATCTCTTAAAATCTGTGCACTGGTAAATACATTCTTACCATTTATTTGAGTCATCAGTCGATCAAACTCACTGTCAGTCAGCGGTTTCCCATTTAATTTATCCTGATGCCGTTCATTTAATATTTTTCTGAAGTTATCAGTAATTGCTTCAATGGAATACAGCTTTACATTCTCAAAACCTTGTTGTCCAAGCTGTTCCATTACTTGATTCTCAAGTGCTACCTCGCTCTGATATCCCATAAAACAACCCTCACTTATAAATATTGGAAGTTATTCCTATTGTACTATATTCCCCAAGATATTCCTTTCTATTTAGAAATATTTTCTAATCCAAATAAAAGCGCGAAACCTCAAATATTCCACGTCTTGACAAGTATCTTCAATCCCTATCTTCTTTTAACAATAAGAGCACCTATTCCTTCAGCCCATATATAAAAAAGAATATCCAGAGATAGACTAATGGCATTGATTCATTACCCATCATTGTAAATACTGCTTGCTATACCGATAATCAAAATAGCCGTAAAGATATGCGAGCTATATACAAAGAAGTTAAAAATATTATGAGTTACCCGTTCATCAACTTCCGGTACATTATCTTTCTTGCTCTTCTTTTTTATTACCTCAATAATTATTAGAATAATAATTGCGCTAATCCACCTGCAAGCACTTCATATGGAAATTCTCCTTTTATAAAATACAGCAGAAGCGATTCCAGAATAGCTCCAAAAAACGTGCAAGTAATCATGAACAATGAACTATATTTCTCTTGAATCAATGCTTTCTTTTCATCATTTTCACTCATTCACCATCCCCCTTTAAAATTAATAACTCGCCTATTGGTATATCAAAATATTCTATCAGTTTTAGTGCTAACTCCAGACTCGGATTATATTTATTCTTTTCAATTGCATTGATAGTCTATCTCGTGACTTGTAAATCCTCAGCCATTTTAACCTGGGTCCCCCTCTGGACAGACATATTTCTTTTATATAGTTAACCATTTTCATTGAATACGCTCTCTATAATGTAAATTTATCTTTACATAGACACTAAAAAATTACCCGCAGAGTGTAAAGAAGTCTTTACATTCTGCGGGTATCTTTTATAAATAATGTATTTACTGATAATCAGTTATTTTCAGCATTCCTTTTGTATCCAGTACCGTATAGGTCACCTGAGACGTTTCCTATACATTTCCTAGTCTAATTTCAATGCTGGACTGCTTGTATCGATTGTACTTCTTGTAACACCGGTTTTCTATGTATATTTATTATATTTTCAACGCATCTCAATGCGACGGATTGAACCGATTCTCGCGTATCGAATAAGCATCATATCCTGCTGTGTATTCAATTTCTCTTGATTGATTACATTATATATCGTCCCTTTTGACACACCCGCCATTTTCACTATCTCGTTGATGGTATCTGTTTTACTATGATAGAGCGACACAATCACATTCACTTTCTCTTGAGTGATTCGTGGTCGTCCACCGACCCTGCCTCTCGATTATGCGAATTCTAACCCTTTTCTTGTTCTTTCACTAAGTATGCTGGCTTCGAGTTCAGCTAATCCTCTCAACATCGTAAAGAATATTTTCCCTATCGCATCTTTCATATTAATGTTCATATCGATGATTTCCAAGTCTATCCCATTGTCTTCAAGATGTTGCGATAATTCGATCAGTGGCTTTGTCGTCCATCCCAATCGATCGAGCTTAGTAATTACAAGTGTGTCACCGCTACGCAAATAGTCGAGACAGTTATCTAATTATGCACATTTAAACTTTCGTCCACTCACTTTTTCAGAGAGTATACGGTCACATCCGACTGCCTTTAATATATCAATTTGACAATCTAAGTTCTGATTTCGAATACTGACACGTGCATATCCAATTTTCGCCATTCCTTCACTCTTTTTTAGTCGCTTTCATTGTATTAAACAAACACTTACCCTATCAATGTTCACAAATCAAAGCCCACAGCTAATGCTTGAGTTCAAAAAATCATGTATTTTTATATTATTTATACGTTGATTACTATACGGGTTTTTGGTCTTTAATCATAGGTTTAAAAGACCATTTATTCTTTCACAAAATAGTCCAATTAATGGTCGTTTTTTAAACTTAATTTTACATGTAGTTTTTGTCATATTAAATACTCATTTTATGCACGGATTCTCGAAAATTATAATCTAGTCTAATACATAAAGGAATGACAAGTTCTTTATTAAAAGTAGAAAGAAGGGATTGTAAAGTATGAGAAAAAAGAACCTATTGATAAGCTTGTTTTCTCTGATGATGGTCATTGTTTTATCAGCTTGTACAAGCAATGACGGAGAAGCATCTGTAGAAGATACTAACAATGGAAAGGATTCAAATGAACAGATGAATATGAATGAGGACAATGAAAATTCTATGGAAGAAAATATGAATAACTCCTCCAGTGAAGGAGAAATGAATAATGGTTCCATGGGTAATGGTCATATGGATCATGATGATGTGGTAAGTCTAATTGATTCGACAGGAGAGAATGAACTGAATATCCCCCCTGTACTCAAAAGCGACAGCAACAAAGGAACTGAGTATACAATACGCGCGCAAAAAGGAGAAACAGAAATATTTGATGGCGTTCAAACAAAAACATATGGCTATAATGACTCGTTTCTAGGTCCCATGCTTCAATTTGAAAAAGGAGATACTGTGAAAATAAACTTAATCAATGAACTCAATGAAAATACCACTTTTCACTGGCATGGATTGGAAGTGCCAGGGAATGACGATGGTGGTCCACACAATGTATTGGAGCCAGGCGAAGAGAGTACTATTGAATTTGAAGTGACACAGGAAGCTGCCACATTGTGGTTCCATCCCCACCCGGAAGGAAAAACCTCTGAACAAGTGTACAACGGACTTGCTGGGTTAATTTATATCGAGGACCAAAATTCAAAAAATCTCGAATTACCAAGTGAATATGGAGAAAATGACATTCCTCTCATTTTCCAGGACAGAGTCTTTGATGACGAAAAACAGTTGAATTATAAAGCAGCAGCAAATGAAGATGGCACTGTCGGAGATACATCATTAATTAATGGAACATTAAATCCAAAATTAACTGTAGATAAAGAAAAAGTAAGGCTTCGACTTTTAAATGGCTCAAATGCAAGAAACTACACCGTTAAACTAAATACAGAAGATGCTTTTGTACAAATCGCAACGGACGGCGGATTTTTAAATGAACCGGTCTCAATGCAAGAAATCACACTCACGCCTTCAGAACGGGCCGAAATAGTCATTGACTTCTCACAAGTTAAAACTAATGAAGAGATTGCTTTAGTAAACGAAGAAGGTACCACGCTCTTACCTTTTGAAATCACAGATCAAACAGGTAAAACCATAGATATACCTGATGAAATGAATGACTTTTCAGTTACGGAAGAAGAAAAGAATTTACCAGTAACAAAAGAAATTGAACTTTTCGGCATGATGGATCAGGTAACGATAAATGGTAAAAAATTTGACTCTGAAAGAATTGATTTTACGCAGGAACAAGGTGTCACCGAAGTATGGGAAATCTATAATAAACCAGACATGATGGGCGGCATGATTCACCCGTTCCACATCCATGGTGCTCAGTTTAAAATCCTTTCCAGGAATGGAGAAGCACCACCTGAGAACGAAAGAGGCTGGAAAGATAGTTTTTCCGTTGCCCCGGATGAGACTGTGAAAATTGCCATTCAGTTTAAAAATAAAGGCATACATATGTTCCACTGTCACATACTTGAACATGAGGACAATGGGATGATGGGACAGGTTAAAGTAGAATAAGATCCAAATCTTCAATCTAATAATAAAAAAGGAACTATTTTTTGATTTTTCTAGGCGAATTACATTATTGAATAAGTGGAGAAGGACAATCATCATTAAAATTATGTGCATTTTCTATGGAGTTTACCAATATCGGTTTATATGCGAAATGGATGGGAATTCAATTAATGCAAGCGTATTTAAATCTATAGGAGGTATTTACAATGGCACATGAACAACACCGACAACTGATTCAGACGTTACATGAATGTATGGAAGCTTGTAACCATTGCTACGATGCCTGTTTGAAGGAAGAAGACGTAAATATGATGGCAAAGTTCATCAGACTGGATCGCGAATGTGCAGATATCTGTGGATTTCTGGAACAAGCATTAATGAGAGGTTCTCCATTTTCTTCTGATTTAGCAGCAGTATGCGCCAAAATTTGCGAAGCTTGCGGAAATGAATGTCAGAAACACGACCACGAACACTGTCAGAGATGTGCAGAAGCTTGTAAGGAAATCGCTTAAAATAAAACTTATATAGAAAAAACGCCATGTCAGATAATAATTCTGGCATGGCGTTTCTTATTAATAGAACAAAAGCAATCAGTCTAACGTTCTAATATTGAAAGTGTTTTTTAATTTTTAATCCATTTGTAACCAACGCCCCACACCGTGTGAAAGTAATCATCGATAGGAAAGCCGACTTCCCGAATTTTTTCCCGCATATTTCTAACATGGGAATCCACAGTACGTCCTTCCGTTTCAGAATGCATGCCCCACACTAAATCAATCAATTGATTTCTAGAAAATACCCTTCCTGGATTTTTCATGAGTAATCCAATGATTGCAAATTCTTTTGGTGTTAATTTTACAAGCTGTTTTTTATAGGATAGTTCAAATTGATCTTCGTCCCATAACAGTCTTTCGACTTCAATCCGGTTGACAGGTCTTGTTCTTCTTAGTAATGCATCCATTCTTGCAACCAATTCTTCTTCATTAAAAGGTTTTGTTATATAGTCATCTGCACCCAGCTTGAGTCCTTTTACAATATCTTCTTTCTGCTCACGTGCAGTCACCATGATAATAGGTACATCTGAGTATTGCCGTATTTCTCTGCATACTTCCCATCCATTCATTTCAGGCATCATGATATCCAGTAGAATAAGATCAAAATTCTCTTCTTTAACAAACTTAAGCCCTGCTTTTGCACCTACTGCTTTTCGACAAAAATAAGGGTAAGGTTTCAAGTATAATGTCAACAGTTCGAGCATTCTCTCTTCATCATCGATTAACAGCACTTTATTCATTTACATTCTCCTTCTTTAAAGATATGACGAAAACAGTCCCCTTACCGAGTGTACTTTCTACTCCAATCTCGCCACCATGCAACTCCACAATTTCTTTAGCGATTGTCAGCCCGAGACCAGACCCTCCGCTTACCCGGGATCTAGACTTTTCAGAACGATACAGTCGATCGAATATAAAGGGTATATCTTCTTCTGGGATTCCTTCTCCTGTATCTGAAATAGTTGTTAAAATTTCATTTTTATTTTGAATAACTTCCATTGTGATATGACCTTTCTCGGGAGTATACTTTATTGCATTATCTAATATATTCAATATAACTTGTTGAATTCTTTCGGGATCTGCCATAACAACCAAGTTGTCCGGACAATGAAAGAAAAGCTCTATCTTTTTTTCATTGAGCGCTGGACGGATTCGTGCTAAAACCGTCTCAATTAAAGCGCTAAATACTACCCTCTCTTTTGTGATGGCAAATTCATTATGATCGATTTTAGCTAATTCAAACAGATTTTTTATCAGGTCTGCTAAATGCTCTGTTTCTTCCTGAATGATTTTAATGTATCTATTCCTGTCCGTCGTGGATATTTCTTTTCTGCTAATAATATCCGTATACCCTTTCATATAGGTTAAAGGTGTTCGTAGCTCATGCGATATACTCCCTAAAAATTCATTTCTCTCGTTTTTTAAACGTTCCAGATCTTGCGACAGCAAAGTAATCGAAGTCGCCAAATCTCCAAGCTCATCTTTTCGATGTGTATACAATTCCACGTTATGATTGCCTCTACTTAATTGTTCTGTCGCTTTTTTCATCCTCAATACCGGTTGGGTAATAACTTTGGAAAGAATAAACACCGTTATAACAGTCAGAAGCAAAGTCAATAGGCCGACAAGCCAAAACTTATGGCTGAGATGATCAATAATCCGTTCGATGCTATCACTTTCAGCGAACATGAAAACATGCCCGCTATGTGTTTCGTTAAAAGTTAGGGGGCTGTCTGTAGAGACATATTTTTCTTCTGACCAATTTGATTTCAGGATAACTCCTTCTTGTGGTATTTCACCATAATCAGTATGTTCAATAACAGTTATCATTTCTGGTTCAACCGGATCAGAATTGGTGATTATCTCTCCATTCTCATCTGTTATCACCACAATAAAATCTGATTCTGACTCCATAATCGCAACATGTTCCAATGTCGTGGTTGTATAGTTTTCTTCCAATACGTCTCTGTGTGTATTCCCCCGGGCCAATAAATCCCCCATCACTTCCTCCACACGATCAGCGACCAGATTTGTATATAGGATATAGAATAATATGATTTCAATAATAAGAATCACCAGAAAAACCAAAAGTCCGATTTTTAAAGCTAATTTATTGAACATAAAAGCCTCCTCAGTTTTCTGCAACAGGATAAATCGTAATAGATCATCTTATCTTTTTGTTCATTAGTCATATTATATAGAAAAGTAGTATTTTTATTATGAATAATTCAGCTTATTTTACTTTGCCCACAACTAAAATTTTCTTCCACTGTTCTTATGAGCCGTCATTAGACACATAAATATTTCCGTTTATAGTCTAGATTGCTAACTCATCTTCGTTCTGTGGATTGATTGCAACATACAAAATACCATCATCTTTCATCTCCACTATCTTTCGATAAAAATAATCTAGCAGAGGTAGCAGCTGCAACGAAGTTTTAGTCTGAAAAATGTATGACTAAGTATAACACCTGACCGTCAAGACTTTTTAAATTTAAAGGGTAACTCGAAGTTACATGAGTGATTTTACCGCATCCCGCTAAAAATATAGATGATAATATTATAGTATTAATTATTAATTTTCTTGGTATCATGATTCGCTACTCTCTTTATACATTTTATTATTTAAATATCGATTTTTCGTGCAGATTTGAAGGAAGCGCTGAGATATCATCCACGGTTAATAAACCTTTAAATTGAAATCCAATATGTCGAGTCGGTAATATTATTCTTGATTAAATACATTTATTTTTCATTGAATCTGCACGTAAACTGCAAAAGTTATGGGTAGAGTTCTCAGTAGAACTAATAAAATGGAGGGTATATACATGGTAAAAAACAAAATATTATTAGGGCTTCTTTCCATATTCGCTGTATTTTTAATGGCTGCCTGTGGTAATGGGGAAACTCAGCCTAATGAAGATGAAGAAAGCCAAAGCACTGAAACAGAGTCCAGCTCTGAGGAGGAAATGGACATGGAATCAGATTCCGGAGGTCATATGGAACATTCAGCTGATGAGATGTCCAGTTCCGGTGAAGTACCTGAAGACTTGAAAGAAGCAGAAAATCCAACTTATGCAGTTGGAAGTCAAGCGATTATTGAAGCAGAACACATGCAAGGTATGGATGGTGCTGAAGCAACAATTTCCGGTGCTTTTGACACCACTGTCTATACTGTCTCATACACACCGACGAACGGCGAAGAACTGGTAGAAGATCATAAATGGGTCATTCATGAAGAATTGGAAGAACCGGGAGAAGCCCCATTAGAACAAGGCGATGAAGCAGTAATGAATGCATCACACATGGAAGGCATGGAAGGTGCAACGGCTACGATTGATTCTGCTGAAGAGACCACTGTCTATATGGTGGATTTCGTTACAACAGATACTGAAGAAGAAGTTCAGAATCATAAGTGGGTTACAGAAAGTGAACTGGCACCTGTGGAATAAATTAGTGAATAGTAATATAGGATAAAAGCATGGATTCCTGATTACAAAGAAAAAATCCGGCAAATCTTGAATTAAGATTTGCCGGATTTTTTATCTTGGTCTCTTTCTACAATTATTATATAGAATCAATATGACATAAAAAGATGATACTCTAAATTCTTAAAATCTTTTGTCATTAACTAGCTGCAGCATGAACACGCAGAACCATCTTCTTTATCAATATCCTCTTTAATCTCGTAGCCGGTATTTTGAATAGCACCTTTGATGTCTGCCAAATTAATTGTACTGTCATTAAATGTTACATCTACTTTACCTTCAGGAATTTGAGCTTTGACTGATTCAACGCCATTTAATTGACTGACACTTTCCTCAACTTTATTAACGCAAGCCCCACATGACATTCCTTCTACATTAAGTGTTACTTTTGACATATAAATTCCTCCTTAAAATTTAATTAGATTACGCTATACAATAATTTCATCATACCCCAGGCAGGTATTTTATATTTTCTCTATTTTTTTATTTAACCAATCAATTATCTGTCTTAATTCATTGTATCTACTGCTGATTAACACTTACATTGACCTGGAACACAATTACATGGCACTACGTCAACTGCATCCTCTTTTTTCATCTCTAACACTTTTTCCAACTCTTCTATATCTATATAGCTTAATGTTGATTTTGAAATTAAATCTGCAATAATTTTTCCAACATCTTTATTACATATATTATCGAAAGTTTGATCAAGTGTACTTTTGAGAAAGTCACTTTCTTTTAAATTAGTTGAATAAATATATTTGTTGCCGTCCTTTTCTGTGTTTAATACACCTTTATCAACAAGTCTTCCAATAAGTGTTTTGGTCGTGGCCGGTTTCCAATTCTTTTTATTTTCTATAATATCTCTAATATCTTTACTCGTCGTTTTGTTTTGTGCCCAAACGACCCGCATCACTTCCCATTCGGAATCTGTGATATTTGAATCAATTGTTTTGGTCATATTTTCACCTCTAATTTTTTCAAGTATTTTTAAGATGTCTTTCATATTTCATACAGTAAAGAATTAAAATACCGACTATCCTTAAGTAAGGATTTGTCGGCATTTATTTTATTCTACTTCAAATCTATGAAGTAACTGCGCATTGATTGCAACGATGATTGTACTGAGACTCATCAAAATCGCACCTACAGCCGGACTGAGTATTATCCCCCAAGGCGCCAGTACTCCTGCTGCCAATGGGAGAGCAATCACGTTATATCCGGTTGCCCAAATCAGATTCTGTATCAGTTTATTATATGTTTTTTTAGATAGGCTGAATATTGCAAGAATATCTTTCGGGTTACTGTCAACGAGAACGATGTCTGCACTATCTATTGCAATATCTGTACCTGCGCCCACAGCGATGCCAACATCTGCTTTAGTCAATGCAGGTGCATCATTGATGCCATCTCCTGTCATTGCAACGATCAATCCACGTTCTTGGATTTCTGTCACTTTGTCGGCTTTCTCATCGGGCATCACTTCCGCATAAACCTCATCAATTCCTATTTGTTCTGCAACGTAATTTGCGACTTTCTGATTGTCCCCAGTCAACATGATAGCTTTAATATTTCTCTTATGCAGCTGTTCAATTGCCTGCTTAGAACTTTCCTTAATTTTATCTGCCAGTGCAATGGCACCTGCTAATTCTTCGTTTACCAAAAGAAAAACTACCGTCTTACCTTGTTCTGACCATTTATTAAAGTTCTTATCGTCAAAATCTATTTTTTGTTTACGTACATATCCCGGACTCACTACTTTGACTTGTTTATCATCAATCGTCCCTTCAATTCCTACACCAGTAATTGAATTGAAATTTGACATTTCAAGCAATTCAAGTTCTTTTAACTTGGCTTCATTGAGTATACCTCTCGCAATAGGGTGTTCCGAGTCATTTTCTATTGTTGCTGCATAACTTAAAAGGATATTTTCGTCAATATTATTGAAAGTCTGTATATCTGTAACACCAAATTTACCCTCAGTCAAAGTACCCGTCTTATCGAAGATCACAGCGTTAATTTTACGAGCCTTTTCAAACTGTGGACGTTTTCGAATTAACAAACCGTGCTTTGCAGCAAGTGATGTAGATACTGAAATAACCAACGGTGCTGCCAGACCTAAAGCATGAGGACAAGCAATAACCAAAACTGTTACCAATCTCATGATAGCAGTATCTATAGTTGCTCCAACACTTATCCAAACGATAAATGTGATAATACCGGCAGCTAAAGCGATATAGAATAACCATTTAGCTGCTTTATTAGTTACATCCTGAGTTTTCGATTTAGTACGTTGTGATTCTCTAACCATATCTATAACTTGTGTCAGATAAGATTCATTCATCAGTTTCTCTACTTCAATAGTGAGAGAACCTTCTCTGTTGATTGAACCTCCAATGACCTCGTCATCAACGGATTTTCCAACTG
Source organism: Jeotgalicoccus nanhaiensis (assembly GCA_004570955.1). Lineage (GTDB taxonomy): Bacteria > Bacillota > Bacilli > Staphylococcales > Salinicoccaceae > Jeotgalicoccus > Jeotgalicoccus nanhaiensis. The sequence continues at coordinate 25,828 of SPPL01000005.1, forward strand.
GAACAGATTCACCCGTTAACATTGATTCATCAACTTGCGACTTTCCTTTAACGATTTTACCATCCAGCGGCATTTTTTCTCCGGGTTTTACTAATAGTAAATCACCCGCTTTAATATCATCAATCTGAACTTCTTCTGTTTCACCATTTTCAGTGATACGGTTTGCCGTATCAGGCATTAATGATGCGAGGGATTCCAGAGCCTTGGAAGCATTGTTAATAGCTCGCATTTCAATCCAATGTCCCAGAAGCATGATTAATACAAGAGTTGCCAGCTCCCAGAAAATTTCTTCCCCATTGAATCCAAAAACAACTGCCATACTATAGAAGTAAGCGACAGAAATCGCCATTGCTATTAATGTCATCATGCCTGGTTCTTTGTTTTTCAATTCATCGTAAGCGCCCTTAATGAATGGCCAACCCCCGTAGAAATAAACGAACGTGGCCAACGCTGCCACAATATAACTATCTCCAGTAAATTGCCAATCCACACCTATGAAATTTTGAATCATCGGAGATAGAAGTACAATTGGAATTGTGAATATCAGGATAATGAAGAATTTATTACGAAAATCTGTCACCATATGCGCATGATGATCGTGTCCGCTATGATTATGGGATTCGTGGCTCTCCTCATGGTTATGATGATTTTCTTCATGCTCAGCATGATTATGATTACCTTCTTTATTCATTTCTTTCCCCCTCCTACATTATAATAATACTACAATTGTAAACGATTTATTAATTTAAGTTTACATCTGTAGTCGTTATTTGTCAAGCTATTAATTTACTAAGTTTATTATAAAAAATATATGTGCAGAAACTATCCACTACATGTATTTAAAAACTAAGTAAAAATAAATTAACTGCTACTCTGAGATTTAACATTGAATTAAAAATGCAGATTCCACAACACTAAATAGCATTGGGTAATCTGCATTTAATAATATTATTTAAGCTGTAAATCTGTCAGACAGGTGCTGTCATTCTCAAAAGTTGAAAAATTAGATTCAACTTTTTTTCCATCATAATTAATTTCTAAAGAGTAATTTTTATCTCTTGGCAGCCAAAAATCCAAGAAACCATTCTCAAGGGTAGTCAACTTCTCATCAACGTGAACTTCTCCATCTTCATCTGTAATTTTTACATCCATCTCTTCATTCATCAGCTCTCCCTGACAACCTGTTAAGCTATGAAATTCACAAGGATGTGTATATGAGATGTATGGTGCAATAGATACAAAAAATTCATCGTCTGGTAAAGTATAGACATTCTCATCTCCACTATCTTTAACAATAAGTGTTTTATCATTTATAGATGCTGATTCTACAATATTACTAGCGCTTAATTCCGAAACCATTTCTTTAATATTTGATTCGTTCGATGCTGAGTCATCACTACAACCTGTTAAAATAAAGATTACGCCCATCAAAACTGGCATTAAATATTTTTTCATCCAGATTCCTCCTTGATATTTAATTTTAACAATAATTTTTAAACAAATTTTATAATAATATATCATTTCTATGAAAGTTATATAAACAAGTCATTTAATGTATTCATAATTAGAAGCCTTGAAAATCTCCAAAGTACGGCTGCAGCCAAATGATAATCTGAGTCAATCCATCAAAATACAGAAGTACACCCATTAATATCATGATGACCCCACCAACTTTCATAATCGTATTCGAGTATTTCAGCATCCAGCGTGTACGAGATACGAAAAAGCTCAATATAAAGAATGGAATTGCAAAGCCCAGACAGTAAATAACCATTAACATTAAAGCATCGTTTGGTGCACTGGCACTCATTGCGAAAATAGCTCCGATAATCGGTCCATTGCACGGCGTCCATCCGGCACCAAAAGCCATACCTATTAAAGTTGAACCTAAAAATCCTGACGGTCTGTTTTTAAATTTTAATTTCCTCTCTTTCATCAAGAAATTAAAATTAAGCACGCCGGTAATGATAAGCCCGAAGAAAATAATCAAGATTGAACCCAGTTGTCTGATCAGATTCGCATGGTCAATCAATATTCCGCCTAAAAAGGACGTGCCAAACCCCAGGGCTATATAGAATAAGCTGAATCCCACAAGAAAGAAAAGTGTGTGGAATATTGCGCGTGCATTGAATTTTTGATTTTCTACTTCATTATAACTCATTCCTGTTATGTAAGAGATAAAAGCAGGAAATACTGGAAGTACACAAGGTGAGACAAAACTTAAGAATCCAGCTCCAAATGCAAGTAAGAAAGTCATTTCACTACCCAAAATAACACTCCATTCATATTGAGATTTTACGATAATTCGAACGAACTCCTAATATATTTTCTCAGAATTTTTTATATTATGTTAATAATAAACTATATCTAATCCAATTATGCATACGAATGAAGCCCTGCAACAATTAAATTTATTGCAATTAAGTTAAACAGTATCAGTATAAAGCCGATTACTGCCAGCCATGCAGATTTCTCTCCTTCATATCCTTTGTTTAACCTTAAATGTAGGAAAATAGTATAAAACATAGCTGTGATAAACGCCCAGGTTTCTTTCGGATCCCAGCCCCAAAACCTGCTCCAAGCAATTTGTGCCCAAATCGCTGCGAAAAATATACCCCCAAGTGCAAACAATGGAAAACCTATTATTACTGAACGATAGCCTATCTCGTCCATTAAGTTTAAATCTGCTTTATTTGCAAGTGGTTTGATAATTGCTGACAGTCTCCTTCTAAGTATTAAGCGAAGCCCTCCGTAAACAATCATTCCCAGTATCACAGACCATATTACCGTATTTAATGATTGTGATTGAATGACTGGTGGTAAATTGATTCCTAATTGAAAATGGTCCGCAGGTTCGTATTGATTATCACCTAAATGCTCTACCGCTATTGCACCTTCAAAATTAATCAAACTTGGTAAATGATAATCTGCAACTACAGTTTGCCCCCGCTGATCTGTATACATGAATTCATCACTATAACCAACTACACCTTTCATAATCAGTGTGGTTGCAATATATACCAACACAATCACGAGTCCTGCCATAATCATTTCCAGTGCTTTTGCTCTCCATGATTTTTCATTTTCTGGAATTGATTTTAGCAAATATATTAAACCTGCCACCGCACTCATAGATAAAATACCATAAGATATTGTTACCGTGATTACATGGATTGCGAGCCAATTACTCTGAAGTGCCGGAATCAGTGGATTCACATCTGTTGAAAACATGCTCCCATAAGCAATGAGGATTAACGACAAGGGAATGACGAATAATCCTAAAATTTTCGTTTTATAGTAGTGATATGTGATTAAATAACCTAAAATTAACATTATTGAAAAAGTTGCAATGAATTCATACATATTTGAGACAGGAGCATGGCCAGTTGCTATCCACCTTAATAAGAAATAAGCAATTTCCATAACAAAAGCCACTATAATCATTATAATAGAAATGAATTCTGCGTTTTTCTTATTAGATTTAACACTTAATGCAAGTGGTATAAGAGAAATCAATAAAATAATAAAGGCAGCAGTAATCAGCCAGTTACTAATCGATAATAGTGTGGATTCCATATTTATTCCTCCTCATCACTGTTTATATTTCATTATTTTTTTGGCTATCTCTATCTAAAATCTCCTCGTACCCGAATTCTCTCAATATAGGATTGATGTCTTTCTTCAGACCAAAATAATTTTTATTTGTATGCGCACTGATACTGAATCCATCATCAGTGTTAATCCAAATTCGTCTATGATTAATGTATGAACCGATAGATAGTCCCACTAAAAATATCACAAATCCTGTTGCTATCAAGGGCATTGTCAGATCTTTCTTTAATGTCAAAACAGTAGCCCAATGATTTTCATTTTCAACGAACTTCACATTATATTCGTTATTCTCTGTAATATCGGTTGAGTTCATAATTTGAATCAAGCTAAGTTCACTAGATTCACTGTCAAAAACTTCAAATACAAAAGCAGGATTTTTAGCTACGGGTGTTTCGGAAATAAGTGATCCATTCTCATCTATTTCAAGAAAATCCGGGGCATACGCTCTCATGTCTACACTCACCCCGTCTGCAATTTCATGACTCTGATGTGGATTATCCAATTCAACTGTGAATGGTTCTCCAACAGGATTGTTATCATTGTCTTCAAGCTGGAACGTCATGGATTTCATCTGAGAATTATCATAACTAGCCTGATATATTTCAAATAGATCGAAACGGTATGGATGATTTACCTGTACACTGTAATCTTCTATCTTCTGTAAATCAGGTGTAGCGCCCACTACATCCATGCTTTTATTTTCGTAAAAAGTAAAATCCGTCTGATAATTACTTACTACAGTCTCATTTATATTCTGTAATGTATCATCAAATACCGTCCCGGATTCTTCATCATAAATATCTATTGTAAATTTATTGTTTTTTAAATAGTATTGACCATCTGTCTCAGGTACTTGGACTGTTTCACCTTCAATAATATAAATCAATTCATCTACATACATTCCTGGGAAAAATCTCAACATACTACCGAATAAAAGAAGAATTAAACCAATGTGATTTATATATGGGCCCCATCTGGACAGTCTTCCTTTTTCAAATAAATAGTGATTATGGTCTTCTTCTACTTTGTAGCCTTTTTTCTTAAGAGCACGAACTATATTTTCAATGTTGTTAACATTATCACTATGTAAATTTAAACGTTGTCTATTATAAAATGTCGGATGCTTTTTTACACGTTGATTCTTTAAAGATTTGTATAAAGGCACTCCTCTATCGATACTTGCAGCAATAATTGATAATGCGAGCATGCCGTTAAGCAAAATGAACCACCATGAAGAATATAAATTATGAAAACCCAGTTCGATATAAATTTTTCCTAGAGCTCCATAATTTTCTGTATAGTACTGTTGGGGATCAGCACCCACTGGAATAAAATATTCCTGAGGGAAAATCGTTCCTATAGAGGCAGCAATAGTTATGATCGCAATGATTGCTACCCCGACTTTTATTGATGTAAAGAAAATCCAAATTTTATCAAAAACACTCTTAGAACGGGTTTTAGAACGAATTGCACTGCCATCATAGCGCATTAGATCTTTTATTTTATTTTTATCGTAATCACTATTTATCATTTTCCCGCAGGACTGGCATAATTGTGTCCCAGGTGGATTAACATAATTACAGGATTCACATGTTATCTTATTTAATTCCATCAAAGTTCACCCTATTCAGAAGTTGATTGTTCCACAAAGCTGTAAATATCTTCTACAGTTAACTGATATTCTTTTTTATCCACAACAATGCCATTTTTATTAATTGCTATTGTTGTAGGCAATGGACCGACTTGATATGCTTTAGTTACATCTCTGTTTCGATCTAATGCGATTGGAAAATCAAGTTTTTCATCTAAACTGGATAAGAACTGATTAATCTGCTGCTCATCTTCCGAAACATTTACTGCAATGATTTCATAATCATCATGTCCCTCATTATAAATTCGGTTCATATCAGGCATTTCTTCACGACACGGTTTACACCAAGTCCCCCAGAAATTCAAAATAACACCTTTTTCTGAATTGATATCCGATAATTGTATTGAATCACCATTTAACGTCTCCAATTGAAAATCAATTGATTCATCGCCTACTTGTACAGTTTTTTTATCAGAAGTTAAATTGAACCACAAAGTGACCCCTAATAAAATAATGATACTTAGTATAATACTTACTCTAAGAATACTTCTTGTTGTTTTTTTCATAATATTACACCTCCTGTAACGATTCCTTTCATCGAACAAATCATGCATTTTTGGTTGGCTTTGAAAGAAAATTTTTGTTAAAAATAAAAGTTCATTCTCACACCAATCTAAGTACAAACTTTAACTGTTAAGAAAAATTCACTCCTAATTATTTAGCTTAAGCTAAATTTTCAAAGAAACTGTGCAGTTTCTTAGTATTTAATGTGACATTTCATATCATTAAGAGATTTTATTGGAACTCGAGAATTAGACTAATAAAATTAGCAGTTATAAGAAGTTCTCTTTACTCTTCAAATAGAACAATATTAGTCTTTAACTCGCATCAGTCTTATGTCATTCAATGTTATTAGTAATCTTTCACCTATGCTAGGATGTATAGCAATACACAATACCACATTAAAAGAGAGATATCGGCTTATAAAATTTTCTATTAAAATAGGAATGAGAACAGAGCGTTGAATGTGCCATTTTCAAATAGGATATAAATTCCTAATCCTATAAAGACGATTGGAACGATCCAACGTTCATATTTTTCGATTTTATCTGAAACAAAATTCAAGGAAGCCAATCGATAGCTGATTAGACATAGAACACCAACCATGATCATGAAAACAATGACGGCAATAATGATTTCCATCATATTTAAAGTCGTAAAGTACGGTATATAGATAGCGAAATCATCCGCACTGGAAGCCAGTACAATGAAAGTGACCGTTATGAATAATTGATTGAATCTGCCTGAAGAGAAAAGGGAGAGAATGTTGCCTTCATCTTCGTCTTCTTCACCTTGAATCCATATTTTGATACCCAGGTAAAGGGGCAGGAGCCCAAGCAAACCAATCATCCATTGTTGGGGAACCAGATTGGCAACCCCCAAAGCGACCAGAAGGCTCACACCAATGATAATTGCCGTTCCTATATACTGACCGATCCAAATATGCTTTATCTGATCCTTTTTCACTTGTGAGAACAGAAGAATCAATATAATAAGGTAATCGATGCCTGTTGCTACGTAAACCGCAGCAGCTGTAAATGCCGTTACAATCATTCTTCCATCTCCAATATTTTAAAATTTCGATTCAAAGTGAAGAGATTCAAAACCTATTCATCTTCCTTCACACGCATGAGTCTCAAACCATTGAGCGCGACTAATACCGTGGCACCCATATCTGAGAGGATCGCAATCCAGAGTGTCAGCCATCCTGGGATGACCAACAATAGAGCAATCAGTTTGATTCCAATGGCAAAAGCGATATTCGCTTTGATGATGTTCAATGTTTTACGGCTAAGTTTGATGGTAAAGGGCAGTTTCCTCAGGTCATCGCCCATTAAAGCGACATCCGCTGTTTCAAGAGCGGTATCTGTACCGGCGCCACCCATAGCGATACCAACGGTGGAAGCTGCCAGCGCCGGGGCGTCATTGACCCCATCGCCGACCATGCCTACATGACGATAATCAGTTTTTAGTTGCTTGATTACGTCTAGTTTATCCTGCGGGAGTAATTCAGATTGAATATCTGTGACACCGACATGTGAACCAATCGCACGGGCAGTACTATGATTATCCCCCGTAAGCATGACTGTTTTTTCGATGCCTGCCTGATGCAGCTTCTGGATTACCGCTTTACTTGATTCGCGGACTTCATCCGCGACTGCAATGATTGCCTGAACTGTATTTTTCGTTCCTGCAACCATAACGGTCTTACCTTGTTCTTGAAGTGTTTTGACATCACTTTTAATTGAATCATTGAAATTAGCTGCCTCTATCTCTTCAAATAATGCCGGGCTGCCAACGTAATACATTTCATTATTGATTTTGCCCCGTATCCCTTTGCCTGTAATGGAAGAAAAGTCTTCGACAAAAATATCAGAATAAGGAAGGTTATAACTGTCTGCCTTCTTTATAATCGCGGATGCCAATGGATGCTGGGAACGATCTTCCAATGCTGTGATGACTGCCAGCATTTCCTTTTCATCAATTGCATTGTCGATTAAACGATAATCAGTTACAACCGGGACGCCTTTTGTGAGTGTGCCGGTCTTATCAAATGCAATGGCCTTTAATCCACCCATTTCTTCGAGGTAGACCCCGCCTTTTATAAGGACTCCCTTCTTGGCAGCATTTCCGATTGCCGAAACAATCGCTATCGGCGTGGAAATTACCAATGCACATGGACAACCTACAACGAGAACCGCTAACCCTTGATACACCCAAGTGGACCAGCTCGCACCGAAAAATAACGGGGGTACAATCGCAACCAGCACTGCGACAACCATAATGGCAGGCGTATAATATTTTGCAAATTTATCAACGAATGCCTGGGCAGGAGCACGCTCACCTTGTGCTTCTTCCACCAGATGAATGATTTTGGCAATGGTCGTATCTTCAACCAATTTAGTGATTTTAACTTCCAGTAAGCCTTCTTCGTTCAGTGTCCCTGCAAATACTTCATCATCGATCGATTTTTCAACCGGCACTGATTCACCTGTGATTGCTGCCTGGTTGATTGCAGAGTAGCCATTGACAATTACGCCGTCCATAGCAATTTTCTGTCCAGGCTTAACAATCATGATATCGCCCACAGCAATATCATTGACGTGCACTGTCATTTCCTGTCCGTTGCGTCTGACAAGTGCCTCTTTAGGAGCAATATCCATCAATGAACTGATGGATTGCCTTGCTCGATCCATCGAGAAACGCTCCAACGCTTCGCTGATGGCAAACAAGATGACAACAATGGCGACCTCGGCCCATTCTCCGATGATGACACCGCCAATCACTGCGACTGTCATCAGGGTTCGCATATCAAATTCAAACCGGACTAAATTCTGGAGACCCGTTTTCAGCATTGAAGCCCCTCCGACAATCATGGAAGTGATGAATAGCAGTGGTGTAAGAATATTGTCATCACCATTCACCAACATTGAAATGAAGCCAAAAGCGATAAACAGTAGCGAATAGAGCAGAGTGCTGTGCTTTTTATAAAATGGAATGGTTACTTCCTTTTCTTTTTTGTCTTGTCCACTTTCTTCCCGGGATTTCTCAGGCACCACTTTGAGGTTTTCAAACGCCCCTGCTTCTTCCAGTTCCTCAACCGTTGCAGAACCATATACAGAAATTTTTGATGCGCCAAAATTCACCTTCGCATCTTGAACTTCAGGTAGTTTCTTCACATTGTTCTCAAATGTGCCAGCACAATTTGCACAGGAAAATCCCTGAACACGGTAAACATTTTTTTCTTTATTAACTTCTGGTTGCGCTTGACGACTAGACTTTTCAGGCACCACTTTGAGATTTTCAAATGCTCCTGCTTCTTCCAGTTCCTCAACCGTTGCAGAACCATATACAGAAATTTTTGATGCGCCAAAATTCACCTTCGCATCTTGAACTTCAGGTAGTTTCTTCACATTGCGCTCAAATTTCCCTGCACAATTCGCACAAGAAAACCCCTGAACACGGTAAATATTTTTTTCTTCTTCAGTCAGTTCTGCAATCCCTTCAGACATTGGTTATCACTTCTTTCCTATGTATTAATGCAATCGTCATGATTTCTTTAATATGCTGATCTTCCAGAGAATAGAACGCGAGTTTCCCTTCTTTCCTGAATGTAACGATGCCTTCTTTGTAGAGCGTGCGTAAATGATGAGATGCATTTGCTACAGTCACACCGAGTATATTTGCGATGTCACAGACGCATAATTCCTCTTCCTTGCATAAGGAATAGGTGATTTTTGCCCTATTCACATCGGCAATAGCCTTAAGCATCTGTGATATACCGGCAATATCGACAGTTTGTAAATTCTCTTGCATCCGGTTAACCTTTTCTTCGTCATAACAAAAAACTTCACATGTTTCTTTTTTATTCATACATACACCTCATCATTCAAATATTTGTTTGAATATAGTGTATCATCTTATTTTTCTTTATTCAAGCAGATGTTTGAATAATAAAGGGCCTACCAACAAAACACGGAAAACATACGCTAAGGAAAATAATGCAATGAAAGATGATTTTCCAATCTCGAACAATTGACTGAATAATTACCCTGTCGTGATATGGATTGCTAAAATTATTGCGAACAGTATCCAAGTAAGCATACCGAACGCAGCTAAAAATAATTATTCCTTCAGGTATGTTATGTAGAACTAAGGTGGTCAACATGAAATTTCCCATACTTGTTCCAATTGTTGGTCCAAGCGCGATGCCAACAGGGAAATTATGAATTGCTATACTGATAATTAAAAGTACCCCCGATCGAACGAAAATATCTTTTTGATGACTATTAGTGATAATTGTAATTTTATCCATTAATAGATGAATGGATTGGAATAATACTAAGCCTATTGCTATTCCACCGAGTAAAATTACCCACCCGCCTAATTCAATACTTTCCGGAATCATTTCAAAAAATAATAAGCCAATTATAAGGCCTGCACATAATGAATAAATAAAGCCATAACCACTTTGAAAACCTTCCATTATCCAAGCGAGTCCACCGCCAACACCAATTCCAAGTGCGGAAGCTAACGCCCGATCATCCATACTGCACTCATCCCACTATTCTTAAAAAGGCTTTGTTTATTTTACTCTAAAAAATCAAAACAAAATATATGAATTCATATTAAATATTATTTGATTCTTTATTCAGATGGTGATATCATATATATGAACATATATTAATATATGTAGATAAATAGTGATTATTATATATAAGGTTTTGAATTGAAACCTAAAGTGAGGGAAGGATAATGGAAGAAAAAAAGGAATTAGAGGAAGTAAATAATAAGGACTTAGATGATGAAACATTATTTGTCGTATCGCAAACATTTAAAGCGTTAGGTGATCCTACGAGAATCCGGATTCTCCATTTGCTCTTTTATAAGGAGTATTCGGTAAACGGTATTGCTGAAACGCTACATCTTAGACAATCAACAGTTTCCCATCAATTGCGGTTCTTGAAAAATTTACGGTTAGTAAAATTCCGAAGGGAAGGCACAACATTGTTTTATTCCCATGATGATGAACATACTATGAATATGCTAAAACAGGCGATCGATCACGCCTGTCATCACTAGTATTCCGTAAACCAGTAATGAGTGTTAATAATAATTCACGTCATTAATATTGTTATATGATCATATAACAATATTATAGGCATATGAAAAGGGGGTTTTGCAATGGATATGGAAAACAAAAAAACAGAATGGAAAGCGTTGTATGATATCTCGAAGGAAAGTGAGATGGGTGTAGCAGAGAGGGTTAGTGAATACGGTTGATAAATTCATAGGATGTATTATTGGATACAAAAAGTTTGGATGTGGTCAATTAACGTCCTGGTTTAGTAAAGCTTACTGCGAATATATTGGAACCCGATATATCATATTTATTTAGAAAGGTGATAGAAATGAAAAATATTCAAGAGCAACAAGCACACGAAAGTCATAGCCACGATCATAGTCATGATCATGATCACGGAAAAATGCCAATTATTTCATATTTTATTGGCTTAGTGTTGGCTATAATTGGGCTTTTTTTAAGTGATGCAAATTTATTAATACAAAACATCTTATTTTCAATTGCCACAATCACAGCCGGCTACCATGTAATTATTCTCGAAGGAATTGGAGAGACAGTTGAAAATACTAAATTAAAGGGAAAATTCACTCCTAATTCTCATATTCTAATGGGATTAGCTGCAATCGGGGCTTCTCTGATAGGGAGTTTTTGGGAAGGAACCCTTTTGATACTTATTTTTTCCGGCGCTCATTTTCTTGAAGATTACGCTGAAGGAAGAAGTAAAAGAGAAATTACTAAGCTACTCGAAATGAACCCAACGACAGCTAAATTAATCCTACCTGATGGAAACACAAAAATTGTTGATGTCAGTGAATTAAAAGTTGGAGATCAACTCCAAGTGCTGAACGGTGATCAAGTTCCAATTGATGGGATTATTTTATCCGGTACTACCTCAATTGATGAATCTTCTATTAATGGAGAAAGTATACCGAAAGAGAAGTCTAAGGGTGACGAAGTTTTTGGAAGTACGATTAATGGAACAGGTACTTTTACTATGGAAGTCACTAAGGAAAACAAGGATACTGTATTCTCTAAAATTTTACAATTAGTTAGTCAAAACCAAGATAATCAAACAAAAGCTGCCAGTATCATTCAAAAATTCGAGCCTAAATATGTTAATATAGTTTTAATCGCAATACCATTAGTAATGTTACTTGCTCCTTTTCTATTTGATTGGACATGGTCGCAAAGTGTTTACAGGGGATTAGTGCTTTTAGTCGCAGCTTCACCGTGTGCTTTGGCAGCAGCTACTGTATCTGTAACATTGTCTACAACATCTAACCTAGCTAAAAAAGGCGTGCTTTCAAAAGGAAGTACTTACCTATCACAATTAGCGGATATAGATGCAATTGCCTTCGATAAAACAGGAACCCTTACGAACGGAGAACCTAAAGTAACAAATTACTATTTCACTCATTCTGTGAACGAAGAAAATATTATTGATATTATAGTCGCCCTTGAAAAGGAATCCAATCACCCACTCGCTAATGCTATTTTAGAAAAATTTGAAGTTAAAAATAAAATAGACATCGAAGTTACTAATCAAATTGGAAAAGGTCTGACAGGAGATTATAATGGAAAAAATTATCGTATTGGTAAGCCTACTTCTTTTGAAAGTGCTTCTGAAGAGTATACCCAGTTCAATCATGATTGGGCATCAGAAGGAAAGACGGTTGTATACGTAGCAGAAAATGAAGAAGTTATTGGGCTTATAGCTCTAATGGATATTCCGAATGAGCATGCTAAAGAAACAATTAATTACTTTAAGAAACTTGGTATCCACACGACTTTAATTACTGGTGATTCGGAAATGACGGGAAAAGCTGTAGGCGAACAATTGGGAATAGACGAAGTTATCGCTAATGTAATGCCTGAAGATAAATCCAGAATTATAGAAGAACAAAAAGAAAAATTTGGAGTTACTGCCATGGTCGGAGATGGTGTGAACGATGCACCGGCCCTTGTTAATGCTGATGTTGGTATAGCTATGGGGGGCGGTACTGATGTGGCAGTAGAAGTATCTGATTTGGTTTTAATGCAGAACAATTTATCTAAATTAGTACAGTCTCATAAAATTTCCTCAAATATGGGTCGTGTTATTAGGCAAAATATTATTTTTTCAATGGCAGTTGTTGCCTTTTTAGTTGTCGTTAGTTTGTTAGGATTAACTGATATTACAATCAGTGTAATTGTTCATGAAGGAAGTACTTTAGTTGTTATACTAAATGGACTTCGATTATTAAGATCTAAATAATGAACGAATCGATTGACATGAATGAACTTTGAAGTGTGGATTCTACAATGTTCCCATAACATTGGACACTAAAAAACAGAGCAATCTAATAAAGATGTTATGAGTAAAAACAATGCCTTGCATACCGTTTTTATCATACGGGCGGTCAAATAAGCAATTAAAGAGCATGGGAAGCATAAAATCATAAACAGTGACTTAAGGCAGCCAGTTTACATTCAAAAGTTAAATTGACTGTATTAAAAGTTTCGAAACGATTAATATCCGTATGGGGGCAAGCGTCGAGCCAAAGATAATGCCAGGACAGAGCGTCTTTTTCCGTTCTTTTAAGTGGGAAAGGTTTTACCTTCTCTATGCCAAGACAGTCCCAGAGCTAAAAGGGCCAGTTGCTCTTTTTGGGCGTTTGTGAACGGTAATCGCAGGAAGGGGATTTTCCCAACCGCACCTGGTTTTCCATCACAATAAAGTTGGCGGCATTTGTTCTGATATTCTTGGGAATACTTACACTATGAATGGCCGTATTAAGTGATACAGGAGCTGCTATTATTGTAATACTGAATGCTCTCCGCCTTTTGAGGGTAAAAGAATAAAAGTAAGGATAACTAGGTAAAGCTGTTCAATCAAAAATTGAACAGCTTATTTTTCATCAAAATCAAAAACGTTTATTATAATACCTACACTTGTTCCGTTAAACGTACCGATTTTTAACCTTATTGTATCAGTAATATCTTGAAACGAAGTAAGCGACTAAAATTTCTCTTTTATCATACGGTTATAAAAATACACTTTTAAGAACGGTTTGAAAATTTTTGAAATAGATCAAAATAATCTTCTGGTTAAAAAACTTGTAGATATGACTTCTCTCTTAAATTTTTGTTTGATTAGATTAGACCCTCAATAGACATTATATATGTATTGATATGATTAGCTTCACGCTGTATGATTAGGGTGTAAATTAAGTGTTAGAAAAAAGGATTGATTTAATGAAAGTTGCATATGCTCGTGTTTCTACACTGGATCAGAATCTCAATAGGCAGATTGAAGTGTTTAAAAAATTTTGTTCAGAAAAAATATTTACTGAGAAGTTACTAGGAAAAAATATATCTGAAAGGATTGTGTTTCAAGAAGCTATACAACTTGTTAGAGAAGGCGATCAAGTCATCGTTGAAGTAGTTGATTAGGAAGAAACTATGACGAGATTATACAGTCCTTTAATTTTCTAAAGTGAAAAATTATATCTGTTTATTAACAGTTTAACAATTATAGCTGAAGTGATTATATCTATTTATTTAAAAAATCCATCAAAACTGCGTCTCTTTGTGACGTAAAATTATATTTGCATACACAATAACAACATACCCGCAGAGTGCAAAGACTTCTTTGCACTCTGCGGGTATCTTTTATAAATATTGTACTTACTCATAATCAGTTATTTTCAACATGCCATTAGTATCGAGTACAGTATAGGTAACTTGTCTAGTTTCCTGCCCATTCGATGTTGCATGAGAATACGTTCTGTTTACAGTAATCTGATATTCTCTCTCTGAAATCTGTTGAACGGAAGCTGTTGTTCCCGGATAATTTTGATGATCTGCAAAGTTGCCGGATGCTTTATTAGCCTGAATTTTATCTAGTGCATTTCCTTCCAGAATAGAAAGCACATCGTCATTTTCGTCATTGTAATAATCAGCCAAATTATCTAAATACGTTTTGAAAATAAAATTCCTTAACGTGTCATAAGTGAAATAATCATCTTCCTCTGTCAGTTCAACAGGGAATCCTTCTGTATAATAGTCCTCAAAATAACGTTCTCCATTATCGGATGAAGCTTGCTCTTTTGGATCTTCATCAAAAATCTCCCGTTTGATTAGACCAATACGTTCTCCCTCAGGTGAATTATACGTACTTGCTCCAGTAATGTAATACCTTCCGTCGTCTCCTTCACCTTCATAAACATAATGTGGCAGTCCATTCATAGACTGACTTCCATCATTATAATCATCTGGTTCTCCTAAAGCATTTATAAGTTCATCTGATTCAATGTGAGCATAGTACCAGACATACTCCACATAGTTCTCATCCGGGTTAATGCTGCTGTCTGAACCATCATCACCAGGGCCGTAGGGCGCACGTTCACTGTACACAACACCTAAGTTGCCGTGAAATGCCGGTGAAGCTCCACCTGAATAAAACGTAAATTCATAAGGATCGTATAGCTCTTCCACTTCTGTTTGCGTCATTCCTTCAGTGATAAAGTCCTGTTCAAAAGTGCCTTCATCATTTCCAGCACTCGTTCCAAGCAGCTGCGCCTGAACTTCCGGGGAGTTTAAATCAAACATTAAGTCCGAGGATGAATCAGACTGGTCCGCTTGATCTGCAGCTGTTTGTTTCCCTGTCTTGTCTTCTTCTGTGTCATCGGCAGGTTCTGATTCTTCTTCTGATTGTCCTGCTTCACTTTCTTCCTGATTCTCTGTATTTGCCGTGTCAGCTTCGTCTTCTTCTCTGTTCTCAATATTTTTTTCTTCACTATTTTCTTCACTGCTTTCTTCGCTCGCTGTTTCATTATTTTCAGTGTCATTTGAACATGCTGTCATTATAAGTAGCAGTATAAGAAACGGCATGAACCAAAGTTTTTTCATGAAAGTATCCTCCTTTTACAGAATATTATTCTAATTATGTCATTACTTAAAAAATTTTACATAGTCGTTGTTTGAGTAAAAAAATAATACCCCGAAAGGTATTATTTTTACTGAGTCAGCTCAATCACCGCTTCAAGCATCAAATTCGCACCGTCTTCAATATCTTCATAAGACGTATACTCATCCGGGCTGTGGCTGATGCCGTTTTTACTCGGCACAAATATCATCGCAACATCTGCCACATCCGCCAGCATCATCGTGTCATGCACTGCTCCGCTGTGCAGTTTTAAGTAATCCATCTCCCGTTTTTCTGCTTTGGCTACCAGCGTATCTATTACAGTTTCAGATAATCTCGCCGGTGCTGATGTTCCTATTAAATCTATTTCATATTCCAGCTGCTGTGTTTCTGCGGTTTCTTTTATTTTATCTTTTAAATAATTCGAAACCTGATCAATTCCGCTCTGCTCGATATCGCGGATATCCACATTAAAAGTCACTGTCTTATTAATAACGTTAGAACCGGAAGGACTGCATTCCAGTTTGCCCACTGTCGCAACAGTTGTATTATTAACTTGAGTCCGTGCATATTCCTCCAAGGCAATAATCACCTTGGATGCTCCAACTAAAGGGTCTTTCCGGCCAGGCATCGGCGTGGTTCCTGCATGATTCGAGACACCGTTTAACGTTACTTGGAAAGTATTCATTCCCGCAATCGCATGAACGATACCAACAGATTTACTTTCTTCTTCCAGAACGCCGCCCTGTTCTATATGCAGTTCCATCATCGCTTTTACCTCATTTTTTTGAAGCAGGTCTTTTCCTATTGAATCCGCATCAAAACCGAACGCTTGCATCACTTCATAAGCTGACTGTTTCTCACTATTATATAAAGTCTTTAAATCCGCTTTAGTCAGTTTACCTGTCATCACTTTACTGCCGACAGTTGTGCTGCCGAAGTTCGAGCCTTCTTCTTCTGAGAATATCACCAGTTCAACAGGATGAGTAATATCTGTCTTATTTTCTTTGATTGTCCGGATGACTTCCAAGGCTGCGATAGTTCCGGCAAGACCGTCAAACTCCCCGCCGTTCATTACAGTATCAATATGAGAACCGATCATTACTGACGGCAAGTCGTTCTTTTTCGGATCATATTTCGCTCTGATGTTGCCCGCACCATCTGTTTTAACTACTAAATTTAAGTTTGTGAATTCTTTTGATAAATACTCTCTCGTCTTTCTGTCTTCTTCAGAATAAGAAAATCTCGTACGGCCATTGCCTGGTGTCGCTGTATTACTGTTGATTGCTTCCATATCTTGAATTAAACGCTCTTTATTGATTGAAATACTATTCTCAGTCATGTTTTACCCCTTTTTAAAACATTATCAGCTGAACGCTGTACCGAAAGCTGTGCCTTTAATAAATGCCCCTTGGCCTTTTTCACCAATATATTTACCATCTTTAACGACCGGCGTGCCTCTTAAGAAGACTGCATCGCACTCACCAATCTGGTCGAATCCTTCATAAGCTGTATAATCGAGACCATTCAGGCTGTCTTCAACCGTAACTTTCTTCTTCACATTCGGGTTATAAATGACAATGTCTGCATCATAGCCCGGCGCAAGGTATCCTTTTCTGTGATCGAGTCCATTGTTTTTAGCCGGCATCGTCGAATAGTAATCCACCAGTTCTGAACGCGTGATTTTTCCTGTTTCGACACCGTAAGTCCAAAGCATCGGCAGACGGTTTTCAAGGCCCGGCGTTCCGTTCGGAATTTTTCTGAAGTCATTCAGACCCATCTTCTTCTGGTTAAAGGTAAAACCGCAATGGTCAGAACTTACCGCATTAATCGAACCGTCTTTTAACGATTTCCATAAGTATTCCTGGTCAGCCTCATCTCTCAAAGCAGGTGAACATACGTATTTCGAACCTTCGAAGTTTTCTTTGGCGAGATACTCTTTATTGAAAAGTAAATACTGGGTACACGTTTCACCGTAGACCGGCAGTCCTTCCTCTTTCGCTTTCTTAATGGCGTTGACCGCCCCTTCAGTCGTGACATGAACGATATAAATCGGCGCCTCTGCAAAGCGTGCCAGATTAATGGCGCGTTCCGTCGCTTCGGTTTCTACGATCGGCGGACGTGTCAGTGCGTGATAATACGGATCCGTATCACCATTCGCAATCGCTTTTTTCTGCATAAGCTCAATCAGGTCGGCATTTTCCGCATGCACCATGACAGTCACACCCGCATCTTTCGCTTCCAGGAGGGCATTAGTCACCGCTTCATCATCAGAATGGAAAAACTGACCCTTATATGCCATGAATAATTTTACTGTCGGATAACCTGCTTCAGGCAGATTTTTAATATCTTTAAACGTTTCCGGTGTCGGGTCGGTAATGACCGGGTGGAAACTGTAATCCACCATAGAAATACCCTCGACCCATTCTTTACGATACTCCTCTACCGTTTCAACGAGACCTTTGCCCGCTTCCTGATTGACGAACTCAATTACTGTCGTTGTACCGCCAAGGGCTGCTGCATTTGTCGTTTCAAAACCTTTCGTTCTTTCCCCCATAAATTCAAAAGAAAAATGCGCATGCTGGTCCACGCCGCCCGGCAGAATTACCATGCCTTCGGCATCGATTGTTTTGTCCGCTTCCACTCTTAAATTTCTGCCGACCGCTTCTATTTTAGTCCCTTCTATTAAAATATCGCCTTTATATTCATTTTCCGTCGTTACGATCAGACCGTTTTTAATTAATGTTTTCATTGTTATTACCCCTTTTTAATTTCCTCTTCATTCTTATCTTCAATCAGCCAGCGCCGGTTTTCTTTGGCATCCAGTGCTTTCTGTTCTCGCAGCTCGCGTTCTTTTTTGATCTTCTCAAGCTCCAGAGCCATCACTTTATTCTCCAGCAGATAATTATCCTGTTTAATCTGCTCAAGCTTGCGCTGTTCAATCAGCTTTTTGATTTCAAGCTTTTCGTCACTCTGATTGTACCCCCGCCGCATAGCGTATAATGGAATACTTGCGATAAAGCCGAACGTCACTAAGGACGTGAAAAATATGAATTCAAAAACTCCCATATCATCCCTCCGATTTTTCTTAACTCCAGTTTATCACAGCGTCCGGTGCTTATAAAAAAATAGACAAAGCCCTATTCAGCCTTGTCTTTCGTTTCATCTTCAGTTTCTTCAATCAGCCATCTCGAATTTTCTTTATTCTCAAGCGTTTTTTGCTTTCTTGCATTTTCTTTTTTAATTTTGTCGAGCTCAATCCGCATCGATTCATTCTCCAGCAAGTAGTTTTCCTGTTTAATTTCTTCGAGTCTTCGCTGTTCTTTCATTTTCTTTAATTCCATCTTGTCATCGCTCTGATTATATCCCCTGTAAATTGCGTACAGCGGTACAGTGAATGTTAGAATTACTGCTGCCAGTCCAACAATATCCATCGGTCCATCACCCCTTATATTTGATTTTATTTTACCATATTATTGGCGGGTGGTTAGAGTTGGTTTTGAAGTCGGATGAGCGGGTTTCATCGGACTGCAAGTAAGAATTTCAGTCGGATGAGCGGGTTTCATCGGACCGCAAGTAAGGGTTTCAGTCAGATGAGCGGGTTTCATCGGACTGCAAACCAGACCCCTAGCCAAATTTCCTCCGCAAAACAAAAAAATCGGGACAAAATGTCCCGATTTCTCAATATATATTATTTTTCGTCTTCCTGCTCAACAGCTTCTTCCGATTCTTCGTCAGCAGAAACTACATTGTAATCTCTTAAGAATGCCACCTGTTTAATGGAGTGGTTTTCAACTTCCAGCACCTGCCAGCGGTCTTCAGCGGTATCGATATAGCCGCCTTCTTCGATATCGGTGTTGATGCTCTGCATCCAGCCGCCGATTGTATCGATGTCTTCGCTTTCTTCAAATGCTATCTTAAAGTCATCTTCAAGATCGTCAAGCAGTACCCGTCCGTTGATATGGTAAAGATTATCGTCGACTTTAATGACGTCCAGTTCTTCATCTTCATCGAATTCGTCACGGATTTCTCCGACGATTTCTTCAAGTATATCTTCCATCGTAATCATTCCGGCTGTACCGCCGTATTCATCGATGATTAAGGCAATATGAACGCTTTCTCTCTGCATTTTAACAAGTGCATCGCTGATCCGCGATGATTCTGTAATCACCGGAAGGTCATGTATATAATCACCTGCGGCAACATGTTCATCCGATACGTGATTTGTTAAATATTCTCTGACATTAATGAAACCGATAATGTTGTCTTTGTCACCGTTGCTTTCTGTGACAGGATATCTTGTATAGTTGTACTCTTTAATCGTTTCGACCACCTGATCAACTGTTACCGGTTCCTCAAGTGTAATCATTTGCGTCCGCGGCACCATAACGTCTTTTGCCGTACGTTCATCAAATGAAAATATATTCTGCATATATGAAAGTTCCGTCTGGTTAATTTCACCGCTCTGGTAACTTTCAGTCATAATCACTTTAAGTTCTTCTTCCGAGTGCGCCTGTTCTGTCGGCATTTCTTTAATACCAACTAAGCGTACAAGTCCTCTTGCTGCACCGTTCATCGTCCAGATAAATGGTTTTAAGACAACACCAAAGAAGTATAACGGTCCGCTTAATCCCATTGCCATTTTTTCGGCATACTGAATCGCCACTGTCTTAGGTGCAAGTTCACCGACAACAACGTGAATAAATGTAACAATAATAAATGCTGCTGCAACTGTCGTTACCGTCTGCATGGCGTCCGGTACTCCGACTAAATCAAACAGCGGGTGTAAAATCACTTCAAACGTCGATTCCCCGATCCAACCTAAACCTAGTGCTGTCACTGTAATTCCCAGCTGACAGGCAGATAAGTAATAGTCCAGATTGTTAATCATTTTTTCTACGCGTTCTGCTCTTTTGTCTCCCATTTCAACAAGCGAATGTATTCTCGACATACGTGCTTTAACAAATGCAAATTCAGATCCTACGAACAACATTGTCAGTACGATTAATAATGTAAATAATAATAAATTAGTTATAGTGGATATATCCAATCAGTTCCCCTCCTGCGGGGTTCACCTCCGATAATTTGTGACCGCTCGGGTCGTTTGTTCATGAATAAATCTGCTATTTGTTAACACAGTATTTTTTGAAGTTCTTTTCAGATACACCTTCCCAACAGCCGTCACCTCCACTAATTTTGTTAAATTAAGAACATTATATCATATAAAAATCCGTTTTCATAAGGATATCTCCGATGTTAAAACATCTTTACAAAGTATCTCTGTATCGTCTGTATGCTTCTCTGGCCGGCCCGTCCTGTCCGAGGACTTCTTTGACGCTGCCGCTTTCTGTTATCGTCCCGCCTTCCAGATAATGCACATAGTCAAACTGCTCCAGATGGCTGAGGTCATGCGTCGCCGTAAGCACTGTATCTTTCTGGAAAATTTCCTGCCATATTTTATCTCTGAGGCGCGTATTTAAACTTGCTGTCGGCTCATCCATTATCCAGGTATCTTTATCTTCGATATACATGCGGATCAGATGCATCCGTTTTTTCTCACCAAGCGATAAATACTCAGCCGACGTAATATAGTCATCCGGCTTAAAGTGGCCCAGCTCAAATTTTTCAAGCAATTCCTCAAGCTGATCTTCATCTGCTTTAAAATGATTGAACATCGTCAGGTTTTCTTTGACCGTGGCGTTGTAAAAATCCAGATGCTGCGGCATAATCCCCGCGTCCGACTGCTTAATCAGCTGGTTGAGCAGGGTTGTTTTGCCGGAACCGCTGCTGCCGATTAGCGCGTGTTTCTCACCCGGTTTAATTTCTATATTTATATTGCTCAGCACATCGCGTTTGGTTTCCGGATAGCGGAAGGACATATTGGATAAGGAAAGCTTCTGATCTTTGTTCTCAGTCATCATTTCTCCCGGATCACTTACCGCTTCAACGCGTGCTTTGACCGCTTTATATTTACTGGCCGGTTTAATAACCGGAATGGCCAGTTCAAAGAAACTCATCAAGAGCAGGATAATCATCGGGATTAATAAAGGATAATCGCCGCTGAACAGAATAATGACGAGAAGAAGCACGCCAAGCTGGATAAACAGACTGATGATATCGATTGCCGCATCTAAGGCTGCTTCCCTGTTTTCATTTTTCGTAATCTTTTTATAGGTAGTTTTAATATTACTGCTGACTTTTTTATCTTCTTTCACGACAAACAGATTCGTAAAGTCATGAATGTAATGATACAGCTCTGTAAACAGTGTATCTTCCGCCTTGTTTCTCTCATCGTACAGCCTGCCTGAAATACCGCTTATAATGAGCGGCATAGCGAGCAGCAGAATCAGCACCGATACGAGCAGAATCACAAGCAGTTTTGGATCAACCAGCAGCGACAGCACCGTTAATATAAGCGAGATAAACACCGCAACGATATAAGGATAAATAATGCGGATATAATAATCTTCAATATCGTCAAAGTAACTCGTCAGCTTTTGAATATAGCGGACGCTGTGTGTATCCTCCTCGCTGTTTACCGACTGTTTGAAGTAGGACGCTCTTAATCTGCCGATCATTTTAAATGTGGCATCGTGGCTTAAAAGACGCTCGAGATACTTCGCAGCACCTTTTGTCAGACCGAACATTTTAATAGCGGCGATAATTAAAATAATAAGGAAGAACGGCGGTTCAAAGAAGCTTAAACTGATCATGTAGCCGCTCAGTCCAAATATCGCAACACCTACAAGCCCGCCGATAATGCCGAGGACGATACTGTAGAAGATATGCATCTTTTCACCTTTTAAATACATCATATCCGTTCACCTCTTTTCAAGCGCCCTTCACTTAGCACATAATGACTGTCTGCAATTGCGAGCAGCTGCCGGCGGTGAATGACTGCAATGATTGCAGATGTTTCTTTTAATTCAGCGAGATATTTCATCACGAGCTGCTCTGTTTCAGCATCGAGAAACTCAGTCGGTTCATCCATGATAATAATGTCAGGCCGTGCGATTAATACTCTCGCCATTTTTAAGCGGACAATTTCCCCGCCGGATAATGGAATATTATGATTAACAATCGGCGTATGAATGCCCGCTTCCAAATTATCGATACTCGATGACAGATTTAACTGTTCGAGAATGTCATGCACTTTCTCTTCTGAATGACTGTCTCCCGACACATAGTCATAGATCGTCGTATCAGAAAAATACACTTGGTCTGAAACATAGCCGATATCAGTAGTCAACACATCGAGGGTGCCTGAATCCGGTTCATGGAGTCCGAGGATAGTTCTTAAGAGCGTTGTTTTACCGGCTCCAGACTCGCCTGTAATCGCGGTCAGTCCTCTTTTACCGAACTTAAAATCGGCCTTATCCAGCAGCAGCTTTTCGCCATGGCTGATTGTCAGTTTGTCAGCTTCTGCTGCGTAACTGTCTGTTTTGCCTCTGTAAGCTGTATTCATTTCAGGTTTGTTAATAATTGCTTTCGCTTTTTCAAAGCTGCCGAGTGCGAGCTTCCCGTTATGAAATTCCGTCCCGAGCACTTTCAGCGCGTTGTAGAATTCCGGTGCTAAAAGCAGGACGAAAAATGCGGTATAGAATGAAATATTTTCAAAAATAATTATTCGGAGCGCAATTTCTAAAGCGACAAGACCGATACCGAGTATCGTTATAAACTCGAGCATCATCGTCGACTGGAAGGCGTATTTTAAAATGTGCATGGTTTCCTTGACAAAACCTTTGTTATCTTCTTCCAGTCTTTTTATCACTGTATTTCTGGACTGCGTATTTTTTACAGTATCCTTGCCGCGGATCAGATTTAAAAACAAGGTGCCGATATTGTCAAAACGCGTCGCCTGCTTTACCGATTCTTCCTGCGTCTGCAGGCCAACGAGCACATAATACAGCGGGATAAAAGGTGCAGTAAACAGCAGTATCGCTGCTGCATAGATATCGATAAAAAATAAGACTGCTATAATGCCCGTAACTTTAATCATCGTTTTAATAATTGTCGGTGTAAACGATGTTTCATACGGCCGGTAGGACTCCAGGTGCACAAGCAGAGCGTTGATCATACCTTCTGACTCCCGCTGCGTTTTAACATCGATGCGGTCGATCAGCTGATCTGCTTTTCTTTCGATTGATTTATTCGCAGACATCTGCGTATACAGATTATAAAATTTATCTGTTATTATAAACAGCACAAAAAACGCACTCATATAAATGAGCGGCGAGAGTATGCTTAAATCCTTAGCCATCACGATGCTTTCCAGTATACGGGATAACTGATGGCCGAAAGCTATATAAAATGCAAGGCTGATTGCTGCAATTAAACTGTACAATACAGCTCGTTTTAAACTTAAATTCAGTTTCAAAGTCTCACCTTCAGACACAAAAAACGTGAAGAGGCCCCTTCACGTTTTCTGTAAATTTATCCGCCGATATAGCTCATGTTGATTTTTTTCCGCTCCCGGCGTTTTTCTTCTGTAATTTCTGTTCTGATTTCCGAATAACGGTCATCGCGTTTGTCCCAGACACCCATTAATACTTCTGTCAGTTCTTCGTCACTGATGCCATCCCGCATCAGTGTCTTAATATCGAAACCGTCGACTGCAAACAGACAGCCGTAAAATTTTCCGTCGGATGACAGTCTTGCTCTCGTACAAGTCGAACAGAAGCTTTCCGATACACTCGTAATAAATCCTAAGTACGAATCTTCGGCATCGTTATGCTTGTACACTTTCGCCACTTCACCGTAATAGGCCGGATCGAGCGGGGCAAGATCAAATTCCGTCTGCAAGGTTTCAAGAATTTCTTTCTTGCTGACCACCTTATCGAAGTTCCAGCCGTTATCGTTGCCGACATCCATAAATTCAATAAAGCGCAAGGTCACAGGCAGCTTTTTAAAATAGCGTGCCATCGGCAGTATTTCCTGCTCGTTCAAGCCTTTTTGCACAACCATATTGATTTTAATCTGGAAACCGAGGCCGATTGCATATTCAATCTGTTCCAGAATGCGCGACGTGCCGATACCCCGGTCGTTAATTTTACCGAACAGTTCATCGTCCATCGCATCGAGGCTGATATTGATGCGTCTCAGGCCTGCATCGTATAATTTCTGGCCGTGTTTCTTCAAAAGCAGTCCGTTCGTTGTGAGTCCGATATCTTCAATACCTTCAATCACGTTTAATCGTTCGATTAATTCATGAAGGTCTTTTCTCATCATCGGCTCCCCGCCCGTCAGACGCAACTTCTTCACACCGAGACTGGCGTAAATTCTTGCGAGCCTTTCAATTTCGTCAAAGGAAAGCAATTGTTCACGCTTTAAGAATTCAAAATCATCTCCGAAAATTTCTTTCGGCATGCAGTATCGGCATCTGAAGTTACATTTATCAGTGACCGAAATTCTAAGGTCCCGGATCGGACGGCCAAATTTATCTGTAACTACCTGAGCCATGTAATTCCTCCTTATTTAATATCAGTCTTCCGATTGATATTAATCAGCGTCGTACTATTGAAATTATAAGACTCGATGTTTAAATATTGGACATCGAGATTCTCGAAAAACGCTTTTAAACTTAACCGTTTCGTCTCAAGCTGCGCTTTTAACAGCTCAACCAGAGTGTCATGCTGATAAACCCCGATGAGCGGGTGCTCTCTGTCGTTATCAGTCGTAATTACCGTATCGCCTGTCTTCTCTGCTTCTTCAGCAAGAATATCGAGCCAGGCTGAATCGACATACGGTGTATCACAGGAAATCACCATCAGTGCTTGCCCCGGATACTCTTTGGCCGAAGCGTATAATCCGCCGAGCGGCCCGTGGTCGATATACTCCGGATCATCGGTAATTACTTTATAATTTTTAAAGCTTGTCTTCAGTTTATCATTTGTGTTGATGACAATCTCGTCTATTGCTTGAACATTTTCTAACGATTGTGCGACATGTTCATACATCGGACGGCCATTTAACATATACAAGGCCTTATCCTCGCCGAAGCGGCTCGATTTGCCGCCCGCTAAAATTACCCCGATCATTTAACCGCCGCTTACCGGCGGAATTAACGCCACAGTATCTTCTGATGTAACGACTTCGTCATCTTTAACAAATGCTTCGTTTTTAGCTACCTGAAATACTTCGCCGTCAAGTTCAGGGTAGTCGATAAAAATATGATTCTTTAATTCACCGACAGTAATTGAGTCGCCGACAAACAAGTCAATTGTGTCGCTGCCGATTTTTTCTTTTATACTTGCAAATACTTTAATTTCCATTAGTTTTCCTCCACACTCGGATGATATTTGCGGGAATCGCCAATCCATTTTTCGCCGTCTTCCCAAATTTCTTTTTTCCAGATCGGGACAATCTCTTTTAACCGTTCTACTGCATACTCGTTCGCCCGGTAGCTGTCTGTACGGTGCGGCGAACTCGTTACAATCACCACTGCTATATCGGAAATTTCAAGCTTGCCGATACGGTGGCCGATGGCTGTAATCACACCCGGCCAGCGTTCCGATATTTCATCGCCGATTTGAGCGAGCATTTTTTCCGCCATCGGAATATAAGCTTCATATTCCAAGTGAACGGTGCGCGTGCCTTTCGTCCATTCGCGGACATGTCCCGTAAAGGTGCATACTGCCCCCTGATGTTCATTTACAGTCATTTTATGATATTTGTTTATATCCAGTTCTTTATCTGTTACTTCAAACATTTTCATTGCCGATACTGCTCCATTCTTTAAACCAGTTCACTGCATTATCCTTATCGTAACGCATATCAAAACGGTTTAACACATTCGTCAGGCCGATTTCATTAATATCCGTTTCACCTTCTGTAAACGAATAGGTCAGAATAATTTTTGAATAGTTTTCTTTTTTATAGCCTTCAACGAGTACGAAATCCACGCCTTCAGTTTGAAATCTCTGCAGCTGTACAGTCAGCGGCTTGTCGGGACGTTCCGTCATAATGGAATGTCCCGGCATATTGAAGGCAGTATAATCTGCGCCCGCTTCAAAAAATCTGCCGGTGTCCGTATCGTTCGGGATGTCTTCGGTAATATGATGCCGTTTAATCACTGCAACAGTATAGCCGTGCTGTTTTAATAAATTTACCAGGTCGAGAATGAGCGTTGTTTTACCTGTATTTTTATAGCCTGCTATCTGTAAAGTTTTCATCTACTCCACCCCAAAATTGTCTGCGCCTGTCGTGACATCAGTCATCATCACTTTGACTGCATCGCCTTTAACAAAGCCGCGCGTACCGCCTGGCAGAACGATAACGCCGTTGCTTCGTGCAATAGATGTCACCGCATTTGATTTGTTAAAACCGGACGGGCGTGCATATATTTTCCCTTCTTTAAAAAACAGTTCCGCACGGATAAAGCGCGAGAACGGGTTAGCCTTCGAGTGGTCCTCATCAAGCACCGCATCAATAAGCGGAGCAAACGGCAGTGCTGCACTCTGCATTAAGTTCAGCGCAGGACGGGCAAACAGTTCAAAACCTGAATAGCATGCTGACGGGTTGCCGCTGAGTCCGAAGAGCAGTTTATCGTTTAAAATACTGACTGTTGTAACACTGCCCGGTCGCATAGCTACTTTATTAAATAGGACTTCAGCACCGAGTTCGTCGTAGATCTTCGGCAGCAGGTCGTAATCCCCAACCGATACGCCGCCTGTTGTAATAATCACGTCGACTTCATCGAGCATCGCTTTAATCCGCGTATACAATGTGTCGAAATCATCTGTTTCTAATTTGTAATGCTTGCCTTCGATGCCCATGCGTTTCAGCTGGCTCATTACCATTGGTGTATTCGAGTTGCGGATTTTCCCGCGTTCGAGTTCATCTTCAACTTCTAAAAGTTCTGTTCCTGTAGACAGCACGCCGACCGCCGGCTGCTTGAACACTTCAACTTCGCTGTAGCCGAAAGTAGCAAGTGTCGCGACCGTACCCGGGTTAATCACCGTGCCTTTTTCTACAATAATGTCACCGACTTTACACTCTTCACCTTTTTGTGCGATATTTTCACCTGGTGTAAACGCACGCCGGATTGTAAAACCGTCTTCAGTTTCTTTCGTCTGTTCGAACATAACGACCGTATCCGCCGACTCTGGAATTTCAGCTCCCGTCATAATGCGGAAAGCTTCATTTTCTTTTAAGACGTAATCGCTCGAGCTGCCTGCCGGCACTTCTTCAACTACTTTAAACGGTACTCTATTATCACCTGAAGCACCTTGAGACGATTGTGAATGAATTGCGAAACCGTCCATGGCAGATTTCGTAAATAAAGGAACATCCGACGTCGCTGTTAAATCTTTCGCGAGCACTCTGCCGTAACTCTCTTTATAGCTGACAGTTTCTGTGCCGAGTTCCGTGACTCTTTCCATCAGTTTTGCCACTGCATCGTTAACATGAACCGGTGTTCTGTTTAAAGTCATTTCTATCATCCTCGCTGTATTTAAGTTATTTATCGTTTCGTATGAATGTTTGATATAATTTGATTACTTATACTTATTGTACTAAATAGGAGGTTGCAAATGTCTAATTTTACGCATTTTAATGAAGAAGGCCGTGCCAAAATGGTCGATATATCAGATAAATCAGTCACGAAACGCAGTGCAACTGCACAGAGTCTGCTTGAAGTGCCTGAAAACATTTATAAAGGTATCACCGAAGGCACTGTAAAAAAAGGAGACGTTCTCGGTGTCGCTCAGGTAGCGGGTATTATGGCAGCGAAAAACACACATCAGATTATTCCGATGTGCCATCCGCTGTCACTGTCCGGTGTTGACGTCTCATTCCGCTGGGAAACTGATGAAACCTATTTGCTCGTTATCGAAGCGACAGTAAAAACGACCGGCAAAACCGGTGTTGAAATGGAAGCACTGACAGCAGCAAGCGCTGTAGCGCTCACCGTTTATGATATGTGCAAGGCGCTCGATAAAGGTATGATTATTAAAGAAACAAAGCTTCTTGAAAAATCCGGCGGCAAATCCGGCGACTACAAGGCTTAAATATGATTGAATCCGTCTGACCTTGAGCAGGCGGATTTTTTTAGTTGGGTGCTGGGTTGGGTGTTGGCTCATGTATACGAATGATCCAATGCATAGGCATGACAGGTTCTCATGTATACGAAAGACCCGTTGCATAGGCATGACAGACCCTCATGTATACGAAAGATCCATTGCATAGGCATGACAGATCCTCATGTATACGAATGATCCGTTGCATAGGCATGACAGACGCTCATGTATACGAAAGATCCGATGCATAGGCATGACAGACGCTCATGTATACGAAAGATCCGATGCATAGGCATGACGGGCTCTCATGTATACGAAAGATCCGATGCATAGGCATGACGGGCTCTCATGTATACGAAAGATCCGTTACATAGGCATGACAGACGCTCATGTATACACAACGTCACATACACTCTAATTCTCTTTATTCAGCTCAAATACCAGGTGGTTCAATTCCGGCATCACGAGTTTTTCCATGCCGAGCTTTACTGCACCGCTTGAACCCGGCAGTGAGATAATCAGCTGGTGACCGTAAGTTCCTGCCGCTGCACGGGATAATAGACTGCGTGAACCGATGTCTTCCGTGTAGCTCAGCATGCGGAACAGCTCGCCGAATCCTTCGATTTCCTTATCGAACAGCGGCGTCACCGCTTCAATCGTCACATCGCGTCTTGCGATTCCCGTGCCGCCCGTCGTAATCACAACATCCACGCCCGCTGCAAGGTGCTGCTTCACCGCATTTTGAATCGTATCAATTTCGTCTTTAACGATTTCATAATGTTCTTCAGGCACAAAGGCATTCACCGTCCTGATATAATCAATGACGAGTTTACCGCCTTTGTCCGTCGTTTTATCGCGCGTATCACTAACTGTAATTACCGCCACTTTAATATCTCTGTCAATTCTGTCCACAATACTCAAAAACATCCGCTCCTAGCCGAATAATTGATTGATGATGGTCCGTGCTTTATTTAAATTCACGACGTTATGCATCAGCATTCTGCCGTTAGAGAAACTCACGATACGTGTCTCTCCGTAGTTAAACTCGATAAAATACGGCGTTCTTTTATAGACGATATCCGCCTGTTCAAGTGTTTCTGTTACCACGCTCTCAGTCAGCCGGCCGTCGATTACCTGAATCATATCCCGACCGCAGAATTTCATAGCGCTCGTTTCTTCCCTGTTCAGTTCCGGGAATTCTTTCGTCTGGCAGGTCGGACATGCGCTTTCCGTCATGCTGCTGATATCGAACTTCATATAATCCATATCCCAGACATTGCCGATATGCATATGATAAGGCCCTGTCAACTGTTCCGTCAGAATTTTAAGTGCTGCAGTCACCTGATGGCTGACTGCCATATGGACTGCCGGCGAGATAATACCTGCAGTGTCGCACGTCAAGGTCGTCGCCGGCAGCACCGGCGTCAGGCATCTGAAGCACGGAGTTTTCTCCGGAACAAAGGCTGCACT
Source organism: Jeotgalicoccus nanhaiensis (assembly GCA_004570955.1). Taxonomy (GTDB): domain Bacteria; phylum Bacillota; class Bacilli; order Staphylococcales; family Salinicoccaceae; genus Jeotgalicoccus; species Jeotgalicoccus nanhaiensis. The sequence goes on from SPPL01000005.1 coordinate 56,067, forward strand.
GGAATATGAACCTTCAATACAGGCCGCATAGATCCATGGAAGCTTATATTTAAAAGCCGCATCGTTAATCAGCATCCGCGTATCGAAATTATCCGTCCCGTCAAGGATCAGGTCCGCCTCTTGTGCGACCGACTCAATCAAGCCTGCGTCACAGTGCGCCACATGCACTTCAATTTCGACAGCGCTGTTGATTTTAGACAGTTTATCGTAAGCAGCGGCGGCTTTCGGTTTCTTCTCTCTTGCATCTTCTTCGTTATATAAAGTCTGGCGCTGCAGATTCGTCAGTTCGACGTAATCCCGGTCGATTAAAATCAGCTTGCCGACCCCCGCTCTCACGAGCATTTCCGACGACAAAGAACCGAGTGCGCCGAGTCCGACAATCACTGCTGTTTTCTCTCCGAGAAGCTTTTGGCCCCGCTCGCCGATATTAGAATAGAGCAGCTGTCTTGAATATCTGTTATCCATTATTTTTCACTCATTAATATAGAAATTTATGTAACGCTTTCATCCTTGATTTTATCACAGACACGGGGCTAAATCATTTTATTGATTTACAAACAATGGTCTTTAGAACCTTATTGTTAAGATGGTGTAAAGTTCGTCTGTAAATTGTATGAATTGTGCTAAAATATAGTTGTTATAACTTAATGAAATTTACGGAGGGTCTTATAGATGAAGAAGCTGCTAGTCGTTGATGATGAACCATCAATTTTAACCTTACTGAAATTCAACCTGGAGCAGAGCGGTTTTGAAGTGCTCACAGCTGAAAACGGCAATGATGCGCTGGAAATTGCTGTGAATGAAGATCTTACGCTGATCGTTCTCGACCTGATGCTGCCGGGCATGGACGGCATGGATGTCTGCAAAACGCTCCGCCAGGAAAAAATTAACACACCTATTTTAATGCTGACAGCAAAAGATGATGAGTTCGATAAAATTCTCGGTCTTGAACTCGGCGCCGATGACTATATGACCAAGCCGTTCAGTCCGAGAGAAGTCGTCGCGCGGGTTAAAGCCATTTTACGCCGGACCAACCTCGTTCAGGCTGAGGCGAAAGATGAAGTGATTAAAATCGGCGAGCTGGAAATTCATCCCGACAAATATATGGTGATGTTTAAAGGTGAACAGCTGGTGCTGACACCGAAAGAATTCGAATTGCTTCTGTATCTTGCTAACCACCGCGGCAAGGTTTTGAGCCGCGACCAGCTCTTAAACGGTGTCTGGGATTTCCATTACGACGGTGATACGCGCATTGTGGATGTTCATATCAGCCATTTGCGTGAAAAAATCGAAGCGGATACGAAGCAGCCGGTGTATATACGAACGATCCGCGGCTTCGGTTACAAGATGGAAGGACAGGATTAAATGCAGCGTCTGTGGCTGAAAATCACAGGATCTTATTTAATATTATCGATTACATTTATACTGGTGCTGTGGTTTTTTATCAGTTCGATTATTCAAAATACATATACGGATATGACGAAAGAACATCTGATAGAAAATGCCCAGCTGGTGTCGGAAGTGATTACGCTCGGCGGTCTGGATGAAGACCGGGAGACACTCGATGAATGGACGAGCCATTTTGATGAAGAAATTACGCTCCGCTATACGATTATCGCTAAAGACGGTACGGTAATTGCGGATACCGAAAGCGATATTGAAACGATGGACAACCATATTAACCGGCCGGAAATCGATGCGGTACTCGTTAGAAATCAGGAAATCGGTGAATCTGTCAGGTTGAGCGATACGCAGGATATGTCGATGATGTACGTGGCAATTCCCTTCGAAGCCAACGGTGAGATTATCGGTGCTGTCAGAACTTCTGTTTCTACAGAATCGATTGATAATGCCATCAGTGCCATCTGGACAACGCTGAGTGCAATACTGTTTATTATTCTCCTCGTGTCCGTTATTTCAGCAGCGCTATTGAGCTACAATATTACGAAGCCCATCAACAGAGTGATTAACGTAACAAAGCGGCTGCAGAATAAAGATTACAGTGCGCGTATTAACTCGGATTATTCCGGCGAAATCGGTAATTTAAATACATCTGTCAACGCGCTCGCTGCAAGTCTACAGGCCCACGTTAATGAAATAGAAGAAAGTGAAAAGCAATTAAACAGTATTCTGTCGAATCTGGTCAGCGGTGTGGTGCTAATAGACGATAAAGGTGAAGTTGCGCTGACAAACCAGGCAACGGAGCGCTTTTTATCGAAACATACTTCAAAAATTTACCAGAGAGAATACAATTACGTATTCGGCCCGCTCGGTATCGACCATTTAATTGAGACGGTAATTGAAGATAATGTCAGCCGGCACGATGAAGCGCATCTTTACTTCCCGGAAGAACGAATTCTGGATGTGCATATCGCGCCGTATTACAGCCAGGGCTGGCAGCAGCGCGGCGCGATTATCGTGCTGCATGATATTACCAACATCAGACGCCTTGAGAAAATGCGCAGTGAATTCGTTGCGAATGTGTCGCATGAATTGAAAACGCCGATTACTTCGGTGAAAGGATTTGCCGAAACACTGCTCAGCGGCGATGTGCCGGATGAAGCGACGGCTAAACAGTTCCTGCAGATTATATACGACGACAGCGAACGGTTAAACCGTCTGATTACCGATTTACTTGAGTTGTCGAAAATTGAAAAGCAGGCGATGCCGCTCGAAATTACCAATGTGGATATAAAGACGGTGATTAAAAATTCCACGCGGACTATTTCAAAATTTGCACACGACAAAAATATTACGCTGCATCTGCCGGAAGACAGTTCCCCGGTGTACGTGGAAGCCGATAAAGACCGGCTCGGACAGATTGTACTGAACCTGGTTGCAAATGCGGTCAACTACACATCTGATAACGGACATATTTATATCGATGTTGAAGAACGGTCGTCGAAAGTTGTCCTGAACGTGCGCGATACCGGGATGGGCATACCGGAAGAAAGCCTCGATCGGCTGTTCGAACGCTTCTATCGCGTCGACAAAGCCCGAAGCCGTCATTCAGGCGGCACGGGACTCGGTCTCGCCATTGTCAAACACCTGGTCGAATCCCACGAAGGTGAAATCTATGTGAAAAGCACAGAAGGAGTCGGCTCGACTTTTACTGTTGAACTCCCGAAAACACAAGAATAGTATAGGTAGATTGATTAAGATTAAGCCGGGCGCTGGAGATGCGTCCGGTTTTTTGTTGGGGCGGTCAAATAAAACAGCTGCCGGGTTATTGTGGGAACCACAGTGACGGGATAAGCCTGTTATTCTGTCATTGTTAAAGCCACAGTGGCGCGCCAGCCTTCTAATATCCTCATAAAACCCAAAAACCCGCTCACATGAGCGGGTTTTCATAACAAAGTTATATTACCTGAACGGCGTAAACAGCAGATTGTTTTCCAGATGCAGGAGGGTCATAATATTCTTCTCATTTTCTTCCAGTTTCTTCAGTACGAAGACGTTTAACGGCTCGTTGCTGTCGATTGGTGTGTAGCCGTTTGTCAGCGAACGGATTTGCTTGAACCAGTTGACGATATTTCGATGTTCATCGAGTAATCTTGTAATGTGCGGTTTCAGTGCTTCAAAAGCGACTGAACTTTTCTGTTCATAATACGTCAGTAGCAGCGGGTACACATCGGATTCTTCCGTTTCAATATGCACTGTCATTTCCCGGTAAATATTATAGAAGAGTTCGGCCACTTTATCGTATTCAACATCTTCTTTTTTATATTTTTTGGCGAGTTTTTCGACGTAGTCATTTAGAACCGGCAGTTCATCCAGCAGGTCGTCGTAATATTTACGTTCGATATACTTAATAATGCTCGTTTGATCCATAAAGGATACATCGATTCCCTCAATCCGCTGTTTCGCGAATTCGTTGACTTCATATAAAATGTTTTCCAGATTAAAATTCCCTGCTTCATGAGCTTTCTTTAAAGTCTGGTCGCCGTGATTAACAAAATCAATATCGATTTCGCGGAAGACGCCTGCCGCTGCCGGCACCTTAAATAGAATATCTTTTAATTTCATCGTTTCATTTATATTTGACATGTTGAATCCTCCTCGTCTATTCTTTATATTCATACCATTAATTGAAATTATTTAAACCTTGGTACCCGTTTAATTCTTTCTTGCCGAGGGTATTGTATAATTAATCTAAACAGCTATTTATATGGAGGTCAGTCCCAGTGAATAAAAATTTAAAAATGTTAGCTACAATTATACCATTGATTGCGGTTCCCTTATTTAATGAACGTAAAAAGATAGCGAAACATCCCGATATGCAAAAGCTCGGGGCAGTATCGAATTCAGTTTACACGCGCGTTAGAGACAGCAGTAAAGATGCTGCCTCAAGTGCTTACGAAACGACGAAAAATACCGCCCAGACTATCGGTACGAAAGTAAGCGATACGCTTGAAGAACGCAGCTATAATAAGGAAGTTAAAAATTATCAGAAGAGCCTCGAGCAGGAAGAATCGCTTGAAAAGCGTTTTGAGAAAGACAAGGCAGCTCATAAAGAAAAGCGCAAGGCGGACAGCAGCGATAAAAACCGTTCTTCTTTTGTGCCGAAAATCTTCCAGTCACACAGTGAAAAATCTGCCGATGATATTAAAGACGGCATGACAGTGTCCGATGAACTGATGTCACAGAACTCGCCGACACCGGATATTAACACTGACAAACTGACAGAGCCGGATAATGAAGAACCGGTTTACGGTGAAAAATATATGTTTGAAGACAGTGAAGAAGATGACAAAGTTCAGAATGAACTGGTACCATATACAGGTAACGCAATTCAAATTAATGAAAGCAGTGAGAAAATGACAAACATCCAGGAAATTAATGAAGAAAAAGTTCTCAACGACACAGAATTCACAAGAAACTCAAACGATCAGCAGGATGAGAATTTACCGCTTCGCCAGCAGCATAAAAACATTTTAGACCCGCGCAGTGCGGCACGTGAAAAGTACGCTGCAGAAAAGAAAAAAGAAAAAGAGAACCTGCGAAACAGCAACAGTCTCTTCAATAAACACCGCCGCATGAACTTTGAACATGCGAACAAGAGAAAACGCGTTATCGGCGACGGTAATCCTTATATTAAAGATGAAACAATTAAAAATTACGAAGAGCTAATGTTTAATAAATAAGTTTAACATCATAGGAGCATACTTTATGAACGTTAAAAAAATTACTGTATTCTGCGGTGCAAAAACCGGGAAAAACAAAAATTATGAAAAAGCTGCCTATAAATTAGGCGAAGATGCTGCCCGTAAAAACTTAACCGTCGTTTACGGAGGCGGCGCAACTGGTCTGATGGGCGCAGTCGCAGACGGCGCGCTCGCTGAAAACGGCAAAGTCACCGGGGTGATTCCGCAGTTTCTTGTCGACCGCGAAGTCGCTCACCCCGGCGTCAGTGATATGCGCATCGTGCAGTCTATGCACCAGCGCAAACTTGAGCTGGAAGCAGAAGGCGATGCAATTATTATGATGCCCGGCGGTGCCGGCACCCTTGAAGAATTCTTTGAAGTTTTTACTTGGGGACAGCTCGGTCTGCATGAAAAGCCGATTGGCATATTGAACGTTGACGGTTATTTTGATGCGCTGAAAACCGTAATCCACAAATCGATTGAAGAAGGTTTTCTAGAAGAGCGTTATCTTGATATGCTGTTCATCCATGATAACCTTAACGATATTCTTGAGGGCTTTGAATCATATGTCCCTGTAGCAGTGAGAACTTACGAAGATTTAAAATAAGCAGTAAAAAAAGAGCACGGATTCAAGTTTACAGTTTGAATCTGCGCTCTTTTTGTGTGGATTTTTTAAACAGCACGTGCCGTTTCAAAGAATGCCCGTCCATAATACCCGGATGATCAAAAGTCTGCACCGGTTCCATGCCGATTTTTTCCATAATATTAATCGAAGGAATATTCCGCACTGCTGTATAAGCGTAAACTTCCTTAATATCCGTCTGGCGTTCGACGAATTTTAATACTCCGCGGGCGGCTTCTGTCGCAAAGCCCTGGTTCCAGTGTTTCTTTTGAAGCCGCCAGCCTATTTCTATACAGGGCAGGAAATCAAAATCGAGAGTGTCATCTGCTTCCAGTACGTGAATTCCCGTAAAACCGATAAATTCATTCGTATCTTTCCGTTCAACAGCAAACAGACCGAAGCCTCTGTCGATAATGCACTTTTGAGCGGTGCGCGCATATGCAACAGATTCCTCGGGTGTTACCAGCGTTGGAAAATAGCGCCTGACGTCCGGATCCTGATTCATTCTAATAAAGGTTTTTAAATCACTTTCCTGCCAGTCGCGTAAAATCAGACGTTTTGTCTTAATATATTTCATTTTACTTCAGGCCTATCTATTAAAGTTCTGCTTCATTTTGAATCGGCACATCGCGGCGGATGTAACTGATTAAACGCACGGTAAATTCACTGTTTTCAAAGTCGTAGTCTTCAAGATTTTTCTTCTTGTTATCCGTTGTCACGACTGCATCGATGAAGTCGACCGTATGCTTTTCTTTAAACGTAATAGTAAAAGTTTCAAAGCCCTCTTCCGGTGCCGGTTTTTTCACGACAACACGGTTAATCGAACCTTGAACATCTTCCAGTTCGCCGCCGGTAGCCGCTTCAATTTCTTTTGCCAGCTCTTCGAGCTTCATTTTTTTACCTTCAATTAAATAAAACTTCTCTTCATGCATGATAAAACTCCTTTACTCTTCGTTTTCTTCTTCATCTTCCTCTTCATCAGGCTGCTGGTTTTCTTCGAATTCCTGCTCGAGTGCCTCCAGTTCTGATTCTTTCGCATCCACATTCTGCTGAAGCGCTTCATTATCACCCTGCAGGGAATTAATTTCCTCTTCCAGCTCAGCAATTTCATTGTTGACGTTTTCCAGATCTTTTTCCGCCTGGGTAGATTCGCTGCTGCAGGCCGCAAGTCCCAGTACAAATATTAGCATTATCAGTTTTTTCATCATATCCACCTATAGTTAATCTTACCCAATATTATACCATTCATATGTATATTTTTAAATTTATAGAAAAAACCCGGCAAAAATGCCGGGTCCTTCAATCTTTACTATTCTTCAATTGTTACCTGATCCACATGATAAATACCCTGTGCATCAACCCAGAAATTCTGAACGTTGGCATTTAAGCCTGTTAAGTAGTTCTGGTGGTGAATGTAGGCCATTGGCGCTACATCTACGAGATAATCTTGAAGTTCTGAATAAATTTCAAGTCTCGCTTCTTCATCAGTTTCCTGACGTCCTGCTTCAAGCAATTCGTCTACTTTATCGTCTGATAAGAATGAACGGTTACCCGGGTCACCATGCATTGATGAGTGGAATAACGGATAAGTACCGTAGTCCGCATCACCAGTTACAGTTGACCAGCCGAGGATAAACATATCGTGGTTTCCTGCAGCTGTTTCTTCCAAGTACGCGCCCCACTCAAGCTGTTCAACAGTTAAGTTGATGCCGATTTCCTGCAGTGATTCCTGCAGATAGATTGCAGTATTTACACGTTCCGGGCTGTCGTTAGTCCAGATTGACAGATCAAGCCCGTCTTCGTAACCTGCTTCTGCCATCAATTCTTTAGCACGTTCGATATCGTAAGAAATACCTTCAACATTTTCATCGTAGCCGAAGACACCCGGAGCTAACGGCCCTTGTGCCGGAATACCTACACCGTCGTATACTCCGCTGATAATTTCTTCGCGGTCAATAGCATAAGAAATTGCCTGACGTACTCTTTCATCGTCTAAAGGTTCTTTTTCAGTGTTAAAGCCGATATAAGAAAGTGACATTGATTCTGTTTCGTCAAGTTCAGTCTCTGCTCCATTAGCAATACGGTCTGCGTTGCTCGATTCAACAGCACCTGCAACATGGGAAGTGCCCGATTCGATTTCAGCAATACGTGACGCCGTTTCTGGAACTACTTTAAATGTTACTGTGTCGAGTGTTGCAGCTTCACCGTAGTAATCGTCATTGCGCTCAAGGACAACCTGCTCACCCGGTGTGCGTTCCTGTAATTTAAAAGCGCCTGTTCCTACAGGATTTGCAGTGACGTATTCGCCAAGATCAGAAGAAATTGCATCCTGAACTTCCTCAGCATCACCGCTATCGCGTAATTCATAATATTCTCCTGCAGTCATATCTTCACCTGCAGCGTCAAGTGCTTCCTGGTAATCAGTATCGATTACATCTTTACTGATCATTCCGCCGCCATCATGTGCAAGGTGCGCAAGCAATGGAGCGAACGGATATTCAGTTGTAATTTCAACTGTGTACTCATCTACTGCTTCAACATCGCTAACCATTTCGTATAAGAACATACGTGGTGATGCCATAGCCGGATCAAGTACGCGTTCTAAGTTGGCAACAACAGCTTCCGCGTTGAAAGGTGTGCCATCGTGGAAGGTTACATCGTCACGGAGAGTAAAGCTCCATGTTGTGTCATCTACCTGTTCCCACTCAGTCGCAAGACCAGGTTCAACTTCCATATCTGCATTCAGGACAGTCAGTCCATCGTATAAGTTGTAACGCACGTTTGATGATGGTACGTCGTTATTGCCGTGCGGGTCCATTGAAACAATGTCACTCATTTCAGAGATAACAAGGTCCTGGCTGCCGGCCGGTGTACCTTCTGATGCGCCGTCTTCAGCTTCAGGCTCAACGTCGCTGTCGCTTGTACAAGCTGCCAGTACTAATGTAAACATCAGTACAATACTTAAAGTAAGCAGTTGTTTAAGGCTCTTCATTATGTATTTCCCCCTAATTAATTTTAAATTTTAAGATTATTTCGAATCCTAAAATTTCACTCTTACAATATTACCGCAAAACAATTTTTCTTACAAGGTTGAATTTTGAAAAAATTATCATTGCAATCAGTAATAATTATTCCTTCAAATTTCAACCATCCTCACTATAGCATGCTCTTTATTCAAAATAAAGCGCTTTCAATAATTTTTATGAGTGTGTGTATATTAAACACAGTTAAAAAAAGACAGCCATGACATTTCACTTTGTCATGACTGTATAATGAAATTTTATCTTTATTCACTATCAATATAAGTTTCGCTGAAATCCAGCATGTTGAAACCGTTGGCTTTAAATTCATGGACGTTGTCGTTATATGCATTTAAATATTCTCCGTGACGGATAAAAATGGAAGGTGCTTCTTCAATAATTATTTCCTGGGCATCGATATACATTGTTTCGCGTGTATCTTCATCAGTTTCCTGGCGTGCATCGTCCAGCAGTGAATCGAGTTCAGAGTTGCTGTAGAATGAACGGTTCCCGTTATTCCCGTGGTTTTCCGTATGATATAGTGACGTAATCGTTTCATCCGGGTCTCCCGTCGTGTTGCCCCAGCCGAGGATAAACATATCGTGTTCCGCATTGCCTGTCGCATCGAGATAAGCACCCCACTCGACTTGTTCAACATTCAGCGTAACACCGATTTCATTCAGTGATTCCTGCAGCCACAAAGCGGCATCCAGACGCTCGGGGTTATCATCATTTACCATCAGATTAATCGTTAAATCTTCTGCGCCTGCTTCAGCGAGCAGCTGTTCAGCGCGCTCCATATCGTATTCAAGACCTTGAAGTTCTTCGGAATAACCGAGCAGGGCCGGTGCAAGCGGACCGTTCGCCGGTATACCGGAACCATTATAGACTCCATCGAGCACCGCTTCGCTGTCAAAAGCATGCGAAATTGCCTGACGGATTTTCGGATCATCAAATGGTTCCTTGCTTGTATTGAAACCGATATAGTCAACGTTAACAGCATCGCTCCGCATTAAGGTCATGCCGTCCGTCTCCTCAATACGGTCGGTATTGCTTGTCAATGTGGATAGAATCGCATCCGACGACCCTGATTCAAGTTCCGCAATGCGAGTCCCCGGTTCTGTTACAACTTTAAACGTTATACTTTCCAGCAGTGCCGGCGTATTCCAATAATCGTCGTTGCGTGAAACTGCCGTTTCCTCACCCGGGCTTCTCGATTCAAACTTAAAGTAATTTGTGCCGACAGGTCCGGTTTCTACCATTTCCCCGACAAACTGGCTGATGTCTTCAACTGCAGCATCATAATCATCTCCGCCCGCAGTTCTCAGTTCATAATACTCCTCCAGTGATAAATCACTGTCCGCCTGTTCCAGTGCATTTTCATAATCCGCGTCAATCAGTTCTTTACTGATCATTTTACCGGCACCATGAGATAAATTATTTAACAGCGGTGCATATGGATATTCTGTCACGAGTTCAATATTGTAATCATCGATAATATTAACTTCGCTGACCATATCAAGGAGTGAAGAACGGGCAGAAGCTCTTGCCGGGTCCTGAATACGTTCTATGTTCGCTTTCACTGCATCAGCATTAAAATCGCTGCCGTCGTGAAACTTCACACCTTCCCGCAATTTAAAACTCCACGTCGTATCATCAATCTGCTCGTACTCTTCTGCGAGAGCCGGCACGATATTTAAATCCTCATCGTGAGTAACAAGCGGCTCGTAGATTGTATCCCGTATCTGTTCGGACGGATCGTCGTTACTGCCATGCGGATCGAGCGACACGATATCCGATGGAATCGCAATAGTCATATCGCCGCCTTGTTCTTCAGCGCCAGTATCAGAGCTGCCCGTTTCTTCATCAACATTGCTGTCATCTATACATGCTGTGAGAATGAACAGGAAAAATACTGTCAGTGAGATAAAACTAAACCTCTTCATGAAAAACGCCCCCTGCTTCTAATATTCACTTTTATATCACCTATACCCCGAATACGTACTAATAGTTTTATATTCCGTAAAAACTTTCAATTTTTTACAATAGAGTGCTGAATCGAAAAACTGCCCGGAAATCCTATTCTTAAGATCTCCGGGCAGTTTACCTTGCCAGTTTTTCACTTATTGAATTGAAGTGCCTCTGAAGTTGAAGATGTTGTACGCATCGCCTTCGAATCCTTCAACGTGATTGCCGTATGCGTTTAAGTTTTCCCCGTGACGGATAAAGATTGCCGGTGCTTCATCTACTAAAATTTGCTGAGCTTCCATATACAGTTCTTCGCGCTCACTTTCTTCAGTTGACTGGCGGGCTTCATCTAAAATACTGTCCAGTTCAGGGTTGTTGTAGAATGAACGGTTACCAGTGTCACCGATGTTATCACTGTGGAACAGCGGTGAGATTCCGTTATCCGGATCACCTGTTGAGTTGCTCCAGCCAAGGATGAACATATCGTGTTCCCCTGCGCCTGTCGCTGCAAGGTACGCGCCCCACTCAACTTGTTCAACGTTCACTGTAATACCAAGGTTGCTTAATGATTCCTGCAGCCACAGGGCTACGTCTACACGTTCAGGGTTATCATCGTTAACCATTAAGTTAATTGTTAAGTCTTCTACACCTGCTTCATCCAGCAGTTCCTGGGCACGGTCCATATTATATTCCAGACCTTCAAGGTCTTCAGAATAACCGAGTACTCCCGGTGCAAGCGGTGCTTCTGCCGGTGTACCTGATCCGTTATACACTCCATCAAGTACAGCCTCGCTGTCAAATGCATGCGTAATTGCCTGGCGTACTCTCGGGTCGTCAAACGGTTCTTTTTCAGTATTGAAACCGATGTAGTCAATCGATACTGAATCATTGCGCAGAAGTGTTACATCTTCGTTATTTTCCACGCGGTCAATATTACTGGATAGTGTCGCTAAAATTGCATCTGATGAACCTGACTCAAGTTCAGCAATACGTGAACCTGGTTCAGAGACTACTTTAAATGTTACACCGTCAAGCAGTGCTGTGTCTCCCCAGTAATCATCGTTGCGTACTACAGCAGTTTGTTCTCCAGGGCTTCTCGAATCAAACTTGAAGTAGTTTGTTCCAACAGGTTCAGATTCAACAAGCTGGCCGACAAAAGAGCTGATTTCATTTGCTACTGCTTCATGCTCTTCTCCGCCTTCAGCGCGCAGGTCGTAATACTCTTCAAGAGATAAATCGCTGCCTGCTTCATCGAGTGCCTGCTGATAATCTGCATCGATCAAATCTTTACTGATCATTTTGCCTGCACCATGAGTTAAGTTGTTCGCAAGCGGTGCAAAAGGATACTCAGTCACAAGTTCTACAGTGTAATCGTCGATAACGTTAACTTCGCTCACCATCTCGAGCAGGAATGAACGCGGTGAAGCTTTCGCCGGGTCTTTTACACGTTCAATATTCGCTTTAACGACATCTGCATTAAATTCACTTCCGTCATGGAAAGTAACACCTTCGCGAAGTGTGAATTGCCACGTTGTATCGTCAACCTGTTCATACTCTTCAGCTAAGACAGGAACAATTTCAAAATTCTCATCCTGTGTTAAGAGCGGCTCATAAATTGTATCGCGGATTTGTTCCGACGGTACATCGTTACTGCCGTGCGGATCCATCGATACTGCATCACTTGGTATTGCCAAGGTCAGAGTACCGCCTTCTGCAGCTGCAGTCTCTTCCCCTTCAGTTGCTTCCTCTTCCACATTACTGTCATCAGTACATGCTGCGAGAATAAGTATTAATACGCCGAGCAATGCCATAAAACTAAATTTTTTCATTTGATTCCCCCCAATTCAAGAAGCTGTAAGCACTTCTTATAATATTCAGAATTTTACACTAGAAGTTAAAATTATACAACTGTTATTTCAGAAAAATCTAATTATTGAATACGCTTACTTATTTAATGGTTATTGGAACGAGATTTTATATTCTCAAGATGTAGCTTTGGGATGGTAAATACGATGCGGTGTTGTTAATCAGGACTATAGAATTATTCTATTATCCAAAAAAATCGCAAAAAAAGAAGCAGAATCACTGTTCTGCTTCCTGAAGATTTTAATTATCATATTCCAAAAGGATATCCTTAATCTGCCTTCTTGCTTCAATACCTTCTTTAATCGGATAGAGCGGAAAGACATGATTCTGCATAGCATATTCGTAATACTCGTAATCTGCCCGGGCTTTATCGAGCAGTTCAGCGTATTTCCTTGCATCTGGCAAAATAATTTCACGCGTTCCTGCAAACAAGTATAATTTCGGCAGACCAGTTAAATCACCAAACATCGGCGATACTTTGTAATGGTCTGGTGCAGCATCACCCGACCAGATTTTCCCGATAACTTTTAAATTATCTGTTTTCAACATCGGTTCCACCGCTTCAAATTTTTCAATTTCAGGATTGCTCAGCGTAATATCGAGCCAGGGTGAAATGACGATTTGCGCCTTCGGCAGCGGCAGCGATGCTTTTTTTATCCATTGTACAAGCCCGAGTGTCAGTCCTCCGCCTGCAGAGTCTCCCATAATGATTATATTTTCACTTTCCTGAACGAGCTGTTTATACAAGTCCTGCACTGCTTCGTATGCTTCGATATAAGTATGTTCCGGTGCCTTCGGGTAAATCGGCACGATAAATTCCATGCCTGTTTCTCTGACGAGTTTGCTTAAAAAACGCCAGTGGAATACGGACGGCTGATGAATATAACCGCCGCCGTGCAAATACAGTACCCGCTGTCTGCTCTTCGGGGTCTTTGGTGACATGCTGAACACTTTCATGCCCGACACTTCACAGCTTTCAATATGAGAGGTAACGATACTTTTTGGAATTTCATACTCCCGCCGGTTTTCTTCAGCATTACGTTCGAGCATTTCCTCATTCACGTCTTCTAAATCAAAGTTCGCAACTCTGATTAAATCTTCAGCCAGTTCGCTGCCGATACTTCTCTTATGTACAAACAGCGCCCGGTATATATACATAATGACACCGAAAACTGCTGTCAAAACTGCCGCACCTCTAAATAATATTTTCATTTTACCCGTCCCTTTATCTTCTATTATATTAAAAATGGAATCTTCTGCCGAGCTGTGTCATGAATGACTGGTTGGCAATCAGCAGCATTGCAATAAATGTTGCTGCACCGAACGATGCTGCGGATACGCTTGGCCACAGCACGTCTGCCACCCCCGTAAAGTAAAGTATAAGCGGCAGAAAACCGAGCGCAATCATCAGAAGCAGAAAGCTGATGTAGCCCGTCCATTTCAGACGGACCTTTATAATGATAATTGAAATCAGCATGATGCCTGCAATAATCACAAACGGCACGACGTAATTGACCGACCACTGCATTGAACCCGACATGCCGTCGATTACGAGTAAAAGTATTGTCAGACTAACGACCTGGGCGGTTATCTTACCGCCGAGATGCGAGGCTGACAGTATCGTATGGTTCAGTGATACAAGCAGATAAAAGACTGCGACCGCCACATAGAATACCCACAGGAAATGCGGCATAACTATTAAGTTCACTATAAAGCAGATCAGCGTTGCAAGTATACCGCCGATAATTGCGAGTCTCGATATGCGTGCGCGCATTTTATATTCCTGCTGATCGTAGACGGGGTACGCCCTCGTTTCTTCAGTATTTCTATCTTCAGACAGCAGCTTATGGCACAGCGGACATGTATTTTCCGCCGTGACGATTTCGCATTCCGTGCATCTGTTCATTGCTACTCACCCCATCCGTTTGAAGATACTGTCACATCAAGTCCTGTCAGTCTTGTAATTTCTTTAAAAAACGTTTTTATAATTTTATTTTCCTCTATTGAACGTGAAAATGTAATCGTTAATTTATCGTTTACTGTTGCCGTGCCGCAGTTAATCGGACTTTTATTTGTCGGATAAAGTACGACATCCATCGAATCGGCATAGGGCCGCATCGATTCCGGCAGCTGAATATTGCCGAGGTTCGACAGAGTCAATGTCTTTGCCCTCTCGCCGAACTGGTTAAATGCAAAACGCATCACCGGATATTTAATGAATACGGGAACGATTCTTAGCCATAAATGACTTTGAAAGGCCACGAACCGGTTAATACTTTCCTGCAGAAAATTCTTATCAGTTTTAGCAATCAGCTGCTGTGTTACCTGTTCGATAATTTCTTCAAGCGGTACATCATCGCTCATCCTCACACCAATATTCGAAACCGAAAAAAAATTTCGGATAGATACCGAAGGGAAATGCCGCCGCAGACTGACCGGCATCGCTACTGTTATTAGTGAAGATTTAGATTTTTCCCGGTGTTTTTCCATATGAATGACTTTTATCAGCAAACTTGTTAAAAAACCTGTCAGCGAGGTACCCTCGGCTTTTGCAAATGTATTGAGCGCTTTGGCATCGACTATCCCCTGAATAACGTTAATTCCCGGCGGGTTTAATGTCGTACCTTTCAGCTGGTATGCTTTCTTATCGCTTGATGCCGGATTTTTAACCGCACGCGATGTTGCATATTTTTCGAAGCTGTCTTCCACTTCTTCTCGTTTTGGTGCATCGTGCGGCAGCATAATATATGTGCCGTCCGCTTCAACCGGTTCACCTTTCAGCAGTAAATACTCATACGCTAATGTTTTTAAAAATTCGGCTGCACCGCCGCCATCTGTCAGTGAATGGAATACTTCGACTGAGATGCGTTTTTTAAAGTACAGCACACGGATTAAAAATGCATTATTCTCTTTTCTATCTATCGGTGCACACGGATAATCCGTTTCTTCTTTAACGAGCAGCACCTGATCATTCTGTTCAAGGAAATCCCAGAACAGTCCTTTACGGACTCTGACCGTCAAGGTAGGGAACCTCAGCACAACAATATCCAGTGCTTCCTGCAGAATTTTTGGATCAACCATTTCGTGAAGCGTCATCGATACACGAAAGACTGCAGAGTTCGAAGCGTTCGATACTGCATGAAATATCTTCCCTGTATTATCTATTTTATACCATTGATCCATGTTACAACCTCCGAAGAAAATATTGAGCATTTTTTCTTTACTTACTATATATTGTAGAGCCAAAAGAAAGAAAGAGCTATTTTTTTCTTTTACTCTGATAAATGTAAATTCAAAAGAAAAACAGAAGCAAAGTCTACTATAGTAATAGCAGTTCTGCTTCTGTCCAGTGATTGTTACTCAGTTTGTTCTTCCAAGGTGACCGTTCTGAAATCGGGTTTCGCCAGGTGTCCTGTGTCGAGATTTCCAACTTCTGCACGTGCTGCATGAGCACTTGCCGCCTGTCTGATAAAAATAGACGGCTGTTCTTCAACGAGTATCTGGTCAACTTGTTTATAAATTTCCGCCCGCTTATCCGAATCTGATTCCTGACGTCCCTCTTCAAGGAGTTTATCGACTTCTTCGTTGTCAAAGAAGGCACGGTTGCCGCCCGGCCCTTTCATTGAAGAGTGGAACAGCGGCCACAGCCCCTGGTCCGGATCGCCTACTGCATTCGGCCAGCCTAGGATAAATAAATCATGTTCGCCGTTCGATATAGCTTCGAGGTAAGTACCCCACTCAAGCTGTTCAACTTCAAGATTAATACCGATTTCTTTCAGCTCTTCCTGCAGCAGCACCGCGATATCAATACGTTCAGGTACATCGTTCGTCATAATTTTTAAGCTCAGGCCGTCTTCATAGCCCGCTTCTTTCATTAACTCTTTTGCACGCTCCGGGTTATGTTCAAGATCTTCCAGATCCTCGTCGTAGCCGAGCACCTCTTCCTGCAGTGCGCCTTTCATCGTGCGCCCCTGACCGTAGTAGACACCTTCCATAATCGCTTCTTTATCCACCATATGAGCAATCGCCTGGCGTACCTTTTTGTCGGCTAGCGCACCTTTTTCTGTATTCATTCCGACATATTCATTGGAAATATTATATACACCGTCTTCGGTGACTATTTCCGGATTATTTACAAGGCGGTCCCACTGGGAATTTTCAATGCCGTAGATAAAGTGGGACTGGCCGGTTTCAAGTTCTGCAATACGCGCTGTCGCTTCGGTTACCACTTTAAAGGTCAGCGTATCAATTTTTGCAGGTTCACGCCAGTAATCATCAAAGCGTTCAACAACTACTGATTCCCCGGGAGTTCTAGACTGAAACTTCATGTATCCTGTACCAACCGGGTTTTGTTCAATCACTGCACCCGTATCACTGCCGATTGCATTCGCAGCTTTATCGAATTCTTCGCCGCCTTCAGCTCGGAGTCCGTAATATTCATCTGCCGTCATATCGAGCCCGGCATTGTCAATTGCGTTCTGATAATCTTCATCGATAACTGCTTTAGAAACGATACCGCCGGCATCGTGCGCCAGATAATTCGGCAGCGCCGCAAATGGATATTCCGTTACCACTTCGACCGTATAGTCATCAAGCACATTAATTTCTTCAATCATTTCAAAAATATTCGCCCGTGATGACGCAACAGCCGGGTCAACAATACGTTCGATACTCGCTTTAAAAGCTTCCGCATTAAAGTCTGTGCCGTCATGGAACTTCACATCATCTCTCAACTTAAATTCCCAGGTTGTATCATTCACCTGTTCAAAATCCGCGGCCAGTGTCATTTCCGGTTCCATATTCTCGTCTATATCAAATAATCCTTCATATAACACATCTCTCCGCTGATCCGACGGCAAATCATTCTGCCCGGCCGGATCAAGTGATGAAGTATCACTTGCATAAGATGCGATGAAATCTCCCCCTGAAGTATTCGTTTCGCCGTCTTCATCTGCAACTTCCACATTTGCATCACTCGTACAAGCTGCAAGTCCAAGTGCCATTGCAGCGATAGTTAAACGTTTGAAATACTTCATCTTATACATCCCCCTGGATTAAGGTCATTTTTTTATGATAAAACCCTACTGCTCATTAATAGTGACATTTCTGAAATCCGGTTTATTAAAGTGGCTGATATAGAGCCCTTCTACTTCGGCACGTGCAGCATTCGCACTCTGGGCCTGCCTGATAAAGACTGCCGGCTGTTCTTCTACGAGTATTTCATCAATTTCCTGATAGATTGCTTCGCGCTTGTTATCATCCAGCTCTCTTCGTCCCTGTTCAAGCAGCTCATCAACTTCTTCGTTGTCAAAGAAAGTACGGTTGCCGCCTGCTCCCTGCATCGATGAATGGAACAGCGGCCAGATGCCCTGATCCGGGTCGCCGACAGGATTCGGCCAGCCGAGAAGGAATAAGTCGTGTTCTCCGTTTGATACTGCTTCCAGGTAAGCACCCCATTCAAGCTGTTCAATATTTAAATTAATTCCGACTTCTTTCAGTTCTTCCTGCAGGTAAATCGCAAGGTCGACACGCTCCGGTGAGTCATTTGTCATAATCGTTAAGTCAAAGCCGTCACCGTAGCCTGCTTCTTCAAGCAAGTCTTTCGCACGTTCCGGATCGTACTGGAGATCTTCAAGATTTTCGTTATACCCGAGAATCTCCTCTTGAAGAGCGCCTTTCATGGTGCGGCCGATGCCGTAGTATATTCCGTCCATAATCGTTTCTTTGTCGACCATATGGCCGATTGCCTGCCGTACCCGTTTATCTTCAAGCGGCCCTTCTTGTGTGTTCATGCCGACGTATTCGTTAGACAGGTTGTACACCGGATGTGTTTCCATTTCCGGATGGTTCTCTATACGGTCCCACTGAGCATTATCAAATCCCTGAATAAAATGAGACTGGCCGGTTTCAAGTTCAGCGATTCTTGAGGCATCTTCTGCAACGACTTTAAATGTGATCGTATCGAGTTTTGCCGGTGTATCCCAATAGTCATCGAAGTGTTCAACGACTACATTTTCACCAGGTGAACGGGACTGAAATTTCATATAGCCTGTACCGACAGGGTTTTGTTCGACGACTGCGCCGGTATGACTGCCCGCTTCTTCTGCTGCTTCTTCATAAGCTTCGCCGCCGTTTTCACGCAGGCTGTAAAACTCATCCAGTGTCATATCAAGTCCTGCTTCATCGATCGCATTCTGATAATCTTCATCGATAACCGCCTTAGAGACCATACCTCCCGCATCGTGTGCCAGATAATTCGGCAGTGCCGCAAACGGATACTCCGTAATGATTTCAACTGTATAATCATCGATAACGTTGACTTCTTCTATCATTTCGAAAATATTCGCGCGGGATGATGCGACTGCAGGATCGACAATTCTTTCGATATTCGCTTTTACTGCTTCAGCGGTAAATTCAGTGCCGTCGTGAAACTTAACTCCTTCCCGCAGATGGAACTCCCAAGTCGTCTCATCTGTCTGTTCGTAAGTCTCAGCAAGACGCGGTTCCGGTTCAAGGTCGTCATTTAAGTAAAGCAGTCCTTCGTAAATCACATTTCTGCGCTGATCCGACGGCAGATCATTTTGCCCTGCCGGGTCAAGCGAAGAAACATCCGTGGCGTAAGATGCAACAAGATCTCCGCCTGCCGCCGGTTCTTCTGTATTTCCTTCTTCATCTGAAACTTCGACATCCGAGTCGCTCGTACAGGCAGCGAGCACGAATATAAGTGCAGCCATTAATAAATATGTATAATATTTCTTTGCCAATTTACAGCCTCCGTTGTTGTGATATAATCAATTCATAGTAAATCTATATGCATTGTAATCCAGATTATAGCACTCGGAATTAAAAAGTTGCAACATCTATTTTAAAATTGCTAAAAGCCGCAACCGTTGATACCATTAAGGAAACGCTTTCAATTTGTAGATTTTTGAGAATATTGGCAGTAAAAAGTATAGACTTAAGGGATTCATTCTTGGTATAGTCTATACAACGATATATTATGAATAAATATGTCTGTTATATTTAGATTTATCTTAATATTTAGTTTTTAGAGGGGGTTTAAGTTGTATGTCAAATATACAACCAAGTCAGGTTCCAGTAAGAAAACCTGCCAATCGTAGACTCGACAATTTCAAAGACTTCTATAAGAAGCTTCGAAAAAACAAAGCAGCGCTTGTCGGTCTTTACGTATTGGTATTTTTATTTTTCGTTTCAATCTTTGGCGCACTGGACGCTAACTATAATATATTGGGCGTGAATTCAAACGCTACAAACCTTACTGATAAACTGCTGGGTCCTTCAGCGCAGTACTGGTTTGGAACAGATCACCTGGGCCGCGATATCTTTTATCGTATTCTTCACGGAATGTACATAACACTGGGTGTAGGTTTCGCAGCAACCTTTATGGCTGCCTTAGTCGGAGTGCCGATCGGTCTCCTTGCAGGTTATTATGGCGGATGGCTTGATACTGTCATCATGCGTTTAATGGATGTCCTGCTTGCATTCCCGGGCATCCTGCTTGCACTTGCGATTGTGAGTGTTCTCGGCGGAAGTACAATCAACGTTACCGTCGCTATTGCAATCGGAGCACTGCCGCAGTTCGCACGTATTGTCCGCGGGTCTACGCTGACAACGCGGAAACTCGAGTATATCGACGCAATCAGAGCACTCGGTGCAAAAGACGGAAAAATTATATTCCAGCACATTCTGCCGAATATAATGTCGCCGATTATCGTTAACACAACTCTATTTGTCGCAACTGCGATTTTATCAGCAGCGGGTCTGTCTTTCCTAGGGTTAGGTGTACAGCCGCCGACTCCTGAGTGGGGGGCTATGCTTAACGACGGACGTAACTACATGTACCAGGCAGCACACATTACATTCTTCCCTGGTATGATGATCGTTATCGTAGTACTCGCATTTAACTTATTCGGAGATGGTCTTCGCGATGCTCTGGATCCGAAAGCCAAGAAATAGGAGGAGGATATCATGACAAAATTTATAATTCGCAGATTGCTGCAGCTTATTCCCGTGCTCCTCGGAGTTACGGTACTCGTATTCAGTCTGATGCACCTCACTCCGGGTAACCCTGCTGTGATTATGGCCGGAGAAAGTGCACCGGAAGCTACTGTTAAAGCGATTGAGGCAAGGCTCGGGCTAAACGACCCGCTTTACGAGCAATATTTCAGATTTTTAGGGAACGCGGCACAGCTGGACTTCGGTTCTTCTATTCGTGACAACATTCCCGTTTTCAACCATATCAGCGCACGTTTTGCAATTACACTTGAACTATCTGTAATGGCTATGATTTTCAGTGTTTTCTGGGGTCTGTTAGCCGGAATTATTTCAGCAGTAAGAAGATATACATTTGAAGATGTTGCAATGATGGTTGTTGCACTGTTCGGTCTGTCAATGCCAAACTTCTGGCTTGGACTGATGTTAATCCAATGGTTTGCAATTGAATTTCAAATCTTTAAACCTACAGGCTGGGGCAGTCTTGAACAGAACGTTCTGCCGGTTATTACGCTCGGTACGGCCGGTGCTGCCATAATTGCACGTATGACACGAAGCAGCATGCTCGATGTCATTGATCAGGATTACATTCGTACCGCACGTGCCAAAGGTGTTAAAGAAGGTACAGTTATTTTACGCCACGCGCTTAAAAACGCGATGATTCCGGTAATTACTGTTATCGGTATCCAGTTCGGTTCATTTCTGGCCGGTTCTGTACTTACGGAAAGTGTTTTCGCAATCAATGGACTCGGAAGGTTAATCATCGATTCAATCCTTCAGCGCGACTTCCCTGTCGTTCAGGGTGCAATACTCGTTATCGCGGTAGTGTTCGTTATCGTTAACCTGGTCGTTGATATTACGTACAGACTGCTGAACAAACGGGTGGACTTAAACTAAGAAGGAGTGAAAATCATGTCAGAAGAAATGATTCTCGATATAGAAGATCTCCGCACTTCCTTCTTCGTTGATTCCAACGAAGTAAAGGCTGTCGACGGAGTGACATTCCAGGTTCCTAAAGGTAAAACTTTAGGTATCGTTGGAGAGAGCGGGTCAGGTAAAAGTATTTCTGCCCTCTCGGTTTTAAGATTAATAGAAAGCCCCGGTGAAATTATCGGAGGCAGCATTAAATATAAAGGCGAGGATTTAACAAAAGTTAAAAATTCACGCATGCGCCAAATCCGCGGTAATGAAATCTCAATGATTTTCCAGGAGCCGATGACGTCGCTTAACCCGACATTCACTATCGGCCAGCAGCTTCGTGAATCTTATAAAATTCATGAAGGTCTCGGTAAAAAAGAAGGTACAAAACGCGCAATTGAAATGCTTGAACTCGTCGGCATTCCTTCACCGGAAAAACGCGTTGACCAGTACCCTTTCGAACTCTCAGGCGGTATGAGACAACGCGTTATGATTGCGATGGCATTGGCCTGCAAGCCTGAACTGCTTATCGCCGACGAGCCGACTACTGCCCTCGATGTAACAATTCAGGCGCAAATTCTCGAACTGATTAAAGAACTTCAGGAAGAGATCGGCATGAGTGTTGTTATGATTACACACGACCTCGGTGTTGTTGCAGAGACATGCGATTATGTCGCTGTAATGTATGCCGGAAAGGTTGTTGAATTTGCTGATGTTTATACATTATTTGAAAATCCGAAACACCCTTACACTGTCGGACTCTTAAACTCACTGCCGCGCCACGATAAAGCGCAGGATGAGCTGATTCCGATTAAAGGTAATGTACCTGCACCAAACGAAATGCCGTCCGGCTGCCGTTTTGCACCCCGCTGCCCTTTCGCATCGGATATTTGCAACACGCTGCCTGAACTCGAAGATCAGGGAGACGGCAACGAAGTCAGATGCTGGATTTATACTGATCAGTGGGATGGAGATAAGGAGGTACAGGTAAATGCCAAGTAAACAACCATTATTAAATGTTGAAAATCTGGAGCAGCACTTCCCGATTAAAGGGGGCTTCCTTGGACGTACAGTCAACCATGTTAAAGCTGTCGACGGTATTACTTTTTCAATCGATAAAGGTGAAACGATAGCAGTTGTTGGTGAGTCAGGCTGTGGTAAATCAACTACAGGCCGTGCCATTCTTCGTCTCGATGAACCTACTGGCGGTAAAGTTGAGTTCGAAGGCCAGGACGTTCTTGCCATGTCTAAAGATGAGATGCGCAAAATGAGAAAAGATATGCAGATTATTTTCCAGGATCCGTACGCGTCATTAAACCCGCGTAAAACTGTCAGACAGACATTATGGGAAGCCATGGATATTCAAAAAGTCGTTCCCCGCAAAGAGCGCAACGACCGTATTATTGAATTGATGGAAACTGTAGGACTGCAGCGCCACCAGATCGACCGCTACCCTCATGAATTTTCAGGCGGGCAGCGCCAGCGTATCGGGATTGCACGTGCGCTCTCAGTTAATCCTAAATTAATCATTTGTGATGAGGCCGTATCTGCGCTGGACGTATCAATCCAGGCTCAGGTGCTTAACCTGTTAAAGAGACTGCAGCGCGATCTCGGATTAACTTATCTCTTTATCTCACATGACCTTGGTGTTGTCCGTCATATTGCCGACCGCATCATCGTAATGTATTTAGGGAAAATCGTTGAGGTCGGAGATACAGATTCTATCTTTGAAAACCCTCAGCACCCGTACACGAAAGCATTGCTGTCAGCAATACCTGTACCGGACCCGCGTAAAAAATCAGAACGCATTTTCTTGCGCGGCGATGTGCCGTCACCAATTGATCCGCCGACGGGCTGCCGCTTCCATACGAGATGCCCGTTTGCGACAGATCACTGCCGTACGGAAGTGCCGGAGCTTGAGCAGAAAGATGCTGAATACGCAGGCTTCCACAAAGTTGCATGTCACTATGCACTCGACATCCAAAGAGGAAAACACGAACCGCAGTACGAAATGTACAACGTCCGTGAAATACTCGATGATGAAGGCGAAGACGCAGCAACAGATAAAGGCGAAGAATATACAAAAACTGAAAAATAATGATAAGGTCCCCCGCAATTGCGGGGGCTTTTTTTGGTTGGGGAGGGTTTGGATGGTGTCGTTTACTTTGACGACGACGTTTAACGGAGTTTGGATGGTGTCGTTTACTTCGACGACGACGTTTAACGGGGGTTGAATGTGTCGTTTATTTTGACGACGACGTTTAACGGGGGTTGAATGGTGTCGTTTGTTTCGACGACGACGTTTAACGGGGGTTGGATGGTGTCGTTTATTTCGACGACGACGTTTAACGGGGGTTGGATGGTGTCGTTTACTTTGACGACGACGTTTAACGGGGGTTGGATGGTGTCGTTTACTTTGACGACGACGTTTAACGGGGTTTGGATGGCGTCGTTTACTTTGACGACGACGTTTAACGGGGTTTGGATGGCGTCGTTTACTTTGACGACGACGTTTAACGGAGTTTGGACGTTGTCGGTCATCATAATTATTAAAAAAGTAACCTTTGTTAAAATCTATGAAGTTTTCTGGTCTGATATCACTCGAATCCCGTCATCAAATTCATGAAGGGGACCGACAACAACCGGATCCCGTCATCAAATTCATGAAGGGGTCCGACAACAACCGAATCCCGTCATCAAATCCATGAAGGGCCCCGACAGCACCCAGATCCCGTCATCAAAAAATCCGCACCTCAAAACCGAGATGCGGATTTTTATCATATATCGTATAGAGTCTAATATAAAAATACATCTAACAGGAAGAATATAACCAGGAAGATGTATATTATCACGTCGAAGATTGCGCTTGAGATAAAGGCTAAAAACGAGCCTACTGATGCTTTCAGCGCCTTGCTCATATCTTTTATCTGTATGAATTCCACAAAGAATACGAAGACAAAAGGTACGAACAACACACCGAACGGCGGGTAAACAAACATTCCGACAACAGCACCGATAATTGCTGCCCATTCGCCTTTTTTACTGCCTCCGAATTTTTTCACGAAGTAACTGTTTGCTGCCACGTCACTGATAAGTGCTACGAGTGTCAGCGCTCCGGCGATTACCCAGAACATCCATGACAGTTCGTCGCCGATGAAAAAGTTGTATACTAAAAATCCTATCCAGAACATGAGTACTGAAGGCAGCACTGGATATATGATTCCGGCAAATCCGAGTACAAATGATACGATGACAATGAGCCATAAAATAATGTCCATCAAATTTCTCCTTCTCTGACTTCTTTCTTAGTAAAGAAGAACAGGATAAATGCTATAAATAAAAATGTACCGCTGATGTAAAATGAATTTTCCACACCGAGCACGTCATTCGCAATACCGCCGAGCAAGTTGCCGAGCAGCTGCCCGACTATCATAGCGTTAGCGAATAAGGTTGATGCGTAGCCGGGAAACTGCGGCAGCAGGTCCTGGAAATAACTGATTCCGAGACCGAGTAATATTGCTAAAAATAAAGCGAGCGGCAATTGTCCAATTAACATCATGGTGTAGCTCTCAAAGATTCCAATCGATAAAAAGTACATGCTGCCGATAAAGCCGGCAATGATTAAAAGTGTTTTTGATGATACGCGTGAAGCGACATATCCCATAAATATCATAAGCGGCACTTCAAGCCCCGCACATAAACTTGCGAGTATACCGACTGCACTATCCGCTTCCCCTAGATACCCCGTTACAAACAGCGGCATATTCAAGAGGTACATCCATTGTCCCACGTGAAGAAAGACAAAAGCAATAAACGGTATAAATAAAGTCAGACTGGTTAACAGATTCGGACTTTTCGGTTCCTCGTAGCCGGTAATTTCAATCGTATTTTCTACCGCTGGCGGGTTGGAATTTTTAATTAGAAAGCTCGACATAAAGACGACAGCGAACATAATGACTGTCCCGAAAAACAAGCCTGTAAAATCGTAGCGGGCAAGCAGGATGGAACCGACGAGCGGTCCGAACAGGAAGCCGAAGCTGAACATCGAACGCAAAATCGTGTTTGCCATCACCGCGATACTTGAACGGTACTGGTTAATCGATTCGCGGGCGGATGCATACAGCTGGGGCATCGCAGGAGCACCCAATGAAAAGAATATAATATAAGAAATAATCAGTATCCAGGTGTTTGGAATAATTAAGAAGCTTAAAAATGCCATAATCTGCATCAAGAGAGCCGCAATGATTAAATATTTGCGGTCAAATTTGAGCCTGTCGCTGTAACGGCCGATAATCGTGTTGACGAAAAAACTGCCGACAGCTGCCGAAGCCATAAATATACCGTAACCGGTAGAAGACATTCCATGTGTTTCCGTCATAAAAATAACGAGGAAGGGAGCTGTGATTGCAACCGCCATCCCAAGCATAGTCATATTCGTTAAAAATAATTTGTAGTTCTGTATTTGAAATAAGTCTTTGATCATCTTCGTCCCCCGGCTTTAGTGTCCGCTGTTATGCGAATCTCTTTTGATTAAGTCGATAAAAGACTCTACCTGCGGCAGCATGAGTACACTCTTGTCGTAAGAAATATAAGTGTCGCGGGTCAGCGGTTTGCCGTCTACCAGAACTTCTTCGATATGATAATTATCGAGGTCCAGTCCGTCTAATACCAGTTCAGGCAGCACTGTAATACCTACTTTTTTACGCAGTAATTCGCGGCAGGTCGTAATCTGATCGACGAAAATTTGAGGTTCATATTTAATATTGAAACGTTCTTCAAAATAATTTTTAATATGCGTAATATAGTCGGGATCTGCCTGGAATTCTATTACGGCGAGATCTTCAAGCTCGACGTCTTTCGGAGTAACCAGGTAGTGTTTATCACTGTAGAGCAGTTCATTTTCTTTATTTAAAATACGGGCTCCGCGTACAATTGATAAGTGATAGTCGCCCTGGTTCGCAATAATTTCTTTGGTCGAACCCACGTCAATTTTAACGTTTACATTCGGGAAATCACTTAAATACTTTGCCAGAATATCCGGCAGAATCGTATAGCCGATTAAAGAAGATACACCGATTGAAATTTTCCCTTCAACCGCGCCTTCGTTCGCCTGAATATAATCTTTAACGAGACGTTCTTCATCGACGACCTTTTTAGCATGTGCAATGATTCTTTCTCCAACGCCGGTTGTATAGAGCGCTTTTTTAGTTCTGATAAAAATCTGCACACCCCATTCGTCTTCGATGGACTTCAGACGCTGACTGACTGCCGGCTGTGATATGTAGAGCTTTTCAGCAGCTTTACGCAAGGTTTTAGCTTCGCTTAATGTTGCAAGTAAACGATAATCATCAACTTTCACGACATTACCTCCAGTGAATAAGCCATCCCCATTTCCCCGGATGGCTACATTAATTTTTTAAGTTCTTTTAAACACGATGCCGCAAGTTTTTTAAACTGGCTGAAATCCCTGTCAATTTCCGCCATCAGCTCGCGCGCAGTCCGATAGGCAAAATCTCTTTCTTTTGTACTGATAACTCCTTTTTTAAAAGCGCGTTTGATGTCCTCTTCATCTACGAGTTCATAACGGCCGTCCGGCAGCACCAGAACGTCGAGATATAAATCCTGCCGCCGGGCTTTGCCGAGCTCCAAAGTATGAGAATAATTAATATCAAAATAATATTGTATTTCCTGCCATTTTTCATCGTACATGACAGTAATGCTGTAATTGCGTTTTTCAGGCAGGAGCTGCATCCATTTAAAATTGTTAGCCACAACTAACGTATCTTCTCCGACCACGCGAACACTGAGCGGTTCACGAACTTTATGCATATGAATGATACCTGCCAATATTTTCTCACCCTGACAGGTAATGATTGTTTCATCATATTTTGAGCGCACCAGCCGACGCCATTTTTTCTTATCCAGATACTTAGTTTTCATGGCATTCATCTCCTACTGGTAATTATACAAAAAAAAGAAAACAAAAGTATAGAGATAGGCATCAATTTTACCTATCTCTATAACTTTTGCTTATATTTTATTGTATAGCCAGAATGCTGAAGTCCATTTCTGCCGGATAATCTTCTTCTGATTCTGTATAATCCGGATAGCTGTATATGAGCAGTTTGCTACCTTCAGGCGCCAGTTCACCATCATTGACCCGGCTGATAATATCTGTTTTCTGCTCTTCAGATAAGTTTTCAAGCTCATGTTTGTCTGCCAGTTCCCGTATGTTCAATTCCTTGTAATCATTAAAGAATGTTTCAAGTTCATCAGCTGGTATGTCCGCGATGAACATTTCACTCGACTGATTAAGGTATAATATTTCTTCCATCAGAAGATCAGATTCTGCAATCCGTTTTAGAACTGCTTCATTATAAATTGAGCTCATGCCCGACTCGTAATTGTTTTCATAATTAGCACTTGCTTCAATACGGCCCGTTTCATTTGTGATATAAGGATTATATTCCATTAATTGAGCGCTGTGATTCTTATAATCTTCTATTAATGACCGGTCTGCTTTCAGAGTATTGTTAAACAGCCAAAGCTCTGTCATTTCCGGGTGCTGTTTAATGTTTTCAAGGAAGTCCGCATTAATATTATACTTGGCCGAATTCAGCTGCTTAGTAATCTGCACTGCTTCAGAATCATTCTGAAGGGTTTGGAAGGTGCGATTCATCACACTGCCATCTTCCATCTTGTACTGGAATTCAAGCCGGGCAGTTTCATCCCCCGTATATATATTCGGGAAAGATTTATCTTCAATCGCAGTCTCATGTGCTTTGATTGCAGATTCAATCACTTTCTCGTCATCATTAAATAAAAATCCTTCTTCGAAATATTCATCGAGAGAGTCGCTCGTGTAGTACATATAATCGTCAGCAATATAAACACTTGCTACTTCTTCTTCGGACGGCACATCATTTACATATTTTGTCCAGCCGATTAAAAACACGAGCCAAAAAATAATAATAACAAGCACCGTAAATACTATCGACTTCCAGCTGAACTGTATTTTCACACTGTTCTGGAAGAACATTTCCACAATTAAGTAGGCAACAATTGCCCCCACGGCAAACCCAAAAACAGATACTGCTGGAGAAACTGGTATTAACAGCGATACCGAGGCCCCTACTGCCAGCATACCGGCAATCGTCGTCACTGCTGTCAAAATTTCTTTCAGCCATACAAAGTTAAAACTTGCTGTCACTTTCTCGTTGCGGTGGTATTTATACAGCACAAAAGACAATACAATCAGCAGGATGGCTGCTGCAGCCCATAAAAGGCTGAGTGGCGTATTAATTCCGTCATAAAGCTGGGTGACTGCAATATAAGGAAACGTTGCGTTCAGCACTAATTCCGAATGTTCCATAAATGATGAAGAAATTCCATCATATAATACATTTGCCGCCGCATACGTTAATGCCCATACGGCGAGCGGCAGAAACAAGGCCAGAATAATCACCTGCATGTGCAGGAAGATACCATTAACTAAAAACCCTGTAAATATTGCTATCGCAAAAACAACAAAGTGAGCAAAAAGAGCATAGATTAACCATTTAGCGATATCTGTTACTGCAATTTCCGGAATGAATATCATCCGCTCAATAAGCAGTATTACCGCACTGATAACCAGCGGGACAACGATTGCTGTTATGCCCGTTAATAAGACATGTATCAAAAGAGCTGTCCGTTTAACCGGCAGACTGTGCATGAAATCAGATGAACTCTCATCGTTTAAATAGTTCAGTAAAAACATTGCTAAAAACGCTGTAAAAATCATACCGATAATCAGCTGCCCGGAAGCTATTTGAAATAAGAAGTTTTCCGGAATCTGATAGTCCGGATAAAAATCTCTGTCGAACGTCACAATCCATATCGACAGAGGCAGAGCAATAATATTCAAGGCCATAAAGACAATCGTCAGCCAGAATATCGTACCCGTGAAATGGGACAGTAATGTTTTATTCAACAATGATGTTTGAGATTTCATAACCGAGTTCCCCCATTTCATAAGTAAATATTTCTTCCAGCGTCAGCGGCAGAATGTCGTACATCAGCGGATTATATTTCGTCACTTTTTCTTCCAGATTAGATATATCTCCTTTTACGATACACGTAATAATACGTCCTTTAACTTTATGGTGAACGACATTCAGATCAGTGAAAAACTTATCTTCAGGCAGTTCTTTAAAGGCAATCTGCAGCTTGCAGTGCGTGCCTCTGATATCCGTCAGTTCTTTGTGGAAGAGTATTTTTCCGTCATGCATAATCGATACCGAGTCGCACAGGTCTTCCATTTCTCTTAAATTATGACTTGAAGCAACGACGGTCATCCCGTGGTTTGCAATGTCCTGCATCAGAATATTTTTAACCTGTTTCCGCATAATCGGATCGAGTCCGTCAAACGGTTCATCCAGCAGCATCACTTTCGGTCTCGCTGAGAAAGCAAGGATAAAGGCGGCCTGCCGCTTCATTCCTTTCGACAGCTGATTCAGCTGTTTATCAGGTGCAATACCGAAGTGACCGGACAGTTGTAAAAAACGCTCATCCGACCAGTTCTTATACATTGCTTTGTAAAACTTCGCCATCTTCTTTAAACTCGCACCTTTAAAAAAGAAAGGAATATCGTGCATGAAGATTACATCACTTTTAATATCCGGGTTCTCATAAATACTTTGGCCGTCGTAGCTGACCGTGCCGCTGTCCGCTTTATAAATGCCTGACAGCACCTTCATCAATGTTGTTTTGCCTGCTCCGTTCGATCCTAAAAGCCCATGAATCGTACCTTCTGTAATTGATAAATCTATATTCTCAACTGCAGTATTTTTACCAAAACTCTTCTTTGCACCGTTTACCAAAAGCTTCATTCCTGTCCCTCCTTTTCGCGTTCTGCTTTATCTATCATTGCTTTTAAAGATACTCCCGGCACATCGAGAAATACCAGTTCCTTAATCAGGCGTTCCACTTCTGCCGTTAATGTTTTAATATGCTCTCTGTTCATCGTTTCCGTCATATCATTCACAAAACTCCCTTTTCCGGGACGGGAAATCACGTACCCTTCCCTTTCCAATTCTCTGTAAGCTTTCTGGATCGTGTTGGGATTAATCGTAAGTTCCTGGGCCAGACTGCGTACTGACGGCAGTTTTTCTTCCGGCAGCAGCACTCCTTGAATAATCAGACGTTTTACGTTTTCTATAATCTGTTCATATATAGGCATGCGGCTTTTTACATCGATATCAAACACGTATCCACCTCCTGTCGGTTCGCTGTACTAACTGTATTAATTAATATAGTACAGCTGAAACAGAACATCGTCAATAAATTTGTTATCATTTTGATAACTTAAATTTATACCAAATAAAGAGAATATATACGGTAAAACACTTGATTTATGAATTTAATTTGTATATTATAAACAACAACTAATAATTATAAATATACAATATAACGAATAATAATTAGATAATAAGTCTAAAAGGAGTGTTTTCATGCATTTTCAAGGAAAAAGTTTTTTAACAATCAGTGATTTCAATAAGAAAGAAGTCGAATATCTGATTGATTTTGCTATTCATTTAAAACAACTAAAGAAAAATAATATACCTCACCAGTATTTAAAAGGACAGAATATCGCACTGCTGTTTGAAAAGTCTTCAACACGTACACGCGCTGCTTTTACAGTCGCAGCAAATGACCTTGGAGCATCTCCTGAGTTTTTAGGTTCCGGTGATATCCAGCTCGGTAAAAAAGAATCTGTAGCAGATACCGCTAAAATTTTAGGCAGCATGTTCGACGGTCTGGAATACAGAGGACAGAGTCAGGCAGTTGTTGAAGAACTTGCTGAACACTCTGGTGTGCCTGTCTGGAACGGTCTGACAGACGCCTCACATC
This sequence comes from Jeotgalicoccus nanhaiensis, assembly GCA_004570955.1. Classification (GTDB taxonomy): domain Bacteria; phylum Bacillota; class Bacilli; order Staphylococcales; family Salinicoccaceae; genus Jeotgalicoccus; species Jeotgalicoccus nanhaiensis. Next base: position 87,509 of record SPPL01000005.1, read on the forward strand.
CTACACAGATGATTGGCGACTTCATGACGATTAAAGAAGAGTTCGGCACATTTGATGGCCTTAAGCTTGTCTACTCGGGAGACGGACGTAACAATGTTGCGAACTCACTGCTTGTAACGGCAGCCATTCTCGGCATTGATGTCACAATCGCAGCTCCGGGATCACTATCCCCGGAAGATGCTTACGTGACGCTGGCACAAGAATACGCCAAAAAATCCGGCTCAGCTGTTGAAATTACATCGGACATTAAAGCAGCTGTTAAAGATGCAAATGTGCTTTATACAGACGTCTGGGTATCCATGGGTGAAGAAGAACACTTTGAAGAACGAGTGAACACACTCCTTCCATATCAAGTTAATAAGACGCTTCTTTCAGAAGTCAGCGAGAACTTTATCTTCATGCACTGCCTGCCGGCCTTTCACGATACAAATACCGAGTACGGAAAAAACGTTGCTGAAGAGTTCGGTATTGAAGAAATGGAAGTTACATCTGAAGTATTCGAAGCAGATTACGCGAAACAGTTTGAACAGGGTGAAAACCGCATGCATTCTATTAAAGCGATTATGGCAGCAACAAACGGCAGCTTATTTATACCGGATTTAAATTGATAAAAATTCAGGAGGTCATATTATGATCAAAGTCAGTATTATCGGTGCAACAGGTTACACAGGCAGCGAGCTTTTACGTTATTTAATTCCCCACTCGGAAGTTGAACTCATGTATTTAACATCGCGCAGCCATGCTGGTACAAAGGCTGACAGTTACTACCCCTTCTTAAAAGGAAGTATCGACAAGCAGTTTTCAGAACTCAATCAAGAAGCAGTATTCGGTGAGAGCGATGTCGTCTTTATCTGTCTGCCCCACGGTCATTCGATGGAACTTTCAGCAGCAGCTTCAGAATATGATGTAAAAATTATCGACCTCGGCGCTGATTTCCGTCTGAAAAATATCGATGTCTATGAACAGACTTATAACGTTGAACAGGCTGCGCCAAATTTACTGAAAGATTTTGTCTACGGCCTGCCTGAAAAATACAGAAATGATATTAAAAACGCGAAATACATTGCCAATCCCGGGTGCTTCGTGACAAGTGCCTTACTTGGTCTCCTTCCTGCAGTAAGCGATGCTCTGATTGATGAACAGTCTGTTATTATCGACAGTAAAACGGGTGTCAGCGGGGCGGGGCGCAGCGCTTCGGTTGATAAGCTGCTGACGGAACTGATGGGCAACTTTAAAGCATACAACCCACTCGCCCACCGCCATATTCCGGAAATTGAGCAGGAACTGAACAGCTCATCAAAAAATGCTGTACAGGTGCAGTTTACGCCTCACTTACTCCCGGCAGAGCGCGGTATCTTCTCAACAATTTACGCAACAGTTAAAGACGACATTACTGAAGCTGACGTTATTGACAGCTATAAGTCAGCATATGAAAATGAACCGTTCGTTCACGTACTAGAGTCAGGAGAACTGCCTCAGATGAAACACGTTGCCGGGACAAACAGCTGTCAGCTGTCGGTACAGCTGGACGAACGCACAGGCAGGCTTCTTGTTTTATCAGTTATCGATAACTTAGGCAAAGGCGCAGCAGGACAAGCGGTACAAAATATGAACATCATGTTTGGATTGCCTGAAAAATCAGGACTGACTACCATTGCCATGATGCCTTAGAGAGGGTTTTTGATATGCAGATTACAGAGAAAAAAGGATTGGTGCAAAAAGGACTTTGTGCGGTTGAAGGCGTCGAAACAAACGGTATACATACCGGTTTTAAAGCTCAGGATAAGGATCTTGCGCTCATCTATTTTCCGGATGGTGCAACCGTAACAGGAGTGTTTACGAGAAATAAAGTGAAAGCACACTCCGTACTTTACGATATGAAAATGCTTAAAAACTTTACAGATTTTAAAGCTATTTTGGTTAACAGCGGCAATGCTAATGCGTGCAATGGACTGAATGGCGAAGAGGATATTCAGTCAATGACTTCAGCTCTGGCAAAAAAACTGAATATCGAATCGCATGAAGTTCTCGTCAGCTCGACAGGTGTCATCGGTGAGCCGATGAATTTAAAACCATTCTATACTGGTCTCGATTCGCTGATTGGCGGACTTGGCACGGACACTTCCACCTCAGCTGCCGAGGCAATTATGACGACGGATACTGTGCCGAAAGAACTGTCATTAGAAGCTGAAATCGACGATCACACTGTGCATTTCGGCGCCATGATTAAAGGTGCAGGTATGATTCATCCGAATATGGGCACCATGCTCGGCTACATTGTTACCGATGCCGGACTGCCGCAAGCTGACTTAAACACCGCTTTGAAATCTGCAGCTGACGACAGCTTTAACGTCATGACAGTCGACGGCGACACGAGTACAAATGATACTGTGCTGCTCGCTTCTACTAACAAAATTATGCTCGATGAAAGTCATGCGGCCGAATTTACTTCGGTGCTGACTGCGCTGTGCCAAAAGTTATCGCAGATGATTGCACGCGACGCTGAAGGTGCGACGAAGTTCGTTACCGTAAATGTTATTAATGCATATAGCAAAAGTGATGCTGTCAGTGTGGCAAAAACAGTCGCCACATCGAGCCTCGTTAAAACAGCTGTTTACGGTCAGGACGCCAACTGGGGCCGGGTTATTATGGCCATCGGCAACAGTGAAACTGATTATTTAGATCCGACTACAATAACGATTAAATTCACTTCAGGCAATGATGAAGTTCTCGTCTGTCATGAGGGTCTCGCAGTACCTTTCGATGAAGCCCGCGCTTATGAAATTTTAAGCGCTGCAGATATTGGGATTTTTATCGATTTAAATGCAGGTGAATCTTCAGCTCAAGTATGGACGTGTGATATGTCACTCGATTATGTAAAAATAAATGCGGACTACAGAAGTTAGGATGATAATCATGAATGATACAGAGAGAATAGATACGCTCATCGAAGCCCTGCCCTACATTAATATTTTCCAGGATAATATTATCGTGCTGAAATACGGCGGCAATGCCATGGTCAATGACAGCTTAAAAGAGTCGGTCATGCAGGATGTGCTGCTCATGAAATCGGTCGGTATCAAGCCTGTCATCGTTCACGGCGGCGGACCGTTCATCAATAATATGCTGACCGATTTAAATATCGAAACCGAGTTTAAAAAGGGACTCCGCGTGACAGATGATGCGGTGATGAATGTTGCTGAAATGGTGTTATCCGGCCAGGTGAATAAGGATATTGTAAAACATTACAATAAAATCGGCGGCAAGGCTGTCGGTATTTCAGGCAAGGACGGCAATCTGATTAAAGTGAAGAAGAAGTACATTGAAGAGCATAATAATAAGGGGGAAATCAGACAGGTAGATATCGGCCTTGTCGGGGAGATTGAAACGATTGATCCTGCTCTCGTGACCTTGCTGATTGACAATGACTTCGTCCCTGTCATTTCACCAGTGGCTGCGGATATGAACGGCGACACTTATAACGTGAATGCGGACTATGTCGCAGGAGAAATTGCCGGTGCAATCGGCGCTGATAAATTTATTCTTTTAACAGATACTAAAGGGGTATGCAAAGATAAAGACGACGAATCGACGCTGCTCGCAGAACTCACACTGGCAGAGGTGGAAAAGCATATAGAATCGGGTGTGATCTCAGAAGGTATGATTCCGAAAGTAGAATGCTGTTCACACGCGCTTAGAAAAGGCGTCAGGCAGGCGCATATTGTCGACGGCCGTCTTAAGCATTCATTGCTTTTAGAGCTGTTCTTTGATGCAGGAATCGGCACGATGATTATACCTCATGAAGGAGGAAGAGTTTTATGAAGACAGAAGATTTAATTGAGCTTGGCAATTCGGCACTATTCAATACTTATAACCGCGGCGATAAAATATTTGTTTCAGGTAAAGGCACATATATTAAAAATAACGACGGCGAAGAGTTTCTTGATTTCGTTTCAGGCATTGCGACTAATATTTTGGGCCATGCTCATGAAAAAATTGTTGAAGCGGTCATGAAGCAAGCTTCAGAGCTGATGCATATTTCCAATGTATACTGGAATAAACCGTCGATTGAACTTGCTGATAAACTCGTAAATTATAAAGGAGCCGGCAGTTTATCGAAAGTATTCTTTACAAACTCAGGCGCTGAGGCGAACGAGGGCGCTCTGAAATTGGCACGGAAGTACGGCAGGGAAGTGAATGGTCCGGAGTGTACAACAGTGATTTCTTTAGTGGATTCATTTCACGGCCGCACGATGGCAACCTTGTCCGCCACAGGCCAGACGGATATGCACAAAGACTTTCAGCCGCTCCTGTCCGGTTCAAAATATGTTGAATTAAATGACAGTGAAGGTTTGAAGGCTGCTGTTGATAATAATACGTGTGCGATTATTTTTGAGACGATTCAGGGCGAAGGTGGTATTAATACTTTAAGCGAGTCATTCATCGATACGCTGAATGAGCTTCAGAAGGACGGTGTGCTGCTGATTATCGATGAAGTTCAGACCGGCATGGGACGCACTGGGACACTTTTTTCATTTGAGCAGTTCGGCCTGGAACCAGATGTCGTGACACTTGCCAAAGGGCTCGGCGGCGGCTTTCCGATTGGTGCATTTCTTGCGACCGATAAAGTTGCGGCACACTTTAAACCGGGTGATCACGGGACGACGCTCGGCGGAAATCCCCTTGCAACCGCAGTCGGCAATGCAATATTTGATGAAATTATTGAAGCGGATTTGCTCGATAATGCTGCAGCGCGTTCAGCTGAGCTCACTGCAGGTCTCGAGAAAATATCCGCTGAAACCGGCAGTATTGCTGAAGTGAAAGGACTCGGCCTCCTGATTGGTGTACAATTTGATGAAGCTGTGCCGGCAGCTGATATTTTATCAGCATGCTATGATGAAAAAATGCTGGTAGTAACAGCGAAAAATAATGTTGTGCGCCTGCTTCCCCCGCTCAATGTAAGCGCTGAAGAAATCGATGAAGCTCTGGAGAAATTTGGTGCAGCGGTTAAAAAAGTTGCAGGATAATATGAAAAAGCCATCAAATCCGTTAAGGATTCGATGGCTTTTATCGTTTGTCAGACACTGTCGGTTTCACGGTGTCCGATAAAAAGATTTGTCAGACACTGTCAGTTCCACGGTGTCCGATAAAAGGATTTGTCAGACACTGTCGGTTTCACGGTGTCCGATAAATACCCAAATGCACTTTATTTACCAAGCGTGGCCGCTGCCGCCGTCAATATTCACCGCGGTCCCGCTCACGTATGATGCTAAATCAGAACAAAGGAAGGTAATCACGTTCGCGGCTTCCGATGTATCTCCAATACGGCCAAGCGGGATGTTGTCCGCCTTAGAAGCGGAGAATTCTTCCCATGATAATTCCGGAGACTGCTTCTGCCAGCGTTTTTCGATCTGGTCGCTCCGAATCAGACCGATGCATACTGCGTTTACACGAACGCCGTACTGTCCGAGGTCTTTGCTCATCGCTTTAGTGAGCGCGAGTCCTGCACTCCGCGATACTGTTGTCGGCAGTGAGTTCGGCTGCGGCGTTTTCCCCATGACTGCTGTTAAGTTTAATATTGCCCCGCCCTGTTTTTTCAAATGCGGCAGTGCGGCTTTTGCCATTTTTACTGCTGCCATCACTTTCAGATCAATATCCTCTTCCCAGTCTGCAAGTTCAACATCTTCAAAGTTTTTGGCAAACGAACTGCCTGCATTATTCACAAGCACGTCCAGCCGTCCGTATTTCTCAATGACTGCTTCAACAATTTTCTCACCTGCGCCGCTTTCAGTTATATCCTGCGCAATATAGTCAACGTCACCAAATTCACGAAGTTCCTCAGCCGCTTCTTTTAAAGCTTCTTCACCGCGTGCAACCAGCATCACTTTAGCCCCGAGCTTTACCATCTGTTCTGCTGTTTCACGTCCGATACCTTTACTCGAGCCCGTAATGACCGCTGCTTTTCCCTGATAACCGAAATCCATTAACTCTGACACAGTATCACTCCTTCATAAGTTTACTCACCTAAGTTTACATTATGAAACACGTTCGATACATCTTCCAGGTCTTCTAAAGCATCAATCAGTTTCTCAAACTGTTCGAGATCTTCTTCTTCTAAAGTCACTTCGTTCTGCGCAATCATCGCATGTTCCGCCACTTCGAAGTCTTCGACTCCAAGCTTATCAAGCGCTTCTTTAATATCATTATATGCCTGCGGTTCACCGTAGACGACGGTCATCCCGTTTTCTTCCGCAACATCTTTCACATCGACTTCTGCTTCCATTAAATGCATAAGCACAGTCTCATCGTCAAATCCGCTAAAAACAAAGACAGAAACGCTGTCGAACATATAGCTGACTGCCCCGCTGACACCCATATTCCCGCCGTTTTTACCGAAGGCTGCACGGACATCAGATACTGTGCGGTTCACATTATTAGTCAGTGCATCGGCAATAATCATCGAACCACCGGGTCCGAAACCTTCATAGCGGAGTTCGTCAAATGTTTCGTCGTCGCCGCCTTTCGCTTTTTCAATCGCTTTATCGATAATATGCTTCGGCACAGAATAAGTTTTAGCACGTTCCAGTACGACTTTCAGCGCCTGGTTGGTTTCCGGATCCGGATCTCCTTTTTTCGCTGCTACATATATTTCTCTCCCGAACTTTGCATATATCCGGCTTGTGTTCTGATCTTTCTGTGCTTTCTTTTCTTTAATATTATTCCATTTTCTTCCCATCGGTCATCTTCCTTATTCCAGTATAATTTCTTTTATATTTTATCACTTTATTTATTTCTGCGCGGCCGCTGTTCAGGCACATCTTTATTAATAATCATTTCAACCTGATAAATTCTGCTGACAAGCGAGTGGATTGGAGCCTGTGTCATTTTAAACACCGGCCACGGCAGTGATGGTTCAAAGTCGTGCAGTGCCATAATGAACTCTTCTCTCTCTGGCAGCTTTCTGAATTCAAAGCGCTGTTCTTTATTTGTCGAGCGTTTCTTCAGGCTCCCGCCTGTAATTTCAAACAGCACAATATCCTCTTCAGAACGGGCCTCATTAAATTTTAAGACAAGCACCGGTTTCGGCTTATCGAGCACATTTATATACACCGTATTATTTTCGATGCGGGTATTAACGAAATCGTAAATGATTTCATCGAGCCAGGCGAAGTAATACCATGCCACATTCTCTAGTGTCCATCCCGGAGGCAGCGGAGCTCGCTGCACGCTCCGTACATTGTTATAATCCTTCGTTTTATAAGTCAGGTTTTTGCCGTAGCGGCGGATAGGCGTTTCTGTTTTCTGAACCCTGGTACCGTAAGCACCTAATATCGATAAAATACTGCCGTCTGACAGTTCATCGGCGATATATATTATCTGTTCCACGTTATTAGTGCTTGCCGCCCGTGCGATATTATCCGCAATCAGCAAATATAAATCGTAAAATTTCCCCTGCGTCAGCCTGTTGAGCCGCATAATCGGGTCTTCGTAAAAAATTACCACATCAATATTCCTGAGCGCTTCTTCAACTTCAGGTAAAATAAATAAATCTTTTTTAATAAATGTAATATTTTCGTAATCCGGCGCCTGTTTCGGACTTGAAAAAGCGAACAGGTTAGCCGCTTCGTTGAGCTCTAAATACAGATGCTCGCCGATTCTGCCATGTACACCCATAAGCAGTACATTTTTCTTTGTCATAACAATCCTCCTATTGACGGCTTATTTCCAGTCTGTAACGAATAAACATTAAAATTACAAGCATGACAAGCGTCAGCAGACCGATACCGAGAAACGGCAGATTAAACACCGTTGCAAAATAGCCTGCAAGCACAGAGCCCGCTACAGAGCCGAGTGAAAAATAAGAGTAAAAGATTCCGTTTGCCTTGCCCCGCTCATTCATTTCAGAATGTTCCGCGATAATCTTATTCATCGACGGGAAGATAAAACCGAATCCGAATCCGTAAATCACCATGACTAAAAAGACAAAACCTGACGACGGAGCGAAGTGCAGCAGTATCATGCTGGCACTTAAAATCAGGATGCCGGCGGCAACGAGACTTTCACTTTTATAGCGCGAATATATTTTATTAATCGGTGTCGCAAAAACAATAATTGCCGTCACACCAAACACGCTCAGCATCATGCCTGTCATCGATGCTTCAAGGCCGAGAATGCCGGTTTTTATCGGCAGTCCGAAAGCCAGTGTCCCCTGGGCAATCATCAAGGTAAATGATGAGAGGTATGCCACATTTAAGGACGGCCGGAGCAGCAGTTCTTTAAAAGGTGTTGCCGCGTGACGCGTTCTGCTTTCGTCTGTCGAACTTTCCTTAATACCAAAGAAGGTTAAAAGCGTTCCAAATACGTATACCCCGGATAAGATGAAGTACACCATTTCGTAGCTGACAGCACTTGAAATAATACCGCCTGCAGCCGGTCCGACTATTGCCGCTGTTCCGATGGCAACACCGGTCAAGGCCATCGATTTGCCAATGGCCGACTTCCGGGAAATATCAGCGATTAAACTGAAGGACGCCGGAGTGAGCAGACCGCTTGAAAAACCGTGTATGGCTCTGACACCAAGCAGTATTGCGATCGACGGCGTCATCGTATAAATCAGCACGAAAAATACTTGCATAATCATGCCGAATAACAGCGTATTTCTGCGTCCGAACTTATCTGAGAGAAAGCCGCCGGCGATGTTTCCTGCCATATTGAACAGCGAATACATCGCAACGACAATACCTGCTGTAAATTCTGAAGCACCGAGCTCTAAAGCGAACGGCGTAATAATCGGCAGCTGGATAAATAAATCCAAAAAGCAGATGACGATAACCAAATATAAAATAACTTTTGACTTCACATTATTCCCTCTATCTAAAATTCACATTTTCTATCCTTTCAATTATAACGAAAAAAAGACAGCAAGGCACGCATGCCCGGCTGTCTTTCTTTTCTTCGTATAAAATTTAAGCTTTTTTGTTCAATTTTTGTTCATACGCATCGATGATTGCCGCAACAGCACCGTCACCTGTAACGTTAGTTGCTGTACCAAAGCTGTCCTGGGCAACGTATAAGGCAATCATAAAGGCAACTGCCGCTTCATTAAATCCAAGATTAGACATCAGCACACCGCTCGCTGCCATAATCGCACCACCCGGCACACCCGGAGCTGCAATCATTACAACACCTAAGAGGAGTATTACACCAAGCATTTCCCACAGCCCCGGCATATCATAGGCCGGGAGAATCGTCATTACCGCAATGGAGCAGCTGACGATTGTAATCGTACTGCCGGACAGATGAATAGTCGCACAAAGTGGCACTACGAAGTCCGCTATACGCCCGCGAACACCATTTTCTTTAGTTCTGGCCAGTGTTACCGGAATTGTTGCAGCACTCGACATGGTACCGAGTGCTGTAAAATACGCCGGAAGCATATTTTTCAGCATCTTAAACGGATTCTGCTTTAATAATGAACCCGCAATTGTATACTGAAGCATCAGCCATACCCAATGCAGAATAACTGCTACAAGCAGTACGACACCAAACACGAGCAGCGTGTCAAATACAGTTCCTGTCGCTGCCATGCCTGCGAATACTCCCGCAATGTAGAATGGTAAAATTCTGATAATCACTTTTTCAATAATAAATTCTGTGATATCTTTCCCCTGATCAAAGAACTTAATCATTAAGTCCAGTTTTAGAATGTTCATAACGATACCGACGGCAAAAGCCAGTACAAGCGCCGGTAAAATATCCATGACAGGCGGAATATCAAATTCTAAGAACGGAGCAATTTCAGCACCCTCTTCCGGCACTGAACTATCCCCTGTAATACGCGGCATGATAAAACTTGCTACGGCAAAAGCCAAAAGACCCGCGCCGAGCGTTGATATGTATGCTACTCCTAAAGTCGCGCCGACGACCTTACCCGACCCTGTACCGATTTTTGAAATCCCCGATGCAATAAAAAATAGAATAATAAATGGAATTGTAAAGAAGATAAACGCTCCAAGCACTGATTGCATCGTTACGAATAACCTGACAACAGCTTCCATAATAGAACCTGCAGTGCCTCCGTCACCTACGAGGTAGTATATTCCTCCCACCAGAATACCGGCAACGATACCCGCAATTAATTTTGCTAATAATTTCACACTAAATCCCCCTTGATTTTTTCATCTCAACTAACATAGCTTTTTACACTCCGGATTGCAATCGTTTTCTAAAAAATTTTTTCGTAGGCCGCATACCAGTTATCCAGATTATCATCGAGATTCAGATGCCCCTTGTAATCGAAGCCGAGCTTTTGAAACAGCTGCTGCATCGGTTTATTTTCCTGCGAAGTATCGGTATGTATGCCGAGATATTCTTTTTCCCGTCCGATTTCCACAATGCCTTTTAATATTTTTTGTGCAAGTCCCTGCCCCTGATACTGCGGATCAACAGCGAGCCTGTGAAGGGCAAGACAGTCCATGCGTGCAAGCTCCCAAGGAATATCGTCATAAGCAAACGCATGATTGTCATCGGCAACGATGCATCCCTTAAGAACTGCTTCCTCTTCAAAAACGTAGAGTGTGCCGTTTTTTATATCTTTTTTGAAGGTCACATCAGTCGGGTAGTATTCATCCCACTGATAATTCCCCGCTGCGTGCATTCTCGGTATTACTTTTCTGATAATTTCCATTATGTAAGGTACATCATCGCTTTCTGCTAAACGTAAAGCCATTCGTTTTCCTCCATTTAATATTAATTTTCTTAAAATACCGTCAATAAGCTATGCATATAATTATACATTGTTGTATACTATTTTAAAGACTAAAAATGTAAGGGGTTTTATAATGTTCAAGTTTGATAAAAACACTGTTCCGTATCATATTTCGAATATGATATTTTACTTAGTCACATTAGCTGTTGTCGGCCTGATTTATTATTTCGCATTTTTACCGCCGCTTCTGGAAGTTACAACATCTGAATTTTTCGCATCATTCGGTTTTGGCGAGTTTATCGGATCGCTGTTCTTCCTGATTTTAATTATCGTTCCGCTACTTCTTATCGCTGGCGCTGTGTATCATTTAATTAAACTGATTAAACCGGGAAGAAACGTACCCGCAGAAAATTGATTTCCATGGGGATGGAAAAAACTCCGCAATCAGAAGGCTGCGGAGTTTTTCTATAAAGTTATTCAGGCTGCAGCGTTTTGTTTAAAGCAATAGTATAATGACGAGGTTCACGGGCGCCGCTGATTGCAAATTTCTCATCGAATATGTAATACGGCAGCGTGCGGACTTTGTTTACTTTCGCCATATTAAAGTCGCCGATAACATTTTCCAAAAATAAGCTCGGGTCGTTAATCACTTCGAGTGCGGGTACTTCTGGTATGCCGTTCATTTTGGCAATTTCTAAGAGAACATCTTTATCGCTGACGTTCTTACCTTCTGTAAAGTATGCTCGGTGCAGCGATTCAAGCACCGCTTCTCCGAGTCCGAATTCATACGCCAGTTTTAATAATCTGTGCGCATCTCTCGTATTCGCCGGGATAACTTTATCCATATTGAATTCGATACCGGCAATTTTGCCCTGTTCGACGATAAGATTCACCATTTCTTTAACTTCATCCAGCGGTTTCTCATGCTTTTCCGCAAGGACTTCATACATATTTTTCTCAGGTACTTTCGGCGCCTGGTTATCCAGTTCATAGCTTGCGTACTCTATATTAATTTTTGCATCTGTTTTGTATTCAGCCAGTGCTTTTTCAAAGTTCTTCTTGCCGATATAGCAAAACGGACATGCGATATCAGTATAAATTTTAACGTCCATCAGACCACTCCTTATCTTTATTAAATTTTAACACACTTACAGGCAGAATTAGAAAACTGTCACTATGTTGTGTATTTTTTCGTACTAAATAGTGTCAAAATCTGATACAATAATGTCTGTAAAACTATCAGGATTTATCCTGCAAATAAATTTGATAGGTGGAAAATATAATGAAATATCGAGTTTTACTTTACTATTACTACACGGATGTAGAAGATCCGGAAACATTTGCGGCAGAACATTTAAGATTCTGTAAGGACCTCGGGCTGAAAGGCCGTATTCTTGTTGCCGAAGAAGGTATCAACGGAACGGTTTCAGGCGATTACGAACAGACTGAACGCTATATGGAATATATGAAAGCACACCCTTTATTTAAAGATATTGTCTTTAAAATTGATGAAGCCGATGAACATGCATTTAAGAAAATGTTCGTGCGTCCGCGTCCTGAGCTTGTTAACCTGAGCCTTGATACTGACATCGACCCGCGTGAACAGACAGGTGAATACTTATCGCCTCAAGAATTCTACGAACAGATGCAGCGCGATGATACCGTAGTTCTCGACGTTCGCAACATTTATGAATACGACGTCGGCCACTTCCGCGGCGCAATCAAGCCGGAAGTTGAAACATTCAGAGATACACCGCAATGGGTGCGCGACAACAAGCATCTGTTTGAAGGCAAGAAGATTCTCACGTACTGCACAGGCGGAATCCGCTGTGAGAAATTCTCAGGATGGCTGAAAAATGAAGGCTTTGATAATGTAGCACAGCTGCACGGCGGCGTTGCAACATATTCGAAAGACCCTGTCGCTAAAGGTCAGCTGTGGGACGGACAGATGTACGTCTTTGATGAAAGACTGACAGTCCCGATTAATCAGGTTGAACACGTAGTTGTCGGCCGCGATCACTTTGACGGCGAACCGTGCGAACGTTATATCAACTGTGCGAACCCTGTCTGCAATGCTCAAATTTTAGCGTCTGAAGAAAACCAGCACTATCACCTCGGCGGATGTTCCATCGAATGTGCAGAACACCCGCGCAACAGATATATCGTTGAACACAACATGACCAGCGACTTCGTTAAAGAGCGTATAGAAGAATTAAAACAGACAGATTTTGCTAAAACAGAACCTGTTTTGAGTCATAAAGGTTAATATATATTTATCCAGCCAGCCGTGGAAGTCCGCGGCTGGCTTTTTTGTGATGTTTTTGACAAGTCCGGCCGCTTGCCGGTCAATGAGCTTGCCTCTTCTGCCGGGCAGACACTTTAGCCGGCCAATGAGCCTGCTTCTTCTGCCGGATAAACAGCTTACTCGGTCAATGAACCACCCTCCTTCCTTAATTCCTAGTAGAAAAGTAAGTTTTATTTGATAAATGCTGTTTAAATTATTGAATTATTCTAAATACGTGATATCATTAATTTCAATTCATAGTTATTGACTAGGAAAACCATATTACATATTAGGAATTTATTTATTGGAAGGAGAATTTCATGGAGTTTAATATTTTAAATCAAAGCCCTGTACTTAACGGACATTCTGTCGAACAGTCTCTCGGCCATACGACAGAGCTTGCGAAGCTGGCTGATCGCCTTGGCTACAAACGTTACTTCGTATCGGAACATCACAATATGGAAAATGTCATCGGTACATCACCTGAAGTTTTAGTAACACATCTTCTTAACCAGACAAAAAATATAAATGTCGGAGCAGGCGGTGTCATGCTGTCCCATCACAATCCTTTTCACGTAGCCGAGCAGTTCCAGCTGATCAGCCATCTCGCTCCCGGACGCGTCAATCTCGGTGTCGGCAAGGCTCCCGGCGGAACACCGCTCGCAACTGCTGCGCTGCAGCACGAGCTTCGGTCCGACATTGACTCCTTTAATGACCGATTCCTGAGTTTGAAATCTTTCGTGGACGGTACCCATGATAATCACAAAGTACTTAAAATATCCGTAGACACTGAATCTTCGAAACCTGATTTATTTTTGCTCGGCGGCAGTTTATCATCTGCAAAATTTGCTGCTGACAATGAAGTGAATTATATCTTTGCTCATTTTATTAAAAATGATGAAAACTTGCTGAAAGAAGTCGCCTCAGCTTACAAAGAATTGTATCCTGGTGGGAAATTCATTGCTGCCTTATCAGTGCTCTTAACTGAAACTGAAAAAGAAAAGAAAGCTGCGAAAGAAGAAAATTCAGTCTACTCTCTTAAATTCAAAGATGGCAGAACACTGCGTGTCACTACAGAAAAACAGGTCAATGACTATATTAAAAATACCGATGAAAAAATTGAAGTAGAGAAGAGTCAGCTGGATATGATACTCGGCACAAAGGACGAGATTTTATCGAAATTAAATGAACTCAGCAACAGCTGTCCAATCGATGAGTTCATGTTCCATCTGCCGACAGCAGATGCTGCCCTCCGCAACCTTACAATTGAAACACTTGCACCGATTCATACCATACACAAAGAAAAGGCTGGGATATTATGAGTAAGAAAGTACAATTCGGAGTTATGCTGCACGGCCCCGGCGGGCACATGAATGCATGGAGAAGCGAAGATGTTCCAAGTGATGCGAGCGTCAATTTCGAGCATTACAAAAATATTACTTTAAAGGCTGAAGATGCAGGTTTTTCTTTCATCTTTGTAGCTGACGGCCTGTATATAAACGATAAATCAATTCCGCACTTTTTAAGCCGCTTCGAACCGTTAACGCTGCTCGGAGCTCTTGCTCCGATTACATCTCATATCGGTCTGGTTGCAACGGTATCGACGTCCTACAGCGAACCGTTTACAATTGCACGCCAGCTCGCATCAGTTGATATAATGAGCGGCGGCCGCGCGGGCTGGAACGTCGTTACATCTCCGCTTGAAGGCAGTGCGAAAAACTTCAGCAAAGACAAACATCCGGAGCACAGTCTCCGCTACGATATCGCAGATGAACACCTCGCAGTCGTTCAAGGCTTGTGGGATTCCTTTGAAGATGATGCTTTTGTGCGCGACAAAAAGAGCGGGCAGTACTTCGATAAAGAGAAAATGCATCAGCTGAATTACGAAGGTGAATTCTTTAAGATCCAGGGACCGCTCAATATCGAACGCTCTCCTCAGGGCCAGCCGATAATTTTTCAGGCAGGTGCTTCTAAAAAAGGATCAGCATTCGCAGCACGAAATGCCGATGCTGTCTTCACCAATGCGAGCACTCTGGAAAAAGCGCAAAAAAGTTATGCAGACCTGCGCCAGCAGGCAGCGGATAACGGCCGCAGCCCTGACGAAATTAAAGTATTCCCGACCCTGCAGCCGATTGTCGGCAAAGACCAGGATGAGGTCCGCGAACGTTACGAATACATTAAGAATCTGGTAACGATTGAAGAAGCTCTCGCTTATCTCGGCCGTTACTTCGATCATCACGATTTCAGCCAGTACGACGTCGATGCACCGTTTCCTGAACTTGGAGATATCGGTAAGAACAGTTTCCAGTCGACAACTGACGAAATTAAAAAACGCGCTAAGGAAAACAAACTAACTCTGCGTCAGGTGGCCATGGAAGAAACAACACGTGAAAGTCCATTTATGGGGACATATGAAGAGGTCGCTGACCAGATTATTGAATGGGTTGATAACAAAGGCGCTGACGGATTTGTTCTGACTCCGCATGTACTCGGAGACTTCTTCCACGATTTTATCGAAAAAGTGATTCCGATTTTAACTGCTAAAGGATATTACGATACATCATACAGCGGCAAAACTTTGCGGGATGAACTCGGCCTGCCGTTTAAAGAAAACAGATATTCAAAATAAATTATGTGCAAGCATCTGCTTCCATTCGGAACAGATGCTTTTTGCTTTTTGATTGCGGTTTATAGATGTTCAAATCTTAATGAATCAGGATGTAAACGCTTTAATTTTCTATTAAGTCTAAATTATCTGAAATTTCATTGACGAATGTTACCAGTCTTGCTACACTTAGCATT
Organism: Jeotgalicoccus nanhaiensis; assembly: GCA_004570955.1. Taxonomy (GTDB): domain Bacteria; phylum Bacillota; class Bacilli; order Staphylococcales; family Salinicoccaceae; genus Jeotgalicoccus; species Jeotgalicoccus nanhaiensis. The sequence continues at coordinate 103,303 of SPPL01000005.1, forward strand.
AAATTTTTATAAATACAGTTGCAGGAGGACTGCCATGCTTACTTTTTTTACAGCTTTATTTTTATTAATTGCAGGATATATGATTTACGGGAAAATTGTTGAAAAGATATTTGTAATCAATGATAAAAATCCCACTCCGGCCTATGAAACTAACGACGGTGTCGACTACATGCCGATGCACCCGATTAAAGGCTGGCTGATTCAGTTATTAAATATCGCAGGACTCGGTCCTGTATTCGGTGCGGTTGCAGGTGCCGTTTACGGACCGCCCGCCTTAATCTGGATAGTTGTCGGCTGTATTTTTGCCGGTGCTGTTCACGATTATTTTGCCGGTATGCTCAGTCTGAGACATAACGGTTCGCAGTTTCCCGCGCTGGTAGAAAGATACTTAGGAAAAGGTGTTAAAGCTTTTATCTACATCGTGTCACTAGCCTTAATGATTCTTGTGACTGCAGCGTTTACAGCAGGTCCCGCAGAATTGATTTCCTTAAAAACCAATGGTGCCATTCCATTCTTTGCTGCTTTAGTTATTATTTTTGCATACTTTGTTATGGCCGCAGTATTGCCGATTAATAAAATCATCGGCCGTATTTATCCATTTTTCGGTGCTGTGTTGATTATTATGGCAGTTTCAGTAATGATTGGTCTAATGTTTTCAAGCACCCCAATTCCAAACCTGACTTTTGAAAACCAGCACCCTGCAGGACTGCCTGTTTGGCCATTAATCATGGTAACAATTTCATGCGGCGCAATCAGCGGTTTCCATTCAACTCAAAGTCCGATTATTGCGCGTACAGTTAAGAAAGAATCAGATGGCAGAAAAGTATTTTTCGGCGCCATGATTGCTGAAGGTGTTATTGCATTAATCTGGGCGACTGCGGGTATGACTTTCTTCCACGGCACAGGCGGACTGGCTGATGCACTTGCTGCAGGCGGACCTGCCGGTGTAATTGATACAATCTCTATTGAGATGCTCGGTTCTGCCGGTGCGATTCTTGCATTTTTAGGTGCGATTATCTTACCGATTACAACAGGAGATACTGCACTTCGTTCATCGCGCATGATGCTGACTGAAGCCGTAGCAGGTCTAAGAAAGAGCCGTAAAGCACCAAAAATGATCTGGATGACAATTTGTGTTGGTATTCCGGCCTTCCTGCTATCAACAATCGATTATACCTTCCTTTGGAGATATCTCGGTTTTACAAACCAGACAGTCGCAGCGACAATGTTGTGGGTTGCCACTGTTTATCTCTTAAAAGAAGGAAAGTTACATTATATTGCAGGTATCCCAGCCTTGTTTATGACCGGTGTTGTCGGAACTTACTTCCTTTATGCACCGGAGACTTTAAATCTCGATTACGGAATCTCTGTTATCGGCGGTTTAATCCCCGTAGCTGTCACAGGTTTCCTTTATATCAAAGCAATTATGAAGCAGCGTACTGCAGAAGTTAAAGATGCTCTATATGAGCATTGATCCTTCTCATCCACTGCATAAAAATAGCGGGACCAGAATTCTTTAAGATTCTGGTCCCGCTCTTGTATTTATTCTAAATTAGTTAATGAAGTTGTGGCTTGCTGCTTGAGAAGCACTTAGTGTTCTCGTGCTCACACTTCCAAGTCCGCCATTAAACTGCATTTCAGAAACAACGATTGATCCGTCAGAGTTGACGCTTTCAACGATTGCAACGTGACCAAGTCCGTACGCACCATTAGTATAAGCTGGTGCCTGCATAATTGCACCTACAGAAGGTGAATTGCTTACTGAGTAACCTGCAGCTTGAGCGCCGGCTGCCCAGTTTTTAGCGTCGCCCCACATGTTGCCCACGCTAAGACCGCGCTGTGAGCGCTGTTCAAATACATACCATGCACATGTACCCCAGTCATAGTAGTTTGCACCGTTGCTTGCACTTGTTACAGGTGCTGATGCTGCTGGAGTTGCTGCCTGCGGCTGTTCAACTTCCTCTACTGCTGGCGCTGAAACTTCTTCTGTTTGCACTTCTTCTGCTGCTGGAGCTGGTGCTGATTCAGCTGGAGCCGCTTCTGCTGCTTCAACTTCCTCTACTGCTGGTGCTGAAACTTCTTCAGCCGGAGCTGCAGTTTCCTCTGCAGGTGCTTCTTCTACTGTCATTGCTGCAGGTGCTGCTGATTCAGCAACTGAAATAGTTTTGCCTGCAATAATTAAATCTGAAGATAAGTTGTTCCAAGCTTTAAGGTTGTCGACTGTTACATTGAACTGATTAGCAATTGCGAATAAAGTGTCGCCAGCTTCAATTGTATATGTAGTAGCAGTTTCTTCCGCTTCAACTTCAACTTCTTCTGCAGGTGCTGCACTTGGTGCTTCAGCGTCTACTTTAAGAACATCTCCAGGGAAAATAAGGTCTGAAGTTAAGTTGTTTAATGATTTAATTTCATTAACTGATTGTGCTGTACCTGAAGAGATGCTCCAAAGAGTGTCCCCTGATTCTACTGTAATTTCTGATGCTGATATATTAGCTGCAGCTACTGCTGATAAAGCTGTAAGCGATGCTGCAGAGATAATTGTTTTTTTCATGTTTAAATCCTCCATAGTTTGGGAATAATGTTATTGAACTCTGTCCCGAGTCATTCCACGAGTATTACTATAGCATATGGCTCAAGGGATTTGGCGTTTGTAATTGACTTGTAATCTAATAGAAAAATTTATGAGATTAGAGTTATATAAAGTAAGCGGCTTCATAATTGTTAATTTTACGTAAAACACCCGCAAGCCTTGATATGCAAAGGCTGCGGGTGTTTTATCGTATATTTTAAATTCAAAGTTATCAAACTTTCGTAATATAACTGTAATGTTTTAAAAGAACACTAAATCAAGTAAAACCAGTGTCACACCGGCGACAAACCAGCCGATGGTCGTCGGAATTGACCAGACCATAATCTGTTCTTTAACTTTAGTTATACCGAGCATTCTGTTGACTACCCAGAACAGGCTGTCGTTAAAGTATGAGAAACACATTGCTCCGAATGCTGCTGCCTGGGCTGCGAGCACAGGATCAAGCCCCATGTTGGAAACGATTGGTGCAGCGATTGAAGCCGCTGTAATCATTGCTACAGTGCCGCTTCCCTGCACCAGACGCACAAAGGTTGCGATAAAGAACGGAATCAGTATCGCCGGCACACTCCACGTCGCGACATATTCCGCAATAACTTCACCCGTACCGCTCACGCGCAGCACTTCTCCGAGCGCTCCCCCTGCACCGGTAACGAGCAGTATAATACCTGATGTTTTAATTCCTGTTTCCAATTCATCGAGGGTAGCACCCTTCGAATATCCTTTGGTCAGGAATAAGAGAGAATAAATCAGACCGAGAGCCACAGCGACAATCGGATTTCCGAAAAATGTAATGTATGATAGTAATGTTTCAGAAATATTAATTATCCCGCCGTCCTGCAAAGCATTAATTCCTGTATTACTAAAAATTAAAATGAGCGGAATAGCGATTGGCAGAGCAGATAAGATAAAGGAAGGCAGTTCCTTTTCACGTACTGATACTGCATCTTCAAATTCTGCGAATGCTTCTTTAGCAGAAGGACGGTAATAACCTTCGCCTTCTGCTTCTGGCAGCTGGTAAATTTTCCGGCCAATCCACTGTGCATATAAAACACCTGAAATAACAACAGGCACAGAAACAATTAGACCGATTATAACCATCTTACCGACGTCAGCACCGAATATTCCTGCTACACCTAGAGGTCCTGGTGTCGGCGGCACTGCATGATGTGTCGCAGCAAGACCGACTGCCAGTGCCACACCAAGTGTAATAACAGATTTACCTGTTTGACGTGACAAGGCTTTAACCAGCGGATGCAGAATTACGAAGGCTGAATCTACAAAGATTGGAATTGCAACGATGTAACCGCTGACCGCAATTGCCCATTCTTCTTTTTTCCGTCCAATAAACTTAATCATCGTATATGCCAGTTTTTCTGCAGCACCTGAAATTTCCATAATTTTACCCATCATAATTCCAAGTCCAATAATAATACCGATTGAAGCCAGAGTTGAACCAAAGCCGGAAGAAATTGTTCCGATAGTATCTTCAGGTGACATCCCCCCGATAATACCGGTCATTACTGCCGCGATAAGTAAAGCAAGGAATACATGTATGCGAGTCTTAAGCACTAAAAAGATAAGCAGTGCGATGCCGATAACCAGACCGACTATCATTTGTGTCGATGAAACATCTGTCATATAATTTCCCCTCCATCAAAAAGCGTTTTCATTTTATGTAAATTAAAGGGGCGGATAAACCGCCCTGGAATTATTTTCTGAAAGTTAATGCATATTCTCCTGCGAGTTTAATACATTCTTCCATGCTTTCGCTGGATGCAATATTTTGTCCTGCGATATCGAATGCTGTACCGTGATCTACTGAGCTTCTCAGGAAAGGCAAGCCGTTTGTAATCGAAATTGTTTTGTGGAAATCCGTCATTTTCGCTGCGATGTGCCCCTGATCGTGGTAGAGAGAAATGACTGCATCATAACGTCCGTTAAGTGCTTGGAAGAATACAGAGTCTGCAGGAACCGGTCCTGCGACTTCGTAGCCGTCTGCCTGTGCACGTTTGATTCCCGGAGTAATTTCATCGATTTCTTCGTTGCCGAATAGTCCGCCTTCTCCGCTGTGAGGGTTTAATCCTGCCACTGCAAGTTTTGGTGCTTCAACACCAAGTTTAATTAAAGCGTCATACGAACGTTTAATGTAATCGTGCACACGTTCAGCTGTCATCTGGTCAATCGCATCTTTTACGGACAAGTGGCGCGTCAGGAAGAATATGCGCAGGCTTTTCACCTGGAACATCGTTAATGGATCGTGCGAATTCGTCAGCTCTTCAAGCATTTCAGTGTGTCCGATAAACGGCACTTCAGCCGCTTTCAGCGATTCTTTGTTAATCGGTGTTGTTGCCAGTGCATCAACTTTTCCGTCCATAGCGAGTTTAATTGCATATTCGATGTATTCAAAGGCAGCTTTACCGCATTGTTTTTGAACTTCTCCAAATTGGAAAGTTTCTGTATCGACATTATTTAAATCGATTAGATTGATTGCCTTGCCTGAAAAGTCCGCTTCTTCGACTTCTTTAATTACGTTTACCGGCAAATCAGTGCCTGTAATTTCCAGTGCCTTATCGATAATTTTTTTATCGCCGACAACGATTGAATTTGCCGCTTCAAGCACCTCGCTGTTTAAAAATGATTTCACTGTAATTTCCGGACCAATCCCTGCCGGATCTCCCATTGGTACTGCAATAATTGCTTTTGTCATATATAATTCCTCCTATTTTGATTTTAAATACTGCACCGCTTCATAGAGTGTGTGCCTGCTGCCGATCATGCCGCCTTTAGTTACCAGAGGCAGACCTTCATATTTTCCGCCGAGCAGATGGCCGTATGCAATCAGCGGACCAACTTCATCGATCAATTTAATTCCGCTCGCAAGCGTAATACTCGCAAGTGATGCTGTTACATCACCGCCGCTGACGTAACAGCCTTTAATTTCGTGGTCCGCTTCGTCGAGCAGCCGTTTCGTAATTGTCGCCAGACCGTCGGTAATGCGTTTAGCCACACGATCTGGCGTAACACCGTGTGATGCCGCAATTTTTTTAATGTCGATAATAACGAGGTTTTCTTCATTGGTAGTAATAACAACGACTTCGTTTTCCTCCATGCGTTCCTTGGCCAGCTTCACGCTTTTCTCGACTTCGTCATGCCAGTTTTTATCAAAGGTTGCAAGTTTGTTAATATCGGGAATAACCGGTGTTAATTTCAGTCTGTCGATTAAATACACGAGCTGTCTTTCCGACACTTTCGTTGCACTGCCGACTGTAACGATAATTTTGCGGTCGTCTCCGACCTGATCCGCCCGGTATTTAGCATAGAGCGACGTAAACGGTCCCGGATCAATCGGTACAATTTTTTTATCCGTATAACCGCAAAGTGTTTCTGCAATAAACTCAATATCGTTATTCGTCACTGCATCGAGAACGATGATCTTATTGCCGTCATCTACCAGTTTTTTAAAGCTGCGGATAAATATATCGCGGTCATCCGTCATATCATTAATGGTCAGGACCCCGACTTTACTACTGGTCTGAGAAGAAATAATTTCTGGGACATATGATGTTGTAATTGGAGTAATCGGGTCGTTTGCTGCATCTGTTTTATGGAGCGGCAGGTTATCGACCAAAAGATAGCCACCGACTGTCACCCTTCCCGAATCCGGAAACGACGGCACAACTACTCCGACTGAATCCGGTCCGACTGTATCGAGAATCATATCTATTTCAATACCGACGTTGCCGCGGAGCGTAGAGTCAATGCGTTTGCACAGTATGTCTGCGCCCCAGTCTTTCAGCTTACGAAGAGAGCCGCCGACTCTGTAGTCGAGCACTTTTTTTGAAGCGTAACGGCTGTCTGTATCTACTATGATTGCATCGGTTTCATCATCTTGCATTAAATCGTTGTAATGAAAATACGTTGCCGGATGAAAACCATTTTTACTGAGCCGGACACCGGTGGCATTTGCACCGGTTAAATCGTCCGCAATAATTCCTACTTTCACGATTCACCCTCCTTATATTACAGCTGTATGTTCAGCAATCCGGTCAAGTTCATTTGGTCCGATATGATCATCTGTAATAATTCCTGTAAAATCCTTTAAGTCGCAAATCTTTGAAAATGCAGTATGGCTGAGCTTACTGGAATCCACGACAAGATAAGCTGTCTGGCCGCACTTCATCATTAAACGTTTTACCTTTGCCTTTTCAATCGTCGGTGCAAAAATACCTTCATCCACCATCATGGCCTGGGTGCCGACAAAAGAAACATTCACTTTAATGTTGTTCAGCATATCAATCGTCTGGGCACCGTACATTGAACCGACATTCTGCTGGACAGTTCCGCCCAATATAATCACTTCATGCTGACTGTCGATTAACTCAGCTGCCGCTTTAATATCATTCGTAACGATACGTACTGTAAAATCTGCATTTTTTAACAGTTTGCAAATTTCAAGAGTCGTTGTACCGGCATCGAGCAGTATTGTTTCATCCGGTTTAATGAACTGCATTGCCTTTTTCGCGATCAGCCGTTTCTCTTCTATATTCACAAGCTGCTTCTTTACGAACGGCACTTCATTTAAGAAGGAATCCCTCAGCAAGATCGAAGTGGACGTTCTGATAATTTGTTCATTTGATTCAAGTTCCTTTAAATCACGGCGTACAGTCATCTCGGAAACATTAAGCTCGGCTGCGAGCAGCTCTATCGTTACATTGCTGTCCTCAGCTACCCGGTTGACAATATACTGCTGTCTTTTACTCTTCATATCCATCACCTTGAGATTCATTATATTGTTTGTTTTTCACATTGTAAAGAAAATAATGTGATAATTTAACACCTTTAATTTTATTTTGTTACTTTTTAACATTAAACAGTAATTGGCACAACAAAAAAGTAAAACCCGTCTCTCCGGATTTTACTTTTCGCTTCATAATATTCTATTTCTTGATAAGCACTCCGTGTTCTTTCAGCCGTGCTGCAGTACTTTTCATGCGCTCGGTGTCACCCGCTTCTTTCGCTTCATGATATTCACTCAGCAAGTCGGTCACTTCATTCTGCTCACCGTGAATCTTACCGCTTTGAGCTTTATCATCGTCATATATCATTTCCACCCGGAACGTTACAAACAGCATTATAATCCCGAATATTACTGCAAGTCCGATGCTCGATACTCCAGCGATATTTTCAAGTGTATCGTTACTAATTACTTTTTCTGATAAAAACTGCGCGATTTCCGGAATAATAAATCCAACTGCCATTCCCATGAGTACTCTTACCGGATCAAAGTGATATTTCTTTCTGTCCGGCCGCCTGTTATCTTCTTCTGATTTTAAAAACATACTAAAGCTCCTCATATATCTTCCTGCTTAGCATTATACTAAACAAGCTGCCGGATTACGCCAAAAAAATGCCATTATTTCTAAAAAAATAATGGCATCTTCCTCATTCTATCTATTCATTTTTATACTGCATGTACACAACCTGTGTAACTAAGAAATCTTCAACACCGTGTTTACCGTCGGTGCCGCCGAGCCCTGACTGTCTCATGCCTGCATGGTAACCCTGGACTGCTTCAAAGTTTTCCCTGTTCACATACGTTTCACCGAACTTCATCTCGTTGATGACTTTCATCGTTTCGTTCATATCATCAGTGTAAAGTGATGATGACAGTCCGTAAATTGTGTCGTTTGCCATGTCGATTGCTTCATCGATTGTTTCAAAAGTCGCAATCGGCAAAACGGGCCCGAATATTTCATCGCGCATAATTTTAGAATCATGCGTTACATTCGTTAAAATGGTTGGTTCATAGAAGAAACCTTTCTCCATATCCGCTTTCTTCCCGCCGGTAACTGCTTTCGCACCGTCAGCCACTGCTTCATCCACCATGTCAGCGACTGTGTTCAAACGGTCTTCATTAATCAGCGGCCCGACTTCAACGTCTTTATCTTCCCGGGGATTGCCGAGTTTTTTCTCTTTAAAAGCTGCAGCAAGCTTATCAGTTAATTCTTCTGCGACACTGGAATGTACATAAACACGTTCAGCGTTTGTACAAGCCTGGCCGTTATTAGCGAGTCTCGAGGTCACGAGAGCATTCACTGTAAGATCAATGTCTGCATGCTGCGACACGATAACTGGTGCTTTGCCGCCGAGCTCCAGGTTCACTTTTGTAATATTCTGGGCTGCCGCTTCCATCACTTTAGTTCCCGCAGTAATACTGCCGGTCATCGTAATCATATCTACATTTTTATGTTTTGCGAGCGCGTTGCCGATTTCAGAACCCGCACCGGTTACCACGTTATAGACGCCTGCCGGGATTTCTTTCATCTCATCGACAATTTTTGTGAATTCCATCGTCGTGTTTGGTGTATGCTGACTCGGCTTAAGCACGATTGTATTGCCGGTAACGAGGGCAGTCGCCACTTTTCTTGCCAGTATAAATACCGGGAAGTTCCAGGGATTAATCCCTGCCACAACACCGATTGGCTTTTTGTAAATTAAAATATTCTCATTGGCTCGGTCGCTCGGCACCACATCACCTTCAATGCGTCTCGCCCATTCCGACATATAGTGGAAATAATCAATCGCAAGATCGACTTCACCGCCAGCAAGCTCGTAATCTTTCCCCTGTTCTTCCTGGAGCAGATCGATAAAAGTCTCACGTCTTGCTGCGAGGACATCCCCGAGTTTACGGACGATTTTCCCGCGTTCTATATTAGGCGTGAGTTCCCACGCTTTCTGAGCTTTTGCTGCAGCCTGCACCGCCTTGTCTACATCTGCATTCGTCGCTTTCGGAGTTCGTGAAATTACCGCTTCAGTCGCCGGATTAATCACGTCAATCCAGTCTTTTCCTGTCGAGTCCGTATAGGCGCCATCGATATATAACTGATGCTGAATCAAAAAATCTCCTCCTAAATTATGTTACTCATAATCTTCCCTTTATATTTCCGGTAAAACTTTACTGATCTCTAGTTATTCTTTCTCGGCAACGACTGTAAAACGTTCATTTACATGTTCCGCATTTTCAGCTTCATCGATGACTGCGATTGCAAAGTCAGCGTAGCTGATGTAGCTCTCTTCCGACTTGTTCACAAGCAGCACGTCTGCACCTGTTTCATATGCTCCCGTCCGTTTTCCTTCGGCATCAAATTCTGCTGACGGACTGATAAAGGTCCATTTTAGGTTTGTTGTCTGCTCTAGTTCTTCCAGGTTTTCACTCTGTCCGCCCGCAGTCGGTTTAAAGATATCCGGGAAGTTCGGTGTATCGATAACTTTCATCGTTCTGCTGTCATCGACATACAAACTGCCGGCACCGCCGACAACAATCAGACGGATGCCAGTGCCGGAAAGCGCATTAATCAGCACCCGGCCCGCTTCAACGTGTGCATCTTTCTCACCAAGCGGAGCACCGAAGGCGTTTACGACGACATCCAGTCCTTTAAAATCTTCTGTCCATGTATCATGTACATCTTTCTCTATTACTTTCACATTATCATTATTTAACTTCGAAGCATTTCTGACAATCGCAGTGACCTCATGTCCTCTTCTGACCGCTTCATCTAATATTAAACTGCCGGCCTTACCCGTTGCGCCTACGATTCCTATTTTCATTAAAAACCCTCCGGTTATGTTATGATTTTAAATACTATCTATGTATACCCTGCACTTACTTTTTGAAACTATACTTTTTACTGATTAGGAGAGCAGCTATATGAAGAAAAAGAAAATCCAAAAAACAAATGCCATGCGCGTACTTGAGAATAACAAAATCAGCTACGAAGTGCATGAATATCCCTGGAATGAAGATCATACAGATGAGGAGAACGCGGGGGTGCCGTTCGACAAAATTTATAAAACCCTTGTTGCTGTCGGCAATAATACAGGAGTGCTTGTCGGCTGTATTCCTTCTTCAACCGAGCTCGATTTAAAGAAATTTGCCAAAGCGAGCGGCAACAAAAAAGTCGATATGCTTCATATGAAAGATCTTGAGAGAACGACAGGCTATATCCGCGGCGGCTGTTCGCCTGTCGGCATGAAAAAACTGTTTCCGACTTATATCGGAGCACAAGCAGAAATGATGGAGACAGTTGTCGTCTCTGCTGGAAAGCGCGGCATGCAGATGGAACTTGCTCCTGATGATTTACTGCAAGTCACCGCAGGTAATTTTGCTGATATTACAGAATAAAATTGAGCTCTGACCAAAAAGAAGGTCAGAGCTCTTTGTTATCTAAGAAAATTTTAATGAACGAGTATGCTCTCTTCCTGCAGCCTTATACCACTGCCAGCATAAGATAATTATCAGTGCGAGGTCAACGATGTCGCCGCCGTAGTACATCAGCATTGCACCTGCTTCACCATCCTCTCGTGCTATGCCAGCCGGAGGTGAAGCGTATATCATCTTGGATAGTATTTTATGAAAACCAAGGGCCGCAATCAGGACTGCAGCACGGTATAAAAATGTGTAACGGTGAGTAACAATATCGATATAAATTATCGACATCGTAAAAAGATAGCCCGCGAGAAAAACATGAAGATGAATAAGCGCAAACAAGAGTACAGATGAGTGCATAATTTCAAATAATCCTGTTTTATAAATAAGAAATAAGCCGCCGATATTTAATATAGAAGCGACAATTGGATTGCTGATAAATTGAACATACTTCAAATTCAGAATTTTACTCAGTTTTCTTGCATTGGCTACTTTCAGAGTTCTCATCAAGAGAGTCATCGGTTTACCATGCAGTATAAGAAGCGGTCCAAGCATACCGAGCAGCAGATGCCCCAGCATATGGACAGTGAAATCCATATGGGACAAACGCGCCAGCGGACCTGTCAGCGCAGCAGCTGAAAGAATCACACCTGCTGCAAACAGGATATACCTGCTCCATTTCCATTTTTGATGTTCTTTTCCGGAAGCATACATGGCTGCAGGGTAAAGTACTAAGGCAGCCACCGCGAGCGCGGCGACGATAATTTCAAGAATTAAAAAATGCGTCATATTCATGTGATGCATCCTTAATTACCTGCGCTTTCGCGTTTTGACTTGTAAATTATTACAATCCCTGTAATTAAGAAAATTGCACCTGCGATATTCCAGGCTAAATCATACGGCAGTATATTAACGTCATAGCGTACCTGGTGAATACGGAGCAGTTTGTGGTTTATAATGCCGTCGAACAGCTGGAAAATACCGAGTCCGGTAAATATTCCTCCTATCCACCGCCGTTTGTGCATTTCTTTTTTCCGGCGTGAATCCGCAAACATAAAGAAGCCGATCACGAGGGCAAATAAGGCGAATGAATTGAGCAGGCCGTCAGACAAAATACCGATAAATGTCGTCGAATGATCGTAAAAGTGATGCCACTGAAGAAGCTGGTGAAAAATAATTTCATCGACGAGCGCCATTAAGCCGATTCCTAAAAAAATACCTGACCATATGTTTTTACTCCGATGCGAATCAATGTTTTGATGAGCCATAGACATTCCTCTTTCGCATAAATATTTATATATAAAATACCCCGGCACTGTATGTATTAACCCGTATAAACAAAAAAACCTTAAATCCTGAGTGGATTTAAGGTTTTTCATTTATATTAAGCTTTTACAACGACAATTTCCCCGTCTTTGATATGCGCTTTAACATTATTTAATTCATCTTCTTCCAGAATTAAATCTGTCAGCTGATCTTCGATTTTATCCTGAATGACACGGCGCAGCGGTCTTGCACCGAAACGCTTGTCGTAACCCAGGCTGACGAGTTTTTTCTTGGCGTCATCTGTAATTGAAATCTCAATTTCATTTTCCTCTAATGCTTCCTGCAAGTCATTAAGCATTAAATCAACAATTTCCATTAAGTTATCCTCTGACAGTTCGTTAAAGTTAATAATTGCATCGAATCTGTTCAGGAATTCAGGTTTGAAATAATTGCTTAAGTTTTCAAGCGTGCTGACCGATTCGTGCTGGTCCGCATTAAAGCCGACGCTTACATTATTATCACCTGTACCAGCGTTACTTGTCATAATAATCACTGTCTCTTTAAAGCTGACTGTTCTGCCGTGTGAGTCTGTCAGCTGGCCATCTTCCATAATCTGCAGGAACATGTTTTGTACATCAGGGTGCGCTTTTTCAATTTCGTCTAAAAGAATAATTGAATAAGGATTATGACGCACTTTCTCTGTCAGCTGTCCTGCTTCTTCGTGACCGACATAGCCTGGAGGTGAACCGATAATTTTAGAAATGGAATGTTTCTCCATGTACTCACTCATATCGAGTCTAATCATGGATTCTCTTGTACCGAATAACTCTTCAGCAAGCGCTTTCGTTAATTCAGTTTTACCAACACCCGTTGGTCCGACGAATAAGAATGAACCGATTGGACGGTATTTCGATTTAAGTCCTGCACGGCTTCTTCTGACAGCTTTCGCTACCTTATCCACCGCTTCGTCCTGACCGATGACTTTAGCACTCAGATTCGTACCGAGGTCTCTCATCTGCGCCTGTTCTTCAGACTGCAGTTTCGTCACAGGAATACCTGTTTTTTCTTCGACTATAAGCTGAATATCAGATACATCAACATCCATAACCTGCTGATCATCAGCTGCTGCTTCCAGCTGTTTCTCAAGCTGAAGTTCTTGATATTTCAAGCGTGCTGCAGTTTCATAATCTTCCTGCTCTGCCGCAGCGTCTTTTTCTTCAGCAATTTTTTCAAGTTTCTGTTTGATTGAATCTGTATCATTTTCTGCATTTGCGAGATTCAACCGTGCGCCGACTTCATCCATTAAGTCGATTGCCTTATCCGGTAAGAAACGGTCTTGAATATATCTGTGCGATAAATTCACAAACGCTTCAACCACTTCGTCGGAATAGCTGACTTCGTGGAATTTCTCATAGCGGTCTTTAATTCCTTTAAGGATTAAAACCGATTCCTCTAAGGTCGGTTCTTTAACGATAATCGGCTGTAAACGGCGTTCGAGCGCTGCGTCTTTTTCAATCTGACGGTACTCTTTCAGCGTTGTTGCACCGATAATTTGCAGTTCACCGCGTGCAAGCGCCGGTTTAAGAATGTTACCTGCGTCCATCTGTGAACTTTCCGCAGAACCCGCACCGACAATCTGGTGAATTTCATCGATAAAGAGAATGACTTCCTGACGCTCTTTCAGTTCAGCAATGAGCTGTTTCATACGCTCTTCGAACTGACCGCGCATTGAAGTATTCGCAACAAGCGATGCTACGTCCAGCACGTAAATTTCTTTGTCCATTAATTTCGCCGGCACATTGCCTTCTACTATTTTCAATGCCAATCCTTCAGCAATTGCCGTTTTACCGACACCTGGTTCACCGATTAATACCGGATTGTTTTTATTACGTCTGTTCAGCGTCTCAACAACGCGTTTTACTTCTTTGTCGCGTCCGATGACCGGGTCTATATTACCCGCTCTTGCTTCGTCTGAAATATTATTGCCGAGCTGGTCTAAAAGCCCGTCGCGCTGATTATTTTCACGTTCTTTTGTTTGTGTACTTGTTCCTTTGTTTCCTTGTCCATTAAAATATTTATTGTTCATATTATTATTTTCGAAAGGTGATCCTTTAAAAAAGTCATTTGAATTCATCATTTGACCTTGGATATCCTGGAAACAGCTGTCACATAAATGAACCTGCATTTTTTGATTGTTAAAATTCATTGCAAGGTTTACATTCGCTTCGTTAATTCCGCAATTTTGACATTTCATATGTGTTTCCTCCTATTGATATATTCGTATTCACAGTCTTTTGACTTTGACTATATTTGACTATAAATACAGTATAAAGGCCTTAAAAGATATTTTCAAATATGATGCTCACTCTTTATTTTTATTAAATTCTTCTTTTGACTATCTTTGACCTTATATATTTATTATAAACTGACCTTCTTTGACTTTCAAGTGTTTTTTAGGATTTTAATAGAAAAAAACGGCTTCCTCAAAGGAAAAGCCAGCTGTAATTATTACTTAGTATTTGTGAATCCCCCGTCGATGCGGATAACTTCACCATTAATAATTGCTGTTTTAGTCATTAAATTACCTTCTGTAATTTCTCTTCACTATTAATTATAAAGCTTTTATATTTAATTTAAATCATTTTGGGTTATCACTTTTTTTAGTTTTATTGTTTACAAAACGCACTGTCAAATGTATAGTTGATTACACGACTAATCAACCAATCAGCATAAGAGGAGGCGGGAATTTTTGAAAGCTGTATTAGATGGTTCACGACCAATATTTCAACAAATATACGAAATGATTGAAGACGACATAATAGAAGGTGAACTTGCTGAAGGAGATAAGATTCCTTCAACGACTGAAATTTCAAAGTTTTATCAGGTCAATCGTGCTACTGCCCAAAAAGGACTGGCGGTGCTTGTCGATGAAGGTTATGCATATAAGCAGCGAGGTGTCGGTATTTTTGTAGCGGAAGGTGCAACAGCAAAACTTATTGAGAAGCGCAAACAAGAATTCCGCCTGCAATTTATCAAACCAATGCTTGAAGAGT
The DNA here is from genome assembly GCA_004570955.1 of Jeotgalicoccus nanhaiensis. GTDB lineage: Bacteria > Bacillota > Bacilli > Staphylococcales > Salinicoccaceae > Jeotgalicoccus > Jeotgalicoccus nanhaiensis. Next base: position 118,418 of record SPPL01000005.1, read on the forward strand.
CTAAAAGACTTCGAATGACGACAGAAGAGATTATTAAATTTATAGAGGAGGATAATGATGATTAAAATAAATAATTTATCGTTTGCTTATGACAGAAAAAATATATTAAAAGATGTGAATTTAACAGAAACTGAACCAGTCATAATTGGACTGTGGGGACGCAACGGTTCAGGTAAAACAACGTTGATGAAAATTTTATCAGGAATGGAGCAGCAGGACAAAGGCCTCGTGGAAGTGGATGGTGTTGAACCTTACAACAACAGCCATGCGATGCACCATGTTGCATTTATGCAGGAAGATCACCCCTACTCGGATACATGGGATGTAAATGATGCTTTGGAATTTGGCCGTGATTTTAATCAAAACTGGGATCAGGCACTGGCAGATGAACTGATTGATATTTTTCAGCTCCCCCGAAAGAAAAAGATCCGCACATTTTCTAAAGGGATGAAAACGATGATTACTATCGCTATCGGTCTGGCGAGTAAGGCACCGCTGACAATTTTTGATGAACCGTCAAATGGTCTCGATGCTCATATGAGGAAACAATTTTACGATGTACTGTTAGATTCATATGATGAACATCCGCGTACAATTTTACTTTCATCACACCACATTGAAGAAGTTGAACCGCTATGTGAAAAAATTGCAATTATCGACAATAATACGCTGATGCATTATGAAGAAACGGATGTGCTAAAAAACAATGGCGTACATTTAAGCGGGTCTAAAGAAGCAGTTCGAAGTGTTATCGGTACAATACGTGTACTTGAAGAAAGAAAGCTCGGCCGGCAGTTAAATGTAATGCTTGATTCACCACTGACTGACGAATTAAAACATCGTGCCGAACAAGCCGGGGTCATGATTGAAAAAGCACCATTTCAAGATTATCTTGTCAATTTAACTAAGAAGGAGGCGGAACTGAATGCACACGCTTAAAGGACCTTTTAAAGTTGTCTTTAAAGAAATGAGCCTGACATTTTATATTAATATCGGTATTACGATTGCCCTTTTCGCACTATATATATTTCTCAGTACACAGTTAGACAATAATGAACCATTAGGATTAATATTCGGACCATTCTACATCGTATTTCTCACTTATACGTTTATATTTTTCAAAAGTTATAAATTCATACTGTCATTTGGAGGCACAAGAAAGCAATTCATGGTGTCCGCGTTTATCTCGGGCTTCATTTATCTCGTCATAGGCGCTGTCTTATTAACTGTATTGCACTATATCGGTGAGATGGTATTTCAAAATGGATATGTATATCATATGGCGGATCTGGTGAACGATGCGAATCCGTTAATGTATTTCTGGGTTGATTTTCTATGGTTGTTTTCCTTCTTTGGAATCGGTATGTTCGCACAAGTCATCAACTTCAATCTCGGTACATTACGCACGCTGATTATCGCTGCAGTAATTATACTCGGATTAGTCACAGCATATTTCTTTATAGATCTGGCACCACTATTTGAATTCTTCCTTACGGATTATATGTTGTTTTTACACTTGTTTGCTTTAGTTTCCCTAATACTCTTAGTATTATCTTATTTCATGATGAGAAACGCGCCATTAGAGCGTGGTGACAGAAAAATATTTAGAATTAGTGCAGCAAAATAAATAGTATTATTAAATGTGTTATAAGACACCCTGTTATTTTTAAAAAAGCGGGGGTCTTATTTTTATGTTGAGATGGTGATTAGTTTGGAAATTTGTGTTGAACTTATCACCGTTATTGTCAATTAAATGTGGCCAATAGATAACAATGTTTCATCTATAACTGCTTCGATTAATTTCACTTTTTTATAATAATCTTCAAGGCTGTCTTCAAGGCTGTTTTGATTTACCGGAACTGCTGCAGTCAAAAGTGACGTTCTCTTCTCCTTCGATTCAGGAATTACTTCCTTCAGCCTGCTGTTAAGTAACACTGCAAAGTTATTTTTATTTTCGATAAATTTATCGTATCCTGGAAGGTTTTTGATTTGATTGCGAGGTTTATAAGGATTTGTTTCAAAACGGATGCCGATGTCTTTTATCGTGTTTCCGCTCTCCCCAAGTAGATTGATATAGGTATCTATATGAATATAAAAAGTTCCTTCCAGTCCGTTTGCTTCAAATGGCTTGAGTGATTTCCAATTTGGTTTCGATATTAGAAACAAAAAATTGTTACGGCCAGCTCCACCAACTTCTCCCCAGCTGATATCAAAGTTCTGTTTATCTTTAAAGTTCTCAAAAAGAATCTTCTGCCAGCAGATCTTTCTCTGCACAGTATCTAATGAAACACCTTTCGTCAGAGCGTTCCCCGGATTTTTGAGAGGCATATAAAATGCACTGAGCTTATTTTTAAAATCTTCGAGCAGCCTGTTCAGAGTGAGATTGTTTACATTAAAATTATTATTCAGGAACGAACTGTAATGTACACGCTTAAATTTTGAACTTCCGGGCAGCACCGTCGTATCCAGCGTTAAAAAAATAAAGTGAAACTCCGCTGTTTCCAGACCTAGTTTTCTTAAAATTTTGTGCTGCGCCAGTTCTGCTTCATAGCGCAGTGTTTGTTTAACCCCTTCACCCGTACCCAGCTTATTTTCTATAACAATAATTTTGGGGACTTGCTTATTTGTTTCATATATTATCATGTCAGGTGTGCCGATTGATTTTCCAAGACCCAAACGATTAATCACTTTATAGTTATGATTCTTATCAATTTTAAGATTTACTAAGGCTAGGAATTGATTTAGGAAATCTCTCGAATCTTCAAAACAATTTTTCAGAAAATCCGATATAACATCTTCACGATAAAAAATATTTAATGCATCAAATGCGTTCATGCTGTTACCCTCTTTACAGTTAGTAAGTTCATTTTACAATATTTTTATACTTTTATGAGCAAGGCCAGCCAAAATTACACCACCTTGCTCGTTTCAACGCTCATTATGAGCAAGGTCTCCCAAAATTACACCATCTTGCTCGTTTCAACGCTCATTATGAGCAAGGCCAGCCAAAATTACACCACCTTGCTCGTTTCAACGCTTATTATGAGCAAGGTCTCCCAAAATTACACCACCTTGCTCGTTTCAACGCTCATTATGAGCAAGGTCTCCCAAAATTACACCACCTTGCTCGTTTCAACGCTCATTATGAGCAAGGTCTCCCAAAATGACACCACCTTGCTCAATTCACCACCCATTACGAGCAAGGTCACGCATAATATCCTTAACTTGCTCACCACCAGCCAGCTCCTTCAATCTCATCAAAAAAACAGATATCCTTATCAAGGATATCTGCCCAAACTAACTTCACTATATTCTCTTATCCTTTTTCAATCGGAGTCAGTTTTGCTTCAATCTCAGCTCTGTCCGCTTCCATGAATGGCGGCAGATCTAATTTTTCTCCCGCTTCAATGCCGGGTGTTGTACCCACGAGCCCGGGTCCATCTGTTGCAAGTTCAAACATAATGCCGTTGGATTCCCGGAAGTATAAGCTTTTGAAGAAGTGTCTGTCAACGACTCCTGTTGAACTGAAGCCTCTCTTAACAACCTGTTCATGCCAGTACTGCAATGTTTCTTCATCTTCTACATTAATCGCGAGGTGATGCACGCTCCCGCGCCCCGGCCGTTCGCGGTCGCCGTCTTTATATTTAACAAGGATTTCACTGTGTCCGTCACTATTCGCCGGCCGGTACAGTCGTTCATGGTCATCTCCCGATACTTTCACGTAATCGAACAGTTCCGTCAGTGTTCTTTCCATTTTTTCAATTCGCCGGACACTCATTTCAACAGTCCCCATGCTCATAATCTGATATTCTTCCGGCACAGCGGAGCCGTTCCAGCTGTCGAATCTGCTGACTGCATCATCCTCTGCTGCCTGCAGTGCCAGCCGCAGTCCATCACCGTCTTCAAAAAGCAGAGATTTTCTTCCGCCGTAGTTTGCTGCCTCACTATATTCCACGCCGTGTTCATCAAATCTTTTCTGCCAGTACGATAAACTGCTCTCTCCTCTGACGAACAGTCCTATCCGCGTAACTGCATTTGTGCCGCGTCTGGTGTGAGCTGCCATCGGCATTTCAAAAAAGGTGAGCTCACTTCCCGGTGTACCGTTTTTATCGCCGTAAAATAAATGATACATTGACGGATCGTCCTGGTTAACAGTTACTTTAACTCTGCGCATACCGAGGACCTGAGTATAAAATTTGTTATTTTCCTGAGCATTTTTCGTCAGCATAGAAATATGGTGATGTCCTAAAATTGTCTTCATAATATTAACCTCCGTATAGTTATATTAAAAAATAAATCTTAAAACAGATTAATCAGCATGACACCTGCAAGCAGAACAAGCAGGCCGACAAGCTGAACCGGAACAATTGTATTTTTCCCAGATCTGAACATACCAAATTGCTGGACGAGAATACTGCCTGTAATCTGACCAAACAGCACCAGCACAATGGTCGGCCCTGTGCCTATTTCACCGACGAGAAATATATTAATTAATACATAAAATCCGCCGAATATTCCACCGAGCCAAACCCAGAGCGGTGCTTTTTCTGTAATAGGGTATTTCACTGGAATTAATGTTTTTTCTCTTATTAAAACAATGATAATTAAGGTCGCCGCTCCGATAAAGAAAGAAATAAAGGCTGCCGTAAATGGTGAATTTACAGCGCTGCCGAGTTCGCCGTTAATTGCTGCCTGAATTGACAACAGTGCGCCCCCAGTAAAACCAGCCGCACGCCACGGCCATTTATTGATTTCATCATTCACCGGTTCAAGTTTATAGCGGCGCTGCTTCATAATATCCTGCAGCACCACCGCAAGAAAGACCCCGGCAAAAATCAGTACAACGCCGAGGAATCTCGTCAGACCGAAAGGCTGAATCATCGAGTTAAACCAGCCGAAATTATCGATGACCATGCCGGTAATAATCATCCCGATAATCGGCATAATCGCAGTTTCCACACTTCCTATTTTAGGAAAGATAAATATGTTCGTCGTCAGCGCAATAACACCGCACACCCCGCCGAGCCATATCCATAGCGGCTCACCAGTAAAAGCGGACAGCGGCGGTGTGAGCGGCAGACCGTTCACCAGCACGATAATACTTAAAAACACGGTACCGATGACAAATGAAATCATCGATGCAGTAAATGGAGATCTCACATAAGTCCGGAGACCCGAATTGATGGCTGACTGCATGGACATTCCGGTTCCAATCGCAGCGCCGAGCAGTGCAGTCAACATCTTGCTCACTTCCTCTGTATATTTGAATATAATCGTATCATTTATCAACGCAAAAATCCCTTTTGATTTTTCAAAAGGGATGACTGTTATTCTGCCGACTTCATTCCGGCTTCAAAGTCATCGAGCAAAGCTCGGACTTCATCGGTTGTATTCGTGCTCATCAGCTGGTGTCTTAACTCACCTGCGCCTCTAATGCCGCGCACGTATATTTTAAAGAATCTGCGCAGCGGTTTAAACAAACGTGATTCTTCTTTAGAATACTTGTCGAACAGATCGAGATGCAGTCTTAACAGACTGAGGAGCTCTTCGCTTGTATGTTCTCTCGGCTCTTTTTCAAAAGCATACGGATTATGGAAAATCCCGCGTCCGATCATAACACCGTCAATACCGTATTTCTCTGCCAATTCGAGCCCTGTTTTTCTGTCCGGAATATCTCCGTTAATCGTGAGCAGTGTATCGGGTGCAATTTCATCGCGCAGCTGTTTAATTTCTCCGATTAAGTCCCAATGCGCATCGACCTTGCTCATTTCCCGTCTCGTACGGAGATGGATAGACAGGTTCGCAATATCCTGTTTAAATACGTGTGTCAGCCAATCTCTCCACTCATCGATTTCAGTATAGCCGAGTCGCGTCTTAACGCTGACCGGCAGACCGCCTGCTTTTGCCGCCTGAATAATCTCCGCCGCTGTTTCAGGACGCTGGATGAGACCTGCCCCCTTACCTTTCGCCGCAACGTTTGGAACGGGACAGCCCATATTTAAATCAATGCCTTTAAAGCCCATCTCTGCCATTCCTATGCTCATTTCCCGGAAATGGTCTGGCTTATCTCCCCATATATGGGCAACAATTGGCTGCTCATCTTCAGTAAAAGTCAGGCGTCCCCGTACGCTGTGTACACCTTCCGGATGACAAAAGCTTTCTGTATTTGTAAATTCAGTGAAAAATACGTCGGGACGTCCTGCTTCGCTGACAACATGACGGAAAACGACATCTGTGACATCTTCCATCGGGGCCAAAACAAAAAATGGACGCGGTAATTCACGCCAAAAATTTTCTTTCATATATATTTAAACCTTCTTATCTATAGTATCTCGAATTTTTATCCATGATGATATTACCACAAAAAGTCATTTTACACAAAAGTGTGATCGTCATGAAAAAACCTGCAGAACCTAATCTTCTGCAGGTGCATATAATTCTTTTCTCATTTTATTTATCGCTGTAATCCAGTCTTCCCGTTTAAACACACTGAACTTGAATATATCGTTATTGTGAGTAATTATTTTAATCACATTCGGAATCAAGCCCATGCTGCGTTTCGTTTTAATTTCTTTAATATCTTTTAAATCAATAATCGTTTCAACCGATTCAATATACGGTCCAACTGAGCCTTCGTGAAACAATGCTGTTTTCGTTAAATATAAAGGTCCTTCGACACCTCTCATCGGACGTCTCATGTGAGCATGGCCCGCACGTACAATGTCTCCTTTATTCAACCTCATAATGCCTCACCCCAACTTTATATATTTTTAAAAGTATTATACTCCGCCTAATGCTATCATAATTGTAAAAATTAGCAATCCTGCGATAACAATGATTAGAAATCCCATAAACCATTTACTCATAATTCCCGCTCCTTTACAGAACACTGTATATACATTATACACGTAAAAAAATCACTTCATTTCGAAAATGAAGTGATTTCATAAATTATTCATTAATTATTGTCTTTTTTAACTGGTGCCGGCACCAAATCTTCGATCGGTTTTGCACGGTAAACGAACAAGGACATCACTACTGCGATTAATGCAATAATGAAGATAAGGAAGTAAACAAATTCTACTCCCGAAACCATCGCTGCTGTCATTGCCGCTTCTGATTCAGGATTTGCTGCACCTTCCAGATAGCTTTGCTGACGCGAGTTAAGCAGGCCGATAAACACCGACACGCCGATTGCTCCGGCCAAGGGCTGCAAGGTCGATACTACAGCAGTACCGTGCGGATATAAATGTTTCGGCAGCTGGTTTAAACCGTTCGTCTCAGCAGGCATCATCGTTGCAGATACACTCAGCATAATCAGCATAAAGCCTGCAATAATAACCCACTGCGGCGTGTCCGCTGTCAGGTTGCTGAACATAAACATCGTCACAGCAAGGACAATCGTTGCCGGAATCATCATGACTTTCGGGCCGACTTTATCGAATAAAGCTCCCATAAACGGGCTCATTGCACCATTCAGCAAACTCCCCGGCAAGAGCAGAAGTCCTGCCGCTGCTGCAGTCAGACCCATCGGTCCCTGCATAAATACAGGCAGAATTAATTCCGACGCGAACATCATCATAATAATAATGACAAATAACACCACTGCGTGGGCAAACATTGGAAACTTAAAGACCCGGAGATCCATCAGCGGCTCATCGAGCTTAAACTGGCGGAGGACAAAGAGCAGGATACCAATGAGTCCGATAATAATCGGAATAAAGACAGACGGTGTCATAAAGCCATCTGCACTTTCTCCTGCATGGCTGAAGCCGTATATCGTTGCCCCGAGACCGATTGTTGAATACACGAGTGAAATCCAGTCTATTTTCGGCTTTGTTATTTCGGTAATATTTACAAGGTATTTCAAAGCAAAGAGAATTGAAAAAACCGTAAACGGCATAACGAAGATAAATAAAAATCTCCAGCCGAAGTATTCCACAATAACACCCGACAGCGTCGGACCGATTGCGGGAGCAAACATAATAACGAGCCCGACAATTCCCATAATCTTACCTCTTTTATGAGGCGGGTAAATCAGTAAAAATACATTAAACATAATCGGCATAATCAAGCCGGTTCCGATCGCCTGAATCATCCGGCCAAGGAGCAGCACAGAAAAAGTCGGCGCGAACGCAGCGACAACGGTACCGATTAAAAATGTGACCATCGTACCGATAAACAGCTGCCTCGTCGTAAACCAGCCCATTAACAGCGGGGATACGGGAATGACGATAGCCATGACAAGCATGAAACCGGTCGCTACCCATTGAACTGTGGAAAGCGTAATATCGAACTCCGCCATCAGTGTGGTTAACGCAATATTGAGCAGTGTTTCATTTAAAATGGCGAAGAAGGCTCCGATAATTAACGCGACCATAATCGGCAGGGTTTTTGCGTTCGGATCCTCCGATAAAAATTCGTACTTTATATTATTATTCTCTGTCATTTTGCACCTCTTATAATTTCTTCATATTGAAAAGTGAGAGTTTCCAATACACATCAAAATGATGACCTAGTATAATATAAAGTATATGGTAACCATATAGTCAAGAGGTGAGCATTATGAAATCAGAAATTTATTTTACTACAGGTGATTTCGCTAAACTTTGTGAAGTCACTAAACAGACTCTTTTCCATTATGATAATATCGGACTGCTCTGCCCTCATCACAAAGATAAAAAAGGCTACCGGTATTACTCGTATACACAATTCGATACGATGTATGTAATAGAATCCCTAAAAGAAATGGAGATGCCGCTCAGCGAGATAAAAGAATTTATCAGTATTACAACACCTGATACGATGATTGAAATGTTCACAGAACAATCGAGGCAGATTTCTGAAAAGATAAATAACCTTGCCAGTATTCAGAACACGATAGAAAAGAAAATACTGCTTACCAAAGAAGCGAAGAACACCGATTTCAGTAAAATTGTGCTGAGTGAGGCTGAGGAAGAGTATGTATATTTAAGTGCCCCTCTCGATAATGATGATGATGAAAACAGAGCTGCAATCTCTGACTTCTATCAAGTATGCATGCGGGAGCTTCATGAAAAATATTCCATCGGTGCTCTGATTAAAATCGAAGACCCGGCAGCTTCGGAAGTCGGCAGCTTCGAATACTTATTTGCAAAAACAGATTATACAGACGCACTGCCGCTGGCAAAAAAAGAACAGGGCTTACAGGTTACCGGCTATCACATAGGGAAATACGAAGCGTTCTCAGATACGTATGAAAAGATGTTCTCTTTTATAACAGAGCATCGTCTTAAAGCTGCCGATTACTTTTATGCTGAACCTATACTCGACCGCATTTCGGTAAATGACAGCGATAAGTACGTGACAAAGATTACAATGCCGGTTAGCCGGGAATGACAGCTTTAATTGTTTGCTGCAAACGAATAAGCTAAAAAAGTATCAGAGAAAATTACATCCATCGCGATAAATACCTATCTTAACCGGGTATATAAAAGGAATAAAATGACATGGAGTGTTTCGATGACTATCTTTTTAAAGTTAATCATAATAGGTTTTATATCCGGAATGATACTTGCCGCTTCAGGAAAAATTATCCGTCTTACTACCGGGAACAAAGCGGAAATTCTTTTATACAATATGGACTATATGCCGGTGCTTAAAAAATGGAGTGATAAGTGGATTACAGGAATTATCTTTCACTATATGACCTGTATAGTAAGTGCTGTTGTATTATTCTATATGCTCGTCCCGTTTGGATGGGAAACAAACATCTGGCCGTACGTTCTCGTATATACAGCAGGCAGCGGCGTACTTTATTTTCTCAGCCTACTCACAGATAAACCTCCCGCTTCCGACAGTTTTTCTTCCTGGTTTTACTGGACATTCAGCCATGCAATTTTCGGTTTTGCCGTCGGCTCTTTAATTAAATGGTGGATCTAATAAAAAAAGACTGATGGATTTAATTTCCATCAGTCTTTCATCTTTTTAAATATGAACTGTTACATCTGCATTTTCCTTAAGATCTGCAACTAGTGCCTGTGCTGCTTCTCCTTCTTTCTGCTGTACAACCTGTTCTTTCAGCTGAGGTTCCATTTCTTCAAATGCAGGCGGTTCTTCTTCAGTTTCCATCTGTTCCATCTGTGCTACCTGCGCATCGTAAACTTCCTGCAGTTCTTCTTCAGACGGTTCGATATCGCCCGCTTCTTCAGCGATAAGTTTATCAACTTTTACCTGCATTTCAACTTGTGACATCACTTCATCTTCAGGCATACCCTGCTCTTCAAATGCTGCGAACAGGTCGTCCTGTGATTCCATACCGTTTTGTTCAACTAAACTGTCGAGCACACCATTTTTATCTTCTTCTGTCACTTCCAGGTCACGGTTATCCGCTTCCTGCAGTAATAATTCCTGAGATACAAGACCGTCAGCTACTTGTTTTTTCAAATCGTCCTGGTTCACTTCTTCACCAGACATCTGAGACATCATAGCCATCTGCTGGAATTGCATATTATACGCTTCTTCAAATTCCGCTTTTTCAATTTCAGTATCATTTACTTCGGCAACAACATCAGGTACGTCTTCTAAATCCGGCTCAGGCATTTCCGGCTGTTCTGCTGTTCCTTCTTCTGCTCCTGCGCCTTCTTCACCTTCCGCTGCCGCACCTGATTCAGGTGCTGCTTCTTCTGTACTCTCAGTATCTTCGGTTGCTGCTTCTTCATCACCATTGCATGCTCCGAGCAGCAGCAATGAACCTATTATTGTTAAACTTGATAACCATTTTTTCATTGTGTAATTCTCCTTTAATTTCTTACTTGTCCGTCATTTTAACGCAGATTGATGAGAGAGGCATTTAAAAAGCGGCTCAGAAGAAAAAATTTTTCAAGATTTATGATTAATTCGTGACATTGTGAATCAACTCACTATAAATAAAACCCTGCACCTGATACATCAAGTATCTGGTACAGGGGCTTAAAATATTACTTATCCTTCTTTAGTCCAGCGTAAAACAGGTTTACGTGAAGCTCTTGTTTCGTCTAAACGTTTAACCGGTGTTTTGTGCGGTGCTTCGTGGATAATATCCGGATTGTTTTCCGCTTCATCAGCGATTTGAAGCATTGTATCGATAAAGTGATCCAGAGTTTCTTTAGACTCTGTTTCAGTCGGCTCAATCATCATTGCTTCTCCGACAATTAACGGGAAGTAAACAGTCGGCGGGTGAATGTCAAAGTCCATCAGACGCTTCGCGATGTCTGCAGTTCTGACTCCAAGTTCCTTCTGTTTGTTACCTGAGATAACGAATTCGTGTTTACAGTGCTGTGTGAATGGAAGTTCGTATTTCTCCTGTAAGCTGCGCATAATGTAGTTCGCATTAAGTACCGCATACTCACTTGCTTTCTTAAGTCCTTCAGCACCAAGTGTGCGGATGTACGTGTAAGAACGGACGTTTATTCCAAAGTTACCGTAGAAGTTCTTAACCATACCGATTGAATCTGGACGGTCATAGTCTAAATCGTAGACACCGTTTTCTTCTACTACAACCGGTTTTGGAAGGTAAGGCGCAAGCTCGTCTGTTACACCGATTGGGCCTGAACCTGGTCCGCCGCCGCCGTGAGGGCCCGTGAATGTTTTGTGCAGGTTAAGGTGAACTGCATCAAAGCCCATGTCTCCCGGACGTGCGTATCCCATAATAGCGTTAAGGTTTGCACCATCATAGTACATTTTACCGCCTGCTTCATGGATAATCTCTGACATTTCAAGGATTTCAGTTTCAAATAAACCTAAAGTGTTCGGGTTTGTCAGCATTAATGCTGCAGTGTTTTCGTTAACTACCTTTTTAAGGTCTTCAACGTCAACTAAACCTTTATCGTTTGATTTAACTTCGACAATTTTAAAGCCTGCAACTGCTGCAGATGCAGGGTTCGTACCATGCGCCGAGTCAGGAACGATTACTTCGTTGCGGTGTGACTCTCCGTTTGCTGCGTGGAAAGCTTTAAACACCATTAATGCAGTCCATTCACCCTGTGAACCGGCTGCCGGCTGCAAAGTGATTTCATCCATTCCTGTAATTTCTTCAAGGTGAACCTGAAGATCGTACATTAATTCTAAAGCACCCTGGATAGTTCTCGTATCCTGATACGGGTGAATGTGGCTGAAGCCCGGTAATCTTACAACATCTTCGTTAATTACAGGGTTGTATTTCATCGTACAAGATCCTAAAGGATAAAATCCTGTATGGATACCGAAGTTGCGGTTCGATAATCCAGTATAGTGACGCATTAATTCCAGCTCATCAACTTCCGGAAGATTTGCATCTACTTTACGAACGTAAGCATCATCAATTTCTTCTTCTAAATTAACTTCCGGTACATCAAGTGCAGGAAGGTTATATCCTACTCTGCCTTCTTTACTGCGTTCAAAAATTAATGGAAAGTTTTCATTAGCCATTGTTGATATCCCCCAATTCTTTAACAAATGCATCGATTTCTTCTTTAGAACGGATTTCTGTCGTTGCAATTAGCATGTGGTTTTCGAACTCAGGGTAAATAATACCGAGGTCAAATCCGCCGACAATTCCTTTTTCAAATAACTTTTCGTTAACCTCTTTAACAGGTTTTGAAAGCTTAACTGCGAATTCGTTGAAGAATGATCCGCTGAATGCAGATGATAAACCAGCTTCTTCAAGCTGCTGTCTTGTGTATCTTGCTTTTTGCATATTCAGTTTAGACATTTCTTTAACACCATTCTTACCAAGTGCGCTCATTGCAGCTGAACTTGCTACTGCGTTTAAGGCCTGATTAGATGTGATGTTTGATGTCGCTTTTTCACGTCTGATGTGCTGCTCTCTCGTCTGAAGTGCAAGCACAAATCCGCGCTGGCCGTCCTGGTCGACAGTTTCACCAACGAAACGTCCCGGTACTTTACGCATTAACTTTTCAGTTGTTGCGAAGTAGCCGCAGTGCGGTCCGCCAAGCTGTGCAGGAATACCGAATACCTGAGTATCACCGACAACGATATCGGCACCGAACTCTGCAGGCGGCGTTAAGTATCCTAGTGCTAACGGATTGCTCGAAACAATCATCATTGCTTTAGGCTGTTCTTTAATTAATTTATTTATTTCTTCAAGCGGTTCGATCTGACCCAGGAAGTTAGGGTATTGAACGATTACTGAAGCTGTATTTTCATCGATTTCTTTTTCAAGCTGCTCTAAATCTGTTTTCCCTTCAGATAAACCGATTTCAACAATCTCAAGGCCTTTACCTTTTGATGCAGTTTTAACTAATTGACGGTACTCAGGGTGTAATGCTTTTGAAACCAGGATTTTGTTTTTCTTAGTCTGAACGTTACTTAAGTACATTGCTTCTACAACAGCAGTTCCGCCGTCATATAATGAAGAGTTCACGATAGGCATGCCAGTAATTTCAGAAACCATCGTCTGGAACTCAAACATAGCCTGCAGTTCACCCTGTGTCATTTCCGGCTGGTAAGGTGTGTAAGAAGTATAAAATTCTTGTCTTGAAATAACATGGTCAACTACCGACGGGATAAAGTGATCGTAAACCCCGGCACCTAAAAATGAACTGTAATCCTGCAGGTTGGCGTTTTTAGCAGCCATTGCAGTCATTTCTTTTTTAAGCTCGTACTCACTAGTTGGCTCTTTCAGATTTAATTTTCTGTCCAGTCTCACTTTTTCAGGAATATCTGAAAAAAGCTCGTCTGTGGATTTTGCACCGATCTTTTCTAACATCTGTGTTTTATCAGCTTCAGTAGCTGGTAAATAACGAAAATCCATTACAATTTCCTCCCTGTTCTTCACATTTATAATATAATAATTTAATTATTATTATCTTATTTCCACGCTCTATACTACCATAACAAACCGATAAATAATCCTCACGGCAGCAGAGCTTATATGGAAACCGCCTAATTTATACAGCGCTTTCAGAAATGGTTAAGAATGTTTTCTTATTTTCTGATTATTTTTCCATACACTGTTTATTATAGAGTTTATTTGGGTATATTGCCAGTCTGATATTATGTAAATCAAAATTTTCAGCAGTGAAGTTATAAACTGAATACAGATTGATAAGAAATATTGATGTTAATATATAGACAGAAGGTATGAGAGGAGTTTTTACATGAGAATTTTAATCTTAGGAATAACAGGGAGAGTCGGCAGTGAAATTGCTAAGCTTGCCCTTGAAGATAAGCATCAGGTGACAGCACTGGTCCGGACACCTGAAAAAATAACAAGTAAAGATGAGAATTTATCGGTTATAAAAGGTGACGTAACAATCAAAGAAGATGTGGAACGCGCCATGAAAGATGCCGATGCAGTAATCAGCGCTTTAAATACAGACGGCGGAGAGACGCTGACAGAAAGCATGCCGCTTATTATTGAAGCGATGAAAGCTGAAGGTATTAAACGCATCGTCACGATAGGTACTGCAGGAATATTGAACAGCAGAGTTGAAGATGACGCGCTGCGCTATCAATCCAGCGAGTCAAAACGAAAACTGACACGCGCAGCTGAAGAACACCATAAAACCTATGAGTTGCTGGAAGCTTCCGAGTTGGACTGGACAGTCGTCTGTCCCACTTATTTACCGGACGGTGAAGCGACTGGTGAGTATCGTGAAGAACGTAATTACCTGCCGGAAGACGGAAAGAAGATTACGGTTGGAGATACCGCAGAGTTTGCATACAAACAGCTTGAGAGTGATGAATATGTGCAGTCGCGGGTTGGGATTGCGTACTAGTTAAAGAAAGGGAGCATCTGATTATTGAAAATCAGATGCTCCCTTTCTATTTCTAAATTTTTCTATTCCACTGTAACCGACTTCGCAAGGTTACGCGGTTTATCTACATCATTTCCTCTGTGCAGTGCTGCATAGTATGAAATCAGCTGGTAGACTACAACGGATACTAATGGTGTCAGCATGTCATCCACTCTCGGGATAACATACGCATCGCCTTCCTGCTCCAGTCCTTCCATTGCTACGACACATACGTTCGCGCCCCGGGCTTTCACTTCCTGTGCGTTACTTCTAATATTCAAGTCCACTTTTTCTTGTGTAGAGAGTGCAAAGACCGGTGTGCCTTCTTCTATTAAGGCAATCGTTCCGTGCTTCAGCTCTCCGCCGGCAAAGCCTTCTGCCTGGATATACGATATTTCTTTCAGCTTCAACGCGCCTTCGAGACCGACATAGTAATCCATTGCTCTGCCGATAAAGAACGCGTTTCTCGAAGTTTCAAGATAGCTTTTCACGATTTCTTCTATCTTGTCAGCGTCTTCTATCACCGCTGTGATAGCCGTTGTAACTTTAGCGAGCTCAGACATCAAGTTCATATCCGATACTTTGTTCAGCTCTCTTGCCGTCACTGCTGCCGTAATCGCAAGCACTGCAATCTGTGCTACATAGGCTTTTGTCGATGCCACTGCAATCTCCGGTCCGGCATGCAGGATTAATGTTTCATCCGCTTCCCGCGACAACGTTGATCCCGGCACATTTGTAATCGTTAAGGATTTGTAGCCTTTTTCTTTAATATCAACAAGCACTGCCCGGCTGTCCGCTGTTTCTCCGGATTGTGAAATGAAGATAAATAACGGATTTTCTGATAAGAGCGGCGTGTTATAAACAAATTCTGATGCCACATGGACTTCTGTCGGTACGCCTGCCCATTTTTCAAAGTATTCTTTACCGATCAGTCCGGCGTGATAACTCGTACCTGCTGCAATAATATATAAACGGTCTGCTTCGTTAAGCTGTTTAATTATATTTTTATCGATTTTTAAATCACCGTTATCATCCTGGTATTCTTTTATAATTTTACGCATGACCTGCGGCTGTTCATTAATTTCCTTAATCATATAATGCGGATAAGTGCCAAGTTCCGTATCGCTTGCATCGATTTCCGCAATATAAGACTCACGCTCGATTTCTGTTCCTTCCATATCTCTGATAATCATCTGATCTTCCATCAGCTGGATGACTTCACCGTCCATCAGCTCTACGAATTCATTTGTTAATTCAAGCATGGCCATAGCATCTGATGTAATAACGTTGAAGCCGTCACCTTTTCCTAAAAGCAGCGGTGATTTATTTTTCGCTGCATAAATAGTATGGTCATCTTCATTATCCAAAAGACCGATTGCATATGAGCCGTGCAGCAGTGACAGTGTTTTTTGAAATGCTTCAAGTGTCGATGAGCCTTCTTGTGCAAATTTCGCAACGAGCTGCACGATAATTTCCGTATCAGTATCCGACATAAGTTTTGTATCGTTTAAATACTCTTCTTTTAACTGTTTGTAGTTCTCAATCACACCATTATGCACCAGTGTGAATCTTTTATCCGAACTCTGATGAGGGTGTGAATTCGTTACACTTGGTTCCCCGTGCGTTGCCCAGCGTGTATGGCCGATACCGGTTGTCCCGCTGAAATCTTCATCCACTCTTTTACGCAGATCGGCAATTCTTCCTTTTTCTTTAAACACTTTAGTTTCTGTTTCATTCTTTACTGCAACACCAGCTGAATCGTAGCCCCGGTATTCCAGCTTTTCAAGTCCTTTTAACAATATTTCCTTCGTATCTGATGATCCAATATATCCAACAATTCCGCACATAAGATAAACTCCTTCTGTAATGTTTTAGGTTTTGTGGAATATCTGCTCTGTCAGACCGGTTGCCCGGAAGTTTTAACAGATAAACTTACGAATACTTCAGTATCCGGGACAGTATCCGCCGAATGTTCGATCACTGCCCTCCTCGTCAACAGTACTGTGTACTGCTCAGGCGCTATTCCGATTTCTTTACAAGCTGTCCTCCTTTATAGTCAGAATAAAATTGTAATTTATTTTTTTCCTTATTACAAGATTTTTTTACCTTTTAATGGTAAAAAATATATTCAAGAGAAGATTTTTGTTTCTATTTTCGTTTTGAATGACAGTGTGACTTTCTTGATGTCAGTCAAAGCTGTTTATCGGACACTGTCAATTTCACGGTGTCCGACAAATACAGTTATCGGACACCGTCAATTCCGCGGTGTCCGACAAATACGGTTATCGGACACTGTCAATTCCACGGTGTCCGACAAATACGGTTATCAGACACTGTCAATTTCACGGTGTCCGACAAATACGGTTATCAGACACTGTCAATTTCACGGTGTCCGACAAATACGGTTATCGGACACTGTCAATTCCACGATGTCTGACAAATACGGTTATCGGACACCGTCAATTCCGCGGTGTCCGACAAATACGGTTATCAGACACCATCAGCAACCAGCAGCCCCATAATCCTCGCTTATAACAAAAAAACAGGAACGATTTATCATTCATTCCCGCTTCAATCACTTATTCAATTATTTCCTTCACTCTGCCGACTGTGCCGTCTTCGAGCTTCACTTTAATACCGTGATGGTGATTTGCAGAGTTCGTTAGTATTCTTGCTACAACGCCCTCGGTCAATTCACCGCTTCTCTGGTGATGTTTCTGCACAACTTTCACTGTGCTGCCGACTTTAATGTCTGCTCTTTTTGTTCCGTCCATAATGATTCTCCTCTTTTATATTCATTTAAATCAATAATAACATGTTCACCTTAATTTTATCTCACCGCCCTCGGCTTACGGACTTAACATTAACTAATATTTGTTCAGAAAAAGTTATATTTATGTCAAAAAAGTGTTATAATATACAGGTCAGAGGAGGTCACATCATGAAAGGTAAAACTCATATCATCGGTGGTGTCGCATCCAGTCTGGCAGTCGCTCATTTTACATACGCCGATCCGGTTTTATTAATTGGCGCCGGTATTGCGGGGTCTTTAATTCCCGATATTTGCCACGGCGGCAGCAAGATTGGCAAGACGTTTCCGTTGCTCTCGAAGTTAATTAACTTCGTTTTCGGTCATCGTTCTTTTACACACAGCCTGCTGTTTATCGTACTGATTGCTTTTCTTGTCGATTACTTCTTTCCGAATGACGCGTTAAAGCTCGGTTTGATTACGGGCATGATCAGTCATTACCTATTGGATATGGCAACTAAAAGCGGCATTCAGCTGTTTTTCCCGATAAACTTCAAGGTCAGATTACCCATTACTACCCGCACGGGCAGTTTTGCTGAAAATATTATTTTCAGCCTGCTGTGTCTCGTTTCATTATATTTTGGTTTTCAGGTTTTAGGTGTATACATATTTAATTTTATTAATGATTTTAATATGGGAGAGTTTTTAGCTGCACCAGCATATTAAAATCATACATAAAAAAGCGAAGCCGGAGACTCGGCTTCGCTTTTACTATATTTATTTCAGCATTCCGTGCGGATCAATCACAAATTTTTTAGCAACACCGCTGTCGAAGTCTTTATATCCTCCCGGCGCCTCATCCAGACTGATAACAGTTGCATTGACTGCTTTTGCTATTTGCGCCTGTCCTGAAAGTACAGCTCTCATTAAATCTCTGTTATACTTCATCGCAGGTGTCTGTCCAGTTGCAAAGCTGTGTGCTTTTGCCCAGCCGAGCCCAAATCTTACTTTCAGCGACCCTGTCTGCGCATCTTTGTCTGAAGCACCTGGATCCTCTGTTACATAGAGGCCGGGAATACCGAGCCCGCCGCCTGCCTGAGTAACATCCATAATCGTGTTCAGCACCTGTGCCGGTTTTTCTTCAGCTCCTTCACCGTGACCGGATGCTTCAAAGCCTACCGCATCGACAGAGCAATCCACTTCCGGCACACCAAGAAGCTGCTCAATCTGTTCGCCGAGCCTGTCATGTTTAGTGAGATTGACAGTGTCGCAGCCAAAACTCTCTGCCTGTTTCAGTCTGTCATCTTTCATGTCACCAACGATTACTCTCGAAGCTCCGAGCAATTGAGCAGAATGGGCTGCCGCCAGTCCTACCGGACCTGCACCTGCGATATATACTGTAGAGCCTGTTCTTACTCCCGCCGTGTACGCACCGTGATATCCTGTAGGAAAAATATCCGACAGCATTGTCAAGTCGAGTATTTTCTCCATAGCTTGTTCTTTATCAGGAAATACAAGTAACTGGAAATCTGCATAAGGCACCATAACATACTCAGACTGGCCGCCTACCCAGCCGCCCATATCCACATAACCGTAAGCTGCCCCCGGTCTTTCAGGGTTAACATTTGTACAAATATGTGTCTTCTGCTCCCGGCACATTACGCAGCGTCCGCAGGCAATATTAAATGGTACAGAAGCGATGTCTCCTTTTTTTACAAACTCAACATCTCTGCCGACTTCAATAACTTCACCTGTAATTTCATGTCCGAGTACCAGACCCTCCGGTGCTGTTGTTCTACCTCTGACCATATGCTGGTCACTGCCGCAGATGTTCGTTGTAATGACTTTCAATATGACACCGTGCTCGCATTTACGTCCCACGTTCGACTTAGGTACTCCCGGCCCATCTCTTAAGACCAGGTCTGGATATTTAATATCCTGCACTTCTACGCTGCCGTTTCCCGTGTACACTACGCCGCGATTTCCCTGCATAATACCCCTCCTATTGTTTTAAGCTGTCTCTTACAAATCCTCTGCTTCAAACGCTTTAACACCGGCTTCCGCAACTTTTACGTCGTTCTCTACACTGCTGCCGCTGACCCCGATTGCCCCTGCTACTTTTCCGTCTTTCTCCAGAGGGAAACCGCCTCCGAAAACAACGATTCGTCCCTGATTGGTCGTGTTCAATCCGTAAAGTTCCGCCTTCGGAACTGTTGCTTCTGCCAGATCTGAAGTCGGCATTTTTAGAGCAACAGAAGTCCATGCTTTGTTCTCGGCAATATCAACACTCGCCAGCCACGCATCATCCATTCGGTGGCTTGCCACCAGGTTTCCCCCTTCGTCCAGTACTGTAATCACCATCTGCACACCAATATTCGAAGCTTCTTCTTCCGCAGCTGCAATGAGTTTTTTCGCTGTTGCCAAGTTAATTCCGGCCATTAAAATTTCTCCTCCCATGAAAAATTTAAATGATATTAGCAGCCTCATCCCGGGCTCGGTTATATGCTTTTACTAATTTAAATAATTTTATCAGCTTCGTTAACCCAATATTATCCCGGACTGAATTTTCAGTCAATAAAAGTGATACGCTATAATTGATATAAAAAAACATCATTCCTTTTTGGGAATGATGTTTGAGTTTATATTTATTTGTCGAGTCCCATTTCAGCTGCTACAACTTCCGCAATTTCCTGGCTGTAGCTGGCTGCAAGTTCTTCCGTTTCAGCTTCCACCATCACACGGACAAGCGGTTCAGTTCCCGAAGCTCGAACGAGAATACGTCCGTTGCCGGCCATACGCTCTTCTACATCAGCCATTACTTTCTTAACTGCTTCATTGTTCGTAACGTTATGCTTGTCGCTTACACGCACGTTTACTAGCTCCTGAGGGAACGTCTCTACCATTGCTGCAAGCTCACTCATTTTCTTGCCTGATTCTTTAACAATTGCCGCTAAATGAATACCTGTTAACAATCCGTCACCTGTCGTGTTATAATCCATCATCACGATATGGCCTGACTGTTCACCGCCTAATGAATAGCCGCCTTCACGCATTTCAGCTACAACATATCTGTCGCCGACCTTGGTTTTATCGGATTTCATGCCGTGTTCTTCCAGCGCTTTATAGAAACCTAGGTTACTCATCACCGTTGAAACAACTGTGTCGTCTTTCAGTTCACCTTTTTCTTTCAATGACTGGGCAAGGATAAACATAATCTTATCGCCGTCGACGATCTCTCCTTTTTCATCCACTGCAATAATGCGGTCCCCGTCGCCGTCGAAGGCAAGGCCGAAATCGCACTTTTCTTCTTTAACGAGCTCCTGGAGTTTTTCAGGATGTGTTGAACCTACGCCTGCATTTATGTTAGTGCCATCCGGACTGCTTCCGACTGTCGCTGTATCTGCTTCCAAATCGCCGAATAAGTACGGTCCTAAGTGATACGTCGAACCATGTGCACCGTCAAGACCAATTTTCAGTCCTTCAAAGTCAGTATCGATTGTTGATTTCAAGTAGCTTAAGTATTTTTGTCCGCCTTCAAAGTAATCTGAAATTGTGCCGACTGAAACACCTGTCGGTCTTGGCAGATTATCTTCTTTGCTGTCTAAGAGCGCTTCAATTTCAGCTTCCTGTTCATCAGTCAGCTTGAAACCGTCCGGGCCGAAGAATTTAATACCGTTATCTTCAACCGGATTATGCGACGCAGAGATCATTACTCCTGCATTTGCTTCCATATCCTTAGTCAGGTAAGCAACTCCCGGCGTAGAAATGACGCCTAAACGCATGACTTCGGCACCGATTGATAATAGTCCTGCGATGAGCGCAGATTCCAGCATTTCTCCTGAAATACGCGTATCTTTCCCAACTAACACGCGTGGATGCTCTTCGCCTTTTTCAAGTAGAGCGTAACCGCCAAAACGGCCTAATTTAAATGCCAGTTCCGGTGTTAATCCTTCGTTTGCAATACCTCTAACTCCATCTGTCCCAAAATACTTTCCCATAATAATCTCCTTTTTAAGCAGCAATTATTCGTCTTTTTCTATCGTGACATCCGCTTCGAGTACAGCAGGTTCACTTTTTGTTACATTTTCAGGTAAATCAAGCCGGACATCTTTTGTGCCCGATGACGACATTCCTTCAACATCCACTTCCGCATTGACAGATGTTATCGAATTTAATGTTTCACTGTCACCATATATTTCAATTGTATCATGATTTAATTCCACTTCCGACAATGTTCTGCCATCTGCTGTCTCACCGGCCGTTTCAAGATGGACAGGTACTTCCTTGCTGAGTTCTTCAACGTCAATCTCGATTCTTACTGTCGATGGTTCTATACTTACATCCAGTTTATTATACTGGGCGTCGAAGGCACTGACTTCAGCTTCTTCAACACGCTCGTTTGTAATACTTGAAGTATCCGACATCATAGCGCGCACGTATTGTATCCGGTTCATCGTACTCTCGCCGCCGCTGACGGTTACTGTTGACGGCTCAACGTTCACCGTGTCGAGCTGATAGCTCGAACCGATGCGGCCTTCGCTTACTTCTGCCTGAACTTCAAAAGTCTGGGAGACAAGATTTTGTATAGTCACATTAGCTGTCTCCGGCTGAACGGTGCTTGACACATTTTCAGGCAGGCCGTTCACTGTAAAGAATACTTCGTGTTCACCAGGTTCACGGTTTCTTAAATCTAAAATCACTTCAAAGTTACGCGTAGCCTGCAGGCGTTTAACGTTTGAATTCGCTCCGCCGAGCTCTACTGTTACTTCCTGCGGTACACCTGAAACGTAATACGACTCTTCATCGTAAAGCACTTCGACAGGAATACCTTCAACAAATTGAGTATCGTCTTCAGTCGTGCTGTCATCGCTGAACAAGTTCATATCTTCAAATACATTATTTGCATTCACATACATAAACAGTGCAAGAAGTAATGCAACGATGCTCAGTCCCAATTTATTTTCGAGCAAACAGACCGCCTCCTTCTTTAGCACCGGCAGTAACAAGCCAATGTTTCTGAAGAAGTTCTTCCAGCTTCTCCAGAGTAATTTCTTTTGACATCTTGCCGCCGTATGTAACTGATACGTTACCTGTTTCTTCCGACACAATTATTGTAAATGCATCGGTCACTTCAGAAATTCCGACAGCCGCTCTGTGGCGGGTACCGAGATCCTTTGCAATCTTATTGCTTTCCGACAGCGGCAAATAGCTTCCGGCTGTCGCGATTTTATCGCCCTGGATGATCATTGCCCCATCATGCAGAGGGGTGTTCGGAATAAAAATATTAATAAGCAGCTGAGAAGAAATTTCTGCATTTAACGGTACACCCGTCTCAATGTAATCCTTCAGCCCTGTTTCTTTTTCGAGCACAATCAACGCACCGATACGGCGTTTAGCCATGTAGCGTACTGCGGTCACCATATCCTGCCGCATTTTCTCATGCTCGCTGACATCGCTGCCGGCACTGCTTCTGAACAGGCTGCCCCGGCCAAGCTGTTCAAGCGCCCGTCTCAACTCGGGCTGGAAGATAACAATAACGGCCAGGAAACCCCATTGAAGCACCATATCGAACAGCTGTGTTGTCGTTGTTAAATCTAAAAAATTACTTAATGCCCGTCCAATAATTATGAAAAATATCCCTTTGATTAATTGTACAGCTTTTGTCCCTTTGATGACCGTCAGGATTAAATAAAAAACGTACCATATAATCACAATGTCAATAATGCTGGTTATAACAAATGATGTAGAGATATTATCAAAAAAGTTGGCTGTTTCCATAATGATTTTCCTTTCTATTATGTTATAAGCCACCTAATCTCCCGGTAAGTTCTTCGTACAGACTACCTATTTGCGGTATGCTGGGAAACTCCTTATCAGGCTCTGGTATTGCTTTTAATAATTGATCAGCTTCTTTTACTCTGTCGAGCTGCCACAGGCTGTATGCCCGCATAATGTCGATATCCGTTTCCCCGCTATCCGCAAGTTCCAGGACATCTTTATACCTTTCCAGCTTTAAGAGAAGCAGCATTTCAAACTTCTTCAGCTCTTCTTTTTTATAAGTAATGCTCAGCCTGGAAGATATCTCATGAATATCTTCAATCAGTCTGTGTGCAGTGTAATATTGTTTAAATATAATATAACATTTTACAAGTGCAAATCGTAATTTAATATCGGAAATATTCAATTCATCGAATTTAGTTAACAGATAAACTGTCTCTTCAAGTATATCTATCGCTTCGTCTATCGCTTCGTCTTCCATAAGCAGTTCTGCTTTTAACAGCACAGCGTTAACGTAATGCTGATTGACAGCGACTGTCGACAATTTCTCGAGCGCTTTATCAGTATGCAGTTTCGTACGTTTTAAATCCCCTTTAAATTTAAAATACCGTGCATAAATTAAATGAATTCTTCCGCTGTCCGGCAGCGGCACATCTTCAATTAGTTCGTATTCCTTGTCGATAAAATATTTTACAACGTCGTAATCTTCATTGTCTACCTTTAATTCATAATGGCCGATTTCCCGCAGTATTTCAAAATTATTATATTTAAAATGCGAGACTTCTGCCATAAAATCATTTACAGTACAATTCAGGCGCTTGCTCAACTTTACTAATACGTTGGTGGATGGCTGGACGGTCCCTTTTTCTATCAAACTTAAATAAGTTCGGGAGATGATCCCGTCAGCCAGTTCTTCCTGGGTTAAATTATTATTATTTCTTATTTCTTTAATTCTTTGACCTATCATACTCATCCCCCTAAGTACTTAACATTTTAATAATACCAAATTCACAATTGTGTAACAAATATTCTCTTTTATTTAAAACCTGTTTAATTGACTATATTTACATTTTACATGATAATGATAAGAAAAGTATATGGAGGACATTGATGGAAAAACTGCTTGTCATTAATGAACTTGACCAGCTTAAAGCAATTAGCGATCCTTTCAGGCTGCAGCTGCTGTCCATGATGGCTGAAGAGCCAAAGACCGGTCAGATGCTTGCCGATGAACTTAATCTGCCGAGAGCAAAAATCCATTATCATTTAAATCAGCTGCTGACTCATAATATTATAGCCCTTGCGCATACTGTTGAAAAAAATAGTATTATCCAGAAGTTCTACCGTCCGGCTGCAGAAACAATTGTCCCTTCTATCAATATTTTTAATTTAAACGCGAAAAACTCTGTTTCATCCTCTGAATCCTACAGTATTAAACTTACTAATGACCAGTTTACAAAATTAACCAGCAAACTAGATAAACTGTCTGTGAAAAAAAGTGAAAAAAAAGAAACAGCTACTGCTGATGAGTACGCTGTTTACATGATGAAAATTATGAAAGAAGCCTGAAGAGGCTTCTTTTTTTATAACTGGCTCTGACCAAATATGTACTCCGCAATTTTTACTGCTTTCTCTGCTGTATCGTTACAGTCATCAAGGAGCGGATTGACTTCAACTAAATCTGCTGAAACAAGCAGTTCAGTTTTACTCAGTATGTTTAATCCGATCAGCATTTCCGATAAAAATATCCCTCCTGCAACTTTCGTTCCGGTTCCTTGAATCTCCAGCGGATCGAGACTGTCCACATCGAGCGACAGATGTATTCCGTCGCAGTCCTGCAGATACTTAAGAGACTTCGTTATGACAACGTCGAGCCCGAGTCTTTCAACATCACTCATCGTATAGCATTTAATACCGTGCTCTTTAATATAAGTCTTCTCGCCGGAGTCAAGATCACGCACCCCGATCAAAACAATATTCTCATGTTTCAGCTTCGCACCCTCATGATGAATATTAACGAGCTCTTCACTGCCTTCTCCGAGCAGCACACCGAGAGGCATGCCGTGTATATTTCCGCTCGGCGATGTTTCACTGTTATTGATATCTCCGTGAGCATCTATCCACAGTACCCCGAGATTATTATATTTGTTTGCCATACCGCTTATTGAACCGATTGACAGGCTGTGATCACCGCCGACAATAAATGGAAAATGATTACGGTTTAATGACGCTTCAACAGTGCTTGCCAGCCGTTCGCTGAAATCTTTAACCTGTTCAAAATTGATTAGTCCTTCATCATTTTTAATATCGTGTGTCCCGTATTCAGGACGATAGCTGCCGTATACATTTCCTAGATCAGCTACATCGTGACCAAGCTCGGATAAATGTTTCTTCAAACCGCAAAAGCGCACCGCATCCGGACCCAAAGATACCCCTAACTTTGGCTGTCCAAATGCTGTAGGCGCGCCGATGATGTCTATTTTAACCACTGACATCCCTCCCAAAACTATTCCTTTGTCTATTTACAATATACTAAAGAAAGCGCTTTTATACAAGGCTTTATAAATATAAATAAAAACTAAATTTATGTATAAAAAAAGAACACTTACCATTTGTAAGTGTTCTGCGATGAGCCATGCAGGATTCGAACCTGCGACCCTCTGATTAAAAGTCAGATGCTCTACCAACTGAGCTAATGGCTCCAATTATAAACTGGGCTGGAAGGATTCGAACCTTCGCGTCACGAGACCAAAACCCGTTGCCTTACCGCTTGGCTACAGCCCAAAATCTATGGTGGAAGGGGGCAGATTCGAACTGCCGAACCCGAAGGAGCGGATTTACAGTCCGCCGCGTTTAGCCACTTCGCTACCCTTCCGGACAAAAAATGGAGAATGACGGGCTCGAACCGCCGACCCTCTGCTTGTAAGGCAGATGCTCTCCCAGCTGAGCTAATTCTCCATATTGAACTATATAATTTAAATGGTGACCCGTACGGGACTCGAACCCGTGTTACCGCCGTGAAAGGGCGGTGTCTTAACCGCTTGACCAACGGGCCAAAACATAAAAATGGCTCCACAGGTAGGACTCGAACCTACGACCGATCGGTTAACAGCCGATAGCTCTACCACTGAGCTACTGTGGAATAATCATTAAAATATTAGCCTGGCAGCGTCCTACTCTTGCGGGACGTCAGTCCAACTACCATCGGCGCTGGAGAGCTTAACTGCTGTGTTCGACATGGGAACAGGTGTGGCCTCTCCGCCATCGCCGCCAGACTATTGAATGT
>SPPL01000006.1 GCA_004570955.1 Jeotgalicoccus nanhaiensis
AGTACATTAATTATTATAATAAATATAGAATCAAGACAAAATTAAAAGGCATGTCTCCTGAACAATTCAGGAAACATACCTTGAAATCAGCCTAAATCCAAAAGTTCAACTTTTGGGTAGCACGTCATACCCGGCTTTTTCTTTAAGCAAGTGCTTCATTTCTTTCAGCAGCTTCAGCATGCTGTGTTCTGTATTTATAATAAAATTCGAGAAACTTATCGAGCTTTCCTTCGGAAATACTTTTTATGCTGACGAGCAGCTTATCATTCTGCCAAAGATGAAGGATATGTCCCACCATCAGCAAATCCTCAACTGTTACCCGTGTAATATCTTTGAAGCTGATCTCCTCTACGCAAACCATATCATGATCTTCCAGGTTCATAAATAATCTGTGAGTTGTCGCAACCAGTGATCCGTGGTATGTACTTTTCTCTCCCTTAAAGTACTCCACTGATCCTACTAAAGCCGGACCTACTACTTCTCTCGGCAGTAAATTTACACCTTCAATGTGTTTTAATTTGTTGTACATAGACAACATCCCCTTTATTTGATGTTATTTATCTATTTACCACCAAAGAGAGCGTAATAAACATCTTTAAATTTTAAAAATATAACACCGAGTATCACACCGGTAATTCCGCCGAGAGTATTTAAAATAACGTCATCAATACTCGTAATTCTGCCAATTGGAAGAAGATACTGCATCGTTTCGATAAACACCGACAGCAGCGTGCATAAAATTGTTGTCAGCAGCTCTTTTCTGATAATAATATACAGAAAAAATGCTGCAGGAATAAACAGGACAATATTCATCAGCACGCTGTTGATTAATGCTTCTGTCGTGGCAAAATACCACATTTCTTCTATGCTTGCAAATGGTGTCAGCTCGACGATATCACTGTCGTTTGAAGTCGGCATCATCGTTACGAGAAATATGCCGACCAGACTCATCGTCAGGCCGATGACCGATAAATATTTAATTTTTCTAGAAATTGAGTCCAGGTGATATCCGTGCTTTATATTGATCATCAGTGTAATAACCGTAATCAGCATGAAAATCATTATAAATATCGGAATCACCGGCTGAAATGCTTCAAATAAAATACCCATAAAATATAATGCCTCTAATCTTCTCCAAATTGCTGTTCTGTAAATGCTCTGTACATATCGTGCGAAGCCATCAGTTCTATGTGGGTGCCTTCGCCTGTTAAGTGTCCGCTGTCAATAAAGTATATCTTATCTGAATTAACAATGGTCGACAAACGATGTGCGATTACGAGAACCGTTCTGCCTGCCATGAGCTCATTCAATGCTTCTCCGACGTATTTTTCAGACTGCGAATCGAGACTTGCTGTCGCTTCATCCAGCATTAAAATTTGGGGATTGCGTAAAAATGCCCGTGCGATGCCGATACGCTGGCGCTGGCCGCCCGAGAGTTTCACACCGCGCTCGCCGACTTCTGTCAGGATACCGTCCGGCAGTTCATCGATAAATTCGCTGGTATAGGACTGTTTTACTGCACGTTCAATATCCTCGTCAGTGTAATCACCAGCTTTCAAGCCGTAGGTAATATTTTCTTTAATGGTGCCGGAGATAATTGCGCTTTCCTGGGCAACATAGCCGATGCCGCTCCGGTATTCACCGAGAGGAATATTTTCAATATCTATATTATCGATGGTGATACTTCCGCTCCAAACAGAATAATAGCGTTCAATAAGAGAAAATATTGTGGACTTCCCGCTGCCGCTTGGACCGACGAAGGCGATTTTCTGATTATTATTGGCGGTAAAAGAGATGTTTTCAAGCACTGGTGTATCCTCATAGCCGAAAGATACATTATTAAACTGAAGCGTCTTATAAGCCAGTGACACATCTTCCAGGCTGCCAGATTTTTCATCATCCATTTCCAGAATGCCCATAATTCTTCCCGTTGCCCCGAGCGCTTTGTTGTACTCAGTAAAGAACATGGCAAACATCGTCATCGGCATAATAATCTGGAATAAATATAATAAGAAAGCAACCAGTGTACCGATTGTCATCGTACCGTCAGCCACCCTCAGTCCGCCGTAACCGATGACCAGTATAATGACAAACATCATAATCGTATACATAATCGGCGATAAGAGAGCATTGATGACTGCCTCTTTCATGCCGTATTTATAGAGCTGTCCGATACCCCCGTTACCCTTTTGCTGTTCATAGTTTTCTGCGTTAAATGATTTCATTAAGCGGATTTCGCTCAGCGTTTCCTGAATGGCACCCGTAAAGGCGGCAGTTTCATCCTGCAGCTTTTTCGATACTTTCTGCATACGGCTGCCGAGCGGCATAATAACCGCGATAGATATCGGGAGCGACACGAACATTATTAAAGTCAGTTTCCAGTCGAGGAAAAATAAAATAATGACTGAACCTGCAACACTCAGCACACCGCTGATTAACTGAGGAAAATGGCTCGTAATCAGATTTTGAATAATACTCGTATCGTTAACAACCCGGCTGACAGACTCGCCGCTTTTTGTTTTATCGAAATAGCTGACCGGCAGCTTAAGAAACTTGGCCCAGACCTTTTCTCTCAAACTCCGGACAACCGTCTGTCCTATTTTTGCAAGCATGTAATAAGAAATACCGTCGATGACTGCACTGCCTAAAAACACAGCGATAATCAATATAACAAGAGGCATAGTAATTAAGTCAGTATTGAAGCCGTCGATAAACATCTGTGTTAACAGCGGGACAATCAGCGAACCGGCTGTGCCGATCAGCGTCAGCAGAACTCCCGTAAAAAACAAGCCTTTTTTAACGTTAGTACTTTTAATTAAATTAATAAATTTTTTAAACGATGCTTTTTCTTCATTATTATTCAAGTTGCTGCTCCTTTCATAATTGCACCTTTATATTATAACGATTTTTTTCTGTTTAAGCATTATGGTAAACTTAATTTAACAAATTAAAGGGGGAGTATTATGGCTTTGGAAATTACCGATCTTACAAAAGTGTTCGGAGAACAGACAGCTGTGGATTCAATTAACATTAAAGTTCCTGCAGGAAGCATGTACGGTTTTCTCGGCGGCAACGGTGCTGGAAAAACGACAACCTTCCGCATGATTCTCCAGCTGCTCACACCGACATCCGGTTCAATTTTATATAACGGCAAGAGCATCGGCTATCATATGACAGATCAAATCGGCTACCTGCCTGAAGAACGCGGTCTGCACCCTAAGTTAAAAGTATCTGAACAGGTACTGTATTTAGCTGAATTAAAAGGCATGTCAAAAAAAGATGCAGGCAAAGCTTTGGATTACTGGCTTGAACGCTTTAAAGTAACAGAAAATAAGTTTAAAAAAATCGAAAAGCTGTCCAAAGGGAACCAGCAGAAAATCCAGCTGATTGCTTCTATAATACATAACCCCGAATTAATCATTCTGGATGAACCCTTCAGCGGTCTCGACCCAATTAATGTTGAGATACTGAAAGACGCGGTAAAAGATTTAAATGCACAGGGTTCTACTATTATTTTCAGTACTCACCGCATGGAACATGTTGAAGAACTGTGCGAAGAATTGTGTATCCTCGACCGTGGAAAACAGATTGTCAGCGGCAATATCGACCAGATTAAACAAGACTTCGGCCAGAAGGAAATCATTATTGAAGGCGAACATGATATTGCTTTTATCAAAGACATGCCGGGTGTGCTTGAGATGGAACAGATAAGAAATAAATCAGTGATAAAAATCGCAGATGAAAAATATGCCGAGGATATTTATAAACGGATTACCGATATTGGTTTCTTTAAAAGATTCCAGGTCAACGAACCTTCTTTAAATGATATCTTTATAGCGAAAGTAGGCCGTGACTATGAATAAATTTATGACGACATTTAACCTTACTTTCTTTTCAAAACTTAAAGCCAAATCGTTTTTAATCACAACACTGATTATTATAGCGGGGATGTTTATCGCTTTTAACCTGGATAAAATTATTGGGCTGTTTGATTCGGATGACGAAGAAATAAGACTCGAAGTTGAGGCGGATGAAACATTCCTGTCAGTATTCGAACCGACACTCCAGTCTTACGACGAAACGATTGAAATCGCCGGCGAAGATGGCGATGCAGTGCTCGACATTGTAAATACCGACCCGCTGGAAGCTGAGATCCGGATGGATGAAGAAATCTCATCATCACAGGAAGAAAGTATCCAGCTTGCTTTAAATGAAACAAACCGTGTTTATGTACTTCAGACTCTCGAGCTCTCGGAAGAGGAAATTTCCCAGATGTACGAAGAAGTACCCGTGGAATTTTTAGTGGCGGCGGATGATGATTCAGGCAGTTTCGAGGCAGCTGATTCAGATGAGACAAACATCCTGAATATGATTATTTTCTACTTCTCGGTTATTCTGATGTTTATTATCATTCTGAACTACGCAAGCCAGATTTCGACAGAAATAGCGAATGAAAAATCTTCACGTGTCATAGAGATGATTGTATCGAGCATCCGCCCGACACAGCATTTAATGGCAAAAGTATTCGCTATGATTTCTGTCAGTGTTATCCAGGTCGGCCTGATTACAGCCGGCGGTCTGATTGCATTTTACTTTTCTGATACATCCGCCCTTCTCGACCAGTTCGGACTCGAGACGAATGATCAGACTTTAAAAATTGTAGTTTACTGTATTATTTTTGTTATTCTCGGACTGATTCTTTACCTGTCAGTTGCAGCTATGCTCGGTTCATTTATTAACCGGATGGAGGATCTCCAGCAGGGATTGATGCCGGTAACCTTCCTCAGCATGATCGGATACTTTATCGCGCTCGGGGGCATGTCGTTTGCAGATAACATCGCAGTAACAATTACAAGCTATTTCCCATTCTTTACACCGTTCGTTATGCCGCTCCGCCTGCTCGTTAATGATACAGGACATATGCCGATGATAATCGGTATTCTAATCATGGTAATTACGATAATTATCGCACTTTCTCTCGCAGGCTTCGTCTATAAAAGAAGTGTCTTGTCGACAGAAAGCGGCATTATCAAAAACATTAAAAGAATTAAAAAATAAGCAGTGCATTGGCCTCCCCTTCATCGAAAAGATGAAAGGGAGGTCTTAATTTATCATGTATTATTGTGCAATATATTCTTTAAAAATAAATTTCTTTTTATTTTTAAAATATGCATAAATTTCACATCCAAAAAAAGTTGCAAATACTCATTGACAAAGCATTTTAATGTTGTATCATGATGTAGACGAAAAACAAAGGAGTCCTGAATATGCAAGTAGAATTAACAAGATTTAGGGTGAAAAAAGGTAAAGAAGAACTGGTCGATCAATGGATGGAATTTTTAAACGAGCATATGAACGATGCCCTTCTTACACTTGACGGCGAGAAAATGTTTGTGGAAACAATTATGAGAGACACTATGGGTGATTACGATTATCTTTACTGGTATTCTATTCAGGCAGATGACGGTGACTCTAACTCGGAAACTGAAAGATGCATCGATAGAAAACATCTTGAATTCTTTAATAAATGTATCGACAGAACATACCGTCCGAAAAACTTAAGAACAGAAGTTGTTATGATTCCTCAGCGAATTAAAAAACAAATCGAAGAAGCTGCGGAAGAAGTTTAATATATGAATACAGCCGAAAACGTATAAAAGGCACTGAAATCTAATTTTAGAATTCAGTGCCTTTATTTTATTGCTTCTCTTTTTCTTCTGCCCGGAGCGCTTTTACGCTATAGAGAATGTAATAGCCTGCAAAAATTACTGCCACAAGCTGCAGAAACCAGTTCACTTCGACCATCGTATTCGCGATAATTAAAAATATGACCAGCATGGCAGCTGTATATATCATTTTCTGTTTATGTTCATTCATAAAAAATACTCCTAACACATATGTATTAGAAGTATTATCTCACAATTTAAATTTATTCACCAATCGCAGCAGTATCTGCAATGATGGTTACATCCTCATGATTATTTAAAATAGAAGCCGGGTTATTTTCAGTTACTTCGCCGCTTAATAATGCATTCAGCGCTTCTTTTTTATTTTCACCGTAAATAAGTATAACAATTTTTTTAGCTTTCATAATTGAATTCAAGCCCATGGTAAATGCCTTAGACGGCACGTCGCCAAGATTATCGAAGAAACGCGAGTTATCCTCAACAGTCTCCGGTGTTAAATCAACAACATGCGTCAGTGAGTCAAAAGATGTACCCGGTTCGTTAAATGCAATATGTCCATTGCGTCCGATACCAAGAAGCTGTACGTCAAGACCCGCTTCATCGATTGCCTGTTCATATGCTTCAACTTCTGTTTCAGCATTCTCAGCTTTGCCGTTTAATAAATGAATATTTTCTTTTGGAATCGAAACATGATTAAAGAAATTTTCATGCATATAATATGAATAACTCTGCTCATGGTCTTTATCGAGTCCTACGTATTCATCCAGATTAAAAGTAGTAATATTGTTCTGATCAACGTCGCTGCCATTTAACTTTTTAATCAGTTCCATATAAGTGCCTTCAGGTGTTGAACCCGTTGCGAGGCCAATGACAGGTTTTTCATTTTCTTTGATAACATCAAATAAAATATCAGATGCTTTCTTGCTCATTTCTTCATAATTGCTAACTTTTACTAACTTCATAATGTCCTCCTAATTTGACTGCAGGTTTTCAATAATAATATGAACTGCGCGGGTAATATCTTCCTGAGGCCAGCTCGGCACACGCTGTGCAATACCAATTTCATGACTCGGCGGCACGTGCACAAAACCTGCCGGAATATCCAGCTTCTTCTGCTGCAAATAATACAGCTCGCTGTACATTAAATTGTTGCACAAATACGTGCCTGCTGAATTCGAAATATTTACCGGGATATTTTCGTTCAATAACGCAGTTTCAAGCTGCTTTAACGGCAATTTTGAAAACAAGCCGTCGGCGCCATTTTCATAAATTTTTTCGCCATTCGGTTTAAAACCAGTATTATCTTCACGTCCGTCAATTGTATTAATCGCAATGCGTTCAAGATGAACACTTGAAATACCGCTTGCGAGACCTAAAGAAAGCACCGCGTCAGGCTCGACAGCCTCGATATCCTGTTCGATTAATGAATTAATTTCCTTAAACGCTACAGGATAAACCCTGCCGATAATTTTATAATCTCCGATGACTTTACCTTCGAGACTTTCGACGGCAGCCTGGGTCGGATTTGTTTTAAATTTTAGAAATGGTTCATAGCCCGTTAACAGTAACTTCTTCATAGATTATCATCCTTTTTATATTACTTCGTAATAAAGTAATAAGTAAATAAATAGTAGCATAAAACCCGTAAAAAGTGTGAAATTTCTGTGTTGCGAGACAGATTTTTTTGTATATTCTGTTAGACGCAGGCGCATTCCATTTCCGGTGTATCCGGTTCATGACGACGCCCGGTGTCGAACGAAAGTCACAATGACGGGGCAGCCGCCCTCTCCCGTCATTGTGAAAACTACAGTGACGGGGTAACTGCACTGTCCCGTCATTGTGAAAACTACAGTGACGGGGTAACCGTCCTGTCCCGTCATTGTGAAAACTACAGTGACGGGGTAACTGCACTGTCCCGTCATTGTGCATACCAATGTGACAGGACAGGCATAAAAATCGTTCCTATATCCAAATTCACTGCTTCGCATGCAACGGCAGTTTCCCGTTATTATTCTACAATCAAAAACTCCGACAATGCGCTGCATCGCCGGAGTTTCTTTATATTTATTCTATTCCAAGTCTTTAAGATAAGGGAAACTGCTCGGGTACTGGTAGTAGCCGTCCAAGTCAGAGTTAATTCCCGTTAATAATGTCGTATGGAAGACCGGGATTAGCGGCTGCTCGTCTATAATAATCTGCTGTGCGTCTTCGTACATCTGAAGACGTGTTTCCTCATCCATTTCTACACGCGCATTATCCAGTAATTCATCAACTTCCGGGTTGGAGTATCTTGTTCTGTTTCCTGGTGCGCCTATATTATCCGAATGGAACATCGGGTATAGTCCGTAATCCGCATCGAGCGTTACTGTGCCCCAGCCGCCCATAAACATTTCATGGTCACCGTTCGCTGTATATTCCTGGTAGGCGCCAGCTTCCATTAGAGAAATCTCTAAATCCACACCGATTTCAGATAATACTTCCTGCATGTAAGTTGCAACGTCCTGGTGTGTTCTCGAATTCAGTACAACTTCCGCTGTAAATCCTTCCGGATAATCACTTGCTGCAAGGTATTCTTTTGCCTGATCAAGGTCGTACTCAATTGGCTCCAGATTTTCGCTGTAGCCGTGTACTGTCGGGTTTAACGGTGTTTCCGCAACTTCGTGAATGCCCACTAAAATATTTTCGATAATCGCATTTTTATCGATTGCAGAAGCAATCGCCAGGCGGACATTTTCATCATTAAACGGTTCTTTTTCCGTGTTAAAACCTAAATACGTCATGTTTGCACTTGGGCGCTGCTGAACTTCGCTGCCTTCGTTTGCATCAACCTGCTGAACATCATTCGGATCCATCGGATAAATTATATCCGCTGTGCCTGATGTTAATTCAGCAATACGGGACTGGTCTTCCGGCACTGCTCTGAATGTAATTGATTCAGGTTTGGCAGGCTCTCCCCAGTATTCTTCGTTTCTTGTTAATGTAATGTGTTCACCTTCATTGATCTCTTCAAATTTAAAGAATCCTGTCCCTACCGGTGTACGGTTAACTTCAGTCAGCGGGTTGCCGCCTTCTTCCATTTGAGCATAATCCGCATCGATGACTTCTTTACTGATCATATGTCCGCCCGGATGTGCAAGGTGAGCGGGCAAGGCTGCAAATGGTTCGTCTGTATGTATCTGAACCGTGTAGTCATCAATGATTTCCACGTCTGAGATTTCCGTAAAGAGGAAGGACAATGGTGACGCCACTTCCTCATCGCGCACGCGATCGAGGTTAGCTTTTACCACTTCTGCGTTAAAGTCGCTGCCGTCATGGAATTTAATCCCTTCACGAAGTTTAAATTCCCAGGCTGTATCTGAAATCTGTTCGTAACTTTCAGCAAGCCCTGGCTCCAGTTCCAGATCCTGATTTAATTTTACAAGTGTTTCGTAAATATTAGTCATCACATAAAGTGAATAACCGTCATTTGCCGCATGCGGATCAAGCGAGTTCGGCAAGGCCATAATACTAAAATCAATTGCTTCCCCGTTTCCAGCGTCCCCTTCTGTTTCCGCTACTTCTTCTTCTACATCACTGTCACTGGTGCAGGCAGCAAGTATTAATACAAATGCTGCCATTAACAACATTGATAATTTCTTCATTATTTTTCCTCCAATTTTCTTAATGCATATTATTATACTATGAATTAATTCCAGACACCATACAATTTTAAAATAAAAAAACAGGTGAAATAATCACCTGTTTATACGCCGCGTTCTCCAATATCATTACGATAAAATAGCGCATCATTATTAAATTCAATCTGTTTAGTATTGTTATATGCAGCTTGTTTAGCTTCTTCGAGTGTGCTCCCGCGTCCCGTTACAAGCATCACTCTGCCTCCGGCAGTTTCATAACTCTCATCCTTAACGTGTCTCAGTCCGCTGTTGAATATTTTATCCTCCAGTTCATCAGGAATGACAACTGAAGAGCCCTTAACGTAATCTTTCGGGTAACCTTTCGACGCCAATATTACACCGAGCATAGAGTCGCTGCTGAATTGCAGTTCGTAAGACTCTTTATTTCTGACCGCTTCAAGCACATCGATAAAATCCGATTCAAGAAGCTCCAGCAGCACCTGGGCTTCCGGATCGCCGAAACGCGCATTAAATTCAATTGTTTTAACGCCGTCCTTCGTAATAATAGCTCCGAGATACATCACACCGAAGTAGTCCAGTCCTTCTTTTACCATTGCATCTGCCATAGGCTTAACTATTTTACTGACAGCTTCGCCGATTACATCAGCACCAATATGAGTTACAGGGGCATAGGCACCCATACCTCCCGTATTCGGTCCCGTATCTCCGTCATACGCACGTTTATGATCCTGGGCTACAATATTGAAAGGCAATGTGTACTCTCCGTTTACGAGCACCATTAAGCTGAACTCCTCACCTTCAAGGAATTCTTCGATGACAACAGGATTATCTTCACCTTCAGCAAACATTTCTTTTAATGCATCGAGCGCTTCAGTTTCAGTCATTGCCACAGCAACACCTTTGCCTGCAGCCAGACCGTCTTTTTTAATGACTATCGGTGCGCCTTCTTGTTTAACGTACTCTGCTGCTTCGATTAAATTCGTAAATGTCTGGTAGGCTGCAGTCGGGATGTCGTATTTAAACATAATTTTTTTGGCAAAAGCTTTGGAAGACTCGAGCTGTGCTTCCAGCTTTCTCGGTCCGAACACTTTCACTCCCGCAGCTTCCAGTGCATCAGCGAGACCTGCATTAAGCGGGGCTTCAGGACCGATAACTGCCCATGTAATGTTCTCCTTTTTCGCCAGTTCAACAATCCGGTCAATATCGGAATCTTTAATATCGCTGTGTACGTCAGCATATTTCTCTATACTGCTGTTGCCGGGTACTGCGTGTATGTTTTCTGTATGCTTTGACCGGCTTAAAGCTTTCACGAGAGCATGCTCCCGTCCGCCGCCGCCAATTACTAATACATTCATTGATTTCCGTCCCCCAGTATTAATGTTTGAAATGACGCATTCCCGTAAATACCATTGCGATACCATTCTCATTACAAAAATCGATTGATTCATTATCGCGTTTTGAACCGCCGGGCTGGATTATTGCTTTTATTCCGTACCGGTGTGCATTTTCCACTGTATCCGGCATCGGGAAGAACCCGTCGCTTGCGAGAACAATATTGTCTCCAAGCTCAATTGCTCGTTCCGCTGCAATTTTCAGGGCGCCGACACGGTTCATCTGACCGGCGCCGATACCGACTGTCTGTTTACTGTTGGCGAGGACAATCGCATTCGACTTCACATGTTTAGATACTTCCCAGGCAAGTGCCAATGCTTTCAGCTGGTCTTCATCAGGTTTCTGTTCTGTAACATATTCAAGAGAATCTTTATCGAGTTTCCCTGTATCACGCGATTGTACAAGGTAGCCGCCCGACACGCTGACAAATTCGTCCTGCACAGCATCTTCTGTAAAATCAACCTGCAGGAGACGAATATTTTTCTTCGCCGTTAAAATGTTCAATGCTTCTTCTGAGAAATGCGGGGCAATAATTACTTCTAAAAACACCTTGCTTAATTTTTCTGCTGCCGCTTCATTCACTATTTTATTAAGCGCAACGATACCGCCGAAAATTGACTGATTATCAGCATCGAATGCATTTTGAAACGCATCTTCCAGCGTATCTCCGGTACCGACACCGCAAGGGTTCATATGTTTAACTGCAACTGCCGCCGGCAGATCGAATTTCTTCGCCAGCTGGAAGGCGCTGTCCGCATCCCTTAAATTGTTGTAGCTCAGTTCTTTGCCGTGGAGCACCTTGGCGTTGAGAATTGTATTTTGCTCGCCTGACGTTTTAACGTATTTTGCACTTTGATGCGGGTTCTCGCCGTAACGGAGCGTTTTTTCACTTTGTGCAAAGAAGTTTACAATTGCCTGATCATAGTCATTTGTATGACGGAACACTTTAATCATAAGCTGCTTTCTGAAATTCTCATCAAGCGCGTTATTTTTCATACGCTCCAGCACTTCTTCATAATCAAAAGGATCGACAACTGTCGTTACATGTTTGTAGTTTTTTGCCGCCGCACGCAGCATTGTCGGCCCGCCTATGTCGATATTTTCCACTGCATCACTTTCAGTCACATCCGCTTTTTTGACCGTTTCTTTAAACGGGTATAAATTCACAGCAACAAGATCAATCGTTTCTATATTATTTTTACGAAGATCTTCCATGTGAGCCGGATTGTCACGGTCTGCTAAAATTCCGCCGTGAACTGCCGGATGAAGTGTTTTGACACGGCCGTCCATAATTTCATTGAAGTCCGTTAAATCACTGACCTGTTTCACAGCAATATCAGCGTCCTCGAGAGCTTTAAATGTGCCGCCCGTGGAATAGAGCTCGTAGCCCTGTTCAATAAGCCCCGCCGCAAATTTTTCTATGCCTGTTTTGTTCGATACACTAAGCAATGCTTTCATAGTTAAACTCTCCCATTCAGTACTTTCTTCAGAGCTTCAGGATATAGTTCGTACTCTGTCTGATGTATTTTATCTTCAAGTGATTGAAGTGTGTCATCTTCTTCTATTATAACTGCAGTCTGTTCAATAATTTTTCCGGTATCAATCCCGGCATCGACATAATGCACTGTCACACCGGTTACTTTTACGCCGTAATTGTAAGCATCTTCGATACCATTTCTGCCTTTAAATGACGGCAGCAGCGAGGGATGCAGATTAATAATCCGGTCTTTATATGCATTAATAAACTCAGCCGACAATATTCTCATAAAGCCGGCGAGCACGATATAATCAACAGTAAAATCTGAGAGTGCTTCTTTAATGGCAGTTTCAAAATCCCGTTTGCTGGAATATACACCCCGATTAATAATAATTGAAGGAATATTTAATTTCTCTGCCCGTTTAACTGCGAATGCATCCGGCGAGTCAACAATCAGTACTTTAATATCAAATCCGGATTCAGCACTTTTTAAAGCAAGGTTTTCAAAATTAGAACCGCCGCCGGAAGCAAATACCGCAACATTACTGACCATTTATTTTAATTCCCTCTTCAGCAGTGACTTCACCAATCACGCTGCTCGTATAA
Source organism: Jeotgalicoccus nanhaiensis (assembly GCA_004570955.1). Classification (GTDB taxonomy): domain Bacteria; phylum Bacillota; class Bacilli; order Staphylococcales; family Salinicoccaceae; genus Jeotgalicoccus; species Jeotgalicoccus nanhaiensis. The sequence goes on from SPPL01000006.1 coordinate 12,801, forward strand.
TCGAAGTCTTTCAATATATCGAGTGCCGTATCCGCTTCTTCTTTTGGCACGACAATAATAAAGCCGATGCCCATGTTGAAGACATTATATGCTTCTTCCTGTTTCATCCCGCTTTGTTCGAGCAGCCAGGCGAGTACTTTCGGCACTTCAATATTCGTAACGTCGAGACTCACACCCAGTGTTTCAGGCAAGGCTCTCGGAATATTTTCAATAAAACCGCCGCCGGTAATATGACTCATCGCTTTTATCGTTACTTTGTCTTTTAATGCTTTAACTTCCTGCGCGTAAATACGCGTCGGTTCAAGGAGCAGATCAAGCAGCTTGTCGCCATCCAGCTCTGCAGTCACATCAATTTGATTATCTGCAATAATTTTACGGACCAGGCTGTAGCCGTTTGAATGAATGCCGCTTGAAGCGAGACCGATAATTTTATCGCCGGCTTGAACAGATGTTCCGTCGATATACTGATCTTTCTCAACTGCACCGACAGCAAACCCCGCAATATCATATTCACCTTCGCCGTACATTTCTCCCATCTCGGCAGTTTCCCCCCCTATCAGCGCGCATTCAGACTGCACGCAGCCTTCCGACACCCCTTTAACAATCTCTCCGATATGTTCAGGAACCACCTTGTTAACAGCAATATAATCAAGGAAATATAACGGTTCTGCACCGGTCGTAATAATGTCGTTTACACACATTGCAACAGCATCGATGCCGATCGTATCGTGACGGTTATAATCGATGGCGAGCTTCAGTTTCGTGCCGACACCGTCAGTACCCGATACAAGTACAGGGGAGATCATATTTAACTGTGACAAATCAAATGCTGCGCCGAAACCTCCAAGACCGCCGATAACTTCGGGACGCATAGTGCGTTTTACATGTCCTTTCATCTGTTCGACCGCTTCATATCCGGCATTAATATCGACACCGGCTTTTTTATATTGTTCAGACATCGTTATACTCCTTTCGTTTTTGCATCTTTTTCCTGAGGTAAGAGACCGTCAGTATTTTCAATCGGATAATTTCCCGTAAAACATGCATCACACTCACCGCGTGAGCCGTATCTTTCATACACTTCATGCATTCTTTCAACAGATAAATAAGTCAGTGAATCCGCACCGATTTCTTCCCGTACTTCTTCAGTTGATTTCGCCGATGCAATAATTTCCGCATGCGTCGATACATCTATACCGTAATAACACGGGTTTTTAAGAGGCGGAGATGAGACGCCCATATGAACTTCTTTCGCTCCTGCTTTTTTCAATGCTTTCACGATAAATTTACTCGTCGTTCCGCGGACAATTGAATCATCGATAACAATTACGCTTTTGCCTTCTACTATATCCCTGACCGGTGACAGTTTCATCCGGACTGCGCGTTCACGCGCTTCCTGTCCCGACGCGATAAAAGTCCTGCCGACGTAGCGGTTTTTTAATAAACCCTGTTCGCCGGGGATACCCGATTCATCGCTGAACCCTTTTGCTGCTGCAAGACTTGAGTCCGGCACACCGATTACAATATCCGCTTTAACATCCATTTCTTTCGCCAGCTCTTCGCCGAGGGCTTTACGGATTGTGTACGTTGAAGTACCTCGGAATTCTGAATCTGCACGGGCAAAATAAATGTATTCCATAGAACACATATTAGGATTCTCAAAATCTGTGTAGCGGTCAAAATCAATACCGTCGTCGCTGATTGTAATGAGCTCTCCCGGTTCGATATCACGGATATACTCCGCACCGATTGCTGTAAATGCGCAGGTTTCGCTCGCCACACAATAAGCACCATCCAGAATACCAAGCATCAGCGGGCGTACACCGTGGTCATCCAGGGCAATTGTCAATGCATCTTCATGTAAAATAACAAAGGCAAATGCACCTTTCAGCTGCTGAAGAACAGTTTTAATTCGCGCTTTTCTCGTCGGACCTTTCGCCCGTCTTAACAGATGTGCAAACACTTCGGAATCCGAAGTCGTCTGAAAGATTGCACCCTGGTCTTCAAGTGCCCTTCTGATATGGAGCGCATTAACGATGTTGCCGTTATGCGCAAGACCGAGATCACCGATATGACTTTTAAATAAAAACGGCTGAACGTTTGATAAAGCACTTGAATCACTTGTTGCATAACGGACATGACCGATTGATTTTGAAAATGGTCTCAGTGATTCAAGCTGGGTTTGAGAGAGTGCTTCAGTCAGAAGACCCATACCGCGTGCCCCGAACAGATAGTCACCGCCGGAAGCGACGATACCCGCCCCTTCCTGACCGCGGTGCTGCAGGCTGTGCAGTGCCATATACGTTAATTCGCTGGCTTCGGGGTGCCCCCAAATACCAAAGAGACCGCATTCTTCATTTAGTCCTCTGAGTTCATACATGACGGGATTGCCCCCTCCCATGCGTTTCTGACATCTGATAATTCACGGTTAATTTCAAAATCCTGTGCTTTCACAACAAATTTACTGCCTGTTAATTTACCAATTTCAACTGCGCCTTCGATATCAAGTCCTGACGGTGCTGCAACAAGATAATTCGAAGCACCTTCTGCAAAGAGTAAGTCTTTACGGACATCGACATTTACTTCAAGACCGACATTATTAAAACTTGCAAGCTGAGCGAGCTTGGCAATCAGACCGCCGCGTCCAAGCGGAGCGATTTTATTGATTTCCCCGTTAACAAGTTTTTCACGCAGCATCATTCCGCGGCTGTATTCGAGCTCAAGATCGATTGACCGTGTTGTCTGACGGATTGTGTTTTCAAGAAGTTTTTCAAGCTGGCTGCCCGCAAATGACGGTGTTAATTCACCAACTAAATATAAGGCGTCGCCTTCATTTACACTTTCATGGGCCAGCTGATTAATATTGTCGATTAAACCGACCATACCGATAATCGGTGTCGGCAGAATCCCCCCTGTGCTGTGTTCGTTATACAGACTGACATTCCCTGAAACTACAGGTGTTGATAAAGCAAGACACGCTTCGGCCATCCCTTTAGTGGACTTGTCCAGCTGATTGTAAATTTCAGGTTTTTCCGGAGATCCGTAGTTCAAACAGTCCGTCATGCCTAATGGCATGGCACCTGTTGCAATAATGTTTCTGAATGTTTGTGCAACGACTTCTTTCCCGCCGTTGTAAGGATCGGCAAAGACATACCGGCTTTTGCCGTCAAGCACCATACTTACAGCTTTGTCAGTACCTTCAATCTGAACGATACCCGCACCAAATCCTGAACCTTGAACAGTGTTGCCGCCTGCCGTACTGTTAAAGCCGTTATAAATATATGATTTATCTGCAATGGTCGGGTGCGTCATTAATTTATCAAAAGCAGTTTCTAAATCTTCATTGCTGTAATCGGTGCGCGCTTCATCCTCTTTTGGTTCTGTTCCTTCTAAAACATAAACAGGTGCATCGTCAGACAGCGGAGCCACCGGCAGGTCTGCATATACTTCATCTTCGTAGTAAAGTGTCAGACGGTCGCCTTCAGTGACTTCACCGATAACTGCTGAGTCGAGCTTCATTTCTGTAAACATATTTAAAAACTTATCTTCAGATCCGTCTTCAACGACAAGCAGCATGCGTTCCTGTGTTTCCGACAGCATCATTTCGTACGGTGACATATCTGAATGTGTCACAGGTACTTTATCCAGATAAAGATTCATACCTGAACCGCCTTTGTCCGCCATTTCGGCGCTTGAAGAGGTAAGTCCGGCTGCACCCATATCCTGAATGCCAACAAGCTCTTTCATCTCGATTGCCTGCAATGTTGCTTCCATTAGAAGTTTCCCCGCTTCAGGGTGGCCTTTTTGAATTTCCGGACGGTTATCATCGCTCAGTTCTCCTGATGCAAAACTTGCACCATTGATACCGTCTCTCCCCGTTGGTAGACCAACGTAGACCACTTTGTTGCCAAGCCCTTTTGCTGTTCCTTTTTGAATCTTATCATGTGTAATTAAACCGACACCCATTGCATTCACAAGCGGATTTTCATGATACGACGCATCGAATTCCACTTCGCCTGATACTGCAGGCAGCTCCATCGTATTGCCGTAATCTCTCATACCATCTATGACACCCTGAAGCAGCCACTTGTTCTGTTTGTTATCCAGCTCGCCAAATCTGAGTGAATTCAATAAACCGATTGGACGCGCACCAATAGAAACGATATCACGAACGATACCGCCTATACCGGTTGCTGCACCCTGATACGGATCTACAGCTGACGGATGATTATGAGATTCCACTTTAAATACAATCGCCTGATTATCACCGATATCCACAACACCCGCACCTTCTCCGGGTCCCATTAAAACATGTTCTCCTTCAGTCGGGAACTGCTTTAAGAATGGTTTTGAATGCTTGTAAGAACAATGTTCGCTCCACATCGCAGAAAAAATACCGGTTTCAGTATAGTTAGGCTCTCTGCCTAAAATTTCGTTAATCTTATCGAATTCCGAATCTGTTAAACCCATTTCTGCGTACAGTTTTTGTTCTCTAATTTCCTGATTTGTCGGTTCATTGAATTTCATCTTAAATTTCCTCCAGCTTATTGTAAAATTTAGTATGCGCTTCAAACAGTGCGTCGGATAAATACAGGTTACATATTACTGTGATTCTTTTTCAAAATTCTTTTTCAATTTTATAAGCTCCATGTCAATATCATCAGTCAATATTGTGACATGTCCCATTTTCCTCGCCGGCTTGCGGTCTGATTTTCCGTATAAATGAACATTCCATTCAGAATAATCAAATAATTCAAGGCCGAGGCGATCCAGATCTTCGCCTAGCAGGTTCATCATAATTGCATCCTGGTGCTGATAAACTTCAGGCAGCGGCTGGTTCGTCACGCTTAAAATATGTGCATCAAACTGGCTGATATTGCATGCTTCAATTGTGTAGTGCGCTGAGTTATGCGGCCTTGGGGCAATTTCATTGACGTAGAGTTCTCCTTCTTTATCTATGAAGAATTCGACTGTAAATACACCAACGAATAGCATCGCATCCATAATTTTTTTCACTTCGGCTTTCGCCTGTTCAAAATAGGCCACTCTGGCCGGAGCAATCGTACGGTATAAAATCTGGTCGCGGTGCAGGTTTTCCTGAAGTGGGAAATAAACTATTTCTCCGCCGGCGCTTCTTGCCGCAGTCAGTGATACTTCTCTTTCCAGGTCAATATATTTCTCAACGATAAATTCCCTATCTTCAAACGGAATATTCTCAGCAGTTAAATCTTCTTTTGAACCGATATAATACTGTCCCTTGCCGTCATAGCCTCCCGTTGCCGTTTTTACGATTAAGGGATAGGAATATTTATCTGCAAAACTTTCCACGTCGCCCCTGGATGAAACATTTTCAAATGGGACAATACTCGCACCCGAATCTCTAATTGCATTTTTCTCACTCGTGCGGTTTTGTAATGTTAATACAGTTTCAGCACCTTGGGGCACGTAATAGTCAGATACGAGATTTCTTAAAATATGAGCATCTATGTTTTCAAATTCATAAGTAACGATATCAGACATATCACTTAATTTAACCAGTGCTTCTTCATCGCTGAAGTCGGCCTGAATAAAAGTATGGCACGTACTGCGTGCCGGCGCGTCTTCAGATGGATCCAGCACTGCAACTTTGTAACCCATTCTCTGAGCGCTCTGTGCAAGCATTTTCCCAAGCTGGCCTCCGCCAATGATACCGATAACAGCCGGCGGATATAAACGTTTACTTAAGATCATTTTGCATATCCTCAACTTTCTTTTCGAGACTTTTCGTATATTCAAACAGCTTCTCAAAAACTGCTTGATCTGATATTCCAATCATTCTTGCTGCAAGGAGTCCGGCATTTTTAGCACCGGGAATACCGATAGCCTGTGTGGCAACCGGAATCCCTCCCGGCATCTGAACGATGGACAATAAGGAATCCATGCCTTTTAAAGATTTAGATTCGATAGGTACACCAATTACAGGTGCATTTGTTAAAGATGCAATCATTCCCGGCAGATGTGCAGCACCGCCTGCGCCTGCAATAATAATATCGATGCCTTCTGACGTTGCGTTTTTGGCATATTCAACCATCATCTCCGGTGTACGGTGAGCACTGACTACTTTTGTCTCATAGCTTATTCCGAAATAATCCAGCATTTCAGCACTGTGTTTCATAGTGGACCAATCCGAAGAACTGCCCATAATAATACCTACTGTCATGTTGTATGCACTCCTATTTTGACGAACATTATTTATAATATTAATTATAATGTGCGTATTTTAAATGTCAATGGTTAAATAAGCATGAATATCGTCCGTTTTTAAAGTGTTTTTCCTTTGAAAACGCAAAAAACCGGGCAGCAGCCCGGTTCTAATTTTTATATTCTTCATTATTAATATCAGTAATAAACATATGTCCCGGCGCATGACTGATTAAAATTTCAGGCTTTGCTTTTAATACAGCATTTTGAGGTGTGACACCACACGCCCAGAACACCGGAACTTCATCTTCTGCAATAGCAATCGAATCTCCGTAATCGGGATTATCAATATTTTCTATTCCGATTTCTTGAGGGTTTCCGACGTGCACCGGTCCCCCGTGCATGTTTGGAAAGTCATTTGTTATATTAATTACTTTATCGACGAGCTCTTTTTTAAATGGACGCATGGAAACTACTGTCTCTCCTGAAAAAATGCCGGCAGGCACCGTTTCGATATTCGTTTTATACATTGCGACATTGCGCCCCTCATCAATATGTTTAATATTGATCCCCGCATCTAAAATTGCCTGTTCGAAAGTAAAACTGCAGCCGATTAAAAAGGTGACAAAATCATCCTGCCATTCATCTTTAATATCGCTGACTGTATTTGTCAGCTTACCTTTTTTATAAATGTTATACAGCGGAACATCCGTGCGGATATCCGAGTTCTGTGCATATCTGCTGGTAAACTCGCCCGCTTCAAGCACTTCAATAATCGGAACCGGCTTACTGTTGCGAAGAGCAAATAACAAGAAGTCAAAAGCATATTCTTTTGGCAGAATTGCTAAGTTCGCCTGTACTTTATCTCCCGAGATACCGGACGTCGGACCTGAGTGTTCACCTGTTCTAATCTTCATTCTTATATTTTCAGCATTCATTTAATCACCTATCCATTCCACAATTCTGCAAGACCCTGAAGCGACATAAATCCTGCGATTAATGTAACAATAACTGCGACTATACCGAAGACTATCATCCATGTCGGATGATGGTAATTACCAACGATACTTTTCTTCCGTGAAGCAAGTAATATTGCACCGAGTGTCAGCGGCAGAATCAGTCCGTTGAAAGAACCTGCGAGTATAAGCAGAGTGACCGGGCGACCGACAAATAGGAAAATTAAAGTCGATGTCGCGATAAAAACAACAATCACTATATTGTTATACCTGTCAAATACCTGATTGAACGAGCGCATAAAACTTGCGCTTGTGTATGCCGCACCAATTACAGAAGACAGAGCCGCTGCGAGCAGCACAACACCAAACACTTTCATTCCGATATCGCCGAGAGCAAACTGGAAAACAGATGCCGGCGGATTATCCTCTGATAAAACTGCTCCCTGAGTCAGTACTCCGAGGACCGCCAGGAATAAGAGAACGCGCATAACTCCAGTCGTTAAAATTCCCCAGTTTGCAGCGTGGCTGACAAAGCGCAGGTTTTTCTCACCTGTCATACCCGCTTCTATTAAACGGTGGGCACCGGCAAAAGTAATGTAACCGCCGACTGTCCCGCCGACCAGTGTAATAATCGGCAGCAGCATGGCAATTGGATCTTCAGGTAAAATTACCCGCTTAGCCGCTTCAGCGACCGGCGGCTCTGAAATAATCATGACATATGCTACGATACCAATCATCAGCACTCCGAGCACCTGTGTCACAACATCCATAACAGCACGGCCGTTCTTTATTAAAAATATTATAATTGCGAAGATACCTGTGATTGCAGCGCCTATTCTTACATCCCAGCCGAAAATTGCATTAAAACCGAGTCCTGCACCGGCGACGTTTCCGATATTAAATGCAAAACCGCCGATAACGATTAAGACAGCGACTAAGGTTCCGAGTCCCGGAAAGACTTCGTTCGCCACATCCTGCCCCCGCTTTCCGCTGACGGACAGTACGCGCCAAATGTTAAGCTGCGCACCGATATCAATAACGATGGATGCTAAAATGGCAAAGGCAAAACTCGCCATGAACTGCTGTGTGAATACTGTTGTCTGTGTTAAAAATGCAGGTCCGATTGAAGATGTTGCCATCAGGAACACCGCACCGAACAGCAGTCTGCGCTGTGCGGCTGTAATTTTCGGTTTATTTTCCATATTTGCACCCCTCAGTTATAACGTTTCGATAGAAATTCCTTTTTCTTCTAGCTGACGTCTGATTTCTTTTACAAATTCCAATGCTTTTTCTCCGTCTCCATGGACGCAGATGCTGTCCGCCTGAATATCCACGTCTTTTCCGTTGATACTTTCTACTTTACCTTCGGTAATCATACGGACAACACGTTCTGTAGCGAGAGTACTGTCGGTAATCATCGCACCTTCCTTGCTTCGTGACACCAGCGTGCCGTCATCTTCGTAGGCACGGTCTGCGAATACTTCATTAATGACATCAAGCCCCAGAGTTTTTCCGGCTTTGACTAAATTATTATTGGCAAGTCCCATTAATTTTAGTTTTGGATTAAAATCTTTAACCGCTTTTGCGATAACATGAGCGAGATCTTCATTTTTAAAGGTCGCATTGTAAAGCGCACCATGGGGCTTCACATGATTCATATCAAGTCCGTATGTCCGCGCTATACCGTCCAGCGCCGACAGCTGATAGAGCATAATTGCATGAACTTCCGTTTCTGACAATTCCATATACCTGCGGCCGAAGCCCATTAAATCCGGGAATCCCGGATGGGCTCCAAGACCTGTTGAACCCGATTCTTTGATGCGTTTAACCGTCTCAATCATCACGGCAGGATCACTGGCATGAAATCCGCACGCCACATTCGCTGAAGAAATCAGAGGAATGATTTCCGCATCGTTGCCGATTGTATAATTTCCATAGCTCTCCCCGAGATCCGCATTTAGATCAATCGTTAATTTACTCAATTAAACCATCCTTTACTCAATAATATTTTCTGTATGAAGCAACTTAATATCGTAATCATTCGCTAACACTTTCGGATGTCCCAGCAGATAATACTGAAAATCTAAATTTGTCTTAACCGGTTCAATAACTGTTTCCCCGAGCACAAGTTTCAGTTTAAATAAGGCATCTTCCCGGTTATCAGCCTTCACAATAATTTTAGCAATCATCGAATCGTAATACGGCGGTATAGAATAACCGCTATAAATATGCGTGTCCACACGTACATTTCTGCCGAGGCCAAAATGCAGTTTCTCAATTTTACCCGGTGAAGGCATAAAACGATTTTCCGGATCTTCCGCATTCAGCCGTGCTTCAATGGCATGTCCTGACAGCTTCACTTCACCCTGTGTAATACCGATATCATTATTAAATGCAACATCAATCTGAGCTCTGATAATATCAATTCCGGTCACTTCTTCCGAGACAGTATGTTCAACCTGTACCCGCGTATTCATCTCAATAAAATAAAAACGCTTTTCTTCAGCTACATATAAGTACTCAATTGTCCCTGCCCCGCGGTAATTCAGTTTTGCAATCGCCTGCCGCGTCGTTTCTGTAATATCAGCACGTTCTTTACCGCTTAAAATGGTTGCCGGTGCTTCTTCAAGCAATTTCTGGTTATTTCTCTGAATCGAACAATCCCGCTCAAATAAATGGATTGCTCCGCCCTTGCCGTCACCGATAACCTGAATTTCAATATGGCGTGCTTTTGGAATGTATTTCTCAACGTACAAGCGGTCATCGTTAAAAGAGTTCTTTGCTTCTTTTTTTGCTTCATCGTACAATTTGTCCACATCTTCATCATTGTGGGCAAACCGCATACCTTTGCCGCCGCCGCCGGAAACAGCTTTTATTACGATAGGATAGATAATTTTTTTTGCCAGTTTCTTCACTTCATCTTTTGTTTTGACAATGCCGTCACTGCCCGGAATAACAGGAACACCTGCTTTTTTCATGGTCTCTCTTGCCATGGACTTATCGCCCATTTTTGCCATCGTTTCCGGTGAAGGTCCTATAAATATCAGACCGAGCTCTTCAGTCCGTTTTGCAAATTCAGGTGTTTCCGATAAAAACCCGTAACCCGGATGAATAGCATCTGCCTTACTCATAATTGCAGCCTGCAGTATATTATCGATGTTTAGATAGCTGTCAGCGCTTTTCGGTCCCCCGATACAATAAGCTTCATCTGCCAATGCAACATGAAGACTATCTGCGTCACCGCTCGAGTAGACTGCAACGCTCGCAATATTCATTTCCTTTAAAGTTCTGATAATTCTTACCGCGATTTCACCGCGGTTCGCAATTAAAACCTTTTTCATCGTCATGCCTCCTCTGGACGGACACGAAACAGCACATCACCGTATTCCACAGCATCTCCATTGGCCACAGTTATTTCTTCAACGATACCCGCGACGCTGCTTTTCACATCGTTAAATACTTTCATCGCTTCAATAAAACCGACCTGGTCCCCTTTAGAAACTTTATCTCCTTCTGAAACAAATGTCTCATCGCTGTTTTCATCTTTCTGATTGTAGAAGGTTCCGATTTGACCGGCTGTTATTTCAATCAGTTTGGAGGCTTCCTCTTCTGAAACTGCCGGTGCAGGTCGGTCTGCCGCAGGCTGTACTGCAACTTCCGCGCCTTTCTGTTCGATATGAATATGAGTATCATTTTCCGAGATGCTGAGTACAGCCAGATCTTCTTCTTTTAACAATTTAACCAGTTTTTTTATTTCTTTAAAATCCATTATTTTATCCTCCAATTAATTGCGTAATACTTAATGCATCCCGCCGTCTCGCATTTTTAAAATTAACTGATGTATTAATATATGAACCGTCAGTTAATGCCTTCAGGCTGTCTTTATACAGCTGTGACGCTTCATCTACACTTACTTCGGTAAATGTAATCTTCTCTCCCGGTTTTTTCTGGGCGATTTTTGGCAGATCGACTTTTGCGACAGTGCCAATTTTCTTATAGCCGCCTGCGGTCTGGCGGTCGGCAAGCAGAACGATCGGCTGCCCGTTTTTCGGCACCTGTATGCTGCCGAACTGTGTCGGTTCGCTCAATATATCGTCGTCATCTGCAGATTCCACCGCCGGACCTTCAAGACGGCAGCCCATCCGGTCGCTGTCTTTTGTAAGGGTATATTCACTTTCTGTAAATATCCGTTTATTCACAGAATCAAATCTGTCATTCTGCTGACCCGGGATAAAGCGTATCTCAGTATCTTCAGTCAATACTTTTGTGATTACCGGAAAATTATGTTCCACTGTTTTCCCTTTGACTAGCAAAATATCCCCCGCCTTTAAGACGCGTCCTTTGTAACCGCCCATCTTGCTTCTCGTATGAGTTGAGTAGCTGCCGAGTTCCTTCGGAAGATCGAGCCCGCCGCTGAAAGCAATATATGTACGGGCACCTTTTTTAACACCGCCGAACTTTACAATGTCACCCTTAACGAGATCAACAGCAGTTCCTGTATCAAAAGGTTCTTCGTTAATTGTCAGTTCCATCTCTGCTCCGGCAGACGACATACTCGTGCTGTGCAGTACTTCAAAGGTAATTCCGTAAAGCGTGAGTTCGAGCACGCCGCAATTATAATCATTGCCGAGCAGTGCATTCGCAAGATAATAACTTTCATAATCCATGACCCCTGCAGGGGTAAAACCGTATGATTCATATCCGTAGCGGCCAAGATCCTGCACTGTCGTAAACAGGCCCGGATTGATAATTTTAAGCGCCATCTGCTTCACCTCTGTATTCTGTCTCCACAGTATATTCACCTTTATCGTATGCTTCTTTTATGCGGTAATATTCCCGCTCGTTAATTGGCGTAAAAATAATTCTGTCCCCTGCTTCATATAAAATTGCATTGTCACGCGAGCTGTCGTACAGCGGAACCGGGGTTCTTCCGAGAAGATTCCAGCCGCCCGGAGAATCAAAAGGATAAATACCGGTCTGCCGTCCGCCGATGCCGACGGTGCCTGCTTGAATTTTCGTTCTCGGCGAGTCTAGTCTTGCTTTAAACAGCTTATCGCTGAGCCCTCCTAAAAAAGGAAAACCCGGCATAAATCCGAGCATATAAACAAGATATTCTTTGTTGCTGTGCATGCTGATTACATCTTCCGGCGTCAGCCCGTTTTCTTTAAAACGAGCGAGGTCCGGGCCGAACTCCCCGCCGTAGCACACCGGTATTTTAACAACTTTATACGCGTACTCCCTGTCTTTCAATTCGCTTAATTCCAGAGCTTTTACTGCACCTGTTATTTTTTTGAATCAGCTTTAAGCACATCAAAATATATAATCAGACTCGTATAGGATAAGACAATATCAGTGATGCCTTCTAAGTTAAGTTCCGTTACAGCTGATTTCAGCTGTACAAGCTGTTTATTGATTTTTTCATCGATTTCGCTGCCTAAATTTACCGTCAGCGAATCTTCTGAGTATTGTTTCACTTCCATTTTCGGTCTCCTTTTCAGTAATAGGTGCAGCTGTTAATTGCGGCCGAGTCTTTCTGCCGCCTCATCAAACTGTTTTTTAATAGACGGTATTTTTAAGGCATACAGAACAAAGCTTACCGGTGAATCAGTAAACAGTTTTGCTGAAATAGTTACCTCAGAGCAGTCTTCAACAGGGACGATATTAAACATTGCTTTTACTGTTCCAGCCGGAATTTCCAGTTCCAGTTCTATTCTTCTGTCCTGCCTGAATCCGGTAATTTCAGCTTCAACAGGCGATGCACTGTATTGAAGTATGGCTCTCGTTCCTTCTTCTCTCGGCGTTGAAGTACTGTTTATGTATTCGATATCCGTTAATTTTTCTATCGTATTTAACAGCTTTTCATCACTGTTAATCACGCTGAAAATTTCTTCAGGTGTCAAACTGATTTCCCGATGATAAAAATATAATTGCAGCTCCATTTATTCCACCCTGTTTCTAAGTATTTTATTCCACTTTCCACTGAAACCGTATACAATCATAAGTATAAACAAATAAGCACTATCTTTCAATATCAGAAAATTCTTGCTATAATTAATTACTTATATCAAATACGGGGTGAGTCATGGTTACCATTACAGCCGAGAAAAACATGTCATTCGACGATATCGTCGATCTCTACACTTCCGGAGATACTGAATTGTATACCGATTATAACCAGCTTTACCAAAGCATTTTAAACTCGGATTACTGCATTACTGTGCGGGACGGCAAACAGCTCGTCGGCATTATCCGTTCAAGCGGCGACGGCAATATTAACCAGTATATTGCAGAGATTGTTATGCACGCCGGCCATCCTACACCGGGCATCGGCTCCAAGCTGCTGGATGCCTATTTAACTGCAGCAGCAGAGGTCAGTAAAATTTATATCCTGTCTCATGAACATTACCGGACTACTTTTTCGAAAACATGGCTGCAGTACAAAGGTTTTAGACTCATCGCAGAAAATGGAGATATCATAGTATATATGCTCGACCGCGGGATTAAATACTAGCTTTCCGCTAAAGAACATTGGAGTGATTTTAAATGATCAGCATTTATGAATTAAAACCAAAGTTCCAGCAGCTTCTTATGCCGCTCGTTAATAATCTTCACAAACATCATGTCACCCCGAACCAGGTGACAATATCAGCATGCCTGTTATCGATAATTACGGGTGTGCTTTTTTATTTTAATTATGACAGCCGTTGGATATATATCATTATTCCTCTATTTATGTTTGTACGGATGGCGATGAACGCTATTGACGGTGTACTCGCTAAAAAATTTAACTTAACCAGCCGTCTCGGGAAATTTTTAAACGAATTGACAGATGTTATCAGCGACACCGCACTCTTCATACCTTTTTTTCTGGTCACTCAAACTTTTCCGGCAAGTATTATTATTTTCATCGCACTCTCAATTATTAGTGAGATGGCGGAAGTCCTTTCGGAAGTTACATCAGGAGAGCGGCGCTACGATGGACCGATGGGAAAAAGCGACCGTGCTTTCCTAATCGGTGTTATCTCTGTCATACTTTTATTTAATATTCCGCTGGAACCTTACCTGCATATTATCTTCATGGCTGCTTCTATATTAATTGCATTTAACATTTATAAACGCGTACTCGGCGGACTGGAGGAAAGTTCATGAATATAAATCTGCTGACTGATGAAGTACTTTACGTCTTAATCGGTATTGTCGGTGTCTTAGTTATTTCTACAGTCATTACTAAAATAATGAAGCGAAAAAATAACAGCAGCGGTTTAAAAGAAGTAGAAATGCGTATTCGTTCATGGTGGGTCATGTTCATTATTTTTACGTTTGCGCTGCTTATTCATTCGACAATTTCACTGATTTTTATGGCACTGCTGTGTTTCCTGGCATTGAAAGAATATTTTTCACTCATTCCATTTAACCGGGCGCATCGCCTTGTATTATTTTGGGCATACCTGACAATTCCCATTCAGTTTTTGTTAATATATCTCGGCTGGTACGGGATGTTTATCGTATTTATTCCGGTGTATATGTTCCTGCTCATTCCTATTCAGGCTATAATCGTCGGTGAAACGAAGAATTTCCTGCGGTCCATTGCGACTGTTCAGTGGGGTGTAATGCTGATGGTATTCGGACTGTCGCACCTGGCTTTTCTGCTCGTTCTGCCCGGCCGCGAGGAAAGCGTTGCCGGCGCGGGTCTTGTGCTGTTTTTAGTCGTCCTTACTCAAGCGAACGATGTTGCACAGTTTATATGGGGCAAGATGCTCGGCAAGAAGAAAATTATCCCGAAAGTCTCACCGAATAAAACATGGGCCGGTTTTATCGGCGGTGTGCTGACCACAACTGTACTCGCTGTAATACTGGCACCGCTAATTACACCCTTTTCGCTTCTCGCGAGCATTATAGCAGGACTCTATATCGGCTTGACCGGCTTTATCGGTGACGTTAATATCTCAGCTTTAAAACGCGATTTAAATATTAAAGATACTTCTGCTATCATTCCCGGCCACGGCGGTATTCTCGACCGTGTCGATTCACTGACATATACGGCGCCGCTGTTTTTCCACTTTACAAGATACTTTTACTTTTAGGTGATGACTATGAAAAATCTGCTGTTTGCTATTTTAGTAAGACCAGTTATTTTGTTTGTTCTAGGCCTGAATATACGCGGAAGAGATAAGCTGCCGGATAGCGGCCCGTGCGTGATTATTGCCAATCATAACAGCCATCTCGATACCTTGGTGCTGATGTCCATGTTCAGAGGCAAAAGCTTTTCAAAAGTCCGTCCAGTTGCTGCGGGTGATTATTTTATGAAGAATAAATTTCTGGCTTTTTTCTCAACTAAAGTAATGAATATTATTCCGATAGAAAGGAAGATGACCCGGGACTTCAGGAGCATGTTTAAACCAGTACTTCAGTCACTGGATGACAATGGTATTATTATATTGTTCCCTGAAGGCTCGCGCGGCGAAGCTGAACAGCTCAGTAAATATAAAAGCGGTATATATTATCTGATGCGCGAAAAACCTGAAGTACCTGTAGTCCCTCTTTTTATTCACGGGCTCGGCAAGGCGCTGCCGAAAGGCTCATTTGTATTTGTGCCGTTTTTTATCGATATCTTTGTCGGCGATAAATTTTATTACAAAGATAACCGCAATGACTTTATGACGGAGCTGAATGAGCGGATGAATACACTGCAGGAGGAAGGACAGTTTAGCGAATGGTAATGATGATCGTTATTTTTATATGGGGGTTAAGTGAGGCAACGTGGTTTTTTATCATTCCTGATGTCATTTTATCGCTGTACGCAATCAGAAAAAAGAAGTTTAAGTATGTAATATATGCAAATCTTACAGCAGCAGCAGGAGCACTGGCAGGCGGTATTATAATATTTATATGGAGTAGCTCTAATGCGGGGCAGACCGAAGCATTTATGCTTAGTATTCCGACAGTTCATGAATATATGATTGAACATGTGCATCGTACAATGAGAGATAGCACTTTCACCGCGCTGATTACCGGCCCCCTGTTCGGTGTTCCGTATAAACTTTTTGCTGCGGCTGCACATGAATATACAGGCCTTGTCCTGTTTCTTATATTTACCATCCCGGCAAGGCTGCTGCGTTTTTTAACCGTCTCTATAATTGCATATGCACTGTCGCATTATGTATTTAAAACACTGTCTATGCAGATGAAAGTTATAATCTGGTCTATTGTCTGGATAATCGTCTATGTAATTTATTTCAGTATTCACAGTCCGTTTTAATGATTATAGTGAAGGTAATAATAAAATAAAGAAGGGTTGAGATGAATGGATATTAAACAAGATGTTAAACATCAGTTTGGCAAAACTTCGGATTTATATGTTAATAGTAAAATACACAGTAAGGGCGAAGATCTGAAGACATTAATAGAAATGGCACATGCTTCAAAGTCGGAAACCGCATTGGATATTGCGACAGGCGGCGGCCATACAGCAAATGCTCTGGCGCCTGTCGTACATAAAGTGACCGCCATGGATCTTACTCCGGAAATGCTTGTTTCTGCCGAGAAGTTCATAACTGGCAACGGACATACCAATGTGGAATTTGTTGAAGGTGATGCTGAAAAAATGCCTTTTAAAAATGGCACATTCGATCTTGTCACCTGCCGTATTGCACCTCACCATTTTCCGAACGTTAAAGATTTTATAAAAGAGGTTTACCGGGTCCTTAAACCCGGCGGCCGTTTCGTCCTGAATGACAATGTCGCTCCTGAAAATGATGAATTCGATTTTTTCTATAATAGAATCGAGAAAATACGGGATTACAGTCACTTCCGCGCCTGGAAGAAAACGGAGTGGCTTTCTATGCTGGAGGCAGGGAACTTTGAAATTCATGAGCTGCACCGCTTCGAAAAACATTTCGAATTTGAAGATTGGTGCAACCGGATGCATCTGACAAATCCGGAAATAGAAAATCTGACCAGTTTTATGCTTGAAGCGAATAAAAATGTGAAACGAAAATTCCGTATCCAGACAAATCAGGATAAAATTGAGTCCTTCCAGGGAGAAGCTGTACTGTTAAGCTGTGTTAAATGATAAAAGTTAAAGAGGACCCGGATATAAATATTTCCAACACAAATAACCCGTACATCAGCTTCTCTTAAGGAGTCTGAGGTACGGGTTATCTATGCTTTATGAAATATATTTTTTCCGAGTGCTTCTTTTGCAGCTTATTTTTAAAATTTATTAAATCAGATAATTCCCAAGTACACTGTTTACATCGTGCACAACGACAAATGCCTGATCATCATTCGCTTTAATAAGTCGTTTCAAACGGTTAAGCTGTGATTTATTAATAACTACAAATAATATGTCTTTTTCTTCTTTTGAATAGTAGCCGTGTCCGTCTAAAATCGTGACACCGCGATGTATTTTCGTATTAATTAAGTTCGCCAGCAGATCCGGATTCTGTGAAATAATCGTCACTGCTTTTTTCGGGTTCATACCTTCGATAATGAAATCCATTACTTTTGTTGCGATGTATAGAGCGATGACTGTCAGCAGCACCTGTTCAAGCGACATTACTGTCAGACCGATTGTAATGACAATTAAATCGAAGAACAGGAGCGCATAAGAAACGTTGACGTCGAGAAATTTGTTAGCCATCTTGGCTAAAATTGTCGTCCCCGCTGTGGTCGAACCGATGCGGATAATTAACCCGATACCCATTCCGATAAACAGCCCGCCGAATACTGTATTGATTAAAATCTCATCGGTCTGAATCTGCCATGACTCTGTTACCCAGAGGGCAAGAGAAGTCATTGGTATTGTAAATATTGTATACAGCATTGCGCGTCTGCCTAAAAATTTAAAGCCGACGATAAGTATTAAGAAATTCAGGATTAAGTTTGACAATGCTGTCGGTATGCCGTAAGCATAAAATAAAATAATGGAGATACCGATGAAGCCGCCTTCACCGAGGTTTCCTGCAATCATAAAGCCATTCACACCGATAGCGAATAGAAACGATCCTACGATGATAGCCAGAACGTTGATTAACGTCTGCACGGTAAACTCTGAGTTAAATGTTAGTCTTATCTTTTCGAACCGGGTATTTTTTAAAGCTTCTCTGATTTTCATGCATATCCCCCTTCGGCACTTGTACTTTTTCTATGTTATATTACTTTAACACATCTTTCAACGCATGAAAAAAGCCGTCACAGCGGACGGCTCAATTTTGCTTATATACTTTTTAATATTTTTCCATCTTTCGCTACTACTTTAATTTCATCATTATTTTTCAGAATCCCTATATCTTCAAGCGGATTATTTTCAGTTAAAATAAAATCTGCAATGTACCCTTCTTTAACGAGACCGAGATCTTCAATTTCCATGCATTCTGCTGCATTTTTCGTTGATATAACGATAGCATCCATCGGCGTTGCTCCCGATTCTACCATCAGTTCAAGTTCCCGCAGATTTGTACCATGCTTGAAGACTCCGGCATCTGTACCCATCGCGATTTTAACACCTGCATCATATGCTTTCTTAAAGCTTGCTTTATGATCTGCCATTACTTCTTTGGACTTTTGAAGACCCACTGCAGAAATACCTAGTTCATCGGCAAATTCTATTACTGACACCGGTGCAAGCAGTGTTGGAACGAGGTACGTTCCTTTTTCTTTCATCTGTTCAATCACTTCATCGTCCAGATAGATACCGTGTTCAATCGAATGAATTCCCGCTTCTACACAATTTTTAATACCTTCAAGGCCTTGCGCATGCGCCATTACTTTAACACCATTTCTAAATTCTGCTTCTTCAACGATTACTTTTAATTCATCCAGCGAATACTGAGTAAATTTAGGGTGGTCGGTGGGACTTGAAACCCCGCCTGTGGCCATAACTTTAATCACGTCAGCACCGGCCCGCAGCAATTCGCGTGTCTTCTTGCGCACTTCTTCAACACCGTCAGCAATACCGTCCGGCATCCCTTCATACGGCCGTACAATACCAAGGTCCACGCCAGAATAATTGTAACCGTCACCGTGACCGCCCGTAATAGACAAAGCATTAATTGAAACCTGCATTCGCGGTCCGGTAACCAGTCCGTCATTAATTGCCTGCTTAAACCCTAAAGAGCTTCCAAGCGCATCTCTTACCGTTGTAATACCTGCATTAATCGTTCTTTCAGCATACTGAGCTGCTTCATAAAAATGATACGAAAATGGTGTTGCAATTCTGTCGGCGAGCGGTTTGAATTCTGTAGATAAGTGTACATGCGTATCTATCATTCCGGGCAGCATGTATTTCCCTTGTCCGTCGATTACTTCAGCACCGTTTGTTTCAACAGAATTTCCAACGTGGGTAAAACGGCCATCTTCAATAACAACCGTCACATTTTTTTTGACATCAGCACCGCTGCCGTCAATCAGATTAATATTTTCTACGATTAATTTACTCATTATATAAAAACTCCTTTTTTATAACATTCCCATAACAAATGATGCAACCACTATCGATGCGACTGTAACGGTAACAAATCCGCCAATCAGCATCGGTGTCACAATTTCATTAAATACACGTGTCTGATCGATCTGATTGTCAGTCGTACTCCGTGATACTTCTTCACAGATAATATAATCTCCTGGAAAGCCGACCAGTGCAGTAAGTGCAATCGGCATTCCTTTAAATGGATGCCAGCCTACTGCTTTCGACGCGATAAAGCCGCCAGCCGCAAGTCCGCCGACACCGCATATTAAAATCAGCAGAACGGCAGGAACATTATTCACAACATCCTGCGGTGTGATACCACCCATCGTTCCGATAATAACAAAAATTAAAGCTACCATCATAAAGCTGAATGAGTTTGACTTTTCAAGCACTCCCTCGGGAAACAGTCTGCCATTCAGCATTAAAATACCGAAGAGGAGACAGAATAGTGTAAAGTGAACTCCTGTCCATTCGCTTAAGACAGTAGCTGCCGCCGCCAGTACAAATACTGTGAATAATAAAATTACATTGTTCTTGAGCAGATTAAACCTGACCGGCACTTCTTCTTCTTTTTGAGATTCTATTTCTTCTTCCGTTGCTTCAGTCGTACTGACAAAATGTCCGGCATAGCGTTTTAAGAAGAATGAAATTAACGGCATCCCGATCGGTGTCTGGAAGGCTGCGATGAGCACCGGTACGACAATTAAAGCTGTCAAGCCGAGTTCCGTCAATTTTTCTGTTGTAATTAATAAAGCTACGACGCCGCCTGAAATCGGTCCGACACCGCTTGCGGCAGTTTCAAAATCGAAAACTAAAGGAACAATTAATAAAACCAAAACAAGCGCTCCGATTAAGCCGCTGATTGAAATGACGACTGCACGCCATTGTTTTTTTAATATACTTAAAGGCATCAAAGTTCCCATATGTATAATAAGCGGCCCGATTAATAATGCACCGAGTGCAGGCAGCGTAGATAATTCTAAAATATTTTCGGGGAATACCCCCGTCCATGTTAATAGTAAGTAACCGATCATTGCTGTCATCAGCATTGGAATACGCGCTTTCGAGTAAATAGAAATAACCTCTCCAAGTGCCAGCAAAGCAAACAGCATGACGGTGGCAACTAATGGTTCCTCAATCATATTATTTCCCCCTTTTAAGGTAATGTTTGAATTATACGACAATTCAAACATTATTTAAATATGATTACGTTTCCATCATCCGAATTTTCCGAATTAATTGTTTTTATCATCCAGTATCCGCTTAAGATTTTTAATCATTATCTTAAATTCATTAAATTCCTCTGCCGTTAACTCCTGGCTGTCGTACCGGTATTTCTTATAAAGGTCAATCATTTCTTTGTTGCTTTCACTCCTTATATTCATTCTTTCTGCCCATTCACTGACAGTTTCACCGTGATATCTTCCAAGTTCTTTTTTAGCCAGCCACTTCTCAAAAGCATAATATTGCTTTCTGACTCTGCTGTCCGGCTGAGATACACTCTCAGTTCTTTTTTCTTCAGGTATATTATCTGTCACAGCTGTTTTGTAGGTCTGCACCGCTCTATTTTCTTTTTCAGGCAGGCTTCGTTTTCTAAAGTACATAAAAAGAAAAACAGCGATACAAGCAGCTGCCAATACAAGTAATATAGTCATTACCGGCACATCGCTGATTGCGGCAGTCCCTTCAAAAGACTCCTCCACCGCATCTCCTTCATCATTAACTTCCATTTGTTCCTGTTCCATTTCAGGAAATTTAAACTCCACTGTCTCTAAAAACGAGAAGAACGGTCTCAGCATCATTACAAATCCGTTAAGCATAAAAATAAATAGTGTCTGTATACCCAATACAATATAGTTATACACAGCAGTAAATAAAGCTGCTGATCCAAGCAGTACGAGAGATGACATTACTAATACCCGGAGGCGGGACCCCGTTCTGTAACTGCTGCCTGCCATCAGCATAATTATTCTCCCTAAAAAATAAAAGACAAACATGCCTGCAGCAATGAAATGAAGCAGCTGGTAATGCATAGTTATAATATCTGAAGGAATCAGATTAATAACAAGCAGCAGCAAAAGCATAATTACCAGCATCAGATTGTTATAGTGATTATTAATATTGTCGTGCATCTGTTCGAGAGTCCACACTGAAAAACCGACAATTAAAAACGCTGTCAGCCAATAAGAACCTGTGAGCATTAACAGAATAATTCCAAGCGGCACAAGAAAGTAAATATAGGATAACTGCCACTTTCCCGCAATAAAATGACTCATTACAAGCAGGAGGGAAAGTATGCTGACTAAAGGAAGCAGGTGAGATTCATGTGCTGCTGTATTATGAATATTAATTAATATTCCAATAAACAGCGGCACAAACATTTCCACGGTGTAGTAAAAGATAAACATCGAGTGGTATTTCATTTTATTCATCTGCTCACCGCCTTAACCGTCCCGGTATTTTTCCCGTATCTTTCAAGCCCCTTGTCATTCAGTTGATATATCGTAATGCCCCTGTGTAAAAAGTATTCGAGTTCTCTGTCGATTAGTGCATCCGTTTCTCCTGTAAAAATTATGTGGGTTGGCACCTTTTCATACAGTCTCACGTGGTTTAAAAATCTTTCGAAAGCTATCGTGAATGTTACTGTTTTAATTTTCGAGAGTGCTTCCAGCACCGGTCTGTAACTCCGGAGCCCATTCAGTTCATCGATTCTGAAATAGCTGCCTTTATCAAAAGTTTTCATATTTGCAATGAGACTGTAAGTAATTTCTTCTTTAGCGATCTCTCCAGTTAGAAAACTCAGCTTCTCAAATATTCTTTCGATATTCTCAGGAGGTGCGAATACTGATTCGGAGCGCAGGTTAACAAGTATCAGCCATTCGGTATAAGTTGTCTTTTCATAAATTTTAGATTGTAGTTCTCCCATTCTTGCTGACTGCTTCCAGTTAATATCTCTGAATGAATCCATCTCCATGTACTCTCTGTTGCCGAGCGTTAACAGCGGATCATTATACAGAGATTCATTATTTTTAAATAACCCTTGAGCAATTTTGAATTTAATCGGTTCATTATGAACAGCAAACTTATCCGGGTATATCATGATTTCATGTTTCGCAGAACCTATCTGTCTTAAATCCATATGACCAAAACCGAATATCCTGGGAATGCTTATACGGCTGTCAACGATGTAGCTCACGCCGCGTTTTGCTGCAGTGTACGGTATTTCTATAACTGTTTCACTTTTAGACAGTACTGTAAATATCGCAGTTGTTTCTGTCTGCTGACGGATTTTCAGTGCCTGGTCGCTGAAAAACTTAATATCGTTGCCGGCAGTAACTGTGAGCTCGGCACTTAAAATCGGCATGATACCCTTTTGTGCAATCCGGATCTTCAGCACACCGGATTCACCTTTATAATGCCTGACTTCATCATTAATAATGTCAACATGAAGATGTTTCATAACATTTCTTTCATAAAATCTGTTCAACCCCATGGCTGACAGCAGAACACCAAGAATAAAAACGAAGTAAATATTTAAGGTCGCCGCATAAAAAATATCAAAAATAATCAGTACAGATGCGATTACTGTAAACAGCGAAGCGATCTGTGTCTCGCTATAGTCGTACTTATACCTCATCACGGCTCACTCCAAATTCAACAGGCACAGCTGTTTCATTTAAAATATCCTGTATAAGCGCCTCTCCTGTCGTAAGTGTCATCCCTTCTATATTGAGCACTATTCTATGAGCCAGCACATACGGCGCAATATATTTCACATCTTCAGGCGTGACATAATCTCTGTTATTAATCAGGGCCACGCCCATCGCTGCGCGTATTAAACCAAGGCTCCCCCTCGGCGAAACACCAAGTTCTGTAAATTTGTGATTTCGCGTCTTGCCGACTAGATCTATTATGTATTCTTTGACCGTATCATTAATACGAATTTCAGACGCCTGTTTTCTGAGCGTCACAATCTCTTCTTGTGTAAACACCGGATTAATTTCAATCTTATTTTTATTTCTATGCATATCGAGCATTTTCAATTCTTCACTCCGACCTGGATAGCTAAGTGAAATCTTCATTAAAAACCTGTCCATCTGCGCTTCCGGCAGTTCGAATGTGCCCTGCCTCGATTCAATCGGATTCTGAGTTGCCAGCACGATAAATAAATTATCGAGCTCTACGCGTTCTCCGTCTATTGTGACCTGACGTTCTTCCATCACCTCAAGGAGCGCCGACTGCGTTCTCGGTGTCGCCCTGTTGATTTCGTCAGCAAGTAAGATGTTTGTTTTGACGGGCCCCATCCTCAAATTAAAACTCTGGGTCTTCGGATTATACATATTCATGCCGGTAATATCCGTCGGCAGCACATCCGGTGTAAACTGGATACGCGAGAATTCCCCGTCCACAGCGGCAGCCACAGCTTTTGACAATACCGTTTTCCCCGTTCCCGGCACGCTGTCGAATAATATATGACCTTCCTGAATCAAGCTGATAAATACCAGCTCAAGTACTTTATCCTGTCCGATAATCACCTTTCCTATTTCTTCTTTAAACTGCGCAAGCTTTTTTACTGCTGACATTCAAAATCCCCCTTATTTTGTATACGTTTTCTTAATTATAGCAATATTTAAACAAAATAAAAAAGCACCGAGTAAGGGAGGTCAAACTCGGTACTTTCATTAAAAATTATTCTGCAGGCTGACCAGGTTCAAACGCCGGTGTAAACATCTCATGTTCAGCTTCTTCCATTAACAGGTCGTAAACTTCCTGAGATGCGAGCGCGCGTTTTGCCGCCTGCATTTTCGGACTGTCTGCTTTGCCTTCGCGCGTTACCAGCTGGAAGGCAAATCTTTTTTCATCTTCATCTTCAAGTAAAATGGCATCTTTCGGATAAAGTCCGATATTCGCAATTAAATTCGGGTGTTCAAACACAAGTTCCACACCATCTTCATAGGCTGCTGTTAAGTTAAACAAATCAACCGGTGTGAATTGAAGGTCTTTCGGGTTCTCAACAATATCAGACACTGCAGCATCAATGCCTGTATCTTCATCGAGTGTAATCAGTCCTGCACTGTCTAAAATCAGCAGTGCCCGAGCTTCGTTCGGCGGGTCACTCGGAATTGCGACTTCCGCTCCCGCTTCTATTTCATCAATTGAATCATACACCGGCGAATAAAAACCGACATTGGAAATATAAGCGGGCTGAATTGCAACAAGATCGGCTCCCGCTTCTTCATTAAAGCCTTCCATATAGAGTTCGTGCTGGGATAAGCTGCCGTCGACTTCATCATTAAATGTCGCTTCATTGTATTGAATATTATCGTTTACAGGCAGAAGTTCCATCGTGTAAGGTTCTTCAATCACTTCAGCTGCAACTTCAACCATAGAGGTCAGCGGTTCAGATTGAGAAGCGATAACAATATGCGTATCATTTTCAGATGCTGCACTTTCTTCTTCATCATTGCCGCAGGCTGCAAGCAGCATCATCACAAGAAATAAAGGAAATAATTTTTTCATCATTCTTCACCAGGCTCGAATGCAGGTTCGAGGTGTCCTTTCTCTGCAAGTTCATCCAGGAAATCATATACTTCCTCAGATGTGAAAGCTTTGTTTAAAGCTTTGATTTTATCAGAATCTTCATTACCTTCGCGTGCGACAACACGGAGGGCAAAAGTGTTTTCATCATCATCTTCAAGCAGCACCGCATCACTCGGCGTCAGTCCGAGCGGCTCAATATAGGTCGGATAGTTAAAGACCAGTGGAATGCCGTCTTCATAAGATGAGTTTAAGTTCAGCAAATCGATATGCGTAAATTCAAGATTTTTTGGGTTTTCTTCAATATCATCTACGGAAGCTTCGTATGTAACACCATCAGCCAGTGTAATAATATCTGCATCATCGAGAATCATGAGTGCACGCGCTTCGTTTGTCGGATCGCTTGGAATTGAAACTTCGGCACCGTCTTCCAGTTCATTGATTGAATCGTATACCGGGGAGTAGAAACCGACAATTGCGTTATAGATTTGCTCCATCGCCACTAAATCCGCATCGCTTTCTGCATTAAACTGTTCCATAAATGGTTCATGCTGTGCAAAACTTGCATCAGCTTCATCGTTAAACACCGCTTCGTTGTACTGTATATTGTCAGCTACTTCAACCAGTTTAACCGTGTAGGGTTCTTCAATTGCTTCCGCAGCTATTTCAACAACATCCGTCATCGGCGTCGTCTGTGCAACAACTGTAATTTCATTATCTTCCCCGGCATTTTCTTCCTCGCTGCCGCAAGCTGCCAGCACTAATACGAAAATACTTAAAATACTAAACAGCCAATATTTTCTGTTCATAATTTAATCCCCTTTTATCTTTTATCAATTTTCCTTGCCAGCCACAAACCGAACCACTGCGCAATCTGCACAAAAATAATAATAACGACAATTGCAGTGTACATAATATCTGTTTCATACCGCTGATAGCCGTAACGGATGGCGAAATCACCGATTCCTCCGCCTCCAACGACACCCATAATAGTCGAGTACGAGATAAAACTTACGAATGCAGTGGAGAAACCGATAATTAAAGAGCTTCTCGCCTCGACGAATAGAAAGCGGTAAACCAGCTGCGGTATTGAAGCACCGAGTGCCTGAGCTGTTTCAACAACACCTTTTGGCACATCTAAGAGAGACTGCTGCACAAAACGCGCGTACAGTGCAATCGCAATAACCATCAGCGGAAACGATGCAGCAACGGGATCTCCGGTAGCCCGGCCGTATACTTCCCTTATCAGCGGCTGCATCGCAATAACAAGCAGCAGAAAAGGAAATGAACGGACGATATTTACCACAACGTTCGCCGTATGGTATATAAATTTGTTCTGTAACGGTTTATCTTCATCGGTTAAGTAAAGCAGGGTTCCGAGCGGCAGTCCGAGAACAATAGCCGCAGCCATCGCAAAACCCATCATAATCCCTGTTTCATTTAAACTCGTCAGGAGATTCGGCCAGTATTCAGCAACACGTTCAAAGTAGACAGTAATCATCTCACTCATTTTTTAACACCTCTACTATACGGTCGTAATACGAGGCATCGGAAAGTACATGAGAGGTCTGTTTTATATCGATCGTATCGATAATATTTCCTTCTTCAAGCACGAGTGTCCGGTCGCATAATTGTTTAATCACATTTAATTCATGGGTCACGACGACGATAGTCATGCCGTATACTTCATGTGCCCTTCTCAGTACACTGACAATTTCGTCAGTAGTTTTTTCATCCAGGGCGCTGGTCGGTTCATCGCAGAGCAGTATTTTCGGATTAGTGATTAAAGCCCGGGCTATACCGACACGCTGTTTCTGACCGCCCGACAGCTGTCCCGGGTAGTTATCTTTTTTGCCGCTTAAACCGACGAAAGAAAGTACTTCTTCTATATCAAGAGCCGATTCAAACTTGTGAAGCTTTAAAGGCAGAGTAATGTTTTCGAGCACTGTTTTATTGTTCAGCAAATTGAATTGCTGAAAAATCATGCCGATTTTTTTACGGTATTTTCTTAACTGTTTTGGTGACAGGCTGCCGACATTATCACCGTCCACGGTCACTGTTCCCTCATCTGGTGTTTCAAGAGCATTAATCATCCGGAGCAGCGTCGACTTGCCGGATCCGCTTTCACCGATAATACCGAATTTTTCACTTTTTTTTATATGAACAGATATATCATTCAAGGCATTGAAAGGTCCATCACGGCCCTGATACTGTTTAACAACACCATTTAACTCAATCATTTAAAGCCTCCTTCACAAATTACAACTGCAGTAAACTGTTATAATATAGACAGATAACATATGTAACAGTTTCAAACTGTATCAGTCTGTTCTCATAAAATTGTAAACAATACTATATCAGTTGTAAAGGGGGAAAATAGAATGAAGGCAGCAATGCCCTTTCTGACATTTGAAGGACGTGCTTTTGAAGCACTGGAATACTATAAAGAGGTGTTCCATCAGTTTGATATCATTCAGCTGGTGAATTATCCTGATTCAAATAAAATACAGCAGGCCATTATACGTATAGGCAATATGCATCTGATGCTCCGTGATTCCGAGGTTCCATCGGAATTCACCTTTACACCGAGTATGTCTGTTTATATTGAGTGTGAAGATTTAAATGAAATAGAACTGCTGTACAGAAAACTTAAGAAAAATGGTGCTATTCATATTCCGCTTGATGATTATAATATGAGCAGGCGCTATGCGTGGATTCAGGACCAGTTTGGTGTTTCGTGGCAATTAAATTTAATTTAAACACAAAAAAGCCATTCCTCTCTCTTCAGGAATGGCATCTTATTTATATATTAACTATTACAGAGACAAAGCACTGATTAATTTGCTTAAAAATGGACGCTTAATTCTTTCGTCACTTTTCTTCTCTGTCAAAATCGAATTATTATACGCAATTTCTTTATACTCCTGCATACGAACTTCTGCTGTAAGTTTATCAGATATAATCATTTTCTTCCTCCTATTTGAAATTATATATTAGAGTATTTCTCTGTACCTCTTTTATGTAACTTAATAATACCATATATATCAAGGTTTCTCAAAGTTTATGTGATGGTTTTATCAAAGTAAATGTATTATTAATTTTTAGTTAATTCATTTATATTTTATAATATTTGTAATATAATTTCTTAAGTATTTATACATTTATTAAATTATTCATCTTTTCGTATATTAACCCGTCTTGTTATCGTTTTCATTCAGAAATTATGTATTGAATCGCTTTCAGAAAAAGTGTAAAAAAACAAAAAAGAGCGAAATAATCGCTCTTTTTTCATTTATATTACTTATGTTTATTTTTTAATATTGCAACATTCAGCACGTGAGGCACCTTATGTTTTTTCTCATCATCCATTGTATCAAGCAGTTCTGCTATCTTTTCCATTGCCTTGTCCATGCGTTTCTGTTTAAAGCTGACAAGCCATGATGAAGTACCAAGTCTGCCGAGCCATTCCTGGTCTGTAAACTTAACTTTATATTCGTGTTTGAAAAATTCTTCAAGATCCAGTTTTTCATGACGCCAGTCACTGAACCATTCAACAGGGAAACCATTAATCATCTGAATTGAGTCTTCTTTGGAACCGGCTGGTTTCAGTTCTTCGTGCTTGGAACTTTTCTTAATAATTTTCATGGATTCTTTCATCATCTTATTGGCCACTTTGAAGCCGATATCCGCCACAATTAAAATGCCGTCGGGTTTTAAAATGCGTCTGACTTCTTTGGCTGCTTTGTCGCTGTCAAACCACTGCCATGCTCTCATCACAAAAACAATGTCATACGTATCATCATCGAGACCTGTTTTCTCCGCAGTGCCTTTTGTAAAATTGATTCTGTCATCTTTGCCGACATATTTCTTGCCGATTTCTATAAACTCTTCCGATGGTTCAACCGCATCTACAATCGCTCCGTAGCCGCTCAACGCTTTACTGAGGAAGCCGGGGCCGGCTCCGATATCTGCAACTTTGCTTCCCGATAATTCAATATTTCTTTTAGCCAGTTCTTCAAAAAATACACTCGGAATATCATTTCTGTGTTTAAAATACTCCTCGGCATAATTATGAAATTTTGTCTTCATAATAAGTTTCCCTCCACTAATACTGATTACTTTATATTATCAAGGTATTTTACTCACATGTCCACCTTAAGGTTTGTTAAGATTTAAAGATACAGTTATTTTCATAAGGAGGATAATTATGACGCGTGTTTTAGTTTCTATCGTTATTATGGCGTTATGCTTTTTGGGAATCCACTGGATTATTGAAACTTTCTTACCATCCATTCCTGATACGTATGCGCTGCCGATTTCCGTATTACTAGGTGCAACAATAGGTTTCTTTGTTTATATTCAGATTGATAATCGTATCGGATAAATCTTTTTAGTGAAATTATATTTAATATAGGGTATAATAGTTAAATTGATTTCAAGGTAAAGGGGAAAATAAATGTCTGAAACATCTCAAAAAAAACCGGATTACAAATTAATTATCATCTTATTATCCGGTGCTTTCATCTCGTTCTTATCGAACACTTTTTTAAACGTCGCACTTCCTGCAATCAAAAATGATTTCGGGATTTCAACTTCAGCTGTACAATGGGTTTCTACATCCTATATGCTGGTCTCCGGTATTATTATACCGACCACGGCGTATCTGATGCAGAAATTCAGCGCCAGAACATTGTTCTTAACCGCAATGTCGCTGTTTCTCCTCGGGACAATCGTCGCCGGATTCTCTCCTGCTTTTATCGTTCTTATTCTCGGCCGGATGATACAGGCTTCCGGTTCAGCAATGCTCATGCCGCTTTTAATGAATATTATGATCAGCAGTTTCCCGCCTGATAAACGCGGTACTGCGATGGGTCTATTCAGTTTAGTAATGTTCTTCGCCCCGGCAATCGGACCGACTGTATCGGGTATCGTAGTTGAAAATTACTCATGGCATGTTCTGTTCTACATGATGATTCCAGTGCTGATTATCGTACTCGTCGTCGGTTTCTGGCAGCTGCCGGAAATTCAGCAGAAACGCGAAGCCCATATAGATATTATGTCTATCATTCTGTCAACTATCGGTTTCGGGGGCGTGCTTTACGGGTTAAGCTCTGCAGGAGAAAACGGTCTCGCCAGTTCGAGCGTTTTAATTCCTCTGCTCCTAGGTATTGCCGGCATTACGCTCTATGTAATCAGACAGTTTAAATTAGAGTTTCCAATGCTGGACTTCAGAGTATACAAGTATCCAATGTATACTATCGCTTCGCTGATTATCGGCGCAGCAAACATGGCTCTATTTGCCGGAATGATCTTAATTCCTATTTTCATGCAGGATATTCAAGGATTAAGTCCGCTCGACACCGGTCTTTTAATGCTTCCGGGAGCTTTGATTATGGGATTCATGAGTCCTGTGTCAGGTAAATTGTTTGATATGTACGGTCCAAAAACAATGGCAATTACCGGCCTTGCTTTGGCTGTTGTCACAACTTTCTTTTTGAGCCGTCTCGAAATAGATACATCATTTACGTATTTATTAACGATCTATATGATTCGTGCACTTGGTATGACAATGGTCAACACACCTGTCATGACCAACGGTATGAACTCGCTGCCGGCGCATCTGACTCCGCACGGTTCATCACTCAACAGCATGCTGAACCAGGTCAGCGGTTCAATTGGTATCGCGCTTCTGATAACAGTAATGCAGACATACACAAATATTACTGTAAACAAGATGGATAGCCCGACAGAAGCGATGATTAACCAGGCGACACTGGAAGGCATCAACCTTGCCTTTCTCGTCGGCACAGGCTTCTTATTCCTCGCACTTGTCGCTGCCTTCTTCCTGAAGCAGTCAAGTTCAGCGGATACAATCGGCAAATCGATTGCCAGAGCACGCCCTATAAATGAAGACAAGAAAAAAATCAGCAGAGATTAATCTCTGCTGATTTTTTTGTCTTTTTATTTTGCGTTAAGCTCGATAATTCTTATAATTGTCTTCGCTGATTTTTCCATATCATCAATAGATGCAAATTCAAATTTGCCGTGGAAGTTTTCTCCGCCTGTAAAAATATTTGGTGCCGGCAATCCTTTATAAGACAGCTGCGAACCATCTGTACCGCCGCGAACCGGCTCAATAACAGGTTCAATATCTAAAGATTTCATGGCTTCTTCAGCCAGGCTTACAATTGTCATATCTTCTTCGATAACTTCTTTCATATTGTAATACTGATCTTTCAGTTCCAGTTCTATTTTTGCTTCCGGATACTTTTCCCGGAATTCATCTATTTTCTGTTCCACTGTTTCTTTGCGTTCTTTAAATGTTGATGTATCAAAATCCCGGATAATCATACTGAATTCCGCTGTTTCTACGTCACCGCTGAAGTTTAATATGTGATTGAACCCCTCATAGCCTTCAGTCTTTTCAGGTGTATCAGCAGCATCAAAAGAACTAATTATATCCGCAGCAATACGGACAGCATTCACCATTTTATTTTTCGCCGTTCCTGGATGAACACTGTTTCCAATTACTTTTACTGCTGCTCCTGCGGCATTAAAACTTTCGTACTGCAGCTCACCGACCGGGCCGCCGTCGACAGTATATGCAAAATCAGCATCGAATTTTTCAACGTCGAAGTCATGCGGTCCTCTGCCGATTTCTTCATCAGGTGTAAATCCGACTTTTACTGTTCCATGTTTTATTTCCGGATGACCGATTAAGTATTCCACAGCTGTTATTATTTCTGCGATACCCGCCTTATTATCGGCACCGAGCAGAGTTGTACCATCTGTAGTCATCAATGTATGTCCCTGATAATTATTTAAATTCGGAAATTGTTCCGGTGTCAGTACAACATTAAGCGCTTCGTTTAAAACAACACTGCCGCCTTCATATTTTACGAGCTGCGGTTTAACATTTGTTCCCGTAAAATCTGTTGCGGTGTCTACATGCGCTAAAAAACCGATTGTTTTTTTATTTTCAGCATTTGCAGGCAGTGTTGCAAAAAGATATCCTTTATCATCTAAATTAACATCGCTCATGCCGATTGCATTAAGTTCTGTCTCGAGTTCTCTCAGCAGATTCCACTGTTTGTCAGTTGATGGTACTGTACCGCTTGATGCATCGGACTGTGTATCAATTTTTGCGTACCTTGATAAGCGTTCGATTAATTCTTCTTTCACTATCTTCATCCCCTCTTCTTATATTTTATTAATATCATCATAACCGTAAAATGATTCCTCTATGGATATACCGTCTATTGTAATCGTTTCTTTTCCAAGGTAATATCCGCCCATATGCCTGTAAAAATTCACTGCAGGATTTTCCGACAGGACTGCAACAACCATTTTTTTGTAGCCGCGTGCTGCGAGATTTTGTACTGTGTGTTCGAACAAAGCACGCCCTATCCCTCGTCCGTGTACGTGCTCATAAGAGTAGATCGCGTATAATTCGCCGTCGAAGCCCGGATATGTATCCTTGTCTCTGTTTTCACCGCCAATTGCAAAACCGACAATTTCATCATCCAGTTTAGCGACGTAGAGCGGCTGATTTACGGCAGCCTGTTTCCAGATTTTCTCTCTCTTCTTTACATCGAGACTGTCGAGGTAGCTTTTTGGCACTATACCCGGATAAGTAGTATTCCAGCTTTCAACCTGAACTTTCGCAATACCTGCCGCATCTTCCGGCACTGCCAGACGAATTATCATACATTCATCTCCTTATTTAAGAAATATCTGTTTTCAATCTTTCAGAGCGTTCATATCTTTCAAGACTCAGTTCAATCAGCCTGTCCAGTGTTTCGCTGTAGGGAATCCCTGAAGCTTCGAGCAGCTTCGGATACATGCTGATGCTTGTAAAACCGGGCAGTGTATTGACTTCATTAACGATAACCTCTCCATCCGGAGTTAAAAACACATCCACCCTAGCCATACCTTCACAGTCAAGTACCTTGAAAGTATCGTATGCAATCTGCTGAATCCGCTGCATTTCTTCTTCTTCCAGCTGCGCCGGGATATTTAAAAGCGCTCCGTTTTCATCCAGATATTTTGAACTGTATGAATAAAAGTCTGTCTGCGACACAATCTCACCGGGAACCGAGACGAACAGTTCTTCATTACCGAGAACAGACACTTCGATTTCACGTCCTTCGATGCCGCTTTCAATCATTACTTTCGTATCGAATGAGAACGCCGAATCCAGCGCTTTATAAAATGACGGTTCATCCGAAACTTTTGACACGCCGACTGATGATCCCTGGTTGACCGGCTTGACAAACATCGGCACACCGAGCTGCTCACGTGCCTGCTCATATGTATGTCCGTCTTTTTCATAGTAGTTCAGTACAATTGACGGTGCGACTTTAATCCCTTTTAGTTCAAGGAGTCTTTTCGTCATATCTTTGTCCATACATACTGCTGAACTGCGGACACTGCATCCTGCATACGGAAGCTCAGCAAGTTCGAGAAGTCCCTGGATGCTGCCGTCTTCACCTGCTGTGCCGTGCAGAATCGGCAGTACTGCATCGAGTTCAATCCGTTGGCCGTCAGCTGTCAATCCCTCGGACGGTATAACTGATATTTTCTTACTATTTGCATTATCGAGCGGTTTTATTTTTTTATTATCAGCTGCCAGGAGCCATTCACCCTGTTTGGTAATATTAATCAGACTGATATTATATTTTTCTTTATTCAGCGCTTCAAATACACTTTTCGCAGAACGCACTGATACTTCGTGTTCTGTCGATTTACCGCCGTATATAATACCAACGTTTATTCTCTTCATATGTAAGCCCCTCAAATCTGTTTATTCTGTACACTTGATTTTACACCAATTTGCTTTAGAAGTTAATTTTTTATAACATTGTTTTTTTATTTACCGCGACCTTTAAAAATTTAATAGTGGTATAATTTAATTGTTTATATTACATAAAAAAGGATGGGGCATGGTGAAGAAATTTTTATCTTATTACGCACCTTATAAAGTCTTATTCACAGTTGATTTTCTATCTGCTGTTATCGTCGGTTTGCTGGAACTCGCATTTCCTGTAATCGTCAGCATGTTCATAGACGAACTGCTGCCTACCGGCAACTGGCAGTGGATATTAATCGCTGCTTTGGGATTAGTGCTTATTTATCTGTTTAACACATTGATGCAGTTTATCGTAACATACTGGGGACATATGCTCGGAACCAATATCGAGCGTGATATCCGGAATGATTTGTATGGACATATACAAAAGTTATCGTTTAGATTTTTTGATAATACAAAGACCGGGAAACTGTTAACACGCTTAACAAATGATCTGATGAACATCGGGGAAATGGCGCACCACGGACCTGAAGATTTATTTATTGCGGTTATGACGCTGCTCGGCGCTTTCGGAATTATGTACTACATCCATCCCGAACTCGCAATTATCGCATTTATTATTGTTCCGTTAATTTTAGTTATCGCAATTTACTTTAACAAAAAAATGACTGTCGCCTTCCGTGAGCTGTTTGGCCGCGTATCCGAGTTCAATCACTTAATCGGTGATAAAATCGGCGGCATCCGCTTGGTTCAGGCTTTTGCAAATGAAGATCAGGAACTTGAAGAATTTAAAAAAATCAACGACCGCTTCAGAGCCACTAAGTTAAAGGCCTACAAAATTATGTCTTTCAACACATCCAGCACTTATATGCTGATGCGGCTGGTCACTGTTTTCATCCTTATCGCAGGTGCCTATTACGTTATGCGCGGAGAGCTGACTTACGGTGAATTCGCAGCATTTATTTTAATTTCGAATGTCCTGTTTAAACCACTCGAGAAAATTAATGCCGTCATTGAATTATATCCAAACGGTATTGCAGGCTTTAAACATTTTCTCGATACGATGGCGGTACAGCCCGATGTTAAGGAAAAAGAAGATGCGCTTGAACTGGCGAATGTGAAAGGTGATATTCAATACAGCAACGTGACTTTTAAATACGAAGAAAAAAATGTACTGACTGATATATCATTTAATATTTCTCCGGGTGAAACGATTGCTTTTGTCGGCCCTTCCGGAGCCGGAAAAACTACCTTGTGCTCGCTGCTTCCCCGTTTCTATGATGTGTCGGAAGGCAGCATTCAGATTGACGGCACGGATATTAGAGATTTAACGCTGTCCTCACTCCGGGAAAATATCGGCACAGTGCAGCAGGATGTATTCTTATTTGCAGGCACACTGAAAGAAAACGTCGCTTACGGCAAACCCGATGCAACAGACGAGGAAGTCTACGATGCACTTCGAAAAGCACAGCTGAAAGAACTTGTCGACAGTTACAGGGACGGACTTGAAACAATCGTCGGCGAGCGCGGCGTTAAACTGTCAGGCGGGCAGAAACAGCGTATTGCGATTGCACGCATGTTCTTAAAGAACCCGCCTATTTTAATTCTTGATGAAGCGACCAGCGCACTTGATACAGCGACGGAAATGTATATTCAGGATGCACTGAACCGTCTTGCCGAAGGACGTACAACACTCGTTATCGCCCATCGTCTCGCAACAATTAAAAATGCGGACCGTATTATGGTCGTAACAAAAGACGGCATCGCCGAAAGCGGCACCCATGAAGAGCTCCTGTCACTCGACCGCGGTGTATATAAAGGACTTCATCAGGCTCAGTTCAGCCAAATATAAATTGACAAAAGAATTCTTAATTGTTAGACTAATTAACATTATTAAAACTTTAATTGATGAGAGTGATTTTTATGTTATCCGAAATAAAAATATCACAATTAAATAAAGACTTTTTCAGCTATTTTAGATAGCGTCTGTATTCCATCGTGGATGCAGGCGAAACCTGATCTATGATGGCTGAATTAATGATGCAGAAAACCAGCCATTAGAAAAAATCTGATTGGCTGGTTTTTTATATTTACTTTTACCAGGCCAATTGGACTTCTGTTAACAGAAGCCAATCTGGTCTTTTTTAATATTGAAAATAAGGAGTGTTTCAAATGAAAATTGGTTATCAGGGCGTAGAAGGCAGCTACAGCACACTTGCATGCGCAGCATATGCCGGAAGTGAAGAGTATACAGCGGAGGGTTATATGACGTTTAAACTGCTCGTTGAAGCACTTTTAAACGACGAAGTGGATTACATTGCGCTGCCTGTTGAAAACTCAACAAGCGGACCGATTACAAGAACAATAGATCTGATGAAATATCTGGATGTAAAGGCAGTTAAAGAAGTATATGTGAAAATAGACCATGCACTTATTTCCAAAAATCCAATTACCCTCGATAAAATAACTGAGGTATACTCTCATCCGGAAGCATTGGAACAGTGCTACACATATTTAAGCCGGTACCCAAATATTGAAGTGAAGGAATTCAGCGATACAGCAGGTGCTGTACATATGGTTAAAGAATCAGAGGACGAAACAATTGCAAGTATTGCGGGCAGCCATGCCGCTGAAATGTACGGCATGAATATCGTCCGTGAAAATATTAGTGATAATCCGCTTAATACGACGCGCTTTTTAATATTCACAAAAGAACTGAGCGAAAAAATTCTGCATGAAAAAACATCACTGTACATAGAATCCGATCACAGCACCGGTTCTTTAAGCGGTATTTTGGATATTTTTAAAACATATAATATTAACCTGCTCTATTTAATGAGCAGACCGATACAAAACAAACCATTCTCCTACGGTTTCTTTATCGATATAGAAAACGATGTAGACCGTCCGAATTTCGATGCTGCGCTCTCTGTGCTGACAAAAGAAACGTCGTATATTAATATTCTCGGCAGTTATGATAAAGGGCTCATTCCGGAGTATGAAGGAGTGATTCAGAATGAAGAACATACTGACAGGTAAAAACCATTTATTTACAAGAATCGCAATTGCTTTTGGTCTCGGTATACTGCTTGGTATTTTCCTGCCTGAGTTTTCGATAAAAATTAAATTTATCGGCGGTATTTATTTAAATATTATTCAGGCAATGATTATTCCTATTATTTTTGTTGCGGTTTCTACAGGTATTATTAATATCGGCAGCGGTAAAGATCTGGGAAGAATCGGCTTTAAAAGTGTTTCTGTATTCGTAGTAATGTTCGTTGCTACAGCAGCGATCGGACTTCTGATTTCATATATTGTCAGACCCGGGAAACACATTAATATCGGCACAAGCGGCTATGACGGAGAAGTTACTTCTCCTTCTGTTGAAGATTTCTTTATGAATATTATTCCCGATAATCTTTTTATGGCTCTGACTGAAGGTGACATACTTGCGACTATTATTTTCACTGTTATTTTTTCTATAGCTATTGTCGCAGTCGGTAAAGAAGCAGAACCTGTAAAAAACTTCATTAACAGTCTTTCGACAGTGATATTTAAAGTGCTCAATTACATTATGGAGCTGACGCCAATCGGGATTATTTCACTAATGGCTTTTGCCGTGGCAGAATACGGAGCGGGCATCTTCTCTGCTCTTGGGCTTTACATCGTGACTGCATATGCAGCATGTATTATCGCCTTCGTTCTTGTAATGCTGGTGCCGATTTGGATATACACCGGACTGACACCTGTACAATTCCTTAAAGGCATTTATAAGGTCTGGCTCGTTTCTCTGGCCACAACCAGTTCTGCTGTTACGATGCCTACTACTATCAGAGTGACAAAAAAGGATTTTAAAGTCAGCGAATCGATAACAAATTTTGTAGTGCCTCTGGGAACAACGATAAATATGGCGGGCGGAGCAATATCTTTCAGTCTGCTCGCTGTTTTTGTCTCCGACTTTTACAATATTCCATTAGGTGTCGGCCAGATTGTTTACCTTGTCATCATCGCCACAGTAATTAATATGGCGGCACCGGGTATTCCAGGCGGCGGGATTGTCCTTGGCGCATCGTTCCTGACCTTGCTCGGTCTTCCGATTGAACTTATGGGCCCTATCGCTGCGATATACAGAATCCTCGATATGGCCTACACTACGATGAACATAACAGGAGATGCAGCAGCTGCTGTTTTGATAGATGAATCAGAAAGACGCCGGGATAATAAGAGAAACATTGCTGTAAAAGCTTAAACATTTCGTCCGGTCAATAAACCGATTCTCCAACAAAAAAACCATCCGGAACAACCTCGTTCCGGATGGTTTCATTTATTTATCCTCATTCTTTTGTACAAAAAAGCCATTCTCTTCATCCCACTCTGCGAAAAATACGTCTTCCAAATCCGTTCCGGTTTCTTTTTTGATGTTCTCTCTTAACCATGCTTCATCGCGATTAATGTTTTTAAGCCTCTGATGCTCGACCTTTCCTCCATCTATCAGGAGCTGCGGGAGTAGGTTTTCGCTGTATTTTTCCATCATTTCACCGCGTGTCGGCGCTTCTTCACGTGCATACTGCATGACTGAAAGCTCCCCGCTTTCTTCCAGTATCCCGTATTTTACCTGACTTAGAGAAAATACATCTTTCATTCTCAGAAGCATGCGGACTTCATCAACATCCATATTATTGTCATCCATCATCTTTCTGTTTAACTGACCTTCATTTATCAGCAGCTGGGGATCTCCTTGTGAAATACTTTTAAATCTCCGGCTTTTTAAAGCGAATTTTTCTAAAATAAATATAAGCAATGCCCAGAAAAATATAGAGAACAGCATCTCATAAACAGGCACAGTCGCATCGTACAGTGATTCTTCTATAATGCCTCCGAGTATCAGAGCATAAACGAAATCAAGCGGAGTAACTTGAGCCAGTTCCTTCTTCCCCATCAATCTGAGTACAATCATGACTCCTATTAAACCTAAAGTTAATTTCATTGCATACATCAGTATATCTTCCATTTTCCTACCTCGCTTCATTCTTAAATGCTAAAATATTTCCCTGCACTTATAGAAGTACCCCTGCTTATGTATTCAAAACAAAAAGAGACGGCTTCCTTTAGGAAACCGCCTCCTTTGTTCTGTATTCTATTATTTTGCTCCCGCTTTTGATTTCACGAGAATATCTCTTTCATCAATGTCATTGATTTTCTTTGCATTATCGTTCAGATAATACTTACCTTTAGTAATATAAGCAATAACGATTGTTAGTACCGCTGCCAGCAGTGCCGCAAAGAATGCTGCTGTACTTTGCATGAATGGACCCATGTAGCCAAGTGCTGCAATTGTTCCCAGCAGACTTGAAATAATCAGAGACCAGACACCCACTGGATTCCATTTATATAAATATTCCTGGCGTTCTTCATAGTAGCCGGGCCCAATTTTCATCATCCGTTTTACTACGAGGAAATCAGTAACCAAAATCGCTGCCCATGACATCAGAAAGACACCCTGGAATGTTAATGCTGCATCTAAATGATCGGTAATACCGCCGAGCATTAATACCATTGCTGCAACACCTGCAACCACGACCCAGAATCTGCGGCCTGGTTTAAAGTTTACAACGTTTTCAAAGAAGTTTGATAATGATAAAGAACTGCTGTAGATGTTAGTTACATTAATACGGACCTGTGTGAGCATTGTGAATAATGCACCGCCGATACCTAATAAGTGTACGATATATACACCCGGGTTCGGTTCATTTAAACGCACTCCAAACCATATACCAAGTCCGCCCATTACACCGTAACAGAAAATCTGCGGAATAAACCCGATTGCAACTGATCCGCCTTTAATGTGGCTCGGCTTTAAGAAACGTGCGTAGTCTGATGCTATAAGTGCAGTCAGTCCTATGATTCCGTGCTGCATACCAATACATAATAACAGTGCTGTTCCGCCGACCTGCATTCCTTCCGGCATATAAGTCCAGAATGCGCCGTCATATTGTGACGGTGTCATGAATGACACTACGATTGCTGTAATTAAAAACACAAAGAATATTGGCAATGACCATTTTTGTAATTTATCGAGCTGTTTAATTCCGAACCAGTTAAGTGGAATAACGAGTGTTCCAAATACGACTATGAGCAGCCATACAGGAATTACAGGGAAGAATTCGTGTACTGCAAACACGAGAATCATACCTTCAAGTGCACAGTACATAATAAAGTTAGAAGCATATATTAAAGATGTTAATGACGCACCTATGTAGCCGAAGCCTCCGCCCCGCGACATTAAGTTTACGTTCATTCCCGATCGTGCTGACAGGTAAACGATAACTGTACCCATGATACCTGCAACGATAATTGCGTATGCTGCTGATATCAGAGCATTAATTGCACCGAACTGCAGTGCCATAACACTCCCTATTTGGAAGTAGAATATTGCTGTAGCAATACCAAAAGTAATGTTGGTAATACTGAGCCATCCCATTTTACGTTCGTTATATGGAACTTTAGATAATGAGTGGTCACTCTCGGTCGTTTCAATCTGCTGATCTGCTGTTTCCTCAGACCTCATAATTATCCTCTCCAATCTTATGAAACTTTATATTAAGGCGACTTTTACACTATACACTCTTTTCGCGAAGAAATCAAGCTCTTATGTATATTTTTACACTATATAGTCGACATAATATGTATATTGACAATTAAAATGAAAGTATACCACTATATTCTTATTGAAATTTAATTTCAAAATGCATAATCTATTTGAAATAATGCACTAAAATTCATACAGTATATATACACAAAAACCCTTGCCGGAACTGGCTTTTCCCGGCAAGGTTCTTTCATGAAATTTATTTGTATTTCGCCCCTTCAGAGTAAGTATTTTGAGCATTCCATAATAAATATTCTTCCACACCATTATCTTTTAATGCTTCAATCTGGGCCTCCACTTCTGCCGCTCCGTAATTTATATAATTACCCGGTCCGAGATATGAAGCAGTAAAGTCCTGAATCCAAGGTCTCGATTTCGGCGGTTCTTCAAGCTTCCCAAGCACTTCATTTTCCACTTTCATATACTGGTTAACTACTTCGTACGGTTCTGTATCCGGCGTATCAAAGCCAAATGCACCTGCGCCCCAGTGCGACGGGTATATCATCGATGATATAATATCAACATTATCGGCAATTTGAGAGAAGTTCTGGCCAATCCCCGGCGCTTCCTGCTGGGTAGCTGCATAGCCGAAAACATCTACTGATACATCGACATCATAAGGTTTTAGCTGTTCATTCGCATAAGCGACGAAGTCCGTTACAGCATTTACTCTCTGCTGCACCTCATCAGCTTCGGTATCTGCATACTCTCCAAAATCATAAGTAAGTTCAGAAGATAGAGTTTCAAATGCTTCTGGGAACCTCACGTAGTCAAACTGAATTTCTTTAAATCCGAGCTTGGCTGCTTCTATGGCAATGTCCACATTATAATCCCAGACTTCCTTAACAAACGGATTGACAAAACTTTCTCCGCTCCCGTTCTGCCATACTGTTCCATCGCTGTTTTGATAAGATAAATCCGGACGTTCCGCAGCAAGTCTCGAATCTTTAAAGACAACAATACGCGCGATTGGATAAATCTCGTTATCTTCAAGTGTCTCCATCAATGCTTCCGGATTAACATAATCATACATGTGGGCCTGTGCAACTTCATTATCGACGTCGAGCGGCATCATAATATCGCCGATATCTTCTTTAACGTCGATAACCATAGAGTTTAATTCCGTATTATTGACGAGTTCTGTCAATTCCTGCATCCTCTCTCCGCCTGCGGAAAAAGCAGTGACAAATATACCTTTTACTCCTTCTTTTGGATAAGCAATATCAACACCGGACTGATGCTGAAATACAGGTGTTGTATCCTCATTAAGCGCATACAGAGGACCGTCATTTAAATCCAGCTCAGCAAGAGGCTTTTCTGTTTCTTCCGGTGCCGTGCTTTCACCTTCACTTTCCTCTGCAGCGTTTTCTGCCGCTGTCTCTTCTGCAGTTTCAGGCTCACCGCTGCCTGTCTCTCCTCTGATTGCCAGCGCAAGCAGTAAAAACAGTACTGCAAGAATTCCTCCGACCATAATTAAAAATTTTCTCGTGCTCATTCAGTCACCCCGCCTTCAGTATCGATTGTTTTCGGATCAATCAGTGTATAGCCTTTGTCTCTAAGACCGTTAACTATATCCCGAAGCGCCTCGCTGGTCCATGTACGGTCATGCATTAGCAAGTTTGCCCCATCGCCGAGCATCTCAGTATTTACCATAATATCCGCGAGCGCTCCCGCTTCCTGGTACTCAGGCTCCCAGTCAAAACCGTATGTCCAGTTCATAACTGTCATGTTTTCTTTTTCCGCTGTACTGATGGATGCTTCACTGTTGACCCCGAACGGAGCTCTGAAATATTTCGGCCGCTCCCCGACCGCTTCTTCAATCAGGTCGCTTGTATCGATTATTTCAAGTGCAGTATCTTCAGGAGTGATCTCCTGCATATTAAAATGGTTATAAGTATGATTGCCGATTTCAAAGCCCAGCTCATGAATTTCTTTCAGCTTTTCCTGTCCCTCTTCCGACTCGATAAACATGCCGTTAACAAAAAATATGGCAGGGGCATCGAGTTCTTTTAATGTATGAGCCATAGCTACTGCATTTTCATCCGGAGCATCGTCTATCGTAAGCAGTACCGCAGCCGGTTCAGCTTCCTCCGAAGACGGCACTATCGCAGACGTTTCCGGGTCTACCGTATACAGTTTTTGAGGTGTGCTCTCTTCTGTTTTTACGTCAGTTGTCCCAGTCTCTACCTGTGCTGATTTTTCACTGCCTGCCGTCTTTTCACCAAGTGCGTTCTTCATCTCATTACTGCCGTTTTGAAATGCCTGCAGCTGCTCGTTAATCGACTGATAGTATGCTGCGACTTCCCCGTGAACTTCATTAACTTCCGTGATGCCTTCATTCAATGTATTATAATCAGCATTCTCGCTTGCAAGAGATTCAAAAAAGGCAGTTTCTGTACTGCTGACATTTTCATAGCCCTCCCGCACATTCTTAATACTTTCACCAAGCTTCTCTACTGTTTCCGCTAACTGCTGGACTTGTTCTTCTTTCAGTTCTTCGCTTTCGCTGACATCGGCAGAACCGATATTTTCTGACATACTCTTCAGTTCCTCTTCAATCTCCGTGAGACCTGCTGCCAGTTCACTGCGCTGGTTTAGGTTTTCATAGAGCGGTGACTGGTCATTTTTAAAGTCAGACAGCTCTTCATCAGTCACCGAAGTATTAAACAAAGCGGACATTTCCGCTTCACGGTCAATAATGTTCTGAATGGTGTCGGTCAGTGCCGGCACAGTATTTTCTTCAATAGTTTCAATGTTTGATAAGACTTTATTTTCCGGACTACCGCAGGCACCAAGTATGACCGCAGCTGCAGTAAACAGCATAACTATTATGTATTTCCTCATCGATAACACCCGCTTTCCAAATTTACTTAATAAAATATTCCTCCAATATAAAAAAGGGCAGCTCCATATAATGAAGTTACCCTCTTAAATATAAAAAATGCATATTTTACACTTATTTCACTTGGAATCCGGATCAATACTTACACTGCAGTACATCCCCGCAATGAATAATATCAACACTGCCAGGTACACGATAAAGTTATACTCCACAGGAATAAGAGTACCCACGCTGAACATCAGCAGAGTCGCTGTTAAAAATAAGAGAATGGCTGCTTTTTTCATTTACTTCTCATCCTCTGTAATCCATACGGTCTTCTCTTCAAAAGGAATTCGTTTAGGTTCCGGGTTTTTCTTCATATCCGATTCCCCGACGAAAATAACACCTAAAATTTCTTCCTCATCCGTCAGTTTAAAGTAATTTTTAACGGGAGCGGCATAATATGCCGGACCGCTCTTCCAGATTGCACCGAGGCCAAGACCGTGTGCTTCAAGAAGAATGTTCTGGACTGCAGCGGAAACCGCCGACACATCTTCAATGTAAATTGCTTTTTTACTGTCCTGTTTTGGACTCAGTGCAACGACAATTGCCGTGGGTGCAATAAGCGGCTTCCCGCTGATTTTTTTAATGCGTTTCTGTCCCGCTTCGCTTGCAGGATCATCCACCCGCGTTTTTGCCCATTCAGCAAGCACACGCGAGAGGGGAAGCCGTCCGTCTCCCTGCAGCACAAAAAACTTCCACGGCTCGGTATGATGATGGTTAGGAGCCATAATCGCCGCCTGGAGCAGCTGTTCAACAACCTCTTTACTAACCGGTTCAATATCCTTAAATATTTTTATACTCCGCCTCGTTTGTATCGCATCTGTAATATTCATTATTTTTCTTCCTCCGCACTTTTCAGACGTTCTTCGATCCAGCTGATGACAGTATTGAAAATTTCTGTCTTCATAGTAAATTCGTTAAATATTTCATGCTCGAGTTCAGGGTAAATGATTAATTGTTTATCTTCTGAAGATATTTCATCATGAAATTCCACTGAATCCTGAACAGCTACAAGCCCATCGTTCTCTCCGTGAAGAATAAGCACTGGATCTTTAAAATCTCGAGCTTCAAGTTTTAAATACTCGATACCTTTTTCAAGCGTCCGGATCAGTCCGACAGATATCTCCTTTTTATTCAGCGCATCCTC
The DNA here is from genome assembly GCA_004570955.1 of Jeotgalicoccus nanhaiensis. Lineage (GTDB taxonomy): Bacteria > Bacillota > Bacilli > Staphylococcales > Salinicoccaceae > Jeotgalicoccus > Jeotgalicoccus nanhaiensis. The sequence continues at coordinate 57,433 of SPPL01000006.1, forward strand.
AACGTAATGTTTAAGAACAATTTCTGTACTGCATAGTCCTTCGCCCAGTTCATTTTTAATATAATCGTTGCTGTCGAGCCCGACAGGAATGCCCGCAAACAATTCGTGGTTATAGCGTGTCAGCGCGCCGGATGTAACATACCCGTCAATTTTTCGCGGATACTTGGTGCCGTATAGAGCAGCTGTATAGCCCCCCATGCTGTGGCCGATAACGAAAACCTGCTGCTGCGGCAGAAGCTTTCTTGTATAGAGTACTATAGCACCGAGATCATCTGTAATCTCATCAACTTTTGAATAAAAAGTATTTTCGCCGGAAGAATGACCGTGTCCGCGCTGATCATAGCGGATGACATTGAATCCTTTTTGCATCAGCACACTTGCGATATCATCATATCTTCCCAAATGTTCCGCAAGACCATGGACAATAATGATTGTCGCCTTCGCTGTTTCAGGCACTTCTGTCGTCTGTACTTTCGCATAAAGCAGCGTTCCGTCTTTCGACTCAATGTACTTTACAAATGACATAATCATCTCTCCAATCTCTGTTACTTGAAATTATAACCTTTCCGCCGGGAAATTGCATATCTTAAAAGGTTAATATATTATTGATGGTAATACTAATTATAAAGGTGCTATTATGTCCAGTCAGAAAAAATATATACTCTCATTTACATGCGGCTTTCTCTTATATCTAATTATGTTTGTCGCATTAATTTACTTTAATTTCATTTATTATACGACCGGTTTTTTTGCTTTCGTTATTTTTGCCTTCGTCGCATCAGTAGTGTTCAGAATGCTTGCACATAAATTTGCAAAAGAAGGTGACCGTCCGGATCTTTACTATATGATTTTTATCGGCAGCTTTGTTATTCCGACGCTGATACATATGGTTTTCTTTATATAAAATTTAACCAATTTAAAAATCGCACTTGTTCTCCCGGAGGAGTCAAGTGCGATTTTTTAAGCTTAAAGAGTTTCTATGCATTTACTTTTAATTTATTCGCAAACAATTCTAAAATAATCGCTACGACCAGAATAATAAGTGTAATCGCCCCGACTTCCTGCATATCATAGTAGAAGGTGCTCGCCATGAATAATTCGTAACCGATACCGCCTGCTCCGGCGGCTGCACCCATAGCAACTGCTACTCCGAAATTAATTTCAAAGCGCAGGAATGTCCACGAAATTAAAAAGCTTTTCGTCTGCGGCACGATGACCTGGAACAGAATATGAAAATAACTTGCGCCGGAAGCACGCAGCGCTTCAATTTTACCTTCGTCTACTTCTTCAAAAGCTTCCGAGTATGCTTTAACCAGATATGCAATGGAGTGGAAAATCATACCGATTACCGCTGCCACAGAGCCTAAGCCCGCTGCAATCGCAAATATTAAGACCCAGAGCACAGTCGGCACCGCACGAACGACAGTAATAAATGCTTTAATCGTGTTGCTGACCCACGGTTTTGACAGATTAACAGCTGTCCCAAATGCTAAAAACAGTGAAATTACTGCTCCTAAAATAGTCGATAAAAACGCAAGTGATAAAGTGATTGTCACTTGCCACAGCGCATTTGACCAGGTTGTGTTATTTAAACTCGGAGATAAAAACATCTGCCCGAGATTATCGAGTGTCATCGGAATGGCCTGTGTTAAATCCAGGCCTGCGTAATCCATAATAAAGAATCCGATAACCGTGAATATTGCTGAACCGATTAATAATCCCTTTAAAACTCTTTGTCCTCTGCTGGGTTTAGAGACCTTAATGCAGCCATTTTTATTACGTTCAACAAGAGCAGTCATTATAAAATCTCCCTTCTGATGATGTTTGATATTGCTTCAATCACAAGGACCGCGAGGACGATTGCCAATGTAATCAGTGATACCATTTCATAATTCAGCTGTTTATAATACAGATCGAATAAGTAGCCGATACCCGTTCCTGTTAAAAGTCCGACGAGCGTCGCACTGCGTATATTCGTTTCAATCATAAATAAAATCCAGCTGAACATCTGCGGCATGCTACCCGGCAGTACCGCTTTAAATATCGTATGCCAGTATGTAGCTCCTGTTGCTTTCAATGCTTCCACGGAATCTTTGCTGTCTTCATCGATTGTTTCTACAAAAGCTCTGACTAAAAATCCGAATGAACCGAAAAATAAGGCCAGGAATCCGGTCATTGAGTTCGTTCCAAAACTGATGACTAAAATTAATGCCCAGGCAACGACCGGAATATTACGTGATATTGAAGCAATTATTTTTGCTGCCAGCATTAACGGTTTGTTAATATAAGTCAATTTTGAGCCCATGAGAGCAAATACAACAGCAAATATTGCAGCTGTCGTTGTGGAAACAATTGAAATTAAAATTGTTTCCCATAAAAGACGCATTACACTGCCGAGATTTGCCAGTGTCGACGATGAAAACCATATGTTGCTGGCCATCCATGACGCTGCTGCAGGAATCGACAGCACGCCTTCTATATGATTATATTCGGTAATGTAGCTCGCGAGCATAATCAGTCCGACAATGACGACGACTGTCAGCAATAAATAAAGATTCTTCTTCTGAATAATATTTATTTCATTAACGTTTAACGTATTTGTTTTGCTCATCATTAATCACCTACTCCGTAATTAAGTCATCAAAATCCGTACCGTAAATCGACTGGATGACTTCTTTATCAATTTCAGCCGGATGGCCGTTAAAGACTACCTGACCGCTGTTTAAGCCGATAATACGGTCCGAGTAATTTTTAGCAACATCCACCTGATGCAGATTAACGATTACCGTAATGCCTTTTTCACTGCATATTTTTCTGAGATGATCCATAATTACTCTTGAAGAACTCGGATCCAGTGAAGCTATCGGCTCGTCACAGAGAATAATTTTAGGTTTTTGCACCAGGGCACGTGCGATACCGACACGCTGCTTCTGACCGCCAGACAGTTCATCACAGCGCTTGTAAATGTGGTCCTGAATACCCAGTTCCGTAATAATATCCAGGGCTTCCTCTTTCTCTGATTCTGTATACATTGAGAAAATGCCCTGCAGGCTGTTTTTATAACCTAAGGTGCCGTGCATCACATTTTCAAAGACCGACAAACGGTCGACCAGATTATAATGCTGGAAGATCATCCCAATATTCGTTCTCATATGTCTCAATTCTTTTCCTTTAACACTGGTAATGTTTTTGCCATCGAACGTAATCTTACCCGACGTCGGCTCTATCATGCGGTTTATCGAACGAAGTAACGTAGACTTCCCGGCACCAGACGGACCGATAATCGACAATAATTCACCCTGCTTAATATTGAAATTAATTTCTTTAAGCACCGACTTGCCTTTTGAGTATTCCTTATTCAGATTTTCAATCGACATGATTACAGGCATTTCTTTAAGCTCTTTTTTCGATGCGGTTTCGACTTCGTTACCTGTAACTTCTATATCTTCATCAAAAGAGATCAGTACTTCATCTGTTTCCTTCTTGTTAAAATCTGTTCTATTTTTTGTTACTTCTTTTGTTTTATGTTCCACCGCCATGGAAGATGCCTCCTAATTAAAAAGAGGGGAAATCCCCTCTCAGATGAATAAATTTTATATCGTTGGATGCCGGTTTAAATTTTCAATTTAGTTTCCTGAGTTGAGTTCTCTAATCGGGTTGAACCATTCATCTTCAACAACTACAAAACGCTCGTCCGCTGACTTGGTAAATAATCCGCCTTCTTCTGCATCTTCAGGAACGAAAATCTTTTCGTTATTTGCAACTTCATCAGAAGCAAGAACTTCCTGAATTTCATTGAATGTTTCTTCACCTAAAGTGCTTACGTTACCAATAAACGGTGCATTCAGTACCGGTGTTGCCGAGATGATTCCAAATTGCTCTCCAGCAAGATTGGAGAATGGGTCTGCTGCACCTTCAGATACTTCGTAAATCGCACCTGCTGTATTTTCTTCGCCTTCTGCAAGTTCTACGTAGTTCTCAACACAAGTGTCACAGAAAGCTGCAACATCTGCTCTCTCGTTAATTAAGTTGACTGCAGAACCCTGATGAGTGTTACCGAACATTACCTGCTCAAAGAAACGTCCGCTTTCAGCTAAATCTTCTTCTGTTAAGTCTGCATATTCTTCAGTTTCAGTAAATTCATTTAAAATCGTTGACGTTGGTACTCTGAAACCTGATGTTGATGAAGTTGAGACAAATGAAAAGTTGCTTCCCGGGAATTCTTCAATTGAGTATTCGCCTTCGCCTGTTTCATACTTTTCCATGTTATCGACTTTAGTAGCGAACCAGCTGTAGTATAAAGCATCTTCTTCAGTTCCTGACGGTCCTGACGGCACCGCCAATGGTTCGATATTGTCATTGCGTTCCTTAGCCTGTATGTATCCTTCTGCACCTGTAAATGCGAGGTCTGCATTATCATTAACAATGCTCTCGATGGCTATTGCATAGTCTGTAGTCAGTTCATGTTCTACTTCTCTGCCTGTCGCTTCTTCTAAAATCGCTCCAATTTCTTCGCGTGCATCAGCAAGTTCATTGCCGGATTCGTTTGGATACCAGACGACACTTAGAGGCTCATCACTGCCCGAAGCAGCATCTGCAGAACCGTCTTCTGTCTGTGTATCTCCTTCTCCGCCGCATGCTGCAAGCGCTAAGACAAAAGCTGAACCAAGAAAAACATTCATTAACTTTTTCATTTTCAAACTCCCTTAAGTTTTATTTACATGATTAATTTAAAATGATTTTAGAAGGCAAGTAAATGCACTTTACGTCTATTTAACACATGTTTATACTATCTAAATAATTGGGTTGTTTCCTTTAATAATCCGCTGTCTATACCAATCTCAGCAGTTGCTCCGAAATCTCCGTGATAATCTGATCCTCCTGTAATGAACAGGTCATATTTCTCACACACAGCATCGATTTTTTCATAATCAGCGGGACCGTGATCCGGATGATATTTTTCTATTCCGTCGATTAGTTCATAGTTATCCTCAATCAGTTCATAACTGTGCAGCTGACCGGGATGAGCAATGACTGCGAGGCCCTTGTCCTGTTTAATTGCCTTCAGCGCTTCGATATAGTCGATATACTCGATATCTCCTGCAGCAGGACCGTTGTTCTTAAAGAGAGTCCGGTACTTGGTTGTATATTTCGGGCAAGTGTAATGGTCATCACATATTGCGTGCATAATATGCTGCTTATATATGATGCCGGCCGGTCCGACGCTTTTTTTCACTTCATCCATATCTACATCAATACCGTAATCTTCGATTTTTTTAATTTGTTCCAAAGAATGCTGATGACGCCTCGTTTGTAAAGGCTCCGTTAATTTTTTAATATTCGTTGCATCCAAATCATAGTTATATCCTAAAACGTGTACTTTTCTCCTGCGTTTAAAATCGTAAGCTGAGATTTCTATGCCCGGAATTAAGTCGATACCGAGACGTTTTGCATATGGTAACGCTTCATTGTATGTCAGATTTGTGTCGTGATCGACGAAGCTTAACATTTTAACATCTCTCTCTTTTGCCAGATCCAGTACTTTATTTACACTATCTTTACCATCGGAAAAGCTGCTGTGCACATGCAGATCTATTTTGTCCGTCATACCGCACGCTCCTCGAGCATTTTCGTATTCATGTCATATACTTTTGTGCATAAGCCGTCCATAAATTCCAGATCGTGAAAAATGCCGATCAAAGTTGTACCATTATCGATCAGTTTTGAGATTGTTTCTCTGACTTTCAGTTTCGATTTCTCATCAAGCGATGCTGTAGGCTCATCGAGCAGCAGAAGACGCGGATTTTTAACGACTGCACATGCGATATTTAAACGCAGTTTCTCCCCGCCGCTGAAAGTGTTTGGATAGTTATGCCACAGTGCTTTTGGAATATCGAAGTGTCTGAGTGTTTCTTCAGCTTTTACCGCGGCGCTGTCTTTATCGACGCCCATTTCAAGCATTGAATTAATAACAAGCTCAAGCGTTGTTGTACGCGGCATAACTTTTAAAAATTGAGATACATAGCCGATTTCTTTCGTGCGCAGTTTAATCAGTGCTCTGTCTGATATATTATGCAGATCGACGGAGCCGAAATTCTCGGAATCGTAATTCACAGTACCTGTCGTCGGTTTATAAGTGCCGTAAATACTTTTTAATATAGTCGATTTACCGCTGCCGCTTTCGCCGACAATACCGAGAAACTCGCCTTTTTCTACATCGAACGATACCCCGCTGACTGCTTCTCTTGTCTGATTCAGATGGTGAATGGTGAATGATTTGCTGAAATCATTTATTTTAATCATAGTTATCCTCCTAATCTATCCGGTAGTGGTACTGGCTGACAATTTTTCCGTTAACAATACATTCTGTAATAGTCGGATAATCGTCGAAAATTCTTATGACGTTTAAATCCGCTTTTTTACCTGGTGCAACCGAACCAATTTCATCGTCCATCTGCACTGCTTGGGCTGGATTCAGCGTAATTAGTTTGAAGCCGTCAACGAGCGGATAGCCTGCTTCTTTGTTTAACTTAAATACAGAGTGAAGCATGGCAGGCGGGTAATAGTCGCTGCAGAGAATGGATACGCACCCTTCCATGATTGCGTCTTTTGCGTTTAAATTACCCGAGTGCGAACCGCCGAGCATAATGTTAGGTGCTCCGGCGAGCGTATACATGCCCTTGCCGTGAGCGTATTTTGCAACTTCCATCGTGATTGGAAATTCGCTGATCGTCGTTGCCAGCGTTTCATTAAAATCAATTTTCTCTGTTGCATCATCGTCATGAGATGCCACTGCGATGCCTTTTGAACGTGCCAGTTCCGACATCGTTTCCATTTCTTCAACTGACAGTCTGTTCATTTCTTTTTTATTTTCAATCTGTTTATTAATTTCTTCATCAGAAAGATCCTGGTAGCCTTTCATCGTGTGACGGTACTTTTCAATATCGCGGTACTGTCCCTGACCGGGTGTGTGATCCATAAAACTCAAGAGATGGACACGCCCTTTTTCAATATGGTCTTTGATGGTGCTGACCATGCCGAGTGAATCCAGCTCAAAACGCGCATGCAGACGGTGACGGATTAAGTGTTTCTCAGAATGCGTGCGGTGGATTGCATGAATCAGTTTATCCACATTATCCGGCTGCCTGACCGGTTTGTGTCCGAATAAATCCTGTTTATATATCGATAAAGAATGAAACATTGTTGTAATGCCGTGCGAGCTTAAAATTCTTTCCGACTCTTTTATACCGATATTAAAATCCATTACTGTCGTTGGACGCGGTGCAATAATGCCTTCAATATAATCGGAATGAATATCGATAAATCCTGCAGTCACATAACCGCCTTTAGCATCGATAACTCTCTGATGACCTTCAGTATCCGCCTCTGCCATTGGGATAATTGTTTTAATTGTGTCACCTTCGACCACGACTGCATGATTTTCTAAAATTTCTGTCTCTGTTATGACGCTGCTGTTTATAATAATCAAAAATTGTCACCTCTTATAAGATTGAGTAAACTAACTGCTGAGTATATTTATGCTGCGGGTCTTCCAGAATCTGATCGGTAATTCCGTGCTCGATGACCCGGCCGTCAAGCATAACTATGGTCCGGTCACAGAGCATGCGGATAATCGCAAGGTCGTGAGATACGACAATCATACTGACACCCATGTCGCGCTGAATTTCTTTAATTAATTCCAGCACATCTGCTTGCACTGATAAGTCGAGGCCGGTTGTAACTTCATCCAGCAATAATATCGGCGGGTAATTCGACAGCGCCTTAGCGATTTGCACGCGCTGCTGCATACCGCCGGAGAAATTTTTCGGTGCTTCGTATTTACGGCTGAGCGCAATGTTAACTTTCTCAAGGAAGTGATCTGCCCGGTCTGTCATCTGCCCGACGTTGCGGTTTCCGCTCGCAATCAGTTTTTCTGCGATATTAGTCACCGATGAAAAATCCATCTTTAAACCCTGAAGCGGGTTCTGATACACCATACCGAGCTGCTCGTTGCGGATCTGTCTCTTTTTCTGGCTGGAGACGTCGAAGGCATTGCCTTCAATGCTCGCGTCACCTGGCAGTATATATTCACCGCCAGTCGCTTCCTGATCAAAGTACAGCGTCTTCATTAAAGTGCTTTTCCCGCTGCCGCTCTCACCGACAATGCCGAGAATTTCACCTTTATACAAGTCGAGTGACGCGTTCCTCACTGCATACACTGTATGGCATTCAGGACACATATTTTTTTGCAGTTCGGCATCAGTTTCCCTGCAATAGTCACAGCCGCTGCCAAATTTTTTCGATAAATCTCTCAATGACAATACAACTTCATCATTTGCCGGCATTGTTCACAGCCTCCTCGTTCAGCTTCTCAAGCATGTAGCTCGTATCGTTGGTCAGGTAGTACGTTTCTCCTGTTTTCTCGTCCTGAAGTTCATCCATGTAGACGCCGGTTAAACCTGACTTGCGGCAGACTTTATCTTCAAATTGTTCAACTTCAAATGGATAATCTTCAAAAGCGAGTGATTCCACTTTGGTGTACGGCGGTACGGCGTGAATTTTCTTCTCACGCCCGGCACCGAGGAGAATAAGTCCTTCGTTGTAGTTCATCTTCGGATTATCAAATCTCGGAATCGGGCTCGGTGCCATAACATAGCGGTCATTTACCATGACCGGATAGTCGGCATCATCTGTAATGTGGCCGTATTTCATAATCTGCTCAAATAATTTTATAAATGCTCCGCTGTATTCTTTATCACCGTGCAGCATTTTTGTTTTGCGCTCGCTGACTTCAACGGTTCTTAACGGTTCCGGCATCGGCACCTGCAGCACTAAAATCTGAAAAGGCTTCAGCGGAACTTCCGGGATTCTGTGACGCGACTGAATCAGTGAGGCTTCCGATGTATGAATGGTTTCTTTTACGCCTGTTGTGCTCTGTATTAAATTGCGGATATTAACAGCGTTGACGGATTCGTCCGAGCCCTGGTCGATAACTTTTAAAATATCTTCCCGGCCGACGAGTGACAGCGTCAGCTGCAGGCCGCCTGTTCCCCATCCTCTGGCAATCGGCAGTTCACGTGACGCAAATGGTACCTGATAGCCCGGAATTGCGATTGCTTTTAATGTTTTTCTGCGTATTTCTTTTTTTGAGTGTTCATCTAAAAATGCGAAGTTCTGACTCACTGTCTTTCCTCCTTGCCCTGACGCATACGGTCGAGTTTTGATTGGAATGTAACGTAGTGCGGCAGTTTTAAGTGTGAAACAAAACCTGTCGATTCAACTGAATCAATATGATATAAAACAAATTCATCATCACTCGTAGCGACACCCGGTTCCGGATGCTCGAGACTGTAATCCAATACGCTCATGGCGATGGCTTTCGTTTCATTTTGGCCAAAGACAAGACCGTAGCCGATTTTAATCATCAGATCTTTTTCACCGGCATCCGAATCATCTTCATCTAAGTCCGGCATAAAACCGTCTATTTCAGTGACTTCATAATCACCAATAAAATACTCGCCGTAATCATCATCTAAATCGACATGAACAGGCTGCTGGCCGACACGGCATTCTCCTATATTCGGATGGGAAGCAATCCCGTAACCTCGAATTTCAGCATAGCCGAGCGACGTCACTGCACCAGTCTGGCCGCGGGTTAATGCCTGCAGTCTCTGACTTCTCGTACTCGGATACTCGATCGCCTTTTTCGTAATATCGTCCGGTTCATCATTATTTTCCGGTTCACGAACGAAGAGCCCTTCTTCCTCTAAATAATCGATGACTTTCGGCAGTTTATCGAGGTCATAATTAAACGGAATCTCTTTGCAATCCACCGATTCTCGAGGTCCGTCTGTCACTTCTTTTAATGAATCATCTAAAAGGCGGTGGGTGAAGTCTGAAGTGGCACCGAGGATCTGTCCGCCCGGTATGTCTTTAAAGCTCGCAGACACGCGGCGTTCAACGAACATTTCTCTCGTGTCCGTTACCGTTGAATAATATAATCTCGGTAAGGTCGAACGATGCGCACGCATCAGGAACACTGCTTCTTCCATATTTCCTTCCGCCTGCTTGATTGCGAGTGCCGCTATATCACGGTCATAAAAACTCGCTTCGCTCATGACCTGGTTGATCAGCTGGCGCATATTTGTTTTAATATTTTCAACATCGATGTCGGCTCCATCTTCAAGCCGTCTGTTTTTATATAAAATCACCGAGTTATTGATAGCATGTGCGCCGCCTTTAACCGCAACGTAACCCATTTAAAGCACCTCCACTTTTGTCGTTCTCGGAATGACCACCGTATTATTTTCTTTATCGGTCAGTATTAAATCGATGCCGAGCGGAAACTCTTTGCAGACTTCATTTCTGAGTGCAAACCAGCTGCTCGGGAAAGATAATTGAATATCTGTCGACTCTTTAATACCGGGACCGCTGAGGCGATAAGCCTGCCCTTTGCCGATACTTTCTATATCGATTAGCAGCGTTGCTGACTTTTCAGGAGAAATTAACACACCCTTCATCACTTCCTTAAAATACTCCGCTTTTAAATCTGCTTCTTTAGTCACTAAAAAATCTGCTGACGAATAATCTTTATTCGGAAGACCGCCGGTTAATACTTTTAATTCTTGCCGCATCGTTTTATCTGCTGAATAAAATGAGATTTCATTATCGAATAAGGTCATAGCAGTCAGCAGTGCCGCATTGCTGAAACCCGTATAATTCTTAACATCTTCAGTTATTATTTCAACATGCCCCGGCCGGCTTGCCGCATTGATCAGCTGACGGTAGATCTGCTGTGTTGTATGTACAATTGTATTCACCGTTATCCTCCTAGTCGTTCATCATTTCGAAGCTGACTTTAGTTTGCAAAATTTTCTCTGTTTTTTCTGCAATATCATTTGCTTCAATATTTTTAAGCGATTTTAAAATGTCATTTAACTCCGCTGTAAATTTGTCCAGTTTAAAACTTAAATCGATAAAAGCCATAGCCTCCGACAATTCGTTATCCGAACCTTTCACGAGACCCGTGCCTACAGTTGAGCCATGTCTGATTTTTGTTTCAGTAATCAGCACTTCACCCATATAAAATAAAGAATTTTTCGCATGTTCTCTCGTCTTCATCATAACCAGACCTTCACTCGGCTCACTGATGATTTCGAAGTCCAATGCTTCTTTAAAATTGTTATAGAAATCGATCGCCTCTGTTCTGCCGTACTTGGAAAAAATACGTGTCCATAATTTTCTGTCCATGTCACAACCTCCTTATGAATTAATCCTAACTTGTTGCCAAGCAGGTGGACTTTAAGTATTGGTAAAGGAATGTAAACGTTGGATTGATAATTGTTAATTCAGGATGACTGCATAAAAAAAGACCGGAACTCTTGAGTTCCGGTCTCAGCTCTCATCTGACAGCTGATGTTTAAACAAATCGCTTCTGTATAATATTTTTACCCGCTCCAGACAATCACCCGTCTGCTTATCATAGGTATCTGTTTCAAAGACCAGCAAAGGAACGAGTTCACTGCAGTTTAAAATCTTCATCTCTTCCAGTGTCGGAAATTGAGTAGAGATAATGCGATCTTTACTGCTTAACTGCTCGTGTCCTGAAGTTTTAAAATAGGTGTAAACGGACTGCAGACTATCTTTATCGCTGTATATATCCGGAAACAGGTCTTCCCTTATGTAAGAGCTGTGAATCGCACAGGGAACTTCATTGACAATTCTAAGACGCGCCACTTTAAATATTTTTACGTGATCCGCTGTTCCGAGTGACTTACTGTAATATTCCCGTTCTTTTTCAGAGGCATAATCGGCGTAAATAATCCGGCTTTCGTACGGGATATTCTGCTCCTTCATTTTTTCAGAAAAGCTCGTCGTGCCTGTAACAGCAAATTCAATCGTCGGCAAAGGTTCATTAACGAAACGCCCCACGCCTTGTCTGCCATAAACAATACCCATTTTCTCCAGTTGCACCAGCGCATTTCGCGCATCGATCCGCTTCGCCCGGTATTCTTCAGCCAGCTCATTTTCACTCGGCAGTTTATCACCGGGTCCGAGTTCTCCCTGCAAAATCATTTCCTGAACTCTCGTCCTGATTAAGGTTTCTTTTGTTATTTCCATATTATTCAAAGACACAATTCAGCTCCTTACGACACGATAAATTTATTATACATGGCCGCTTAAATTCATCCTAATAATATCAATAACCGAATATTATTATATTTTTACACAATATATTAAACTAAATATGAACTTTATTAAAATTTATTGTTGATAAGTTCGTTATTTCTGTTAATATAAATACATTCATTAACTTACATACTTAAAGGAGCTTTTGGAATGGACTTGTTAAAAAACAAAATTTTATCAGAAGGTGTCGTACTTTCGGATAACGTATTAAAGGTAGATAAATTTTTAAATCATCAGATTGATCCTGAACTAATGGTGGAAATCGGCAAAGAATTCCACAGCAGATTTAAAGATACAGAAATTACAAAAGTACTTACCTTGGAATCTTCAGGTATCGCGCCTGCAGTAATGACAGCTTTGAACTTCAATGTTCCTGCGGTATTCGCAAGAAAAAGAAAATCGCTGACTTTTACTGATGATTTATTATCTGCACAAGTCTTTTCTTATACGAAACAGGAAACAAATATGATTAGTGTATCCAATCAATTCATTCAGCCGGGAGATAACATTTTAATTATCGATGACTTTTTAGCCAACGGCGAAGCAGCCGGTGCTTTAATTAATATCGTTGAACAGGCGAAGGCTAATGTTTCAGGCATCGGCATCGTGATTGAAAAATCATTCCAAAGCGGAGCGGCAATTCTTAAAGAGAAAAACTACCGTGTGGAATCTCTCGCGCGCATCGAGTCTTTATCGAATCATACTGTAACATTTGCCGGAGACAATGAGTAATGGCTCAGGAATCAAACGTTAAAGATTTCTCGCTCGGTCTGCAGCATGTACTTGCCATGTATGCCGGCGCAGTTATCGTTCCGCTGATTGTCGGCAACGCCATCGGTTTAACACCTGCCCAGCTGACCTACTTGATTTCCATCGATATTATGATGTGCGGGGTGGCAACAATTCTTCAGGTTTGGAAGAATAAGTTCTCCGGCATCGGTTTACCCGTCGTACTCGGATGTACGTTTACCGCCGTTGGACCAATTATTAACATCGCCAACACCTACAGCATTCAGTCCGTTTACGGTGCTATTTTAGTATCGGGTTTAATCGTAGTGCTGATTGCTTCTTTTTTCAGTAAATTGATACGGTTTTTCCCACCGGTTGTGACCGGCAGTGTGGTGACGACTATCGGACTGACACTTATACCGGTAGCGATAAATGACCTCGCCGGCGGCCAGGGGGCTGAAGACTTTGGTTCGGCTGTCAATTTATTTTTAGGCTTTTCGACTTTAATTATTATTTTGATCATTTTAAAATTTGCTAAAGGTTTCTTTGGTTCAATCGCCATATTAACAGGAATTATTATCGGAACAGTAATCGGCGCCTTTTTCGGGCGTGTTGATTTCACACCGGTGCTTGAAGCATCATGGCTGCATTTACCGCAAGTGTTTTACTTCGGCACTCCGGAATTCCATCTGCTGCCGATTTTAACTATGACACTGGTTGCTTTAGTCAGCCTTGTTGAATCGACGGGTGTGTATTTTGCACTTGGAGATATTACTGAGAAGAAAATTAAAGGCGATGATTTAAAACGCGGCTACCGCGCAGAAGGAATGGCAATTATTTTAGGCGGTCTCGTCAATGCTTTCCCTTATACGACGTTTTCTCAAAACGTCGGTCTGATTCAAATATCAGGTGTCCGCAGAAATAAAATTATTTATATTGCCGGCGCCATGCTGATTATTCTAGGACTTGCTCCAAAAATCGGTGCAGCAACGCTGGCAATACCGGGGCCTGTTCTCGGCGGTGCTATGCTCGCCATGTTCGGCATGGTAATCAGTGCAGGAATTAAAATGCTGTCACATGTTGATTTAAACAAACAGGAAAATATGGTGATTGTGGCAATCTCTCTTGGTATGGGACTTGCTGTGACCGTCGTACCCGACCTCTTCGCTGTCCTGCCTGACAACCTTTCAGTCATTACATCAAGCGGAATTGTGATGGGCAGTATGACAGCCATTATACTCAACGCAGTCTTTAACTTTAAATCTATTATTAATCCGCGAAATATATAGAGGAGCACGCACCGGACTTGCCGGTGCGTGCTTTTTTATGGTGTGCGTGCCACCGTGGGTTCTCGGCGGCGCGCAAAGAGTGTCTTCGTGCCACCGTGGGTTCTCGGCGGCGCGCAAAGGGTGTCTTCGTGCCACCGTGGTTTTTCGATGGCGCGCAAGGAGCGTTCTCGTGCCGCCGTGGGTTCTCGGTGGCACGCAAGGAGCGTTCTCGTGCCACCGTCAGTTACTCCCGGTTGCCATTCCGCTTCAAGTTGTAATAAGATTAACTTAAGTAAACAATTTAGGGAGTGTATGATATATGAAGAAAATGAACGTTGAAAGTTTTAACCTGGATCACACAAAAGTGGCGGCACCTTATATTAGACTCGCAGGAACAAACGAAGGACAGTACGGAGATACAATTTATAAATACGATATCCGTTTCTGCCAGCCTAACAAAGAGCATATGGATATGCCTGCACTTCACTCAATTGAACATCTAATGGCTGAAAATATTCGCAACCATCACGAACGTGTTGTTGATTTAAGTCCTATGGGATGTCAGACAGGATTTTATCTTTCAGTATTAAACGATGAAGATAAAGCAGGCATTGAAAATGTTATGGAGAAAACATTGAACGATGTCCTTGAAGCAACTGAAGTTCCTGCATGTAATGAAGTACAGTGCGGATGGGCAGCGAGCCACAGCTTAGAAGGTGCGAAAGAAATCGCGCGCAAAATGCTTGAAGGACGCGACAGCTGGAGCACAGTATTTGCTGAATAATATTTAGATTATGATCGGGATACATGTGATTCGGCGTCATATCAATCCCAGAGAGTTGGGATACATATGAGAGGCTGTCATACCAACCCCAGAGAGCTGGGATACACATAAACGGAGCTCATATCAACCCTAAGAAGCTGGGATACATATGAACGGAACTCATATCAACCCCAAGAAGCTGGGATACACATGAACGGAGCTCATATCAACCCCAGACAACCAGGATACACATGAGCGGAAGTCATACCAACTCCCCAACAAATCCGGTCTAAATTCTATATAGATCACCAAAAAATTAGGTCTCGCTCAAACATAAAACAGCTCAGATATCTTTAATTCAAGATATTTAAGCTGTTTTATTTATTCAAGTTTTTTAATCACCTTTCCTGACTGTGATTCATCATTTCAATTTACTTACGCGTGTGACAAGCGTAAAATATACAGGATAATCTATAAAATAAGAAAGAGGTTTTCCGTAATGATTATGCCGGTATGGCTGATGTGGTTAATTCCGCCTGTTGTTTTTATGATAATACCATTAAAAATGCTGATCGACTGGTTTGCGATTTATTTACCGCTCGATAAAAAATATAAACGCAAGGAAATTACTGTTAAGGCTTCTTGGAAAATCTGGCTGACTGATATCGGTCTGAATCTTGCTGCTGTTGGAATTATGTATGCGGCGCTGTTTATCGACCCGCTGTTCAGAAGCAACCCCGCTTCATTCGACGATGTAAAAGAAATCAGCAATGCTACTCCTGACTGGATTGTCGCTTTTTTCGAAGGCGTTATTGCAAACCCCTTCAACAGTATTTACAGCATGATTTTTGTACTCCTTGTATTCATTATCATAATTTTTATCCAGTTTAAAATCACACAAAAAATCTATGCTAAATTCGGTCTCGAAGATAAACAAATCAGCAGATCGAGTATTATCTCAACACTATTAATGGCACCATGGATTATTATTATCCCAACATCATTATTCTCATCTATTATTTAAGAAAAAAGTCACTGGCGGCTGTATCCGTCAGTGACTTTTATTATTATTATGAAAATCATCTTTTATATATGACAAATCTCCAAACACTCTCATGCGCATAATAATTATTTTTAACTCTGCATTCTTCCGAGCACCTGCTCAGTTGTCGGCATCGCGTGCTGCGCACCGAATTTTTCTACACTGATTGATGCTGCAGTGTTGGCGAAATGACAGCTTTCCTGCAGGCTTTTACCCTGTGCAATATAACTGACAAAGGCGCCGTTAAAGCAATCTCCTGCACCTGTCGTATCGACAACTTCCGCTTTCATGGTCGGCACGTCGACGCGGAAGGCATCGACTGAATAATAACAGCCTTTGCTGCCGCTCGTAACGACAAATTTATCGACGTGGTCTTTTAAAATTTCAGGATGTGCTGCTGCCAGCTGTGTCAATTCAATCTGATTCGGCGTAATATATGTACTGTAATTTATAATATTATCCGTCAGCTTTTGTGCCGGCGCCGGGTTAACAACTAAATCAATATTATTCTCTCCGCACACCTGTGCAACATAATCCACTGTGTCCATCGGAATTTCAAGCTGGGTGACGACGACATCGCTTTCTAAAATTGCCTGACGGTGTTTATCGATTACATCTGTTGTAACATGTGCATTCGCGCCCGGTACAACGATAATTGTATTATCCAGCGGGTTTACGGTAATCATGGCAATACCGCTCTCCACCTCATCAATCATCTCAATATTACCGACGTTGACACCTTCTTTTCTCAGACTTTCAATCATTTCAATCCCGAACGCATCGTTGCCCACTCTGCCGATAAACGTCACATCGCAGCCGAGTCTCGCTGCTGCAACGGCCTGGTTCGCACCTTTGCCGCCGCACAGTGTCGTGAACTTTTCACCAGTCAGTGTTTCGCCGATTGACGGGTGACGTTCTGCCGTAACGACCAAATCCATATTTAAACTGCCTACAATTGTTACCTTAGGCTTGCTCATCTGTTCTACCTCCAAGAATTACTATAGACTGCCGAGTTTAGCCTGCAGTATATTTTGAAATGCTGTTAAATCGATATCGTTAACAAGTGTCACATTACGCCCCGCTTCAGGTGCAGTCTTCCGCACATCGCATACAGTCATACCCCGGTTGATATCATCTGTACAATCTACGTCTACACTGACCTGCATTCCTTTAAATATTTCAGGATTAGTCAGATAAATAACCGCAACTGCATCATGAATATGCACAAGTTCACTGTTAATATATGCAGGAGAATCAAAGTAAAATTTCAGCATTTCGCCGAATGCTTTCTGCACCTCTCCTTCGCTGTTAAACAGTGATTCGACCTGCTTGCGGTCGAGCCCGCTCTTATGGGTCACGTCAAGTCCGCACATTACAATCGGCAGGTCTGAATCAAAGACGATTTTCGCAGCCTCAGGATCTCCCCATATATTGAATTCCGCTGTCGGGGTTCTGTTGCCAAAGGTGCCGCCGCCCATTAAGACAATTTCTTCAATGCGTTCCGCTGTTTCAGGAAAGACTTTTAAAAGCAGTGCAATATTTGTCAGCGGACCGACAGGAACCAGCGTCATCTTTTCACCTTCAGGAAGATTCATAATATAATCTCTGATAAGCTGGAATGAATTGCCCGGCTCAGCCTGCTTCGAAGTTTTCGGCAGTACAGTATTGCCGAGTCCTGTCTCACCGTGGACGTGTCCCGCATCTTCTTTCTGTCTTGTCAGAGGTCCTTCCGCTCCTTTAACGACAGGTACATCCAAATCGAGAAAAGCGCTCAGTGCAAGCGCATTGTTCGTGACGCGCTCTATCGTCTGATTTCCCGCCACCGTGGAAATCCCGTGGATATTTAATGCATCCCTGCTTGCGGCTGCCGCAGCGAGTGCTATTGCATCATCAATCCCCGGGTCGCAGTCAATCCATATATTCTTCTTACTCATCAGCCTGTCCTCCGTCAAATGATTTCAAAATTTCTTCAAACAGTGTCCAAAACGCTTCTGTGTCCACCCCGAAGGCAACATTAGTGTTCGGCTCTCTGCCTGTTACACTCAGCGTATCGATTACTGTCATACCGTATGAATATTCACCTTTTGTCTCAACAGTTACATTTAAGTATTCTGTCTTAAACAATTCCGGTTTTAAAAGATACATCGTCGTGCACGCATCATGAATCGGACCGCCGTTAAAGCCGAAATGATTTTTATACGTCTCGCCGAAAAAGATCAGCAGCTCTTTAACGAACACAGCAATCTTATTATCGATTTTACCGACACGCTCTATAATATCTTCAGTCGCAATAACCTGATGTGTCACATCAAGACCGAACATTGTCACAGGTACACTGCTGTCGTAAACAACTTTCGCTGCTTCCGCATCGACAAAAATATTAAATTCCGCTGCCGGTGTCCAGTTGCCGAAAGTGCCGCCGCCCATTAAAACAATTTCATCAATATTTTCAATGATTCTCGGTTCTTTGATTAAGGCCATAGCAATATTCGTGAGCGGTCCTGTTGGAACGAGCGTGACCTGCTCAGATGAATTCATCACCTGTTCAATAATAAAATCAACCGCATGTCCTTCTGTCACCTCTATTTGAGGTTCTGGAAGCTCCGGGCCGTCCATGCCGGTTTCCCCATGAATTTCAGGTGCAATTTCACTCGCCTTTACGAGCGGTCTTCTCGCACCCTGGACAACCGGTATATCCAGCTCCAGCAGTTCGCAGATTTTTAATGTATTAATTGTATTTTTTTCGACTTCGACGTTGCCTGCCACAGTCGTAATTCCTAAAATATTTAAATCGCTGACACTAGACGCCGCGATAATTATCGATATTGCGTCATCATGCCCCGGATCACAGTCTAAAATAACATTTCTCATCAGTAAACACTCCAATTCGTAGTCTTAAAACAATTATCTCATGTGCCGCCTGAATTTTACAGACAGACCCTGATTATATTTGTCGCCTCATTCTTAAAGACACCTGCACTTCACCATCTGCGCTTTTTGTTTCTTTCAGTGACTGGCAGACAAATCCCCGCGCTTTATAGAACGGCAGACCAAGTTCATTATCTTGCTGCACCGATACCCATTGTTCATCGGCACCTTTACGCTTTTGATGCCGCGTCAATTCATATAATAAAGTCTTGCCGATTCCATGATACCTGTATTTATCGTCAATATAAAATACATATACTTCCGCAGTTTTAGCACCTGTCATTCCGCCGCCTATTACTCCTCTGATAATACCGTCTTTTTCAGCCACATAGGAATAGCTGCCTTTTTTAATATCTGCTGTAACTTTATCAGGATTGTACCAGTAATTCACTGTCTGCTGCTGAAACGTACTGCTCAACTTCCCTTCAACAGTCTGTCGCCAGCCCGTGCTGCAAATATCTGCTATACGCTCAGCATCTTCCGGTTCCGGTTTTCTGATTACAAGGGCCATCCCGCCACCTCCTGATTAATTTTTATAGTAATAAACGGCAAGCTGCGTCCGGTCCCGTAAATCCAGCTTCGTCAGCATCTGGGAAATATAATTTCTGACTGTTCCTTCACTCAAATAAAGCGCCTCGGCAATTTCTTTATTATTGAAGCCTTCTGCCACCAGTTCAATAATGTCCTGCTCTCTTGTCGACAGGTCCGTAAAGTCCTTATGTGCAGACTGCGCCGACATACTTTTTACAATATTGCTGTCGAAGACCATATTTCCTGACAGTACCGCTTCAATAGCCGGAATAATACCTGACAAATTATCTTTCAATAAATATCCTTTGCAGCCTATGTTCAGTGCTTCATGAATGTATTCATCATCTTTAAAGGTTGTAATAAGAAGGATTTTCGCTTCGGAATCGGCAGCCAGTATTTCTCTGCTCGCTTCAAGTCCCGACTTCTCCCGCATTCTGATATCCGTCATTAACAAATCCGGACGATGTTCGCTGTACAGTTTTACTGCATCAAAACCGCTTGTGCCCTCCGCCGCAACTTCATAATCGGAATTTTCCACTATTGTCGTCAGCGCAGACACTACGAGCGGGTCATCATCTACTATAACTATTTTCATTTTCCAGCCCCTCCTTGTAAAATATTGCGTGCACGATAAACCCCTCGTCTTTAAACACATTCAGAACACCGCCGTATTTCTGCACTGTTTCAGTCATCGACTGAAGACCCATCCCTTTTTTGAAATAGCCTTCAGTACTCCCGTCATCTTTCACCGTCAGTGCTAAAAATTTAGGGTGTTCTTTAATAACAATTTTAAATGCTCCGGCATTTGAATGCTTTCTAATATTCGTCAGCGCTTCTCTTACGAGGGACAGCATGTCTATTTTCTGTTCGTGCGTCAGCGTGAGCTTTACATCATAGATAAGCTCTCCTTTATAATTTTCCATTTCTGCCAGATAACTTTCGATTCTTGCTTCAAGCTCGATTGAAGTGTCATATAGGTTATGAATGCTGTTACGAACATCGTCCATGCCCATTTTTAATCTTTCCTGCAGCTGCTTTAAAGATTTTCTTAATTTATTCTCATCTTTGACATACTGCAGCGATTCAATCAGCAGAATGCTGCTCGACAAAGAATGACCAAGTGCATCGTGCATATCACGGGCAATACGATTTCTCTCGTTCAGTCCCGCCATATAAATATCTTTCTCGTGGGCTTTCATCAGTTCATTGTGCTGGGCTTTTAAACGCATATTATCTTCGGTCAGCCGGTCGCGCATTTTTCTGTTCAGTTCTTTTGCTGCTGACAATTCCAGTGACAGCGCAGTCAGATAAAATATTAAGACACTTAAAATCAGCAGCCCCCATTGCTGAAAAATTAAAATCGGAATCAGTGCAAGTATTCCGTACCTGCCGTATTCAGCAAATATTATATGAGAAATGAGCGGCAGGAAGTACAGATAATTTATATCCAGGAACAAAAGAAAGCCAAAAAACACAATCATTATAAAAAGCATATACTTTCTATTGATTACATCGATACTGAACGCTGCGATAAAAGATATCAGTATTACTGTGATTTGTGCTTCATCCGAAGTCAGCAGATAGTATGCCGCAAGTGTTATAAAGATCATAATCTTTTCATATATTTTTGACATCGCTTCACCTCACAATATGACAATTGTCACTGCAGTTTATGACTCGGGACACTAACGGTGCATTTATTTATATTATAAACTTAAATTAACCAATATAGTACAGGAGGCAATAATATGATTGCAATGGACAAAGTAGTGAAAAGATATAAAGATGTTATTGCACTTGATCACTTCTCTTTTCAGGCAGGAGAGAATGAAATTATCGGCCTGCTCGGCCCGAACGGCTGCGGCAAGACGACAGCCATTAACTGTATGCTTTCCTTACTGAAGTTTGATCAGGGCACGATTGAATTATTCGGCGAACCCGTTAATCCAAATAACAATAAAATTAAACGCCGGATTGGTATTGTGCCACAAGAGCTCGCTATTTTTGATAAGCTGAACGTCGTTGAAAATATTGATTTCTACTGCGGACTTTACGTGACAAATAAAGCGGAGCGGAAACAGTTTGTAGATGAAGCCATCTCTTTTGTCGGACTCGAAAAATACAAAAAATTTCTACCGAAGCAGCTTAGCGGCGGACTTAAAAGAAGATTGAATATCGCCTGCGGCATCGCGCATAAGCCGGAAATTTTATTTCTCGATGAACCGACCGTCGCGGTCGATGCACAGAGCAGAAACTTTATTCTTGAAGGCGTTAAAAAAATGAAAGCGCAGGGAACTACTGTCATTTACACCACCCACTACCTGGAAGAAGCTGAAAATTTGTGCGACTCCTTCGTTATTATGGATAACGGCCGCAATGTTGCGAACGGTACACTCGATGAACTTCAAAAATCAATTTCAACCACAGAAAGTATTACAGTTAAATTTATTTCCGGCAACGACACACTTTCAAGCCTCCTGAAACAAATTCCTCACGTCAATCAGGTCATCAAAACCGGAGATAAGTACAACATTCAATTCGATAAGCATTACAACAATTTAGCTAATCTGATTCGCTTTATCGAAGATAACTCTCTGACTTATACAGAAATCGCAAGTGAACAGCCGTCGCTGAGCAGTATCTTTTTAGAACTGACAGGCAAGGAGCTGAGGGACTGATGAACTTTCTGCGTCTCACTTATTATTTACTCATAATTAACTTTAAAGATTTTGGATTTCTCTTTTGGACAATCGGCTATCCTCTCGTTTTAGTTACGATATTTATGGCGACAACGTCAAATATTGGCGGAGAAGATATGTCAGATATAGACGTTGCTGTTACCGAAGATAATGAATACAGCACAGTGCTTCAGGAGATAGACTTTATCAACGTTCATGAAATGTCAGACAGTACCGCAAGAGATGAACTTTCTGAAGAAAATATTACAGGATATATTACGGAAGACGGCAGCCTGATTGTTCAAAACAGCGGTTTTCAGCAGTCCGTACTTGAGTCAGTGATGAACCAGATCCACCAGACTGCGGCACTTGGAATATCTCCTGAAAACTTTAATTTTGAGGCTGATTTTATTCAGACTGAAGACATGGAAACAGAACCGCAGGTTGTTATGTACTATTCAACCATTGCCATGGTTTCTCTCTACACCATATTTACGAGCATGGAGCTCATTTCATCAATGCGTCCGAACTTAAGCACGATGGGAGCAAGATTCTCTGCCAGCCCCTTCAGCAAAGCAAAATATATACTCGCAAGTTCTGCAGCGGGTCTCACGCTCGGCTTATTTTCAAACGGTCTCTTAATCGGTTATTTAATGATTTTTAATGATTCTGTGCTGTTCAATCATCTGCTTCCCACGCTCGGCATTATACTTGCCGGCAATATTGCCGGACTTGGACTCGGCTTTATAATCGGTTTAACTCCGCGGGTGAACATCAATGTAAAATCCATCGTTCCCGTCGTTTTTATCGTCGGGCTGGCTTTCCTGGCTGGCTTAATGGGTCCAGGTTTAAGAACTGTAATTAACCGCGAGATGCCGTTCATTAATGAATTTAATCCGCTCGCACATATTACAGATACAATTTATCGGATAAATTTAATGGATAACTTCGACAGCTACTGGTCGACAATCGCCTTCTTAACCGGTATTACAGTTGTCAGTTTTTTCATTACTTTGTTTGCATTAAGGAGGAAACAATATGACTATCTTTAAAATAATACTCCTCCACTTCTGGAAGTTTAAATGGATGATTATACCGCTGGCACTGGTGTTTTTCCTGATTGCAGCAATGTTCAGTTCATTCGGCGGCACCGATACGTTTGAAAGCGAAAAGCTTGGCGTTACTGTGGTGGACGAATCTGAGTCCGGGTCTTCAAAAGCGCTGATTGAGTATTTAAACAGTTCGCATGATGTTGAAGTACTCGGCAAAACACCGCGTAATCATTTGGAAGAACAGGTTTTCCTCATGGAAATTCACGGGGCAGTAATCATCCCTGAGGATTTTGAAAGACATGTTAAAAATGGGGAACCAGCCGTTGAGATCATTACTGATGAACGCGCAGCATCCAGTGTCCAGCTGGACAGCGAAATTTCGAAATTTCTGATTTTTGCAAACGCACAGTTTAACGAAGGAGGAGAACTCGACAGTGATAAGCTGCGGACAGCATTAACCGATACTGTAAATGTAGAGTTAAATAACGATACAATGAATGCAGACGGAGAAAATTTTGAAAATGCTGCAGCCTATTCCAATTTCGCTGCCTACTGGCTAATGCTGTTCATTATGCTGTCAGTCGGTAATCTGATGTCTGAATACAATAAGCCCGAGCTGCAAAAACGAATCATTGCTGCACCGATATCATCCACATCAAGCGCAGTGCAAATATTGGGCGCACAGTCGCTGGTTGGTTTTTTCGCAGTACTCGTTATGTTTTTCGGACTTGTCGGACTGTATTATAACCGGTTAGACGGTATACCGCTCACTCACATTTTCGTTGCGCTCGTACTGATTATGGCCTTCACACTCGCTCTGCAGTATGCGATTAATGCGCTGACGACGAATCGTTTTATCGTGAACGGTCTTGCCAATCTCATTACGCTCGGACTGGCATTTCTCTCCGGTATATTCATTCCTATCGAGTTGTTCGGTGACGGTGCAGAGCGTATCGCGGAATTCCTTCCACTGTATCACTACACACAAATCTATGCGTCACCGGATATTACCTGGAGTGAATCAGCACTGTCGATCGGCATTCTCTTACTGTATATACTCGCCTTTCTGATTATCGGTATTATCTTCAGCAATCAGCGTAAAAGTACACAATTATAATATTTAAATATATAATGGAAGAAAACAGCATTAAAGGTGGGTTAGTCTATGAAAACAAAAACAGTTTCCGCTATGACGGAAAAAGGACTTGATAAGAAAATCGCAGAATTCTTTTACGAGAATCAGTACATTGAAGTAATCGACATTAAATTCAGCGTAGGCAGCGTGTTTGCAGTGCTAATCCTTTACAGGGATAAATAAATAAAGATGGTTAAGGGGCTCCCTTAACCATCTTTTGTTTTTAGCTGTTATTTATTTTTAAATATTTCATCGATATATTCAACATCTTCCGGGTCCAGTTCAATATCAGCGGCACGCATATTTGCTTTAATCTGCCCGCCTTTTTTCGCTCCCGGTATAATCACATCGAGCGATGGTCTCGTTAAATAAAATGCGAGTACTATCTGCGCTGTATCTTCATCGTATTTTTTAGCAAGTTCTTTTAATTTCTCTACCTTTTTCAAATTGTCTTTAAATTGGTCTTCCTGATAAAACGGCAAGTTACTCCGTAAATCTGCAAATTCTGTATTTTCATCGTATTTGCCTGCAAGCAGCCCTGCTGCCAGCGGGAAGAAAGGAATAAAAGTAATTTTATTTGCTGAAGTGTAATCGAGCATCTCGTCTTCCGCTTCGCGGCTGAACAGATTGTATTCGTTTTGTATTACATCAACATGATTGTTCTTATTCGCTTCCGCCAGCTGTTCGACAGTAAAATTCGATACGCCGATCGCTTTAATTTTCCCCTGCTCTTTCATTTCATAAAGCGCCTCGACCGCTTCATCTTTCGGAGTGTCTTCATCGGGCTTATGAATATAAAACAAATCAATATATTTAGTCTGCAGTCTGTCCAGTGCATCGTCCACTGCCTGTTTTAAAAATTCCGGCGAGTTGTCGATGACCATATCACCGTTATCGAGTTCACGCTGTGCTGCTTTCGTTGCTATAACTATATCTTCTCTTTTATACTCTTTTAAAACTTCGCCAATCAGTTCTTCAGAACGTCTCGGTCCGTATATAAATGCAGTATCGAGCATCGTCACTCCTGCATCGAGTGCATCTCTGACAGTCTGTTTACCCTCTTCTTCATTCACATCGCCGTATAAATTATAGCCGCCGACAAAATTTGTCCCGAGAGCGATTGGATGTACTTTAATTCCCGATTTACCTAACTCAACTAGTTCTGTCATTTTGCATACCTCCTGAAATTAAATACATTATAGTATCTTTCCGTTTTAACAATCCGCCAAACATAGCGGATGGTGCAGATTTACCTTGCAGTAAAGCGGTTTTTTTAGCATACTATAAAGGAGTGGAAAACTATTTAAGGAGTGTTTTTTAATGAATCAGGAGCAACTTGAAAAAGTAAAACAAGGTCATGGTTTTATTGCCGCACTTGACCAGAGTGGCGGAAGTACGCCAAAAGCTTTAAAAGCATATGGTGTTGATGAAGATCAGTATACTAACGAAGATGAGATGTTCGATCTCGTTCATGAAATGCGTACACGCATCGTAACTTCACCTTCATTTACTTCTGATAAAGTCCTCGGCGCAATTCTGTTTGAACAAACGATGGACCGTGAAGTAGAAGGACAGTACACTGGTGATTATTTAGCTGATAAAGGCATTGTGCCATTCTTAAAAGTCGACAAAGGACTTGCAGATGAGGAAAACGGTGTGCAGCTTATGAAACCTATACCGGGTCTTGAGGATTTATTAGCACGTGCAAACGATCGTCACATTTTCGGCACGAAAATGCGCTCCAACATTCTTTCTGCAGACAAAGAGGGAATTACTGCCGTTGTAGAACAGCAGTTTGAAATCGGTAAACAGATTATCGCTGCAGGTTTAGTACCGATTATCGAGCCAGAAGTCAGCATTAATGCCGGAGACAAAGAAGAAATCGAAGAAATTTTAAGAGATGCAATTTTGGAAGAGTTAAACGGACTTGCTGAAGATGAACTTGTAATGCTGAAGCTTACACTTCCTACTGTACCTAATCTGTACAAAGAACTCGTAGATCACCCTAACGTGATTCGCGTTGTGGCACTTTCAGGCGGTTACACGAGAACTGAAGCAAATAATATGCTGAAAGAAAACGAAGGTATTATCGCGAGCTTCTCACGCGCATTATCAAGCGACTTAAATGCAAATCAGTCTGCTGAGGAATTTGACAGCAAACTATCTGAAGCAATTGATTCTATTTTCGATGCATCAGTGAATAAAAAATAAGTAAACTTTAAGACAATGGCCTGCCATTGTCTTTTTTATAAGGGGAGAAAATCATGAAAGCACTACTGAATATCGACTATACTTACGACTTTGTTGCGAATGACGGCAAACTCACCGCAGGTAAACCCGCACAGGAACTTCATGACTATATCGTGACCACGACTCGTGAATTTATCAGTAACGGAGATTATACTGTGTTCGCTATTGATGCCCACCAGGAAAATGATCCGTATCATCCTGAAACGAAACTGTTTCCGCCTCATAATATTATTGGGACAGAAGGACGGGATTTGTACGGTGAGCTGGAAGACCTTTATCAGAATTATAAAGTTCAGGAAAATGTATACTATACCGATAAAACCCGCTACTCCGCTTTTCTCGGAACCGATGTGGAACAGCGCTTAAGAGCAAGGGGGATTACTGAAATCCATTTAGTCGGCGTATGTACCGATATTTGTATTATGCATACTGCAGTTGATGCTTATAATAAAGGCTTTGATATCGTTGTTCACAGAGACGGTGTGGCCAGTTTTAATCTGGATGCACACGATGTGGCACTCGCCCACTTTGAAAACTCATTGGGTGCGAAGATTGTATAATATATAATTAACTTGAATTTGCTGTCCGATGATTCCAGTTCATGTGACCGCAAAAACCCGTACAGCTGACTCTCTTAAAGGAATCCGCTGTACGGGTTTTATCTAATTTTAAAATGTCGATAATCCAGTAAATTCCTGGATTCTGTACATCATCGTTTTAAATAGTGACGCTTCTGCTTTTTCTTCATAGTTAAGCGTATACTCCGCACCGTCATTCATCCACAGGCGGTCGTAATATGCAGTGATTTCTCCAGTAAATTCACTACCCTGCGGCGCCGTCACTACCACGTTTGTTTCCAGATTATAATTATCCAGATTCCGCCTTGTAAAGTTAGCCGATCCGCCGTTAAATATAACTTCATCCGCAGTTTCCAGCATGATAAACTTCGCGTGATACTGTTCCCCGCTCGATTTATACCAGCGGATATTCGGCTGAGTGTCATGATTCATCAGCTCATCGGCCACAGGTCTGTTCGGCACGCCATTTTTTTCGTTACCGAAAGCATCCTGGTTAATATCAAGTATCATATTGAGTTCCACACCACGGTCGAGTGCTGTTTTAAGTGCCTCGATAATATCTCTGTCAGATAAGTAGAACAGTCCTATATTTAAAATATCATCCGGGCCGGCACTGTTCACTATTTCCAGTATATTATCCTTTATCTTTTTCTCGGTAATCAGCTTTACAGTATACTGCCCTTCACTCCCTTCAGCTTTTTCAGGCATTTTATCAGCAAAATCGCTGAAAACACGCGTATTTCCTCCGCTGAAATTCACTACTGCGCGTTCTGATTCCAGCATATCGTAGAGAATATCTCCGCTTAGTTTCACAGCGATATTCGAATGATGCGCACTTGCATCATGCGGGTTTGCCGACGAAATAAGACCATTCTTTTCATTAATAATTAATTTTCTGTGATTAGCCTTAAAATTCAACATCGTTAAATAAGAACGTATATTTACTTCCGGACCTTGCGGTCTTAATGCGTTCATCAGCCACTGGTCTTCAGACGTTCCGAACCATTGAAAATAAGTTCTGTAAAAGCCTGAATACAACGGATTAGAGTCCCGCAATTTCGAAAGATCGGTAAATATGACTTCTATTCCAGCCTCTTTTAGCTGTTCAATATGCGGCGGTGTATACGTATCGTAGAAAGTATTAATTCTATCTGTGATAAAGATTATATCCATATCTGGATTTTCTTCCTTTTTAGCTGTCAATTTATCTGTTAAATTTTGAGACAATGGCGGAAAGTCCAGGGTGTCGTGGTTATAATCATCGTTAAATAAAAACATATCAAGGACCAGAAATTCTTCCGCTTCATCAATCATCGTATAAATCTCTTCAAAAATTTCCTGCTCTTCTGTTATTTCGTTATTCTCTGTATATGTAAGATCGTATAAAAATTCCGCATCGTCTGTTTGATATTCTTCAGACTCGTACGATACTCCTGACGGTACCGGTACAAAATAACGCACACCTGCAACAACGAGCGGTATAAGTATTAATACAGCAAAAACAAGTAAGAAAAAATATCGTTTTTTCATAATCCACCCCTGTAATTAATAGTATTAATTTACACTTATCTCTATTCTAACAAAGAAAGATTGCGAAAGTGATAAGATATTTTTCGTATAGATGGTATAATATAACTTACGAATTTTAAGGAGTGAAATGTGTGAACATTAATGTACTGTACGAAGATAACCATTTACTCATTGTCGATAAGCCGGTTAACATCCCTGTCCAGGAAGATAGTTCAGAAGATAAAGACTTATTAACTATGTTAAAGGAATATATTAAAGAAAAATACAATAAACCCGGAGCGGTTTATTTGGGGCTGGTTCATAGATTAGACCGCCCTGTCGGCGGAGCTGTCGTTTTTGCCAAAACTTCAAAAGCAGCGTCACGTCTGTCGAATGAAGTTCGCCTTCAAAATTTCGACCGCGAGTATCATGCTGTTGTAGAGAATCATCTGGATCAGAAAAAAGGCACTTTAACGAATCATTTATTTAAAGATGCAAAGAAAAATATTTCCAAAGTGGTTCATAAAAACCACCGCGGTTCAAAAATGGCCAAGCTGGATTATGAAACTGTTGATGAAAACAGACAATTTTCACTTGTAAAAGTGAAGCTTCACACAGGCCGGTCACATCAGATCCGTGTGCAGCTGTCGCATTTCGGACATCCATTGTTCGGCGACCAAAAATATAATAAGAATGCAAAAGTCGGTCAGCAGATTGCCCTTTACTCAACTTATCTGCGTATTAAGCATCCTACGAAAGACGAGTACGTGGAAGTTCACTGCAAGCCGCCTGAAACATTCCCTTGGAGTGATTTTAATGTGTCTTATTAATTTTAATATCGGAACGCACAAAAAATATAAAATGGTGTTTGCGGCGAACCGTGATGAATTTTATTCACGGCCGACCGCACCGATGTCCTATTGGGAAGACCATCAGAATATTTTAGGCGGCCGTGATTTAAAAGCAAAAGGCACCTGGCTTGCGGTATCAAAATCAGGTAAAATAGGAGCATTGACTAATATCCGGACGCCAAAAGAAATGACCTTGAAAGCTGAAAAGTCCCGCGGGGAACTGATTGTCAATTACCTGCTGTCAGAAGAAAGTCCTAAAGAATATTTAACAAACCTTTCGGAATACAGCAGTGACTATGCAGGCTTTAATCTGCTTACAGGTACTCCTGATGAACTTTATTACATGAACAATTACGATAACAAGATCTCACGTGTAACTGAAGGCACGCACGGGCTGTCCAATGAATATTTGGATACACCTTGGCCTAAAGTCGTTATCGGAAAAGAAAAGCTGGATGAAGTCTTGTCAGAAGATGAAGTAGATATAGATGCTTTATTTAATCTGCTCCGCATCGATACCGAGGCAGCAGATGACATCGTTCAAAAAACGGGTGTCGAGTTTGAACTCGAAAAGAAATTATCCCCGCTGTTTATCGATATCCCTGATTTTGATTACGGCACCAGATGCTCCACTGTCGTTCTTTTCGACCATCAGAACAACATTACATTGATTGAGCGCACCTTCAAAAACGGTGCCTTAACCGGTGAAATTACTGAGACGATATCAGTCAATAAATAAAAAAACAGGTTCGCAAACTCCCTGTCAAAAAAACTAAGGAGATTTACTATTATGAATATCAGAGACATAGCTATTAATGCTGTCTTAGCGGCAATTTATGTCGCACTTACTGTAATTAACCCGATTGGCACTGGAGCGATTCAATTCAGAATCAGTGAAATACTTTGTGTCATTCCATTTTTTAACCGAAAATATATACCGGGAATGGTACTGGGTGTCGGTATTGCAAATATTTTCTCAAGCCTCGGTTTAATCGACGTCGTTGTCGGTGTAACTATATCGGTAATTGCCTATACATTAAGTTATTTTATAAAAAACGTCTGGATAAACGCCCTGCAGTACAGTGTCCTTGCAGGACTATTTGTGGCACTGGCCCTGTATTTAGTTCTTGGACTGCCGTACTGGTTCAGTGCAGCAACAGTTGGACTGTCGACGCTGATTACGACATTTATCGGCACGTTTATATTTAAAAAAATCGGCCATAGAATTTTGCCGGAATAAAAAAATTACGCCCCCATATAAATGGAGGCGTATTTTTTATCTGGTTGCTATTATTTAGTTTCAGGTGGTGTGCCTTCAGCATTGCCCGCAATTGCGTCAATCTGAATTAGAGCATCTTCCTGCAGTGCTGAAACGCCGACAACTCTTCTTGCTGGCGTGCCTTCAGGGAAGAATTCTGCGTAAACTTCGTTGACTGCATCCATATCTGCAAGGTCTTTAACGAAGATATTTACTTTAACCATATCTTCCATTACGTGGTCAACGCTTTCGATAACCGCTTTAATGTTATTTAAAGCCTGTTTAGTCTGTTCTTTAATGCCGCCTTCAACTAATTTACCAGTTGCAGGATCGATTGGCAGCTGAGCTGACAAGTGGTTGTAGTGTGAGAATGCTACAGTTTGTGTAGATAAGCTGTCCACTGGCGAATTTTCAGTATTATTCGCTTTAATCACGATACCGTGTCTGTCTTCGATAGCCTGAGGCGGCGTACCGTCACCGTGAGATACGACTGCTTCGATTTGTACAGAAGCACCCATTTCCAAGTCTGCTGCCTGAACAACAGTACGAGCTGGTACATATCCTACAGTTCTCGCGATAGAAGAATCCGGGAAGAACGCAGAGTAAACTTCGTTAACCGCTTCAACATCCGCAAGGTCTTTAACGAAGATGTTTACTTTAACGATGTCATCAAATGGTACATCGATGCTGTTTAAGATTGCTTTAATATTTTTTAAGCTTTGTGCAGTTTCTGCTTTGACCCCGCCTGTAACGATTCTGCCTGTTGCAGGATCGATTGGCAGCTGAGCTGTAATATTGTTGTAGTGTGAAAATGCTACAGTTTGTGAAGATAAAGCATTTGCCGGTGCATTCGCAGTGTGGTTTGTTAATTTAATTAAATCTCCAGCCTGCGGTGCATTAGGAATTGTACCTACACCATGTGATACAAGCGCTTCAACTTGAACTTCAGCACCCATTGGCAGAGCATTAACCGCTACATTCGTACGCGCTGGTACATATGTCGGGAAGAATGTGTGGAACACTTCGTTCACAGCATCTACATTCTGGATATCTGTAACGAAAACTGTGATTCTTACGATATCGCTCATTACGTGGTCGAAGTTTTTAAGAATTGCTTCGATATTTTTAAAGCTTTGTTCAGCCTGCGCTTTAACGCCGCCTTCTGCTAATTGTCCAGTTGAAGGATCGATTGGCAGCTGTGCTGATAAATTGCTGTAATGTGAAAACGCTGCTGACTGAGAAGACTCGTCAAACTTCGGTGCGTTATCCGTATTAGTTGGTGCTACTGCATTATAGTCACTCATAAATAATATGCTCCTTTAAAGTTAGGTTTATTTGAAATATATAATCAACAAAGTTGATGACTTATCCTGCTGATAAATTATAAAATATATACTTCATTATCCACCTTACATCAAGAACAAATAAATAGAATTGTCATATAACACATTTTCATCTGTTCATTTTATTGCTTCCTACAATTATAGAATTAAAAAAGGTCTTCCAAAGGTTAAGAAACCTTATGGAAAACCTTCCTTTAACACATATTAAATGAGAAATTGACTGACTGTTACTACATCATTCCGGGCATTCCGCCGCCCATGCCGCCCATATCAGGGCCGCCGTTTTCTTCCGGAATGTCTGCAACGACTGCTTCTGTTGTTAAGAACATTGCCGCTACAGAACCTGCATTTTGCAGTGCTGAACGCGTTACTTTAGTCGGATCCACAATACCTGCATCGATCATGTTGACCCACTCATCAGTTGCTGCGTTGTAGCCGATTCCTGACTCCTGTTGTTTCAGCTGCTGCACGATAACAGAGCCTTCAAGTCCCGCGTTTTCAACAATCTGGCGCAGCGGTGCTTCAAGTGCTTTCAATACGATGTTAATTCCTGTCTTCACATCGCCTTCCGCTTCCAGTTCTGCAACTTTCGAGTACACTTCAACCAGTGCAGTTCCCCCGCCTGCTACAATGCCTTCTTCCACTGCAGCGCGCGTTGAGTTCAGCGCATCTTCAATGCGGAGTTTACGTTCTTTCATTTCAGTTTCAGTAGCCGCTCCGACTTTAATTACTGCGACGCCGCCTGCTAATTTAGCCAGACGTTCCTGTAATTTTTCTTTGTCAAAGCTTGAAGTTGTTTCTTCAATTTGCGCTTTAATCTGGTTTACACGGCCTTCAATTACCTCTTTATCTCCGGCACCTTCAACGATAGTTGTGTCGTCTTTTGATACGTGAACCTTGCTTGCATTACCCAGTAAATCGAGTGTCGCATCTTTAAGTTCAAGACCAAGTTCATCGGTAATGACTTGTCCGCCGGTTAAGGTCGCAATATCTTCGAGCATTGCTTTACGGCGGTCACCGAAGCCTGGTGCTTTCACTGCGATTACATTAAACGTACCGCGAATTTTGTTTAACACCAGATTAGTCATTGCATCGCCGTCAACGTCATCTGCAATAATTAAGATTGGTCGTGACTGCTGCACAATCTGTTCTAATAACGGCACTAAGTCCTGGATGCTTGAAATCTTTTTGTCCGTAATCAGTACATATGGGTTTTCAAGCTCAGCAATCATTTTTTCAGAGTCGGTAACCATGTACGGTGACAGGTAGCCGCGGTCGAACTGCATTCCTTCAACAACTTCCAGTTCAGTTTTAAAGCCGCGTGATTCTTCTATCGTAATCACTCCGTCATTGCCGACTTTTTCCATAGCTTCAGAAATATATTCACCGATCTCAGGATCGTCTGCTGAAATCGCACCAACTTGTGCAATTGCATCTTTATCCTGAACAGGTTTTGACACTTCCTGAAGTGCTTCTACCGCGCGTTCAACCGCACGGCCGATGCCTGTACGAATGCCGACAGGATTTGCTCCGCTCGTTACGTTTTTAAGGCCTTCCTGAATCATTGCCTGAGCAAGTACCGTTGCTGTTGTTGTACCGTCACCGGCAATTTCATTCGTCTGGTTTGCAACTTCTGCAACGAGTTTTGCACCCATGTTCTCATATTTGTCTTCCAATTCGATTTCTTTAGCGATTGTGACACCGTCGTTTGTAATTAACGGCGATGAGAATGATTTATCTAAAACGACGTTGCGTCCTTTTGGTCCTAATGTTACTTTTACAGCATTAGCTAATTTGTCCACACCAGCCAGCATTGACTGACGTGCATCTTCTGAAAATTTTAATTCTTTAGCCATTATATTGCCTCCCAAAATGAATTATATGCGATGTTTATATTATTCAATTACTGCTAAAATTTCTGATTCAGATAAAATTAAATAGTCATTATCTCCATGCTGGACTTCTGTGCCTGCGAATTTTGCATAGACAACTCTGTCGCCTTCTTTAACTTCAAGATCTACTTTTGTACCATTTTCAAGTATACGTCCTGAACCGACTGCGACTACAGTACCTTCCTGCGGTTTTTCCTTTGCGGAATCAGTCAGAATGATACCGCTCTTTGTTGTTTCTTCTTTTTCTGTTAAATCTACAACTACACGATTTCCAATAGGTTTTAACACGGAAATGCCCTCCTTATTAATCTTAAATTCAATAAAATTAACTGCATGGTTTGGCACTCATCAATATTGAGTGCTAACAATAATTATAATAATCAAACTTGGTCAAAATTGCAAGCGATAAGATTGTATTACTTTTGAGTTTCCCCTTTTTAATGTAAGATAAAATTATTGATTATTGGAGGTTTAAACTTGAGACGCGTATACAGTATATTAATTATTTTAACATTCCTTGCGGTACAATTCGCACTGCTTCCTGTCGGCTTAGTTTTCACAGCTATGGATCCCTCACTCGGACCCGGAGAACTCGTTGAAAAACTGATGCCGTATCAGGTCCTTACTTTCGGACTTGGAGCAGTTATTGTAGTCATTATCGGGAACCTGCATAAGAATAAGAACAGAATAGAACTTGGCAAACAGACAGACAGCCTGCTGACAACAGTCTGGATTATCGGTGGGGTATTCCTAGCCTATATGTCACAAATTGCGGCAGGCCTCATTAATATCTACGTCCTTGGAAATCCGGTCGAAAGTCAAAATACGACAGAAATTGTCGATATGATTTTCAACTCTCCCTGGATGATTCTGGTCGTTGTATTATTCGGACCGATTATTGAAGAGTATGTGTTCAGAAGAGCAATCTTCGGTGAAATTTACGAACTGTTTCCTATGAACAGTACAGCACAGAAAGTACTCGCATTTTTAATTGCGGGACTTGTGAGCGGATTAATCTTCGCGGTGGCTCATGCTGACTTTACACATATCCTGATTTATTTATCGATGTCTTATGTTTTCAGTTTTTTATATGTCATTACGGGACGCTTGTTTGTACCAGTAATGGTGCACATTATTATGAACGGGCTCGTGGTCCTGATTCAAACCGTCTTCGCAGACTTTTTAGAAGAGGCAGAACAAATGCAGAATCAGCTGAATGCAATCATTTCACTGTTTATGTAAATATTTTGAGCCGGGTTGCTTGTTTCAGGCACTTCGGCTTTTTTGTTGTCATGTATACGCATCGAAACTTGCATAGGTATGAGCGGATGTCATGTATACGCATCGAAACTTGCGTAGGCATGAGCGGGTATCATGTATACGCATCGAAGCTTGCGTAGGCATGAGCGGATGTCATGTATACGAATCGAAGCTTGCGTAGGCATGAGCGGGTATCATATATACGAATCGAAACTTGCGTAGGCATGAGCGGGTGTCATGTATACGTATCAAAACTTACGTAGGCATGAGCGGATGTCATGTATACGCATCAAACCATACATAGGCATGAGAGGATGTCATAACAAAAAAAGCTCGAGAATCTTAATATCAAGATTCTCGAGCCTATTTATTTTTTTCAAACAGTTTAGAATCCGCGGCCTGCACCGCCGCCTCCGCCGGAGCCGCCGCCAAAACCGCCGAATCCTCCGCCGCCGAATCCGCCTCCTGAGCTGCCGCCGCCAAATCCTCCGCCTCCGCCTGGAGGGAAGAATATTACGGGACCGCCGCTTCTTCTTCGTCTGCCGCCTGAGCCACCGGAACCTCCGGAGCCCCCGCCGCCTGAAAACATTTTGTAAATAAAGTACAGTACCGTCATAAATATTGCCAGCCGGATCAGAATTGAAAATATACTGTCATTCTGTCCTGTTCCGGTGTCTTCAGCGGGTTCATCCCGCGTAAATTCACCATCTTCATAACCGTAAGCGGTTAAAGACTCATCATATAAAGCAGTATACAGATTAGTCAGAGCCGCTTCGTAATTTCCGGCAACTAAATCTTCATAAGCCACATTATCAATAATGCGCCCTATTTTCGCATCGTTTAAGTATCCTTCAACACCGTAACCCACCTGTACTTCGATGCCCCGGTTATTGAATTCATTGTCGTTGTCCAGATTTAAAAGAATAACAATGCCGTTATCTTTTTCGGCTTTACCGACACCGTATTCTCTCAGTGCACGGAGAGCAAAATCCTGGCGATGTTCCTGTCCTGTAGAATCCATCGTCATTAATAACAGTTCGGCACCCGTTCCTTCTTCCAGATGTGTACCCTTTTCGTTAAGTTCATTAATTGCACTGTCGCTGAGCACACCTGCATTATCCTGCACAAAATAATGACTTTCATTGAGCGCCGGCAAATCCACTCTTGCTTCTGCAGGCGTACTGAGAAGTAATATACTCAGTACGACAACTGTAAAAGCAAAGGCTTTTTGCATTACTCTCCACCGTCTGTATCATCTTGATTAGTATTAAACTCTACTTCCGGTACATCCTGTGCAGATTCATCCGCTTCGAAATAAGGTTTCTCATCGAAATTAAATATTCCTGCGATAATGTTGCCCGGGAATGTTCTCGTATTGCGGTTATAGTCCTGCACCGCTGTGTTGTAATCCTGACGCGCTACTGCGATACGATTTTCCGCACCTGCAAGTTCATCTCTTAAACCTGTAAACTGTTCACTTGCCTGCAGATCAGGGTAGTTCTCAGAAATAGCTAAAAGACGTGACAGCGCACTCGTCATTTCATTATTGGCTTCAGCAAGCTCTTCAACGTCGCCGCTTGCACCTGCCAGACGTGAACGCGCATCCGCAATGTCAGTAAATATTTCCTCTTCATGAGATGCATACCCCTGTACTGTGCTTACCAGGTTTGGGATTAAATCTCCGCGGCGCTGCAGCTGCGTTTCAATTTGCGATTCTTTCTGGTTAACTTCTTCATCGAGATTTACCAAACTGTTATATCTCGGTACAATCATAATCGCAATAATAACAATCACTGCGATAAGTACACCAATTGGTATAAGTAACTTCTTCATCTTTCGTCCTCTTTTCGTTAAGTATTAAATGTATGCATAAGACATTACTCTTATATATTACCCCAATTTCAGCAAATTATTACTATACACACTACCATATTTATAACAGACTTTTTACTCCTTATGCTAAAATACTGATTAAGACCATTAAGGGGGAATTTTAGTATGGTAACAAAGTTCGAAGATTTTAAATATGAACGTCCGGATTTAGAACAATTTGAGAAAACTGTAGATTCGCTGCTGCAAGAATTTGATGCTGCAGATTCTGCAGATGCACAGGTCACTGTGCTCGATAAGCTGAACACTGAATTTAATCATCTCGATACGATGGCGACACTCGCGTCTATCCGTTCATCGATTGATACACGTGATAAGTTCTACGATGCAGAACGCGACTATTTCGATGAAAATGATCCTTCCTTCACTGAAATTACCAACCGCTACCGTAAAGCTATTACGACAAGTAAATTCCGCGATGATTTGGAAGCGCGTTTTGGGGAGCAGCTTTTCAAACTGTCGGATAATGCTTTAAAAACATTTGACCCTTCAGTCAAAACACTGCTTCAAAAAGAAAATAAACTGGCCACTCAGTACGATAAACTCCTTGCATCAGCTGAAATTGAATTTGACGGCAAGAAATTAAACCTGTCAGAATTCACACCGTATACTCAGGATCCCGACCGCTCTGTCAGAAAAGATGCGGTGCTTGCTGTTCAGGGCTTTATGGGAGAACACCTTGAAGAAATCGATAATATTTACGATGAACTTGTAAAAACGAGACATGAAATCGCAACATCGCTTGGTTACAAAGACTTTGTAGAACTCGGTTATATCCGTATGAACCGTATCGATTACGACCGTAAAATGGTTGAAAAGTTCAGAAAACAGGTTGAAGAGTATGTAGTGCCAATCGTAAGCGAACTGAAAAAACGGCAGGCTGAACGTATCGGTCTCGATTCTCTGAAAAGCTATGATGGAAACTTTGAATTCATTACGGGTAATGCCGTACCAAAAGGCAAAACGAAAGATATTATGAAAAATGGCGCTGAGATGTATAAGGAACTGTCACCTGAAACAAATGAATTTTATACATTCATGACCGAACGCGATCTGTTTGATGTGGAAGCTAAAAAAGGGAAAGAAGGCGGCGGCTACTGTACGATGATTGCAGATTATAAAGCGCCGTTTATCTTCTCGAACTTCAATGGAACTCAGGGTGATGTGGAAGTGCTGACCCATGAAGCGGGACACGCCTTCCAAACGTATATGTCACGTCATCTGACAGTGCCGGAATATGCCTTCCCGACCCTGGAATCGGCAGAAATCCATTCGATGAGTATGGAATTCTTTACCTATCCGTGGATGGAAATGTTCTTTAAGGAAGATACGGATAAATTCAAGTTCTCTCATATGGCGGATTCGATTTCCTTCCTGCCTTACGGTGTAGCAGTTGATGAATTCCAGCATGTTGTTTACGAAAACCCTGAACTGACACCTGAAGAGAGACGCGGAGAATGGAAAAAAATCGAAGAAAAATATTTACCGCATACTGACTATGATGGAATTGAACCATTGGAAAGCGGTTCGTTCTGGCATAAACAGGGACATATATTCGGCGCACCGTTTTACTATATTGACTACACGCTTGCACAAGTGTGCGCGCTGCAGTTCTGGAAACGGGCGAAAGAAGACTTTGACGGCGCTTGGGCTGATTATCTCGCCTTATGTAAAGTCGGCGGCTCACTGCCGTTCAACTCGCTGGTAGAGCTTGCTAACCTGAAATCTCCGTTTGAGGAAGGTTCACTCGAAACAGTTATCGATGAAGTGCATGAATACTTGAATTCAATTGATGATAAAAAACTGTAAAAAGCATAAAAAAACAGGATTAGCTGGGCTGATCCTGTTTTTTTGTGGTGTTTCATTGATATGAGCAAGAATTATGTATACGTGACTAAAATGAAAAAATATACCCGCATAAATTTTTTCATTTTATGCGAGTATAAAACTAATTATTGACCTAGTCTGTTAATAATCTCATCTGTCACTTCAGTCATCTTATATTTACCGCCGAGATCCGGTGTTTGATAACCGTCAGCTGTAACAGCTTCGATGACCTTCAATAAATGTTCTGCTATATTTGCTTCGCCGTTAAATTCCAGCAGCATTTTCGCAGTCCAGATTTGTCCAATCGGGTTGGCGATACCTTTACCGACAATATCCGGTGCCGAACCGTGGACAGGTTCGAACATCGACGGGTACTTGCCGTTCAAGTTTAAGTTTGCTGAAGGTGCAACACCAATACTGCCCATTATGGCAGCACCAACGTCGGATAAAATATCGCCGAATAAGTTACTGCCGACAACTACATCAAGCTCGTGCGGATGTGTTATAAAATATGCGGCCAAAGCATCGATATGTTTGGACCCTGATTTAATATTTGGATGCTTCGCTGAAATCTCTTCAAAAATTTCATCCCAGAAAGGCATGGCGTGAAAAATACCATTGGATTTAGTGGCACTTGTCACAAGACCTTTCCGCTTCGATGCAAGATCAAATGCGATATTCATTGCCTGCTTCGTCGCACGCTTTGAGAAGACGTTGTTCTGAATCGCAATCTCGTTATCATCGTGGAAAATACGTCCGCCGATTGAACTGTACTCCCCTTCACTGTTCTCTCTGACAACGACGATATCAAAGTCTTTAGGATCAGCAAGTTTAGAATTAATACCTTTCAACAGCTTAGCTGGACGGATGTTTATCTCCTGCTGGAACTCCTGACGGATTTTAAGCAGCAGACCCCATAGTGAAATGTGATCCGGCACTTTCGACGCATCGCCGACAGCACCTAAAAATACGCTGTCGAACTGGCTGAGCCTGTCCATGCCATCCTCCGGCATCATTGCTCCATGTTTTAAATAGTAATCACAGCTGTAAGGAAACTCTTCGAATTTAAACTGCAGCCCACCGTGAACCTGTGCAACTTTTTCCAAGACGCGAATCGCTTCTGGCATAATCTCCTTGCCGACACCGTCCCCTGGAATAGATGCGATATTTAATGTTTTCATTCCTTCACCCCGATGTTTATGTATGTAATTTCAGAATATTGAATAATGCTGATAAAAATAGTATACCATTGAATACAAAATAGAGGTTACAACGAAAATACGTTGTAACCTCTATTTTATATAAAAAAAGAACCAGATATTCCCCTCTGGTTCTCCACTTTATAGATATCAAAATCTATTAATTATCTGTTTTTAATTTCTTGCTCATAAATAATAATGCTGCTCCGAATATCGATAATAACCCTGCAGCCGCATAGTTAGTCGATTCCGCTTCACCCGTATTCGGCAGTTCTTCACCTTCATACGAGCTTGTCTGTTCTGCTTTCACTTTCTGTTCAAGCTCAAGTTTCTGCACTTCAGTTAAGTTTTTCTCTTCGATAATTTTAGAAGACATTACGCGTGTCACTCTTTGATCCAATGTAGATATATCGTCCTGAAGGCTTTCTTCACTGAAAGTAATACCGTCTAAAATATCACCATAGTCATAGCGATATAATTTTTTCGATTCTGTTCCCACAGCACCGGCATTTTCTTCAGAGACTGTTACTTCTTCAGGTGTTTCTGTTTCGGATTCTGAACTTTCCGGTGTAATATTCCCTTCAGTTTCAATAGTGCTCTCCGGTTCTTCTGTTACGTCTGACGGCTGTTCTGATGCAGCGTCATTACTTTCACTTTCACCGTCTTCTTCTGCACTGTCTTCAACATCAGGCTGTTCTGGTGTTTCAGTTTCTGCCGGTTCTTCCGGTTCAACAGGTTCTATCGGATCTGTCGGCAGTTCAGAAGTTCCTGTGTTTTCATCCGGGTTATTCTGTTCATCAGATTCGTTGCTGTTACCTGGTCCTGCAGTGATATTATCCTCTGATTCAGCGTCTTCATTGCTCTCAGGCATTTCCGCTTCAGGGGTCTCTTCTTCCCCCTCAGCTTGTTCTCCCGAATTTTCAGGTGTATTTTCTGCTTCATCCGTTCCTTCGGTATGATCCGTCTGTTCATCAGGTTCAGCCGGCTGGAGGATAGGTGCCTCAGTTTCTTCATTACTGCCGCCGCTGTTATCTACCGATTCTTCAGCATTCTCTGTATTCGTTTCTATATCATTATTATTTATATCCGATGCCGCTTCTTCATTAAATGTTTCCTGCGTTTCTTCTGTTGACTCTGTTTCTTGTGCTTCCTGAACTTCCGCCGATTCTGTCACAGTTTCGGTTTCCGTACTCTCATCTATCTCTTCGTCAGCATAAGCAATGTTAGGGATTAGTACAGTCGTCAGCAGCAATACAGATGCTAATTTCATTTTAGTTCTTTTTGATTTTTGCATATTTTCCCCTCCACGCATCCTGAAATAAATTATACATTTTAGCGTTACTCACATTAATGTACAATTAATTATAGTTGATGCCAGATGGCTTTTCTATACAATATCAAAGTTGTTACAGAACCTTAATATTCGCGTATTATTATGTAATTTTACTAGTGCGTCATATCGTAGGTATTAATAATCGTCTGATAGGCGCTTGAACCCAGTTCTTTGCAGACATAGAAAAACAGCACGTCGCAAATAATCAGCTGTGCAATCCGGCTCGTCATATTCATATACTGAATATTCGTTTCTTCTTCGGTAATTTCAATCGCAATGTCCGAGTTTCTTTTCGCAATTGAAGAATGATTCTGCGTTAAAATAATCGTCATGACACCTAATTTTTTAGCGAGTTTAACGATTTCTATGACTTCCTGTGTTTTACCCGATAAAGTAATTACAAACAGAACATCATCCGGTTTCGCATTAGTCAAACGTGTCATACATAAATATTTATCAGCAGTAAAGAAAGCATTAATATTTACACGGTGTAATTTCTGCTCCATATCATGTCCGACATTTGCCGAGTCTCCTACTCCAAAGATAAATGTATTATCCGCTTTGGTAATATGCTCGGCCGCTTCCTGCATGCGTTTCCGATTGACAATTTTTTCAGTATTATACAATGCCTGTATAGTATTTTTAAATACCTTATCAAAAATATCCGCATGGGTATCTTCTTCCAGTTCAATGACACATGAAATCTTTTCCTGCTCAAGCGTGTGCAGTTCTTTTGCAAGTTCCACTTTTAATTCTTTAATTCCCTGCAGGCCTATTCTTTTAGCAAACCGCACAATCGCAGCATCACTTGTCGATGAATGTCTGGCAATTTCTTTGACAGGCATATTGATTACTTTATTTGGGTTCTCCAGCATAAAATTTGCGATACGCTGTTCGACCGGCGTCATATATTCCAGCCGTTTATTAATCTGACTAAGTACAGAAAACATAATTAACCACCTCTTTTTACTGTTGTGTTGACACTTGTTCTGCATAATATGGTGTAATTATATCACTTCTCGCAATATATTGTTACAGTTTATTCTTTTGTTTTTTAAAACTATCTAATTTTTCTCTTTATTTAACTTCAAGCGGATACTGGGTCAGCTGCACTCTGCAGTCGCCAAATTCAGTCACCATTTCCAATCCTTCAGCCTTATCGCTCGGGAAAATTCTTGCCGTCATCGTGTATTTTCCGTCATTGATAAACACTTCTATACTCGAACGATCCATATAAATCCTCAGATTCTGAAGATTTTCTTCCAGCTTAATCCGTCTCTTCAGACCGTCTACATTCTGGATTTCTTCACCGCTGAATGTTCTGTCCAGAGTTAAAATCCGCTGCTCACTGTCGTATACGAGCTTAGTTTCATGACGTGTATTCTTGCGCATATATATATGCAGGGTCGATGCATTGTTTTCCAGTATATCGATAATCAGTTCATAGACCTCACCGTAAAATGCTGTCAGTTTTGTCGGGTACTCTCTAAAGTATCCTTCCGCTGTGATTGCTTCTCCCCGCATTTTTTCAAGGTTCGGGTGAGGCAGCTGCCTGATTCTGTCTTCGTCTATGCTCAGTATTCGCGGGATGGTCATTGCATTGAGTGTTCCTTCAGCTGCCAAAGGATAGGCGCTCTCTTCTGCCGCCATCCACGCAATCAGCACTCTGTTGCCGTCTTCATCCACTGCTGTTGCAGGACGGTAAAAATCAAAACCGCCGTCAAATTCATAAAATTCATCGTGGATGAAATAATTTCCCCGGCGTTCAAAGTCTCCGATCATATAGCCTGACTGATATATATTCCAGAAATGCGTATCGAATTTATCGAGTCCTCTGACATTAAAGATAAATACTGAATCCATATCCAAATCGAAAAATTCCGGCTGCTCCCACAAGTGGCCGAATACTTTATAGCCCGTGTCGAGCTCGCCGTCGAATTTCAAGTTTTCTACTGATGGACCGCGGTAGATAAGTACCCGTCCAAATTCTTCCCTGTTCATTGTTCCGATGAACATCACTACTTCCCTGTCAATTACAGTAACGTAAGGATTGCGGAAATATTCAGTGTAGCCGGGCGCATTATTCCTGACCAGCGGAGATGCATATTTCTGGATTTTGCCGTCAGTATTCATATAACCGCCGAGCTGGGCAGTTATCAGCTCATCGCTTTTCAGACGTTCTCCCGTATAGAAATAACTGATTTCATTAAAAACCTTGGATAGACTTCCGCCGAATATATTTGCGGAATCGTACAGCGAATCGGGCCTTACTTTTACGCCCTCACTCCGAAAGGTTACAAGATCCTTTGACGTTGCGTGATATATGTATTTACTGTCGGGCGTTTCTGTTAAACTGCTGTCCGACGACCACTCATAAAACAAATGGTATATACCGTTGATATAGTTAAACCCTGTCGGCGCACCTAAAAATCCAAAGGGCGGCTGAACATGATATACCTGTTTCCACTTCGAATCTTCAGCTGCTTGTATCAAATCGTCTATTTCTGCACGCGAAATTTCTTCAAGTTTTTTTGGCATATCTGTCCGGTACCTCCCATTTTATTGCAGTTCGTCTTCCAGCTGCTGCTGTTCTGCTTTTAAATATCTGCGGTAGCCGATTTTTGAAATATGAATACTGATTTCATATAGAATAATCATCGGTACTGTAAGCAGCAGATGGGTCATAATATCCGGCGGCGCAATAATTGCAGCCAGCACAAACATTATAAAATATGCGTATTTTCTGTTTTTCTTCAGGAACATCGGCGTAATAATACCAAGCTGTGTTAAGAACAGTGTCAGTACCGGCATCTGGAAAATAAATCCGAACGGCAATATCGTTCTGAACAGGAAGCCGAAATACTGGTTTATTCCAATCGTCGCTTCAATTCCCATTTCAACTGATAAATCAAATGTAAACTTAATAATATACGGTACAACTATAAAGTAGCCGAATGCTATACCAATCAGCATTAAGATCATAACTACCGGTATATACAGCAAAGTAATTTTACGCTCTTTCTCATAAAGTCCCGGCGTAATAAATGACCACAGCTGGTATAAAATTACCGGTAAAATAATAATAAATGCTATAGCTACAATAACAATTAAATAAATTTTAAGCGGATCTGTTACCTGGAAAGCATGCATTTGAACATTTTCTGTCCAGGGAGCATTTTGCAGCTGATAGATTAACGGCTTGGAAAAATAAAAACCAACAAACAGCGCGGCAACAAAAAAGTACATCACTGTTAATAACCGTTTTCTCAGCTCTTCAAAATGTTCGGTAAACTCTTTTTCCTCATCGGCCATTTAATCACCTCTTTAAAAAAAGGCGGCTTTCGCCACCCTCTCAATTATGCTTCTGATTCAATTTTTTTAGGTTCTTCTTTTTTAGCTTCGCTGTCTGATTTTCTGTTCGTTCTGTTATCATCG
Source organism: Jeotgalicoccus nanhaiensis (assembly GCA_004570955.1). Taxonomy (GTDB): domain Bacteria; phylum Bacillota; class Bacilli; order Staphylococcales; family Salinicoccaceae; genus Jeotgalicoccus; species Jeotgalicoccus nanhaiensis. The sequence goes on from SPPL01000006.1 coordinate 102,373, forward strand.
TCGTCATCGTCGTCAGCAAGACCTTTAGTAGCATCTTTAAATTCTTTCAACGTAGAACCTACTGCTTTACCGAATTGCGGAAGTTTTTTAGGTCCGAAAATGATAAGTGCCACAACTGCAATAACGATTAAACTTACTGGAGTAACCGCCATTAATGTATTTGGTAAAAGAACTTCTATCATGAATACCCCTCCTATTTATTTTTCATCTGGAAAAATAGTGCCTGCAGCTCTACGCCTAAGTCAATACTGTGTACAGTCACATCAGGACCAGTGCTCAGCCGGATAGGTGTAAAGTTAAGAATGCCTTTAATCCCTGCTTTTTCTAAACGTTCGGCTGACTTTTGTCCAGCTTCGATCGGCACAGTCATAATTGCGACTTCAACGTTTTCCTGCTGTATGATTGTCTCTAAATCATCTGTATGAAAAATATTGATACCGTTAATCGCATTTCCAATTAGTGATTCATTGCTGTCAAAAGCGCCAACTACATTCATTTTATCATGAATGTTTGCAAATTTGTAGTTCAATAACGCACTGCCGAGATTACCTGCACCGAGAAGAATTACATTTTTTACATTGCTGCCCTGGATATGCTCCAGGAAAAACTTCAGCAGGCTGCCGACATTATATCCGTAGCCTTTTCTGCCTAATTCTCCAAAATAAGAAAAGTCCCTGCGGATAGTCGCGGAGTCAATGTCTAATGCTTCACTAATTTCTTTCGAAGAAACTCTATCATTACCATTATTCTCTTCTTGTTTGAAGTAACGATAATAAAGCGGTAGACGTTTCATAGTTGCATTAGGGATTTTTTTCTTGTTAGACATTCCCTTTCACCTCTATATTTCTAGTCGCTCCATTATAACATAATATATATGGGCTGACACCGGTTTATCTGGTCGAATTATGCCGTTTTTTCGTGTAAACTGGAGAGTGAAATGAGGTAGGCAATAATGATACTTTTACAATTGGGTAATGTCTCAAAGGCATACGGAACAAATACAATTTTCGAAAATCTGGATCTCGAAGTAAAATCGGGAGAAACGCTCGGCATCGTCGGAAAAAACGGTGCAGGCAAAAGTACTTTAATGAAAATCATGGCGGATGAACTCACATATGACAGCGGCACAATCAGCATGCCGAAAAATGTTTCGCTCGGTTATCTTGCCCAGCAGATGACTCTCGAATCCGAAGACACTGTCAGAGATGAAATGCAGAAGCCGTTCTCGCATATTCTGAAAATGAATGACGATATGGCGGAAATTGCTGCCTGGCTGGCTGAACATGAGCATACACACAGAGACTATGATGAAAAACTTAAACGCTATGAAAATATACAGCTCAGTTTTGAACACAATGACGGCTATACAATCGATGCCCAGATTAAAAGTGTTCTGACGGGTCTGCAGTTTACAGAAGCTGATCTCGGACGCAGGGTCGAAGAATTTTCCGGCGGACAGAAAACACGTCTCGCACTCGGCAAGATGCTGCTGACCAAGCCTGACCTGCTGCTTCTGGATGAGCCGACCAACCACCTTGATATGGCGACTGTTGAATGGCTGGAACAGTATTTGAAGAGTTATGAAGGTGCAGTCGTAATTATCAGTCACGACCGTTATTTCCTCGACCGCACAGTCGATAAAATCTATGAAATTGAATTACATCGCGGTACGCTTTATCATACGAATTACACAAATTACGTGAAAGAGAAAGAAAAAACATACCGTCTCAGAATGAAACAGTATGAACGCGAGCAGAGCGAAGTTAAGAGACTTGAGACATTTATCGAAAAAAATATTACCCGGGCATCGACTTCCGGCATGGCTAAAGACCGCCGCAAAAAACTTGAAATGATGGACCGCATGGATAAACCTTTTATAGACCGTTCGAGCGCGGATTTTCACTTTACAATTAAACGGGAAAGCGGCAACGACGTTCTCAGACTGAAGGAGCTTGCCATCGGCTACGATGATACAGTGCTCCGCAGCAACTTATCATTTAATGTGGACAAAGGAGAACGTCTCGCTATTTTAGGTCCGAACGGTATCGGTAAATCCACACTCGCTAAAACAATTGCTAAAATCATTCCGGCCTTGTCCGGCAGTATTCAATACGGTACAAATGTCACAATCGGCTATTACGATCAGAAACAGGCTGAATTTATGTCTCAGAATAATGTTCTTGAAGAACTGTGGAAAGAATATCCGCATATGAAAGAGAGCGATGTCAGAAAAATACTCGGCCGCTTCCTGTTTACCCAGGATGAAGTTTTAAAACAGGTCAACTCTTTGAGCGGCGGAGAAAAAGCGAGAATACAGCTTGCTAAACTGATGCTTGAAGAAAATAATCTGCTTATTCTCGATGAGCCGACCAACCATTTGGATATCGACAGCAAAGAAGTTCTGGAGACAGCACTGGAAAACTTCCCGGGAACTATTATTGTCGTCTCTCACGACCGCTACTTTATCGATAAAATTGCGACGCGGGTCATGGAAATTGAGCCGCATAAAATCATGATGGTCGACGGGGACTACAGCTACTTCCTGCATAAGAAAAAAGAAGCTGAGTTTATGGAAGTGCCGGCCGAAACAGCAACGGAGAAAAAAGAAAATATTTCTGACTATGAAGCTCAGAAACAGCGGCGTAACGAGCTGAAAAAGGTTAAAAAACAGAGTGAAAAGCTTGAACAGGAAATACAGACACTGGAAACTGAATTAACGATGATTGAAGATAAACTGGTTGCACCGGAAGTTTTTAATGACTATGAGAAAGCACAGGAATTAAATGACAGACTTCAGGAAATTAATCAAAAACTCGAAGAGCTGATGGCTGAATGGACAGAAGCCGAAGAATTACTGGCTGAACTTTAAAGTATTTTACCGGAAATTTACTGTATGTTCGATGAAAAAATAAAATTCATCATAAAAAGTTATTCACAGAAGAAATGCCGTTATAATTGTCTTCCACACCATTTATCCACAGATTTCATAGTTATCAACACACTTATCCACAGAATAGTACACAGTTCTGGATAAGTTACCAACAATTTATCCACAAATTGTGGACAAAACGTACGTTCCGTATTGACAGAACAGACATCGCATCAAACGTAATATTAACTGAATGTACGTTCGAATTAATAAATGCAAAAAACATCGCACTTGACCTTCCTTGGTCAAGTGCGATGTTTTTTTTATTCTATATATATTTTCCGGAGTCAGGTTTTGCGATTTCGTCAAAATTATTTACCAGTTTATCCAGTGCCTCAGCAAGTTCATTACCAGTCATCGGCTGTCCATGCCCGGTAATCGCAATTTCTGGCTTGACTGATGCAAGTTTTTCGACAGAAGCTCGGGCTGCCACCCAGTCAGTTGTAAAATATCTCGGAGGCCCGTAAATATTCTTCTCCTGGGTCAGGACATTATACAGTGAATCCTGTTTCACCGTAATAAAGGCATCTCCTGCAATCAGTGCCTTATCTTTTTCACGGTATAAGGAGACGTGTCCCTCAGCATGTCCCGGTGTGTGAACCCATTCAAAATCGGGCATATACGGTACACTGCCATCTGCCGGCAGTTCATGAAGCCGTTCTGTTATATCGATGCCTGTGTGCGGGAACATAGGAGACATTTTCGCCACCATTCCTCCGTCCACTAAAGGATCCGGAGCCTGATAATCTTTCATGCCGTTAAGATACGGCAGCTCTAATTTGTGCGCATAGACAGGCACATCCCAGTGTTCAGAAAGCTCTATTACTGCACCGACATGATCAAAATGTCCATGCGTTAAAATAATCGCTTTCGGTTTACTGTTCTCTCCAAATCGTTCCTTAGCCGCTTCGATAATTTTCTTTGAAGATTTCGGCATGCCGGCATCTATTAATACAAAATCACCATCATCCGGTCTGCCGTAAAATACTACGTTGACAATCTGTACTGTATATTGATATAAATCGGGAAGTACTTCAACACCTTTGCCGTTCTCTTTAGACGTTACCGGCAGATATTTATAATCATCTCCGTAATGCATACTTTCAGCCATTTATAAAACCTCATTTCAACTGATTATTGTACTTATTTATAAGTACCCGGATGAGGCTCAGCTAATCATCTCTAAGATTAAACAAAAACACTGCAGAATCTCATAATGAAGATTCTGCAGTGCTTTTCATCTTTCTATTCTCCGCTGATCATCCACGATACACCGTACGGATCTTTAAAACTCGCAAAATACTCCGTCCACTCTGTCGGTCCCGCTTCCATATCTGCACGGCATCCTGCTTCGATTGCTTTACTGTAAAAGGATTTTACCTGCTCCAGTTCATCTGAATTATTAATATCGAACGTAAATGCAGCAGCTGCACCCGCGTTGTCAATTTCCTTATGTCCCCCCGTAGAGCTCGCCATAAATTTTTGTCCAAGCACTTCAAACTCCGCATTCATCACAAAAGTTTCTGCATCTTCTTTCGACATACCCATTTCATCCAGAGCATCAGCAAACATCGGATCGGTCGCGAGTGATTTTGAGTTAATGACTGCATCAAAATTCTTTTCGTAAAATTCGAGGGCCTCAAGTGCATTGGAAAAGTTAAAGTATTGTACAGCTTTAATCATCTTTCCACCTCTATTCTTCAGATTAATTGCATTTACATTATACACCCCAGCCCAATAAATAAATAATATTATATGTCATACATTTCTGAATACATATTCTCTAATTTATAAATATTACTTAGTCCGATGTAACTTCATATCCTCGATTTTATAAACCCGATCTGCTGTCCGGCTGACAAACTGATGGTCATGCGAGATTAAAATAATAGTCCCCTGATACGCTTTTATAAATTTTTCAAGTGCCTCTATCGTCATTAAATCGATAAAGTTCGTCGGTTCATCCAGAATGATTACATTTGAAGGTTTAACAAACATTAATGCCAATGATACTCTCGTCGCTTCCCCACCGCTTAACTTATTAACCGGCTTCATGACTTCGTCAGGTGAAAAGCCTAAATTGACCAGCATACTTCTTATAAGGGATTCGTTCATTTCTGAATGACGCTTTAAAAACTGCACGGCTGATTCTCCACCAAACAACTTATAATCCATTTGATTGTACTGTTCAATTACAACTTTCGGTGAAATATCAAAATTATTTCCGCCTTCGATTATATCAGTAAGTAGGCTCGATTTTCCGCTGCCGTTCCTGCCTGTGATTGCGATTGTTTCTCCCTGCGGAAATTGGAAGCTCACCTTATCTAAAAGAATATTCCCGTCGCGTTCAACAGTGACATCCTGCCCCATTATCGGAAACTTATTATGAAGTTCCATCGCTTTTGACATCGGAAACTCCAGTGAAGCTTCATGAACCGGACGTTCAGTTTCTTGCAGCTGCTCCATCCGGCTCTCCATCGCTTTAGCTGCTTTAAATGCCTGTTTCTGCACTGTGTCTTTCTGCTTGGAACTCGACAGGCGGTCCGGCTTTATATCTCCGCTTTTATTTTTACCGGCTGCTGTCATTTTTTCCGCCTTTTCTTTTTGTTTGCTGATCGCTTTGTTCAGACGTTCTTTTTCTTTTAATATATTTTCGTGTTCACGTTCAAGTGTCAGTTTTTCTTTATTTTTGGCTTCTTCATAATCATCATAATTACCGTTATACTCAGTTACATTACCATCTGACACTTCCCATATCTTAGTCGCCAGACTGTTAATGAAGTGTCTATCGTGACTGACAAAAATTAAGGTGCCGTAATAGTATTTGAGTTCTTCTATTAAATACTCAATGCTTTCATAATCGAGATGTGTCGTCGGTTCATCGAGCAGCAAACCAGTCTTATAATCCGACAGCGTCTGCACCAGTCTGTATTTTGTTTCTTCTCCGCCGCTCAAATTATCATTATCCGGAACATTCATGCGGCTGAGCATTTCAAAATCGAGGGTCCCCCCAATGTTCTGGTCAGAGCTTCCCATCTGGCTTAAATAATTAAATTCTGTTTCTCTTTGAACTTCTCCCGCATACTCTGTAAATTCTCCGGCAATTATTTTAAGCAAGGTCGATTTACCCGATCCGTTGCGGCCGACAATTGCAATCCGGTCATTAATATAAGCTTGCAGATTTGCTATGTCAAAAATATCTTTATTGCCGAAAGCAACTGATATATTATTTAATTTTATACTTAATTCATTCATTATAATTTGCACTCCTGTTCGAGTCTGCAAACTATATTTCTGCACAAAAAAAGAGACAGTCCTGTGCTGTCTCAAACGTACATTTTTATTTTAAAAAAGGACATACTAATCCCGTGTATAAATATAGTTTGAACAAGACTTTTGAATTTTTTATTAAATTATAGATTCAAAAGTGTGTTCCAAATACGCGGTATCATGACATGTCCTCCTTAAATTAATTATTAACATTATACCACAATTAAAAGTGAAAATATACCATTTTACTCTAAGTTAAAAAGCATACTCTTCTATATCGATAAAGTTTCGTCCATTAAGTGTTAAATCTGCTAAGTGATTTTTTTCATACAAGTGATAGGCCGCTGCACCGATCATAGCAGCATTATCTGTACAGAACTTCAGTTCAGGTATTTGAAGATTAATATATTTGTCATTGCACATAGACGTAAATCTGCTGCGCAATTCGCTGTTTCCTGCAACCCCGCCTGCAATAATCAGATTTTTGACATCATATTTTTCCAAGGCAGCAAATGTTTTTGCTGTCAGTACATCGGTAACACTTGCCTGAAAGCTTGCTGCGACATCACTTTTATTTACTTCAATTCCTTTTTGCTTACAATTATGAAGTTTATTAATCACTGCTGATTTTAAGCCTGAGAAGCTGAAATCAAATGTTTCTTCTTTCATTAACCCTCTCGGGAAATTAAAAGTGTCTTTTCCGCTCTGTGCCAGCTTATCGATATGCGGACCTCCCGGATAAGGCAGATCAATCACCCTTGCCACTTTATCGAAAGCTTCTCCAACAGCGTCATCTCTCGTTTCACCGATAATTTCAAACGACATATGATCTTTCATATATATCAGCTCTGTATGACCGCCTGAGACTACAAGTGAAATGAGCGGAAATTCCAATGGTTTTTCCAGCTGTGCTGCGTAAATATGCCCTGCTATATGATGAACAGGAATCAGCGGTAAGTCATGAACGAAAGCAAATGTTTTTGCTGCGTTGATGCCGATAAGGAGTGCGCCTATCAGACCAGGACCTTCTGTAACGGCCACAGCTGTTAAATCCGAAGGCTCGAGTTCAGCATCTTTTAAAGCCTGTTCTATAACCTGTGTAATTGCTTCTACGTGATGACGTGATGCAACTTCCGGCACTACCCCTCCAAATCGCTTATGACTTTCTATCTGGCTTACTACTACATTTGATAAAATCTTACTGCCATTCATAATAACGCTTGCTGCAGTCTCATCACAGCTCGTTTCTATTGCCAGTATTGTAATATCCTTACTCATTAAGATTCACCCACATCACGTGTGCATCAAGTCCTTCTCCATAATAATTTTTACGTACGCCGCCGTATTTAAAGCCGTTCCTTTCATACAATCTCATTGCCGGTGTATTATCGACCCTGACTTCCAGAGAGACTATGTCAGCCTGAGGTTTTACATAGTCTTTAATATGCTGAATAAGTACATGGCTGTAGCCTTTACCGCGCATTTTTTTGGCAACTGCGACAGTAGTAATCTGACATTGATCCACTACAAGCCATATACCTGTATAACCGATGATTTCACCATCCAGCTCCATAACAAAATAATGAGCAAATTTATTCATTACCAGTTCTCTCGTATAAGCTTCCATCGTCCATGTTGAATTTTTAAATGCTTCGATTTCTATTGCGTACACCGCATTTAAATCTTCAATTTTCATTTCTCTTATTACTGGTTGTCCTGCCAATTTCTTTCCGCCTCCGAGATACGCAGATAATCAGGTGTCAGCTGATCAGCATCTTCAAGTTTTAATGCTTTTTCATATCGTTCTGTCTCTGATATACGCGGTGTCACATGAGTATATTCATCGATATCAATAGTGATTTTTTCTTCACTGTTTAATAAATAAACAGCTTCGTCAATTTCAGCAGATAAAGTACTGAATTCAATATACTGAGGAGCTATCACTTCAGTGTAATCATCTTCCTGAATGTTATACATTGCACCGTATACATATCCTCTTCTCGCATCGATAAGAGGCACGGCATTACCTCTGATATGATTCGATACAGCAAGTACAAATAATGATGATACTGAGTATACAGGGATGTCCAGCTGCTTTCCGAGCATTTTAGCCACAGTAATACCGATGCGTACTCCGGTATAAGAGCCCGGCCCTTTTGCGACGATTATTCTGTCTATACTGGACTTTTTAATATCAGCAATTTCAAGCACTTTTTGTATATTATCCACCAATGTTTCAGAGTGGGTTTTCCTATAATTTGTATTGATTTCTGCAGCCATTTTACCATTGCGGTTTACCGCAACCGATAAAGCCTGGTTGCTTGTATCAAGCAGTAAACTTATCATAAACATCCTCCGCAATTTTAATATTGCTATCTCCTGTTGCTTCAATAGTAACCAGGCGTCCGTTTTCACTTTCGTACTTAATATTAATACTTATTGTATTTTCAGGTAAAAATTCAGCTATGAACTGCGGCCATTCTACAAGCGCAATATCTGTATCGTTAAAATATTCTTCAAATCCTAAATCTTCTTCTGAATCTTCTAAACGGTAACAATCCATATGATGAAGTTTAACATCCGCATTATATGATTTTATAATATTAAAGGTCGGAGATGTCATATGTCTTTTCACACCTAAATATTTACCTAAAAACTGAGAAAATGCCGTTTTACCGCTGCCGAGATCCCCTGATAGAAGAATAACAGTACCGCCGGAAATTTCACGTGCAAATATTTCAGCCAGCCGTTCAGTATCTGCCAGTGAATTTAATTTTAAAGTATACATGCTGGTACTCCTTCAATAAATAATATATTAATCTATTATAATACAAAAAAAGAGACCTATAAAGGTCTCAATGCGGCTCATCGCATCCATATATTGAATATGTTATGTACAGCCTGGCAGCGTCCTACTCTTGCGGGACGTCAGTCCAACTACCATCGGCGCTGGAGAGCTTAACTGCTGTGTTCGACATGGGAACAGGTGTGGCCTCTCCGCCATCGCCGCCAGACTATTGAATGT
>SPPL01000007.1 GCA_004570955.1 Jeotgalicoccus nanhaiensis
AATCCACCTTCGCCATTTAAATAATCTGTTACGACTGTTAACTTAAATTCAAAACTATGTTTATTATTTTTCATACAAAAACTCCCCTTAAGTTGAATAGTAAGTACAACTTAAGGGGAGCACGTCAGATTTTATCTCAGCTCTTTTTTTGTGCCTTATTTTATTTTGAACGTTTATCGAATTTCAGTACTGCTTTCAGCAGTGTTTCAACCCCTGTTTTCATTCCTTCTTCATCAATGTCGAACATAGGATTGTGATGAGGGATATCGGCTTTTTTCTCGCTGTTTCTGACACCGGTGTAGAAATAACAGCCGGGTTTTTCCTGGATGAAGTAGGAGAAGTCTTCTCCGCCCATTGCAGGCCCCACTTCTTCAACCCCTGAAACGAACGCTGCATCTTCCCTGACATTACCTGTAACGTAGTCTAAGAGAGCATGATCGTTTTTCATCGACGGATAGCCGTACATAATTTCGAGATCGGCATTAACATTAAAACTTGCGCTGATGCCGAGACAGATCTGTTCCAGTCGTTTAGCTACTGTTTGTCTTACGTCCTCAGTGTAAGTTCTGAAGGTTCCTTTAATTTCTGCCTTGCCGGGAATAACATTGAACACTGAGCCGGCATTATATGCGCCGATTGTCACAACTGCTGAGTCAAGAGGGCTTACAGAACGTGATACAATCGTCTGTATTTGCTGAATCAGCGATGCCGAGGCAACAATTGGATCATGAGTCACCTGAGGTGTCGCACCGTGTCCGCCGAGCCCGTTAACGGTAATTTTAAACGAGTCCGCATTCGCGTACATCGTATCGTAGTTATATTTAATAGTACCGACAGGAAACTTAGTGGAAACATGTGTACCGAATACATAATCGATATCGTCGAGCGCACCATCTTCAATCATAGCCTTGGCTCCGCCCGGCAGCAGCTCTTCGGCATGCTGATGTAAAAATACGACGTTGACCGGCAGCTCATCTTTATGTTCTGACAAAATTTTAGCCATCGTAATCAGCATAGCTGTATGTGCATCGTGTCCGCATGCATGCATTACACCGGGAATTTTTGATTTATACGGCACGTCTTTTTCATCGTTTATCGGCAGCGCATCAAAGTCTGCACGCAGTGCGACCGTTTCAAACTCATCGTTTACCTGAAGCCTTGCAACGATCCCGTTTCCTCCGACATCCTGTCTGATATCGAGACCGAGATCTTTTATTTGATCGTAAATCCATTTTTTCGTATTCATTTCCTGAAAAGAGATTTCAGGATGCTGATGCATATATCTGCGAAGATCCACCATCGAATCATAGCGGTCGTTGATTAGTTTTTTTATATCCATTATCGTGACTCCTTTTCTAAATACGTAAATACAGATTCAAGCATGACGCTTACCGCATTGACCATTCCTTTTTCATCGATATCAAAATGAGCATGGTGATGAGGGAAATCTGCTTTAAAGCTTGAGTTTTTAACGCCGGTATAGAAGAATGTTCCCGGAACGCGCTGCAGATAATAAGAGAAATCTTCGCCGCCAAGATCCGGTTCAAGTCTGATTGTTTCGTTGACAGTGGAAATTTTGTCCGCACTTTCTACTACGATATCTGTCATTCTGTCATCATTGACTACAGGCGGATAGCCCTTCATATAGTCGAGATCGAATGATACACCAGTCGTTCTGACCAGCCCTTCAAGTGTCCTGTTGAGCTCTTTAATCATAGTTTCCTGCATGTCGTGATTAAACGAGCGGATGGTTCCGCCGATAGTTACTTCATCCGGAATGACGTTATGCTGATTGCCGGCATTAAACATCGTAATCGACAAAACGACAGAGTCCATGGCATTTGTGCGTCTTGTTACAGCATATTGAAGCTGATTGCAGAGCGCAATGCCGGCTGCGACCGGATCAATTGTATCGTGCGGACGCGAAGCGTGGCCGCCGCGTCCTTTTAAAGTAATGGTAAAGTCATCGGGGATACCGGTCGCAGTGCCGTATTTATAACCGGTTTTTCCAACATCAAGTGATGTAGTCACGTGCTGGCCGAAGATGGCATCGACGCCGTCGAGGCAGCCGTCTGCAATCATTTGAATGGCTCCGCCGGGATCTACTTCTTCGGCGTGCTGATGAATGAACACGATATTGCCTTTCAATGTATCTTTCATGCCGCTCAGAATTTTAGCTGCGGTAAGTACAATCGCCGTATGAGCATCGTGTCCGCATGCATGCATCACGCCCGGAACTGTAGATTTATACGGTGTGTCTTTTAAGTCCTGAATCGGCAGTGCATCGAAATCCGCTCTTAATGCGACGGTCGGAAGCGATTCATCCACAATCAGTCTGCCGACCACGCCGCGCCCGCCGACACCTTCACGGACATCGATGGAGAGACTGCGCAGATAATCTGCGATATAGGCAGGTGTATGAACTTCTTTAAACGACAACTCCGGATACATATGCAGATGCCTGCGCAGCTGGACCATCCCGTTGTAATTCTCGGCGACTGCAGATTCAATTGATTTTACGTCCATTTAATCACCGATTCTTTTTCTAAAATTTTCATGAACATCATCAATGCTGTTTCCATTGCATCTTCGTCGATATCAAACATATCTGTATGATGGGCAGGTGTTGTTTTCTTTTCTTCATTGCCGGTACCTGTGTAGAAGAAAGCACCCGGCTTATTTAAAATATAATAAGAAAAATCTTCACCGATCATTAAAGGATCGGCTTCTTTGTAAGGAAGTCCGAGCTCTTTTGCAGCATCGGCAATAAGCTGAGCTTCTTCTTCATGGTTAATTACAGCAGGATAGCCGAATTTATATTCCATATCTGCAGAAGCGCCTCGTTTTTTAGTTGTATATTCCACTTCCTGTTTGAAAATTTCATAAATTTTTTCTTTAACTTCCTGTTTAAACGTACGGACAGTACCCGTAATTCTGACAGTATCAGGAATGACATTAAACGCGTCTCCGCCGCGCACGCTGCCTACAGTAACGACTGCATTCTCAATCGGCGAAATCTGGCGTGCTACCGCGGTCTGTAAATTGGTAATCAGTTCTGCGGCGACGACAATCGGATCAACCGTCAGGTCCGGATATGCAGCATGCCCGCCGGAACCCTGGAGCGTTATGTAGAAACCGTCGGGGCTCGCTATCATTGCGCCCGGTTTCGTCTGCACTTCATGTGTATCGAACTGACTCCAGTAATGCTGGCCGTAGACTTTATCAACACCGGCGAGCGCATCGTCATCGACCATTGCCTTGGCGCCTCCCGGCTGTTCTTCCTCGCCGTATTGGAAGATAAAAGATACAGTGCCGCTTAAATTGTCTTTATTATCCATTACAGCGTCCACAAGGCCTAAAAGGGTACTCGTATGACCATCATGACCGCAGGCGTGCATAGCCCCTGGATTTTGCGATTTATAAGGCACATCTTTCTGGTCTTCAATCGGAAGTGCATCAAAATCAGCACGGACGGCAATGTGCGGACTGCCCGAGCCGATTGAGGCAACGATACCGGCACCTTCGTTTTCATCGTTTTTACCGACATTTTCACGAATGTTTAATTCAGGGTACTGTTTAAGCTTACCTAGAATAAACTGGTATGTTTCTTTCTCTTTAAATGATACTTCCGGATGCATATGCATGTGGCGTCTCGCCGTGACCATCCCGGGAAGTTTTGATGATGCGATATCTCTAATACTCATGATTGAACCTCCATAACTGTTTTCTATTCATATTATCAGAGCGAGCCTGAGTTTAAAATATATAAAGCTTAAAAGTGAGAAAATTACAACAATATAAACAATTTGATATCGTTCAAAGAAAGCGCTTAGATATGCTAAAATGTTAGGTAAGGAGGGGACGTATATGTCACAAAAATTAGAACAGTATTTACAAACAAATCTGGAATATTTAAAAGACAACGGTCTGTACAATGAGATAGATGTAGTAGAAGGTGCAAACGGTCCTGAAATTACAGTAGCAGGCAAAAGCCTGATTAACTTATCGTCTAATAACTATTTAGGTCTTGCAACGGATGAAAAATTAAAGGAAGCAGCGATAGAAGCAATTAAATCACACGGTGTAGGCGCTGGAGCGGTACGTACAATTAACGGTACGCTGGATCTTCACGTGGAACTGGAAAACACGCTTGCAGAATTCAAAGGAACTGAAGCAGCAGTTGCTTTCCAATCAGGCTTTAACTGTAATATGGCGGCAATTCAAGCTGTTATGAATAAAGAAGATGCGATTTTATCTGATGAATTAAATCACGCGTCAATTATCGACGGGTGCCGCTTATCTAAAGCTAAAATTATCCGTGTAAACCATTCTGATATGGATGATCTCCGTGCTAAAGCAAAAGAAGCGGTGGAATCAGGACTTTATAAAAAAGTAATGTACATTACAGACGGTGTATTCTCAATGGACGGCGATGTGGCGAAACTGCCTGAAATCGTCGAGATCGCAAAAGAATTCGACTTAATCACATATGTCGATGACGCGCACGGTTCAGGTGTAATGGGCAAAGGTGCCGGTACAGTTAAACATTTCGGTCTTGAAAAAGAAATCGATCTTCAAATGGGTACATTATCGAAAGCAATCGGTGTTGTCGGCGGTTATGTTGCCGGGTCACAGGATTTAATCGATTACCTGAAAGTCGCGGCACGTCCGTTCTTATTCTCGACGTCGTTAACTCCAGGAGATACGAAAGCAATCACTGAAGCGGTTAAAACTTTAATGGCTTCAACTGAGCTGCACGATAAATTATGGGAAAACGGCGACTATCTGAAAGCCGGCCTGAAAGATTTAGGCTTTGAAATCGGCAACTCGGAAACACCGATTACACCTTGTATTATCGGTGACGAGAAAAAAGCTCAGGAATTTTCAAAACGTCTGAAAGAGGAGGGCGTTTATGCAAAATCAATCGTCTTCCCGACAGTGCCGAAGGGTACGGGACGCGTAAGAAACATGCCGACAGCGGCACACACGAAAGAAATGCTCGACCAGGCGCTTGAAATATACGCGAAAGTCGGCCGGGAAATGGGAATTATTAACTAAAACATAAACTTTTCGATAAGGGGAAACAATCATGGAACGAATTATAGTTACAGGGGCGCTCGGACAGATTGGGACAGAGTTAACCGTTAAATTAAGAGAAATTTACGGTGAGGACAATGTTCTGCCGACAGATATTAAAGAACCTGTGGATTCACCGCTCGAAGGCAAAGCTTTCGAAATTCTGGATGTCACGGACCGCGAAGCGATGGAGCGTATTGCCAAAGAATTTAAGGCGGATACGATTATGCATCTGGCCGCACTTTTAAGCGCAACATGTGAAAAGGATCCGATGCTTGCATGGAATATTAATATGGGCGGACTGGTTAATGCACTGGAAACAGCCCGCACACTTAATCTGCAGTTCTTTACACCGAGCTCCATTGGCGCTTTCGGTCCGACGACACCGAAGAAAGATACGCCTCAGATAACCATTCAGCGTCCGACTACGATGTACGGGGTGAACAAAGTATCGGGTGAATTGCTGTGCGATTACTACTTCGATAAATTCGGCGTGGATACGCGCGGGGTGCGTTTCCCTGGTCTGATTTCGCACGTAAGAGAACCGGGCGGCGGTACGACGGATTATGCTGTGGAAATTTATTTTGAAGCGGTGAAAAATGGTAAATATACATCATTTATCGGTAAAGATACCTTTATGGATATGATGTATATGGACGATGCGATTCAGGCCATTATTGACCTGATGGAAGCGGACAGCAGCAAACTGGAAAACCGCAATGCCTTTAACGTAACGAGTATGAGCCTCGAACCGGAAATGGTGGCGGCATCAATCCGCCGTCATTATCCCGGCTTTGAACTCAGCTATGATGTTGATCCTGTCAGACAGGGCATCGCAGAAAGCTGGCCGGATAATATCGATGCAGCGGAAGCGAAACGCCAATGGGATTTCAAGGCATCTTTTGATTTGGATAAAATGACTGATACAATGATAGAAGCGATACAGGAGAAGAACCCGGCGGGAATTTAAGAAATGTCCCGTCCGGTTCGTGGAGGGTGACGAATGGACCGTATCATTTTATACGATAAGGATGGGACACTGTTAAATTTTCATAAACTGTGGACACCGTATGCAAAAAAATGCATAGACGAGTTTGCAAAAGATTTTAATGCACATGATATAAAGTCGGAAGTTGCCGAGGAACTGGGCTACATCGATGAGGAAATTAAAGCGAACTCGACAATTGCCTCAGGCACCGGCAGCGATATTCACAAAGTCTTTGAATCATTCAGACAGGGCGGGGGAGAATGGGCGAAATCTTTTTATGAATCCAATCTTCAGATGCTCGCTGATGATATGGTGCTGATCGACGGTGTTGAAACAGTGCTGGAACACGGTTTAAACAACGGTTATAAAAATGTAATCGTGACGAGTGACAGCAGGGATTCGACGCTTAGATTTATCGAGAAATTCGAGCTGCAGCCGTATATATTTGATGTAATTTGCGGCGACGATAACGATTATCACAAACCGCAATTCGGTTTTATTAAAGACTTTATCGATAAACACCAATATGCAATTGAAGATCTTGTGATGGTGGGGGATAACGCTGCAGATACCATGCTCGGCTACGATGAAGGCTTATACACCATCGGCGTGCTGAGCGGCACTGGTCAGCTTGAACACCTGACTGGAGCGGATAAGATAGTCGACAGTATTATGGATCTGTACGATGCAGACGGGAAGTTCATTCTCGATGCATGAAGTATTTATGAAAGCTGCGATTGAAGAAGCCAAAAAAGCAGCAGCTTTAGGAGAAGTGCCTATTGGGGCAGTTATTGTCAAAAACGATGAAATAATCAGCCGAGCACATAACCTGCGCGAAACCACCCAGAATCCCGTAACTCACGCAGAACTGCTCGCGATTCAGGCAGCATCTGAAGCGGTCGGCTCATTCAGGCTGGAAGACTGCACATTATATGTCACGCTGGAACCATGTGTGATGTGCTCCGGCGCGATAATAATGTCGAGGGTGCCTCTCGTAGTTTACGGCGCGCCGGATCCTAAAGGCGGCACCGTCGACAGCCTGATGAATCTGCTGGACGAACCGCGGTTTAACCATCGTGCAGATGTGGTAAGCGGTGTGCTGCAGGAAGACTGCAGTGAGATGCTGAAGACATTCTTTAGAAACTTACGCATGAAGAAGAAGAAAAACTCCCTTTGAGACCGCTGTCTGCGGACTCGGGGAGTTTTTTGTCTCGTCAGCTTCTGCGGGTTTCAAGCATTCACTCCCTCCCCATAATAAAAGACCGAAACTCAAAGGTTCCGGTCTCACGATCAAACTATTTTTGATATTTTAATCGGCTAAATGCGTCGTGCTGGTGGATGCTTTCTTCGTTGCGGCATTCAAGTTCGAAGCCTTTCACCCAGTCGAGCTCGACTAAGTCATATGCCACCAGACGGATTAAATCTTCGACGAAGCGCGGATTTTCATAAGCGCGTTCTGTGACCATTTTCTCGTCTGTACGTTTTAAAATCGGATAGAGCTGGCTCGATGCGTTAATTTCAAGAATTTCATATAAATCTTCTTTATAAGTCGCAGGGAGCTCCGCGCTGTCATCGATATCGATGAGAACCTTAACATTGCCCCGCTGGTTATGTGCACTGTATTCACTGATTTCTTTCGAACATGGGCACAGTGTAGTGACCTGGGCTGTCATGCCGAATTGCTTGCGAGTAAATGATTCTCCGTCGAATGCTGCAGAATACACAACATCCGCGTTTGCCACCGCATTTAAGCCGGTACCCGGCGAGGGCTTGTTAAAGAACCATTTACCGTCGACAGTCAGTTCTGCTGAATTCTGTTTCATGCGTCCGCGCAATTTCGACAGGAGTTCTTTAATTGTGTCAAAATCGAGTGGTACACCGCCGCTGTTGACAGTTTCCAGAGATTCGATTAAACGGCTCATATTGATGCCTTTTTCATCTTTTTCAAGGCTGGTTGCCAGCTCAAAGTTGCCGACTGACTGGAAATCACCGATGACTACAGGGTAAGATAAATTATTAATGCCGACAGAATCGACTTCAAAAAGGAAGTCTTTACGTGAGTTTTGTAAATCTGCCATATCTTCTTTAACTTTTGGTTTAGTGCCTTCAATAGGGTCAACTGAACCAAAATATTTAAAACGACCTTCTCTTGTCGTCAAGTCAAATTCTTCCATTTATAATGCTCCTTAATCAATTTCGTAACTGTAAAAGTTCTCGTACCTCATCCACCGTTCTCTGGCATCGTCACCCTGCTGGGTATCTGCAGCAAGATCTTCGAGCAGCTTGCCTGTTTGTGAACGATGAGCGGCCATAACATCCAGTTTCCGTTCTGTATAGCCGTCAATATCGATAACGATATCCGGTTCGCCGAGATCGTCGAAAGTCCGGTTATCAAAGGCGACAAGCTGGAGCGCCGGACGTTTATCCGGAGAGATGTCCGTCAGTGCTTCTATTACAGCATCTGCAGTAGCCTCGTGATCCGGATGGACTGAATAGCCCGGATAAAATGTAATAATACGCGTCGGTGCGAGCTCGGCGATTAAATCGGTAATGACACCTTTAAGTTTACCATGTTCTTCGAACTCGAGAGTTTTGTCTCTGAATCCGAGCAGGCGGAGATCATCAACACCCATAATACGCGCTGATTCCTCAACTTCGGCTTTACGGATAGAATGGAGCGATTCGCGCGTTGCAAACGGCGGGTAGCCGAGGTTCCGTCCCATATCGCCGAAAGTCAGGCAGGCGTATGTGACAGGGACTCCCGCTTCTCTGTATTTCATTATTGTTCCGCTGACACCGAATGCTTCATCATCGGGATGCGGGAAAACAACAAGTACGTGATTTTCCTGTGAAAAATCCATGTGATTTCCTCCTACTTAAAGAATGGTTTCGTTGAAATTTCAAGCGCTGAAGCGAGTTTGCCTTCGGCGTTAAAGCCGTGCATGATAAACTCCCCGTTCTCGCCCTCGATATAATGCGTTAAGCCGAGAACGTAAACCCAGCCGCCGTTAGCGAGCTTTAGCCCGACACGGTGCTCTTTTGAGCGGTTGCCGCCGCGGATAGTTGCCTGAATGAATTCAACCTGAATATTGCGCAGGAAGGTTCCCGCATTAAAGATATTGTCATCCAGATGACTCGCGTACATGCCGCTTGTTATTTCAACATGCAAGTAGACCGGTGTATTTTCATATTCTGTTAAGATTTTCTGAACATCCTGTTTTACTATTTTCTTCATTTCCATGAATAGAAAACTCCTATAATTATAATATCAGCTACCATATTAAAAGAGATAGCAAGCTATCTCTTTCTTAGTTCAATACTTTATCTACAACTTCGATCTTTTCTACTGAATTGTAAGCGCCATGTCTGACAACACCGACATGCTCATTCATCTGCCAGCCGTTTTTAATTGCGCTGGTGACGAAAGCTTTTGCCAGCTGTACTGCTTCAAGCGGCTCTTTGCCGTTGGCAAGGTTAGCTGCGATGGATGCTGCAAATGTACATCCCGCGCCGTGGTTAAAAGCAGTATCGAATTTTTTTGATTCGAGCAGGTGAAGTTCCGTGCCGTCGTAGAAGACGTCAATTGCAGAATCACCCTCGATGCCCGTGCCGCCTTTAACGACAACATAATTCGCACCTTTAGCATGAATTGCCTTAGCTGCTTCTTTGATTTCATCAAGTGTGCGCGGAGTTTTAACGCCCGCGAGGTGTCCCGCTTCAACCAGATTCGGTGTGACGACTGTTGCATTCGGAATCAGGTTCTCAATCATTGATTCGACAAGCCCGGGGTTCAGGACTTCATCGTCTCCTTTACAAACCATAACAGGGTCGACAACGAAATGTTTGGCATTTGAATTTAAAAAAGCTTCCTTCGAAAGTTCTACAACTTCTTCTGAAGGCAGCATCCCTGTTTTAATGACATCGGGATTTAAAGAAAGTGCTGTTTCGAGCTGATTTTTAACATCTTCTATTGGTATTGGGCTCACGCGGTGAGACCAGGTTGATGGTTCCATTGAAACTACAGTGGTTAAAACACTGAAGCCGTAGGTTTCATGCTCCTGGAAAGCTTTTAAATCTGCTGCGATTCCAGCGCCGCCGCTGACGTCTGTCCCGGCTATTGTTAACGTTTTTGCAAGTGCCATTATATTTCCCCCTAATTGTACTGATAGATATTGTCATTTTACTATAATTAGCGGTGTAATTCTAGAGCATTGCTTACAACGATGATATAATGAAGTTTTAGTATGGAGGTGCGTTAAAAATGGCAGATTTAAACTGGGAAGAAATCTTTCGCAGCATTACGAATAATCATGATTTCACAACGATGAGACAGACATTAAATGAACGCTACAGAAAGGGCGAAGTTTATCCGCCGGAAGAACAGGTATACACCGCCTTTGAATTAACACCATTTAACAGTATTAAAGTTGTAATTTTGGGACAGGATCCATATCACGGGAAAGGCCAGTCGCACGGTCTTGCATTTTCAGTGAACGAAGGCGTTAAAATTCCGCCTTCACTCAGAAATATATATAAGGAGCTCGAGAGCGACCTCGGTATCGTCAGAACAACCGGTAACTTATCGGACTGGGCCGAAGAAGGCGTCCTCTTGTTAAACACTGTGCTGACAGTAGATGCGGGAGATGCAAACTCTCACCGCGGACTCGGCTGGGAACAGTTCACGGACGATATTATCCGTACGATTTCAGAGGAACTTGAGCATGTTGTATTTATTCTCTGGGGGAAACCGGCGCAGAAAAAAGTTAAATTAATCGACACTGATAAACATAAAATAATTACTTCAGTTCATCCAAGCCCGCTCTCTGCATTCAGGGGGTTTTTCGGTTCAAAACCGTTCAGCCAGACAAATGCTTATCTAGAATCTGCCGGCCGCGGACCGATTGACTGGAGCGAACAGCATGAATAAGCAGATTGCAACAGAATTAAAAAGAGAATTAGAGTTTATAGAAGCGGGTATCGAGGTATCCAAGCATGCCTACGCCATGCAGAAGCTACTTGGGCTACTGGCTGATTCAGATGATAAACAGCCGGATCCGGAGCCGAAATTAGAAGATAATATGACAATCCGCCGCACCCCTGTTGCCAAACGGGCGGTGGACGAGGATGATGATGGTAACGGCAGAGATATTTTTGATTTTTAATGGAGGTCGTTTCACCTAATGTTAGTATTCATCATCGTTGGTGCAGTGTTTTTCATTCTTTCGTTTGTGTTCGGCAGGTATAGAAAAAAGCTGCGGAAAGAGCATATAAAAGCGTGGAATAAAGCGTTGAAATATATGAGGTATACTTCACTGGCACTAATTATTGCAGGGCTTTTGTATGTGCCCGAAGTGCAAATCTTAAAATTCGGCGGCTGGCTGTTTATTTTCAGTCTGATACTTTATTCAAGTTCGCTGTATCTTATTTTTATTAAAAACAGAGAAAAAAGCGGGGGAAATTAGTCACATGAAATTATTTATTATATTAGGCGCAGTCAATGCATTTATCGCAGTCGCATGCGGTGCATTTGGTGCGCATTTATTGGAAGGAAAACTCAGTGAACACTACCTTGGTGTGTGGGAAACTGCAGTTAAATACCAGTTCTACCATGCACTTGGACTTATCGCGATTGGAATTTTAATTCAGGTTACAGGCGCGCAATTCCTAGTTGCAGCAGGATGGTTCATGACAGCGGGAATTGTCTTCTTTACCGGATCACTTATGGTGCTGGCATTATCAGGCATTTCAATCCTCGGTGCAGTCACACCGATTGGCGGAGTAATGTTCCTGATCAGCTGGGCACTTGTTATTATTGGAATCGCAAAATTATAGTATTTATTCGTGAAGGGGCTGGGACATAAGTCCAGCCTCTAAATCAAAAAGCGCACTTGCTTTCCAGGGGCGTCGCGTGAGCCTGTAGTCTCACGCAGACGCTACTCCCCTAGGAGTCAAGTGCGCTTTTTTATATGGAAATATACGTATATCTCTACAAAAAAATAAGACCCTCAGATACAATGTAAGTAACGACACAAACAATGAAAAGAGGAATCTTATGTATAAAAATTATAACATGAACCAAATCACACTGCCACTCGAAACAGAAATCCTGATTCCAGACAATGATATCTCGAAAGCGGTACATACACTGGTCGAAAGTATGCCGGAAGATGTGTTTGATGAGTTCGGACAATCTCAAGGGGCGTCGTCCTATCATCCCAAAATGATGCTGAAAATCTTACTCTGTGCCTACAGTCAATCCGCATTCTCCGGTCGTAAGATTGAAGCGTTACTGCAGGACAGTATCCGAATGATGTGGCTGGCGCAAAATCAAACCCCCTCGTATCGAACGATTAACCGATTCCGTGCGCATCCGAAGATGGCGGCGCTGCTTCAGTCTGCCTTCATCCAGTTTAGAACTCAGCTGGAATCGAATGGCTTAATTGAGTCGGATGCGATTTTTATAGACGGTACAAAAATTGAAGCGAATGCCAATAAGTATACCTTTGTCTTTAGAAAGAATATCGACCGACACGAGTCGGCGGTGTTGGAAAAATCTAAAGCAAAATATGAAGCGCTGGTCGAATCAGAAGTGATTCCAGAAATGATTCGGGAATCGGAGGGGCCATTGACGGCATCGGAACTGGCGCATATTCATACGCAACTGACAGACACTGAAACCGAACTCACTGAACAGATTGAACGCACTGAAGATATACCCACCCGCAAAGCGATTCGCACAGAGCGTTCAGAGATTCGCAAATCCAAGAAAGCCATGAAAGATTATTTGGACCGGCGCTTAAACTATCAAACCCAACGTGCGCTGATGAGAGACCGTAACAGTTATTCCAAAACCGATACTGATGCGACATTCATGCGCATGAAAGATGATCACATGCAGAACGGCCAGTTGAAATCCGGCTATAACTTACAGATTGCGACCAATAATCAGTTTGTGTTGGGATATGATATTTATTGGAATCCCACCGATACCCGCACGCTCGATCCCTTTCTCCATACGATGCAGCACACGTTCCAGCACCTGCCGGAATATATTGTCGCCGATGCCGGGTATGGCAGTGAATCCAATTATGAGTGCGTCGTCGACACATATGAACGTCAGGCATTGATTCCTTACAATACGTACTATAAAGAACAAAAGAAACGGTACAAAACAGATGAGATGCACCCGAATCATTGGGAATATAACGCAATCGATGATTACTATGTCTGTCCGAATGACCGCCGTTTACCTTTGAAACGGCATACGACTCGAACGGACAAATATGGTTATCAGCGGGTATTTAAAATATATGAATGCGAGGACTGTCAGGCATGTCCGTTGATGGCATTGTGTAAAACATCTGCACCGGATCAGCCGAAACGAATTCAAAAAAATATGAACCTGGAGTATTTCAAAGCTCAGGTGAACCAGACGCTTTCAAGCCCGGAAGGTCGACGTCGATACGCGCAACGCAAAATCGATGTCGAAACGACTTTTGGAAACTTGAAGGCGAATTTGAGATTCACTCGGATGTCTGTTCGGGGGAATACTCCGGTCCGTAACGAATTGGGCATCGCTTTAATGGCGGTGAACCTGAGAAAACTCGTCCGGCAATCTGTGTTTACTATACTTAAACCACTAAAAAACGGCTGGAACATCTTAAAATCAAGATGTCCCAGCCGTTTCTCTTATTGCTTCAGGGCTTTTGTCCCAGCCCCTTTTTTGTGTTTTCGAGAATCTGTAGCGTCTGGAAGTTCGATGAAGTTGTTTCATAGGAATCCGCGGCGTTTATCGTCTTCACTATCCAATATTCTAAATTAATTTAAACAAAAATGTTTACAAATTACGCTAATGGTTGTATAGTTATATACATAGATATATAACTAGATGACTTAATAAGAAAAATATAAAGATGGAACCTAGGAATAGAAGGGAGGCTGCGATGTGTCGAAGCTGCTGAATGAGAAGAAACCGATTTATGAGCAAATCAGGGACTGGCTGGCTGATCAGATTATTGACGAAACACTTGTTGAACACGACAAAGTGCCGTCGACAAATGAGATTGTCACGTATTTTAAAGTGAATCATATAACCGTATCAAAAGGTGTAACAGAACTTGTGGAAGAAGGCGTATTATACAAAAAAAGAGGTGTAGGAATGTTTGTCTCAGAAGATGCACGCGGCAAACTGCTGGAAAAGAGAAGAGAAGGATTTGTAGAAGAATATTTAAAGCCGTTGCTTGAAGAAGCGGGGAAACTGGATTTAAGCAAAAGCGATATACAAAAAATGATTGATATGAACAGGAGTGAAAAATAATGACCTTAAAAATAGAGGGCGTAGATTTAGATATTAAAAAAGATACTATTCTGACCAACATTAATCTTGAACTCGCACCCGGGAAAATATACGGCCTGCTCGGGCGGAATGGTGCAGGAAAGACGACCCTGCTGTCGCTGATTGCATCGTACAGAAAAGTGACTGCGGGCAGTATTACCCTGGATGAAAAAACGGTGTACGAGCAGGACGAAGTGATGCAGCACATCAATTTCCTGTATAACCCGAAAGATACTTCGGCAGAAAACGATAAGGTGACGGAATATATTGAATCCGGCTCTATTTTCCGCGATGATTTCGACAAAGAATATGCCTATAGGCTGCTTGAAAAATTCGATATTGATACAGAAAAAGCATACAGCGCCTTATCGCAGGGACAGCAGGCCGCAGTGACAGCAACGCTTGGTCTGGCATCATTATCTAAAGTAACGATTTTTGATGAAGTCACCAACGGTATGGACGCGCCGACCCGGGAATTGTTTTACAGCGAAGTGCTTGAAGCAAAAGGACGCGAGGAACGAATTATTATTCTTTCAACGCACATTATTTCAGAAATGGAGCACTTATTCGATGAAATTATTATGATGCATGAAGGACAGATTATGCTGCAGGAGCCGACATATGAACTCCTTGAGAAAGGATATACTGTCGCAGGTAAAGCGGAAAGAGTCAGAGCGTTTACCAAAAACAAGCATGTAATCAATGTAAAGTTTTTAGGCGCGCTGCAGATTGATACGGTGCTGGGCAAAATAACGCCTGAAGAGATGGAAATCGCAGAGGATGACCATCTGGATATATCGCCATTGAAACTGCAGGAGATGTTTATCAGCCTGACAGATAAAAAGAAAGAGAAGGAGTGATACTATGACTGCTAAATTAAAAGAAACGACGAAAATTTTCACGAGCATTTTTCCGGTATGGTCGCTCTGGTATATCGGTATTCTGCTGATTATCTATATTATCTCGCATATCTTTTCAAGTGAGGGAATGTCAGCATTTTTCGGTTTCGGCATGACTGCCAACCGCACTTATCTGTTCGTCCTGGCAATTATTTCAGTGCTGATGTTTATGGAGTGGGCAGTGAACATGGGAATATCGAGAAAAACATTTTATAAGTCGATGATGATTACGGGATTGGTAACCGCAGTATTTATAACGGCGGTTGTCGGAATTGTCTCATTCGGACTGTCATTTACACCTTTCGCCGGTGATTATCTGTTCGCGGAAAATATTGAACATTTAACAGACTTTGAACATGTGATATTCCACTTCTTAAGCGGACTCTTATTCTGGGCTGCGGGTGTTCTGATTGCAGCTGCGTTTTACAGAGGATTCTGGCCGGGCATGCTCTCTGTTCTAGCCGGAATTGCGGCCATCATGCTGCTGATTTTCAATGAAGATTTGCTGAACTATTTCGGAACAATCGGCAATATGGCCGTGTACCTTGGCTTCGTAATACTGCTCGTGCTGACTGCTCTCTACAGCTGGCTGGCCTACAGAGTCGTTAAAAATATACCGGTAAAATTCGGCTGATAAAAAGCGGAAGTTCATTCTTGAGCTTCCGCTTTTTTCATAAGTGATTACTGAACAATATTCCAGAACTTTTCCGCCGCTTTTGAAACAGGGACATCTCTTAATTTCATGACGACGGGTTCCACGCTGGCTTCGAACTGGGTAAATTCATATATTCTCAAATGTTCGACAAACAGCGATTTATAATTCATCCGGGGAATAATAGAAATACCGAGTCCCCGGTTAACGAGCGCAACGAGTATTGGAATATCCTTGCATTCAATAACGATGTCAGGCTCAATATGATGTGCCTTAAATATTCTGAGAAGGCTGCTGTGAAATGAATAATCTTCCATTTCGCCGAGCATAATAAATGGCAGATGACCAATATCTTTCAGTGCAGGCTCAGCCGGCAGTGATGGTGCCCAGCTGTCCGGAACAATGAGAATACTCTGTTCAGGGTCCAGTGATTTTGTATCGAACTGCTCTGTATTGCCCGGTCTGATCAGCAGTGCAAGATCAATTTCCTGCTGTTTCAGCTTATTTAGTAAAGTTTCGGAATCACCGGAATGTATACTGATTTTAATCTTAGGAAACTGTGCTCTGAACTCTGCAATATAATCGATCAGCATATTGTAGCAGGCCGAAGATACACCGACATTGACAGACCCGGCGGAACCTTCTTCAACTTCGTTAATTCTTTTCTTAACCTCTGCCATCTGTCCGAGAATCTGTACTGCATACCGGTAAAGTAGCTCACCTGACTCAGTGACTTCCCATTTTTGACGATAGCGGCGGATTAACTCGGTATTAAAATCATCTTCCAGTTTTTTTAAAAGCTGGCTTAAAGGCGGCTGTGCAATATGCAGTCTTTCAGCAGCTTTTGAAATACTTCCCTGGTCTACAATTTCTTTATAATACCGCAGCTGGCGAACATCCATAGCAATCCTCCTTCTCATATGTAATTACATATGATTATATTAAATATATATATATTATTAATATAACAGTATAAGGCGTATAATTATATACTGAGACTTTTTAGAAAGGAATGATAACTATAGACCATATAAATACAACTGTTAAACGCTTATTTTTATATTTTATCGGTTTGTTTTTTCTTTCTCTGGGCGTAAGCTTTTCTATTCAGGCAAGTCTGGGTGTGTCACCCGTTTCCTCACTCGCTTATGCATTTACGCTTTCTTCAGGACTATCTATCGGTCTGATGACCATAGCCGCTAACGTATTATTTATTATTATTCAAATTATTTTAAGCAGAAGATTTAATTTCAGAGAATCAATCGTTCAGCTGCTGATTGCATTTCTGTTTGGTTTTATGATGGATTTTACATTATTTCTTGTACAAATACTGCCGGCACCTGAAACATGGATGATGAAAGCAGTATTTTTAGCAATCAGTTTATTTGTTGTATCTATCGGACTGCTCGGGTACTTCAGCGCGAAATTCCCGCTGATGCCGTATGATGAATTAACACACGTTATCAGTGAGAAATTTAAGATGCAATTCAGTAAAGCTAAAATTACCAGTGATTTATTAAACGTTGTCGCAGCAGGCTTAATATGTCTGATCTTTATTCAGTCACTCGGTTCAATCGGTATCGGCACCTTGATTGCTGCCTATTTTATCGGAAAAATTACCGGCTGGATGATGAAGAAATATCAGCATCATTTAATCCGCTGGTCAGGGCAGCGTAAAGAAATTGCAGAAGAAGTCATTGAAACTGCAGAACCGTGGAATGATGCGGAATTCGAAGAAGAACTATCGGATGCGCGTGAAGAACCTGCATCGCCATAATATATGTTAAAGAATCTCATGAATTGAGGTTCTTTTTTTTATACAGCTGTAACGAACAAAAGGATATCACTTTCATTTACCGGAAATTTTTAATAACATATGACGCAATGTTGAAACTAATCAAGCGAAAGGAAGTTAATCATGAACCGCATGCCGTTTTTCGATAATGCGAGAGTAATCTTAATTTTTCTCGTTGTGTTTGGCCATCTGATTCAGCCTTTTGCGGTTGACTCGCAGCTGGTCAATTCAATTTATGCATTTATCTATATCTTCCATATGCCGATGTTTATCATGCTGGCGGGTTTCTTTGCCAAAGGGATTGGCGAACCGAAATACATTTTAAATCTGGCAAAAAAGCTGCTGCTTCCATATTTGATGTTCCAGGGCTTGTATACGCTGCTGTATTTTCTGCTCGGACGCGAAGAGTGGTACAACGGCATACTGCACCCGCAGTGGGCGATGTGGTTTTTAGTCAGTCTGTTCAGCTGGCACATTCTGCTTGTTCTGTTTAAAAAAATTCCGGCGACCTTAAGTATTCTGCTTGCGGTGTTAATCGGTATTGCGATCGGCTATATTGACCTGTCGGGATTAGGACTCAGTCTGTCGCGCACCTTCGTCTTCTTTCCGTTCTTTTTAACGGGTTACTTTATGACGAAGGAACACGTGAAACTGATAAAAACCAGAAGCATAAGTATCGCAGGAATTATTTTTATGCTTGCGCTGTTTACTTTTATTTATCTCTTTATCAACGTGGATGTGACACTCGACACGGACTGGCTGTCCGGGGCGGTAGCTTATCGCCGTCTGGAAGCGGAAATCAGCGGAGGGCTGATGCGCCTCATTATTTATATTCTTGCTGCTCTTTTAATTGTGAGCATGATTGCCTTAATACCTTCCGGCGATTTCGGCTGGCTGACGAAAATCGGCGAGAAAACATTATATGTATATCTGCTGCACGGTTTTATCATTCAGCCGTTCAGGGAGTTTGACATTCTCTGGTATAACCATTGGTATGAGACTTTCTGGCTCGTGCTGCTGTCGGCTTTAATCGTTATACTGCTGTCGAGCAGACCGGTGGTGACATTAACGCGGCCGCTGGTCGAATTGAAGTGGAAGGAATAAGTTTTAAAAGACGCAGAAATTCCGGTGGAATTCTGCGTCTTTTGTTATTTTATGTATGATAATTTTAATAGCGGGTAATATATAATTATAAGTAATTTTACATAATTAAATAACGGTAATGGGGGATTAACATGATTATAAATGTTAAGGAACTGCTGCCATTTCTAATTCCGTTAATGATACTCCAGCTGCTGTTAATGATTTCCGCCTTAACAATGATTATTCAGCAGCGGCGTTTTAAATATTTAAACAGAGCGGTCTGGATAATTATTGTCATCGTTTTTAATATTGTCGGTCCGGTCCTGTATTTTGTGATGGAACGTAAATAAGCCTATAACTCTGTTTCTTCAATTTCTTTTCTGAGCTCTGAGACTTCCTGACGCGTCATCGGAGCGAGATGCCCGTGAATATAAGTTTCATAAGGCACTTTGTCGACGGTTTTAATGTAAGAGTAAAACTTGTCTGCATCATATCGGCCGTCCAGTTTGTAAAAGTCGCCCGTGTCGGCATCACCGGCGAAGAGCACTTTATCTTCCGGAATAAAAACGACGGCCCCGTCATCGGAATGCGGGTTAGTGACCGGTGTTACTTCGACTGTGACCCTGCCCAAATTCAGTGTTAAATTGCCGCTGAATTCAATGTCCGCTGTCACGACTTTAATGTCATTAACATTATCGTATTCAATTTTCATATGGGTATCGCAGAATTCGCATTCTTCACCGGTCTCCAGACGTTTTGCCATTGCTTCAGGCGTCCACTCCCATTCAGTGATTGTGTTCAGGATTTCGTTAGTATTGATATGAGTCATTGTCGTGCCGGGAAAAGCGTGCATTCCGAAAGTATGATCCCAGTGCCAGTGGGTAATCAGAGCGATTTTCGGTGCGGGCAGACCCGCTTCTTCAATGGCCACGAGCATTGCCGTGAGGTGTGCTTCTGAATTGCCGGCATCGACGAGCACGCTGTATTTTTCGCCGTGTATGTAGCCGAGATTCGGACGGTCGCGGTGACTGTCGAACGGCAGAATATAAACGTTTGGTGATATTTGAGTGAGCATATTTATCTTCCTTTATACAGACATACAGAAAACCACTTAACATGAGTTAGGTGGTTTTTATCTTGTCTTATTTTCTTTTCTTCCCTTTTGAAGAAGATTTGTCATCTTTGTTAAGAAACTTCTGTACAACTTTATTTATAATAATTGGTGCGATAAAAATTGCCGCACGTTTAAGTAAACGTCCCATAAGTTTACCTCCTAAATGATAGATACTTATATATAACCATTATCTCATATCGTAAAACTAATCAGTTAGAAAAACAGATTTACATGAGCAAAAAAACGGCCCCGCCATCGGGAGCCGCTTCAAAATAATATAATTTATCCGAAATAGTCAGCAACTGCGTCGTTCGGGATGTGTCCGCCGACGTAGAAGTCGCCGAAGACGCCGTAGCGCGCGCTTGTTTCATCGAATCTCATTTCGTAGATAATCTTTTTGAATTCGAGCATATCATCTGATAAGAGTGTTACTGCCCATTCATATTTATCGAGACCTTGTGAGCCTGTGATGTACTGCTTGATTTTGCCTGCGTATTTGCGGCCGATCATGCCATGGTCGCGCATCAGCTGTTTGCGTTCTTCCATCGGCAGCATGTACCAGTTGTCTTGAAGGTCGCGCTTTTTATCCATTGGATAGAAACAGATGTATTTAGATTTTTCCAGTGAAGGGTATAATCTCTGTTGAATGTGCGGGATTTCCATCATTTCCTCAGGCGTCTTATTACCGCCGAGGTAGCTGCTCATTTCAATAATAGATACGTATGAGTAGGTTGGAATTAAGTAGTCCGCAACTCTGAGTTTATTAATTTCAAGTTCAAGCTTGATCAGCTCGTCCGCAGTCGGGCGCAGCAGCCAGAATATAATATCTGCCTTATGACCCATGATGTTGTAAAATGCATAGTCACCTTCGTGTTTTTCATGCACTTCTTCCTGTCTGTTTAAAAATGTCTGAAGTTCTTCTGTCAGCGCATTTCTTTCATCTTTGTCCAGTACACGCAAACCTGCCCAGTCCACGCTGTAAAGCAGGTGTAAGCTGTACCAGCCATCTATAGTACTTACCGGTTCACTCATCTTACTCTCTCCTTAATTAAGTCATTACTTCTATTCTAGACCAATAGAAAACGTTTTAACAAGAGATTCTGTTTAAAAGATGTGACAAAACACGTATAATATATTTAAAGTAAAGTAGCCAAGGAGGATATAATGAGTAAATTCATTACGGATCTTAAAAATAACTTAAATGGTGAAAATATCAAAATTGTATTTCCGGAAGGAACAGATAAAAGAATTCTGACTGCTGCGGCAGAGCATTTAAAAAACAGCTACGTGCATCCGATTGTGATCGGGGATGCTGATGAACTTAAGAAAATTGCGGACGAAGAAAATCTTAATATAGAAGGATTGGAAATATTAAATCCGAAAACATCGGATTTAAGCGATAAACTCGCAGAAGAGTTTTCTGAAGTCAGACAGGGCAAGGTAACGCTTGAACAGGCTGAAGATATTATTGAAAATGTAAACTATTTCGGAACCATGCTGGTACATACGGGCTATGCCGACGGTCTTGTGTCAGGAGCGATGCATTCGACACCGGACACGGTGCGGCCGGCGCTGCAGATTATTAAAACAAAAGAAGGTGTATCGAAAACGAGCGGTATTTTCTTTATGCGCCGCGGCGATGAACTGTATGTAATGGGAGATTGTGCAATAAATCCGACCCTGACTGCCGAAGAGCTTGCGGAAGTTGCAGTTGAAACGGCAAAAACGACGATGAGTTTCGGAATTACACCGCGCGTTGCGCTCTTAAGCTTTTCTTCAAAAGGATCTGCGAAAACAGAAGAAGCGGAAAAAGTTCGTCTCGCGACTGAATACGCACAGGATAAACTTCCGAATACACTGATTGACGGCGAGCTGCAGTTTGACGCAGCTTTTGTTCCGAGTGTGGCAGAGAAAAAATCTCCGAAGTCACCGCTTGAAGGAAAAGCGAATGTATTTATCTTCCCGTCGCTTGAAGCAGGTAATATCGGCTATAAAATTGCTCAGCGTTTAGGCGGTTTTGAAGCTTACGGACCGATTCTGCAAGGCTTGAACAAACCGGTTAACGACCTGTCGCGCGGTACGACGACTGAAGAAGTATACAATCTTGCTTTATTTACAGCAACACAGGTAATGGCGAATCGTCATGACAGCTGAATTGTTTAACGGGACGGTGGAAGTCATCGGCAGGCTGCGGACCCGGCATCCGTTTGAGTCATTTGCTTTTGATGACTTTCTGCAGCATCAGATCAGTGAAGACAATGTGCCTAAAATACGCTTTTGGGTACATTCGCCTTATATTATATTAGGCCTGCAGGATGCGAGGCTGCCGAAACTGACGTACGGCCTGGATTATATCTCTGATGCGGGTTTCGACTATATCGTGCGCAATAGCGGCGGTCTAGGTGTTGTTCTTGATGAGGGCATCTTGAATATATCCTTGATTTTACCGAAGGCAGATTTTCCTTACATAGAAAAAGGCTATGATATAATGACAGAGTTGGTAAAAAAAATGTTTCCGGAAGGAAAGATTGAAGCGTACGAAATTTCCGCAAGCTACTGTCCCGGTTCTTATGATTTAAGCATCGGCGGCAAAAAGTTTGCAGGTATTTCACAGCGCCGCATCAAAGACGGTGTGGCAGTGCAGATATACTTATGTGTCACAGGCAGCGGCTCGGAGCGGGCCTTAAAGATGAAAGAATTTTACCGCCATGCGCATGCAGGTGACAGCACGAAGTTTACATATCCGGTTATTAACCCGGATCATATGGCTTCTTTAAACGAACTGCTGAATGCCGATTTTTCAATTGAAGAAGTTGAAAAACGGGCGTTGAATGCGCTCCGTGACTCAGGTGCTGTTTTGAAGGACTATCCGGTGCTGAATGAGGAGCAGAAAGCACGGTACGAACGATTCATCGGAAACATGAAAGAGCGTAATAAAAAATACGTAACTTTTGACTAACCAGTATATTTTTAATACTGGTTTTTTAATTTTTATGAAAGAAGGAATAACATGTCGACAAGTTCTTATGCGCCTAAAATATGGACGAAAGAATTTACAGCAATTTTTGCCTTCCATTTTATTTTAATGGGTGCAATGTATTCAACTCTGGTCACAGTCGGAAACTATGCGATTGAAAAATACGATGTCAATCCGAGCATCGCGGGCTTTGTAGCCAGTATTTTTATCGTTGGTGTACTGGTGGGCCGCGGAGTCACAGGCTATCAGATTAATCATCTCGGCGCCCGTAAAATTATGCTCGGCGGAACAGTACTTTACTTTTTAACTTATATTTTATACTTCTTTGACTTCGGTTTAACATTTTTAATCGTGACACGGCTGTTAAACGGTATCGCAACAGGGATGATCAGTACAGCGCTGAATACGCTGGCAACGATATCCGTGCCTGAAGAACGTCGGGGTGAAGGAATCAGCTATTTCAGTTTAAGCATGGTGGTTGCGAGTGCGGTGGGTCCATTTATGGCGTTCCTGCTGCTCGAGCAGATTTCATTTGAAACGATGTTGATCTATGTTGGTATTTTAATGCTGCTTGTCGTTCTGATGATTCCGCTGATTAAAATAAATAACGTCACAAAAGAAACGGCGGTCAAGCCTGAAAAATTTGTGCTGATAGAAAAAAATTCCCTCCGGATGCTGATGCCGATTTTCTTAATGGGGCTGGCATATTCAAGTGTGCTGTCATTTTTGAACACTTACGCTATTGAAATCGATGTAGTTACAGCAGCAAGTTTCTTCTTTATCGTCTATGCGGCGGCAGTGCTGTCGACGCGTCCGTTTACAGGACGCATCATCGACCAGAAAGGGCCGAACGTCGTTATTTACCCGACGTTTATCCTGATGGCAATCGGATTCTTCCTGCTCGGGAGCACTTCAGCGGGAACTGTCGTTTTAATTGCCGGCTTTATTATCGGGCTCGGTTTCGGGAATTTCCAGTCGGCTGCGCAAATTATTTGTGTTAACGTGGCGCCGAAGGAGAATGTCGGTCTGGCAACATCGACTTTCTTTATTATTCTGGAAATCGGGCTCGGTTTCGGCCCGGTGTTTTTAGGACTGATCGTGCCCTTTGTCGGCTACAGCGGCATGTACCTGTGGCTGATTGTGCCGATTATTTTAGCAGGTGTTTTTTATATGATGATGGTCGGAAAACGCGGCGCACAATCAAATACTGAGAGTTAAACTAAACGGTCGGCTTCCCCGGCCGTTTTATGATATTATTGGGGTGTTAAGGGAGGCGTAAAAGCGTGACGATGAGTGACTACAGCAAGAAACAATTACAGGAAGAAAAAGTCTTTAAAGATCCGGTCCACCGGTATGTTCATGTCCGCGACCAGGTCATCTGGGATCTGGTGAAAACGAAAGAGTTTCAGCGGCTCCGCAGAATAAAGCAGCTCGGAACTTTATATCTGGCATTTCACAGCGCGGAGCATTCGCGATTTAATCACTCGCTCGGCGTGTATGAAATTGTCAGGCGGATGATTGAGAATTTTGAAGAATATCCCGAATGGGACTCAAACGACCGGCTTTTGGCTTTGTCTGCAGCTTTGCTGCACGATCTTGGTCACGGACCGTTTTCCCATACCTTTGAAGATATATTTCATACGGATCATGAAGAATATACGAAGAAAATTATCTTGGAAGATACTGAAGTCAACGAAGTATTATCGAGAGTGTCTCCTGAGTTTCCGCGAGAAGTTGCGGAAGTTATTAACAAAACGCATCCGAATAAACTTGTCACCAGTATGATTTCAAGTCAGATCGATGCGGACCGTATGGATTATCTGCAGCGGGATTCTTTTTATACCGGAGTCAGCTACGGCAACTTCGATATGGAACGCATATTGCGTGTGATGCGGCCGTCAAAAGATGAAGTGCTGATTAAAGAAAGCGGCATGCACGCCGTGGAAGATTATTTAATGAGCCGTTATCAGATGTACTGGCAGGTTTACTTCCACCCTGTATCGCGGGGCGGAGAAGTGATGCTGAACCTTGTCATGCAGAGAGCGAAGGCATTGTATAAATCGGGCTATAATTTTAAACAGCAGCCGACATACTTCATTCCTTTTTTCAACGAGGACGTTACAGTGCACGATTATCTGAGGCTCGATGAAATGGTCGTGAATTTTTATCTACAGGAATGGGTACGTGAAGAAGATGAGATACTGAGCGACCTTGCCGGACGGTTTGTGAACAGAGACCTGTTTAAATATTTGCCGTTTGACGGTTCTATTATTACGATTACAGAACTTAATGAACTGTACAAAAAAGCAGGTATAGATCCGGATTATTACGTTTTCAGCGACAGTTATTCAGATCTGCCATACGATTACGACCGACCCGGACAGAATAGAAACAGAAGACCGATTCACCTGCTGCGGCCGAACGGTGAAATTAAAGAAATCAGTTCGCAGTCGGCAATTATTAACTCCATTACCGGCATTCACCGCTTAGGTTCAAGATTGTATTATCCGAAAGAAAAAATATTGGCGATTAAAGATTTAAGCGTCAAATCAGAGATTATTAATTTACTGAATGAACTCGATTAGGAGGTATAAATTTGGCTGAAGAACAACCAAAAAAGAAGCCGGGTTTCCAGTTTAATATTATTAAAAATGACCCGCTTGACGGCCATAGAGGACAGAACTTCGGGGCGATCAGCCTCGAGAATATTGCGCCTGTCTATATTAATATCGAAACGCAGGAAGCAGTGCTCGATATCGGAGGGCTGCACGGCAAAGCAGAAGTCGAAAAACGTGTGAAATGGATTAAAGATAAGAAAGAAGCGGAAGGCCCTGATGCGAAAGAATATTTCCTCGTCTGGATAGCTGTGGAACGTGCGGAGGCAGGCCCGGTTTATAACGGTCTGGGTGCCTGCTACCTGATGGTAAACAAGGAAAAACGCCGCGGTTATAAAATGATGCATGAACATGTCAACAGTCTCGACGATGCAATGAAGGGCCGCATTAAGCTGGACCTGCTCGATGAACGTTCTAAAGAAACGCTTAAAGAGTTTCTGATTAATCATAACGAAGAAATGTGGAATATTTCACAAAAAATGCAGGAAGCATTCAATAATTAGCAATATAAAAAGACCATTGTTAAAATGAATTTTAAACATAATATTTTAGGAGGATTTAAACATGGCTAAATTAGTATTTCAATCTCCAAGTCGTTATGTACAGGGTACGGGTGTAATTAGTGAATTAGGTCATGAAACGGCAAAAATTGGTAAAAAAATCTTACTGATTGCAGATGAAGTGGTCTGGGATATTGCTGGGAAATCAGTAGAAGTAAGTTTCGAGAATGTAGATGTTAAATATAATCATATACAGTTTTCAGGTGAGGCGTCGGACAATGAAATCGAGCGTATCACTGGCGAAGGGAAGAATTTCGGCAGCGATGTAGTTATTGGTCTCGGAGGCGGTAAAACACTCGACACAGCCAAGGCAGTTGCAGATAAGCTGGATGTTCCAACTATAATAGTGCCGACTACTGCATCTACGGATGCTCCAACGAGTGCATTATCCGTAATCTATTCAGATGAAGGTGTCTTTGAAGGATATAAATTTTATGATAAAAATCCTGATCTCGTGCTGGTGGATAGTAAAATTGTTATCGGCGCACCGCCAAAATTCTTTGCCTCAGGCATTGCAGATGCAATGGCAACCTTAGTCGAAGCAAGTGCAACAGTCAGACGCAATGGGGATACGATGGCTGGCGGGAAACCGACTTTAGCATCACAGGCAATCGCTGAAAAAGCTGAAGAAACATTATTCCTGTACGGTATCGAAGCTTATGAAGCCGCTAAAGACGGCCTTGTTACTCCGGCAGTTGAAAAAGTAATCGAAGCAAATACACTGCTGTCAGGTTTAGGTTTTGAAAATGGCGGGCTTGCAGGAGCGCATGCTATACACAATGGTTTCACTGCATTACACGGTGATATTCACAACTTAACTCATGGTGAGAAAGTAGCATACGGTACGCTTGTACAGTTAGTACTGGAAGGTCGTCCAGGAAATGAAATAGCTGAGTATGTAGATTTTTACGAAGCGCTGGAAATGCCAACGACATTAGCTGCAATGCATTTAACTGACGTTTCCTTAGAAGATTTAGTTGAAGTCGGCAAGCTGGCGACAGGAGACGGTGAAACATTGAAAAACTTAGATCCGGAAATTACACCGGAACAAGTTGCCGAGGCAATATTAGCTGTAGATAAGTATAATTAACAGCTTTAAAATATATGTCTTTTTTGTGTCTTTTAGATTAGACATTGCACATTAGGTCATCTATGGATAAAATAAAGAGTAGTTATAGACATATAACTAGGACATAAAGGCGGGGCAGTTGCCCTGCCTTTTTTATTTTTCTTAAGACCAATAAGGCGCCTGTTATGATATAATTTACGATACTGAAGGTGATAAAAATGACCGAAACTATAACGCATGACTGCAATTTAACCCAGCTGGTATTCATGCACGGAGAAGAAACTAAATACGAACAGAAACTCAAGGTCACAGAAATTAAAAAAGGGGATACTTATCTGCGCTACACAGAAGCGCTCGATGAGCATGAACTGAAAGTGACAGTGAGACTGGGAGATAATTTCGTTAAGCTCCAGCGGCGGGGTCTGATCAATATGAACTTTTATTTCGAAGAAGGTGTGAAGACGGATACGTTTTATGACTCTCCGGCAGGCAGGCATCATTTTGAAATAGTGACACATGAACTTAAAACCGGCGACGGAACACTGACGGTCAAATATGATTTATTTGAAAGCGGCGTATTGCTAGGCAAATATAAATACACTTTGGAGAGGATTTAATTATGAACTTAAAACAGCAGTTAAAAGAAGCGATTGAAGCCGCGATTAAAAAAGCGGAATTAGTAGATAAAGTTCCTGAAATCAAAGTTGAAGTTCCAAAAGATAAGAAAAACGGGGACTTTTCAACGAATGCAGCGATGATGCTGACAAAGCTTGCACGTAAAAATCCGCGCGACATCGCAGAAGCGATTATTGAAAACATCGACAAGGAAGCGGCAAGCATTAAAGAAGTCAGCATCGCAGGACCGGGTTTTATCAACTTTAAAATGGAGACAGCGGAGCTTGCTAATGTTATTTATACTGTCCTCGATAAGAAAGGAAATTACGGCCGCACAGAGCGTGAAACAGCTGAAAAGGTTTTGATTGAGTTCGTGAGCGCGAACCCTACGGGGGATCTGCATATCGGACATGCGAGAAACGCATCGGTCGGTGCAACGCTTTCGAATATTATGGATTTTGCGGGTTACGATGTAACGCGTGAATACTATATTAACGATGCCGGAAACCAGATTAACAACCTGGCAAAATCGATTGAAGCGCGTTATTTTGAAGCGCTCGGCGATGGGCTGAATATGCCTGAAGACGGCTACAACGGTAAAGATATTAAAGTGATCGGCGAGAAACTGGCGTCGGAGCACCCTGAATATAAAGATCTTGAAGAAGCAGAACGTATTTCCAAATTCCGTGATTTAGGTGTTGAATATGAGATGCGTAAACTGAAAGCAGATCTTGAAGAATTCCGCATTAAATTTGACAGTTGGTTCAGTGAAACAGCGCTTTACGAAAGCGGCGAAATCGATGAAGCGATGACGAAGATGAAAGACAACGGCTACGTTTTCGAAGCAGATGATGCAACATGGCTGCGTACGACAGACTTTAAAGACGATAAAGACCGCGTACTTGTAAAAAGCGACGGCACCCTGACTTACTTAATGCCGGACATCGCATACCACTATGACAAAGTTGAACGGGGCTATGACAAGCTGATCAACTTATTCGGTGCAGACCACCACGGTTACATCAACCGTCTGAAAGCTTCCTTAGGCGCGCTCGGCGAAAATCCTGACAAGCTTGAAATTCAGATTATGCAGCTGGTCCGTTTAATTGAAAACGGCGAAGAAGTGAAGATGAGTAAACGTACAGGCAAAGCAGTTACACTGCGCGATTTGATCGACATGATTGGCGTGGACGCAGCACGTTACTTCATGATTATGCGTTCAACGGACACTCACTTCGACTTCGACTTAGACCTTGCACGCAGCGAATCAAGCGATAACCCTGTGTATTACGCGCAGTATGCTCATGCAAGAATCTGCAGCATTTTACGCCAAGCAAAAGAGCAGGGCTTTGAAATCGACAAGGAAAACCCGGTTGATATTATTGAGCAGGAGCAGGCGCTTGAGCTGCTGAAAAAAGTACTGGAATTCCCGAATATCGTGAAAGGTGCGGCAGAATCACGCGCAACTCAGCGTATTCCGAACTACATTCACGATCTCGCTGCAAGCTTCCACAAATTCTATAACGCAGAAAAAGTACTCGGTGAAAATGCCGATAAAACACGCGCTTATATATTGATGATTGAAGCAGTACGTCAGACATTGGAAAACGCACTCGGTCTGATTGACGTATCAGCACCTGAAAAGATGTAAAATTAATAAGCTGAAGCCTGAACTGTAAAGTTCGGGCTTTTTGTTTAGGCATTCACTCTGTATAAGAGCGGAGAACTTTAATATAATGAAGGTAATGTATCACGATGGCATCCAAATGACTGAAAGGAGAAACATCAATGAAAAAACTCTGTATATTACTGGCCACGATACTTTTACTCACTGCTTGCGGCAATGAAAACGACGAACAAGTTCAAATGTCAGGCGGCGAAGAAATGCGCATCATCTCACTGATGCCGAGCAATACTGAAATTATCGCCGAGCTTGGGGAAACGGACAGTCTTGTCGGTATTACAACAGTCGACGATTATCCTGAAAACCTGAGCGAAGACCTGACGCGTCTCGATACCTTCGCACTCGATGAAGAGGCGATGACGGCACTCAACCCGACGCATATTATTTCACATGCCTCAGGTCATGACGCAAATGCGGATATAATCACAAGAGCCGCAGAAAGTACCGGCGCAGAGGTCCTCGTTGTTGATGATGCCGAGGAAATCGATGAGATTTACGGCACCATTACCGATATTGGAAGCTTTATCGAGAGAGAAGAAACGGCAGAAGAATTGAATGCATCACTGCAGCAGGAAGTTGAGGAAATTCACAATCAATATGGCGGAGAGGAAACAGAGGATAAAACGCTTATTCTGATTTCTACGGCGCCGGATATATACACTGCAGGAGAGAATACTTTTATCGATGATTTTCTGGATACATTAAATATTGATAATGCTTTCGAAGATGTGACGGGCTATCCGGCGGTGACATCGGAAGATGTGATAGCCCGCGAACCGGAAATTGTACTTTCAACACTCGGTATCAGCAACGAAGAACTCACCCATGCACTTGATGAAATTTCCGGTCTAAAAGGCGCAGCAATAACTGAAAAAGAAAACCAGTGTACACCGGATCCGAATCTGGTCTCGCGTCCGGGACCGAGATTTACTGAAGGACTGACTGCGATCGCAGAGTGCGTGTATGAATAAAACCAACTGTATACTCGTATTTCTGCTGATTATCAGTGTGGTGCTGAGCATATTTACCGGGTCGGTAAATCTCGGAGATATTAATAATATGCAGGCCTTCACTATTATGCTTGATGTACGGCTGCCGAGAGCGCTGATGGCAGTCTTAACAGGAGCGGCGCTTGCCATGAGCGGTGCGGTTTTTCAGATTATCTTAAAAAACCCCATGGCCGACAGTTTTACCCTGGGTATGGCAAATGGTGCGGTGCTCGGTGCGGCGGTTACTGTAGTTACAGTGATTCCCGCAGCTTTTGCGCCGGTTTTAAGTATCGTGCTCGGTCTTGCCAGCCTGCTCGCTGTTCTGTTGATTGCGCGGAAGCTTGATTTAACTTACAGGCCGGAAACACTGATTATTACGGGTATTCTGCTCGGCGCCTTATTATCAGGTGTACTGTATATTATTATTCTGTTATTTCCGGAAGATACTGCGAATATTGCCCGCTACATGTTCGGCTCGCTTGGGGGAGCAGACTTTAGCCGGATATCGGTGCTGCTTATACTGACCTCGGCGGCATTCATTATTCTGGAACGCTACGGCCGGGTGCTCGACCTGCTTAAACTTGGCGATATAAGAGCGCATGCGCTCGGTGTCAATGTCAGTGTAATACGGCCGGCCCTCTTGATTACGGCATCTGTGCCGCCGCTCGTTGCCATCAGCTACACCGGCATTATTGCCCTTGTCGGCATCATTATTCCGCAGATTATTTTATATGTTAAACCGATGGCTTTCCGGCCTCTCTTGAAACGGTCGGTTTTAATCGGCGGACTGTACGTTCTTATCGTCGATACACTCGGCCGGACGCTCATTGCGCCGCTGCAGATTCCGACAGGAGTCATGGTCATGCTGTCGGCCGTCCCGCTTTTTATATTTCTTCTTTATAAACGTATTCTCGTGAACGCACGTTAGCGGGATGATGATTAAATATTCTGACAGAATATTGCTGATTAATTAGTAAACCCGCGTGAAAGAATGTTATATTTATAAAAAAGGGGAGATT
This sequence comes from Jeotgalicoccus nanhaiensis, assembly GCA_004570955.1. Lineage (GTDB taxonomy): Bacteria > Bacillota > Bacilli > Staphylococcales > Salinicoccaceae > Jeotgalicoccus > Jeotgalicoccus nanhaiensis. The sequence continues at coordinate 31,471 of SPPL01000007.1, forward strand.
TGATGAATAAAGTTTCAATAGAAGATATTTTCAAAATTAAATCAGTGTCATCGCCGAAAGCTGTTCCAAATACCGGCAAAGTCACTTACCTTGTGACAAAGACAGATGAGGAAAAGGATACTTACTATTCCTATCTTCATAATTTCGACGGCAGGGGTAATATCCAGCTTACATATAAGGATGAGACGGTAACAAATGTCGCTCATTCGCATGACGGAACGATGACTTTATTTACAGCACCGGATGACGATAAAAAATCACAGGTTTTTATACTGAGACACGCCGGCGGTGAACGCGAGCAGCTGACGCACGAAGACGATGGGGTATTCGGCGCTCAATTCTCGCACGACGGCCAGTCGGTGTTTTATCATGTTTCAAGTGAGAAGAATTCTGCAGACAAAAAAGATGAAGATGACAAAGACGATAAAGATAAAAAGCCTGAAGCGGCAGTGATTACCCGCATGAAATATAAAAGTGACGGCGGCCCAGGGCCATATGGCGTACTAACAGAAAAATATACTGCGGTAAAATCAATCGATATTCAATCCGGCGAGACTGAGACTGTGCTTTCCGGTGACGAAAACTTTACACTGTACGATGTGTTTGAAGGCGGTTTTATATATGCGACAGATAAGAGCGAAAATCCGGATTTTAATTTCGCGCAAAAACTGTATCTGCGTACTGGCGGAGAAGATAAATTAATTCGCGATGATGCGAGTTTTATGAAAGCGGAAATTTCCGGAGACCAAAAACATATTTTAATGACGCTCATGACGCGCAAGTTTAAAAACGCAACGCATCCGCATATCGAGGTTTATGATATAAAGACAGAAGAGAGCATCGACGTCACGACGAAACTGGATAAGCCGGTCGGCGGGCTGGTGGCACAGGATACTCAGCAGAATGCCGAAGGCAATACAGCAGAATGGATCTCAAATAATGAATATGTATTTCTCGTTTCAGAATTCGGCAGCGTCAACTTATATAAAGGTGATGTAGAAGGAAATATCCGTCCGCTGCTCCGCGGCGAGCATAATATTTTCGGCATGGATGCGGACAGTGAAGCGGCTTACTTAACGATTTCGACTCACGTCTCACCGAGCGAACTGTATAAGTTTGATTTTAAAACTGAAGAATTATCGCAGCTGACAGAAATTAATTATGATTACGTGACAGATACAGAACTTGTTAAACCGGAACCGGTTGAGTTTTCAAGTTTTGACGACACAACCGTTCACGGCTGGTTTATGAAACCCGCTGGATACGAAGCAGGTAAAAACTATCCGATGGTAACAAATATTCACGGCGGTCCGCATGCGCTGTATGCAAATACGTATTTCCATGAAATGCAGCTGCTCGCAGCAAAAGGATATGCAGTATTATTCATTAACCCGAGAGGCTCTCACAGCTACTCCCAGGAGTTTGTTGATGCTGTCCGCGGCGACTACGGCAACGGCGATTACAAAGATATTATGAGTGCTGTAGATTACATTACGGATAAGTATGACTGGATTGATAAAGATAATCTTGGTGTGACCGGCGGCTCTTACGGCGGTTTCATGACGAACTGGATTGTCGGACAAACGAACCGTTTTAAAGCTGCGGTTACACAGCGCTCAATCAGCAACTGGATCAGTTTCAGAGGAGTTTCCGATATCGGTTACTACTTTACGGAATGGCAGATTTTAGCGGGACTCGATAATCTCGACAAACTGTGGCATCATTCGCCGCTGAAATATGCGAAGAATGTCGAAACACCGTTATTGATTCTGCACGGCGAAGAAGATATCCGCTGTCCGATTGAACAGGCGGAGCAGCTCTTTATCGAGCTGAAATCTCATGAGAAGGAAACAGAATTTATCCGCTTCCCGGAATCTTCTCATGAACTGTCGCGCTCAGGGAAACCGAGCTTGAAAATGCAGCGGCTGTCTCATATCGTGCGCTGGTTTGATCAGTATTTAATTCAAAATTAATGGGAGGAAGATATGTATGACAAGTAAAATCGAAGCGCTCGCAGAGAGCGTTAAAGCAGATTACTCTCTTATTTCCGATCCGGTAAATATTTTTTATTTTACAGGGGTGCACTTAAACCCGCATGAAAGACTGCTGCTGCTCGTCGTCGATAATAAGACACTCGAGACAGCGATGATTTTCCCGGCACTTGATGGAGAAACTGTCAGAGCCAATACCAAACTGACAACCTACCTGCCGCACGACGATAAGGATGATGCTTTTCAGTATGTGTTTGATACAATAGCCGAAAATAAGACAATTGCGGTTGAAGGAGAACATTTAATTTATTCGAGATATTTGCGGCTGATTGAAAAATATGCGCCGGAAAATATTTCAACACTCGATAATGAAGTGAATTATCTCCGCGGCAAAAAGAATGAACACGATAAAGCGGAAATTCAGCGCGCGGTCGAGATGACAGAAAGAGCGCTGGAAGATTTAAAAACGATTACTGTCGAAGGTAAAACCGAAATGGAAATTTCGGACTTTCTTGTTAAGCAGTTTAAATCGTACGGTGCAGCTGGTCCGAGTTTCGGTCCGAGCGTGCTTGCCGGTAAAAAATCCGCCATGCCGCACGGTGATACAGGAACAGATGTTATCAAGCGCGGAGACTTCCTTTTGATTGATTTCGGTGTCGTTTCAGATACAGGCTATGTGTCGGATATGACGCGTACGTTTATTGTCGGAGAGGCAACCGCGGAACAGGAAAAAATTTATAAAACTGTACTGGTATCAAATCTCGAAGGTATTAAAGCATCACAAAAAGGTACGGTGATGGGAGATATCGACCGTGCTTCGCGCGCTGTAATTGAAGAAGCGGGCTACGGTGAATATTTCATGCACCGTATCGGCCACGGCCTCGGACTCGATGTGCATGAAGCGCCGTCAGTGCACGGCGATAACACGGACAAGCTTGAAGCGGGCCATGTGATTACGATCGAACCGGGTATTTATATACCTGAAATCGGCGGTGTACGCATCGAAGATATGCTGTATATTGACGAAGATACAACTTATAATTTTAATAGTTTTCCAAAAGATTTTGAATCGATGATTATTAAATAATTAATTTAGGAGCTGCAGCAAAAATGACAAACAAAACAAGAATTGAAGCTGATTTTCTTGGAGAAAAAGAAATTGATGATAAGGCATACTACGGGGTGCAGAGTCTGCGCGCTTTAGAAAACTTCCCGATCACAGGTTACCGTTTAAATACTGATTTAATCCGCGCCCTGGCGATGGTTAAGAAAGCCGCGGCGCTTGGAAACTTCGCGAACGGTGTGCTGGAAGAGGATAAAAAGAATGCGATTGTGCAGGCGAGTGAAGAAATCATTGCAGGCCAGTGGCACGACGACTTTATCGTCGATCCGATTCAGGGCGGGGCAGGCACTTCGACGAACATGAACGCGAACGAAGTGATTGCCAACCGTGCACTTGAAATTATGGGACGCGAAAAAGGCGACTATGACTTTATCAGCCCGAACAACCATGTGAACATGTCCCAGTCGACAAATGATGCCTTCCCGACTTCCCTGCACGTGGGTCTCTTAATTCATGCAGAATCACTGCTTGAGACGATGAATACAATGCGCCAGGCATTTGAAGCAAAAGCTGTTGAATTTGACCACGTTATTAAAATGGGACGCACGCACCTTCAGGATGCCGTGCCGATCCGTCTCGGCCAGGAATTCAGCGCCTATGCGAAGGTTTTGTCGAGAGACATCCGCCGCGTGTCGAACTCGCTTGAAAATCTTTATGAAATTAATATCGGTGCAACCGCGGTAGGGACAGGCTTAAACGCGGACCAGAAATACATCGATACAGTAGTTGAAGAGCTGAGCAAAATTTCAGGATATAAGCTGAGATCTGCTGAAAATCTGGTAGATGGAACGCAGAATACTGATACATATACGGAAATTTCTTCAGCCTTGAAAATTTGTATGATTAACATGTCGAAAATCGCAAACGACTTCCGTATGATGGCATCAGGACCGAAAGCGGGCTTATATGAAATTAACCTGCCTGCGCGCCAGCCGGGCTCATCAATCATGCCGGGCAAAGTCAATCCGGTTATGGCTGAAGTGGTAAACCAGATTGCTTTCCAGGTGATCGGCAATGACAATACAATCAGTCTGGCGTCAGAAGCCGGACAATTCGAACTGAATGTAATGGAGCCGGTGCTTGCATTTAATCTGATTCAGTCAATCGACATTATGAACAACGGTTTCAAAGTCTTCACTGAAAGATGTATCGCGGGCATTACTGCAAACGAAGAACAGATGAAATCTTACGTTGAGAACAGCATCGGTGTAATTACAGCGCTTGTACCTCACATCGGTTACAAAAAAGCATCAGCAATTGCAGTAGAAGCCATCCAGACAGGTGCTCCGGTCCGCCAGCTGTGCTCTAAGCATGAAGTTCTTACAGAAGAACAGCTTGATCACGTGCTGAACGCATTTGAAATGACGAATATCGGCGTATCGAAACTGCCGAAATAAGTTAAGATTATTTAGCCAGATAAAAATCTCCCGTACTTACCCGGGGCATTCCTGAAGCCTGCAGTCTTCAGCAGATGCTTTTCCCCGGGGAGTCACGGGAGATTTTAATTTAAATTATTCTTCTAAAAAGAGGTAGTGCTCACCGAGGCCAAAGTTTTTATAAACATTCGTCAGTTGACTTGTCTCGTCACCTTCATTTAATTCACCATCAGATACTGTTCCGCTGTACAAAAAATATTCATCATCACTTTCTTCAAATTCAGTAAAATCAATTATCATCGAAGCATCCCCATCTTCGACAGTAATTGATAAATTATTTTCTTCTAAAGAATACTCCCCTGGATATGTAGCGCCGTTAAATGTTAATGTGACATCGCCTGCTGATTCAAAATCGAGTACCGGTGTATTGGATGTAAATTTAACTTCCTTATTCTCAGCATCTTCCTCAGAAACAGTCGGATTAGGTGAGGTAAGCCCCAGAGTTTTATCATCGAGTTCAGACTCTTCACCGCCGCATCCCGCCACTGCCAAAAGAACAACACTTAGTACTGTCAGCAAAATTTTGTTCATAAAAGCATCCCCTTAAGTTTATTGTAAATATCAATATAACATTAAATGTAAAATCTTTCTTTTTGGAGGAAGGAGAACAGCATTAAAAATTTTATGAAAGAGAGAGTATTGTGCTCCGGATACATATGATCTCCGTTCATATCAACCCCGCGAGTCTGGGATACATATGAAACTCTGTCATGACAATCCTGCGCGTCTCGGATACATATGATCTCCATTCACACCAACCCCGCGCGTCTGGGATACACATGACACCCGCTCACACCAACCCCAGCGCGTCTCGGACACATATGAAACTCTGTCATGCCAACCCCGCGCGTCAGGGATACACATGACACCCGCTCACACCAACCCCAGCGCCGCCACCCTCGTACTCCACGGGCAAATAAGCATCACGGGATGCATTTACTCCCGGTTTACGTGTAAAATAGAAGTAATGATTATAATGAAGAGGGCAGGGAGGCAGACAGCATGGATATACAGACTTTTTATCAAACGTATTTAAGTGAAAATGAGCTTGTACGGGCAAGTTTGTTCAACTCGGGCAATTTTGCGACGAATGATGCACTGATAAAATATAAGGTGGATGAATTGGAGTCACAGTCCGCTTTGCATGAAATGTTCGAGCATCTGTCGATGGCGGAAGCGAAGCTTTTGAGACGTTTATCGACTGAGACTGCATTTGATAATGTGCACAGGGTGTCGTATCTCCCCGGAAAGTATCCGACACTGATCGACTATCAGTATATTCTGGAGGATAATGGCACAGAAGGGGTTATTCATGCGGAAGTGGTCAATGTGCTGAACAGCGCACTGCAGGAAACCGGTATATTTCCCTATACGCCGATGTCGATTCCTGACAGCGAAACGATTGGGCCGCAGGATGTATCAAAACTGGATAAAATATATAACGGGCCGATTTACTGGCTCTACAATAATTTAACATTTAAAGATCTCCGCAATGTGATGTCAAAACTGAACATCAAATCAATCGGACAGTATAAAGATGATTATTTAAATGAAGTCATTGCGCATCTCACGGCGCCGGAATATCTGCCGGTCGCTCTGAATCATCTCGATGAAGTGGCCTATGCTCAAATCAGAGATAACATTAAAAAAGATTACTCGGTCTATGAAAATCATCCGCGCTGGCAAACGGCGCTGGAAACCGGTCTCCTCGTTAAAGTGCATCAGGATTATCTCGTTATGCACCGGGATGTGCTTCGCGCGCTTAAAAAAGTGAATTTCAGCAAAATTGGAAAAGAAGTACAAGCGGAAACGCCCGAGAATTACAATGCTTATCACATTACATGTACGATTAATGGCTGTGAGGAAATTTTCCGGACGATTGCTATTCCAACACGCCTGAATTTCCTTGAGCTTGAAATTATTATTTGCGAAGCATTCGGCTGGAATAATATCGGCAGCGGCCAGTTCATAACAGATAAAAATCTAATCGCGTATGATGAAGCGGGTGCACACAAAAATGCTCTGATGACTGATGTATATTTAATTAATGAATATACTCAGTACCTGTATGATTCTGAGGATGATTACGTCGTGGACATTATACTCGATACCGTGACGAATATAACGAAGCCGATTCCGGAAGTTGTGAGCTACGGGGGAGCAGTGCCAATTGAAAATATCGGCGGTGTTACTAAACTCATCGAAACTTTAAACATTCTAGAAGATAAAAACCATCCGGACTACGTAAATGTCTACGCCCATGCACGCCAGAAGAACTACCGGGAACGCTATCCCGTCAGTGCGGTGAACAAGAAACTCGCACGGCTGTTCAACAGAGGCAATCCAATCACTTAAGGAGGATAACGATGGATTTACAAACCTTCTACAAAACTTATTTAACGTATTTACATCTGGACAAAGTAGGTGAATCCTTATCCCGGCTCGAGAAGCTGATAGAAGAAAAAATAGAGGAAGCAAGTTCAGATGACTATTTGACGCTTCTCGGTGACAGTTTAAGAATGGAAGAAATTGAATTGATTAAGCGATATTCAAATGCACTGACCGGGGATAATATTATTACTATGCCGTTCAATCCGGATGAGAATCCGTTTTTAATCTATAATCATCATCTGCTGTATATCGGTGACGGTATGGCAGTTATGCATGAGGAAGTAATCGACGGTATTTTAAGAAACTTCGGTTCGGTCATTCATCTGGCGCCGCTGCCTGACGGCATCAGTGTATCAAACGTTACTTTAAATAACGCGGAATATACGACGACCGTCAATCTGCTGGATTATCCGATTATCGAGTTTTATGAACTGCTTTTAACTGAAGATCATATGAATCTGGTTGCAGAAAATCTGGATCTAGATTTGGAAGAGTACAGCACGCGGGCTCAGATTATTAATGCGATATCGAAGCGGCTCGTGCACAAATCTTACATTAAAGAAAAACTTAAGATGTTTGAAGACGAAGAACTCGCACGTTTTAAAGATAAAATTCGGCGGGGTGAAGTTTTATTTACCGAAGAAGAGGGCAACTGGGATACCTTCCTTGCTACGGGAATTATCATGCCTTATCTACCGCAGGCAGCGATTCTGCCGCTTGTATTATTTCATTTCTTCAGAGAAGAAATTTTTAATTAATTCTAAATAGGAATAGGCATAAAACCGGCTTTGTAATACAGCGGTCTCTCAGAAGAGGGACCGCTTTTTGCTGTCTGTGTTTATCTTGTTAGAGGTGGGGAATTGATAACAAACAATCATGTAAAGGATGTGTCTAATTTGCAAGCAGTTACTGTACAGGGAAAAAACAAAGTCAAAGTCAAAAAGATGAAGGCGCCGGAAATCCAGCAGGGTACAGATATGATTATAAAAGTGACGTCGACCGCAATCTGCGGATCAGACCTTCACTTATACCGCAAAAACATGCCAATTACGAATGATTATATTATCGGTCACGAACCTATGGGAATTGTTGAGGAAGTCGGTCCCGGAGTGAAGAAAGTTAAAAAAGGAGACCGTGTTGTTATTCCGTTTAACGTAAGCTGCGGACACTGCCACTTCTGTGAGAATCAGATGGAAAGCCAGTGTGATAACTCCAATCCGCATCAGGATACAGGCGGTTATTTCGGGTTTTCAGAGCAGTTCGGAAACTACCCGGGCGATCAGGCAGAATATTTAAGAGTTCCTTACGCTGATTTCACTTCTTTTGTTGTTCCGGAAAGAAGTGAACTGGAAGATGAAAGCGTGCTTTTCTTGTCGGATGTAATGCCGACAGCTTACTGGAGTGTTGAAAGCAGCGGTGTTAAAAGCGGAGATACAGTAATTGTATTAGGCTCCGGACCAATCGGACTGATGACACAGAAGTTTGCTTGGATGAAAGGCGCAAATCGTGTTATCGCTGTCGATAATAATGAGATGAGGCTCGCACACGCTAAGCAGACAAACAATGTAGAGGTATATAACTACAAACAATTTGATAACCTCGGCAAACATCTTCATGAAATTACAAAAGGCGGCGCTGAAGTCGTTATCGACTGTGTCGGCATGGACGGTGAAATTACCGGTAAAGACCGCATCAAGACGCTCGGCGGCCAGGTCGGTACGATTGACCCGATTATTATGGCGACAGATATGGTGAAAAAATTCGGCACCATCCAGCTGACAGGTATATACGGTACGCCAGCGACGGGATATCCAATCCACAAGATTTTTACACGCAACGTAACAGTCAAAGCAGGCCAGGCACCGGTGATTCACTATATGCCGGAGCTGTATAATATGGTGGAACAGGGCAAAGTCGATCCGACGGACATTATTACGCATAACGTGCCTTTAAAACAGGCGGAAAAAATGTACAAGATGTTTAACGACCGTGCAGACGGTTGTATTAAAGTAGTGATGAAACCGTAAATTTGAGCTCGCGGCGGCACAGAAAGTGTGGGTGCGCGCCACCGAGAAACCACGGCGGCACGGAAAGTATGATTGTGTGCCACCGAGAAACCACGGTGGCACAGAAAGTGTGGGTGCGTGCCACCGAGAAACCACGGTGGCACAGAAAGTGTGGGTGCGTGCCACCGAGAAACCACGGCGGCACAGAAAGTATGATCGCGTGCCACCGTGCTTCTTTAAATTCAAAAAAATGCTGATTCCGTAATGGAGTCAGCATTTTTCTTATTCATTCTCGAGTTTCTTAATATATTCATCCAGCTTCTTCTTATCTTCTCCGGAGATTTTCGGGAACCGGGGGTTGATATCTTCCAGTGTATGAATCATCGCTTCTGTTATAATCCTGCGCGTATGCCATTCGTCATCTGCCGGAAGAATATACCACGGACTGTGTTCTGTAGAAGTATTGTTCAGCATATCTTCAAAAACTTCCTGATATTCCTCCCATTTTTCGCGGTCATCGATATCCGAAAATGAAAACTCCCAATGCTTATCGGGGTTTTTCATCCGCTTTAAAAAGCGTTCTTTCTGCTCATCTTTCGACATATTAAAGAAAAATTTGACGACTGAAAATCCATTTTCAGATAAATATTGCTCATAATTATTAATCTGGCGGTAGCGTCTCTGAATCTCGGCATCGTCATCATCTTCCAATAAATCATGAATGCGGGTAGCAATCACATCTTCGTAGTGGGACCGGTTTAAAATCGCAATCTGCCCGCGTTCTGGCTCACCGTCGTGAAGCCTCCACAAGTAATCATGCTTCTGCTCGGTTTCACTCGGCTTGCCGTAAGTAGTCACCTTAAGCCCCTGGGCGTTTAAATTTGAAAAAATATAGGAAATTGCTTCATCTTTCCCCGCGGCATCAATCGCCTGAAGGACAACCATAATACCATTTTTTCCTTCGGCATGCAGTTTCAGGTGAAGTTCTTTCAGTTTCTCCACCAGCGGAGGAATAATATTTTGTTCTATATAATCGTTCTCTTCCTTTTTTCCGTCGGAACATTGATGATCTTTTAATTTTATATTGGCATTGTGATGTACTTTATAATCAAATAAATTCATCGGTCACACTCCTCTTTTAGTGTATGACCTGATATACCCGTTTAAAATCGGGGGAAACCTGTTTACTCGGTCAAAGAAGCGAGTTCTTTGTCCTGGCAGAACGTTTACTCGGTCAAAGAAGCGAGTTCATCACCATCACCTAATTCAATTCCGCAGCCTTTTCCCGTGATGACTTATTAAGCCGGCCATAATCAGCAGCCAGACAAGTACCGCTGCAAAAATAGTCACATGCGGAATAATCATTAAAAATTCGAGCTCCAATGCCATCGACAAATTCGTCGTGCCGACTGTATACATCGCAATCGGGAACGCCATGCCCCACAATTCAGGAGTATAGGACAGGGGATAGCGGTTTACTATATGACGCCATACACCAAGTATAATTAACAGAGGAATCCACCAGGTGCCAAGTGCCCAAAAGAACAGTGTAAATCCTTTAATGAAGATTTCCAGTTCCGGAACGATGCCTGAACCGTTAAGAACAAGAACAGAACCGGCGAGCGTTGTAATCGCAAGCGCACCCATACTGATCCAGTAGGGCGGGGTTAACGACATTACTTCGATTTTTAAAAACATCAGGCGATAAAAAATAAATGCGATGATATTTAAATATAAAGCACAGCCTAAAAGAAAGAGGCATAACGAGATAAAAATCATCACTTCAGCGAAATCAGTACTATTTGCCGCCAGGGTGCCAAGCACGGCAAGTGACTGTGTAGATACGACGACGAGGAGCCAGCCGCCGTTTACCGATTCATCAATCAGCGGTTTTACTCTTTTAATAATGATTAAAGTGAAAAATGTATACATCAATATTATCCAGATTATAAAAGCCGCAAGCCAGAATATAAAACCTGTCTCAGTCATATTTTTTATAATGACGAACTGGCTGCCTAAAACGCCTGAAGCGGCGATTAAAGTGAAAAATCCCGGCCCTTTACCGTTATCATTTAGATCTTTCATAAAATCAAGGGTATTCAACAGTAATCTTAAACCGTTCAATACGAGCAGCAGCACGAATATAAAAACATTAAAATACATAAGCAGTTCTGCTGCGAATAAAATATCCAAATACCATAAGGATAATGATAAAGCGCCGGTCGCCATTACCATTGCAAAATAGCCGGGGTATAAATGGCGGGACTGGCGCTGTAAAAATTCAATCATGTTTTTCACGCTTTCTTCATAGTAAATAAAATCAATTCCATCGGAATTATTCTTCGGTTTTCCCAAGCTGACGCTCTCGGGTTTCCTGAATCAGCCATGGGCTGTCTTTTTCCGCTTCCAGCCGTCTGTTATCTTCTTTAATCCTATCAAGGACAGTTCTCATCTCTTCATTTTCCAGCAGATAATTCTCCTGTTTCAGCCGCTGGAGTTCAATTTCTTTATCGATATGCTTTAATTTAAGTTTTTCCATATCTTTACGATGGTTAAAATAATTATTAATTACTCCGGCAGAAATACCGGCGAGTATAATAATGAGTAGCCACATAGTTTTTCCTCCTAAAGGAAATTATTTGTTATTGGTTATATGTGTGTAATGAATAAACGTTTTCTCTTAGTTTAAATTATACATCATCTTTTGCAGGAGATACATTACGGAATAAACGGGAAGAGAGGCTGCTGTTTTTTCTATCTCTTAAAACAAAAAACAGGCAAATCCTCTCGGATTCACCTGTCCTATTATAGATTTGTTAAGCAAACATCTTCATAACGCCACCTGCCACTGCTAAATCAAAGTAGCCTGCGCCGACGCATTTATAAATCGTGATGTCTGTATCGTTTTGGCGCAAATAGCCCTGGTCGTATATTTCAGCGAGTGTACCTTTGATGTCATCCCAGCTGATTATTCCGGCTTCCACCGCATCAATCAGTTCTCCGGCTTCGTCTTTCACACCGTCCATGTCATCGACATAAATATGATCGGCACGTTTAATTGCGGTGCGGTCCATTTCTTTCATTTCATGGGTGAATGACCCCACACCGTTAACGTGAGTGCCTTCTTTAAGAAGTTCACCATTATACACCGGAGTCTTGCTCTGCGTGGCACAGTTGATAATATCGCTCTGTTCAACGAGTGCATCCACGTCCGTCATCACTTCGATATCAGCCCAGATACCGAATGTTTCGAGCCGTTCCTTAAACTGCTCAGCTTTTTCCGGTGTACGGTTATAGAGATAAATTCTCTGGATATCGCGGACTTCCACAACACCTAATACCTGTTCGAAGGCCATATTGCCCGTCCCGATTACACCGAGTGTTCTGGCATCTTCACGTGCCAGTTTATCAGTGGCGATGGCTGTCATCGCGCCGGTGCGGAGTCTCGTTAAATACGATGCGTCCATCGTCGCCTTGTGGGCGCCGTCTGTCAGGTCTGTTACTAAAATATTCCCCTGCGTCGTCGGCAGGTTTTTATTGTTAGGAAAAATAGACACTGTCTTAATTATCGATACCTGCTGAGTTAAGCTGATGCACGGCATGTAAAGCATCGAGCTGTCTTCTCCTGCAGGCAATACGGTACGAATGGATTCCACAATATTGTCTTCGTTATAATCTTTTAAAATCGCGTTGACGTCTTTGATTGCATGGCTGATTTTATATTTCTCTTCTATTTCTTTGTCTGTCAATGTAATCAATGTATTCACTCCATCTATTATTATTCGGCGTTCATTAATTTTTCTTCGCTGATTAATCTATCCTCTTTATCCTGCGCCGTTTCTCCCTGCAGTGCAAATACCGCAATCAGCGAAACGACGGCTGTCATAATGATGTAAAGCGATACCGGTATACTTGAGCCGTCAAACTGATTCATCAGAAATTCCGCAATCAGCGGCGCAGATCCTCCAGCCACTGCGGCACCAATCTGATAACCGAGTGTTACACCAGTATAACGTACTTCCTTGCTGAATGACTCGGAGAACATCGTACCGAGAATCGCTGTAATCGGCGGCCAGATTACAACCAGTCCGATAAAGGTTGCTAAAATAACGAGTATCGGTTCATGTGTATTGACGATAAAAAAGTACGGAAACGCATAAAGCAGCATCGCCGCCGCGCCGATCAGAAACATTTTTCTCCGGCCGACTCTGTCCGACAGACTGCCCATTACGGGAATCATAATCGTTGTGAGCACGGATACCGCCATAATCGACAGCATCATAAACTCAAATGATACATCGAGACTTGCGACCCCGTAACCGACAATGAAGGTCGTAAAGATATAGAACGGGCCGGTTTCAACAAATTTCGCCCCGGTCGTAATAAGCACTTCTTTCGGGTGTTTCTTAAATATTTCAATGATAGGCAGTCTTCTGACTTCATTTTTCTCTGCAGCTTCTTTCTGCATGGCCACAAAGGCGGGTGTTTCGTCGAGCCCTTTACGGATTAGCAGTCCGACAATAACGAGCAGCAGACTGAAGATAAATGGAATCCTCCACCCCCATGCGAGGAACATCTCTTCAGGCATAATCCAGGTCAGTAAAAAGAAAAAGCCGTAAGCAAGCACAAGGCCGATAGGAATTCCCATCTGCGGGAAACTGCCGAACAGCCCGCGCTGGTTTTTCGGCGCGTATTCGGTGGCGAGCAGAAGGGCGCCGCCCCATTCGCCGCCGATGCCGAGGCCCTGAATCAATCTGAACAGGAGTAAAAGAAGCGGTGCGGCAACACCGATTTGAGCATATGTAGGCAGTAAGCCGATACCCGCTGTGGCGAGCCCCATGAGGCTGAGTGTAATAATTAATGTTTTCTTCCGTCCCACTCTGTCACCGATATGTGCAAAGATGACTCCCCCTAAAGGACGGATAAAGAATGATAAAGCAAGCCCGAAGTAGGCAAGTATAGTCGACAGAAATGCATCGTCGGTCACAAAGAACTGCGTATTAAAGATGATGCTCGCAACCGCTGCGTACAGGAAAAAGTCGAACCATTCAATTGATGAACCGATTAAACTTGCTGATAATACTTTTCTTCTCAATTTTCTATCCATAGTAAACCTCCCCTTTGTATGGCTATAGATTAGCACAGATTAAAATTCATGCCTATAAAAATTATAATATTCAGGCATTAATAGAAAATGGATCTGATTATCTCAGTATTAAGTTGATTTTTAATACGGGATGACGTAAGCTGTATAAGTAAACAAATTACGATTCCGTAGCTCAGCGGGAGAGCGCTTCGTTGACATCGAAGAGGTCGGTGGTTCAATCCCACTCGGAATCATTAATTGTAAAAATGCTGTATGATGTGCCCGCATCATGCAGTTTTTTTGTATTCAATATTATGAACGATTATGCTTAACTGGATAGAGAAACGGGTATTTGAGAGCAAAAGTGTATACATAAAGGTCGTGATAATTGTGGCTGAGATAATTGCATCACTGCACGGAGCAGGTAAGAAATTTTTCTTTAATCAGGTGCTGACAAATATTAATTTAAAGGTGCAAAGCGGGGAAATACTGGGGCTGATTGGACCGAGCGGTTCGGGGAAGACAACTTGCATCCGCTGCATGCTCGGCATGGAAGATTTAACTGAAGGTGAAGCGTTGGTGCTGAATGAGGAGATGCCAAAGCGGAAAGTGCTGGACAGAATCGGTTATATGGGTCAGTAAACGGCGCTCTACGAAACATTGACTGCCCATGAAAATATGGTATTTTTCGGCCGGCTGAAAAATTTAAAAGGAGAAGAACTGAAAAAAGAAATCGATAAAAACCTGAAACTCGTTGAATTGGAAAATACAGGCGGTAAAACGGTCTCAAAGTTTTCAGGGGGTATGAAAAGGAGATTGTCACTCGCAATCACCCTGCTTGGCAGTCCCGGTTTTATCGTACTGGATGAGCCGACGGTTGGGATTGATCCAAAGCTCAGACTTTCGGTGTGGCAGCAGCTGCGGGAATTCGCCGGCAGCGGTGCGGGAATTATTGTGACGACACATGTGATGAGCGAAGCGGAAAAGTGCGACAGGGTGGCGCTGCTGGTTGAAGGGAAAATTTTTGCACAGGGCACGCCAAAAGAACTGATGACTGAATTTAAGGCGGCTTCAATCGAGGAAGTATTCATCAATATGGAGGTGGATTCATGACGCGTCTCAGTGCAATCATTGTAAAAATAATCAGGGAGCTGCTCCGGGATATCCGTACTCTAGTGCTGATGATGCTGGCGCCGCTCGTTGTGATTACACTGATGTATTTTATATTCGATGTGAATAATGAAGCGGATATACGTCTCGGTGTGCCGGATACGATTGATCAGACCTTTGTTGAAGGACTGCCGGATGATGTGGAAGTGGTGCCGTATGAACTGGCTCCGACCATGAGTACTCTCTTGGATAATGATCAGCTGGATGCTTTTGTAAATATAACGGATGAAAAGATTGATGTGACCTATAAAAATGAAGATCCGTCGAAAACGGGCGCGGTAAAACAGGTCATCCGTGCAGGTCTCGAGGAAATGAAGGATGAACAGCTGAAAGGGATATTAGGGGCGCTGCCTGAAGAGGCTGAATTGCCGGTTATGAGTATGGAAGAAACTTATTTGTACGGCAGCGAAGACAGTACATTCTTTGATAAGATGTTTCCGATTCTAATTGGTTTTTTTGTATTCTTTTTTGTCTTTCTGATTTCCGGCATTGCTCTGCTTCGTGAAAGGACGATGGGAACGATGGAGAGAATGCTTGCGACATCGGTGAGACGGAGTGAAATTATCATCGGATATTTAAGCGGATTCGGGATTTTCGCGATGCTGCAGACGATTATCATCGTCTTATATTCGATTTACCTGCTGGATATGAATATTGCAGGGAACATCGGCTGGGTGCTTGCTATTAATATACTGCTGGCCTTAAGCGCACTCGCTATCGGTATGTTTATTTCGACATTTGCGAATACGGAGTTCCAGATGATGCAGTTTATTCCTCTGATTATCGTGCCGCAGATATTTTTCTCGGGTATTATTCCGCTCGATAATATCGCGGACTGGATCAGTGTAATCGGCTATGCCTTTCCGCTGAGATACGCAGGAGATGCGCTGACGGAAGTGATGATTAAGGGTAATGGATTTATGTATATATGGGAAGACCTGCTCGCTCTGGCAGTATTCATTGCGGTCTTTGTGCTGCTGGATATACTGGGACTGAAGAAATACCGCAGAGTTTAAATCTTTAAAAGGACTGATGGCATGCTAAAGAAACTGAAAAATGTAATGCTGTATGTGGAAGATACTAATAGTGCGCTGGAATTCTGGACACAAAAGATGGACTTTACGGTGAAAGAAGAATTGAGTCTAATGGAAAACTTTAAAGGTTATAAAGTGGCGCCGGACGAAAATTCGGAAACTTCGCTGGTAATATTTCCGATCGCTTTTATCGAAAAATACAGCCCCGAAGTGAGTCTTGAAACGCCGTCGCTGATGTTTGAAGTAGAAAATATTGAAGCAGTATATGAAGACCTGAAGGAAAGAGACGTATATGTCGGAGAACTGGTGGAAATACCGGCCATGAAGACGTTTAATTTTTTTGACGGACAGGATAATTATTTTGCGGTGAGTGAAGCGGTCTAAGGACTGAATATAATAAGTAAACAGCAGGGGTATAATTTTTATGATAAAATTTGCGGAAATTAATGAAGATAATTATGAAAAAGTATTGAAGCTGAAGATTACAGATGAACAGGATAAGAGTAAATTCATTGCGCCGAATGTCCGGTCGATCGCAGATGCGTATCTCTACCGGGAAGCAGGGGATGTGTTCCCGTATGCGGTTGAAGACGGTGAAGCAGTTGTAGGCTTTATACTGCTGGATGAAGATGCAGAAGAGAAAGAACTGATGATCTGGCGGATGATGGTGGATAAAGACTATCAGGGTAAGGGATACGGCAGAGCGATTGTTGAAAAAGTGATGGAGATGTTTGAAAGCGATGACAGGTTTGATGTTCTCATTGCAGATTATGTGAAAGGAAACGAAGTGATGGGAACACTGCTCAGGTCGCTGGGATTTGAAGAGCAGGAGTTTGATGAAGAGAATAATGAGCATGTGATGTGGTATCGGAGCTGAAACTTTACTTTCGACAAGAAAAAGGATGCTGATTAAGCTGAGAGATTGGTCCGTCATTGAAGGCTAATCTCTCATATTATTATTCAACCCTGCGAAAGAATACGGTATGTACCCGCAAAAAGGAACAGTACAAACAGGTAGTGATGCGGATATTACTATTGTCGATATGGATCAAAAGTGGAAGATTGATAAACAAAAGCTGCACAGTAAGAGTAAGGTAACTGCCTATGATGAAAAAGAAATTACGGGTAAACCAGTCGCAACTATTGTAAATGGTGTAACTGTAATGGAGAATGGTGAAATTGTAGAAGAATTGCAAGGGAAACCTGTGTTGGTGAAATAAATGTACGTTGAACCAGACTCTAAAAGGGTCTGGTTTTTTTAATATACTTAATAAAATCATTTTTTGTTGATATATTGGCTATAACTAATTCTAACTTAGTAAATTTTGATTTTCATAATTAAAGGGGACTCAATTATGATAGAAATCAGCAAAATGTCGGGGGAATTTGAAAAACTGGGAATCGAACTCATCACAGGCAAGGACAATATAGAGAGTAAAGTAAGCTATATAACGATTTTAGAGTTGCCGGAGAAAAATTATAATTTTAAACCGCAGGGTTTAGTTTTAAGCACTTTTCAATCATTTAAGAGTTTAAATGATATTTGTGAGCAAATCAGCTGGCTAAAAAAACTTGGTATTCTGGCTATAGGTTTTCATAAGGCACATTACAAAGAAGTACCTAAAGCGGTAATAAAGCATTGTAAGGAATTAAACATGCCCTTATTCAGTATTCCTGTGAATATTCCTTATCATAAAATTCTCGATATTTTTAACCAGCTCGAAAATGAGCAGCTGAACTTGAGGAGCTATGAAATTTATAAATTGAATGACAAAATCTTGGAATCTGTTTTTATGGGAAAGGATTCCGGCTATATTATCAATTTAATAGGTAACTATATTAAGGAAAACATTATTTTGTTGGATCCTTATATGAAGGTGAAAGCAGTCTGGAAAGACCCTGCGCATAGTCAGGAATATATGGATTATTTAACGAGCAGATTAACTTCGAAGTATAAAGAGAAATTGCTCCAGTCACGTTTTTTAAAAAGAGATCTACAGTTAGCTATAGCTGATAAAAACATCACTTTAAATGTTACGCCTATTACTTCGAATATTTCGAAGAAATCATTCATCGGATATCTGATATTTAGTAAAGAAATATTAACGAATCTTTATAACGATGAAGTAATCAAAATGGGCATTAAAGCAATCAGTATGATGGGAAGTAAAAGATCTATCAGTGAGAACCATCTAAAACTTAAAGATATTAAAAAATTTGAAACTTTAATTGAAAATGAAAGTAATAACCTGAAAGAAAATGACTTTTACATACCTGTATCTAAAATAAGTTACTGTATACGAGTACAATTTTTAAATGATGAAGTTCTTAACGAATCCTTTAATACAATTAGTACAGTTTTTATGGAAAAGAGCTCGAACGTCTTAACATGGATTTATAATGATACTCAAATCGCATATTTGGAAGAACAGGACGATGTCAATGAGTTTTTGGAAGTGCTGTCTATGTATAATGCTCATGCAATCGGACTCAGCGCTAAATTAGAAAATATTTCCTTGGCTGACATAAGTAAAATGAATACTCAAGCCAGGACAGCTATGTTATCTGCAAAAGATAATGGTAAATTAATGGCGTCGTGGAATGATATTGGGATAGAAAAAGTGGCATATAATATTGAAGAACTGCCGCTGCTGAAATCATTAGATAACGAACTCTTACTGCCGATTATAGAATATGACCTGAAAAAAGACGGTGATTTATTAAAAACATTAAATAGCTGTTTAACACATTTCTTCAACGTAAAAGCTATAGCAGAAGAATTGTTCATTCACCCAAATACAGTGAGGTATCGTCTCAGACAAATTAATGAATTGTTAAATATGGATATAAATAAAAGTTCAAATTTTGCATTGTTAGTACTGGCTGTAAAGCTTTATGAAAAGAATAATTAATTTCTTTAAAGTCATTTTGTTGATGTTTTACAACAAGATGGCTTATTTTTTGTAGAAAAAATCAATGGATAATAGTCAGTCTATTAGTAATATTTAAAATATAAGAAGAGGAGATGTATTACTATGAGTAAAATTTTATTGGAAAACGGAAATCTAATTGACGGCATTGCAGATGGGGTCGAGGAAAATGTTCACGTATTTATAAATGGAGACAGTATAACTGAAGTAACAAAAAAACTTCCGGATAGTATTGAGGAATACGAAGTAATAGACTGCACGGGACAATACATATTGCCGGGTTTAATTGATTGTCATGTGCATTTAGTATGGGATGGCAGTGCGAATCCACAAGCGATTATTGAGCATGAACCGGATGAAAGCATAATTTTAGACGCATATTCACATGCCATGGACACACTGAGACTAGGTATTACAACCGTTCGTGATTTAGGGGCGCCGCGCGGAACGGTAATGAATCTGAGAAATAAAATCAATGCCAATAAACTTCCCGGACCAACGATAATATGTTCTGGTCCGCCAATTGTTATGACCGGAGGTCATGTTCATTATCTCGGCTATGAGTCCGATGGTGACAGTGAAGTTCGAAAAAACACGAGACGGGTTTTAAAAGAAGGGGCGGATTTAGTGAAAGTAATGGCGACCGGAGGTATATACACTGAAGGGGAAGAGCCGGGGTCGGTACAGTTGAATCTTGATGAACTCAGTGCAGCTAAAGAAGAAGCACTTAAAAAAAATAAAAAAGTATCAGCTCATGCAGATGGTATTGAAGGAATTATGAATTGTTTGGAAGTCGGTATTGATACGATAGAACATGGTATTTATGCGAATCGAAATGCTCTCGAAATCATGAAAAATCAGGGGACATATCTTGTTCCTACGATGAAAGTTATGAGACAGCTGACGAGCAGTCCTGATATTCCAGACTGGGCACTGGAAAAAGCACAGCAGGTCATTGAGCCTCATTTTGAAATGCTGAAACAAGCAGTGGATATAGGCGTGAAGATTGCTACAGGTACAGATTGCGGAGGACCGATGACTCCACCACATTATTATTTTGATGAAATGCTAATTATGGAGGAAGCGGGACTAAGTCCTATGGATGTCATTAAAGCATCTACAAGTATTGCCGCAGATTGCATTGATGCGAATCACCTTGGAGCAATTGAAAATGGCAGGAAAGCGGACTTAATTATAGTCGATGAGAACCCGCTTGAAAATCTAGAAATTTTAAAAGAAGATAAACTGATTATCAAGCATGGAACAGTTGTAAAGTAAAAATTTAAAAGGGGATGGTGTAATGAATATATATTTAATTGCAGTCATTGTTTATTTATTAATAATGGCGGGTTTGGGTGTTTACTTTGCTAAAAATTCTATTCATGATAGTGATGACTTTATGGTAGCAGGCAGGAGCCTGCCATTATTTGTAGTAATCGGTACATTATTAGCAACCTTTGTCGGATCAGGGACTGTTGTCGGCGGTGCAAGCTTTATTTATCAGTATGGTCCATTTGCCGCGATATTTAATTTATCAGGGGGAATCGTGGGTGCTGTAATTCTTTATTTCATCGCCGACAAGGTACGTAACCACGAAATGTATACAGTACCGCAACTTATGGAGAAAAGATTCGGACGTGTGACCAGATTTATAGCTTCTATTATAATATTATTTGCATTTATAGGAATAACAGCATATCAATTTACCGGCGGTGCCTATGTACTTCAACTTACAACAGGTATGTCATTAGAGTGGGGAGCCATCGTTATCTGCTTGCTGGTGATATTTCTTACCATGAGCGGCGGGTTATTTTCAGTGGCCTATTCTGATGCATTGAGTGCCGTACTGATTATTCTCGGATTTATAATCGGTGTACCTTTTGCACTTAATTCAGCAGGTGGTTTTGAAGGGCTCTCATTATCGTTGCCCGAGCACACAAAAACTTGGAACGGGGGACTATCATTTATACAGCTGTTAGGATTTTTCCTGCCACTATTTTTATTAGTGCTGGGAGATCAAAATATGTATCAAAGATTTTCCGCTTCTAAAAATGCTAAGGTAGCTAAAAATTCTGTGCTTGGTTTTATTGCTGGTAATTTCTTGGTGGTAGGTTTAACAATTATACTTGCGACAACTGCCATTGTACTCTTCCCGGAGATTGCTCCGGATGCAGCAATTTTAACTTTGGCTGTTGAGGGGTTACCGATGTTCATAGGGATATTAATATTGTGCTCAGCAGTTGCATTCATTATCACGACTGCGACATCGTATCTGCTTTCAGCATCAGGAAATATTGTATATGACTTCTTCTATTTTATACGCGGAGATAAAGAACCTTTAACAAAAGTACAGACACTTTGGTTCAGCCGGATAACAGTCGTAATCATTGGCCTTTTAGCTTACGTTTTAGGCAGATTCTTCCCGACGGTCTTAGAAATTCAAATGTATTCATACACTATGTACGGAGCATCAATTACACCGGCGATTTTAGCAGCTCTAATGTGGAAAAAAGCGACGACAGCTGGTGTGTTAACATCTATGCTGCTTGGCGGCGGTTCGACACTTATTTGGGAGATGGCTTTGAATCGTCCAAATGATTGGAATAGTGTCATCGTTGCATTACCATTATCAGTCGCTGCATTGATTATCGTAAGTTTGTTAACTCAAAAACAAAATAGAGAAGTACAGACCGCGGAATAGTTTTATAAGTTCGGAGGTACGGTAAATGAATGGTGTAATTAGAAATGTAAATATTTTATATGGGACAAATTTAGATTTGATTGAAGAACATGAGGTATGGTTTCAGAATGGAAAGATTACCAACATCACTCCAAACAGCAAGCACAAAGCAAATGTTGTAATAGACGGTAATAAGGGATATTTAATACCCGGTTTAATAGATTTACATGTACACATGATGTGGGATGGCTCAGAAGATCCGGTCAGTATGACTGAACAAGAAGGTTATGAACAGATGATGATTCGGGCAGTTGCTAATGGTCATCATTATTTAGAACATGGTATTACTACTGTAAGAGATATAGGATCTATAGACGATATTTCTATTCATATAGCCAAAGCGATAAGAAGGGGAATCGTAAAAGGACCTGAAGTCATTACAAGCGGGAAAACATTAACGATGACCGGTGGGCACGATCCATTCTGGGCTAGTTTTGTAGATGGTGAAGAGCAAGCTTTAAAAGGAGTGCGTGAACAAATCTATAAAGGAGCAACAGTAATTAAAGTCAGTGCCTCAGGCGGTGTCTATGGCCGAAGTGAAGGGGAATCGGCCGGACAATCAGAACTGAGTCTGCAGGAACTGACTGTAATTTGTAATGAAGCACATAAATTTGGTTTAACTGTTGCTTCACATGCCATTGGCAGGGAAAGTATTAAGAACTCTATACTTGCAGGTGTAGATACAATCGAACATGGACATTATATGGATGATGAACTCATGAATTTAATGGAAGAACACAAAGTTGCCTGGAATCCGACCTTGTATGTATATCGGCAAGTTGCGCAACACCAAGGTGTTCCAGAATATGCGAGAGCAAAAGCGCGGGAAATTGTAAAAATTCATGATCCTGCTCCAATTAAAATATTATAAACGCAATATTTTAATTGGAGCAGGATCTGACGCGGGCTCACCGGGTGTAAGTCATGATGCGTTGAAAGATGAAATGTATGCCTTGAATGAGACGATTCAAGATAATAAGGAAACTTTAAAAACAGCAACAGTCACAGCAGGAGAGATTTTAAAAAGAAAAATAGGAATGATTTCAGAAGGATACGAAGCGGATTTTGTCATACTTCAGGAAAATCCGTTAGGTAGCTTAAAAAATCTAGATTCTGTCAGAGAAGTTATTGCAAAGGGAGAATCCGTCTACGTTAAAAAATAGTGTACTAAAGGAGATTTAATAATGGACTATAAAACAAGAATAGCTAATCTTAGAAAAATCATGCAGAAGAAGTCGCTGGATGCAGTATTAATTTCAAACTTTGAAAATCAATATTATTTCAGTGGATTGAAAGCGATTACGTATTCGAGACCAATTCTGCTCCTTGTGACGAAAGATGAAATGAGCATTGTGCTGCCTACACTTGAAGAAAATCATGCGAAACATAAAACGGATGCAGATTATTTGTACGTCTACCATGAAGTCGAAGAAAAAGACGGTGAACATTCATATCATGCACAAGTGGAGACACTGTTAAAAACAATCAATAAAGGATCACACGTTGGTATCGAATATAATTCACTGCCGACACAAATTACGCTGATGTTAAAAGAAACAGGACTGGATTATATCAATATAGAAAAAGAAATTGTGCAGATGCGTGCAGTGAAGAGTGAAGAAGAAATTAAGATGATTAAAGAATCGGGAAAACTCGTCAGTCATGCTTTAAAAAAATCCGTAGAAAATGTGAAAAGCGGAATGAGCGAACTTGAGATGGATTACTTCGGAAATGAATACTTATTTAAAGAAGTATCGAAAACATATCCGGATTCGACCTTTGATTATTTTGTCATGTCGCCTTCGGGGCTGGAAAGAACGAATACGCCGCATGTATTTTCAAATTCAAGAAAGGTAGAAGATCAAGATATTATTATCCATAGCAGACAGGTTGGACTTAATGGATATCGAGCAGAATGTGAAAGAACAATGTTTATAGGAGAACCGACGGAAAAACAGCGGGAAGTCTTTAATGTCATGGTGGAAGCACAAAAGGCAGCTTTAGATTTTATAAAGGTCGGGGTAACAGCCAAAGAAGTAAACCAGCGGGCACTGGATGTGATCGAGGAAGCGGGACTGCAGGAATATGTAGTACACCGTACAGGTCATGGAATTGGAATTGGAGTGCATGAAGAGCCGAGTTTGAGATTCGATAATGACTTGAAACTTGAAGCGGGGATGGTATTTTGTATTGAACCGGGAATTTATATTCCCGAAGTAGGAGGTTTTAGACATTCGGATACGGTGGTGTTGGAAGACGACGGCACGGTATTGATTACGGAGTATCCGAGAGATATTGAGAGTTTGATAGTTAGGTAAGTTTTGGAAAATCTCGAGAAGATAAACTTCTCGAGATTTTCCTCATTATTTTAGGTAATCGATCTGTAATGATGATAGTTATAAATAAAATATTATAAAATTGAAGATGCTTTCAATAAATTATAGAAATAACTAGGTTTATCCTATCTACCTCTTAGTCTTTCTTTCTCTGTTTACCTTCCATATAATAAAAGTAATATCAACAGATCAAGAGGGATGTTATGGAGTCAAGAAAAGCAAACTTATTAAACGCTTATGAACGTGGTTTTATTGACCGCTTTACAACGAAAACTTCTCATTATCCACCAGAATTAATTATAAATTCTAAGAAAGAGAATGTATTGTCACCTATGCTCGATGCATTGGAATCTTGTGAGTCCTTCGTGATATCAGTGGCTTTCATTACTGAAGGTGGAATCGCATCTCTTAAAACGGTGGTATATGAGCTTAACAAACGTGGTATACGTGGAAAGATTATCACATCTACATATTTAAATTTTAATAAACCAAAAGTTTTCAAAGAGCTACTGAAGATACCAAATTTAGATGTACATATTACTGATCAATCAGGCTTCCATGCCAAAGGTTACGTATTCGATAAAAAAGATTATTCTATTATGTTCATTGGTAGTTCTAATTTGACTGATGCCGCGTTAAAGAAGAACTATGAATATAATTTAAAATTGACTTCGCTAGATAATGGTGAGGTTATTCAGTATTTTAAATCACAGTTTGATGATTTATGGATTAATTCAACATTATTAACACAACAATGGATTAGAAAATATGATGAAATATATGCAGATACTAAACATGATGATAAGGTACTACAGCTAATAGAAACGAAAAAGCCTTATCGTTATGACAATATCGATCCTAAAGAAATAACACCAAATTTAATGCAGGAGGAAGCATTAGATTCCTTGAAAAATCTACGTTTAACTGGTGAACGAAAAGGATTGGTTGTTTCAGCGACTGGTACTGGTAAGACTTATTTATCTGCATTTGATGTAAAGAATGTAAATCCAGAACGCGTATTGTTTATAGCACATAGAGAGCAAATTTTATTGAAATCATTGAATGATTATAGAGATTTGCTTGGAGGAGATCCAAGTGATTACGGCATTTATAGCGGCTCTAAAAAAGATATTAATGCTAAGTATATGTTTGCGACGGTTCAAACATTTTCAAAAGAGAGTCATTTAGAACAATTTCCTAAAGATGCTTTTGATTATATTATAATAGATGAAGCCCACCGAAGCAGTGCTAGTTCATATACTAAGATTATTAATTATTTTGAACCTGAGTTTTTATTAGGGATGACAGCGACTCCTGAACGTACAGATAATAATGAAATCTTTGGTTTATTTGATTTCAATATTGCTTATGAGATACGCCTACAAAAAGCATTAGAAGCAGAAATTTTATCTCCATTTCATTACTTTGGTGTGACGGATTATGTTGTAAACGGGGAGATTATTAACGACACGAGTTCTTTGAGCGATTTACTAGATCAAGATAGAATTCAACATATTATTGATAAATTATATTATTACTCTCACGCAGGCGAAGAAGTACGTGGTTTAATGTTTGTTTCTAATAGAGAGGAAGCATATAGACTCTCCGAACTACTGAATCAAAGAAATTATAAAACAAAAGCACTGACAGGGATGAATTCTCAAGAAGAACGTCAGGAAGCGGTTAAATTACTCGAAAGTAATAAGTTAGACTATCTAATTACTGTAGATATTTTTAATGAAGGTGTGGATATACCTTCAATAAACCAAGTTGTAATGTTAAGACAAACAGAATCGAGTATTATTTTTGTCCAACAATTAGGTCGGGGTCTAAGGAAACATGAGGATAAAGAATTTCTTACAGTGATTGATTTTATCGGTAACTATAAAAATAACTATTTAATTCCTGTGGCTTTAACTGGAGATAAATCTTTTAATAAAGATAAATTACGTAAAGATGTAGTTGATAGAAGTTTAATTACTGGTGAATCAACGATTAACTTTGAGAGAATTGCACAGGATAGAATTTTTAAATCTATTTCAAAAGCTACTTTGGATTCAATGGCGAACTTAAAAAGAATGTATCACTATACAAAAAATAAGCTAGGGCATATTCCGACTTTAGTCGACCTGCAAATAGATCAAGATTCGATGAATCCAATGTTAGTTTTAAATAAGTTTGATCACTATATTGAATTTTTATCTAAGATAAAAGAAGAAACAGAGCCGTTAACGAATGGGCAAGATCGTATCCTAACTTTCTTATCTAAGGAAATAGTTGACGGGAAGCGTGTGACCGAAGTGTTGTTACTTCAGCAACTTTTCAAAGGACCTGTAAATAAAGCAGAATTCCAGTGGGATATGAATGAGAAAAAATATTATATGTCTGATGAAACGATGAAATCAATCATAAGAATGTTTACCTTAGAATTTTATACAATGCAGAAAACTGAGAAATATAAATATCCTCTTATAGAAATTAGAGGTGAAAATATTTATCTGACGAAAGAGTTTAGGACTTCACTGAAAGATGAATATTTTAAAAAACAGGTAGAAGATTTAATTGACCTAGCTTTATTAAACGCTAAAGAATATGATCAATCTACTCAATTAACAATTAATGAGAAGTACAGTAGGGCAGATGTATGTAGACTGTTGAATTGGGAGAAGGATGAGGCTAGCACGATCTATGGATATAAAAATAAACATAATACAACGCCAATATTTGTGAATTATAATAAAAGTGATGATATTGATGAATCAGTCCGTTATGATGACCGATTTTTAGACTCGCATGTCTTCCAATGGTATACGAGAAAAGGAACGGATTTAAACTCGAAGATTAATAGAGAAGTTATTGAAGACTACAAAAATGACGACACAGTTATACATCTGTTTGTTAAACGAGACGACGATGAAGGTGTCTATCATTATTATATGGGGGAAGTCGGTATCGATTTAAAATCTATAGAAAATGCATCGATTGGGCTGATGGACAACAAGCACAAAGTAGCGAAGATGAATTTTATTTTAGAACATCCTGTTGATTATAATATGTATCGATTTATAGATGGAGAGCAATAAACTGTGAGAACTATGTATTCTTACAGTTTATTTGTTATTTAATTTCAAAGAATTTTATATCAAATTGATTATTATCTACAATATAGATTAGAATTAGCATATTAAATATTTCTTGAGTTAATATTTTAACTTGATATTGGAGGATTAAATTGAAAAATAATGATTTTCAATTTGCGAAAATTGAATATATTGAAAATACTACGTTTGATGGTTCTTTAGACTCGTTCTACGAAAAAGGGATAGAAGGAACTATAAGAGAGAACATTCAAAATTCCATTGACGCAAAACTAGATAATGAGGAAAAAGTAAAGATAGAAATTGTTTTGGGGAAAATAGGGAAATCCGATTTGCCTGGAATTGATGAAGTATTTAAACATATAGATTCCATGGAAGGAAAGAATGAATATACAGTTGAAAAAATTCAGTATATGCAGAGTAAAAAAGAAGAAAATTCAATTAATGTCCTGACTATAGAAGACCTAAATACAAAAGGACTATCAGGAGCGAAGAATGGACAATCTGGTCGTTCCGAAGATACATTTGGTTCGTACGCTTATAGGAAAGGTTTCCATAATAGAAATGAAAATGAAGAAGCAGAAATATCGCGTGGAGGTTCGCATGGTATTGGTAAAATTTCTAATAATGCTGTTTCTGATATAAATTTAATGTATTTTGCAAATTGTGATGGGATAGGTGAAAAACATGTTGGAGGAAGTATTCATTTAATCGAACATAGATATGAAGATCAGTATTACAGATCAACAGGATATTTTTCCAGAAAAAACTATGAAGATAACCGATTATATCCTTTTGAAAATCTGGGATATAGTAAGATTTTCAATAAAGATAACAGAGGACTTAAAATAATAATTCCATATTTACGTGAAGAATTTACAGATTTTAAAAAGATAGTTCAAGCTGTTTGTGATAATTTTTTCGTGGCTATTCTTAATGAAAAGGTTGAAGTTGAAATAATCGATAAAACTCAAAATACAGATATGGTTATTAATAAGGAAAGTTTAGTAGAAATTATAAATGATAAAAAATATTATGAGAATAATAAACCTAATATAAAGAAAGTGTTCACGCCTTTGTATGTACAGACACTTCAAGAGATTGGAACACCGGAGAAGTTAATAGTAGAATCATTAAACGAGACTTATGAGTTTGATTTATATTTTAAATATGATGAAGAATTACCAGTTGGTCGAGTTGGGATCGTACGATCAATGGGGATGAAAATAGTTGATTATAAGGTTGAAAGATATATAAGAAGACCATATAATGCTGTTCTCATTGGTGGACCTAAGGAAGATGGCTTTCTTAAAAGTATGGAAAATGAATCTCACACTCAAATATCGTCTGACAATATTAAAGACTCTAATAGCAAGAAAAACGCGAAAAAATTCCTACGTAATTTAACCACTCAAATGCAGAAGATTATAGATGAGTCTATCAATAGAAATAGTGTAAGCAGTGGTGAACTTGACACAAGCCATATACTTTCAGAGCTTGATTCAACATTTAGTAAGAATTTATCTAGATCATCAGAGAAAGTACAAATTGATTCTAAGACTGAGCTACTAAAGAAAAAACCTAAAGAGAGAAGAAAGTCTAGAAAAGGAGTTGTAGATCCTCAGCCAGGGAAGAAAAAACAAAAAAGAATACCACGGAAACTCAAACCTGGTACTGAAGAACAACAAGGTTACGAGGCATTAATTTTACCAAATTCTTCAGTTGAAAGAATCTCCTTGAATGATAAAGAAATCATTAAATTTGATTTTAATAATATAGAGGAATCGAAAAATTGGAAGGAATGTGATATTACATTTGTTGTAGTAGATGGAATGGGGCAAGAACATCAAAATGAAGCGCGGTTAACTGATAATTACATGTTAATAAAAGATGCTGCAAGTAATGATACTTACACATTCAATGATTATAAAATAAACAATGTAAAAATTAAAAATAATACATCCATAATAAACTTAATAAAACATAGTTCTATAAAAGATACTTTAAAATATTTATATAAAATAGAGGTGAGAATTAATGATTTATAAGAAAGGAGCATCATTTCCTCACCCCGTTTATTATGAGAATACATCGAGTTACCAAGAGGGTTTTTTTGAATTCGATGTACTCAATTTGAGTGAAGACAAAAATTATTATATTTTCACATTTGAATACGAAATACAGTCAAAATTTATTATGGACTTACTGAGAAATGAACAAGCGTATTTAAATATAATCATTCAGTCTAATGACAATTTTTTCTCAAGAATTAACTATAATGAAACAATGATAAAAATTCCTAAAAACCGTTTAAGTTTAAATAAAAAAACAGAAGTCCAGTTGCAAATACAAAGTAAACAAGAAGTATATTTTTCAGAGACCCAAGAATTAACTACTTTTTATAATGAATTCAAAAAAGATATAGTAGTTCCTAAGAATTCGTTATTAGGGTTTTCAAATACAGTAAGATATGATGGAAAAGGCAATAAACCATTACTTCTTTTTGAATATGAAACTGATCCTGAATTGAAAAGTGAATTTAAAGTTGATTTAAGACCAGAGACTATTGTATTGGTTTTTAAAGATGAAAAATATCGGATGAAAGAATTTAACAAAAACCTTTCAAATATGTATGTCTATGCTGGTCTAAGTCAATCACTGATACAGTTTATTAATAATTACGGAAAAGATGAAGAGTACGTTGATTTGGAAAGTTTATCTTCATCAAACTTAGATGTACTAGATCAAAAGCTATTTGAATTACTAGAAAGTAAGAACGTGGATCATATTAGTTTAGAAGAAATTGATGAAATAATTTATAAAATTACGGACAATATAGTCGGGAAATATGTTGAAGCAGTTAGAGAGGTAAATAATTATGAATATTAGGTTACTAGCTGATGGTTATATGAAAAGTAATCATTTATTCGAAGATTTTAAAAATAACAATATTAATCTAGAAGAGCCTTATTTTTCAGACGAGTATGTATCATTAGCGAAGGTTCCAGATTTTCCTATATATATGGGAAAAGGTAAAGAAAGATACAAAAAAGAAGAGTTTATAAAAGCGGTTAAAGTGATTAGAACACATTATATTGAGACACCGAGAGATATACATCTTAATGGAAAATTTTGGCACTCTCTATTGATTACTTCTAAGAGAGATTATTTAATAGAGAAATATCCACAAATTGAAAGTGAAAAAGAATTTTACAATATTATTCTTAAGAAGTTCGATTGGGAAAATTACATTTATAAGTGTGTATTAGCTGCAGAATATATCGCCGATGCAGAATTATCTAGTACTAACGAAGAAGAAAAGTACATAAACTTAATTTATGATAATTTAGATGTTTTTAATTATATCATCAAGTATGAAATTTTTCGAAATGCTAAGTTTCTAATAAACTTGCTGGATATAATTGAAGAAGAAAATTATAGTTCTATATTCAAAAAAAGAATTAGGGACAGATCAGATCTGGGGAGTGATGAAAGATACGGTCGTAGGGTAATATTTGAGTTAAATAAGAATTATCCTGTAATTTTATCCCCTTTTATGGAAAAAGATGATCTTAAAGAACAAGTGAAATTGGCTTTATCTCTTTATTATAATGAAGAATAAAGAATGCCTCAGAATAATCTGAGGCATTTTCTATATCTTCTGTATTAATATATCAGCAAGGAATTGCGATACTTCATCTGATCTTTTATCGATCATTGATTTGGTAAAGTAGTGTTGTTTACTTTTCAAATTTGGAGTACTGATACTTTTATTAATCTGATTGATTAACTTGGTATCTTTCCCATCGATAACGCTTGTTGTAAGAGTCATACCTAATTTTTTAGTTAGCAAGAAATCAATTTCTTTATAATGTGAAATCTTTTCATCAAATGGTTTATTACTTAAAGAAGAGTTATCTGTAGTATAAATCAAGGATAAGTTTCCAATTCGATTAAGGTATTGATCAAATTCTTCTTTATCTTTGAATCCCATAGCGGAATAATCATAGACAGTCAGTTTTTTAGACATGATATGTTCAATAGAAAACCTCTTTCCTGTCTGTGAGGTGATTGCATCTACTCTGTTACAATAATAACCTTCCAAAAATCTATACATTGTAGTCGCTTTTTTGCTTACTGTGCCATTCTTGTTTTCTAATCTTCTTGTGGGTAACGAATCTTTAATATCTACGGCATATTTAGCTGTTTCTTTATTAATGAATGCTACAAGTTTATCGATATCCTGATTACTCTTATATTGTTGAATCATTTTAGGTATAAAAGATTCAATTTGATTAGCCTGGGTAAAGCTGAATAAAATGGAAGCTACATATCGATTAGTAGCATCGAGAACTTTCTTTTTATCTTCATCATCAACGAAATAAAAAGGCATTAGCATAGCTTTAGACTGTTCATTCCCTAAAATTTCGTAAAATATCGTCATTTCTTTATGGCTGTCTCTCAAGTAACTTCCATACTCTTTCATAGAAAGTCTTGAATAAACTTCCGATACCCTGCTTACATTTTTAGCGAAATCAATTAGTTCTTTTGAAGAAAGATTATCATGTTGATCTTTAAAGTATTCAAAAAGATCATTTTTACGAATATTTTCACCTTCAAAAGCTAAAATATAACTGCTTAAGAAACTTGAAGAAGACAGTTTACTTCTTCTTTTATCTTTAATCATTGGATATTCAAGATTATCACTGAATTTACTCCAATGTCGAAGGAATTCTTTCTTTTGTGTATTATCTGGATCGTTTTTAGTAATTATCTTAAGAAACATATTTTTGATCAGATCCAACGGTTCCAATGATCTACCTCTATCGTTTAAAACCTCAAATAATTGAAAAGCCTTACTTTCATTTGGAGCAGTAGTCATGATTAAAAAGACATTTTCTGTTAGATAATTTATAAAGCGAATCATTTTTTCTTCAGTCATATTTTCACTGTCGAAAAAATTCACTACATATTCGTAAATTGATTGGATGTTTTTATCGGTTTCTTTATCTGGTACATGATCAACATCTAAATCGTCTTCCATTAATCTTCTATAAAAATCTCCGAATGAAAGAGAAGAATCATGTCTGATTTTTAACCCTTTGTAATCTCCTAAATCACTTGTCAGACTAAAGCCCTTAGATAAGTTTGTACTGTAGCTTCTCCAGCGATCCTGATACTTAGCTGATAAATCGTTGGCTTTATTGCTGGCATAGGCTTGTAAAGCTTTAAAAATTATAGTTAATGTAGTCAGCCGTTGTTGTCCATCAATAACTTCAAAATCTTTCCCTTGTCCGATTAGAACAATATTTCCGAGCAGGTAACCCGACAGTTCATCAGTCTCCTGTTCAAAGTTACGCGAATCTTCATCAAAGTCATTAATGAGATCTTTAATTTCGTTTTCTGTCCATACAAAATCTCGTTGAAAATCAGGAATTCTGAATACAATATTTCCACTTAGTAGTAATTCTGACACTGATTTGTTTAGAGATGATATTTTAGCATTTTCCATCATAACGCCTCCAAGTTCATATATACCAATATATCGAAAGATACACTACATTTAAAGATCTGTATCATTATATTCTATAACCAAGTAAATATTTTCACCTACAGAAGATAACTTTAAACTTTCTGTCCCAAACTTGTAAAATTTAAGTAGTTATAATAGTAACTTATAGAATGAAATTCATACTGAGAGTTTATTATTAAAGAATAGAGAAAATAATGAAATATTCTTACTTAATGTTATAACTTTTTAGAAATATGAAATATAATATTATTAGTAATAATTTTTCTAATATGAGTATATATTCTGAATAAGGTAATAAAAGCCAGAACTAATGAAGCTAGCATTTATAGCGAAGTCAGAACAAATAGTACAAATGATAACTTTAATTGAGTTCACGATTTTATTAATGCATATAATATTATTTATAATAATGGACATCTCAAAATTTAAGGATATAGTGATCTGGATTTATTTAATATTAAAATTTATTAAGGAGCTGATTTCAGAATGTCGATCAACATAAACCGTATTAAAGAAAACCTTGAATACGTTGGCAATACTTTCAACAGCGGTTCAGAGGGGTATAACCGTCTGGCATTTTCAAAAGAAGAGAAAGATGCGATTAACTGGCTGGAAGGGGAACTGAAGAAAAACGGTATCAGTGTCAGACGGGATTCAATCGGCAATTTATTTGCGCGTATTGGTCCTGAAGATAAACCGGTATATGCTTTTGGTTCCCATCTTGATACTGTTAAGAACGGCGGGCTCTATGACGGTGCCTTAGGTGTAATGGCCGCGCTTGAATGCCTGCTTCAGCTTAAAGGACAAAATTCTCAACACACAGCTTATGAACTCGTCTGTCTTGTCGGCGAGGAAGGTAATCCGTTAGGGGGGACTTTCGGCAGCCGTGTCATTACGGGGCAGGTAAATAGTGATGATCTCGACGATGATATTTTAAAAGCTGCACATCTGACCAAAGAACAGATTAAAGATGCTTCTAATACAATTCAGGATTATGCTGGTTTTATCGAGCTGCATATTGAACAGGGTACAGTGCTTGAGAATAATGGCAACAAGACTGGCACTGTAACCAATATCGCGGGTATTGTCAGAAATCATATTACTGTACTTGGTGAAGCGGGTCATTCAGGCACCATGCCGATGGAATACCGGAAAGATGCGCTGGTAATGGCGAGTGAGATTGTGCAGTACATCAACAGCGAGGTCCGAAAACTGGATGACGGCACTGTCGCGACTGTCGGGCAGCTTGAAGTCAGACCCAACGCCGCGACGATTATTCCCGGCGAGGTGGAAATGACATTTGAGGTGCGTTCAGGAAACAAGGGAAGACTGGAGACATTTCCGGAAGAGGTTCTGAGCTGGATTAAAGAAAATTATGACGTGAAAATCAAACCGGGAGTAACGAAACCGACTAATGCTATGTCTGATAAAATTATTGAAACAATCGAGCAGGCGGGTGCAAAACTGGATCTGCCGACGATGCGTATGCTGAGCGGGGCGAATCATGACACGAATACACTGGCTCCTTTCATGGATACCGGTATGATTTTTGTGCCGAGTATCGACGGTATCAGTCATAATCCTGCCGAAAAGTCGGATTGGAAAGACATCGAAAACGCTGTGAATATCATGCTGGAAACTTTGAAATCATTAGATAAATAAACTATCCCCTGAAGTATTTAAGCAGCTTCAGGGGTTCATTTGTTTGAAAGGCTTATATTTATATATTAATAAGTCGTGGTATCATCAGAGTAGACATATTTAAGCTAATGGAGACAGTCATATGAACAAAACGTATAACAGAGGATTTATAAACGATTTAAACACACAGAATATATCCGCGGGGATTATAACGGGGACTCTCGGTATTGTCGGCGCTCCGATTATCGTCATTGAAGCGGCGGCAGCGGGCGGGTTTACTCACATCGAGACTATCTCATGGTTTTACGCTGTACAGTTTTTCGGCGCTTTATTCGGTCTGATTATGGCATTTTATTACCGGATGCCGATTGTCGGCGCCCATTCTATTACAGGGGCCGCATTTTTAGTCACAGTCACTCCGCATTTTACATATTCAGAACTGGTCGGCGGTTTTATCATCACCGGGATTATTATTATGCTGTTTGGTATCTCAGGCATATTTAAAAAAGTGATGAGCTGGATTCCAAGGGAGATTATTTCCGCCATGCTGGCAGGTATTATAACGAGCTACGTTGTCGGATTAATCCCAGCGGCCGAGGAGCTGCCGATCGTTGGAATCAGTGCCATCACCGTCTTTTTTATTTTAACGAAATGGAATTTAAGAATCCCGCCGATGCTCGGCTCGGTGCTGACCAGCATCATCGTCTTCTTTTTGATTTATGACTTTGATATGTCTGCACTTGGGACGGAAGTAGTCCTGCCGATTGTGCATGCCCCGGACTTTTCACTCGCCGGTGCAATCTCGATTTCAATTCCTCTTGCTCTGATGATTTTAAGCAACGATGCCACACCGGCTGTCGGGGCGCTGGAACGGAGCGGTTACAAAGTGCCGACGAATAATATCTTAACTGTGAGCGGTATTTTATCGATATTCACCAGTTTCTTCGGCGGCCAGTCTGCAAACGTTGCGGGAATGATGACGACAATTGCTTCCGATGAAGAGTCAGGCGATACAGATAAACGTTATGTGGCTTCTGTGATTTCGAGTATTATTATGCTGATCTTCGGACTGTTCGCGTGGGCGCTTGTGCCGCTGATGTTTGAGTTGCCTGAGGCGCTGATGGCCATGCTTGCAGGTTTTGTTTTAATCGGTGTATTTGCTTCAACGATGAGAACAAGCTTTGGAAATTCGAAATACCAAATGGCAGTTATTTTCACCTATATTATTTCTGTATCGGGAATTTCAATATTTTATGTCAGTGCACCGGTATGGGCGCTGTTAATCGGGACGATACTGGCGAAAGTCGTAAGAAAATAAAAAGCTGCCAGAACTGTGTGAACGGTTCCGGTATATTTATTATGATTGAACTTTTAATCTGTACCAGGAAGTATCAGAACCTCTTTAATAAGAATATGCCGAAAAGACTGGAATTTTTTTATGAATTATACTATAGTAAAATGTATTGGAAACATATGCCGACATAGTTTAATGGCAGAACACAGCCATGGTAAGGCTGCAATGCGAGTTCGATTCTCGCTGTCGGCTTATTTTAAAGGAGAATGCTCAACATGATTGTTATAAGTGCAGTGCTCCTGATCGTTTTAATTTATGCGATTGTGAATGCAGTCCAGTTTTTTAAAAGCACTGATCTCACTAAAGCTGTCAGAGATAAGATGCTGGCGAGAGCTTTTAAAGGAGCTTTTCTTACAGTCACAGGCGGCTGGTTTTTCTTTGAATTATTCATGATTATGAGAATAGAACCTTCATTTGAAGTCTATCGCATAGTAATGTTAATCATTGTAATTATCTCACTCATCGTATTCGGACTGAATTTAAAAGTGCAGAATCAGCGTCCTGAGTAAGCAATCTTTTATGTTAATGTATAATCGTGATAAGGTTAAAAATTTAAATGAAAGATTGAAGGTCAATATATGAAGAACTTAATTATTAGAGTAATTAAGGAAACGATGAAAGATCCTGTTAAAAGAGAAAAAGTATTAAATTATGTTAAGCCGATTATTTCCAACTATACAAATAAGAATAATAAGAAGAAATAGAGAAAAATCCGGTCCTCAAAGAGGTCCGGATTTTTGGTTATTTATCAATATCTATATTCTTTACTTCTCTGACATTAGCATCTTCATTTTTCACTTCACTCACTCTGATATCATCATGTTTCACTGTACCCGACACATGTTCCATCTTCTCAACGATTTCTTTTGTAATTACAATTTCTTCAGTGACAACGTGTTCTTTAATGACTCTGATTCGTTCTTTCGTCACCGGAATTCTGATAATGCCGAGATCGTCATCGCCGTCTTCTGTATTATTATAGGTTTCAAACAGCGGTTCGCCTTCGACTGGACGGCGTTCCACAGTGACATTATCCATATTCACCGGCACATCAAATTCTTCAACCTTCGAATCCGTATATTTTTCAACGACGACTTCTCCTGTTTGAACTTTTTCTTTACTTACAGCAAGCCTTTCTTCGCGAAGCTCCATCGTTTCTTCATTTTGCAGTGTTTCAAGACCGGATTCATCAATATATAAAAGAAGTTCTCCATTATTCAGAGCGTTCGTATAGTTATCGCGTTCTGCATTCGTCATCGTCAGGCGCTGGCTGCCGTCGAGCTGTGCGAGCAGTTCTTCGATACTTTCGGCACCGGTCATCCGTTCGTTTACATCCGGATAATCCGTCAGAAAATCTCCATAGCCGCGAGTGGATACGACCGTCAGTTTATGTTCAGGTATTCCCGTCCCTGTATAATGTTCCAGTCTTTCATGTAAATGTGCTTCGTTCGCAATCAGTTCAATTTGCCCCATAATACCGGACCTCCATCGTTTTAGTAATTATTTCTTTATTCCCCGTATAGACTAAGTGCAAACCGTCAGTAAGTTGTGATATTCTTTATTTAAACACGGGCAAAGGGGATGACCAGATGTTTAAAGATGAAATCCAGGCGCTGATTGAACGTCAGCCGACAAAAGATATTTCTTATAAGATTGAATTTGATAATCAGGTGTATGTACATAGGGAACATGCAGTGTATCCTTCAGCCAGCACGATAAAAGTGCCGATCGCGCTGATTAATCTGCAGCAGCATTTTCATAATTACGAAGACATTTCGCTTACAGTGGGTAAGAAAGTCGGAGGCTGCGGCGTGCTTCATACGCTCGAGAGCGTTAAGCGCCTGACTTTATGGGATACGATTGTGCTTGCGATTATTATTTCTGATAATACCGCATCAAACATGCTCATCGATAATATCGGCATCGACCGGATTAACGAAGGGTTTACGGCACTCGGTCTCCACGACACGACGCTCGCGCGCAATTACTATGATACGACGGGTATTAATGAAGGAAAGCGCAACGCAACATCAGCCGCTGATATGTTTACGTCCATGGAGTACGTAATTCAGGAAAACGATGTGCTGTCGGAAGACATCAGACAGAACTTCTTTGATGTCATGAAAAAACAGCAGATTAACGACAGAACCGGCGGATTTTTTAATATCGATGAAGACCATGAGGCGGAGTTTATCGCCTCGAAAACAGGATCGGTGACAGCGCTCGAGCATGAATTCGGCATGATTCAGCTGAACGGCAAACAGCTGATATTCTCTATTTTCTCAGACAACTGGCCGACAAATCAGGAAGGCAAATATTTCCTGAATGAAATGGGTAAAATATTTAAGAAGTATATGAGTTAAATTTTAAAAACCAGGGAGGCACTTATGACAGAACTCACTTTGCAGGAAGCAATTTTTACAGTCAGCAATCTCCGTAATCAGCTTAATAAGGAATATGCGAAATTCGATACTGAATATCGCGTGCCGGTTGCCGTAAATAACGAAAGTATCGTGAATGACGGCAAGGCAGCGGATGTAAAAGATTCTCTTAAAAAGATTGAACAGCTGAAACACGATATTATTACGCTGAAAGCTGCTGTTCATCATAAGAATACAACAGGGAAGCTTACGATTGATGGTGCTGAATATACGGCATCCGAAGTGCTGGAATCACTGAAACTGGAACGGGATATCGTCAATAATCTGCAGAATAATACGGCTTTCGGCTACCATCGTGAGCGTATTAAAACTGTAGCTGGTGTGGGTATTGTTGAAGAAGGTATCATTAGTGAAAAAGAAGTACTCGAATATATTGAGGCGCTTGAAGTGAAGGTAAACCGCAAATCCATGCTGATCGATAAGTTCAACAGTACGGAAACAATTGAAGTAAAACTCAAAACGATATAAAAATTTTCGGCAGAAATCAGGTTCCTTTCTTATATGATAATTTGATGGATTACAATTTACGGTTTATTTATCTGATTACGATTTAAGAATGCGGATGCTGGACACGAAACACAATTGTGCTGATGACCTGATTTCGACGGGGATTTCCCAAAAACTTCCGGACGGAAAGTTTTGCCTTTAGGACCGTCCGTACATAAAAAAGACATGCAGAAAATTTCTGCATGTCTTTTTCTTTCTTTTACGCTGCTGCCCTGCATGCTTCCGCACATTCAAAGCAGGCTTTGGCGCATTCCTGACAGTGATCGTGGTCATGCTTTTGGCATTCCTTGCCGCACGCTTCGCAAATCGTGGCACAAACGCCAGCAAGTTCTTTAACGAAAGGAGAATTTCTTGTGACGGCCTGTTCTAAAAATGCGCACATATCCGCACATTCACGGTCTGTTCTGATACAGTCCGCCATCATTTTTACATCATCTTCTTTTAAGCAAGCGTCGAAACAGTGATTGCACGCTTCCATACATTCGTGCAGAGTTTTAAGCAGCTGCTGATTCTGTTCGTGAGCCATATATAATTCCTCCTTAAAAGATTCATACAATTTATTAATTCCCGGAGCAATATTTTTTAAACTGTAGTACAGTGGAATTGTAAAGCAAATATAAACGGCTGGGGGCGCACTGATGTGCTGAGAGATAATATCGACCCTTTGAACCTGTAGGTTAGGACCTGCGCAGGGAAGTCTGTGTCGATATATACGCGGAAGTTTGTATATTTTTTGACCCGGGCCTCTCATAAGGTTCGAGTTTTTATCGTCTTTGGCCGAAATACAAAGGAGATAAGGCAATGAAGTTTACAGACAGATTATGGGACAGCGTGGAAAGTATTTGGAACGGGTATCTTGAACATCCGTTTGTGACCGGTTTAGGGGACGGAACACTCGAGCAGGAGAAGTTTCAGCACTGGCTGAAGCAGGACTATGTATATCTTGTTGAGTATTCCCGGCTGATGGCGATTGGGGCGGAGAAGTCGCCGGACCTAGAAACGATGAATATGTTTTCTGAAATGCTGCACGGCACGCTCTTCGGAGAAATGGAGCTGCACAGAGGTTACGCTGCGGAGTTTGGTATTTCAGAAGAGGAACTTCTTCTGACCGAAGCATCCGCAGTGAACACTGCTTACACGAGCTATATGCTGAACCACGCGCAGCGGGGAGATGCAGCGGCTGTTGCTGCATGTCTTCTCGCCTGCGCCTGGAGCTACAATTACATCGGCAGGTCTCTGTCGGATAAATATCCGGAGCAGGAAAATAATCCGTACAAGCAGTGGGTAGAAACATATTCCGGTGAAGATTTCACCAGTTTAAACGGGACGGCAATGACCCTCTTGAATAAGCTCGCTGAAGGAAAACCTGAACGTGAACTGGCTCTGCTTGAAGAGATTGTCGTGAAGACCAGTCTCTATGAATATATGTTTTGGGATATGTGTGAAAACCGGGAAGAATGGCCGATTAAAGTGAGTGTATAAACGGTTATAATTATTAATAAGTTTTCAAAATTGTTAAAGGTCGGTAAATAATGTATAAGTCAGTTTTTCTTTGAGGTATTGTAGATTTAACACCATGAATCAGTCTGAATACTATCTTACTTTTAAGGAGCTGGAAATCTATAATGAAGAAACTTTTAACAATCGGATCTTTAGTCGGAGTATTAGCATTAGCAGCGTGCGGCGGAGACACTGAAGAAGGAACAGAGACAGAAGAAACCGGCACTGAAGGAACAGAAACAGAAAGTACAGAGACTGAAACAGATACAGAAACAGAAGATACTGAATCAGAAGACGATGGAGCTTAAAAAATGCTTGAAATGCCGCCGGTTAAAGCCGGCGGCACTTTTTTATCGTGTACAGTGTTAAATTATCACATCGAGGGTATATAAGTATTAATCTGACTTAAGGAGAGTGACTGGTTACATGAAGAAATTGACAGTGGTGACAACGCTGATTGGTGTGCTTGCACTCGCGGCATGCAGCGACACGGGTGTCGATGAAACGGAAGTAGATGAGAACGAAGTCGAAGAAGATGCACTTGATGATTCGGATGATGACGAAGAAGAAAATGAAGTTGAAGACGCTGGAACTGAAGAAGATCAGTAAAAATTATGAAGTGCTGCCGTTTCAGGCGGCACTATTTTTATGATTTAGCGTATTTTATCGAAAAATTATAAATTCTGTTTTTATAGAGAAGCGGCAGGTGGAATTTTTTATACAGGATAAAAGTTGTGGTAGCATTGAATCAATAAACTGATGCGGGAGCGAAAAAGTAATGAAAATTGGTGTTATTTCAGATTTGCACATTGACCGTTATAATAGTGAAACGCTGAAACAGAAGGATTTTTCTCTTACGCTTGCCAACGAAGTGTCGAGAGAGGCGCTCGATATTCTGCTGATTGCCGGCGATATTTCAAACGATCATGTCCGCTCTTACCGCTTTATGCAGGAGCTCGAACAGATGACCGGTGTGACGATTTACTTCGTGCCGGGTAATCACGATTTCTGGAACTTCAGCGGGGATGCGAAAAGCACCCGGGAAATATATGAATTTTTTAAAGAGACGAAATA
The DNA here is from genome assembly GCA_004570955.1 of Jeotgalicoccus nanhaiensis. Taxonomy (GTDB): domain Bacteria; phylum Bacillota; class Bacilli; order Staphylococcales; family Salinicoccaceae; genus Jeotgalicoccus; species Jeotgalicoccus nanhaiensis. The sequence continues at coordinate 72,862 of SPPL01000007.1, forward strand.
CTTTAAAGAAGGTTCGCCGATTGATCTTGGCAACGGCTGGGCACTCGTGATGAACCCGGCCTGGTATGATTATACGTATGCAAGCGACCGGTTTTCCCTGGAACGGTTAAGCGAGCGGGAATACTACGGTGGCACGTGGCAGGATAAAGTGAAAATTAACTGGGGAATGACTGATCCGGAAGTGTCCAGAGAGATGGCGGAGCGCGCCGAAGCTGACCTTGAAGCGGTCCGTGATAAAAAAATTATCCTGATGACGCATGTCGCGACTCACAAAGCATTCAGGGTGCCGATGCCGAATCGCCTGTTCGATTATTATAACGCCTTCATCGGCACATCGGACTTTGACCGCTTTTATGAAGAATATGATATCCGCTACAGTATTATGGGGCATATTCATTTTAGGCATCAGGTTGAAGAAAATGGTACGGATTACATCTGTGCCTGTCTCGGTTATAAACGTGAATGGCGGACAAAAGATATTGTGCACGAGATGCGGGACGCTTTGCAGGTTATAGAAATTTGATAAGAGAACCATCAACCACCTTTTCCGGTGGTTTTTGTATTTTTCTGGGAATTCTTTGTATCTATCCAGGAAATTAAAATAACTTGTACGAAATAAAAATAAATCGCTGATTTTCCCTATATATAGTATGAGAGGACTTTTAAGGAGGAAATCAATGATTATATCAGAACGGAAAATCAGTAAAGAACTGGCATTTTACAGAGCACTCAGTTCCCGCTTTTGTCTGGAAGAAAAAGATGCGAAAAAATTGTCGGTGCTGGAGCGCGGTTATAAGGGAGAACGTATTTATGACGAAGTGTTTGATGAAGAGGGCCACAGTTCGGTATTTGTCTTCCGGGATATTTATTTGAGAATCGAGGACAGTACAGCGCAGTACGACGCTCTGATTGTGAGCGATGCGGGAATAACAGTGAATGAGATAAAAAACTACTCGGGTTTTTATCGTGTGGAGAGAGGAAAATGGTATGCCGGAAACTTTGAGGTGCCGGATGATCCCCCGGCGCAGCTGAAACGCGCTATGAATAAGCTGCTCAAACTGCAGTATATTCACCGGTTGAATTTTGATATAGAGGGGAAGGTTGTTTTTCCGCATATAGATTTCCGGCTGAATTTTGATAATCAGGATGTGCGTGAGAGATTGGTGATGAGATCCGAGCTGCGTGATTATTTAAAGAGATTTTCGAACGAGTATGCCGGCCGGTACGCGGAACGAATTGCGGAAGCGGTGTCTTCACACATTATTGATAATCCATTTTTTGATAAGAGCGCGAATTTTGATTCAGTGCGTAAAGGATTGTACTGCGGGAATTGCGGGGGTTTTGAGGTTGAAACATGGGCATATCATTTCTTCTGTACTGCATGCAAATCCAGAGAAACGAAAGAATCTCATGTTATTCGCGCGCTAAGTGATTATACTGCATTATTTACGAACGAAAAATTGACGAGAAAACGCTTATTGGAATTTATCGATTACAAAGTCAGTCCGCGTACGATTGTAAGAATGCTGAGTAAATATTGTACTCGATTTGGCGCGGGGAATGCGACTTATTATGAGTTTAATTATGAAAATTACGAAGATGTGGTAGAAAATCATGAATATATTAGAAGGTATAAGAATCATATGATTAAAATCTAGGATTACCTACTTGTGCGCGCCACCGAAAAACGACGGCGGCACAAGAAGAGGAACTGCGCGCCACCGAGAAACGACGGTGGCACAAGAAGAGGAACTGCGCGCCACCGAAAAACGACGGTGGCACAAGAAGAGGAACTGCGCGCCACCGAAAAACGACGGAGGCACAAGAAGAGGGACTGCGCGCCACCAAGCTCGCACCCCACCCAATCATTAGCAAAAAAACGCGCCGGACCGGCGCGTTCCACAAAAAATATTATTTTTTCACTTTGATTTCTTCGTATTTCGCGTGCCATTCGGGGAAAACGCGTTTAAACATAACAGGACGGAATTCGCCGTCGACTTTTTTAACGACAATCAGGGTGGTCGTGCCGTGCGTGCAGACTTCACCGTCACCGTTAACGATTTCGAACCCGTAAATTGTACGGACACCGGTGTTTTCTTCGACCCAGGTGCGGACGAAGGCGCGGTCACCGTATTTTAATGATTTCGCATAAGTGATGTTGACGTTATGAACGGGGGCGAGGTATCCTTCCCGTTCCATTTTTAAATAATCATAGCCGATATCTTCAATCAGCTGCATGCGTCCGAGTTCCAGCCATTTAATATAGCTGCCGTGATAAATAACGCCCATCATGTCGGTATCTGCATATAATATCTGGATTTCTTTTTCTGCTACATAAACGCTCATGAAATTTCCTCCTAAAAATAACTTAAAGATATTATATCATTCTCTATCTGCAATTTTTCAAAGGAGTTTATCGTTTTTGGTTAAAAGGGTATGATAGAGAAAGAAGGCAATTAGAAATGGGGCAAAATGAACATGAAATTACTGACTTTTGTAGATGAAACAACCGGGAAATATAAGCTTGGTGTACTGACTGAGAAAGGTGTGCTGGATATTTCTGGGGATTTTGAAACGCTGCAGGAGGTCATGGCGAACAAAGACAAGGCAGAGGCGCTAATTGAATTCTATCTGGAAGCGGATTATATTGAACTGAAGAGTGTCGATGAACTGGTACTCGGTCCGGTTGTGCCAAATCCTGAGAAAATTATTTGTGTCGGTGTAAACTATAAAAGGCACGCCGAAGAAATGAAAATAGATATACCGGAGATGCCGGTGATTTTTTCGAAGTTTAATAACACACTGACCGCCCACAACAGTACGATTACAATACCGAAAGACACATATATGATTGACTACGAAGGAGAGCTTGCGATTATTATCGGCAGAGAGGGCCGCAATATTCCGCGTGAAGACGCGATGGATTATGTGTTCGGCTATGCTAATGCGAATGATGTTTCGGAAAGAAGCTCGCAGTTTGCGACGAGTCAATGGCTGGCGGGAAAAACTTATGACGGTTTCTGCCCGGTAGGCCCTTATATTGCAACGCTTGGTGAAATCGGTGAACCGCATAAGCTGCGTATAAAGACATATATCAACGGCGAGCTGCGCCAGGATTCAAACACGAATGATATGGTATTTAAGAGCAGAGGACTCGTCAGTCACATTTCAAAATATATGACGCTGAAACCGGGAGATATTATTCTGACGGGTACACCGGAAGGTGTCGCTTCAGGTTATAAAACAGCGGATAAACCGTGGATTAAAGACGGTGATACAGTGACGGTGGAAATAGAAACGCTCGGTCGTCTGACAAATCATTTTAAAAAGGAATGATGTTTAATGTCGATATATGGAAAAGTTCATACTCTTTATACTGGAGGAATAAAAACTGTTGGAAATCCTGATGCAGACAATAAGATGAATCAGCAGTGGAAAACAGGCGCGTTTAAAGAAAAAACGGACAAGCCGGTCTTTTTATCTAAAGAAGGTCTCGCCGGCGATGAATGTGCGGATAAGAAAAATCACGGAGGGCCGGAAAAAGCGCTGTTTGCTTACAGTCTCGCACATTACGATAAATGGCAGCGTGAACTCGGAAATTCCGACATTACGGCTGGCGGCAACGGAGAGAATATTTCTGTAATGCATATGGATGAAACAACCGTACATATCGCGGATATATATGAACTTGGCGGCGCGATGATTCAGGTGTCTCAGCCGCGGCGCCCGTGCTGGAAACCGGCGCGGCGTCACGGCGATATTGATCTCGCGAAAAAAATTGAGGATACGGGGCGCACCGGCTGGTATTTCCGTGTGCTTAAAGAGGGGAATATCCAGGCGGGAGATACATTTAAACTGCTTGAACGTCCGTGCCCGGAGTGGACGATTGACCGGATGAATGAAGTGCTGTACCACAACCGTGACAATATCGGCCTGCTTGAGAATCTCAGGGATTGTGAATACACACCGCCGAGCTGGAAAGCCACACTCGATAAACTGCTCTCCGGCGAAACAGTCGACGATTCGAAACGGCTGTACGGTCCGAATATATAAGAGGAAAATATAACTCAGTGTGAATTTTGATTTTATTTTGCACTAATAAATATAAAAAAGTCCCGCCAAAATGGCAGGACTGCATAAATTTAATCGTTAACTGTTTGAGCTTTCGGTGTTTTATCGTCTGGATTATATGTCGGATCGAGCTTCCGTTCAAGGAAACGAAGCGCGAAGTCGATAATAATCGCAATCAGGGCAATAGGAATTGCACCGGCTAAAATATACACCGTGCCGTCTGTAGCGTTCGTCCCGCGGATAATTAAATCCGACAAGGTCGGCGCGCCGATGAACGACCCGATTGCAACGATACCAATCGCGACAACGAGTGCAATGCGGAGTCCGCCGATAATAACCGACAGGGCAAGCGGCAGTTCAATCATGCGCAATACCTGATTGCGTGTCATGCCCATACTTTTCCCGGCATCGGTAATATTTTTATCGACACCTGTAATACCTGCGTACGTATTTTTAATAATCGGCAGAAGCGCGTACAGGAAAACCGTCAGAATAACAGTATTTGTACCAAGCCCCATAACGAGCATTAAAATCGACAGCATGGCAAGGGCCGGAATGGTCTGGATAATATTCGCGATGGTAATAATTACACCTGACAGCTTCGCATAGCGCGCGATAAAAATCCCGAGCGGTATGCCGATAATTGCAGCAAAGAGTACACCGTAAACACTCATCAGCAGGTGGTCTGTAAAGAGACTCAGCAGATAGGCGAAGTTGTTGACGAAATAATTATATAAATCCGTTAATAAATTACCTGTCATCTTATTCACCTTCCTCTTCAAAGTAGTTATGTTCTTCTAAAAACTCTTCCGCAACGAGTGCCGGCTCAATACCTTCTTCATCCGCCCGGTAGTTTAAGTTCTGCATTGTTTCGGTTGAGATTGTATCTGTCAGACGGGACAGCGCCTCGTCAATTACCGGATATTCTTCAATAACTGCATGGGTCGCGAACGGTGATGCATCATACGGCGGGAAGAACTGAAGGTCGTCTTCCAGCACGACTAAATCATAAGCCGGAATGCGGCCGTCCGTCGTATAGCCGAGCGCGAGGTCCAGACTGCCTGTGCTGAGAGCTTCATAGACCAGGCTGATCTGCATAGCGCGGATGTTGCCGAAAGAGAAACCGTAAGCTTCCTGGAAGGCAGGATAGCCGTCTCCGGGACGGTTGAACCAGGAAGTATCAACGCCTACTGCGAATTCATCTGTATATTCCGCGAGATCCGATGTTGTTTCGAGGTTATATTCTTCTGCCGTTTCACGGGTTACCATAAAAGCATAGGTGTTATCGAAACCGTAAGAATCGTAAAATTTCATATCGAATTCCTGATCAAATATTTCCTGTGTCTGCTCCATAGCAGTAACCGGATCGCTCTCCGGTTCTTGATTTAATACACCTGTCAAGTCAGTGCCGGTATAGCGGACACCGGATATCTGAGCATCTCCCGAGAGCAGGGCGTTGTGCTGAATTGTCGATGAACCGAGATTATTAATCATTACCGGCTCAATTTCTCCTTCGCTGTAATGTTCAATCATTAAGCGTGACATATGGGAAGCAATCTGTGATTCTGTCGTCGTCATTGATGTGATTGCGATACCGTCGCCGGAACTGCTGCTGAGACCGGGCAGGCTGCACCCGGCTAAGACAGTCAGAGATACCAGTGTGACGGCTAATAATTTTTTTATTTGTCTCATGATACTCCTCCTATCTCGATACTTTTAAGCCTTTAGGCGTTGCCCATTTTTCAGTCAGCGATAAAATATAATCCGCAATCAGCGCAAGCAGGGTTACCATAATTGCCGCACTGATAATCAGTTCGGGCTGGTACGAGTTCAATCCGTTAAAGACGAAGTCTCCGAGACCGCCGGCACCGATGTAGCTCGCAAGTGTTGCCCACGAAATGACATAGACCGACGATAATCTGATACCGCTTAAAATCAGCGGTACCGCGATAGGCAGTTCAACATGCCAGATCAGCTGCATGCGGGTCATGCCCATACTTTTTGCTGCTTCTTTTACGTCGGGATCAATATTTTTAACGCCGATAATAGTATTGTTTAAAATCGGCAGCAGAATGTACGCGCTGAGTGCAATAATTGCCGGTATGCGTCCGACGCCGAACAGCGGAATCATCAGTGCAAGCACCGCAAGTGTCGGCACTGTCTGCAGCACACCGGCGGTTGTCAGGACATAGCCGCTGAGCTTTTTTGTGTTGGCGATAGCCATACCGAGCGGCACGGCAATCAGAATACCGATAAATAATGAAATTATAGACAGGTAAAAGTGTTCCCACGTTTTAATGAAAAGTTCCGTGCCATTCGCATTTAAAAATTCCATCATGCTTCATCAGCTCCTGACGCAAGCTCCCGGGAAGGCTCCTCGCCCCAGATTGTATCGTACACGATATCCACCAGATTCGAGCGTGTAATTAATCCGATTAATGTATTATTGTCATCGACTACAGGAATGTTTCTGACATTCCGTTTTAAGATGGTTCTGACTGAATCCTGAAGTTTTGAATCGATGCCGATTTTGTATATATCCCGGCCCATTAAATCAACAATATCCATGCCTTTGCGGTAGCCTTCATTAATATCTTCGATATCTATAAAACCGAGCAGCTTCTTATGGCTGTCGGTAACGAGAATTGTATCAATACGTTTTTCGCGCATTAAAGCGATGCATTCGTTAATCGATTTGTCGACCGTAATGCTGACCGGAGTAATCATTGCATCAGCAACGGTGCGCATATTCGGCCTGTCCTGAATCAGGCGTCCTTCACCGATAAAGTCGCGGACGAAGTCGTTTGCCGGATTGCGGAGAATTTCATCGGGCGAATCGAACTGGACGATTTCTCCGTGGCTCATAATACAAATTCTGTCCGCGAGTTTTATCGCTTCATCCATATCGTGGGTAACGAAAATAAAAGTCTTGCCGAGTTTCTGCTGGAGTTCTTTGACCAGGTCCTGTAATGTATCGCGCGTAATTGGGTCGAGCGCTCCGAAAGGCTCGTCCATAAGTATAATATCCTGTTCAGCTGCGAGTGCTCTGACAACACCGATACGCTGCTGCTGTCCACCTGAAAGCTCGGATGGATAGCGGTCTAAAAACTCTTCCGGCAGGTCGACGAGCTTAATTAGTTCCCGCGCCTTCTTATCTTTGTCTTCTTCAGACCATTTTAAAAGTTTTGGAACCAGAGTAATATTTTCTTTAATCGTCATGTGAGGAAGCAGGCCAATCTGCTGGATTACATAACCGATACTGCGGCGGAGTTCCACCGGATTTTTCTTTGTGATATCTTCACCGTTTATCGTAATCGTGCCGGAAGTCGGTTCGATCATCCGGTTAATCATCCGGAGTGCAGTCGTTTTTCCGCTGCCGCTCGTACCGATAAATGCGATAAATTCACCTTCCTGAATATCGAGGGAAATGTCGTTGACAGCTTTTTTACTGCCGCCGTAAATCTTAGTTAGGTTTTTAATACTTAGCATAGTTGTCTCCTTTACTTTATAAAGTTGAGCAAATTTATACTATATAACTATATCATAGTAGGAGGAGTATTTCAGGTGGCTATATTTTTTCACATATAGGAAATGTTCATATGTGCGTATTCTGTAAATCATTGTGAAATAATTAACTGAAATTTAATTATAAAAATTAAATACAAATATGAAATTTAAGGAATTTTAATTTCATTACGTTTTGACAAGGATGTTAGAATAAAATAATCATATTATATAGAAGGGGAATGCCAATGCTGTCATTATTAATGATTGTAGTGCCTGTATTCCTGGTTTTTGTAGTCGGATTTACCGCGCAGAAACTTTTGAAAATGGACATTAAATCAGTTTCGTCTGTCTCGCTTTACATATTGTTTCCCTGTTTGGCTTTTACGACCTTTTACACCAGTCCGCTGGACGGAGAATTTTTATATGCCTTATTTTATTCACTGTTATTAATGCTGGTTTTAACAGTAATCACTATTATAATCGCTCGTATATTGAAGTACGGCAGAGCGGAAATCGGCGCCATGCTGCTCGGCGTGCTTTTCCCAAACAGCGGCAACTACGGAGCACCGGTGGTACTGTTTGCGATTAATGCCGCGGCTTTTGACTATGCCATTATGCTTACCGTCATTCACACATTCATTATCAGCACCGTTGGAATTTTTATTGCGTCTTACGGCAGCGGCGCGGCGATTACCGTGCGGGAAGCTGTCCAGAGCGTCATGCGCGTGCCGGTGATATATGCGGTCTTAACAGCAATTATCTTTCAGCTGATAAACTTTGAAATTCCGGCAGCTTTTATGGAAATTATAGAAATGATCGGTGCGGCATCCATTCCAATCGTTATGCTGATTTTAGGTATGCAGCTTGCCGAAATGAAACTCGGCCACAGCGGAATGACAGAAGTTACGGGTCTGGTTGTTATGCGTATGGCAATATCACCTTTAATTGCGATGGGACTGACGCTTTTCATGCCGGTTGATGATACGTTTAAACTTGTATTTATTATCCTGAATGCGATGCCGGTCGCTGCGAATGCTACGATGATTGCTGCGGCATACAATACGAAGCCTGACACCGTCTCCCTCGGGGCTTTTATCACCACGCTGTTAAGCCTGATAGCTCTGCCGGTCTGGCTCTTCGTTCTCGGAATTGGAATGCAGCCGTAAAATCTCACTCTTCTTTTTGATGGATTATTCAGACTATTGTTTGACATGATTATTCGCCTAAGGTAGGTTTAAGTCAAATTAATATTAAAGGGGATGCAGTATTTGAGTAATCACACTAGTTTATCTCAGGCAGAAGAGTTAAAAGATAAAATCATAGAATGGCGCAGACATTTGCATAAGCACCCGGAACTATCATTTGAAGAATACAAAACAGCGGAATTTGTAAAAGAAAAACTGGAGAAGCTCAATTTTGAAATTGAGTACCCGGTAGCGAAAACAGGACTGGTTGCGACGTTAAAAGGGAAAATTGAAGGGCCGACGGTCGCGCTGCGTGCGGATATGGATGCTCTGCCGATTCAGGAAGAAGGCGAAACGGAATATAAATCAACCGTGGACGGTGTCGGTCATCTCTGCGGTCATGATGCTCACACAGCGATACTGCTCGGAGCTGCTCATATCATCAGTGAAAATCCGCCGGAACGGGGCAACATCAAGCTCTTGTTTCAGCCGGCGGAAGAAGGATACGGCGGAGCTGATGTGATGGTGCAGGAAGGCGCCTTGAAAAATCCCGATGTGGATGCTGTAGCGGGACTGCATGTCCATCCGACGATTAAAACCGGTGAAACTTCAATCACAGAAGGGTTTGCGACAGCATGTACAGATTCTTTCGACATTAAAATCATCGGCAAAGGCGGTCATGCGGCACACCCTCATTTATCGATTGATCCGATAGCAATATCTTCAACGGTCATTGCGTCTCTGCAGCAGATTGTCAGCAGAAATATCGATCCGCTTGAAAATATTGTGCTCACGATAGGAAGAATTGAAGGCGGCTTTGCAAGAAACGTCATTGCGCCTGAAGTTACACTGGAAGGCACAGTACGCTTGTTAAACCCTGAACTCCGTCCGAAAGTAAAAGAAACAATGCATGAATACTTAAATGGTATCACGAGCGGGATGGGAGCGTCATATGAGCTGGAATACACATACGGTTATCCGTCAGTATTTAATGATCCGGCCTTAATTCCGACACTCAGAACAACAGTCGATAAAATACTAGGAGAAGGACAGCTGCTCGATGTTAATCCGAGCATGGGCGGCGAAGATTTCTCTTACTTTGCACGTGAAGTCCCCGGTATATTCTTCAGACTGGGAACAAATGGCGGTGAAGATACCGCGTATCCGAACCACCACCCGAAATTCAACGTAGATGAAGATGCGCTGCATTACGGAGCGGCGATACTCAGCCAGTTTGCTTATGATTATTTAGATGTAAATTAAAGGGACTGAATTTTCAGAAAAAGTATTGACGTTAATAAAGAATGAATGATATTTTAGAAGATAATTAAATTTGCTTAGCTGTTTTAAAATATATAACCCCTTAACAGGCACTTTCCACCCGGGAAGGTGCCTGTTTTCTTTTTATTAATGAGATTGCGCACTAGGAAATTTGGGTATGTTTAGTACTAAGCGAAATAAAAATTGGGGGAGTTTTTGTGAAAAACAGATACAGTGCGGATATTGAATACTTAACAGTCGGACTTGAGCATGCATCAATTGAAGTGGAAGCTTTTGTGAACCTCGGCTGTCCATACAGTGCCAAGTTTTTTGAAATTGCCTCTGAAGTGATTAAACCTTATACAGACAGCGGACATGTAAAGTTTGTTATTAAGCATGTTGACCGGACTAAAGACCGGCTGCTCCGCGGAACAGTTGCTAATAACTACGTCGATCACGATGATCCGATAGAAGGATTTGAGGCGCTGAAAAAGTTATTTCAGACACAGGAATCCTGGGTGAAGAGCTTCAGGAAAACACTTGAAATGTGTGAAGATACACTCGGACTGCCTGAAAAAATGGCAGCCTATGAACGCGGTGAAGCAGTGCTTGAAGATTTTAATGAACGCGGGCTGAAAATCGTTCCGACAGTATTTATTAATGGGGAACACCTCACGGAATATAAGCCGGCAGACCAGAGCAAAGAAGAAATCAGCAGAATATTAACTGAAAGAATAGAGTCATTGAAATAGGCTGGAGTTTCCAGTCTGTTTTCATTTAGTGTATATTACTGTTAAGGAGATGAAGCAATGAAGTATTTCGCAGTGTTTTTATCGATGAAAGATGAAGAATTATCGCGTGTACATAGACCGGAGCATCTGGAATTCCTAGCGCGTCAGAGAGAAGCGGGCAGCGTACTGATGAACGGGCGGTTCACCGACGGTGCCGGCGGTCTTATAATTTATCGTGCAGAAGACACGGAGTCAGCGGTCGCACTCGTAAAGCAGGATCCCTACATTTCGCTTGGGGCGAGAGATTATGAAATTTATGAATGGGATATGGAAACAAATTACGAGTTTTAAAAGTTCGGAGTGATAAGGATGAATGCAGCAAAGAGAATTACATTATTAATAGCGGGAATATTATTGTTATGGGCGCCGGGGATTCACGCCGAAGAGGCAATCAATCCGTATTTGCAGAATATGGTCGATGTACGGGCATCATCTGATGAAAGCTGGCAGGAAGCACAGAGAATGATCAGCCGTATGAATCACGTTGAAAACAGTATCTTATATCAGACGAGCAATAATGGTGCAGTATTTATTTTAGCGGATACACCGATTACAGATCAGCCCGAATTCGCCCACTTAAAAGGCGTGGTGCCGAGAGGACATACAAGTTCCTGGGATGAGATTCCGGGAGCCGGCGGCCACGTTTCGATGGCGCGTATCGGCTACAGTGAATACGGCAAAGGACATTCGACAATTAACTTGGAACTCCATGAATACGGCCATGTTGTCGATTCATTTACAGTGGGAGTCCAGGTCAGCGAGACTGAAGAATTCAGAGCCATACATGCAGAAGAGGTGGACCAGCTGTTCGGCGGCAGTTCGCAGCGTGAATATTACAATATGGCCGAAGAGTATTTCGGGGAAGCATTTGCGATGTATTATTATACTGATGACTCACGTTCTGAATTAGCCGGGAAAGCACCGAAAACCTATGCTTTCTTCGAAGATTTTGACCACCGGATTTTATCGACAGGAGAAGTCACAGGCAATACCGCAACGATGTACTGGGATGCTCATGAAGATGCGGCTGAGTATGAAATGTTCCGAAATGGAGAATCCGTTGGAACGACGACAAGCAGCAGCTTCAGAATTGAAGGTTTAAATACAGACACTACTTATGACTTTCATGTTGTCGCCAAAGATGGAAATGGTCAGGAACTGTATACTTCATACACGCGCTCGGCGCTGACAGGCAGTGTTGCGGATGCGGATACGTCAGAACTGGAAGCGACGATTTCGGAAGTTGAAGAAGCGTATCAGAATCGTGATATGGGTGAATCACTGACCCGGGCCCTGGCTAATTCGAAAAGTTATATTTCTGATGTTTACAATTTGAAACAGGATGAAGTCGATAATTTAAACAGCAATCTGGAAGAAGCATGGGAAGCTGATGAAACAGCGCAGCGCGAAGCGGAAGAACAGCGGGAACGAGAAGAACAGGAAGCCCGTGAAGAAGCAGAGCGTAAAGCCGAAGAAGAAAGACTGGAAAGAGAGAAACAGGAGCAGCTTGAAGCGGAAGAACGTGAAAAAGCCGCTGAAGAAGCGAGAAAACAGGAACTGCAGAGTACGATTATAAAAATAGTTGCAGGACTTGCGGTAATAGCGGCAGTGATTACCGGTATTATTGTTTATAGGAAGAGGAAATAATGAAAAAAGATAAACTCTTGGGTAAATTCCCAAGAGTTTTTTTGTGAAATAAATAATTAAAAGAATTGTCAGAAAACAGGTTGAGTTTTTTGAAAGCTTATTGTAAGATTGTCATATTGTATTACAAGTGTAAGCGCATACAAAAAAGGGGGGATAAATCTTATGAAAAAAGGTTTATCAATAATTACGATTCTGTTTCTAACATTAAGTGTTCTGACAGGTTGTAATTTTGAGAAGAAAGAAATTTATAATATTGCCACAGCATCAACAGGAGGAACTTATTATCCAATAGGAGTTGGCATGGGACAGCTCTGGACAGAACATTATCGCGATCAGAACATTAAATTTAATGGACAATCATCAGCGGGATCGGTTGAAAATATTGATTTAATGAAAAATGGAGAAGCTGATATGTCCATTTTGCAGAATCTTATCTCGACACAAGCTTATGAAGGCAGCGGTGTTTTTGAAGGAAACGAATATAAAGACTTAAGGGCAATTGGAATGATTTGGCCGAATGTTGAACACTTTGTCATTATGAACAATAAAATCGATTCCGGAAACATTTCTGATATTGAAGGCAATTCTTTTTCTGTTGGTCCGCAAGCAAGCGGTACTGAACAATCCACCTTGACCATGATGGAAGGTATCGAACTAGATAAGAGCAATATAAGGCCGGAGTATCTCGGGTATGATGATACTATTTCTTCTATGCGTGACGGACGCTTAGACGGCGGCTCGTTACCGGCAGGAACTCCGGTTTCCGCAATTACAGACATGTTTGCGAGTAATTTACAGGCAAGTATTTTAGAAGTAACTGACGAACAGCTTGAACAGATAAACTCTGTGGCTAACGCCTGGTATCCATATACGATTGAAGCAGGTACTTATCCAAGGCAGGAAGAAGATATTCAGACTATTGCCCAGCCAAACGTACTTGTTGCAACACCTGAGATGGAAACAGATTTTGTTTATGACTTAACGAAACTTCTTTATGAGAATCAGGAGTTTATGATTGGCGTTCATAACTCAGCGAGAGAAATGAAAGTTGAAACAGCACTTGAAGGATTAAATACTCCACTTCATGCAGGTGCTTACAAGTACTTTGAAGAGCAGGGTCTGGACATTCCGGAAAACCTAAAACCTGCTGAACTAGAAGAGGAGGCTGAGAAAGATGAGTAAAATTCAAGAAGCTGTAACGGAAGAAATATCACCTGAAGAATACAGAGAAAGACGTTTACAAGGATGGCCAGCTAAAGCAGCAGCAATTATCGGAATCATACTTGCGCTATTTGTATTAATAACATCGAGTTATTTAAATATACAAGAGTTTTACAGAAATACAATTTTTCTTATTCTCATCGTCGTTCTCGGTTTCTTCATTTATCCTATGAACAAGAAAAAACCGGGACAAAAATTTTCATATTTAGATTTAGGATTAGCTGTACTTGGTATTATATCGATTGGATATATTACGTTAAACTATACAAATTTGCATGTGGAAAGAATGTCGCAAGCAAGCACTTTAGACTACATTTTTGCCGTAGTATGTATTGCAGTACTATTTGAAATCACACGTCGTTCAATCGGATGGTTTATACCAATCCTAAGTGTACTTGCAATGATATACGCAGTTTACGGGGCTTACTTCCCAATAGATTTTGCACATTCCGGTTTCAGTCTGGAACGACTGTTATATAGAATTTACATGACATCAAACGGTATCTTCGGGAGTACTTTATCTATTGCTTCCACTTATATTGTACTCTTTATATTATTTGGAGCGTTCTTAAGCGCCAGTGGAGCAAGTAAATTGTTTAATGACTTAGCACTTGCAATTGCAGGACAGCGACGTGGCGGGCCGGCACAAGTTGCAGTTATCACGAGCGCATTAACAGGAACATTGAACGGAAGTGCTGTTGCTAACGTTGCGACAACAGGAGCATTCACGATCCCTTTAATGAAAAGCATTGGGTTAAAACCTCGTTTTGCCGCAGGTGTTGAAGCAGCAGCTTCAACAGGTGGTATGATTATGCCTCCTATTATGGGAGCAGCTGCTTTCATTATGGCAGGATTTTTAGGTGTGCCTTACACAGTAATAGTAGTGGCAGGTATTATTCCTGCATTGCTGTATTATATTGCACTAATCTTTGCTGTGGATACTGAAGCAAAGAAATTAGGTCTGAAAGGTTTAAGTAAAGATAATATTCCTGCTGTTAAAGCAGTACTGCTTGAGAGAGGAGCTCTGCTGATACCGATTTTAGTTGTATTTGCAGTGCTGCTTACAGGACGTACTGCAATAATGGCAGGATTTGCAGGTATAATTGCTGCAATAATTACTTCGTATTTAACGAGAGATAAATCGAACAGAATTACTATTACCAAGTTTTTTGCAGCACTTAATGATGGTGCGAGAGGATCAGTGCAGGTAGCAATTGCCTGTGCGTCTGTAGGAATCATTATTGCCGTAGTTTCAATGAGCGGTGTTGGTTCAATGCTGGCATATAACGTTATTGATATAGCTGGAGGGAATTTATTCCTTATTCTCCTGATGGTAATGGCAACGTGTATCGTACTTAGTTTTGGTTTGCCATCGACGGCTTTATATATCGTTGTAGCAGTAACAGCAGCACCGGCACTTGTTCAGGCAGGAATTACACCGCTTGCAGCACATTTCTTTGTCTTCTACTTCGGTGCAATGTCAAACGTAACTCCTCCAGTTGCATTAGCAGCATATACAGGGGCGGGTATAGCCAACTCTGATCCGATGAAGACATCGTGGACCGCACTCAGATTAGCTTTACCAGGGTTTATAATACCTTTTATTATTGCGTATGATCCTATTTTATTACTGGATACTACAGAAGGGCCTATTGATTATTTTAGACTGTTAATCGTTATTATTACAGCTCTAATTGGGGTTTATGCACTGGCAGTCGGTTTAGGCAAATTTGTTAAAACACGATTAAATATCGTTGAACAAATAGCAATGATAGCAGTAGCTTTCTTATTGATTACAACTGATACTATGATGGATGTAATAGGTATCATTTTATTCGTTGCAGTTATGATTATTCATTATGCAAGAAGCAGAAAAAAGGTGGAAACGAGCGATGGAGCCTATTAAAAAAGAGAAATTATCTGATTTGATATTCGGCAACCTTGTCGAACAAATAAAAAGGGGGGATTATAAGATTGGCGATAAGCTCCCTTCCGAAAATGAACTGGCTAATTTTTATAAGGTCAGCCGGGTACCAATCAGGGAAGCATTAAGTAAATTAATTTCCATTGGTTATGTAGAATCAAGCCAAGGTAAAGGAACGTATGTGAAAAATACATCTGTTACGGAACAGGTCAAAAAATTTACTTATGGAACTTTCAATAAAAAAGAGCTCTTTGATTTACTCGAAATGAGAACGGTAATAGAAGTCCGCTCAGCATATTTCGCAGCAGAACGCAGAACTGAAGATGATCTTTTAAAAATTGAAGAAGCCTTAAATCATTTTAGGAAAATCACTACTAATCAGCAGATTATAGGTATGGAAGCTGACTATGATTTTCATAAAGCTGTGGTTATTTCGACCCAGAATGATTACCTGATTCAGACATTTAAGAATCTGCAATCAGTACACCGTGATGCACTTGAGTTTTCTCTTAAATTAAATGTCGGAAAACCAAGAAAAAGAGAACAGGTTTATGATGAGCATGCAATTATTTATGATGCTATTAAAAAACAGAATCCGGAACTTTCAGCCAATTTAATGAAAGAACATTTATTTAATATGAGAAGAAAACTCGGTGACGATAGAATTTAGGTGGTTTATATGGAAAAGATAATAATAGATAAATTAAATAAGATTTTTAAAGAAAGATTGCTAAAGGCGGTAGACGAAAGAGTTTCATACAGTTATGACGCTTCTTTTGGCCAGCATATACCGGATTTAGTGGTTCAGGTATTAAGTGCTGAAGAAGTACAAAAAACTGTTGAAATTGCTGATGAATTTGCAATTCCAATTTATCCAAGAGGAGCGAGTACCAGTTTATCCGGCGGGCCTCTGCCAGTTCACGGCGGTATCGTGATGGATTTCTCCCAGTGGACTCAAAAACTTGAGATTTATCCAGATGATTTGATTATAAAGGTTAGCCCGGGTGTGAAAACCGGCGATATTCATAGGTTGGCTGAACATTATAATTTAATGTACGCTCCAGATCCATCATCATCTTCGATTTGTACTATTGGTGGGAATCTGGCTGAAAACGCTGGAGGACCGAGAGGCGTGAAGTATGGTGTGACAAAAGATTATGTTATCGGTCTGGAAGTCGTTACTGCTGCAGGAAAGCTGATTAGAACAGGCGGCAGCACTGTAAAGAACGTGACGGGCTATGATTTGACCAAATTGCTTATCGGTTCTGAAGGAACTCTTGGAATTATTACTGAAGCGACTTTGCGCTTAATACCTAAACCTTTGGATACGATGACTGCTATGGTTATTTTTGATGATTTATATACCGCAGGTAAATCAATTTCTAAAATACTGACTGCAGGTGTAAGACCTTCTAAAATGGAAATTCTAGATCAAAATTCAATAAATAAAGTAGAAGATTATGCAGAGTTGAATCTTCCAAGAGATGCAGCAGCAATTATCCTTGTTGAAGTGGATGGCGATCCTGAAGTTCTGCCGAAAGAACTTGCAGTTATCAAAAAAGCGTTAGAAGAAATTGGAGTTTCTAATGTTCAGGTTGCAGAAAATAAAGAGCAGGAACAAAAACTGTGGCAGGTGCGCAAACTGGTTTCTCCTGCAATTGTGACAAGCGGATATACAAAAATATCTGAAGACGCAACAGTACCGCTAAGTAAAATACCGGATATGTTTAAGAAAATTGATGAAATAAAGAACAAGTACAATCTTAATATTGTTGTTTTCGGACATGCAGGAGATGGTAATTTACATCCTACAATCAACACAAATATGAGAGATGAAGAAGAAGTGAAAAGAGTTGAGTTTGCAGTTGAAGAAATATTTAACTATGCGATTGAGCTTGGCGGTACGCTATCGGGAGAACATGGGATAGGGACGATGAAGAAAGCATTTATGCTAAATGAAGTTGGCGATGATGGTCTAGATTTTCAAAAAGCGATTAAAAAAGCCCTGGATCCAAAAAATATTTTAAATCCAGGCAAAATATTCCCTGAAAAAGGAGAAAAAAGGTTAGTGTTGCGAAATGGCTAATGCATTATTGAATAAACTGGATATTGAAGCTACTTATGACTGTGTGCAATGTGGTTACTGCCTTCCAGTCTGTCCGACATATATAGCGTTCAAAAAAGAGAAACACTCACCGAGAGGTAGAATTAATCTTGTTCAAATGGCTGCGAAAGGTAAAATAACCATTGAAGATATGCAGGAAGGGATTGATCTGTGCTTAGGCTGCAGAGCCTGTGAAACAGTCTGCCCGACTAATGTCAGATATGGAGACATACTGATGTCTGCTGTAGAAGTATTAAAAGAGAATAAAGACATGGGTGTCATAGAGAAGGTTAATCGAACAGCAGCTTTTAAGTTTGCTTTGAAAAACAAAAACGTATTAAGAATTATCAATAAAGGACTGTACGCTTATCAGGTATCGGGTATGCAGAAAGTCGTTAAAAATTATAATCTGCTCAAGCCGGTTAAGAAATTTAACCAAATGAATAAAGCGATGCCGGATGTTATTTTGAGTAAAAGGATTACACGGAATATTAATCCGTTTCGGCGTAATGATTTATCGATTGGCTTTTTTCAGGGATGTATCATGGACTCATTCTTTGCAAACATTAATGAACTTGCCGTTAAGATTATGAAGAAACACTATGTACAGGTAACGAATATACCGAAACAGGGATGCTGCGGTGCACTTCAGCATCATGCAGGAGAGACGGCACAGACAGTGGAACTTGCCATGAAGAATATCGCGGCATACGAAAAATATGACTTTGACTATATTGTTAATACTATCGGCGGGTGCGGAGCAACTTTAAAAGAGTACGATAAGCTTTTTGAGCCGGGAACTGATTGGCATAAACGTGCCGTGGAATTCACGAATAAAGTTAGAGACATCTCGCAGATTATGGCATTAATCGATTTGGATCTAGTCCATGGTATCGATAAAAATGCAGTGTATCAGCCTTCATGTCATCTTGAGAATGTCCAGAAAGTATTCAACGATCCGTTAAAACTGATCAACAAAATTCCGCAGCTTAATTATATAGAAATGCCTCAAAAATCTTTATGCTGCGGGTCTGCAGGGATATATAATATTTTGCATTTCGATGAATCCATGCAGATTTTAGATTTAAAAATGAATAATGTAAAAATATCAAAACCGAATTTAATAATCACTTCGAATCCGGGCTGTCATATTCAGATGCAGCTGGGAGTAGAACGCGAAGGATTGAGTAACGAAATCGCAGTGAAACACATAGTAGAAGTCATTGCAGAAGCTTGCGGGGTGGAATAAGTGAAAGCAGATATTTTAATTGTGGGTGCAGGGATAATTGGTTTGAGTACGGCATATCAATTATCTGAATTGAACCCTGCCAAAAAAATTATTGTATTGGATAAAGAGTCGAGAGCTGCCGAACATCAGACTGGACATAATAGCGGAGTAATACACTCCGGTATTTATTACCGTCCGGGCTCTTATAAAGCGGAATTTGCGAAAAATGGTTCGGCGTCAATGATAGAGTTTTGTCAAACACATAATGTAGAGTATAACCAGTGCGGAAAAGTAATCGTAGCAACTGAGGAAGAAGAACTGGACCGGATGCGAAATTTATATAAGCGTGGTGTAGAAAACGGTCTGGATGTTACACTGCTGGATGGAGAAACGGTACGCAAAATCGAGCCGTATGTTAATACTGTCGGCGGTATTCATGTGAAAAATACTGGTATCGTTAATTTCCGTGAAGTCACTGAGAAATTTGGTGAACTATTTATAAATAACGGCGGGGAAATTCATTACAATAATAAAGTTGAAGCGGTAAAAAATAACGCAGATACGATTGAAGTGAGGACGAACAAAACCGTTTATGAAGCAGATTACCTTGTTAACTGTGCAGGTCTGTACAGTGACAAACTAGCTAAGTTGAGCGGGATTGATACTGACGTTAAGATAATCCCGTTCAGAGGAGAGTACTTTAAGCTGCATAAAGATGTGGAGAAGTACGTTAAAACATTAATCTATCCGGTACCAAACCCTGAACTGCCGTTCCTCGGAGTGCATTTTACAAATATGGTTGGCGGGGGTGTGGATGTAGGTCCGAACGCTGTGCTTGGATTTAAAAAAGAAGCCTACAAGAAAATCGGTTTTGATAAATCAGAGACTCTGGAAATATTAACATTCCCTGGACTTTATCGAATGGGATTAAAGAACGTTAAAGAAGCAATTGGAGAATATTACAGATCGTTTAATAAAAAAGCATTTGTTAAAGCAGCACAAAAATTAATACCTCTTATTAAAGCGAGTGAGATAACACCTATGGAAGCAGGGGTCAGAGCTCAGGCAATGAAACCGGATGGCACACTGCTGGATGATTTTTACTTTGAAGAAAATGATCTCAGTATTCATGTGCTGAATGCACCATCACCTGCGGCAACATGCTCAATTGAAATAGGAAAAGAAATTGCTCAGCGTTTTAATTCCAAATTTAGTTAAAAAAATTATTAATTTAAATGTTCGTGCCACCGAAAACTGACGGCGGCACACAATGAGTGATCTTGTGCCACCGAGAACCCCGCGGCGGCACACAGCACATATTCTCGCGCCGCCGTGAGAAATATAGACTTATTTAATCGCAAAAAGGTTCACCGAAAGTTTCCGGTGAACCTTTTTGTATTTATTAGCTTAAATTCTCCACAAATGCTTCCAGCCTGTTCATGCCTTCTTCAAGTGTTTCAATTGAACTCGCAAATGAGATACGGATGTGGCCGGCGCCGTGTTCGGAGAAGGCGGAGCCCGGAACGACTGCCATATGTTTTTCTTTCAGCAATGCTGTCGCGAAGTCCCAGTCGTCCATTCCCGTAAACGAGATGTCGGGGAAGATGTAAAAAGCACCACCCGGTTTTTCGACTGTACATCCCATTTTGATGAGTCTGCTGTAAACATAATCACGGCGTTT
Source organism: Jeotgalicoccus nanhaiensis (assembly GCA_004570955.1). Lineage (GTDB taxonomy): Bacteria > Bacillota > Bacilli > Staphylococcales > Salinicoccaceae > Jeotgalicoccus > Jeotgalicoccus nanhaiensis. The sequence continues at coordinate 93,480 of SPPL01000007.1, forward strand.
CAAGAATTCTTTATTCATTACTTTCGGATAATCGCGGGCATTCGTCAGTGCTTCAAGTGCTGCATACTGACTCGGCACCGCTGCACAGATTGAGTTATTTAAATGCACTTTCAATATTTCATCGCTTAAATGTCTTGGTGATAATGTATAGCCGACTCTCCAGCCGGTCATCGAGTGTGATTTCGACACACCGTGAATGAGTATCGTTTTATCGCGTATATTTTCTATGCTGCCGAACGAAATATGCTGATTCTCATAAACATTTTCACTGTAAATTTCATCGCTGATGAGGAAAAGATTTTGGCTGCTGATAAAATCCGCAATATTTTTTACGTCTTTTTCCGATAAAGATGCGCCTGTCGGGTTAGATGGATAGTTTAAGAGCACAGCTTTAGTGTTATTAGTAACTAAAGCCTCCAGCTTTTCAATATCCGGAATGAATTGTGTATCGCTGACATCGAGATATTTAACAACACCGCCATTCAATTTAATCAGCGATTCGTAGGCTGGGTATGCAGGGGCGGTAATAATGACTTCATCGCCTTCGGTTAAAATCGTGCGGAGGACTGAGTCGAGTGCTTCACTCGCGCCGTTTGTAATGACAACTTCATCAGCAGTGTAATGCGCATTATACTTCTCTGCAAAAAAGTCTGCAGCGGCCTCCCGCAGTTCGACGATACCGGCGTTTAAAGAGTAACCGGTTTTATTATTGCTGATGGCTGTAATCGCCGCTTCCTTCACACTTTCAGGTGTAGGAAAATCAGGCTGTCCGATGGTTAAATTGACACCGTCATGAAAAAGCTGAACCTGGTTTGAAAAGACTCTGATTCCCGGGATGGATAAAGCTGTCGCACGCGGATTTAATTCTGGCATGTGTTTCACTCCTATAATGAACTATTCTATCTATTATAGAATTTTCAGTTAATAAAAAGCAAATCGAATTCTTATTTGTATAATATTGCATTTTAATTTATAATTATTAGAAAATAACTAAGGGGAGCTGACAGGGTCATGAGAAAATATACGTTACTGGCAGGTGTTTTATCATTTTTACTGCTCCTTGCGGCATGCGGCAAGGACGACGGCAGTATCACGCTGCAGTTTGGACACGCTTTGCCGCCGGATACGAATCAGGCAATGCAAATCAACGAAATGGCTGAAGCAGTGGAAGAAGAGACGGAGGGCAGGGTGAAATTTGAAATTTATCCGAATTCACAGCTCGGCAGTGAAACGGAAATGCTCCAGCAGGTCGATGTCGGGGCAATGAACGGCCTTGCGGTAATGGTCGGTTCTATGCAGACTATGGATATGAGGCTGGCTATAGAAGATCTGCCGTACATGTGGCCGAGCGAGCAGGAAGCGCGAGATGCTTATGACGGTGAATTTGGAGAGTACATAGCAGATATTGTTGAAGAATATGGTATGCATACGGCGGGATATTTAGAATGGGGCTTCCGCCACGTAACAAACAATGAGGGACCGGTCGTCCAGCCGGAAGATTTAAAGGGAATGAATATCAGAGTGGCGGAAACAGCACTTCGCGTCGATACGTTTGAGCAAGCCGGAGCCCTGCCGACAGTTATGGCTTTCAGTGAAGTATACGGGGCACTGCAGCAGGGCGCGCTTGATGCGCAGGAAAATCCGCTCGCGAATATCGTTGCACCGCGTTTTAATGAAGTACAGGACTACTTATCGCTGACCGGCCATTTTTATAACACGGTCATGATTGTAATCGACGGAGAAACCTGGGAGGAAATCAGTGCCGAAGATCAGGAAATACTCACAGATGAAATCGATAAAATTTCGAAAGGAATTCAAGCAGCGAATGACGAAACAGAGTCGGAGCATATAGAGTTTCTTGCCGAAAATGGGATGGAAGTTAACGATGATGTTGATAAAGAAGCCTTCAGAGAAGCAATGATGCCTGTATATGACAAATGGGAAGAGGAAGTATTCGGCAAGGAAATGATGGATATGTACCGCAGAAATTCCGGATGGGGGGAAGATGAATAATATGACGAAAGCATTGGTGAAAGTTTTATATATTGCATGTGCAGTTGTGATTGCACTGCTTACTTTGATCGTACTGACGCAGGTCGTATCGAGATTTTTTGATTACTCCATGCCGGGAACTGAAGAACTGTCCCGTCTTTTAGTGGTCTGGATGACTTTTCTTGGAATGAGTGTCGCTGTTTATGAACGTGGGCATCTGGCGGTAAATTTCTTTGTAAAACGCGCAGGGGACAGTTTGCGGCCTTACTTATATTTAACAGTTAATATACTGCTCGGCCTGTTCTTTCTGGTGCTGACAGTGTACGGCTTTATATTCTCTTATCAGTCACTCGACTTTACATCATCGACGCTGCAGCTGCCGATGACGGTATTTTATCTGGCGATACCGGTCAGCAGTCTGCTGTCGCTGTACTTTTTAATCTTAAATGCCTGGAAACCTCAGAATGAAAGCGAGGCGGTATAATGCTCGCAGTCAGTATGCTTATTTTGTTCTTTCTGCTGCTGTTTCTCGGAATGCCGATTGCTTTTGTTATCGGTATTGTCGGTCTTGTCATGCTGCTCATCGGCGGAGTGCCGCTTGAAATTATTGTTCAGCGCAGCTTTGCCGGAGTTAATAATTTTTCTTATTTAGCAATTCCGTTGTTTATTCTGGCGGGAGACATTATGGGGAAAGGGGGTCTGACGAAACGTCTGATGGCCTTTGCCAATGCTTTTGTCGGCAAATTATCGGGCGGCACAGCGATTACGACTGTTGTCACCTCAGCTCTGTTCGGAGCTGTCTCCGGGTCTACAGTCGCGACCACCTATGCTGTCGGTTCCGTGCTTGTGCCAAGATTGAAAGAAGAGAAGTACTCGAACTCATTTATAGCGAGTATTATCGGACCGGCCGGTGTACTCGGGCTGATTATTCCGCCGAGTATCACCATGGTTATTCTTGGAATTACCGCAAATATTTCCATCGGCGACCTGTTCTTTGCCGGAATTATACCGGGTGTGCTGCTGGCGCTCGCCTTATGTATTTATGTCTGGTTTAAGGATTCGGCGAAGTCCGGACGGAAAAAATATCCGGCCGGGAATTATGGAAAGTAACCAAAGAAGCGTTCTTCCCGCTCCTGACGCCTATATTTATTCTCGGCAGTATCTTTTCAGGTTATGCAACAGCGACAGAAGCAGCAGTGATCGCGGTCGTTTACGGATTTGTTTTATCGCTGTTTTACAGAGAGCTGAACTGGACTAAGGTTAAGGAGATTATGGCAGGTTCAGCGGTCACATCGGCAACAATTTTAATTATTATATCCATGGCTAATGTCTTTACATATGTATTGACTGTGAATCATATTCCAGATGCAGTATCCGGATTCTTCCTGAATTTTGCGGATTCGCCGCTGGTCTTTCTGCTTCTCGTGTCACTGATTTTATTAATATTGGGCATGCTGACAGAAGTCACATCGCTGATTGTGCTCTTAACACCGATTTTCATGCCGATTGCAATGGAATTCGGTATCGATCCGGTCCATTTCGGCATGGTGATGATTATGAACTTTGCCCTCGCGAATATTACACCTCCGGTCGGGCTCTCATTGATTGCCGGCGCATCTGTAACAGATAAAAAGATGGGAATTGAAGAAACGCTGCCTTATATACTGCATGTACTGTTAATTGTAGGAATTATGGTGGTATTGATTATATTCATCCCTTCAATCTCAACATTCTTACCTAATTTACTTAAATAAAGGAGCGGATTGAATGATTATTAAGCCGGAAGAAACAATAGAATTAAAAAATAGATTTGATGGTAAAGGCAGTATTTTTTCAACATCCTATATAAAGGAAAGAGACTTCGAAGGAATTCGTAAAGTATTGGAAATTGAACTTGAAGCTCATGCATCAATCGGTTACCACCAGCATATCGATGACAGTGAAATTTATCATATAATAGAAGGAAAAGGTGAATTTCAAGATTCGGACGGACAATTTAAACCGGTTGGAAAAGGGGATTGCTGTGTGATTACGAAAGGACAGTCGCATGGTTTGGTAAATACAGAAGATACCCCTTTGAAAATGATGGCAATAATATTTTAGAATTACCTGAATATTATGATATATTTACTGTATTGCAATATTCAGGAGGGGTAGCATGAAAGATGCAGAAAGATTATATGAGGCAAGAAAATACGGGACTGTTTTAAAGCCGGGACAGGATATCAAAACGGATACTGTTGAAGAGGCTTATAATATTCAGACTGAAATTTTAAATATGCAGGATGAAACTGTAAAAGGTTATAAAATCAGTATGACAAGCCCGGAAACACAGGCGCTGTTTGACAGTAATGAACCGGTTTACGGTCCGTTTACTGCGGACCAGGTGATTACTGAAATGAGTTTGGCAGATTATAATAGTCCGCTTGCGGAGCTGGAACTGGTTTTCTATGTAAACGAAAAATTGAGTGTCACAGACGATGCAGAAAGTATTTTATCGAAATGTACTGTGGCGCCGGCGCTTGAACTTCCTGACGGCAGATATAATAACTGGTTCCCGAATATATCGAAATATGAAGTGGTTGCTGACTGTGCGGTGGCTGGAGCGGTGGTGATCGGTGAAGCGAAATCTGCCGATTACGAGGATCTCGATAATATCACGGGCAGGCTTTTGTTTAACGGCGAAGAAATTAAACGGGGACAATCATCAGAAGTAATGGGGCATCCGGTTAATGCTGTAAAATGGCTGATAGAAAAACTCAGCAGTCAGGGAAAAGGGCTTGAAGCGGGACAATTTATTTCGTCAGGTACTTTTATTCTGCCGGTCAAGCTGGAAGCCGGAAAATATGAAGGAGTATTTGAAGGATTTGGCAAGGTTGAAATAGAAGTTAAAAAATAAGCCTCTCAAAATGACGTGCTCCCCTTAAGTTGTACTTACTATTCAACTTAAGGGGAGTTTTTGTATGAAAAATAATAAACATAGTTTTGAATTTAAGTTAACAGTCGTAACAGATTATTTAAATGGCGAAGGTGGATT
>SPPL01000008.1 GCA_004570955.1 Jeotgalicoccus nanhaiensis
TGTCTAGCCATGATAGCCCTCCGTACAGATAGTTTATTTAAGTATAAACAAGATAATCTTTAGGGCATAGAAAAACCCGAATAAGAGACGCTTTTTATAAGCTGTCTATTATTCGGGTTACAGTTCATTATGACAATCTGCTTCCTTTTTAAATCAGTTCTGTTCTATATTTTTATCGATGTGACTTTTGTTTCCGTATAAGGTTCCAGTCCTTCTGGCGCACCTTCACGGCCGACGCCGCTTTCTTTTAAGCCGCCGAATGGAATGTTCGCAGCACTTGGTGCACCATTATTCCAGCCGAGCACCCCGAAGTCGAGTTCTTCTGTCAGTCTGATTCCCGTCGTATAATTTTCAGTAAAGTAATATGCTGCAAGACCGTATTCTGTTCCGTTTGCTTTATTAATCGCTTCATCGAGATTAGAAAAGCTCTGAATTGGCGCCAGCGGTCCGAATGTTTCTTCGCTCATACAGATCATATCGTCGGTTACATCCGTAATAACAGTCGGTTCTACAAAGTAGCCGCCTGATTTATCTCCTTTGCCGCCGGTTGTAACTTTACCGCCTTTTTCAATGGCATCTTCAATGTGTTTCATCACTTTATCATAACCGTCTTCATCGATTAACGGTCCGATTTTAACACCTTCATCCATACCGTTGCCGACTTTCAGCTCTTTTACTTTCGCAGTAAATTTTTCTGTGAATTCATCCAGCACATCTTCGTGCACGTAAAATCTGTTGGCACATACGCAAGTTTGTCCCGAGTTTCTGAACTTCGATGCGATTGCGCCTTCAACTGCCTTATCGATATCAGCATCCTTGTTAACAATCAGCGGTGCATGTCCGCCGAGTTCCATCGTCACATTTTTAACCGTCACTGTGGCATCGCTCATCAGCTGCTTGCCGACTTCGGTCGAGCCGGTAAATGTCAGTTTCATAATTTTATCAGACTGGGTAAATATTTCACCTGCATCGCGGCCGGAGGCATTAACATATTGAATGACGCCTTCATCGAAGCCCGCCTCTACTGCAAGGTCGATAAATTTCACCGCTGACATCGGAGTTGCGCTTGCCGGCTTAACGATAAATGTATTGCCTGCTGCAACAGCCGGTGCTGCTTTACGTGCCATCATTGCTACCGGGAAGTTCCAAGGCGTAATCGCTGCGACTACCCCTATCGGATGCCTCGTTACAACAATTCTCGTGTCATCATTATTCGCCGGTACTGTCCGGCCGTATATTCTTTTCGCTTCTTCAGCATAGTATTTAATATAACTGTTGGCATAGTCGACTTCACCGAGTGCTTCAGCAAGCGGCTTGCCGCCTTCCAGCGTGACGAGTTCTGCGATTTCCTGTCTGTTCTCATCGATTTTTTCCGACCATTTGAAAAGTAAATCCGAACGGTCCCCGGCATTCATTTTTCTAAAGTTTTGAAATTTTTCATGTGCAGTATTAATTTTCTTCTCAATTTCGTCTTTGCTGTCTTTTTTTACGCGTCCCGCTTCTTTTTGAGTTGCAGGATTGATTACGATAATTTCTTCTGCCATTTAATTTCCCTCCAAAATATAAAAATCGTCCTATAAATAATTATAGGACGATTAGTTTCAATTTACAAAGTTACAGACTTTGATCGAGTAAGGCATTCGCAATCTCATCCAGATCTTTAACTGTGTACTGGAATCTGCCGTGGAATACATACTTCAGGAAGAATGCTTCCAAGTCTTCCTGACCGACGATTACTCTGATCGATGGATCTTCCGAATAGTTGGTAATTGAATAATTGCCGTTATCTTTCGGATTGAAGTAAATAATCGGAACGATGTCGTATTGTAATTTAAATTTGTTTTTAAGTTTTTCAGCAGTTACTTTCGTTTCATCGATAATGCCGTTGTAGTGGTTAACCGATACATTCGACGCATCTGCCTTTTCAAAAATTAAAGTCTGTTCTTTTTGCTTATCGAGTTCCAGTAAATCGAAGAATGATTCAATATACGGTACTTCTTCAAACTGGCTTTCATTCACACCGTGTAAAATATGACCGCTCCAGTATTTAGAATCTATCAGATAAATACCCGTGCGTGTTAAAACTAAATGATCGATTTTACGTGTATTTGTGTAATTTCTTGATGGTAAATAAATGTTCGACAGAATAATCATATCCGTCTCACGGATTTTTTCATCTTTAACAAGTTTGTCTTTTAACTGAATTAAAGAAAGGTCTGTCAAATACTCGCCTTTATCTACAGTAAACTGATGCAGGCTCGAAAGTTTGTTATCGAGAAGTGTCGTATCATTATGATATTTTTCATTTAAAGCGGACATTTCTTTCTTGTGCTCTAAACGTTCTTCCTCATGTTCACTTTCGTATTTCTCAACGAGTGAATCTTTTTCTTTCGAATAAGTTTGTTCCACAGTTTTCACTTCATTGCGGTGTTTAAAGTAATATACTAAAAACCAGATTGCAATGATGAGAAGCACTGCTGCGACCGCGATAAATATCGGATCTGTAAAAATATCAGTATTCATATTATTCCTCTCTTTCGCAACTGCTTAAATTAGCTATTTCTAAGAAGATCTTTCAGTGCATCGACCTTATCCAGTCTCTCCCAAGGCAAGTCGATGTCCGTACGACCAAAATGTCCATAACTCGCAGTCTGTTTATAAATTGGTCTTCTCAAGTTTAGCATATCTATAATACCATCTGGTGATAAATTAAACAGTTCTCTGATGACTTTTGTAATTTTTTCTTCGTCGTATTTTCCTGTATTAAAAGTATCGACCGCAATAGATACCGGCTGGGATACGCCGATGGCATAAGCCAGCTGAATTTCACATTTTTCCGCCGCACCGCTCGCTACGATATTTTTTGCAATATAACGTGCTGCATAAGCTGCGGAACGGTCAACTTTTGTCGGGTCTTTGCCGCTGAAGGCGCCGCCGCCGTGACGAGCGTAGCCTCCGTAAGTATCGACGATAATTTTACGTCCTGTCAGACCCGCATCCCCTTGCGGTCCGCCAATTACAAATCTGCCTGTCGGGTTGATGAAATATTTAGTTTCTTCATCTATGAGATTTTCAGGAACTACTTCCTGAATCACGTATTCTAATAAATCATCGTAGATTTGTGTCGCCGGAATATTTTCATGATGCTGGGTAGAGATAACAATCGTATCGACTCTTGACGGTTTGCCGTTTTCATCGTATTCAACCGTTACCTGTGATTTGCCGTCCGGACGCAGATAGGAAATTGTATTATCTTTACGCACTTCTGTTAAACGGCGTGAAATTTTGTGCGCTAATGAAATCGGCAGCGGCATAAACTCTTTCGTTTCGTTCGTCGCGTAACCGAACATTAAGCCCTGGTCGCCTGCACCTGTTGAAACTCCTTGTGATTCGCGGGTTTCAAAAGCGTTGTTTACACCGACAGCGATGTCCTCTGACTGCTCATCAATTCCCGTTAAGACAGACATTGTTTTATAATCATAACCGTACTTCGCATCGACATAGCCGATTTCCTTAACGGTTTCTCTCACTGTTCTTGGAATATCGACGTAAGTTTCTGTGCTGATTTCCCCGACAATCATCGCAAGACCTGTGTTGACTACTGTTTCACAGGCAACACGCGCATACGGGTCGCCTTCTAAGATTGCATCGAGAATCGCATCTGAAATCTGGTCTGCAATTTTATCCGGGTGACCTTCTGTGACTGACTCTGAAGTAAATAATTTACGTTCTGACATTTATAAAATCTCCTCTTAAAGCTCATTTAGCCATCTCTTCAAAGCAAAAAATAAAGCCTTTTTCTCCATAATAAACAGAGAAAAAGGCTCGCCCTTTTCTCTTATCGGTCAGAATTACTCTGCATTCTTTAGCACCTTTCTTGAAAAGGAGGTTGCTCTGGCTTCACAGGGTTTGAATCCCTCCACCACCTCTTGATAAGAGATAACTTATTATTCATCTTACATTATTGGAATGGGCAAATCAAGATTAACAAGTTTTATTTTCAGCAGCTTTTTAGATAATTAAATTATAAAACCCAAAAGCAAGCTGTGAAAAATCCTTAATTTTATAAACATATACTTATAACTTTTATAATGATATATAAATTTATCTTATGAACGAGCATTGCAAAAAACAATTCAATATTCAAAAACCTTATCCTGTTATTGTGTAAACATAAAAACGAATGTGTTATACTAATTTCTAAATACTTCGTTAATGAAAATACTTGGAGGCGAATCATGGTTAACCATAAAAGTTTAATCGAAGGTCTTGTTAATAAACCTTCTACTCACAAACAATTATCAAACGCTGAACTTGTCGAAGCATCTTTACGACGCAAAGAGGCAGTACTTACAAATACAGGAGCACTTCGCGCGCAGACTGGAGAATACACAGGCCGCAGCCCGAAAGACCGTTTTATCGTCAGAGACAGCGTATCCGACAGCAAGATTGACTGGGGCGAGGTCAACCAGCCTATTTCACAGGAAATTTTCGATAACTTATTCGATAAAGTTACTACATATTTAAATGACAAAGAAGAATTATTTGTCTTTAACGGCTATGCAGGCGCAGACCCGCATACACAACTGAAACTTCAGGTTGTCAATGAGTTCAGCTGGCACAACATGTTTGCGAAAACAATGTTTATCCGTCCTGAAACAAAAGAAGAAGCACTTGCAATCGATCCTGAATTTACGATTGTATCTGCACCTACTTTTAAAGCAGACCCTGAAGTCGATGGTACGGGTTCTGAAGTATTCGTCCTTGTATCATTAGAAAAGAAAATCATTCTTATCGGCGGTACTGAATACGGCGGAGAAATGAAGAAATCAATCTTCTCAATTATGAACTACCTGCTTCCTGAAGAAGGCGTGCTCAGCATGCACTGCAGTGCCAACGTCGGCGAAAACAAAGATGTTGCATTATTCTTCGGTTTATCAGGTACAGGTAAAACGACGCTTTCTGCAGACCCGGAACGCGATCTTATCGGTGACGATGAGCACGGCTGGAATGACGATGGTGTATTTAACATCGAAGGCGGCTGTTACGCTAAAACTATTAATTTATCAAAAGAAAAAGAACCTGAAATCTTTGAAGCGATTAAATTTGGTTCGGTACTTGAGAACGTAGTTATCGATGAAGACGGCAATCCTGATTACGATGACGGTTCACTGACTGAGAATACACGTGCAGCTTATCCGATTGACCATATCGATAATGCGCGCATTCCTTCAGTTGCAGGACATCCAAAAACAATCATCTTCTTAACAGCAGATGCATTTGGAGTACTTCCTCCAATCGCCAAGTTAAACAAAGATCAGGCAATGTACCATTTCTTAAGCGGATTTACATCTAAACTTGCAGGAACTGAACGCGGCGTTACTACACCGCAGCCGGTATTCTCAACATGCTTCGGTTCACCATTCCTGCCGCTGCATGCGACAGTATATGCGAACATGCTCGGAGATTTAATCGACAAGCATGAAGTTAACGTTTATCTTGTAAACACAGGCTGGACAGGCGGCGAATACGGCGTCGGCAAGCGTATGAACCTTGCACACACCCGTTCAATGGTACGCCGTGCTATCAGCGGTGAACTCGAATTAGGTGAATTCGTTGAAGATGAAATGTTCGGCTTATCAATTCCAACAGCAGTGACTGGTGTGCCGGAAGAAATTCTTGCACCAATCAACACTTGGGAATCCAAAGATGCATACAATGAAAAAGCACAAGGACTTAAAGATAAGTTCATAGAAAACTTTAAAAAATTCGGTGAAGAATCAGCTGCGATTGCTGAAAAAGGCGGATTTTAAATATATTTGATTGCAGAATCCCGGGATATTGATTATCCTGGGATTTTTTGTTGGGAATCGGCAGGCTCGCTGCATATTTTCTACAGGGACACTTACTATGAACTTTGTTGATTTGACAAGGTACTTGTAGCACGTTCTATGTACTTTGTCGATTTCACAACGTACTTGCAGCATCTTCCATGTACTTTGTCGATTTCATAACGTACTTGCAGCATCTTCCATGTACGTTGTCAATTTCACAACGTACTTACAGCATCTTCTATGAACTTTGTCAATTTCACAACGTACACACAGCCTCTCAAAATGACGAAAGCCCGGAACAATTTCACTGTTCCGGGCTCTCTTATTTAAACAGCCGCTACTGACAGCCGTTTTCTCTGACTTCATTATATAAATAAACGATACAATCGTCTTTCAAAAGCAAACTTTTATCTTCTTCAGGAATATCGTCTATATGGTCCACCAGCATTGGACCGTTTGTTTCATGATAGTGTTTCAGCTGATCCAGCCGTTCAATATTACAGCAAAATGCTGCTTTACTGAATGTCTCATCGCCATCGTGAACGGTATATGTACCTACAAAATGCATGTCGCCCACGAGACCGCCCGTTTCTTCATAGAGTTCGCGCTGAGCACCTTCGACAAGTGCTTCTCCATTTTCCACTTTTCCTCCGGGGAATTCCAGTCCCCTCTCTCTATGGTTTGTCAGTAAAAACTGGCCGTTAAATTTAGGGATTATAAGTACATGTTTCGTATTTTCAACGTAACTGTTTTCCAATGTAACACGTCTGCCTTTAAAATCAGTAAATGTTTTCATATAGAATCCTCCCAGTTGCACTCTTGCATATATCAGCTTACAATAGTTGTATTAATTTTAAAAGGTGATGCTGTAATGAAAAAAGTATTAATCGGCTCCGTTCATTTTTACCAGAAATATATTTCTCCAATGTCGCCACCGACCTGCCGTTTTTACCCGACCTGTTCAAATTATGCTTTGGAAGCACTCGCTGAACACGGCGCAATGAAGGGCAGTTTCATGGCTGCTAAGCGCATTTCAAAATGCCATCCGTTTCATGAAGGCGGCTTTGATCCAGTGCCTGTAAACGAAAAGAAAAAACATCAGTAATTATCTCTTTAATGCTCCATACCTGTATTTAACGGCCGAGAAACATTTTTTGATTCTGACTGCGTGAAATCTTCCCGGTCGATGTCATAATAATTTTATCGACATAGTGAATTTCCTTTGGCAGCTTGTATTTTGCCAAATGCTTACTTAAGTGATTGAGCAGCAATGCCTCGTCCACTTCTTCTTCCAGCAGCAGCACCGGCACACTGCCCCACTCTTCATCGTCTTTTTTAATGACAACACAGCGATCGACGCCGCTGAGCGAGTATACCGCATCCTCTATTTCTTTCGGATAAATGTTCTCGCCGCCGCTGATAATCAAATCAGTCCGTCTGTCTAAAATATACAGATAACCCTCGCTGTCAATTTCCGCGAGATCTCCTGTATTAAAGTATCCGTCTTCTTTCTTCATATCTGCATTTAAATAACCGTTCGCAACACTGTCTCCTTTAATCAGCAGTTCTCCTGTATTTTCGTCGACTTTAATATCATAATCCTGAATATTCCCGACGGTCCCGCTTAAAATCTTTTCATCTTTATAAGAAATTTGAACAATTTGGGAGCATGTTTCAGTCATGCCGAATGAGTTATACACCGGCAGATTTTTGTTCATTGCTTTTTCCAGCAGCGACGGTGTTGTACTCGCGCCGCCGAGCAGCAGTCCTTCGAGATGATGTGTGCCTTCTATTTTCATCAGGCGCTTCAGCATAACAGGCACCATACTCGTATGAGTCACTTTATCCCGGCTTAAAATATTCCATACGCGCGCCTCATCGAACTTATTTTCGACGATTAACGTACAGCCTGTCATTACAGTTCTGAACAGGATTGACAGTCCTGAAATATGAAAAATCGGGTTAACCATCAGCCAGGTGCTGTCACTGTCATAATTAAAATGCTGCCGGCAATTTAAGTGAGATGCTTCATGATTTTTATATGTTTGCGGCACTGCTTTAGCGCGCCCCGTTGTTCCAGACGTAAACATAATCGATAAAATATCATCCGGCTGAGGATTGTTGACGATAAAAGTCTGCGTTTCAAGCTGAAACAAATCATCGTACTGAATTACTTCCACTCCGGGAATCTCAGCCGGCAAGGTCGCAATGACCGTTGTGACTGACACATCCTCCAGCTGGTTCTTAAGTTCACCCGGAGTTAACCGCGTGTTCAGCATTACCATTTCCACACCGAGCATCATCAGACCGTGAATCAGTTTGACAGAGTCCAATGAATTATCGATATACAAACCGACTCGTTTTAATTTAAGGGCTTGCAGATGTGTACCGAGTGAATGTGCATGCATATACAGCATCTGATACGTCAGAGATTCATCTTTGTATTTCACAGCAAGGTTGTCAGGATAAGTAAAACTTGCTGTTTCCAGCCATTTGTATGACATTAACTTCACCTCAAAAACACCCATCATAGACGGGTGTTATATTTTAAAATATGCAATTTACGGGAATTTAGGGAATTGATCGAAGTTCGGTTCACGTTTTTCTTTAAACGCGTCACGGCCTTCTTTCGCTTCATCTGTAGTGTAATAAAGCAGTGTTGCATCTCCTGCAAGCTGCTGTAACCCGGCTAAGCCGTCTGTATCAGCATTCATCGAAGCTTTTAGGAAACGGAGTGCAGTCGGTGAGTGTTTCATAATATCTTCACACCACTCGACAGTTTCGTCTTCCAGACGCTCTAAAGGTACAACTGTGTTGACTAAGCCCATGTCCAGTGCTTCCTGTGCGTCGTACTGGCGGCATAAGTACCAGATTTCACGCGCTTTTTTGTGGCCGACGATACGCGCTAAGTAACCTGAACCGTAACCGGCATCAAATGAACCGACCCTAGGACCAGTCTGGCCGAAACGTGCGTTTTCAGCAGCAATTGTTAAATCACATACAACGTGCAGCACGTGGCCGCCGCCGATTGCATAACCTGCAACCATAGCGATAACAGGTTTAGGAATAACACGGATTAAACGCTGTAAATCAAGAACGTTCAAACGTGGTACTTCATCTGTCCCTACGTAGCCGCCGTGTCCGCGTTTTTTCTGGTCTCCGCCTGAACAGAAGGCAAGGTCGCCTTCACCAGTTAAAATTATTACCGAAACACGCTGATCGTCCCGTGCGCGCGTGAATGCATCGATCATCTCTGCAACAGTATCCGGCGTGAATGCATTGCGCACTTCCGGACGGTTGATCGTTACTTTAGCAATACCATTATAAAATTCATATTTAATTTCACTGTATTCTTTAACTGTTTCCCAAACTCTTGTCATGAGTTATCCTCCTCTAGGTACTCTCGTACTAACCTTATGTACGTTTTGTAATTTTCAAGATGAATATTGTGACCGCAATGTTCAACTATATTCAGTTTAGCACTTTTCAAACGTTCTGACATCGTTTCAGCTGTTGCCACAAATTTCTTGTCCTCACTGCCTGCCAGTAAATAAAAACTGCTCTCAAGCCCGCTTAAATTATCCCAGTACGAGGGCTGTACACCCGTGCCGTATTTTAACAGGCTGTCTGCAGCTTCCGCCGGTGTCTGCTGCAGTCGCTCTTCGTGCTGGGCCTTCAGCACTGACCGGGCTGCATTACGCTGACTCAAAAACAGCGGCATATCCTGCCAGAACTGAAGAAATTCATTATAATCGCTAATTATAAAACTGCTGCGCTCACGGTCAATTCGAAGCCGTTCCGCGCGCTTTTCTTCATCAGCGATACCGGGCGAGGCGCTTTCCAATATGCATTTATCAATTCTTTTTGGAAAGTGAGCTGCTAAGGCCAGAGAGACCCGGCCACCCATCGAGTAGCCGAGCACATCGAAAGTGTTAATACCTTCTCTGTCTGCAATATTTACAAGCCCTCCTGTAACATCTTCCATACGGTAATCATGCGGCGTACTTAAGGTACTGCCAAAACCGGGTAAATCTGCAAGAATTACATTGCGTAGGCTGCTTAAATCTTCTGCGATTCTTCTCATGCTTTCTTTAGACGATAAAAACCCGTGCAGCAGCATAATCGTTTTGTCCTGCTTGTTATCGAGCAGCTCATAATTAAAATTCAGCATTGTCCACCAGCTCTTTAAGCCGGGCTTTCAGCTCGTTATGACTTTCGAGATTATGTTCTCTGTCTGTTTTAATCTCTATCATCTGACGCCCGGTTTTATTCAGCATTTCTTTTGTTAATTCATTCGAATTTTCAATATGAACATATTCGTAATCATAAAGCTTCGCGGCATGCTCAAAATTGAGATCAAGCGGTGTGCCGAACAATCTTTCGAAGTGCGGTTTATGTGCATACTGCGGCAGATAGCTGAAAATATTGCCGCCGTTATTGTTAAAGACGATAATCGTAAAGTCGATATTTTCAAGTTTTGCAAGCAGCAGACTGTTAATATCATGATTCATCGATACGTCTCCAATCAGCATAGTAACCGGCTCTTTGGTGCCGAGGCCGAGTGCACTTGAAATCACACCGTCAATACCGTTGGCACCGCGGTTCGCGAATACATCATGGACAACACGTGTATCGTAACGCTCAAAGTCTCTGATCGGCATACTGCTGGATAGGAAAAATGTGCGGGACGCATCGGTCTCTCTGATAATGTCGTAGACATATCTGCCTTCATCGTCAAAGCCGGAAATATGCTCATCTATATACTTATGAAGTACTTTTGATAAGTCTGTGAAGCGCTTTTTAACATCGCTCATAAAATTATCAGCAATCAGTCTTGGGAAAATTTCATTGATTGTGCCGACATATGTTTCATCCGGTGTGACCGGGAAGGGTTTGATGTCCTGAAATTCACTGATTAAATATTGCGGCACAGCCGTTTGTTTTAAGAATGCATTGGTCTGTTTTGAAGTTACAGGCTCACCAATACGGATAATAAAATCAATATTGTCTTCGATATACTGGCGATGGTTTTCGCTGAAATTTGAAAACATCATATCGTGATTAACAATGGCATCTTTAACAAATGTTCGCAGATTCTGCCGCGGATCGCAGACAGCAATAAGATTGCCCTGTTCCAAAACAGATACAAGCGGTGTTAAATCTTCTGCTGTTTCACCGATAAAAACAAGACCTGTGCCTTTTAGTTTTTCAATATCCCCCGGCACTGTTATTGCCGGTGTCATTGATTTCTGTACCCGCTTAAATAAGTCCAGACGGCGAACATTCGGCATAATCGGTTCGCGGACCGGAATATTAAAATGCACTGGCCCCATATTAATGCCGTTGAAATACTGGCTGGCCTGCAGCACTTTATCGTTAATTAATGATTCTGCACTGTCATGACTGTCAGCAATCGGCAGTTCCGTCTGATAGCGTACGAAATTGCTGTACATATTATGCTGCTCAATCGCCTGCGGCGCACCGACATTTTTAAGCTCGTGCGGACGGTCCGAGGTTAGCACTATGAGCGGCAGATGACTGAGTCCTGCTTCGCTGACAGCGGGTGTATAATTCGCTGCTGCTGTGCCGGATGTACATAATATACCGACCGGCTGACGTCTTTTTTTAGTCAGCCCGACGGCGAAATACCCTGCACCCCGTTCGTCGGGATGAATGTACGTTTTAATCCCTTCATGCAGCTCCGCCGCGATAGCAAGCGGCGTTGAGCGTGAACCCGGGCTGATAACCAGTTCATTCATACCGTATTCGTACAGTGCATCTATAATACTAAATGTTTGTGTCGTTAGTGCTTCCGTATAGCTCATTAGTAGTCGCCTCCAAGACGTTCAGCATCGGTGTGAATTTAACTTCTGTTTCCAAAAATTCAGCTTCCGGATCCGAGCCTTTCACAATGCCGCAGCCAGCAAAAAGTGTCGCGCTGCGTGCAGAAATCAGCATGGAACGGAGACCGACGGCAAACTCACATTCTTTGTCTTCATGAATAATGCCAAGCGGCGCTGCGTACAGTCCTCTTGTGCCGTATTCATGATCTTTAATATAATCTTTCGCCAGCTTTTTCGGCAGGCCGCCTACTGCCGGAGTCGGGTGAATTCGTTTTAATATTTTAAACTCATCCGCATCCTTCTTCAGCATAGCCTGAATCGGCGTGAACAAATGATATATATATTTATTTTCGAGCAGCAGCGGATTTTTTTTGTAGTTCAGCCCTTCTGAAAACGGCACGATATCGCTGACGATTGATTCTCTGACAACGCGGTGTTCAAAAAGATTTTTTTCATCGTTCAGTAAAAAGTCTTTCTGCAAATCATTCTCCCGGCTGTCTTCGACGCGCTGAATTGAACCGGCAATCGCATTCGTAACCAGTTCCTCTCCTCGGATTGAAAATAATTTTTCAGGTGTTTTCGAAACGAAAGTCGATTTGCCTTTTTCATAATAAATCGTGTACGTATCCGCTTCGTCTTTTAATCGTCTGATTAAATAAAGCCGTTTTGCTCTCGATTCAAAAGTAATGAGTTTCTGACGGGCAAGCACTACTTTTTTAAACTCGTCGTTTAAATTATTTACTGCTTCTTCGACGAGCATTTTCCATTCATTTGGGAAAATATCGCGTTTGCTTTTAACAACCGGTTTTTCTTTCTCGGTTATTACAGTATTTTCTATCGCCGACAGCACTCCGTCAACTTCATCGAGCACATCATCCATATTTAATTCTGTTTTTTCGCGGGTTAAAAACACTTCGTGATTGTTCAGATCAAATTGCCATTCCGGCAAATGAAATTCAATCATTTTAAAGTCATTCCACTCGTCAGTCGTATCCTTATCATCGAATAATGTTCCGCCGAACAGGCTCAATTTCGATTTCAGATTATCACCGAGCTTCTCCTGCTGCAGTTTAGCAAACAGTGTTTTCTTACTGTCCGCTGCCGATTCCGGCTGAAACTTATCACGCCACATACTTTCGATGTAATTGATTCCGACAACATTATATGTGTTATCTTTTGACTTGAACCAATAGCGTGAACCCTTCGATTCATCAAAGTATGTAAATATTTTTTCTTCGTCAATATTATACTCATCCATAGGAATATGCAGTGTAAGATATTGCCTGTCGGAATCCAGACTGATACTCTCTATAAATATTCGAGACGATTGTAATTTCATGAGTCACACTACTTTCATCATAATTAGCTTTATTTTATCATTTTTTACCTACCGTGTGTATGGACAACACTTAAATATGATAAAATTATAGCCATCATGTTTTAAAGGAGAAAGTCATGCAGGAAGCACAAGTACATACAGGATTTAAAAAATATTTAATGCTGACGCGTCCACACACACTGACAGCGAGTTTTGTACCTGTTTTTGTCGGGACGGCAAGCGTATTGTTATTTGCTGACATCCGCTGGGGAATGTTTTTCCTTATGCTGATCGCTACAGTATTAATACAGTCGGCTACCAATATGTTTAACGAATATTACGATTTTAAACGCGGTCTGGATTCACATGAATCCGTCGGTATCGCAGGTGCTATTGTAAGAAATGGCATGAGCCCCCGCCTCGTTCTGACAATCGCTCTTATATTTTACGGCATCGCCGCTGTAATCGGCATTATTATTACGATAAATTCATCGTGGTGGATACTTATCGTTGGTGCTGTATCAATGGCAGTCGGTTATCTTTACACAGGCGGTCCCGTGCCGATATCATGGACACCGTTTGGTGAAATATTTGCAGGTTTCTTTATGGGCACTGTAATTATTATGATTACATTTTTCATTCACACAGGCACACTGCATGTATTTCCTTTATTAATGTCCATACCGCCGGCAATTACGATAGGTTTACTCAATATGGCAAATAACATACGCGACCGTAAAAAAGATAAGACGAGCGGCCGTAAAACTTATGTCATTCTTGTCGGTAAACCCTTTGCGGTAATGACTGCTGCAGCCCTGCTCCTGTTCAGTTATGTATTTTTAATATACATAGCCTTCTTTACGCCGATGGGCTCGGTATTTCTGCTCATCCCGCTCTTGTCTATTCCTCTTGCGCTGAAAACAATTATGCTGATGCGTAAAGGCAATACACCGGTTGAACTGATTCCAGCCATGGCATCTATGGGCAAACTGAATACAATTATGGGACTGCTCTTAACTATCGGTTTGATTATTTACGGAATGACCGGCATATAAATTTTTCTGAAAATTGTGTTTCAGCTCTGTGAAGAATATAATATAGTTGAAACAAACAATATAGGGGGATTTATCATGCAGTTAAAACGTATATTATTCGCGGGAGGATTTGCAAGTATGCTTCTGCTTGCCGCGTGTAATGGGGACAGTACAGATGAGGCAGGCACAGCAGAAGAAACACCGGCAGAAGAAACTACAGATGAAGCGGCAGAGGAAGAATTATCATACTCCGGAGTTAATGGAGATTACACTTTCACAAACTTTACACCGGTTGAAGTACCGGCTGTTGACGCTGAAGGCAACGACACAACGGTTCAGGCTGTGGCAGTTGAGTTTGAGTTCTCAAACACTTCTGAACGCGCAGCAAGCCCGTCTGAAGCATTCAGCCTGGACCTGGCAGTCCGCCAGGTGAGCGATGAAGGGGAAGCACCGACAGAAAACTATACAATGGACCTTGAAGACGACGGTGAATTTGCAGACGGAAAAGCCGCTGCCAATGAATTAGTGGAACCGGGAGAAAGTGCAACGGCAGTCGTTGCCTACGGTCCGCTTGATCCGGAACTCGCAACACACCTGCAGGCCCGGGAAAGCCCGCTTGAAGAAACTGAATCACTAGACCATGAAATCGAGCTTGATTTAGCACCTGCTGAGAACGAAGAATAAGTCTAAAAACAGCGCCCTGACACGGCGTTGTTTTTTTGTTTAAAATGATTTGGAATTTGATGAAACAAAAAACACCTTACTTCATCGTAAGGCGTCCTTAAATACTTATCTTGTTTTTGTGAGGATAAACTTCGTACCCTCTGCTTCGTATGTCAGCTCTCCGCCTTCCATATCCATACGCACAGACATCATAATATGGCCTTTATTATTGAAGTCTCTGTATAAAATGCGGATGCGGAAGTTCATTGTCTGATCGGGCTGCATATAAAATTTCAGAATCACTACATCATTTTCTTCTTTCTCTTTAATGTAATGGTATTTTGTCGTAAAGTCATAACCTTTAATATAAACTTTCTCAATTTGAAATGGATTATCATTTTTATTTTCGACACGGAACATCATATATTTTCCGCGGTCGTCTTTTCTCCAGCCGACTTCATCTATCATCAAGAGCGGCTGTGTCGTCATGACTTCTGCACGTTTTCTTGAAAAGTAAATACCGAGACCGGCAACTGAGGCAATAAATAAAGCCAGCAGTACAACTACTTCTAACCAGACTGATAAAGGATCCATATATTTCCCAACTCTCTTAATAATTTCATTTATATAATTTTATCATTACATGTATGGTAAAAACAATTATGTTACATTGAGAGTAACTTGTTAAGGAGTCGGTATTATGATTGAAATCTTAAGCGGTATCGGTCTTGCCTTCATTCTTTTCATCATTGCGGGCATTGCTATTTTACTCGCCGTATCACGCTGAAAAAAGTTTTAATATGCTGATATAAAAAGCGTACACGACTGATGCCGTGTACGCTTTATAAAATTTTATCCTGTTTTTTCTTCAGTTATTCTATATCAAAAATATCATCTGTATGTTCGTGCAGGTCTTCAGGACCGTTAATGTGTGCTGTAATACTGTATTCTCCAGCTTCAACTTCTGCAGTTTCTGCAGTATAGATGCCCTCACCTTCACTTTCAGCATTCAGCCATGTAATTTCTTCAGTCTCAGTATCTTCTACTTCAAAACGGACACGATCCGCTTCATACGCTTCATCTTCTTTCAGAAGTTCAACGCTGATGACCGATGGATCAGCTTCATTATCCACAGTTAAATTAATATCCAGCACCTGTTCGTGATGGTGCTCTGCAGTTTCATCATGCGGTTCATGAGCCTCTTCGCCCTCGGCTTCTTCAGTACTGTTGCCGCAGGCTGCAAGCGCCAGAGTAAGGCCTGAAAGTAACAATAATTTCTTCATATAAATAATCCCCCAAAACTTAAGTATAGGTTTATTTTATCACCAGCACAGTTTTGAAATCCTACACATTTTTGAAGATTCTGAGTCTATATCTCTTCAAAATAATGAACATTTTATTACGATACACCAGCTACTTTTACTGCTGAACTAAAATAACCTCTCCAAAACTTAATCCGGAGAGGTTATTTGTTATCTTACATATTCAAATATTCCTGCTGCGCCCATACCGACACCGATACACATTGTCACCATGCCGTATTTTGAGTCAGGTCTGCGTTTCATTTCAGCAAGCAGCCTCGCAGTCAGCATGGCACCTGATGCACCCAGCGGATGACCGAGTGAAATTGCACCGCCGTTTACATTTGTTTTCTCCATATCCAGTCCCGCTTTTCTGATTGAAGCGACTGTCTGGGAAGCAAATGCTTCATTCAGCTCGACTAAATCCATATCTTTGACCGATAAACCGGCCTGTTCCAGTACTTCAGGAATGGCATATGCAGGGCCAATCCCCATAATCTTAGGATCTACGCCCACTGCTTTAAATCCGACAAAGCGGGCAATTGGAGTGACTCCGAGCTCTTTTACCTTGTCCCCTGACATCACTACAACAAAGCCTGCACCGTCTGTCAGCGGTGCTGATGTTCCTGCTGTAACAGTACCGTCTGCTTTAAATACCGTTCTGAGTTTGGCAAGTCCTTCCATGTTCGTATCCGGACGTATATGTTCATCTGTTTTAAATTCACCTTTCGTTATAACAGGCCCATTTTCGTCATACGATACTTTATTTACTTCAACCGGAATAATTTCGTCTTCGAACCTCCCAGCTTCGAGCGCAGCCTGTGCCCGCTGATGGCTCTGTACTGCATAAGCATCCTGTTCTTCTCTCGAAACTTTAAATTCTTCTGCCACCATTTCAGCAGTCAGCCCCATCGGATATGACACTCCTGAATCTTTATCCTGCAATACTGGACTATTTGTCGGCTCATTGCCGCCCATCGGTACAGCACTCATTAATTCCACACCGCCGGCAACCAGTACATCAGCCTGTTCTGCCATGATCTGATTGGCTGCGATTGCTATCGTCTGCAGACCCGATGAACAGTAACGGTTTACCGTCTGTCCGGGCACTTCATCCGGCATTCCTGCAAGCAGGGCGATTGACCGTGCAATATTCTGTCCCTGCAATCCTTCCGGGAATGAGTTTCCGACAATCACATCTTCTACCATATCCGGACTGAATTTACCGTCGACGCGTCCAAGTACACCTTTAAGAACCTGTGCTGCAATTTCATCCGGTCTATCGTGGAACATCGCGCCGCCTTTTGCTCTTCCGGCAGCCGATCGTCCGTAAGCTACTATATATGCATCCTGCATTCAACTTCATCCTCTCTCTGTACGTACATATTACTAATTACGGAGCGGTTTCCCTGTCTCCAGCATGTGACTGATGCGAGCGTAAGTTTTCTCATTCTGCAGGAGATTTAAAAATCTCTCTTTCTCCAGTTTCTGCAGATAGCGCTGATTTACATAAGTGTTGCGCGGTATATCTCCGCCTGATAATACTTCTGCAATCTTCAAGGTAATTTCGTAATCGTGATCACTAATAAAGTTACCGAGACGCTGTGCATCAAGCATTCCTTCTGCCAGCGCTTTAAAGTCACGTCCGAGAGCAATATACTTTCCTTCAGGTTTAGGAATGTAATTCATTTCTGATTCCAGACGTGCTTTATTTAAAGCTGCTTCCACGCGTTTCTCCACATTAAGAATAATTGAATCGGTATCTCTTAAATAACCGTATCTCTTCGCTTCATACGCATTCGTTGAAACTTTTGCCATACCGATATTCGTCAGCACCTCACTCATCGACTGCTGTTTGTCATCGTGTTTATGATTTGTACTTAATATGCGATCCGACATTTCAGCAAGTCCGCCGCCGCTCGGCAAGAGCCCGACACCCGCTTCAACCATGCCGATATATGTTTCACTTGCTGCAACAACAAATGGGGAATGCAGCACTAACTCACAGCCTCCGCCGAGGGCTTTGCCCTGTACAGCCGTTACTATCGGCTTCAGTGAATATTTCATGCGGTTGAAGCTTTTATGAAGTGTATCTATAGCTGGTCCGACTAATTCTTCAACCTGCTTCATTTCATGTGCTTTTTTCATCATATACAGATTGGCTCCAACACTGAAGTTTCTGCCGTCAGCATATAAAACCATACTTGAAAAATCTTCGCTCTCTAAAAGATCGACAGCTTCTATTAAGTCTTTGGCAAAACCGTCAGAAATAATGTTATTGCCGCTCTGCAGTTTTAACAAGAGCTGGTCTGTATTAACTACCGAGAGCCTGGAATCCTCCCGATTCCAGATTTCACTCTCGATAAAATCACTTACCGGTGTTACCCGCTCAATGGTCTCTCCATCTTTATAAAAAGACTCAGTGCGTTTTTCAATCCATTCAGGCAGCTCTCCAAGTTCTTCTTTCATACGATCCTTAACCCGGCTGAAGCCCATCAGGTCCCACAGCTGGAACGGTCCTTTTTTCCAGTTGAATCCCCAGACAAGCGCCCGGTCGATATCTCTGTAATCCGAAGCTGCTTTTGGCACATTTAAGGCTGAATAGTAAAAGTTATTTCTCAAGGTTTTCCATAAAAATAAGCCGGCTTTATCATCAGCATTAAAAATAACATCCATATTTTCTTTTAAATCTTTACTGAATTTACCGAGAATCGGAAATTCAGGTTTTGACTGTTCAACGTAGTCATTCTTTTCCGGATCAAATACGAGTATCTTATTCTTCTCTTTTTTATAAAACCCTTTTTTTGTTTTTCTTCCGAGCGCACTCTGTTCAACAAGCTTCTCGGCTATTTTTGTATCGTTAAAGAACTTCTCCTCACCCGGCACCTGCTGCAGTCCTTTTGTTACTGTCACTGCAATATCAATACCGACGAGGTCACTCAAGCCGTAGGTGCCCGTACTTGGACGTCCAATACTTCTCCCGGTGAGTGCATCCGTATCGGAAATCGATATGCCTTCTTCTTCTGCCCGGTGCATAATATCATTCATCGTCTGTGTACCGACGCGGTTTGCTACAAAACCGGGCACGTCGTTTGCTACCACGACACCTTTGCCGAGTTTGTCTTCTGCAAAGAGCTGAGCTCGTTTTACCGATTCTTCTGCAGTATCCTGAAGCGGAATAATTTCAACCAGCTTCATAATACGCGGCGGATTGAAGAAGTGCATGCCGAAAAATCTTTTCCGCTCATCATCATTGAATACTTTAGCGATATATTCAATCGGAATACCCGATGTGTTTGTTGCAAATAAGGCATTATCTTTTGCAACTTCTTTTACTTTCTTCCAGACACTGTGTTTAATTTCCAGTTCTTCTTTAACCGCTTCGATATAAATATCAGCGTCATCTTCACCTTGTAGATCTTCATCGAAGTTGCCGTATGTTAAATTCGATGCGAAATTTAAGTCAAACAGCTGCGGCCGTTTTTTATCCGTGATTATCTCGTAAGCTTTCTTGGAAATTTTATTAGGATCTTTTTCATCTATTGCTATATCGAGTAATTTTACTTTTAAGCCTGCATTAACGAGCAGGGCAGCAATCTGACTGCCCATTACCCCTCCGCCAAGCACTGTAGCTTTTCTTATCGTCATGAAAAACCCTCCAAATTATTTTATCTTTAACTTATCGGACACTCCTTAAATGAATGCGGAGTCACCGGTTAAGGCTCTGCCGATTACAAGGGCATTGATTTCGTGTGTGCCTTCATACGTGTAAACAGCTTCAGCATCGGAGAAGAATCTCGCTATATCGTACTCTGCCAGAATGCCGTTTCCGCCTGTAATTCCGCGCCCCATTGACACCGACTCGCGCAGTCTTAAGGCATTCATCATTTTCGCAGTGGATGTTGCCACCTCATCGTACTCGCCGTTCTCCTGCATCCGCGCAAGCTGAGCCGACAAGGCCATCGCATGAGACAGGTTCCCCTGCATCATCGCCAGTTTTTCCTGAATCAGCTGATATTTGCTGATTTCTTTGCCGAACTGCTTGCGTTCTGTGACGTAGTCAAGCGTTGCGCGGAGTGCACCGGCCATGGCCCCCGTAGCCATGTAAGATACGCCTGCACGAGTAGAATAAAGTATTTTGGCAATATCTTTAAAACTGTTTATGTTTTGCAATCTGTCCTCTTCTTTAACGACTACATTATTTAAACGAATATTTGTATTCGGAATAATTCTTAGGGCAATTTTGTTCTCGATAATATCGATGTCTACGCCTTCCTGTTCCGGCCTGATAATAAATCCTTTTGGCTTTCCAGTTTCTACATCTACAGCAAAGAGTGGAATGACATCCGAAACATTGGCGCCCCCGATCCATTTTTTTGCACCATTAA
Organism: Jeotgalicoccus nanhaiensis; assembly: GCA_004570955.1. Taxonomy (GTDB): domain Bacteria; phylum Bacillota; class Bacilli; order Staphylococcales; family Salinicoccaceae; genus Jeotgalicoccus; species Jeotgalicoccus nanhaiensis. The sequence goes on from SPPL01000008.1 coordinate 20,382, forward strand.
TCACCCATTCATCACCTTCACGCTTAGCGGTTGTTTCAAGACCTCCTGCAACATCCGAACCGTGATCCGGTTCAGTCAAGGCAAAACATGTTCTCATTTCATGAGACTGCAGTTTAGGAATATAATGTGCAACCTGTTCTTTTGAGCCGCCGAATAAAAAGGCGTTATGGCCGAGCCCTTGATGTACACCAAGCACTGTTACCAGCGATACATCGAAACGCGCCACTGTGTAGGACATAAAGAACTGGAACAGCTGGCTCGGTGTTTTCGCTCCTTCTCGGCCTTCAAATAATAGAGGATTCCTGAAATAATTCAATTTACCCATCTCTTCAAAAAAGTCTTCGGGTACTGTAGCATTCACCCAGTGATCGTTGATTGAATCGCGGTATTTCGATTCCAGCAGCTCGTCCAGCTGTTTTAAAAATTTAACTTCTCCCTCAGTCAATTCTTTCGATACATTCATTAAATCTTCCGGATACAATTCTTTAAGCATCTGCTCTTTTTCTGTCATAATATTTCCCTCCGCTTTATAAGATAACGCTTTCAAATAAAGTTAAAATTTTTATTGGGCTATGCCGTTTTCCTGAGCTTTGTCGTTCATTAAACGCTGGATTTCGAGCCGGTCCGGTTTAGCTGTTGAGTTCAATGGAATTTCTTTCATCTCGAGATAAAGTCTTGGAATCTTGTAGCCTGCAATGCGTTCTCTGATATGCTTGTCCAGTATTTCTTCAAAATTCTCAGTTTCCTCTGCCAGCACTATCGCTGCAGAAACCGACTCCCCATATTCCGGGCTCTCATAGCCGATAACAATTGCTGTTCTGACTATCGGGTGCTCTGACAGTGCCGCTTCAACTTCTGAAGGCAGCACATTTTCCCCGCCGGTAATAATCAGTTCTTTTTTACGGTTGACTATAAATATATCTCCGTCTTCGTCAATCTTCGCAAGATCTCCAGTCAGGAAATAATCGCCGTAGAACGACTCTTTCGTTACATCCGGTTTATTCCAGTAACCCGGAGTCACCTGTTTGCCGCCGACCGCAAGTTCTCCGATTTCACCCGGTGCTACTTCGTTTTTATCTTCATCGAGTAATTTTATATCTGTAAACAATACCGGTTTACCGATACTCATCGGTTTAACTTTGGCATTATCCGACGTATTTACCATAGCGAGCGGCGCTTCCGTTAAACCGTAACCGTTAATCAGCGTGTGTCCCATACTTTCAAATTTTTTCTGAACGGCCGGCAGCGGTGCTGATCCTCCCTGAATGAGATATTCGATATTTTTAAAGCTTTCAAGGTTAAAGTTATCCGCAACGAGCATAGCGTAATACATCGTCGGAATGAGCGATAAATAATCCGGTTCGTATTTCGCCATCAGATCGTTGAGTTCAGCACCGTCGAAGTAGCGGTGCAACACAAGCGTTCCACCTGCCATTAATAACGGTAAGGCGGTGTCGTTTAAACCGTACACGTGGAACATCGGTGTCGACAGAATTGTCGTTTGTTTGGAATGCGTTCTGTATGTTAAGGCTGTATTAATTAGGTTCGTGACAAAGGAATCATAGGTGAACATTACACCTTTAGGCAGTCCTGTCGTTCCGCTCGTATACATTAATGCAGCCAGTTCATCGCTTTTTACATCTGCAGTTTTAAATGGTTTATGATTTTCCGGGTCACAGATTTTATCGTATTCCGGTGAATCGATATCCATATGCAGCAGTCCTTCCGGCGTGCCGGTTAGACTTTCCTTGTGTCTAAGTGAATAAAAAATCATTTTTACGCCTGAATCTGAGATGACACTTTGAATTTCTTTTGGTTTTAAACGCCAGTTCATCGGCATATAAACCGCTCCTGTTTTAAAGCAGGCAAATAATAAGTCGAATATCGATACATCGTTCGGTGCAAAAATACCGACAACGTCTCCTTTTTTAATACCCTGGTCTGTTAAATAATTTGCCAGGTTTTCCGCCCGTGCATTTAAATCCTGAAATGACCATTCCGTCCCTTTTTGCGGGTCTATTACTGCTGCTTTGACTTCATCGTAATCCGATCTTGTTTTAATCCAATCATAATTCATTGACATCTTCCCCTTTGTTAATGATTATTTTCAATTGTCTCTGCTAATTTCCCCCAGGTTTCCTGAAACAGTTCGCTTTTTATTACTTTTAAATCCTTCGATATCTTTGGCTTAAAATCCATTTGCGAAAGAACATCTTTTTCTAGACTGAGGCCCGGAGCAATTTCAATCAATTCCATCCCCTCATCAGTCAGCTGAAAGACAGCGCGCTCAGTAACATAATAGACATCCTGGCCAAGTTCTCTTGAATAATCCGCATTGAAATCCAGACTCTGAACAGTATCGACAAATTTTTTGGAATGCCCTTCTGAATCAATTACCAGTTCATTATCTTTACAGTGCGATTCACTGCCGACGACCATCGTTCCTGAAAAAATCAAAGTTTTAACTGTCTGACTGATATCGATAAAACCGCCGCTGCCGTTCATTCTCTCCCCAAACTTAGAAACGTTCACGTTACCGGCTTTATCTATTTCAGCAAAGCTTAGAAATGCAATATCGAGGCCCCCGTTAAAAATAAAATCCCAAGTCATATCGTGACGCATTCTTGCATCCAGATTATAGTTCATGCCAAAATGATTTCTGCTTCCAATAATCCCCCCGAATATACCGGTATCAATATTCAATTTGACAAGATGATCAGCTTGCTCTTCACGCAGCACATTAGACAGCTCATTGTTAATTCCGTAACCGATGCTGACCGCATGCCCGCGTTTTAAAAACTGTGCCGAACGCCGTAAAATAATTTTTCTCGCGCCGAACTCCAAAAACTTCTCCTTACTTTGCGAAATTCTGTGATGGCCGGATAAAGCGGGATCATAATATGTCTGTATCACCTGCTTATGATATTTTGGATTTTTGTTTATAACGACGTAATCGACAAGCTCCGAAGGAACAAACACATCCCGCGGATTGAAACTCCCCTTTGCAATTATCTCTTTCACCTGGACGATTACTTTGCCGTTATTTTTCTTTGCAGCTGAAGCTGCACTGAAACCTTCACCTAGATGAGACTCATGCGTCATGAAAATGTTGCCATCCTCGTCAGCATATGTCCCTCTCAAAAGTACAATGTTAATCTTCGGAAAATCGTAATGCAGATACTCTTCATTATTAATCTTCATTAAGGATACTAAGTCATCACGACTTGCATCATTCACTTTCCCACCGGAAAGTCTGGGATCCACAACCGTATTTAATCCGATTTTAGTAATGGTCCCCGGTGAAGAAAAAGCCTGATCGCGGTAAGAAATCGCGATGATACCCTGCGGCAGAAAATAAGCTTCAATCTCGTTGTTTTTAACCGCTTCAACAGTAACGGGAGAAGCGACCATAAGACTGGTGATAATTCTTTTAACCATGCCGCGCGAGACAAAAGAATCGAGATCAAAACCATCATCAAAATCGCTGATATCATTCGCGACGACAAAGGTTAAATTATCGAGATTCCCATGCTCATCATGCTGTTCTGCCAAATGCTTTAATACTTCCATCGGCAAGTTTCCTGTAGACAGAGCGGCAATGGAAATGACATCACCGCTTTTTACGATATTCCTTAAATCATCATATGAAATAATCTCCATACTCTATTCTCCCGACCTTGTTATATTCATTTAAAATTTCAACATATGATCCTTTTTTATTTATCCCCTTCACTTTTTCAAATGTACCACCATGCTCAATTTTTGTAAACGGTTTCATTTCATTATTTTTAAAAATTCTCCATTATATAATTTCATACTAACTATTAGTACCAGCTTATATTAATTAGTCTGTAAATACTGATAGCATTGATAATTCAACGTTTTTTACTGTCTTTCTACAAAAAATATTCAGAAAAAATTTATAACTTCAATATGAAATAATTATGACTTGACTTTAATGTAAAAAAATGGCCAAGTACCATAAATTGGTCCGTCCACTTCACATTTTCAACTTATTTAAATTTCATTGCTTACTCCCCTGCTTTCAGAAGAAAATGAAAAATTCAGGTAAACAAAAAACAGACACGTATTAAATACGTATCTGTTTTTGTACTGTTATTAAGATAATATGTAACGGACAGTGAGGGATTTGAACCCTCGAAACGGGGTTGCCGTTTACACGCGTTCCAGGCGTGCGCCTTCAGCCGCTCGGCCAACTGTCCAGAATAAAAAAACAGAAGTGCGATTACACTTCTGAGTATGACCCGTACGGGACTCGAACCCGTGTTACCGCCGTGAAAGGGCGGTGTCTTAACCGCTTGACCAACGGGCCAGACTCCACAGGTAGGACTCGAACCTACGACCGATCGGTTAACAGCCGATAGCTCTACCACTGAGCTACTGTGGAATAATAAGATGGAGCGGGTAGACGGGATCGAACCGACAACATCAGCTTGGAAGGCTGAGGTTATACCATTTAACTATACCCGCGAAGGTAATAAAGTAAATATGGTTCAGGACGGAATCGAACCGCCGACACTGTGAGCTTCAATCACATGCTCTACCAACTGAGCTACTGAACCGTGTTATATAAAATTTTGAATGGCGGTCCCGACGGGAATCGAACCCGCGATCTCCTGCGTGACAGGCAGGCATGTTAACCGCTACACCACGGGACCACTCTTATGTAAAAATATAAAATTGCGGGAGAAGGATTCGAACCTCCGACCTCCGGGTTATGAGCCCGACGAGCTACCACTGCTCCATCCCGCGCTAATATTATTTAACATATATTTAATGTCTGTTATATATACTATAGGTTTCCGCCGGATATTTCAAGTCTTTTTAATCATTTTCATATAACAAATTTACACTTTCTTAATTTTTGAAATCATAAAGTTGAATTGCCATTTTTAGGGTAAGAGTATTATAAATATTTAACAGGAGGGGTCTCATGAATAAGGATGTTAATCAGTCGTACTGGTCTGCTTCGGTTGAACTGCCGAAGTTTCACGAACTTAAAGAGAACACAGATTCAAATGTGCTGGTTGCAGGCGGCGGTATAAGCGGTTTAATGAATGCTTACCAGTTCGCTGTAAAAGGATATGACGTAACTTTAATTGAAGGTAATGAATTAGTCAGCGGCACTACAAAAAATACCACTGCAAGAATAACAGCACAGCAGGGTTTACTTTACAGTCAGCTGAAAAGCCAGAAAGGCGCCGATACTGCTCAATTATATTATGAATCACAAATGAGTGCGATCGAAGAAATTGAGCGTATTGTAACGAAATACAACATAGATTGCGACTTCAAACGGACAGACAGCGTAATTTATGCTGAACATGAAAAATCAGTGAAAGACCTTGAAAAGGAAGAAAAAGTATATAAAGAACTTTCTATTGATGGCTACTTATCAAAAGACCAAAATAATCTTCCATTTGAAACAGCGGGAAGACTCGTTATGAAAAACCAGGCTGAATTCCACCCTCTTAAGTTTCTAAAAGGAATCATCGAAGTGCTGCAGGGCCTTAACGTAACTATATATGAACATACACGTGCTAAAAGTGCTGACGGCAATACCCTTTCAACAGTTGATAATTACAAAATAACTTTTGATTACCTGATTATTGCAACTCACTTTCCATTTCTCGATCTTGAAAACTTCTACTTTAACAGTTTTAAAATCAGTTACGGCTACGGCCTCGTCGCGGAAACATCGACTCCGATACCGGAAAACATCTCGCTCAGCGGTTACGACGGCGCCGGATTGTCAATCAGGAATATCGTGGATAAGAACAATGCCTTGCCTCTCCTCCTGTTCGGCGGTCTCAGCCACGGTTCTTACGAGCAAAAAGATATGGCCAAGCAGCTCGACGAACTGGAGCATTACGCAGGACAGAAAACTGTAAATGAAAAAACCTTATATGCTTACAGAGCACAAGATTTAATGACCGCGGATTCCCTGCCTTTTATCGGTTATTTTAACAAAAAGAATGAAAACTATTTTGTCGCATCAGGATTTAACAAATACGGTATGGCAAATGGTGTTCTGTCTTCGATGATAATCAGCGACTTGGCAGAGGGTAAAAATAATATGTATAAAGAAATGCTCGACCCCGGACGTAAAAAAGGAACTTTACAGCAGTTAAAGCAGCACTTAACAAATCCGGTGCATGTTGCGGAGTCAGAAATAAAAAATTTGGCAGAATCACATCCGGATTTCGATACGCTCGAGCTCGATCAGGGTGAAGGGACTGTTGCAAAAGACGGCCCGGCGAAAAAAGGTGTCTACCGCGACGGCGATATTTATTATGTCGTATCTAACCGATGCACCCACATGGGCTGCAGTTTAAACTGGAACAATGATGATAAAACATGGGATTGTCCCTGCCACGGCTCAAGGTTTAATTACACAGGCAAAGTGATTGAAGGACCGGCAACGGATAATCTGGATACTGATATCAGACCATACAAATAAAAAATAATCCCTCCTCAGGGATTATTTTTTATGATTTTCATAATATACAGTCATTGCCTGCTGCATGAAATCAGCCAGTCCTTCTCCAAATTTATCGATGTTTTGTTTAAACCTTTCATCTTTTGTATACATATCTCCAAGCCCTTTAAACATCTCAGGAGTATACTCCCCTATTTCATTTAAGAATTCATACCATTCGTGAATAAGTGCCTGCGCTTCTTTTGAATCAGCTTTCATATGTCTCACTTTTGATAGTTCAGTATAGATGCTGTTAAACTTCTGTTCAGCGTCTTTTGCACCCATCTTTTTGAGATTCTTTTTTGACTCATCAACAGATTGACTCCCCCACTTTTCTCTTGCCTCATCTTCATACAGATTTTGTGAAAAATCCACACCTTCAAATTTCTCTTCATTTGTCATAGTTATTTCTCCTCTTTCCTCTTTGATTGTCTTGTCTATCAGTTTTACAATACTTTCTAACCTTGCCTGTTCTTTTAAGATTATATCCTTTTGCATTTGAAGCGCTTCTCTTTTAATATAGTGCGGGCTGTCCAGTATATCTTTGATCTGCCTCAGCTTAAAATTCAGCTGCCTGAAAAATAGAATCTGCTGCAGTCTTGATATATCTTCATCCGAGTAGTTGCGGTAGCCGTTCACAGCATCAGTTTCTGGTGTCAGCAATCCAATCGCATCGTAGTGATGCAGCGTTCTGACACTCACGCCTGAAAGCTCAGCCAGTTCTTTAATTTTCATTTCCTCACCTCTTAAATTTGAGTATAAACTATGACACAACGTCAAGGTCAACGCTAATTTTATAATTGTTTTAACAGGGTAAAAACTATAATATAGAAGTAGTATTTACTATAAAAGGATGAGCGATAATGGCATCAGAAAACAACAGGAAGAACAATAAATTTATCCGGCCGAGACATTTGAAAAAACTGGGCCTTCCGGGAATGATTGTAATACTTTTACTATTTATCGGGGTTACAGTATATAATGATAATTTTGCCGGTGAAGATAATGAAGAAGTTTCTGCAGATAACGAGGTAACAGTCGACCAGCATATCGACGGTGATACGACGCGTTTTAATTACAACGGAAATTCCGAAAGCTTCAGATACCTAATTATCAATACGCCGGAAATCGGAAGAAACGGCGAACAGGATGAACCTTATGCAGAAGAAGCGTTCGAAAGAACACAGGAACTATTGGATAATGCTGATACAATAACTGTAGAATTTGATGAAGAAAAACAGGATCACTATGACCGTTATTTAGCTTATGTATATGCCGATGGCGAAATGGTCAATGAAATTCTTGTTAAGGAAGGTCTCGCCACTGCGGAGTATGTACATCCGCCTAATGACAAATACGAAGATTTGCTGAAAGAGGCCGAAGATGAAGCTAAAAGTGAAGGACTCGGAATCTGGTCAGAATAAAAAAGCTGGGAATCCCGAATCGGATTCCCAGTTTTAATTTTTTAAGCTTCTACTTTGCCTTCTGTTTCAATCCAGTTTTGAGACCATTTTTCAATATCCCTTAACACAGGTTCAAGTGACAAACCTTTTTCCGTTAAAGAATACTTGATAACTACAGGCGTTTCTGGAATGACTTCGCGATTGATAAGACCTTCTTGTTCCATACTTTTCAAACGATCCGACAGCACTTTACCGCTGACACCCGTTGCCGCCTGAATTTCTCCGAATCTCGAATTACCGTCCAGCATCTGATAAATAAGCAGCGCAGTCCATCTTTGACTTAATATATTCACCGCTTTTTCAAAGCGGGGGCACATTTCATTTTGAGACATTTATATCACTCCTTGTTAAAATATAATATCACAAAAAAGCATCTAATAAAAGTAAAATCTATTACTTGCTATTACTTGATGAATAATATATACTTAGTTACATAAAGTTACCTAAAAGGAGAATACAATATGACCTTCCATAATGGAAATGCAACTTATGTAGAAAAAGTATCATTAAATATAAAGGATTTAGAACGTTCATTAAAATTCTACACTGAAACAATCGGCTTTCAAGTCCTTAACCAGAACGAAACAAGCGCCGAATTAACTGCTGACGGTGAAAATGTACTGCTTATTTTAAACCAGACAGACAAAGAACGCACCCATCCCCGTTCTGCAGGCTTGTACCACTTTGCCCTCCTTCTCCCTGAAAGAGAAGACCTTGCCTTAATGACAATGCATCTTGCGGCAAAGGAAATACCTTTAGGCTCAGCAGATCATCATGTGAGTGAAGCACTTTATCTGGAAGATCCGGACGGCAACGGAATCGAAATATATAGAGACAGAGAGCCAGAACACTGGATTTGGAATGATAACCAGGTGCATATGGTGACTGAACCGCTGAACGCACAAGATCTTCTTAAAAACAGACCGGACCCCGAGGACTTTAAAGGATTGCCAAAAGATACTATAATGGGACACGTTCATCTTCACGTCAGTGAACTTCAAAAAACTGATGAGTTTTATACAGAAGGACTTGGATTTGAAGTCATCCTGAACTTTGGCGGACAGGCACTATTTATGGGCAGTGAGAAATACCATCACCATATCGCAGCTAACATCTGGAATGGGCTCGGCGCTCCTGCCCCCGAAAAAGGAAGTATCGGTCTCGATTATTATACTGTAGTCTACCCTTCCGATGAAGCTCTGAATGAAGCAGTATCAAGACTTAAAGCCCTCGGTTTTACTGCTGAAAAAGAAGATGGTTATACACTGACAGTGGACCCTTCCGGCAACCACATCAGAATGCAGACACAGAATAGTCACAAATAATTGAAAGAGATTCTCAATTAGGGTTGACTCATTCTCATTAAGATTGTATATTAGTAATTGAAAATGATTATCAGTTAGAAATTAATAGGCCCCCTCTTATTAATAAAAAATCATTTTCAGCTACTTTAATCTATGTTTACACATTTATAAAAGCCATACCCAGACCCAGGGTATGGCTTTTCTTTATTATTTTTATTTGCTACAATTATGTTTACCAACTGAGAAAAGAGGCATTTGTATGAATTTTAAATCGAAAATTGATCTGCCTTTCAGTATAATGATTTTTTTATCAATTGCTGTTATAGCATTAGCTGGGGCTTTTCCATTCTTTTTAGGTGAATCTGCATCCTTTTCAACCATCATTCTGCTTCTTATTGTTATTATCCCAATAATTTTTCTGCTTATACTGATGACTTTTAATACCAGATATATTTTTCATGATGATTATCTGCAGGCAAAGTCATTATTCTTCGGCAGTAAAATTCCTTACAGAGATATTTATAAAGTACATCCGACAGACAATTTTATTTCCGGCTACCGAATTATGACTTCTAAAGACGGTCTTGAAATACATTCGAGAAGTATTGGTTTCGCCAGCGTGAAAATATCACCTGAAAACAAAGATTTATTTATAGAAGAGTTGAAGAAACGTGCACCTCATGCTGATTATCAAAGTAAATAAAAAAAGAGACAGCCTCGGCTGTCTCTTGAAAGTTTTATATTATATCGCAGTGACGTTAGTAGCTTGTGGGCCACGTTGTCCTTCTTCGATTTCAAAGTTAACTTTTTGTCCTTCTTCTAAAGTTTTGTAACCATCAGCTTGGATTGCTGAGAAGTGTACGAATACGTCGTCTCCAGCTTCCTGTTCGATGAATCCAAATCCTTTTTCTGAGTTAAACCATTTTACTGTTCCTTCGTTCATAGAAAAAACCTCCTAGTGCTTTTGCACTTAAATATTTGCAATTGTTAATGTAAAAATTTTAAGAGTTTTTCAAACGAATGAAACAATTAAAATATTTGTTGATTAAGAACTACCTTTTATATAATACAGTGCTTTTGTGTAAATGTCAACTATTTATAAGAATCTTTTTTATTTATCCTTAAAACTTACTCCAGCTCTTCCGGATGAATGAATCCTCTGTCTCTTTTCAAAGTTTCTTCGATGCCTTTAACAACCGCTTCCACATCTTCCGGCTTAAATAAATCCATCTTATCGATATCAATTACATAGACAGGAGATATTTCCTTGTTTTTGTATTCAGTGATAAATTCATTTTCATACAGATTGTAAAGATCCTGATAATATTTATATAAACCGGGATTGCCTTCAATCTGCTCGAAGTCTCTGCCCCGTCTTTTAATTCTTTTCATAACTTCATCAAATGAACCGTGGACCATGACCATCAAATCCGGTGATTTTTTGAACAGCACCTGCTGTTTATATAAATCATTAAGTTCTTCCATCATATTCTCGTGTAAATCGAGGTAGGTTTCATATTCCGCTTCATCCATCGAGCCGTTTTCATACTGCAGTCTCGCAAAGATCATCGCATCTTCATAAATGGAACGATCTAAAACAGAATTGGGGTGAGCCATTGCTTTCTTAATTGCTTTGAATCTGTGATTCAGAAAGAATACCTGCAGATGGAAGCTGTATCTTTCCGGGTCTTCGTAGTATTTCGCCAGAAAGGGATTGCCGTCTACTTTTTCTTCCAGCAGTTCGACTTCAAAATGTCTCGCTATAACTTTCCCCCACTCTGTCTTCCCTGCGCCAATTGTTCCTGCTAATGTAATCAATTTACCTTCACCTTTTCCATGGTTCATTTTCTTCACCAAATTTATATTTTTTTCTTAAACTTATGTAAATAATATTTTCTATACAGAATTAAATTTAAGCCTTCATTATTTTAACAGAAAACTAATATAAAAGTAGTGACGGATTTCAGAAATTATGTTCAGGCATTAAACTTTCAGCTGGATAAGCTTTCATAATACACTTATCTTACTATGAAGAAAGGGGTAAGAGTTATATGAAACCCTATTACAGCGATGTATTCCAATTCAGAGGCAGTCATTACGATTTCGGATACTTCCAGGGAGAACAGCTGAGAGATTCTCCTATTTTACCAAATCGGGAACGTCAATGGCGCCCGAGAGAGAAACGCCACTTTATCGTTAATACTGAAACGTCTATAAAGTTTTTAAAAGAGTTTGCACCCCAAATACTGGATGAAATTCGCGGACTCGCTGATGCCCTGTCCCTCGATATAAAAGAAGCATTAAAAAAGTTCGGCGGCTATTATTTGGAACTGACACGGAGCGGCTGTTCGATTTTTGCAGGCAATGATTTTTTCGTACGAAATTACGACAGCCATCCCCGTGGATATGAAGGCAGATATATTTTTTATCAGCCTACAGACAGAGGCTATGCTTTTATGGGACCGACTATGCAAATAACCGGACGGATTGACGGCATGAATGAAAAAGGTCTCGTTATCGGTTATAACTTCACCCATACTAAAAAATCCGGGGACGGCTTTATGTGCAGCATGATTGCTAGACTGATTTTAGAGACTTGTGCTGATACCAGTGAGGCAGCCGCTCTCTTGAAAGAAATCCCCCATCGCCATTCCTTCAGCTACGTTGTACAGGATAAAAGAAACATTCCTTACGTAATAGAAGCATCACCGAGAAATGTCGCTATCAGGCAGTCTAACGTCTGCACGAATCACTTCCATATGCTACACGAAGAAAACCGCTACAGACAGGAAGAATCCCTCCAGCGTGAGAGAAATATTATAGACAAGCAGGAAAAGACAAACAGCGCATATGAAGCTTTTAAAATCATGAACAGTTTTAATGAAGGCATTGCCTCAACTAAGTACGATGCTTCCGCTGGAACGATTCATACGTCTGTCTATCTGCCGAAAGAGTTAAAAGCGCTGTTTGTTATCGGATTGGACAGAAAACCGGTGATTTTTGATTTTAAGCAATGGCTGCACGGAAAAGATATTAATATTACGAAAATTAAAGGGGAACTCGACTTCGGCAAACCTTTTGTTAATATGGAATGAGCTGGAATTTCAGTTAATTAACTAATTTAAAACGGGCTGGTGATTCCCTTTGTCTGAAGAACTGCTGATTTTATTTTTAATCGTAATCGTTGCTTCATCTCTGCAGACGAGTACCGGATATGGATTTTCAATCGTCGGCACACCCTTTCTGCTGCTCGTGTTTCCATTCCACGAAGCAATTCAGATTAACATCATACTTTCAATCTGTTTATCGGCTGTAATGATTTACAGCACAAGAAATGAAATTGATTTCACGCTGCTTAAGAGGCTTGTTTACGGCAGTCCAGCAGGTCTCCTTGCTGGCATTTTTGTCTACCTGTTTATGGACACAGCACTGATTAAATTCGGCGTTGGAATTATCGTACTGATATTAACTATGCTTTTAATCAGCAATCTTACTGTAAAGAGAACAGGATTCAAAGATACGGCAGCAGGCGGTCTGTCAGGTCTTCTGACTACAAGCATCGGTGTGCCGGGACCTCCGCTGCTCCTGTACTTTTCTGGTGCGCGGATAGACAAAACTGTGCTGCGCAGCACAACGCTCGACTTCTATTTATTTGTCTATACCATCAGTTTGATTATGCAGATAACATTCGGTGAAACAAATTCGGAAATATGGATATCATCCGCCCTTGCCTTGCCGGCCCTTTTCATAGGTGTAGCCCTCGGGCGGCTGGTATTTAAAAAGATTACCCAGAAGGTATTTTTAAATATTACTTATGTAATTTTGATATTTACAGGAATATATTTAGTAATAACGAGTATTTGAATTAATGAATCTAAAATTAACTTTTCACATTTATATGAAATAATTTCTATTTTTTGGTTTGAAGTATTTTCCCGAGGGAATTATTTAGTATGTCTCAATACGGGAGGATACTATGAAAGCATTAGATAATATTGCTCTGATCCTTTTAATCGTTGGCGGATTGAACTGGCTGCTGGTTGGACTTTTCGAGTTTGATTTAGTAGCAACGATTTTCGGCGGACAAGATGAATTGCTGTCTAAAATCGTGTATGTACTGGTAGGACTTTCAGCCTTGTACAGCCTTAAGTTCTTAGGTTTAATCAACGCACCCAGAGTAGACCGAGTAGACAGAACAGATAGAACAGACAGAAGAAATGTATAATATACAGCCGCCTCTTTCAGGCGGTTTTTTATTTTTACATATGCGAAGTGCAAAACTTCAATTTTTAATAGTGTAGAAAAACATAAAAGTATTAAAAAGCTAAGATGAGATGTTGATGATTAAGCTCTTATACAGCATGATAAAAGTATGGGAAGCTATTAAAGACAGGCAGGTGTAATTATTGAAGAAAAATATTTTGTTTGGAAGTATTATCGCTCTACTCTTCCTTACCGCATGCGGAGCATTCGACCGCGGCGAATCAGGAGAAGTTGAAGCTGAAGCAGTTGAAGAAAATCTCAATATTGGAGAAACATCAACAATCGACGGCATCTCTCTTACTGTGGACGATGCATATTACGCTGATAAAATAAACCGTTCGGCAAACACCAACCCGGATGCTATATTAATCGTCGATCTGACGGTTGAAAACAATTCGGGCAAAGACTATTCTCTCGGAGTCGATATCGACTTGTACGTGGATGGTGTTAAAACTAATACATACCCAGTTGAGAAGTTAATGAGCCGGGTGGCAGACGGCGAAACCGCGAGCGGTCAGCGGGCTTTTGAAATAAAGGGAGAACCATCGGAGTTTGAGCTGGAATTTTCACCTTCCAAGAGATTAAAAAGCGAAAAAGTAAGATATACAATTGAACCTGAATAGATAGAAAAAACCGCCCTCTGCTTTATAAAACAGAGGGCGGTTTTTATGAAATAATATTTATCACTTTATAAATTAAGAACATTATTCTATCTTGCTTAAAAATTAAGCATCTCCGAGGTCGAAGGGAATTACCTTCTCTTCCCAGGCTGCTTTATTTTCATTAATATAAATAATTAAGTCTTCGGGACTTTCAAAGATATGTACAGCTTCGTTACCGCTGTGTGTCGACAGTTCTGTAAACTTATAACCCTTTAACGGCCGCTTGGTAATAGTATACTCACTGCGTCCTGTTGTGAAAGTCAATGTCGTTTCAGTCGATACTACAATATCCCAATGCTCTGACTTAACTGTCTCAATCAGCTTCTTTATCTCAATCACTCCATTCTTCTTAAAATATTATACTATGTATTTTAAATTTAAGGTATTAAAAAAGCTAAATCTCTATAGGGGTTGAACTTATGTAATCGGAGATGGAGAACATTTCAAATACTGCTTTATATTGGTCTTTAGAATTTTTTAAAACGATTATATATAATCCACTACGAAATGGATTGTTATAATGTATTTTGGCGGACGTTGATTAGTACCAGAATAATGAAGCTCGTCAAAAAACAAGTCATGATGTGCCCCTATTTAGTATACTTTTAGAGATTTCTTATTGATATAATAACACTCGACTATTATGCAGGAGGAGTATATATGAACGCTATTGAATTCCAAGATTGGGTAGAAAAATATTATAAAAGCAGAGGATGGTCTGATTTAGATATTTTTGTGCGAATCGGTTTTCTTGCTGAGGAAACCGGAGAGGTCGCCAGAGCCATTCGTGCTTTGGAAATAGGTCGAGACAGACCCGATGAAGAACCTGAATCATACATCGAAAATAGAAATGAATTAATAGGAGAACTTGGGGATGTTCTCGGAAACGTTTCTGTAATCGCAAATAAATACGATATATCTCTGGAAGAAGTGTTTAAAGCTCATACCGACAAGTTAAATGCTAGATATCCAATTGATTAAATTATGTTCGATTTAAGATGTGTTTTATCAGCATTAGAAATACTCATACAAAAAAGCTCAACCCCTCTTGGGATTGAGCTTATATAAACGGAGATGGAGAGATTTGAACTCTCGCGCCGCGCAATGCGACCTATGCCCTTAGCAGGGGCACCTCTTCAGCCACTTGAGTACATCTCCATATGGCTCCACAGGTAGGACTCGAACCTACGACCGATCGGTTAACAGCCGATAGCTCTACCACTGAGCTACTGTGGAATAGTATGTATGTTTCAATCGAACATTATTCATTATAGCAACGAATATTAACTAAATCAACAGTATTTTAATATTTATTAAGTTAAATTTACAACATTGATAAATAACTATCCCTTTTCTATTATCATACTTAGATTTTATTGATTTGATCAATACCTCGCATGTATTTTAAATAGGTTTCTCTCGCAGCTTCGTTAATATACTGCATTTCCTGATGCTGTTGTTCATAAGAAAATTTCGAAGCCTCATCTTTGCGGTAAGTTTTTTCTTTAGCCAGATTAAATTTATAGTGTAATTTAACTGCATTTAGATACTGATTATTAAAAGAACTGTAGGAAATGTCTATTTCCATTTCTTCATTATTTTCAAATTTAATTTTTGTATTACCATTATAATCATAATAACTGTCGATGTATCGTAGATTAAACCAGCAGTTTTCATTAACTCGGTCTGAATGTGTGCAGAAATATATATATGAACCGAATAAGTCTAAAATAATTGGATGCTTAGAACGTATACCAGATAAACTTCTCGTTAAATCTTTACGTGATGCGTAAGTTTGAAAATGATATTTACAGTTGTGCTCCAAAACTTTATTAGGTATAGAAAGACATTCAATAGGTTCTCCGTAAAGTTCCCCTATCAGACTTTCTGTATAGCGACCATGTGACTTAGCTACAATATACATCGTTTCATCATTAATAATATAATGCTGCCGGCTCATACTTTCCCTCCCTGTATTTTTCATTACAATCAATATAACACAGAATATTTAAAATGTTAACTATTAATATTAAATGTTGTCTATTGTTTAATATAAAATGTTAAAAGTTAATTATCAGAAAAAACAATTTTACGATTCTCATTATCATTGACCTAAATGAGAATGTGTTATATAATCTGGTTAAAGATAGTTTCGAGAGGGGTAATTCAATATGGGCAGACCAGTTTATCCTGCAAATCAATTAAGAGGCTTCATCAACACAATTAATGACTTATCAGCAGATCTTGTTTTGCAAGAATCCATGTATCATTTTAATGTACAATTATATAGAGCAAAAATAGAAGAATCACTCATCGAGAAAGACGAAGAAAAATTCATAAAGTACACTAATTTACTAAAAGAACTGTAAATGGAGTACATACAGGAAACACAGCCGGTTTATAGCTGTGTTTTTTTATTTACTTTTAGTTATATGGACTTGTTTCTCTCTTGGTTTACCATGTCAAATGCATATGGTAATCCAAACATTGTTGGATTACCATGTTAAACTTACATGGGGAACTAAACGCTGCTGGATTACCATGTTAAACTTACATGGGAAACTAAACGCTGCTCGATTACCTTGTTAAACTCACATGGGAAAGCAAACGCTGTTAGATTACCATGTCAAACTTACATGGGAAACCAAACGCTGTTAGATTACCTTGTTAAACTCACATGGGAAATTAAACGCTGCTGGATTACCTTGTTAAACTCACATGGGAAACCAAACGCTGCTCGATTACCTTGTTAAACTCACATGGGAAACCAAACGCTGTTAGATTACCTTGTTAAACTTACATGGGAAACCAAAAACCATAAAAAGAAAAAAACAGATATTTCGTTCTATGAACGTTGTTATTTTCACAACGTTCTTACAAATAGAAAAACCGGCACTTCTCAGCGCCGGTCCCTCCAAATCCCTCTCTTATGATATTAAATCTAAGAATTCTTCTCTCGTAATCCGTCCTAAATAGTGGCTGATATCCACATCTTTAATTGCTTCTTCAATGTGCTCGCGGTTGTGCTCGACACCAATCAGCAGATTTTCGATATCCACAACTTCTCCTACTCCGAAGAAGTCGCCGAAGATTTTCGCATGTTCGATGCGGCCGCCTTTAACTTCTAAACGTACGTCAAGCAAGCCTGCATCGTATTTGTGAGAGTTATCGTAGTTATATTTAGGGTTTTTGCCGTAGTTCCATGCCCATGTCTGATATTTTTCTTCAGACAGCTGGTTAATCTTCGCCCAGTCATCATCTGTCAGTTTATATTCTTCAACGTTTTCCAATCCGCCAAATATATTCGCAAGTATTCTTTCTTTAAATTCTTCTATATCTATTTTTTCATCTAAGTAGTCGTTAATATTTCCTACGCGTGCACTGACCGATTTAATTCCTTTGGACTGGATTTTTTTCGGATTTACTTTCAAGGCATTCTGTACTTCTGAAATATCACTCTCAAGCATTAAAGTACCGTGCGAGAACATACGCCCTTTTTGTGTAAACATCGCGTTCCCCGAGACTTTTTTGCCGCCTTCGATTTCAATATCGTTCCGCCCCGACAGTTCAGCGTCCACACCCATGTCTTTTAAAGCTTCAACAATCGGCTGCGTGAATTTCTTAAAGTTGTGGAAGCTGTCGCCGTCGTCTTCTGTAATGAAGCTGAAGTTCAGGTTGCCTTCGTCGTGATATACTGCTCCCCCGCCCGACACGCGTCTTACCACTTTAATGCCGTGTTCTCTAATGTACGGTTCGTTAATTTCTTCAATTGTATTCTGGTTTTTTCCGATAATGATCGACGGCTGGTTTACATAGAACAGAAAGTAAGAGTCATCCGTCGGAATTTCTCTTAGTATATATTCCTCCATCGCCAGATTAATCATCGGATCTTTGATGTCGTTGTTTGAAATAAACTTCATTGTATTTTCCCCCTGGTACATAATAAAAGACCTGCCTCCATTATAATGGAAGCAGGTCTTAAAATCATACTTTTACTTATTCAATATTTTTTCTGCAGTGTCTTTTGCGGTCTGCACACAATCCGGCAGTCCGACTGCATAATGCGAGGCACCGATTAAGTGCAGTCCCGGATAGTTTTCTGCTGCGTATTTTTGAATATCATCAATAATATACTTATGTCCGACAAAATAATTCGGCATCGCATTCATCATCCGCGTTACAATCGTGAATTCTGGTTCACCGTCGAGATCCATAATTTTATCGAGGTCCTCTCGTGCC
This sequence comes from Jeotgalicoccus nanhaiensis, assembly GCA_004570955.1. Classification (GTDB taxonomy): domain Bacteria; phylum Bacillota; class Bacilli; order Staphylococcales; family Salinicoccaceae; genus Jeotgalicoccus; species Jeotgalicoccus nanhaiensis. Next base: position 38,812 of record SPPL01000008.1, read on the forward strand.
AGACGGACGATGTCTTCATCCGACTTCTCATGGACGATAAAGTCACCGGGGCGCCCTACATAAGCGCGCAGCAGCGCCTTGCCTTCAGGTGTCGAGTGTTCCCACTTCTTATTCGTCCATGTACACGCAGTAATCGATGTATCCATATTGCGGCTGATTACGAATCCAGTACCTTCAATCGTATTTTTCACCTGTTCGGCATCAAACGCCATCACAACTGTCGCAACACTCGTTGCTTCCATATGCTTGAAGTACTCAAATTCCTTATCTTTAAACCAGCGCTTGTACTGGAAGTGCGGTGTCGTGACGATGACCTCATCGTAATGATGCGTGCCGCCGTCAGCTGTAAGGTCGTAGCCGTCTTCAGTTTTTTCAATCGCAGTGACATCGAAATTAAAGTGAATCTGGCCGCCGCGTTTTTCGTTTTCGCTGACCAGCCGGTCGATAAACGACTGCAATCCGTCTTTAAACTGCAGAAAAGCACCGGTTTTCTTCTTCGGAGCTGCGGGCTTATCTTTTTTCTCAGCCATCAGGCCTTTCATCAGGCTGCCGTATTCTTCTTCGGTCTCTTTGAAGTTAGGATACGTCGACATTAAGCTGAGTTTGTCGATATCTGTACCGTAAACCCCTGCCAGCAGCGGTTCGATCATATGTTCCAGAAGATCATCCCCGAAACGCGCACGGAAAAATTCCCCTACTGAAATATCTTTATATAACGGCATGGCAGGTTTTAGGAAATCGAGTCCTGCCCGCAGTTTCCCTGTCCAGGATACTAAATCTGTCGTTAAGAGCGGAGACAGCTCCATAGGTACACCGAGCATCGTGCCTTTTGGCACCGGTGACAGTTTATTTTTTGCATAGATATACGCCTGCCCCGTCTGGTTGCGGACCAGAGTGTCACCAAGCCCCACTTCATAAGCGAGTTCCGTCATGACTTCTTTACGCGCTAAATAAGACTCAGGTCCGAGCTCTATCGTATAGCCGTCCCGGATATGAGTATTGACTTTGCCGCCGGCGCGGTCCGACGCTTCGTACAAATCAACTGTCATGCCGCTGCCTTCTTTCAGCAGATAATGCATGGCAGACAACCCTGTAATTCCTGCACCTACTATCGCTACTCTTTTCACTCTTAACGCCTCTCTTATTACAATTTAATTAATTCGTTCACCATAGCCTGAATGAAACGTGAATCTGTATTCGGCATTGCCGGTCTGTGATATACCGCACCGATTTCATCCGTTACCACTTTACATTCGTAGTCGTTATCGTATAACACTTCCAGATGTTCACACACAAAACCGAGCGGAATGTATACAAAGTGCTTGAAACCATGTTCGTTGTACAGTTCGCGTGTTAAGTCCTGAACATCCGGGCCAAGCCATGGATCTGGTGTGTTGCCTTCCGACTGCCAGCCGACAAAATAATGGCCTTTGTCAAAGCGTGCTTTAATTAAATCTTTAGTTTCTACAAGCTGGTCCGGGTAAGGATCGTTATGTTCCTTAATTTTCTCCGGCAAGCTGTGCGCGCTGACTACAATCGCAGTTTTATCAGCTTCGTCGGCAGGGATTTCCTGGTCGAAAGTTGTTTCCAATGCATCAACCCAGAAATCGATAAACGGCTTCTGCTCATAAAATGATTCTACAGATTTAACTGTAAGGCCGTATTTTTCCGCTTCTTCTTCCGCACGTTTATTATATGAACCGACAGAGAAGTTTGAATAATGCGGTGCAAGCACCACGCTGTATATTTCTTTAATACCCGCTTCACTGATTGCTTTCACAGAGTCTTCGATAAAAGGATGAATATGTTTTAAACCGATAAACAGTTCAAATTCATCATCGCTCTGTTCGTTTAAAGCATCAACTAAAGCTTTCGCCTGGCGTTCTGTCGTATCCGCCAGAGGAGAAATACCGCCGATTGCTTCATAGCGGTCTTTTAAATCCTGAAGTGCTTCTTCACTCGGCTTTCTGCCGTGTCTGATATGCGTATAGTACGGCTCGATATCCGATTCTTTATACGGCGTACCGTATGCCATTACTAATAGTGCTTTTTTCTCTGCCATTTAAAAATCACAATCCTTTACTGTGTATGTGTACTAATTCTGTCAATCGTTTTAAAACGTCCGGGCTGACTTCAGGGAAGACGCCGTGACCAAGGTTAAAGATGTGACCTGTTCTGTTTCCTTCTTCAACGATTTTTTTCGCGCGTTCTTCTATAATTGACCAGTCCGAAAGCAGGAGTGCCGGGTCAAGGTTACCCTGCAGCGCTTTCGTAATCCCTAAGTCACGCGCTTCAGTAATCGACATTCTCCAGTCGAGTCCGAGCACGTCACTGCCGAGCTTATCCCACTCTGTTGCCAGGTGGCTCGCTCCGACACCGAAAATAATAACCGGTACATTTTGCGCTTTAACTGCACTGATAATTCTCTTCATGCCCGGTGCAAGGTAATAGTTATAGTCCGCTTTATTAAGCGCACCGCCCCATGAATCAAAAATCTGAATCACGCTTGCACCTGCTTTAATTTGCGCAGTCAGGTAGGTAATGCTCGTTTCAACAAGCTTATCCATTAATTTGAACCAGAGTTTCGGGTTCGAATACATCATTGTTTTCGTACGGTGGTAGTTTTTAGAAGGACCGCCCTCAATCATATAGCTCGCGACAGTAAATGGTGCACCGCAGAAGCCGATAAGCGGAACATTCAATTTTTCCTGCGTTAAAATCTGAATTGCTTTGTATACATAGTCTAAATCCTTAAACGGATCCAGTTCTCCAAGATTTTCAACGTCTTTTTCAGTACGGACAGGGTTATGTATTACCGGTCCTACTCCGGCCTTGATTTCTACATCAATACCGATTGGTGCGAGCGGTGTAATTATATCTTTATAAAGTACTGCCGCATCGACATTATAGTTGTCTACAGGTGTAGCCGTGAGATAAGCAGTAAGTTCTGGCTGTTTTGTAATTTCGATTAAAGAATACTTTTCTTTAACTTTGTTATATTCCGGCTGCGAACGCCCGACCTGTCTCATAAACCAAACTGGTGTATGTTCTGTCTTTTCTCCGCGTGCTGCTCGAATGAGTGTATCATTAAACACAGTGGTACCCCCTAATATTTATATGTTCATACATTTATACATTTTATCATATTCTTTAGAACAATTATTAATTACGGTCAAGTTGTCAAAAAATCGTTCTATTTGAGATTTGTTTAACATTCTGTTATTTCAGGTATATACTGATTAACATATCAAAACAAGAGGTGAAGCACAGTGTATTTACACGCAACTACGGGAACGCTTGATTATCTTTCTTCCCTGCAGAAAAATAATCCTCATGTATCTATCAGTGCAAGAGGTCCGGAAGCAATTTTGTATTATGAAGATAGTAATGAAAAATCGATTTTCTCGACGAATATGACTTATAAAATATTGAATGAACAGGGTTCTCTTGATGAAGAGCTCCCATTATCAATGTTTTATATACCTGCTGCAGGAGACGGTACTTATTCCCTGAGAGGTCACCTAAGCGATCTTTCTGAAGAATTAAAAGCAGCGAACGGTGTGGTTTCATTCAGAACCGGTCTGAATATTAGTGATGAGAATTATATCGTGCTGATTAAATGGGCAGACATGAGTATCTACAATGACTTTAAACATACTGATGTTTATAAAAAATACTTAACATCCGATGCCTTAAAGAAATTCCGCAATGAAGAATCACTGTTCGGCGACTTTTTATCATCGAAAACTTACTACAATATTGATGACAATGAATATACTGAAGAAGAAAAAGAAGAACTCAGCGATTAATCGCTGAGTTCTCTTTCTTTTTTATAGATGGCTTTCGATAAGACACGGTTAAGAATATAGCCCCAAACCGGGAAAGCCAGCACATAGTAGAATTTGTCAGGATGCGTGATTGTAAACATAACAGCAAACAGCAGTGTAATTACAAATACGACTTTGTGTGAATATCTGATATAGCTGTCCTGGATATAAGTTCTCGATACCGGCCATACTTTCGGCCACAGGAGATAAGCCTGCGCTGTATATATTTGCGACATCTGAAGCACGATTAAATAAATACCGAACAAGCTGAAGATTAACGATACGTACAGATTGCCAATCCAGAACATGATAATAAAGAATAATATAATGATGCGTAGCACAATCATCGGCAGATCATGGTCGCGCATAAAAGAACGGTAAAATAAATATTCGTACATATATTTCTTATTGAATTTCTCCGCCTTCGGCTCCCACAGCAGTATATCGAGAAAACGCCTTCTCTTAAACGCCTTATCGATGCGTTTAACATTTGTAAACATACTGACTGTCTGGTAATACTGCTGGAGTGCTTCTTTTTCGTATTGCACATAATTCAGCCAAGACAATGTTTTAAAAGAACTCTTCTTCATTATGACGGTGAATATAATGATGAACAGAAGCCCTAAAGTAATAAGGTAAGGCTGAATCAGCACCAGCATCAGCGAGACAAAATTAATAATAATTAGTGCTGCTGTGACAGCCCACTTTTTCCAGTCCGTATTAACTGAGAGACGTCTGATATTAAAGGCACTGAAATATAACAAAACAGCCATTAAAAAAAACAGGACAATCGATGTTAAATTGTGACCGATTGAAAGGAGAATCAGCACTGCTACTGATGTAACTGCCGGCAAGGCAAGACCGAGTGACAGGCTGTAAATATCCGCACGCTTAAAATAGGCCGTCATTCTTTTTTCATACGGCGGCAGAAACAGCATATCCGCCTCCTTCAGCAATGTACGGTACTTCGGCAGCAAGACCGCTGCCATTAAGAGCGCACACAGTGTGTCGATATACAGACTCGGACTGAGCGTTTCCCTTAAACCAAGCAGCGTATAAAGAAGCACTCCGCCCGCAATCATCAGGAAGACGAGAAAATGGCTGTTAAAAATAAATTTACCGTAATAGCTTCTTATTTTTACGTCTTCCTCCATACGTGTGTTAAACAGTTTACTGCTCATGATGCTTCCCGCCCGTCAATCTGATGTACACATCATCCAGCGTCCCTTCACGGAGCCCTGTGAGCTCGCGCAGCTCATTCAGCGTGCCGTCTGCGATTTTACGCCCCTGGTCAATAATGATGTACCGGTCACAGTAGCGTTCTGCTGTCGCTAGAATATGTGTGCTCATTAAAATGGACCGGTTTTTATCGCGTTCTGAAATCATCAGTTCAATCAATGATTCAATACCGAGTGGATCGAGCCCTAAGAACGGCTCATCGATAATATAGAGATCCGGTTCTACGATAAATGCACAAATCAGCATGACTTTCTGCTTCATCCCTTTTGAAAAGTGGCTCGGAAAAGTATCTTCCTTATCCTCGAGACGGAAGCGTTTCAAGAGCGGCCCTTTTCTCGACTCCACTTCTTCCGGAGTCAAGCCGTAAGCCATGGCCGTCATATTGATATGTTCCCGGAGTGTGAGTTCTTCATAGAGAATCGGAGATTCCGGAATGTAGCCCATATGTCTTCTGTAGGCTTCAACATCCGTCTCAATCGCAGTATCCATTACCTTAATACTGCCGCTGTGCGGCCTGAGCAGGCCGAGAATGTGTTTAATCGTCGTACTTTTGCCTGCGCCGTTTAAACCGATCAGTCCGATAATTTCACCGGACTTTATATTAAAAGAGATATCGTGAATGACGGGCTCTTTTGAATACCCGCCTGTAAGCTGATTAATTTCTAATACCATCGTCTGACTTCCTTTTAAATAATTCTAATTATTTGTATACTGATACTTAAGTAAAACTATATCATAAGTTTTTAATGGAGGATATTGAGATGAATAAGACAATTTTTGAAAAAATTATCGACAGAGAAATACCGGCTAACATTGTATATGAAGATGACGATGTTATTGCATTTATGGATGCCTTCCCGATCGTTAAAGGCCATACATTAGTCGTACCTAAACAGCCGATTGAAAATATCTTTGACCTTGATGAGGAAACAGGCGCGAAACTCATGAGTGTAATTACTAAAGTTTCAACCGCAGTCAGAGATGCGTTTCAGCCTGCCGGTTTAAACGTTGTACAGAATAACGGCGCGTATGCTTCGCAGTCGGTATTTCACCTTCACTTCCATATTATTCCGCGCTACAAAGAAGAACACGACGGCTTCGGATATAAATGGGTCAGTGTTGAAGATGAGAACAACACACCTGAAATCCGTTCCGATCTTGAAGCGGCAATTAAAAATAAATTAAATGAATAATTAAGATTAAAGCAGGGTATATTATATTTGAGATAAAGGATGTGAATGAATATGAAACTTAAAAATATCGGTGTAGGATTCGCAGTCGGAATTACAGGCGGCATGCTCATATCCTTTTTAAATGCACCTAAATCAGGGAAAGAACTGCAGCAGTCATTAAAAAGAGGTTCCGGTGATTTAAAAATGCAGATGGACCAGCTTAAAATCGAAGGAGAAGAAATTAAAAACTCTTTCCTTAAAACGAAACATGAATCAAGCGAGGTCTTCTCCACTCTTGGTGACGAGGTAAAATCGATGATTTCAAACTTCCAGGCGGACATCAATCCGAACATCGAAAGGCTCCAGGGCAATATCGAAAATATTTCCAATAAAGCTGAAGCTGCGATGTCAGAAGCTAAAGGCGAAGACAAAAAAGAAGACAGCGACAATAACTAGCTGGTAAAAAAACAGAATATTTTTACAGGACGGTGTGTTTAAGTTTGTGCACCGTCCTTTTTATATGATATATTATGCCTTGTATATGCAACCGGGAGGAGAAGTTTGAGAATGAAGAAGAAATTAGCACCAATTATATTAGGTTTAGGTTTAGTAAGTCTCGCTGCGTGCAGCAATGATGGCGAAGAAAATACAGATTCGGCTTCAACAGAAGAAGGCGATGTAGAATTCGGCAGCGTTCTCGCTACGAGTGACGCAGGAGATGTTACAGCTGATGACGTTCTGAACCAGATTGGAACAAATCAGGTCGCAAACCAGACCTTCCAATTAGTATTGGATAAAGTTTTAACTGATAAATACAGTGAAGAACTAAATATGGATGAACTTAATGAACAGATCGATGCTGAAATTGAACAGTACGGCGGCGAGGAAAACTTCGCAATGATGCTCCAGCAATCACAGCCGGGAATGACTGTCGATACATACAAGCAGCAGCGCGTATCTAATGCATTAAACGACTTATACTTTGCTGATTACTTTGAAATCACTGATGAAGAAGCATTCGATAGCGTGAGAAAATCATCTCACATCCTCGTATCTTTCGCTGAAGAAGGCGAAGAAGATGCTGAATCCGCTGAAGGTGAAGAGGACGAAGCGGCAATGACTAAAGAAGAAGCAAAAACAAAAGCTGATGACTTAAAAAAACAGCTTGATGACGGCGCTGACTTCGGTGAACTCGCGTCTGAGAACTCAGACGATACAGGCAGTGCGCAGCAAAATGGTGAACTCGGCTATGTAAGCAAAGGACAGATGGTTGAAGAATTTGAAACAGCACTATTCGAACTTGAGCCGGGCGAGATTTCAGAGCCTGTCGAATCACAATTCGGCTACCATATCATTCTTAACGAAGATGTGTCTCTTGAAGACACTCCTAAAGAAGAATTAGACACTATCAAAACACAGCTTGTAAACCAGAAAATCCAGGAAGATCCAAGCCAGGCACTGCAGGGTTACCGTGATCTTTTAGAGGAATACAACGTGTCGTTTGAAAACGAAGAAATACAATCCTACATTGAAGAAACATTCCTGAACGCTGATGAAGCACTGGAAAACGCACAGCAGGAAGACGCTGCAGCTGAAGAAGAATCAGAAGGCGCTCCAACTGAAGAAAATGCTGAAGAAGAATCAGAAAGTGAAGAATCAGCAGATACTGAAGAAGACTCTGAATAATACTGAATATTACTTGACGCAAAGCCTGTGGCTTTGCGTTTTTTTGTCGTTGGAGGACGACGTCGTGCCGCCGTTGAGGTTAAGCAGCGGTTCAAGTACAACACCAGAGCGCCGTCGTATTCCAACATCTTTTAAAGTACGACACCAGAGCACCGTCGTATTCCAACATCTTTTAAAGTACGACACCGGAGCACCGTCGTATTCCAACATCTTTTAAAGTACGACACCGGAGCACCGTCGTATTCCAGCATATTCTCAAGTACGACACCGAGTCGCCGTCGGGTTCCAGCACACCCAATCAATCCACCTCTCACTCCAATCACTCCAATTACAAAAAAATCCCCGCATTTCTGCGGGGATTTACCAGTAATAATTATATTAAAAACTTTCCGGACGATAAAAGTTGCGTGATTCAAGCGGGAAGATTCTTTCTGTGAATTTACCCTTATCCGCCTTATCAATATGTTTGTCCATCATCATAATACGTGCGTCAATGTTATCGATAAAGTGCAGAATTTCCGCTTCTTTAATCATCGGAACTTTCGGCGAACCATATTCAAGTTTGCCGTGATGGCTCAGAATTAAGTGTTTCAGTATCATGACTTCTTCGCCTTCAATGTTCAGCTGATCTGCGACTTTCGTAATTTCCTCTGTTGCAATCACGATGTGGCCGATCAAGTTTCCTTCATTAGTATATGTCGTACCAATCGGGCCGCTCAATTCTTTAACCTTGCCGATATCATGCAGAATAATTCCGCTGAATAACAGACTTCTGTTAAGCGTCGGATAAATGTCGCATAAAGAATCAGCTACACGGAGCATATAATATACATGATATGCGAGTCCTGACACAAAGTCGTGGTGGTTTGTCATCGCTGCCGGGTAGTACGAGAATTCTTTGCGGTATTTAGTCAGCAGCTGGCGCGTAATGCGCTGCAGACTGCCGTTTTCGATTTTCAGGCAGTAGTCTAAAATTTTATCGTACAGTTCATCGCCGTCAATCGGTGCTTTTTCTACGAAATCTTTCGCTTCCAGCCCGTCCTCAGGTGTCGCAAGACGGAAGTTTGCAATTTTCATCTGCTTTTTGCCGCGGTAATCGATAATATCACCTTTAACTTTAATAAGTGTTTCCGGCAACAGTACATCGATATCTTTCTGCGTAACATTCCAGTGTTTCGCTTCGACTTCTCCTGTTTTATCCTGCAGCACGATTGTCATGTACGGTTTACCCTGAGTTGTGACACCCTGCTGGCTGCGTTTAATTAAGAAGAATGTATCCACTGAATCTCCAGGCTGTAATGATGAAATATTATTCATTACTGAACCCTCCTACTTCGTTTTTTCTTTTAGTTTGATTGTTTGAGCAGATGGAATACTCGTATTTAAATTACATGTAAAGTACAGTACCTGGTCGTCTGACTTACTTCTAAAGTAATCAAGTATCGTTTTCGTACGCTCGCTGTCGAAATGGACGAATGCATCGTCGATAATAATCGGCAGCTGATAGTAGCCTTTTAGTGCTCTGATAAGGCTTAGACGCAAGCTGATGTACAGCATTTCCTTGGTCGACTGTGACAGTTCAAGCGGATGGAAGACCTGTCCATTTTTATGTTTCACGAAAATGCCTTCGTCACTGTAGATGACATTAATATAACGGCCTTTCGTTACAAATTCAAATGTTTCCCTCGCCTCTTCTATTACTATCGGCAGACGCTCATCTTTGATGGCTTTAATATGCGTCTCAATTAAGATACGAATGTATGTCAGGGACATATATTCTTCAGCCAGACTCTGCACAACGCCTTTACGCATACCGTAGAGGTGGTTCAGTTCACTCAGCTTGCCGTCACTTTCCAGAAGCTTGATTTCATTGTTGATTTTAACCAGTGCCTCTTGTTCCAGCTGAATCTGCTCATTCAGATTATCAAGCTGGGCACCGATATTATCTTCATCCGCTTTCAAATCTGCTAAGAGACGGCCCGACAGCTCGTTTCTGAGGTCATAGTCGAAGTGTTCTTCATCCAGTTTGTCGCTTAGTTCTTTAAAGCGGTTGACATTGTTTATATACTCGCTGTGTTTTCTCGCGTAATAGTAATATTCTTCCTCGTCGTCCGCCTCCACATAATCCAGAAGCTGATTCAGCTCACGCTGCGATGCTGCATTCCGCTCTTCCAGTACTGTAATTTCATTTTCCAGAAGGTCCGCCTGTTCTCTGAGGTTGTAATACATCGCCTCATCTTTTTGGAGTTTCGACGACAGCTGACCTGCTTCATGGAAGATGGAAGTTTGCTTGTAATGAATACCGAACGCGCTCACTTCTTCACTTACACGTGTGTCAAAATCATTCAGATTTTTAGTAATATTATCTAGTTCCTGCTGTTCTCTGTTAATCTGATGACGCTTCTGTTTAATCTGGCGTATTGTGTATATTGCATCGACGATATATTTATCGTCAAGTTCGGGATTCACTTTCAAATTATGTTTCACTTCAGCAAGCTGTGTGTTTAAATGATCCTGATTCGCTTCGTTTACTGACAGCGTTTCTTTCAGATCATCCAGTTTAACTGAAAATGAATTGCGTTTCGCGCGCAGGCCTTTTAATTCCTGCCGAAGATCTTTAGCATCATCGATATCAAAGTCGATATCATATTCGTTTTTGAGTGCATTAATTTCATCCTGCAGCGTGTCAACTTCCTGCTGATAATCGGTCTTCAGCGTATCCTGTTCGCGATTATTCGTAATAACCAGTATAAACAGCGCTGCCGCACCCACAGCAAGCGAAAGTCCGCCGTATAAGTAGCTGTTGTTGATAATAAACATAACACCGATCGCTATTGCGATAATACTGATTGTAATAATCAGCGCTGCCTGCCAGTTCTTTACTCTGTCACGTTCGCGTTTTTCGCGTTCGTAATCTTTTTCAATCAGCTGATACATGCGTTTCTTTTCAACCAGTTCGAATTCACGATCCAGCACTTCGCGTTTCTTTTTCATTCTGCCATCGTCAATCTGATTGCGTTCCGACTCTTCAATTTCGGCATCAAGCTGTTTAATATCTGCTCTCAAATGATCAATCTCACGAATTAAATACTGTTCTTCCAGCATAATTTCATCGTACTTCGACAGCAGTGACTGCACGGACTCACGAACGATATTCGAATCGTCGACATCCGGGTGCTCTTCCTGCCAGCCGATGTCTTTCTGCAGATTTAAAATCTCATTTTCAAGATTTGCTGCCGAGTTTGATAAACGTACAGCTTCCATGTTCTGCTGTTTAATTTCGGGTTCTTCTTTTTGCAGTGCTTCAAGATAGCTGATTATATTTTTATCAGGGAACTTCACATGCTGTATTTCAGCAATCAGTGTTTTAAGTTTCTCCTGACGGAGACCGATATCTTTGGCCGTCTGTTTAACATGGTTACGCAGTGATTCGTAACGTTCGATTCCGCGCTCCGGGAAGTTGACCGGTTCGATATTAAGCTTGCTCTCAAGCGCCTTCCAGTCTTTAATATCTTTGTGATACATGACTTCTTTCATTTTCTGCTTGCGGATCATTTCCATCTGATTCAATGCATGTTTTTTGGAATTTAAGCTTTCGAGCGTTTTAACCTGCTCATTAATAAACATTTTATATTCTTCTTCATGTTTTTCAAGCCCGCGGATTTTTTCGCTTAAATCATTCAAATCCTGAAGCTCTGTATTAATAACCGGGTTAATGCCGTTTCTCTTGTACAGCATTTTAAGTTCTTTGTCGATGGCATTCAGCATCTCATCGTATTCGTGGGAGCCGAGCGCTCCTGCACGGAGCAGATATTCCTGCAGCTTGTCTTCAGTCATATTTTTGTGAATATCCTGAAGTCCGAGCACATCGAACGAAAATATAGAACGGTATGTACGTTTGTCTATATAGTTCATTTTTTTAGTAAGCCATTCTTCACCCTTAGTTGTACCATCTTTAAAGTACACCTTCACATCGCCCTGGACTTTTCCTTTTAGTCTCTCTATTTCCACGGGTTCTGGTTCATCTTTAAATTTTACTGTCAGCCTGCCGCCGTAAAGGTTATGCATACGAGGTTCACGGCGCGGCTCCTGTTCCTTTTTCGTTGGAAAACCGAACAGCACAGAATGAATAAAGGACATCATCGTCGACTTGCCGGCTTCATTTTCACCGAATATCTGAATGAAATCCTGATTTGTATTAAATTCCTGTTTAATAATTTTACCGTAGCCGTATATATTTACTGATAGGATTTTCATAATTTCACTACTTCCTCATCAACATTTTTAGACGATCTTCACCCATCTTGAGAAGTTCGCCCGGCGATACTTCACTGATTGGCGGCAGATAACGGTTAATGTTCGGATCCATATACATCGTATTAACCGCACTTCTGAATAACTCTTCATTATCTGAGTAACTCGTTTTAATATCTTTCAGCAATGCTATCTGCTCTTCATTATTATATGAGACATTAATATTATCAATCCAGACGAATTCAGAAATATTCACTTCATCTTCCTGGAGCAGTTCGATCAGTTCATTATAGTCGCTTTGAGAAATTTCATCTTCTCCGTCATAGTTCAGCTGAAGATTAACAATGTACTTGCTCTTCTCTCTCAGACTCTGTTTGAATTCAACAATCTGCTGATACAGCTCTTCTTTCCTCAGTGAATTTGTATCCAGTTCAAGATTTTCAAAAACCACTTCCTGTACCGGAACAAAGTTTGCCGATAAAGAAACGTCGTCCCCTTCGACAAGGAGAAAACCCTTTTCGCCGGTTTCATTTTTATGACGCCCCTGGATGTTGCCTGAATAATGAACCTGCGGTAAATCCGCCAGCTGCGACCGGACATGAATATGACCGAGCGCCCAATAATGGTACAGTTTGCTGTTCAGTGCTTCCAGATTAAATTCTGTATAGCGCTTAGCATCGTACTTTGTTTTTGCATATGTTCCGTGCAGCATACCGATATGAATACCCCGGTTATCTGTATTTGTCGGGTACTCATCCAGTTTGTTTTCATAGGATTCGTCCAGCAGATAGCTGAAACCGTGCAGATAAATCCGTTCACCCTTCGAGCTCAGCATTTCATAAGTTTCAACATTCTCTTTAAAGACGGACACATTATTCGGCCACGTCGTTTTAAAGCCGGAGGAAATTGGATCGTGGTTTCCGTGGATCATATAAACGAAGATGCCTTTTTCTTTTAATCTGTTAAATTCTTTTTTAAGGAATATTTCAGACTTCAAAGAACGGTTCGACTGATCGAATACATCCCCTGAGATAAGGAGGAAATCCACACCCTCTTTAATTGCAAAATCAATCATCCGGGTGACACTTTTATATGTACTTGTCATTAAAATTTCCAGTATATTACTCGGCATCTTGGACCGGGATTTAAACGGACTGTCCAGGTGCAAATCTGCCGCATGGATAAATTTAACCATTAGATTCACCATTCCTTCAGAAAAAACTCTATTCTTCAACATTATAACAAAAAAGAGAGGCCGGCACGGCCTCTCAACTAATTTTTCTATTTATTGATTATTAATTTCATAAAGCTCTTCGATAGGCTTCATGATAACACGGTTTAAGTCCTGGATCAGCTGGCTCATTTTCTGTTCAGCTTCCATTAAACCTTTAATGTTTTCATCATTTTCAATTTCCTGTGCCGAGTTTTGAGCTTTTTGAATTTCTTCTTCTAAAAGTTCTTCGCCCTGCATTTGTTTTTGCTGTAATGTCATTTGAATATCTCTGAAATCATCAAACAATTTTTTTGATTCAGCATCTTCGTTAACCTTGCTGTAAAGTTCCTTCATTTGCTGAAATTCTTCTGATTCGCGCAGTGCACTTTCAAGTGCATTTGCCTGATCGTATACATTAGCCATTAATATAAAACTCCTTTTAGTTTGATAGTGTTACATTAACACAAATTTACTATTTAGAAAAACAATACTAATATGCCCTGGGCAATCCCGACAATTCCACCGAGTACGTAGCCGAGCATCATAATCATTTTGAATTCTTTATTTGCAACATCCATGACGAGAGATTCCAGTTTAGCCAGCTCAAAACTGTCAATCTGTTTTTTAATAACTTCTGCAAGCTGCAGTTTATTCATTATCTTACTCATGTTCTTGCCCGAATACTCGATAAAGTTATCCTTCAGCTTGTATTTGCCTTTTTCTTTAAAGCGGATAAAAAGATCTTTATTGAAGTCTGTAATCGGTGTATTTAATATTTTTCTAATATCAATTTTCTGCTGCATCACTTCTATAATACTATTTAAGATATTATCGAGGTCTGAGCTCGTCACTAGTTCAGATAATCCGCTCTGCTTCAGTTTATTATACTCATCTTCTATGACCCGTGTTTCAATATTAATCATCTTCTCCTGCTGAATCAGTTTCAGCAGTTCAGTCTGAACGCGCTCGGTCATCGATTCTTTTGTCATCACGTATTTTAAACTGCGGGCAAGACGGCCTCTGTTTTCAGTAAACTCATCAACCATTGTATAAATGTCATGAAATCCTTTGTCAGAAGAAATATACTGTACGAGTTTATCGTTAATATCATAAGCAAGATGAGATACTTTATTATCAATCGCATGGAGCGCATCTTCGGGCATGATATCATTTATCGTTCTGACGTACAATTTCTGTCCTTCTTCAAAGACTTTTGCACGTATTTCTTCATTAAATGAAGTAACGATTTTTTCTGTCAGACCCGACGACAGACGTTCCAGGAAATAACCCGGAGTCAGCCGTTCGGTTTCTATCGTTTCTATCTGCCTGTCTATAAAATGCATTATTAATTTATCAGTTTCCGTACTTTTTAATTTCTCTTCGAAAACTTCCGGTGTTAACAGATGCCCTGTTATAATTTCACCAAGTTTCGTCGAGGCCTCATCCCGCCGGAGAGGGATTACTCCCGGTGTGAACGGCAGCCGTTTGCCGAACAGGTATTTTGCTTCATACGGCCTGAAAAGCATTTTAATTGCAATCGTATTTGTCAGACCGCCGATCAGCGCACCAATCAGCGCCATCATCATAACCTGAATGATTGGATTCATTATTATTTCACCCCTTATTCAACTTAATAACTATATATTACTTTTTACAGAAATAAAAGAAAAAGCACCCTCGCGGGTGCTGAAACTTACCGATTGCTTTTGCGTTCGAAGTAAGTTCTTATTTCTCTTTCAATATATGATGCATGAACCGGCTGGTTATCTGCATTTAACACTCTGTAAATTGAATTCGTTTTGTTGAATTCCAATTTATAGCCATTATTTGATTCAAGTGTTTCCCAATAAATATTTTCTTTTTCATAATTTGGGTATATTGCCGAGCCTCTTGATAAGACCTGCGTAAGTTCCAGTGGATCTCCGCCAAAAAGATTCGTCAGTACTTCACTATCTCTAAACAGTGCACAAAGCGAGATACATGTTGTCCAGTTGGGTAATATTCGCTCTTTTTCTATTTGTACCAGCGTTTTTTTGGATAATCCAATGGTGTGGCTCATAGCATCCTGGGTGTATCCAGCCTCCGTTCGAACTATCTTGAACTTAGACTGTAGAATCTCTGTAAATTCCTGCTTATCCATTAAAATCGTCCCTTCACAGCACCGCGATTAAAAGTTAATCCATTATGCTTGTATATCAATTTACCTGATATACATTGTAAATGATAATTATTACAAATTAAAGAGATTATGAAAAAATTCACTAATTATTCACTATTGAACAAAATTTTTCATTCTACTTAAATAAATAAAAAGAAGTACGGGAGACAGTGTGATACTGCCTCGTCATACTTCCTTGTTTTTTAATTACTTATTGACGATTTCACCGTCAACATATTTACTCTTGCCTTTAATGAACTTGCCTTCTTTAACATTCTGCTGATGATCGATCACAAGCGCAATCGTTGCATCACCAGTAATATTAACTACCGTACGCGTCATATCCAGAAGTCTGTCGATACCGAGAATAATACCAATTGCTGCCGGATCAAGTCCTACTGCAGTTAATACCATCGCGAGCATTACGAGACCGACACCCGGTACTCCTGCTGTTCCGATACTTGCAATTGTCGCAATAATGACGACAGTCGCCATTTGTCCGATTGTTAAATCGATACCTGACAGCTGAGCGATAAATACTGTCGCAACACCCTGCATAATTGCGGTACCGTCCATATTCACAGTTGCACCAAGCGGCTGTACGAAACTTGAGATACTTTTGCGGATACCAAGTTTGTTCTGCGCAGTTTCAAGTGATACAGGCAACACAGCACTTGAAGATGAAGTACTGAATGCTACCGACATTGCAGGTGCAAAGTTCTTAATAAACCAGACAAAGCTCTTCTTGCCGAGGAACTGAACTACCGAACCATATACTA
This sequence comes from Jeotgalicoccus nanhaiensis, assembly GCA_004570955.1. Taxonomy (GTDB): domain Bacteria; phylum Bacillota; class Bacilli; order Staphylococcales; family Salinicoccaceae; genus Jeotgalicoccus; species Jeotgalicoccus nanhaiensis. Next base: position 55,140 of record SPPL01000008.1, read on the forward strand.
AGGCAAAATGTATGAATAATGCCAGCAGCACACAGATAAAGTACATTCCGAGCTGCTGAATAGCGCCGAAGCCAGCCTGTGTAAATGCAGTTGCTACAAGGCCAAATGCACCGAATGCAGCAAAGTATTTCATAATTGCCAGAACAATCCACATTATTACTTCGTTAGCTTGTTCGAATAATGTAATGATTCCGCCTGCTTTCTCTTTGACGGCAATTAACCCGACGCCGATAAAAATTGCAAAAGCAATAATTTGAAGCATGTTCTGATCAGCCAGTGCAACAAATAAATTATCAGGAATAATATTAATTAATGTCTGATCAAATGTTGTTTCCATCGCAAGCTGTGTGTCGCCGCCTTCAAGTTCTGTCGATCGGTATTCCGACACTTCCTCGGTATTCAATAAGTCTGCCTGTCCCTCACCAGGCTCAAGTATCAATGCAACTCCAATAGCCAGTGAAATTGCAATTGCAGTTGTTATCAAGTAGAAAACCATTGTTTTAATACCGATAAGTCCGAGTGTTTTCGGGTCCCCGACACTTACAACTCCGAGTACAATCGAAATGAATACGACCGGTACAACTACCATAAAGATAAGATTTAAGAATATTTGCCCGAGCACATTAAATATGTACTGATCAATCCATTGGACCCATGCAGCGTCCGCCATTGTATTAAATATTGACCCTACTGCAATCCCCGCAATTAAAGCGATTACAATATAGAGTGTGAGTTTATTTCCTACTTTCATGTATATCCCCCTTAGCTAATACTTTCTGAATATGTATTCAAGTATACTTTGCTAAATGGATATTTGTCTATAAAATTAAAGTAAAGATTATGGATGAACTGCTCTAAAACGCATGGTTAAGCGTTTTCACAGGATGAATAATTTTTATCATTTTACACTAAAAATCAATAATGTTGAATTTTATTGCATAAATGACAGCCTGAGTCCGGTCTGACACTTCCAGTTTATTTAAGATATGACTCACATGGGTTTTAACAGTTTTCTCGCTGACAAATAGCGCCTCGCTGATTTCCTTGTTAGACTGGCCTTTAACAATTTCCTTCAGCACTTCAGTCTCTCTTCTCGACAGTATATTCCGTTCATGCGGCAGATTGCCTGTTTTATCGATAACTTTTAAAATGTCAGGATGCACAACCCTGTCACCTTCTATAACGTTTTTTATCGACTGAATCAGTTCTTCCACATCCATCTCCTTAATAATATAACCGTCCGCTCCGGCACGGAAGACAGGACGAATGTATTCCTCGCTCGTATAGCTTGAAAGAACCAGCACCTTAATGTGTTTATACTTTTCTTTCAATAAAGCAGTCAGCTCAATCCCGTCCATTTCAGGCATGACGAGATCGATTAGCACGAGATTAATCTTGTCATGATTATCTTCCAGATATTCAAGCGTCTCCCGGCCGCTGTCAAAATCTTCAACTACATTAATGTCGGATGTTGTTGATAATAAAAATTTCATGCCTTCTCTTACAACCTGATGGTCGTCAGTAAGAATTATATTATACATTTAATTGCCTCCAAGTTTTATACGTGTAATTAACACAGTTCCGAGCCCTTGGCCGGACTGAATTTCAAAGGAACCGCCCATTTTATGTACGCGTTCATGCATGTTTGTCAGCCCATGGCTGACACCTGTTTTTTCTGCCGGAATAAAACCCCTGCCCTTGTCACTGATTACAAGCCTCAGCTCTTCATCAGTAAATTCCAGCAGTACTTCTGCATTTTTTGTCCCCGCGTGTTTCCTGATATTATTAAGTCCCTCTTGAACGATACGGTACAATTCAATTTCTGTCTCGTCCGGTATATTATAAAAACCATTCACTGTAATTTCTATATTCAAATCGAGAATTTTAGCGTAATGATTGACCGCTTCGATTATACCGTTCTCGAGACCGATTGGTTTTAATTGCCAAATCAGCGCCTTCATCTCTTTCATTGCATATTTCGATGTATTTTCTATTCTTTCAAAGGCGAGACTGCTCTGCTCGCTGTCCTTTAAAGCTTTAGCCGCATGAGATGTAATACCGATAGAAAACAGCATCTGGTTAACCGAATCGTGAAGTTCGCGTGCGAGCCGCTGACGTTCTTTGATAATCATATTTTCTTTTTCCCGCGTCGTTAAATCCAGCCGTTTCAGTGTAGAACCGAGCTGAAAGGCCACCGACTCCAGAAGATCCAGCTCATCCTTTTGAAACTCAGTACTGTAAGGTGTCGCCACATTTAATAAACCGAAAGATTCCACACCGGAAATCAGCGGCACTGTAGCGTGATGTGTAATATTATTATTTTCATCAGGCATTTCCCGCGCAGCCTTTTCGAGCCTCGAACAGGCTACGATATTCGTCGCATTCGACAATTCTCCTTTATTAAATTTATTGACGCACCAGCATTTGTCATTGCACAGGTATGTATGACCGTTATACTGCAAAGTAGGCGGTAGCTGATAATGTGCGCTCAGTTCATGCCTGCCGTCTTCATTAATAAAAAATATCCAGCCGGTTTTAAAATTTGAATGGTCGATGAGCATTTTCAATGCCCCGTCAATCATCGACTGGCGGTGGGTTTCCGTATTTAAGAACTCAGCAATATCTTTTAAAAGCTGTAACTTACTTTTCACTGTTATCATCCCTTTTAATAAATTGTAAGAAATTTGTTACACTTAATACAGCTGTTAACACTTATAATATAAAAGTAAGTTACAAAACTAAAACGAAAGGACAAGCGCTGATATGAAAAGTAACAAACTGTACATGCAAATGATTTTTATCGTGTCATTAATTGCTATGCTGGGCTCTTTATACTTTAGTGAAATCAGATTGTATGAACCGTGCGAGATGTGCTGGTACCAGCGTATTTTAATGTACCCGCTTGTACTGCTGTCGTTTATCGGCCTTATTAAAAACGATGCTAACGTAAGAATATACGTCCGTGCAATGAGCGGTATTGGGATACTGGTTTCCACCTATCACTACGCACTGCAGAAAATTCCGGCCCTCGGCGAGAGCGCCAATGCTTGTATGGGTGTATCCTGTACAGTACAATATATAAATTGGGCTGGATTTATTACCATTCCCCTGCTTGCACTGACTGCATTTATCATTATTTTCATTTTATCATTTTTCATTAAAAAAGATTAAAGAATAGGAGCTATTAATTATGGGCAACAAGATTTTTTACGGCATTATTGGTTTAATCGTCGTTGTATTTATTGGAGTTTTCATTTTCATGAACAATCAGACCTCGGATCCGGAAAGTCTAAGTGACTCAGGATACTATCCGTACACTGATAAAGAACCTGATGAGCTGACAGGTCCGACAATCGATCTTTTGGATAACGAAGATTACCAGGCAAATAAGACGCCTGCAGAAGTTGAAGAAATTGTGAATTCAGGTGAAGGAGAGTTCGTTTACTTCTGGAGTCCTATATGCTCGCATTGTATGGAAGCCACACCAATGCTGACAGAAGCTCTGGACAGCGTTGAGGGTGAAGTGACCCAGCTTAATGTTTATGAATACGAGAATGCATGGGCAACGTGGAACATTAACTCTACACCGACACTTATTTACTTTGAAGACGGCAAAGAAGTTGAGCGCTTAGAAGGAAATCCGGGATCAGCTGAAGGCTTCGAAGAATTTATGACAGCAGCTGCGGGAGAATAATATGAAATTTACCGTACCTGAGAAATTCAATGGATTTACTCTGGAAGAAGCTCTGATTGCACTTCATATTCCTAAAAAGGAAATGCACTGGCTGCGCATGTCGAAAGATATCGTTATTAACGGTGAAGTACAGCCGGTAAAAACTGAACTTAAAACAGGAGATACAGTCACACTGCCTGATTTCAGTGAAGCGAGCAGTTATAAGAAAAGCTCGAAGCAGGCAGTTATTCTTTTCGAAGATGAAAACCTGCTTGTCGCATCAAAACCGCCTGGCCAGAAAGTTCATCCGAACGAACCCGGTGAACACAACACACTCGTAAACGACGTGATTAATACAGTTACGAGCGAATATGTTGAACCAGTTCACCGTTTGGACGTGGATACAACAGGACTTGTACTGATGGCAAAAAATGCATATATGAAGAAGATGCTCGACTATATGCTTAGTGAAAATAAAATTAAACGGATTTACATGGGGCACGTGAAGAAAAACAGTAAAATTACTGCACAGAAAATTAACGCGCCGCTTGGTAAAAAGCCGCACACGAATATTTTCCATGTCACGAGAACAGGCAAAGACGCTGTGACGCATATTATTAGCAAGAAAGTAACAGACAAATATGAAGAACTGACAATCGAACTGGAAACGGGCCGAACACACCAAATCCGTGCGCATATGAAACACTTAAACGCCCCGCTTGTCGGAGATAAACTGTACGGCGGCCCGCCGTCACCCTATCTTCACCTGTACGGCTACAAAGTTTCATTTAACCATCCGATTACAGACGAAGAAATCAGTGTAACGCTGGATGTATAATATTTTAAAACTGTCTCATCAAAAAATTGGTGAGACAGCTTTTTTGTGTTAGTGAATATTTGGGTGGTTTTGCGCTTTTACTGCCCATGTTGGAGTGACATGGGGATTTAACGGCTGTTAGTTTACCATGTTGAAACTGCATGGGCATTCAAATCTGCTTGGTTTACCATGTCGAAATTACATGGATAATCAAATCTGCTTGGTTTACCATGTCAAAATTACATGGGCAGTCAAAGCCGCTTAGTTTACCATATCAAAATTACATGGGCAGTCAAAGCCGCTTGGTTTACCATATCGAAATCACATGGGCAGTCAAAGCCGCTTGGTTTACCATGTCAAAATTACATGGGCAGTCAAAGCCGCTTGGTTTACCATGTCAAAATTACATGGGCAGTCAAAGCCGTTTAGTTTACCATGTCAAAATTACATGGGCAGTCAAATACGTTTGCTTTCCCATATCAATGACGAGAGGTTTACAATTGTTTGAACTTTATTGTTCAAAGTCATACAGAAAACCGCTCCATGAACGTTGTCAAATCAACAGCGTACTTACAAACAACTCCATGAATTTTATCAAACCAACAATTTCCCACCATCAACACTCAAACAAAAAAAGCACCCAAAATGGGTGCTGTACTAATTCACAATCCGCAAATCAAACAACTTATTTCCTGAACCGGCTTTTAATTCGTTCCAGTATGTTGCTGTATTCCTGCAGTAATTCAGTTTTCTTCTGCTCACTGTTTTCAACAGCGCGTTTCATGAGTTCATCCTGAACACTCAAAGGCGGCAGATCATTTTTAACATATTCATATGTGCCGTCCGGCAGCTGAACACGTGCTTTCACGTTATCTCTTAAGAATAATTCATTCACTTCGATCAGTTCTTCTACAATTCTCGGATCGTTGATGGGGAATAAAATTTCCACACGTTTGATCATATTTCTCGTCATCATATCTGCTGACGATAAGAACATTTTCTTATCACCGTTATGATAAAAGTAATAAATTCTCGAGTGTTCTAAAAATCTGCCGACAACGCTAATAACGCGTATGTTGTCGCTGACATCTTTAATCCCCGGCTTCATACAGCATATTCCGCGAATCACAAGATCCACTTTTATGCCTTCCTGAGAGGCCTGCAGCAGTTTATCGATTATTCTCTTATCCGTTAAAGAGTTCATCTTCGCAAAAATATAACCGTTGCCGTATTTTTTATGACTTTCAATTTCAAGGTCAATGCGTTCAGCAAACATATCCCTGATTTCAAATGGCGCGACATGCAGTTCCTTGTATTCCGGTTTAAGCGAATAACCGCTTAAATAGTTAAAGAAGTTTACAGCGTCATCTCCGATACGCGGATCTGTCGTAATAATTCCCATATCGGTATAAAGTTTGGCTGTGGAATCGTTATAGTTTCCCGTTCCCAGATGAACAAACTTAACAATTTTTTTATTGACCTTCTTCACAACCAGTGTAATTTTACTGTGCGTTTTCAGATAGTTCATGCCGTATATAACATGACAGCCGGCGTCTTCCAGTTCTTTGGCCCAGTGCACATTATTTTCTTCATCAAATCGCGCTTTCAGTTCAACAAGCACTGTAACCTGTTTGCCGTTTTCAGCCGCCAATTTTAATGATTCGATAATCGGCGAATCACTGGATACCCGGTAAAGGGTCTGTTTAATCGCCAAGACGTTTTTATCTGTTGCTGCCTGCTGCACAAATTCAATAATCGGCTGGAAAGATTCGTAGGGATGGTGAAAGAATATATCTTCTTTCAGCGCTGCTTCATACACATTACGGTTCCCCAAAAATTTCGGCTGCTGCGGGAAAAACGGTTTAAATAAAAGCTTTGGAAATCTGTACTTTAATTTATCCGTCATTTCGAACAGAAACGTTAAATCCAAAGGTCCGTCAAAACGATAAACATCTTCAGGATGCAGTGAAAGCTGCTCCTCGAGGAAAGATCCGTTAATGGTAATGTCACGGCTCCGGTCGATTTCAAGACGAACCGCGGCACCTTTAGTACGTTCTTTTAAGAAACGCTCGATTTCGATTAATAAATCGGCAGCGCCTTCTTCATGTATCGTTAAGTCGGCATTTCTTGTAATTCTGAACGGGAATGTTCTGTCAATCTGATAACCGTTAAAAAGTTTATACACATATTCTTCAATAATATCTTCCGCCAGAACAAAATAGGTCTTGCCTTCGTGTGATAATTCATAAAATCTTTTTATCACTGTCGGCAGCTGCACAATCGCAGTCTGTTTGCCCAGTTCATTCGATAAGTCTACGAATAAGTTAATTTTTTTGTTCATCAGCTTAGGAAACGGACGATATGCATCGATTCCAAGCGGTGTTAAAGCCGGTAATATTTCTTCATCAAACAGTTTTTCCAGTTTATCCTGCAATGACTGGTGAAGCTGATGCGGTCTTTTTAGGAACACATTCAGCTTTTCCAGTTCCTCCATCAGTTCGTGATACATTTCGTATTGAATACGGCAGTTTTCACGGTTCAGCTCACCGATTCCGGACAGCTGTTCTTCCGGAGTCATACCAGTCTTAGTATCAGGCTCGGCATAATTCATCTTAACCTGGTCTTTTAAACCAGCTACCCTAACCATAAAAAACTCATCCAGATTAGAGCTCGTTATCGCTATAAATTTCAATCGTTCGAGAAGAGGATTACGCGTGTCGCCTGCTTCTGCTAATACTCTGTAATTAAATCGCAACCAGCTTAGTTCGCGGTTATTGTAATAAGATTTATCGTTTAATTTATAAGCCATTTATAATCCTCCTGCTCTCATAATTATAGCGTGTAAATATTAAGATTCTGTAAATTCTATCCACAAATCTCCGCCGAGAATTTTTTGAATATGCTTTTTCTGACGGACTGCATGATATTCTTCTGCGATCGGGTCTCCATTGTACTGAATGTTCAATCTGAAGGCATCTCCGGATTTCGATAATTGTAAATTCTCGACAATTTCCGTATTGGAAATGTTCAGGGCATTCGCAAATTTAACGAGCGAACCGAGTGCCTGAATTTCATCCAGTTCTTCATCATTAAACCAGCCGGTTTCCTTCGCATAAAAGTCAAGCAGTGTTTTATTTTTATAACTGGCTATCAGCGCAAGTCTGACGCGGTCACGATGTCCGATGCCGTTAATATTGCTGTTGGAAATTAAATAGTAGGTATGCTGACTCGATGCATCCCGGTCGATAAAGTCACCTAAATAATATATCCCAGCAGCATGTTTCATAATCATTTTATTTGTACGCGACAGCGATAAAATATTCAGGCGCTCAAGTTCATGGTAAAGACGGTCAACAATTTCTGTTCTTTTATCTGTATCAGTTGGATCCAAATTAAAGTCATTGGCCAGCTGTTCTATCGAATCTTCAAATACTCTGTACTTATTAAAAGCAACAGGATATTCCTTACTGAAAATGCGCATAGCCATACCTTCGCGCAGCCCCTTGCGGCTGAACTTGAATTCCTTGGCATCTACAATATTAAGCAGTGTTCTGAAAACAATGATACTCGGCAGAATAATATCAGCGCGGTCTTTACTCAGGCCGTCGATATCATCCAGGTTTTCAGTGTTCGTATTTTTCAACAGCTTATATACATCCTGTAAATCATTGCGCACCATAGTATAGCCGTGAACACCAGCTATCGGATAACTGATCATCGACTGATGAATACGCGCTATGTTACGCGCACTTCCGCCGATTGCCAAAATCGGCACACGGCGGTCACGCAGCCAGTTCACTTTTTTCAGCTCAGTTTCCACAAATTGCTTAGTCTGTTTAATCGCCGCTTTGTCATTATGTTTTTTACCTTCAAAAAACATTTTACTGAGCGTAACAACTCCAAACGATAAACTCGTACGGTAGATGATTTCTTTATCCTCGTAAAAAGTAAGCTCTGTACTTCCCCCACCGATATCGATTGTCACGGCATCGTAATAACTGATTGTGTGGACAGCCGCTTCAAATCCAAGCGTTGCTTCCTCTTCGCCGCTGATAATGACCGCATCCAAATCAAGTTCTGATTTAATGCGCCCGATAATATCCTCGCGGTTTTTAGATTGTCTGATGGCTGCTGTGGCCACCGGGAAAATCTTAGTTATATGATATTTTTCCGAAATTTGTTTAAAACTGTTCAGGATTTTTAATAAAGCTGCAATCCCTTCTTCTGCCATGTAGCCATCTTCATCAATATACTGAGCTAAACGTGCAGGTGTTTTAATGTTTCTAATTTCTTTTAAGCCGTGTGTCTTAGTGTATTCAAAAAGTACAAGTCGAATCGTGTTGGATCCGATATCTATTAAGCTTATTTTGTTCATCGAAAAACTCCTACTCTTTAGAGTGAATCATGTCTTCCGGTTTAATCCATTTATCATACTGTTCTTCTGTCAGCAATCCTGAATCAAGCGCAGACTCTTTTAAAGTGATTCCTTTGGCATGTGCGTTTTTAGCAATTTTAGCAGCATTTTCATAACCGATATGAGGGTTTAATGCTGTTACAAGCATTAGAGAGTTATTTAAATACTTATCAATGTTTTCCTGAATCGGTTCAATTCCAGCAGCACAGTTATCATTGAAGCTACTCATTCCGTCAGCCAGCAGGTAAATAGACTGCAGCGTATTATATAAAATAACCGGCTTGAACACGTTGAGTTCGAAGTTACCCTGTGAAGCTCCAAACCCTACAGCAGTATCGTTCCCGAATACTTGAGCTACAACCATAGTCAGCATTTCAGACTGAGTCGGATTTACTTTCCCCGGCATAATTGATGAGCCCGGTTCATTTGCCGGAATTTCAATTTCTGCAAGTCCCGCACGCGGGCCTGAAGCCAGCCATCTCACGTCGTTTGCGATCTTCATCAGATCTGCAGCGAGTGCTTTTAATGAACCGTGCACATATACTACCTCATCGTAAGACGTCAATGCATGGAATTTATTAGGTGATGAAATAAACGGCAGTCCCGTTTGTTCTGCAAGCTGGTCGGCAACTCTGTTCCCGAATTCAGGGTGAGCATTAATCCCTGTACCAACAGCAGTTCCTCCAATTGCAAGGTTGCTGAGCTGTTTTTTAGACTGGTTAATTATTTCTTTTGATTTTTCCAACATATATGACCAGCCGCTGATTTCCTGCCCTAAGGTAAGCGGTGTTGCATCCTGAAGATGCGTACGGCCAATCTTAATAATATCCTTAAATTGTTCCTGTTTTTCTTCAAAAGTACCATGCAGTTTTTCAAGTGCAGGCAGAAGCTGATGTTCAACTGCCTGGCTCAGTGCCACATACATCGCAGTAGGATATGTATCATTAGAGCTTTGTGACTTGTTGACATCGTCGTTCGGATGAACAATTTCATCACTGCCCTGATCTTTAAGATACTCGTTCGCAACATAGCTGACTACTTCGTTAACGTTCATATTACTTTGAGTTCCGCTGCCCGTCTGCCAGACAACAAGCGGGAAATGATCATCCAGTTCGCGTTTAATTATTTTTTCACATGCAAATACAATCGCATCTTTTTTCACAGGAGAAAGCTTCCCTAAATCACTGTTTACAATCGCAGTCGCTTTCTTTAAGTGAGCAAATGCTACGATAACTTCAATCGGCATTTTTTCTTTGCCTACAGGAAAGTTCTGACGGCTTCTTTCTGTTTGCGCTGCCCAGTACTTATCCGCAGGCACCTTAATTTCACCAATCGTATCGTGTTCAATTCTAAATGACATACAAAAATCCCCCCGAAATATAGTATTCATTACTAGTCTATACTATATTGCGAAAGGATTCATTAAGAAAAAACTATGCAAACTTATAAGAGTAATATTCTACTATGTCATGATCTAATCTGCCTGCTGCATCTTTGTCGATTACGACAGTCACCATGCGATGGTTTTTAATATTGCTGAGCGTGCTGCTCCCTTCGAGATTGGCATCGTAAAGACTTCTGACAACCTCCTCCTTATCTCCTCCTGTTGCATAGATAAAGAGCTCTTTTGCTTTAAATAATTCATCATTGTCATTGTTAAAGCCGACTTTTTTATTTGAATTTAAATTGAGAAGTGCGACATTCACTTTCTTCTTGCCTTTGTCATCAAGATCATCGGCTGTTCCGCCTTCATTTAGTTGTGATGAAGGAATATCAAGGTTTTTAAAAATACCCAAACCGCCTCTGCCTACTGAATACAGCTGAATTTCAGATAAGTCTGCAGGATGATTTTTCACTTCACCGACAAATTTTTCATACACTTGTGATAAATCTTCATTAACATCCAGCGCTAAAATGCTTTCCGGATTGTTGTGAATCTGCTTACGCAACAAATCCGCAGCAAAAATGTCCGCAAGTTCTTTCGTTTCAAATATTTTAAAATTCATTGCCATAATTTTTATCCTCCAATAATCGTCGCCTTGTAATTTAATCTTATATTATATTTATCTTACCCCAAACAGCCATTAAAATAACGTAATCATAAAAAGAAACAGAAAATAATAAAGAGAAAATACCTTTTTTACAACAAAACCTTTTTAATCTTTGCAGAATGGTTTATAATAAATGTAATTAATATAAGTACTGGGGGCAAATCAATAATGAAAGCATTTCTTATTTTAATGGTTTGTATAGCCTTTCTGACTTCAATCCTTACAGCAGGACGCGAAACTGACTGGGGATATAAAGATGACGGGGAGACAAAAATTAGAGAATAGTCTTATTCAATAAATTTTTTAAACTGGACAGCTTCGTGCCGTCCAGTTTTTTTGTTTTTTTATTTGCGGGTACGGTGTCGTTTCGCCGTCGTAATTGAAGTCAATCCCGAGTACGACACCAATTCACCGTCGTCCTTGTCCATCCACTTCCCCTTCAGCTTTCATCAAAATCCTTTTAATTGAGAATAATTATCAGTTAATATATAATACAGATACATGATATACATAAATAACAGCCTTAAGGAGAATATATTTATGCAAATTTACTGGAGTAAACTGATAGATGTTGTTAATGAATCACCCGAAGTGAAAACTTTTGTTTTCGAATGTCCTGAAGATTATACCTGGGAAGAAGGTTCGCACATACACCTTGCTTTTGAGGGTTTTAACACTGGAGAAAAGCCGGATAGAAGCTTAATCAGACATATGTCGATTTCTACCTTGAAAGACGAAAACACGATTGGGATTACTACCCGCATCAGAAAAGATGCATCGAAGTTTAAACAGATTTTAAATGAAATGCCCATTGGAGATAAAGCAGCAATATTTAAAACACATACAAATGTACCTTTAAAGCGTGAAGGTAAAAATATTTATATGCTTTCTTCAGGCGTCGGCCTTGCGACTTTTAGACCGCTGGTTCTGGATTATCTGAATGATAATGACAATGTCGCTAAAATCCACTCGTTAAATATTGATTCATCTAAAAATTACTTATTTCCTGATATATTCCAATCTTCAGCAGATAAAAATCTGACTGCGCACTTCGTCAGTACACGCGATGAGTACTATGAAGAGGCAGAAAAACTGACAGAAGATAAGGATGCCCTATTTTATGTGGTCGGCAGCGATGAGTTCCTGAAACAGAATGTCGATTTGCTGCTTAAACAAGGCATTCCAAATCATCAGATTATGCTCGATAAACACGAAAGCCAAAAAGAGCAGTTCTTCGCTAATTAATTTCACTTTATTATATAAATATGAAAATCCGGGATATCTTCAAAGATACCCCGGATTTTTCATTATAATTTACTGCTTGTTTTTCACATTTTGAAAATTGAATTCTTCATAAGGACTAATTTCTACACCGTCTAAAGCTGAACTGTAAACATTATATTTTTGCGGGTGCAGGATAAAGATCAGCGGTGCTTCTTCAACTAAGATAGTCTGGATTTCGCTGTATATTTCTTCTCTTACTGCATCATCTGACTCTCTGCTGCCTTCTTCAAGCAGTCTGTCTACCTCATCATTTTCGAAGAAAGCACGATTTCCCGGACTGCCAATTCTTGATGAATGAACCAGCGGTGTCATCGCATTGTCTGGATCTCCCGTTGAGTTCCCCCAGCTCATAATATATAAGTCATGTTCTCCGTCTCCTGTTGCTTCAAGGAACGTGCCCCACTCCAGCTGTTCTATTTCCAGTGTAATATTCAATTCTTCAAGAGACTGCTGCAGCCAGATCGCGGTATCCACACGTTGTGCATTATCGCTGTTCACCATCATCGTCAATGTAAATCCATCTTCATAACCTGCTTCTTCAAGCAGCCTTTTTGCTTCTTCCATATCATATTCCAAAGGTTCAAGTGACTCAGCAAAGCCGAAAACATCAGGCGCGAGCGGAGACACCGCTTCAGTACCGGCGCCGTTATATATACCGTCTATTACAGCCTGCTTATTAAAGGCATGTGTCAGTGCCTGGCGCACGCGTTTATCCTGTAAATACTCATTTCTTGTGTTTAAGCCTATGTACTCAAGAGCCACGGACTGAGTTTCATTTAAAACCAGGTCATCATTAGACGTTATTCTATCTTTGTCACTTGGCGGTACATCTGCTACAACATCCGACTGCCCTGTCTCAGCTTCCGCAATCCTTGAGGATGCTTCGCTTACTACTTTTAATGTTAAATCAGCAACATTGACGTCGCCATTCCAGTAATTATCATTTCCTGTCAGAATTGTTTGTTCACCAGGTGTTCTGCTGTCATATTTCAAATATCCCGTTCCCGCCGGATTTTGTTCCACTACCGTACTTGTATGTTCAGTTATTTGTTCTGCAATTTCTTTATGGCCGCTGCCGCCCGCTTCACGTATTTCGTAATATTCATCCAGTGTGATATCAAGTCCAGCTTCATCAAGCGCATGCTGATAATCTTCATCGATTAGTTCTTTGGATAGCATATCACCCGCGCCATGTGTCAGATGACCGAGTAAAGGTGAAAATGGGTATTCCGTAATAATCTCTACTGTATATTCATCGACTGCATTCACTTCTTCAATCATCTCAAGAACGAATGCTCTTGTTGAGCCCCGGCTCGAATCAAGCAGGCGGTCGAAATTCGCCTTCACTGCCTCGGCATTAAATTCACTGCCGTCATGAAATTCGACATCTTCCCGTAAAGTGAACTGCCATGTTACATCATCTATTTGTTCCCACTCTGATGACAGTTCCGGCACGATATCCAGATTCTCGTCCTGGCTGACTAGCCCTTCATAAATATGAGACCTTACCTTTTCAGAAGGTGAATCGTTACTTCCATGCGGATCCAGTGATACTGCATCTGCAGGTAATGACTGGGTAAGTGAAAGTTTCTCTGCAGTTTCACCAGTATCATTTGATATTTCCGATGAAACTTCGCTGTCATCCGAACAACCTGCCACTGCAAAAATAAACAGTACCGTGAATAAGTATGTTTTAAATGTTTTCATATTATACCTCTTTGCTATGTATTTAAATCATACTATATCACTAGGCTTTTTGTTCGTCTACATAATTTCTGAATAATTTAATAATTGATATTAAAAAAGTACACATATGACCACTCATATGTGTACTCAAATATTTTTATTGACCTAAGAATCCTTTTTCTTTTAAGACTGTATCTACATCGAGACGCTGTTTTTTACTGAGCATCTCTGTCACCTGTTCGCTCCACTTATCATCGCGTTTGCCGTTTGTTCTGCTGCTGTAATAATCGCTGATGCGCTGGTCGTAGGCATCGATATCATTTTGAACTTCGTCGATTTTCTGGTACGTATTTTCATGATACACCGCTTCAAATGGCAAACGTTCTTTTTTCGAACCGTCTTCTCCCTGTTCAGGGTAACCAGCCACCATGCCGAAGAGTACAAAGGCACCTTCCGGCAGACCTAAAATTTCTCCCGCTTTCTTAATATCATTACGCAGTGAACCGATATAGCAAATACCAAGTCCCATACTTTCTGCTGCCGTCGCTAGATTTTGTGCAGCCAGGCTGGCATCTACGACACCGACAATCAGATTTTCTGTTTTATCGTATGAAATTTCTTTACCTGCCTGTTTTGCAAGTTCTTTATGACGATAAAAATCCACCACGAAAACAAACAGGTGACCGTTATGTTCTACATAGCTCTGCGTACTGATTTCACGCAGGGCTTTTTTCTTCTCAGGGTCAGTGACCCCCATAATAGAATACGCCTGTACGTAGCTTGATGTACTTGCACTCTGGGCAGCGCCGACCAGTGTTCTGATTGTCTCTTCAGATAATTTTTCATCTGTAAACTTTCTTAAAGAACGGTGATTATTCAATAATTTAATAACGTCATTCATTTAAAAAATCCTCCTATTTCAGTCCAGGATACTCCTGCTGTCTTAATGCTTCATATACCAGTATACCGACGGTATTCGATAAATTCAGAGAACGTACCTTATCGGTCATCGGGATTCTCATCAGTGATTCCTGATACTTTTCCTTCAGCCAGTCAGGCAGTCCTTTTGTCTCACGGCCGAAAACAAAATAATGCCTCTCGTCTGTACTGCTGTAATCCATATCGGTAAAATTCTTTTTACCGAATTTTGAAATCATATAATACTTTCCTTTGTTCTGTTCAAAAAAATCTTCAATTGTTTCATACTCGTAAAGTTCAAGGTCTTTCCAATAATCGAGACCTGCACGCTTCACGTATTTGTCTTCCAGACTGAAACCGTACGGTTTGATCAGGTGCAGCGGCGTGCCTGTAGCAACGCATGTCCTTGCAATATTCCCTGTATTTTGAGGTATTTCCGGCTGGTACAGCACAACGTGGTTCATCTTTTTTTCCTTCTTCCTAACTCGCTTCTTGTATGCCCATAAGCATTTCTTTTTTTACATCGTCATCGGTTTCGATGCCGTATCTTTCATAAATATAATCAAGAGCTTCATCTCCTGAGATCTGGCCGATTGCCCAGTAGGCAGTGCCTTTAATTACCGGACGCACATCCGTTTCAGCAACTTGTTTCAGTATATCAATTGCCGCAGTTTCTTTAAAGTGCGCAAGTGCAATGATTGCATTCCGCTGAATCGGCTTCTTGCCGCGCCAGACACCTGCAAGGTGGCCATACGTTTTATTAAATTCACGATTTGATATTTGCAGCAGGCTGGTAAGTTCAGGCTTTAAAATTTCCGGTTCAAGAACAATATCTTCATGGTGTTCTGTATTGATGCCTTTGTTCCGCGGGCAGACCTGCTGGCACGTATCACAGCCGTAAAGCCGGTTCCCTATTTTAGAACGGTACTCCATCGGCATGAAACCTTTCGTCTGAGTAAGAAATGAAATGCATTTTTTAGAATCCACCTGCCCGTTTCCGACGAGTGCCCCTGTCGGACAGCGGTCTACACAGATATTACAATCTCCGCAGGAATCCAGCAGCTCTTCATCCGCAGGAAATGGATAACTTACAATCATTTCTCCGAGGTAGGAATATGTTCCGAGTTTCGGGTTGATGATAAAACCATTCTTTCCTGAAAATCCAAGACCGCTCCGGCGTGCCACTTCCCTGTCGCTCAGCACACCTGTATCCACCATTGATTTACAATCAATAGACGGATCAAGTTCTCTAATAAAGGCTTCCAGTTTCTCCAGTCTCGTTCGAAGCAAGGTATGGTAATCCATTCCCCACGAAGCTCTCGCAAAGATACCGCGGCGTTCACCCTGTTTCGATTTCGGGGCATTGCGCAGTTTATTTGGATAACCGACCGCAATAGACACTATACTTTTTGCATTGGCGAGACTCGCTTTCGGATTGGTCCGCTCCTCAATCGTACCCGTCTCAAATCCCGACTCATAACCATTCTTATAATAATCAATAAGCTTAGCTTTAAACTCTGTGAACGGTTCTGCCGTCGTAAATCCGATATCATCGATACCAATCGTATGTGCATATTCAATTACACGTTTTTTAAACTCATGACGGTCCATAATTCCCCATCCTTTATTTGCAATATTTTCTAATGTGTTTTATATTATTAATAACAAATACACGTGCGAGGTGAACTGCAGGACAATGAAGTAGATTATCCTTTTTCTTATGACATATTTAAGTTTATTTATTATGCGAAAATTATGTCGAAATAGGGTAATCCTCTGCAGCTCATTTATAATATATAACCTCATATAATTACACTCTTCTCTGTTTATAATAAGAGGAGATATAATTATATATTGTATTATACTGTGTGGAGCCTTATTTCGACAACGAAATGAGGCTCTTTTTTATGATGAATCTTAATAAAATTACTTTAGAGATTAACGGTGAAACAATACTTGCGATTGATAACATCACTGTACAGGAACACAAAACAATCGGTCTGATTGGCCGTAACGGCAGTGGAAAAACGACTCTGCTGAATTATATTGCCAATAATGCAGAACAGCTTACGAATGAGAATATAATTTATATTCCCCAGCTTAAAAACGCCGATTTTAAAAAAAGCGGCGGAGAAACGACTAAAGTTTATCTGCAGGAAGGCCTGAAAAATTCAGCAGGTGTCATTTTACTGGATGAACCGACAACGCATTTGGACGAAACAAATGCTGCATGGCTGTTGAATGAATTGAAGCAAAAGAAAGCTCTTAAAATAGTCGCGTCCCACGACCGGGATTTTCTAGATAAAATTTCAGACGAGATATGGTCGATAGAAGATACCAAAATCGCTGTGTATCCGGGAAACTACTCGCATTACAAAGAAATTGAAGCACATAATAAACAGCGTGCAAAACTCGAATATGATAAATACATTCGGGAAAAACAGCATCTGGAAAAAGCAGTTGAGAACAAATCCAGACAGGCTGCTTTGTCGAATAGACCCAAAAATAAAACAGATTCGGATTTTAGACAAAAAGGAGCTAAGCCTTATTTCAATAAACTACAAAAAAAATTAGATCAGGTAGCTTCAGGTATGGAATCACGACTGAATCAGCTGGAAGAAAAAGAAAAACCCGAAGAAGAAAAACAGGTGATTTTCTATACTCAGGACATTGAAAAACTCGGCGGTAAAACTGTAATCCGGCTCGAGCGTGAAACTGTAAAAAGACAGGAGAAAGAGCTTCTAAAAGATGTTTCACTTTATTTAAAAGCAACCGATAAAGTAAGTATTACCGGTAAAAACGGTTCAGGTAAAACGACTCTGCTTAATTATATCTACGAGAAGTATCAGTTCTCGAATCTGGATATCGGCTACTTTTATCAGCAGCTTGAGTCTCTGGATTTAAATTCGAGTATTCTCAAAAACATTCAGAACAGCAGCAATTACGATGAAACCACTGTCAGAACCGCACTCGCCCGCTTGAACATTAAAGGAGATGAAGTTCATAAAACAGTTTCCGTGATCAGCGGCGGAGAGCGTGTAAAGGTTCAGCTCGTTAAATTGCTGATGTCGAACAGTCAGGTGCTGATACTCGATGAACCAACGAACTTTCTGGATGTCCATTCGATTGAAGCACTCGAGGATATGCTGAAAAGTTATCCGGGACTAATCATTTTAGTCTCTCACGATAAACGTTTCCGGGACAGTATTGCAGAAACTTCCTACAATATAGAGGACCAGAGACTGGTGAACCCTGATACTCCCCTGCCGAGAAATTCTTCCAAAGACGAACTGCTCGTGCTGGAAACTCAGATTACCCGTGTACTCAGTGAACTGTCGGAAGGTTCCACTCCTAAACTCGAAGCTGAGTTCGAGCGTTTGCTTCAAAAGAAAAAAGACTTGAAAAGTCATTAGATTGACAACGGCGTACTCTGTTGTTTTTCAGCTAAAAGCAAAGTCCATACAAAAAAGGCATCCCAAAAAGGGTGCCTTTAATCGTTATTATATCTCATAGCCCGTCTGATACGTTCAGGTATCATAACAATTTCAGCCTTCATATCTTCAGGTCTGAAAGTTTTATCAATACAGCGTTCCCAGTATTCTAAATGTTTTTCATCAAGGTCCGCTTTGGAAATGTTATCTTCAGATTGATTGTCATCCTGAACACTGTACCAGTATAAGTATTCCACATCATTAAAAGCTTCACGGAAGATAGTTTCAACGAACATTTTCTCGCCTTCGAGATTCATGAGAACGTCATCCATATGATTATGCATATACTCAATCCACTCATCTACCAGTTCATTTTTACCTTCTTTAACTCTGTATTTCGTCAATTCTACTCTCATGATTGCTCCTCTCTTAAAACGGCTATCTATTTAGTATTTAGGTTTAACCTATTTATTATTAAAATTAATTAGTTTAATATATTATATGTATCTTTTTTGATTACTTGTATTAATGCTATTATAACGTTTTTTAATCTAAAAACAATGGATATCAGACATCTTAACCCAACTTACGCACCGGAGGTATCATTTATGAAACTTATACTTGGCTCACAGTCTAAAAGACGCCGTGAATTACTCTCACAGATTGGTCTGGAGTACGAAATCCTTATACCGGATGCTGATGAAAAACAGATTACAGACAGCGACCCCGAAACTAAAGTCATCGAAACTGCAAGATTAAAAGCATCTGTTTTGACGGCAGATGATAATTCAATACTGTTAACCTGTGATACAGTAGTCAGCCATAATCAAATAATTTATGAAAAACCGGCCACAATTGAAGACGCGCGTCAAATGATAAGGGCTTTATCCGGAAGCACTCATGAAGTGTACTCCGCTGTGATATTAAAGTCAAGAGACTTTGAAGAAATTATTTCCGACAGTACAGAAGTTACTTTTTATGACCTGTCAGAAGAGGAAATCGAAGAATATATTCAGACAGATGAACCGTATGACAAGGCTGGCGGATACGGAATTCAATCTTTTGGAGCAGTTTTTGTTAAAGAGATAAAAGGCGATTATAATACGGTCGTCGGCCTGCCGCTTGCTAAAGTCTACAGAGCCTTAAAGAAATACGGTTTTTAAAATTTGCGGCTTAAATAAAATTTTGGAGTAAACAAAAAGACGGCTTGAAAATTTTGATTTCAAGCCGTCTTTTACATCAGGGCTGGCATGACAGACTGTCACGTGTATCCCAGACTCTTAGGATTGGTATGACAGATTCTCATGTGTATCCCAGACTCTCAGGATTGGCATGACAGACTGTCATGTGTATCCCAGACTCTTAGGATTGGTATGACAGATTCTCATGTGTATCCCAGACTCTTAGGATTGGTATGACAGATTCTCATGTGTATCCCAGACTCTTAGGATTGGTATGACAGATTCTCATGTGTATCCCAGACTCTTAGGGTTGGCATGACAGACTGTCATGTGTATCCAAGACTCTCAGGATTGATATGAAAGACTGTCATGTGTACCCCAAGTCCCAATTTTTATTTATATATCAAATAAAGTATTAAATGCTTCACTCATTACAGGGTGATTGTACATCTGATCACGAAGTACTGTATAAGGTATATCGTGGTCCATAGCGAGTTTAGCCAGGTTAATCAGTTCTTCTGAGTTCACGCCATATAAATGCACTCCAAGAATTTTTCCGCTTTCTGTATCCACCACTGCTTTAAATAAACCGCGCAGTTCATTATTGATGTGAGATCTCGGGTGACCCGACATCGGCATACTGTTTTCATCCGCTTCATAGCCCTCTTCTTTTGCTTCCTGCAAGGTCAGCCCCACGCGGGAATATGGCGGATCTGTAAACATGGTGTAATGCACGTTTGTCCGCGAATCGTATGAATACTCACCATCATCAAATAAATGACTTTTTACAATACGGTAATCATCCAGAGATGTGTAAGTAAACTGGAAGCCGTCTTTTACATCACCCATCGCGTAAATATTATCAGCAGTTGTCTGAAGGTGATTATCAACTTTGATTCCGCCGTTTTCAGTCAGCTGAACTGAAGTGTTATCCAGCCCGAGTCCTTTAGTATTGGGTTTTCGGCCTGTAGCAAATAAAATCGCATTTGATGTCAGCTCTCTCCCGTCTGATAAAGTAACGGTAATGTTACTGCTGCTTTCTTCTTTCACTTTTTCTGCCCGCTCACCGAAGATAAAATTAATGCCGCTCTCTTTCATATCCTTTGTAATTTCATTTCTGATACCTTCATCTTCGTCTTTTAGAATTTCATCGGCAGGCACGATAACACTGACTTCTGAACCAA
Organism: Jeotgalicoccus nanhaiensis; assembly: GCA_004570955.1. Classification (GTDB taxonomy): domain Bacteria; phylum Bacillota; class Bacilli; order Staphylococcales; family Salinicoccaceae; genus Jeotgalicoccus; species Jeotgalicoccus nanhaiensis. The sequence goes on from SPPL01000008.1 coordinate 75,779, forward strand.
AAGCATTATACATCGTTGCGAATTCAAGACCAATGTATCCCCCGCCGACAATCGTCAGCTTATCCGGCAGTATTTCTTCGTCTATCAGCGTTGTGCTCGTATAAACTTTATCAGAGTCTATATCACCCTCGAGCGGCGGTATGCTGGTCTCTGCTCCAGTATTAACGAAGATTTTATCTGCACTCAGTACTTCTTTTTTGCCGTTTTCTGTTTCTACTTCAATTTCCTTGTCGCTGATAAAAACAGCAGTACCGTCATATACTGTCGCCTTGTTTAAGTCTGCAACACTGTGATAGTTTTTATCACGCAGTCTCTCAATGACCCCGTTTTTGCGTTCTACGGCAGCTCTGTATTCACTGCCGTTCAATGCATCATGCATTAACAGCTTCGTCGGAATACAGGCGATATTAATACAAGTTCCGCCGTACATTGTTTTATCTTTTTCGATTAGCGCCACATTCCAGTCACGGCCGGCGAGGTCCCCTGCCAAAGTTTTACCGGCTTTGCCGAAACCGATTATTATTGCATCAAAATGTGTCAACCGCAGCATCTCCTTAATATTTTCAAAAATTAATCAATCTATATTTACCCTCCAGAATCGTTTTTAAAACAGTTCTTCTGCCAGCAGCTTATAGACATTGAGACGCGCTTTTTGAGAGTGAGGAATGCTGCAGATCATCGCTTCGTCAAATCCATACTGAATCTGCTCTTCCTGCAGACGTTTAGCGATTTCTTTGGCAGAACCGACTAAATGCAGTTTACGGCCTTCTTGAATTTTCATGCGGTCCATTTCTGTCAGCGGAAAGTCCTGTGCCTCTTCAGGTGTCAAAACTTGTCCGCTTCGTCCTTTCATAAACTGCAGACGCCATATATCCTGAGGTTTAGCTTCAAATTCCGCTTCTTCAGCAGTTTCTGCTGCTGTAACCATATAAGATACATTAATTTCAGATTTTTCCATAAAAGGAGATGCTTCAAAATTATTTTTATAAGCATCGAGTATTTCTTTTGACAGCTGTCCGTTAAAGAACTGAGCGAATGAATAACCCGCGCCTCTCCGGCCAGCTTCTACCGCACTGTTGCCGCTCGAACCGAGCAGCCACGATTCAGGCAGAGTGATATTCGACGGTGTCGCAATTGTTCTGTTATATAAATCAGATGAAGGCACTTCATCATTAATCAGCTGGAGCGCGGTATCAAATTTCTCATACATATTATGCACCATTGGTGTACGTCCCTCGGACAATGCGTAAATGGAAAACTGATCTCCGCCGGGTGCTCTTCCCATGCCAAAATCAATACGTCCGGGAGCGAATGCGCTGAGTGTTTTAAAAACTTCGGCAAGCTTTAACGGAGAATAATGCATCATCATGACACCTCCGGTACCGATTCGTATGTTTTTTGTTTTAGCTGCCAAATGTGCCGCTGTAATCTCAGGAGCTGAACTTGCGTAGGCGGACGTGCCATGATGTTCTGCCATCCACATTCGTTCGTAGCCGAGCTGATCGCCAAGCACCGCCAGCTCTTCCGCTTTCTTTAAAGCATCTGCTGCTGTGTTGCCTTTAGTAATGGGAGCTTGATCCAGTATACTCAATTTCATAGTTAATACATCCTTTAAATTATATTTATCGGTATTCTCTTTTCTTTAAAGAATATCAATTAACGGCCTGTTATAAAAACTAAGTGCTTAGTCAGCCGCCGGCCATTCACAAGTAAATGTCAGTTTATCCCCGTCGTAGTCAGCGCGGATATGACCATTCATTTTATCCATTAAGCTTTTCGTCACCGAAAGCCCAAGACCGGTGCTCTCTCCGGTTCTTGATTTGTCTGCAATGTAAAAACGGTCAAAAAGTATTTCCGGATTATTTGCTTCAGCAGTAATTTCCGCACTGTTCTGCACCCATAATATAATAGATTGCCTGTTTTTCCGTACACCGATTTCAATATCTCCTTCAGCATATTGAAGTGCATTAGACAGCAGATTTTCAAGCACACGTCTGACCGCCGCCAGGTCATTTATAATGAACAGCGGACCAGTCGAAATATTCATTGCAGGTTCAATACCTTTCTCCGTAAAATCACTGTAAAATGATAAAACCATTTCATTGGTGAGCCGGGTAATATTAATCCGTTCTTGCTTTAAAACATAATCGCCGGAAGCTATTTTACTCAGTTCAAAAAAATCATTAACGAGTTTTTCCAAATGTACCGAACGTTCCAGCGCCGTATTTAAGTACTCCTGCTGCTCTTTTGCCAGTAAATCTTTTGATTTCACCATTTGAAGATAGCCTTTAATTGATGTTAAAGGTGTTCTCAAGTCATGAGAGATATTCGCAATACTTTCTTTTAATTCATTTTCAGAACGAATTTTCTCACGGTTTGTACTGATGTAATGATCAATCAGCGTGTTGATTTCAAAGCCGAGGGATTCAAGCTGTTTATCTATCAGACTGATATCGATTTTTTTACCTGTCGAAAAGTTGTTATAGGCCTTAAGCTGACTGCTGATATTTTTAAGTTCTTTTTTCAAGACAAATAGACGGAGAACGAGAATTCCTGCTCCAGCCAGTGAAATTATCAGCAAAAAAATCAACTTCAACACCTGCCTTTGAAAAATTATTTAATTTCTTTTTTGCCGAATACATACATACCGATTAATAGCATGACAACTGTTGAAATCACTCCGGTCGATACTGCTGTTACGATATCTCCGGCAGTCATTTCCGGATTCATGACCGTGCCGAATTGATGGAATATCGAATAATTGTAGAGCTTACTGATAAGATCAGACATTGGAATCTGATCTATGACAAACATAATCAAGGTAAGTGCGATTGAAAATATAATCGTTTTTCCGCTGTCTCCGGTCATAATCGCAATTAATGTAATGATTGCGGTATAACCTGCCAGCTGCAGGGTAAATAAGCCGAATGAAGTCAGTAAATATATCAGATGGTCCCCATTAAATATACTGCCGCTTATAATCAATTTTAATATAAGTCCTGAACCCACAGGAATTATTACCGTAAGAATTACAGCCGCTGCTGTATAAACGACATACTTCGCAAAGTAAATCAGGCTCCTGTGTTTTCCGCTTATAATTTGATTTTTAATGACACCAGTACTGCCGAATTCTGTTGAAATATAAAATGCTGCAAGTGTTCCTATCATCAGATTAAAAAATAAAGGCAGAATAAACATCGACAAGGCATTCATTTCCGGAATTCCTGCCGCTTCAAATGGTGTATTGGTCAGCATCCACCATTCAGAAACTACAAGATAATGCATCAGACTGCTGAGAGCGGCAGATATTATAAGAAGTACCCAGAAAGATTTATTATGTTTTAATTTAAATATTTCAGCCTGCAGTAGATTACTCATGCGAACTACCTCCCACAAGTTTTGAAAAATAACTTTCCAGGCTGTCACCATTTTGCGACAAGTGTTCAATAATTAATCCGCTTTCTGTGAGTGCTGCCGATACTATTCTCACATTTTCCAAATGACTGTACAGATTAATTGATCCATCCGGAGTGATTTCGAAATCAGTCGTGTTCAGCTTTCTCTCGAGTACCGTCACGCCTTTTTCATGATCATCAACTTTAATTTTCAAATGTTGCCGGCACTTTTCATCGAGTTCCTGAAGACTCAATTCTTCAATCAGTCTGCCTTCGTGAATAATTCCATAGGTAGTTGCAAGCTGATAGAGCTCGCTTAAAATATGACTGGAAATCAAAACAGTTAGATTTTTTTCGCGGTTTAATTTTTGAATTAATTCTCTCAGTTCAACTATACCTATTGGATCCAAACCGTTCGTCGGCTCGTCTAAAATTAAAAATTCCGGATCTCCAAGTAATGCGACAGCAAGTCCCAGACGCTGTTTCATGCCGAGTGAAAAGTTTTTCACTTTCTTATTTCCTGTATTTTCGAGCTCAACTAGTTTCAGTGTATCTGTAATACACTGTTTACCGGGAATTCCCTTTTGCAGACGGTGAACTTCCAAATTCTGTTCAGCTGTCATATTCAAAAACAAGGCGGGCTGTTCGATAATCGCCCCCATTCTTTTCTGCGCATCATTTAATTCCTTAGCAGTATCCGCACCAAAAATTTCAATTTTTCCGCTGTCCGGAAAACCGAGGCCTGTGACCAGCCGCAGCATTGTTGACTTTCCCGCACCATTTTGCCCGATAAAACCGTAAATATCTCCTTTTTTCACAGTGATATTTACTTTATTTACCGCTTTATAATTTTTATATGTCTTTGTAAGTTCATCAGTTCTAAGTATATATTCACTCATAGTATAATCTCCTTTTTAATCGATAAACTGATTGTAAAAGAGAAATCATAAGAAAGTATTAAAACATTCCTTAAGAAAGTATTAATTTTTCATTTTATAGCCCATTCCCCAAACAGTTTCAATATAATCTGCTTTATTGTTTGCAGATGCAAGTTTATTGCGAAGATTGCTCATATGAACATTGACAGTGTTGTCATCACCTTGAAAAATCTCGTGCCAAACACTTTCAAATATATTTGCTTTCGAAAACACTTTATCTGGATTTTTCATTAAAGTATAAAGAATCGTAAATTCCCGCGCAGTCAATGTCAGCTTTTTATCATTTACCCTTACAGTTTTAGCATCCATATCCAGCACAATATCTTTATGTGTAAGAATATCCGGAATCACTGCAGCTGACCGATGAAACCTTCTCATGACAGCGCCTATACGCGCGGATACTTCTTCGATATCGAATGGCTTCGTTATATAATCATCGGCACCAAGTTTGAGAGAACTGACTTTTACCTCCTGCTCTTCCCGGGCAGAAATAATAATGACCGGCGATGTTCCTTCAGCTGTTATATTTTTCAGTATTTCTTCCCCGGACATTCCCGGTAGCATCATATCAAGCAGTATTAAGTCCCAATGCTGGTGATTGAAATAGAGCATCGCTTCTGTGCCTGAATACGCGGAGTGTGGTATATAACCGTTTTCCTTTACAATGTCTGACAGCAGTTTATTAATCGCATTGTCATCTTCAATGATTAATACATTTTGCTTAAGTCTCATATTTTATGCCCCCATTCTTGCAGTTAAGTTCATTATAAACATAAAAAATACTCCCTAATATTCATTTAAGAATATTAGGGAGTATTGACCCATTTATATCTATATCATTTTCAGCTGTATAATCTAATTATTCTGCGTCCGCCGGGTTAAGTTGCAGCTCAAGGCTGACTTTAACGTCTTTAGATACAAGCACTCCGCCTGTTTCTAATGTCTGGTTCCAAGTTAAGCCAAATTCTTCACGGTTGATTGAGAATTTAGATTCGAAACCGTAAACTGTCGGTCCGAAAGGACTTACGCCCTGGCCGTTGTATTCCACAGGAATAGTCACTTCGTTAGTGACGTCTTTAATAGTTAAGTTGCCTGTCACATCAAATTTTGTGCCTGATCCTTCGATTTTAGTTGATTCAAATGTGATTTCTGGGTGGTTTTCCACATCAAAGAAATCAGCAGAAGTTAAATGAGCGTCACGGTCTGCAACTTTAGTGTCGATAGTTGCTGCATTTGCTTTACCTTTTATTTTTGCTGTTGTGAAGTCTTCAATATTGTCAGCTTCGACATCAATCGACCATTCCCCGAAAGTTCCTTTAACTTTAGTTACCATCATATGTTTTACTTGAAATTCTAATTCTGAGTGCGCTGTGTCCGCTGTAAATTTAGCCATAATTAAATCATCCTCCATAGTTTTGTTTTTCGTTAATACTTCGCTTTCGAACTATCACATTAATTATGATAATATACTTAGTTACAAAAAGCAAGTAACAAACTTAAAATAAATTAAATTTGATATATTTGTATATTTAAGTCTATATTGAAGTAGTTTACCATTATCTGAAAATTAAACCTTTTTGACACTCTGTATTAATATATTGACCTTTATCGGTTAGGCGTGTATCCTTAATCTCATTAATTAAATAAATTCTTATCCAGAGAGGTGAAGGGACTGGCCCGTCGAAGCCTCAGCAACAGACTATTTGGTACTGTGCTAATTCCAGGAGCAGACGCTCAAAGATAAGCTGAGGACTTCCCCATCTCTTATCTTTACAAATAAAAGATGGGGATTTTTTAATAGGAGGATAATATTATGTCTAATAAAAAAGGCGGCCCGGTATCCTTGCTGCCCCTAGTTATATTTGTAGCCTTATTCATTGGTACCGGACTTCTGGCAGGAGATTTCAGTGCTATGCCGATTCCGCTAGCAGCGATTCTTGCGTCAGTTGCAGGTTTCTTTTTATATTTTAAAGAACCGTTTAAAGATAAATTAGCTGCTTACTTTCAAGGCGCAGCACAGGAAAACGTCATACTTATAGTTGTTATTTTCTTGCTTTCCGGTGCTTTTTCCGGCATTGCAGGAGCTATGGGAGCTGTGGATTCAACAGTAAATATGGGATTAACATTTCTTCCCCCTAGTCTGCTTTTAAGCGGAATTTTTATTATCTGCTGTTTTGTATCACTCGCTATGGGAACCAGCACAGGCACTGTTGTAGCAATTGCACCGATCGCCATTGGTATCGCAGACCAGACTGAAATCGGACTCGCACTCGCTTTAGCCACTGTTATTGGCGGGGCTATGTTTGGTGATAACTTATCGTTTATTTCTGATACAACCATTGTCGCTACACGTACTCAGGGTGTCAAAATGATTGATAAATTCAAAGTGAACTTTTGGATTGTGCTGCCGGGCGCTATTCTGACCATAATTACTTTATATTTAATGACTGCCGACATCTCACTTAGTCAGACAGGAAATTATGACTTTAATTTTATTGAAGTCATTCCATATCTTTCTGTGCTGATTATCGCACTCCTCGGGGTCGATGTCATAATCGTGTTGCTGAGCGGAGCAGCAATTTCAAGTCTTCTCGGCTTGTTGACAGGAGCTTTCGATATATTTACGCTGTTTTCAGCGGCTGGTGAAGGTATTGCAGGTATGCAGGAAATTTCAATTATCACAATACTAATAGCCGGTATGATTGGTCTAGTCAGTCATTACGGAGGTATCACCTACCTGCTCAATACTATTATGGGCAGAATTAAAACGAAAAAAGGCGCCGAACTCGGTATCGCAAGTTTAGTCAGCGTTACTGACGTATCCACTGCCAATAATACAATTTCAATAATGATGACGGGACCTCTCGCGAAAAACATAGCTGAAGAATATGAAGTGGACCCGAGAAAATCTGCAAGTATACTCGATACATTCGCTGCAGGATTCCAGGGTCTCATTCCTTACGGCGGACAAATGCTTGCAGCTTCAGGACTCGCCGCCGGTATCTCGCCTGTGGAAATTATGCCGTATTCCATTTATCCAATGCTGCTGATTATCAGCGGAATTATTGCGATATTAATTGGATTCCCAAGAAAGTATTCAAAAGTCAAAGTTAATTAGAGAAAAATCAATCGGATTCAGCAGATGCTGGATTCGATTTTTTATTTAAAAGTTTCCGTGGCGATGTTTAAGTACGACATAGAAATGGCGTCGTACTCGGGAACAAGTTCAAGTACGACACCGAAGCACCGTCGTATCCGGGAGAAAGTTCAAGTACGACACCAAAGCACCGTCGTACTCGGGAACCAGTTCAAGTACGACACGAAAGCGCCGTCGTATCTGGGAACAAGTTCAAGTACGACACGGGAACACCGTCGTATCTGGGAGCGAGTTCAAGTACGACACCGAAGCACCGTCGTATCCGGGAGAAAGTTCAAGTACGACACCAAAGCTCCGTCGTACTCGACATCTCTTTCAATATAAAAAAGCGGAATATGCCCATGCACATTCCACTCTCTTTATTGTTCAAATATAATTTCCTTAATCATATGCATTTCTTTAGCATATATTGAATGTTTTATATCCTCGACAGTTTCTTCAATGATTGAATAAGATTCTCTCGCCTTTTCGACTTTCCCTGTTTCAAACAGACTGAGCGGGTACACCAGACTTCTGACAGCGAACAAAATCCGGTCCAGCGGATGCTGGGCTTGCGGACGTTCATACATTTGATAAGCAAAGTTTTCTAAAACATACTCATAATCCTGCCTATAATAAGCCAGTTCCAGCTCAAATATCGGCAGATACTGTTTGATATAATCTCTGCTGACCATTGGATTATCGTTTTCTTTTTTAATCACTGCTTCCATTTCTGCCAGATAGTTCTCAACAAGTTCAATAATATTGTCAGGTTGATTCAGCAGATAAAATACATTAATCGGACGGTTTTTATCCACTACTTCAAATTTATACTTGTCCGACTGGTTAAACGATAAGTACTTCCTCAAATTTTCCTGATAAACTTCAGCCTGTTCCATATCGCCTTTATGTGAATAATACAAACCAAGTATTAAATTCTGCAGATAAAAATATTTGAAGTTCTCTTTTTTATAGCATTCCTGCAAGTGAAGTTCTCCGTATTCCAGAAAATCTTTTTCATTAAAATCTGCAGCAAACGAGCTTCTCCAGAATAAGTAATTTATATAGATATTACTGTCGTATTCCTTGTACTTCTCAACATCTTCTTCCAGCTGCTTTGTCGTTTCATATGCACTTTTATAATCTCTTTCGTACAGCATGGATATCGCATTGTTCATTTTATCGGTGACAGCCAGATTCTCGAGTCCGATATTTTTATAGAACTGCTCGATTAAATCAGTAATTTCTTCAGCTTTCTCCCTCTGGCCGGTGTACCTGTAGTAGACACGTATTAGATGATAAATTAACATGCCGTCGCTCGACTGCGCAATTTTATCAATATTAGGAAGTATTTCTTCTTTTATTAACTCTGTCGGAAAATCAAAAGAATTATACAATTCACTGCGCTCAAGCATTTTCTTTGTCCACTCGCTGTCACCTTCTTGTGTTAAATAACTGATGCTGACCCCGAGTGTCTCTGCTAAATACTCAAGAGTATCCATTGACGGGTTGGATTTATTATTCTCTATTAAAGACAGCATGCCCTTGGTAATCTTCTCTCCAGCTAGTTCAACAAGCGTTAACCCCTGTTCTTTCCTCAATTCTTTTATACGTTCGCCTAAAGCCATATCACTCACTCCAATTTACATTAGTTTAATTATATTAAACTATTTCTTGACTTACAATCTTAAATAATTATATGATAAGTTTAATCAGATTAAACAAAGGGGATGTTGTTTATGTTATTTACTAAGGAGGTCCCATCTCGGGAGAAGTTAAATTTTATAATTTATATTTTCAGCAGACTGACTTTAAACTTAGGCAGCCTGATTTATACGTTCGCAGTTTCCTACTCCATTTTATATTTCACAGGATCTGCTCTTTACTTCGCGATTAATTTAGCAATCACTTCCGTAGTTATGACACTGATGCTGCCTTTATCCGGAGTTATGAGTGATCTTGGTAATAAAAGGAAAATCATCATATCAGGAGAAGTCATTCTGACACTGATTATGGCGGGTCTTCTGGTATTCACCTACTTTAACGGGTTTAATATTTTTGCGATATATATTACCTCTTTCTTAACCGCCCTCGTTAATCCTTTTGTTTCAAATACATTTCAGACTTCGATGACCGAGATGTTTCATAAGGAGCGCATTCAAAAAGTAATGGGCTATGTTTCTGCTATTATGTCCTCTGCAATTATTATCGGTCCGGCAATAGGCGGTGTGCTATTCGGTTTATTTGATTTTTATATCATGATTTTAATATTTACGATTACTTACGCTATTTCCACCCTGCTAGATTTCTTTATCAAATTTGATTTGTATTACGATCCTGAGAATTATGTCTTAGTGAACTCAAGTCAACCCGAGACCGCTTCAGTCTTTGGAAAATTTAAACATGATGTCTGGCAGGGAATAGAATACATTAAAAATTCATACGTCTTCCTCCGGGTGTTTATAATGGCTGCTTTTATTAATTTCTTTGCTTCTCTTATGGGCATTTATCCGGAAAAAGCGATGATTACAGAACTGAAGTTCTCACCGGAAACTGTTGGCATAATTAATGCTTTTGACGGATTCGGAGTTCTTATCGCAGGAATTGTAATAGGCTCGGTAAAACAATTTAAAAACCCTGTAGGACTGATGAAAATATCGCTGATACTCTGGACATTCACCATACCGCTGTATTTACTCCCATTGTATACAAGCATGGCTGACACATATTCAATTGCATTTTTTGCAGCAATGGGCTTTACTATAGCGGTTATGCTGCAGGTGATTAATGTACCGCTTTTCACTTTTGTACAGCTGACTGTACCGCAGCACATCAAAGGCAGAGTGTTTTCCGCAATCGGACTGTTCGCTTCCTCGATTGCTCCTATAGGTACTCTGCTGTACGGTTTTGCATATGATTATCTTCCTTTCTGGCTTATCCACAGTATAAGTTTTACTGCTTTAATTATTATTATCTTTACCTTTCTGAACAGCCGTGTGATTGACGAATCCAAAGAGGATGTATCGAAAGTTGCTGAAGAACTGGAGCTTTCAAAAACAGTTCATGAAAACACCGGCATTTAATATTATATGCTTTGTATTGTCTGCTATAATAATGAGTAACATATATTGCACGGGGATGTTTTTATGAAGAATTATAAAAAAGAATACCAAAAAATATTTACCACACTCTCAGATGATGATCAGCTGGCTTTTCAATCGCTGAACAAGGAGTTTGATAAAAACTTTGTTACCGAAGATGCAAAGTTTGAAAAGCTGTACATAATGGCAGCTGCAATGACCGATTCTGGTAAAGATTACGTTGAATACTATAACGCCAAAACGAAAGATGTTGCCCGCGTGGCTTCTAAGCATCTGCCTAAACACCGGAATAATTACTGGTCAGATGCTGCAATTCTCGGTGTGTATTTTGCCGTACTGTTCTCGGCAACAATATTTTTCTTTGGGGAAATTGTTATTTCGCTTGTACTGCCCGCCGTGATTGTTTTAATACTCGCTATGGTGCCATTCATGAATCACGGCATCAAACATCAGTCGTCCAGCCACGGCAACAAACAGATGGTATCAAGTATCTTATTTTTAATTCTATTTGTCAGCGCTAATTTATTGATACTGTTCATGAATTCAAAAACGCTCAGTCCGTTAAAAATTGCATCTTACGATGCTTCATTAATCGACACACTGCTTTATACAGTCTTTGTTATCGTGGCAGCCGCTTCACTTTACTTTATCTTCACTTCTAGTTCATGGACGATCAGATTAATTTTCATCGTTCTGCTGATATACAGTACGGGGCGCATGATTTATCCTTTTGATTTTCTGAACGGCTTGTCCCAGTTTATCGTTCAGTATTTTATGTTCATCGGACTGGTTATTATCATTACCGGACAGTATGTCAGATCTAAACAATCTAATACAGAAACATAATAAAAAAGCAGCGTTCCGCTTTCACGGAATGCTGCTTTAATTTAATCCATATCTTCATTTTTTCTCAATCTGAAAGCGAGAATAAAACCGATAAATGCAAGAATTCCTGCAAACAGGAAGGACATATTCACTCCGTGAATCATGCCTTCAACTCCTTGTTCCGGTCTTGCCATATTCGTCATAATAGAGACCAGAAGAGCTGTCCCTACTGCACCGGCAACCTGTCGCATCGTATTGTTCATCGCAGTACCATGCGGCACCAGCCTGTTTGTCAATCTGTTTAATCCAGCTGTTGTTACCGGCATCATCACCATTGCGACACCGAGCATACGGAACGTATTAACGACGGCAAGATAAGTAAATGTAGTTTCGGTATTCAAAGTCGCAAACATCAGCGTGGTTACAGTAAGCATGCCGAGTCCGATAATTGCCAGCCATTTTGCACCGTACTTATCGAACAGCCTGCCTGTCACGGGACTCATAATTCCCATCATCAAAGCGCCAGGGAGCAGCATCATGCCGGATTCCATTGCGCTGAAACCGAGCATCGTCTGCATGAAGATAGGCAGTATCACTGCTCCGCCGATCATAGACATAAAGACAATCATTCCCAATGATGTAGATAAGGTAAATATTCTATCTTTAAATACACCAAACTCTAAAATTGGTTCTTCCAGTCTATTCTGGCGCTTAATGAACAGTACAAGGGCGATTGCACCAATAATTATCGGCAGTATCACCGCAAGGCTCAGCCAGCCGCTGTTGCCCGCAGCACTGAATCCGTAAAGCAGTCCGCCAAAACCGAGCGTCGACAGAATAATAGATGTCATATCCAGTTTCGGGTTCGTTTTCTCTGTCACATTTCTCAATATAAAATGTGCCACGATAAGATCGATGGCTACAATTGGCAGAATCATGTAGAACAAACCGCGCCAAGGATAGATATCGATAAACCATCCTGATAATGTCGGTCCGATGGCCGGTGCGAAACTGATTACAAGACCGAACATTCCCATCGCTTTCCCCCGCTGGTCACGCGGATAAACCAGAAAGAGAATCGTCTGCATCAGAGGCATGACAATACCTGCGCCTGCCGCCTGCAGAATTCGTCCTGTTAAAAGTACCGGAAACGACGGAGAAATACCGCAAATCAGCGTGCCGATGCCAAATAGTGACATTGCAGTGAAGAATAAAGTTCTCGTTGAGAACTTATTAATTAAAAAAGCTGTAATAGGTATCATAATACCGTTAACCAGCATAAAGACTGACTGCAGCCACTGGGCAACATCCGCATCCAGATTTAAATCCGTCATTATATGAGGAATCGCAGTAGCGAGGAGCGTCTGATTTAAGATTGCTGCAAATGCTCCCGATAACAGCACAGCCATTAATATCGTTCTGCTTTTGCCTGTGAGCTGATTATTATTTTCATTTTCTAAAGACATTCATTTTCCTTCTTTCATAGACATAACACAATTAATGATTGTATAATACAACTATATCTTAAGTCAACTATATAAGCTGAAAAATTTGGAGGCTGAATTTATAAATGGTAAACGAAGAATCTTTAGAAATTCTGGAATTGGAAATTGCTATGATGGTCCGTGCTTTACGAAGCCGCACTGTTGATTTGGATGAAGCCCAGGAACTGAATCGTGCCAGCTATTTAATCCTGCTGCTCATCTCAAGAAACGGACCGATGGGTGTCAAAAGTATTGCCGAAAAGCTTCATCTCGATATTTCCACCGTCAGCAGACAAGCTGCCGGCTTATTGACAGAGGAGCTGCTTGAAAAAAAACAATCCCGGACAGACCGCCGTTCATATATATATGATATAAACGACAAAGGCTGGGATGTTATCGCACATACGCGGAAAAACCGCAAACAGCGTTTTTCAAAAATGATAGATAAATGGGAAGATGAAGATATCGATGAATTTGCCCGTCTGCTTCAGAAATTTAATAATTTAATGAATTAAAACAAGCCGCTTCATCTTTTTAATTAAAGTGAAACGGCTTATTTTTATTTACTTGTCTGTTCATTAAAGAATTTAATTATTTTAGTATTCATATCATCCTGATTTTCAGTGTATAAGTATTGATGTCCTTCATTTTCATATGCAGTAAGCTCTACATCTTTTTTTTCTTCTTTCATTCTTTCATACATCTGGACCGATTCAGAGTACGGTACTCTGACGTCGTTATGCGAGTGAAATATTTTAAGCGGGCAACGTATTCTCTGAGTATTGTTCAGCGGTGCAATGCACTGCATAAATTCATCGTGCTCGCCGATAAAACCGTACTCATACGAACGCTGTTCCCGGCGCCAGGCAGGTGTGTTCGACAGCAGTGTTGTAAAGTGCGAAATGCCGACAATATCGACAGCACCTTTCCACAATTTCGGAAATTGGGTAATCAGCAGAAGTGTCATAAAACCGCCGTAGCTTCTTCCCATAATAAAAATGTTGTCTTTATCAGCCTGATGTTTGTTAATTAAATGCTGCCGCAGTTCAACAACATCTTTTGCTGCATCCATACGTTTTTCCTGGTTATCAAGACCGATATAAAATTTAGAATATCCCGTCGATCCTCTGATATTCGGTACTGCAATCTGATAACCTTCTTTATAGAGCTTATAATACAATTCATTAAATTCTGGACGCGCCTGCGATTCCGGCCCGCCGTGCACGTGAATTGCGGTTGGTGCTTTATCGTTCTGCTGATATAAATAATACGGCACATCGAGTCCGTCAAACGACGGGTATGTCGAGTATGTTGTATTGATTTGAGTATCGATTTCTTCATTGCCGAATAATTTTTCTGTACTGCTGTCTGTTAAATCAAATTCATACACCGCATGCGGTGTCGCCATATCCGAATACAGGACGTACAGCTTATCATTAGAATTAGCCAGTGAGTGCACTACTCCGCAGCTTGAAAAATCAAGTGTTTCGAGGAGATCATTCTGAACATCGTATTTAAACAGTTTAGAAAAGCCTTTTTTATTCACTTCGAAAATAATATTATTTTTATCTTCAAGCACAATTACTTTCTGAATGTCCCATTTAAAATAAGTCAGTTTTTTAAATTCAAAAGTTTCTTTGTTTAATTTATATAAATTTAAATGGCCTTCCAAATAATCGCTCGTAAATAGAGCTTCCGTATCGTTCAGTGAGCGGTAATTGCCAAACCGTCCTGCCGGCAGTTCTGTATCTGTTAATTCTCCTGTTTTTATATTAAAGAGAAAGATTTTTTTATCTAAATTATTTACAGCTTGGCTTATCAGTATATGATTATCATCGAATTCCCCAATAATCGAAGACGGTTCTTCAAATGAACTAAGAACTTTCTGCTGTCCGTCCGAATAGTTTATCAGCTCAAATATTTTACCTTCTTTATGGTTTCTCAAAAAGATAAAATTTCCATCCATATGTACACCGTAATGGTGATAATAATCGTCATCCGCCGTAAGCTGCACCTTTTCTTCTTTGTTAGTGTAAATCAGCTGCTCGCGTTCATTGCCTTTTAAATCTGTTGCCGTTAACAGTCCCCCGTCTGTAAACCAATAGTTTTTAACGTTCTCCTGCTCGTTTGTCACTTTGACATAACTCTTATTTTTTAAATTGTAGCTGTGCAGTTCACGTTTCCCCGTCTCATCTGAGATGACATATAAATTCTCTTCGCTTTTGTCCAATTTCAATGATAGATATTTAGTAAACTCCGTCACTTCGGCACCCTCTTTTAATTATGTAATCCTTATATATAAAAATACCCTAATCCTTAAAGAATTGTAAGGATTAGGGCTTAAATTAATAATTATTGCATATTAAAGTAATCTACAGCAATCTGCGTACCGACTTTAGCGTTGTTGTACACTAATTTAATGTTGGCTTCCAGAGATTTGCCTTCTGTTTTTTCGACAATTTTACCTAGCAGGAACGGTGTTGAATCTTTACCGCCGATGCCGTTTTCTTCAGCTTCTTTAACAGCTTCCATAACGATACCGTCGATATACTCTTTTGGCAGTTCATCGCTTTCTAAAATAGGGTTCGCAATTACTGTACCGCCTTCAAGTTTAAGATCGTGCTTCGCTTTAATAATTGCAGCGATGTCTTCAGTTGTTTCAGACACAGTGTTTAATTTAATATCACTTGTGCGTGTGAAGAATGCCGGCAGTACTTCCGTTTGATAGCCGATTACCGGTACACCTTTAGTTTCAAGATATTCCATCGTCTTATCAAGGTCTAAAATTGATTTAGCTCCAGCACAGATAACAGCGACATCAGTTTTTCCTAACTCGTCAAGGTCCGCTGAGATATCCATAGTTTCTTCCACACCGCGGTGAACACCGCCGATTCCGCCTGTAACGAAGAATTTAATGCCTGCCATTTCTGCACAAATCATCGTCGATGCCACTGTCGTTGCACCGATGCGTTTGGTCGCAATAATTTCTGCCAGGTCGCGGCGTGAAACTTTCGCTACACCTTCAGAGTTCCCAAGTTTTTCAAGTGAAGCTTCATCGAGACCAACTTTAATCTTGCCGTCCATAATAGCAATTGTTGCAGGAACTGCGCCGCCTTCGCGAACAATATCTTCTACTTTTTTAGCCATTTCAACGTTTTGCGGGTAAGGCATACCGTGAGAAATAATAGTTGATTCAAGTGCAATTACCGGTTTATTGCTTTCCAGCGCTTCTTTAACATCCGGGTGTAGTTCGATTAAATGATTCATTTTGCTTCCTCCATGTCTTTAATAAGTTGTTTTTCTGTTAAATCCTGACGTACGGTATATTCTGTCTCTATTGTCTTACTGCTGTTCATCATCGCCATCTTCACGATGTCATCGATTGGATAGCCCTTCAGCCAGCCGAACACGATAGCGCTGGAAAATGAATCTCCAGCCCCTGTGACGTCGACAACCTTGTCCGATGGTATTATGCTGTATATCTTACCGCCGTCGCTCTTACCGCTGTAAGCTATCGATTTGACGCCATTTGTAACAATAACGTGACTAACACCTGCTTCATTCCACATTCCTGCTGCTTTAAGCAGATCTTCATCGCTGTGAATTTTAATGTTAAAGTGTGCTTCTGTTTCGTCTCTGTTAACAATCAGCCAGTCGACTGCATGTAAATTATCCGGCATACGGTTCATTTTTGGACCCGACACAGGTATCAGCACAAGATTAAGATCGTGCTTCTCTGCATAAGCACACAGGAAGTCAAGAGACACTTTCGGCGTGTTTAAATCTGCAATAATACATTTCGCACGCTTTAATATGTATGTCTGTTTAATCAGCACTTCCGGTGTCAGATAATCGTAGATGTTCATATCGGCAAAACCGTATTCCATCTCACCTTCATGACTGATTAATGCAGTATAGCAACCTGTACTCTGTCCTGCAATATGCTCAGCAAAATCGAGATTGATAAACGGTGCAGTTAAATCGTGAATTGTTTTCCATTCACCGTCATCTCCCCGTGTCGTAATCAGAGCAACGCTCTCTCCGAGCCGTCCAAGGTTCTCACCGATATTGCGCGCAACACCTCCGACTGAATGTGCAGACTGAATAGGATTCGAAGTACCGTGTATCAGCTGATCATGAACGAAGAATTTGCGATCCAGGTTAGCAGCGCCTATACAGACAATTGGATACTCTGCATTCAGTACATATGCCTGTCCCTGAATAAATTCTTTCTTCACAAGCTCGGATACAATCGCAGCCACAGAAGAATTAGTCAGACCTACTTTTTTAGCCAGTTCAGTTTGTGATATGAAAGGGTTATCTTTTATATGTTTTAAAACGTCATTTTCTTTAGGATGCATTGCTATCCTCCTAACTCACTTTTTACTGCTTTAAATTATATATGATTTAAGCAATAAAAACTTATTTTAACACAAAATAGAACTGTTTTTGTTAATAAGTCACATCATTTGTGAAGTTTATGAGAATATTTTCACTAAATCGTATTTAAAAGCCATTTAAATTATATCCTGCATGACTCTTCATTACAAAAAATTAAAAAAAGCACTGTGCCAACAGCACAGTGCTAAAGTATACCACCGGTCGGGATCGAACCGACACTCTCTTAACGAGAATTGGATTTTGAGTCCAACGCGTCTGCCAATTCCGCCACGGTGGCTCATTAAAAAAAAATACTAATTAGTCATCTAATTAGTTGAAAAGTATAAAGCGGAAGATAGGATTTGAACCTATGTCTTGCTTCAGGAAGAAGCATGTTCTAAACACTAAACTACTTCCGCATGAAAGTATAGTTTAAGGCGCCAACCGGATTTGAACCGGTGATAGAGGATTTGCAGTCCTCTGCCTTACCACTTGGCTATGGCGCCAAAGGAAATCTATAAAAAAACTGGGCTGGAAGGATTCGAACCTTCGCGTCACGAGACCAAAACCCGTTGCCTTACCGCTTGGCTACAGCCCAAAAATGGGGCGGCTGATGGGGATCGAACCCACGCATGCCGGAACCACAATCCGGTGTGTTAACCACTTCACCACAACCGCCATTTTAATAAAATGCAGGGGTAGTAGGAATCGAACCCACATCAAAGGTTTTGGAGACCTCTATATTACCATTATACGATACCCCTATACTAATGGAAGGGGGCAGATTCGAACTGCCGAACCCGAAGGAGCGGATTTACAGTCCGCCGCGTTTAGCCACTTCGCTACCCTTCCGTAAAGAATGCCGGCCAGAGGACTTGAACCCCCAACCTACTGATTACAAGTCAGTTGCTCTACCAATTGAGCTAGGCCGGCTTAAATGGTGGTTCAGGACGGAATCGAACCGCCGACACTGTGAGCTTCAATCACATGCTCTACCAACTGAGCTACTAAACCACTATGTATGAAATTATCAAATAAAAAATGGCGGTCCCGACGGGAATCGAACCCGCGATCTCCTGCGTGACAGGCAGGCATGTTAACCGCTACACCACGGGACCTAATATAAGCTTGCATAAAAATAATTGCGGGAGAAGGATTCGAACCTCCGACCTCCGGGTTATGAGCCCGACGAGCTACCACTGCTCCATCCCGCGATAATATTATTAAATTAAAAATGGCGGAGGAAGAGGGATTCGAACCCCCGCGAGCCGTTAAGCCCCTGTCGGTTTTCAAGACCGATCCCTTCAGCCGAACTTGGGTATTCCTCCGCGATATTAAGTTTAAGCTATGGTGGACCTTGCAGGACTCGAACCTGCGACCCAACGGTTATGAGCCGTTTGCTCTGACCAACTGAGCTAAAGGTCCATCAAATGGTGGCGGCAGAGGGGATCGAACCCCCGACCTCACGGGTATGAACCGTACGCTCTAGCCAGCTGAGCTACGCCGCCGAGTTAAATTGATTATCACTATAACTTTGACTTTTTAAAATAATGGTGGAGACTAGCGGGATCGAACCGCTGACCTCCTGCGTGCAAGGCAGGCGCTCTCCCAGCTGAGCTAAGCCCCCATTATAACATTTAATTTTTTAAAAGAGTCGGGAAGACAGGATTCGAACCTGCGACCCCTTGGTCCCAAACCAAGTGCTCTACCAAGCTGAGCTACTTCCCGTTTCTATAAGCGCGCCCAAGAGGAGTCGAACCCCTAACCTTCTGATCCGTAGTCAGACGCTCTATCCAATTGAGCTATGGGCGCATTGCATTATTTAATTTAATATGGTGCCGAGGACCGGAATCGAACCGGTACGATAATCACTTATCGCAGGATTTTAAGTCCTGTGCGTCTGCCAGTTCCGCCACCCCGGCTTAAACTGGAGCGGAAGACGGGATTCGAACCCGCGACCCCCACCTTGGCAAGGTGATGTTCTACCACTGAACTACTTCCGCTGACTATACTATTAATAAATACTGTTTTAAAATGGTGCGGGTAAAGGGAGTCGAACCCCCACGCCGTGAAGCGCTAGATCCTAAGTCTAGTGCGTCTGCCAGTTCCGCCATACCCGCATATTTGAATGTGAGCCATGCAGGATTCGAACCTGCGACCCTCTGATTAAAAGTCAGATGCTCTACCAACTGAGCTAATGGCTCTTAGTTAAGAGATGGTGCCGGCCAGAGGACTTGAACCCCCAACCTACTGATTACAAGTCAGTTGCTCTACCAATTGAGCTAGGCCGGCACATGGTGGAGAATGACGGGTTCGAACCGCCGACCCTCTGCTTGTAAGGCAGATGCTCTCCCAGCTGAGCTAATTCTCCATGTAAGATACTATTATCTTATATTTCTATTAATAAATCAATCATTATTTAATTTTATTTCTAAAAAATATATACAGCCTGGCAGCGTCCTACTCTTGCGGGACGTCAGTCCAACTACCATCGGCGCTGGAGAGCTTAACTGCTGTGTTCGACATGGGAACAGGTGTGGCCTCTCCGCCATCGCCGCCAGACTATTGAATGT
>SPPL01000009.1 GCA_004570955.1 Jeotgalicoccus nanhaiensis
AGTACATTAATTATTATAATAAATATAGAATCAAGACAAAATTAAAAGGCATGTCTCCTGAACAATTCAGGAAACATACCTTGAAATCAGCCTAAATCCAAAAGTTCAACTTTTGGGTAGCACGTCAAATCTCAGCTCTTTTTATTTACAGTTATAACAATTCAAAAATTATTATTTTTGGATTTCAGTTACAACGCCTGATCCTACAGTACGTCCACCTTCACGAATTGAGAAACGAGTACCGTCTTCAATAGCGATTGGTGAAATAAGTTCTACTGTCATTTCAACGTTGTCACCAGGCATAACCATTTCAGTTCCTTCTGGTAAGTTACATACGCCAGTTACGTCAGTTGTACGGAAGTAGAACTGCGGGCGGTAGTTAGTGAAGAAAGGAGTGTGACGTCCACCTTCATCTTTTGAAAGAACATAAACTTCAGCTTTGAAGTTTGTGTGTGGTGTGATTGATCCTGGAGCAGCTAAAACCTGTCCACGCTGGATGTCTTCACGTGCAACACCACGTAAAAGAGCACCGATGTTGTCACCAGCTTCAGCGTAGTCAAGAAGCTTACGGAACATTTCTACACCTGTAACAGTTGTTTTCTTAGACTCAGTGATACCGATGATTTCGATTTCTTCACCGACTTTAACTTGTCCACGCTCAACACGTCCTGTAGCAACAGTACCACGGCCAGTGATTGAGAATACGTCCTCAACAGGCATCATGAATGGCTTGTCAGAGTCGCGTTCCGGAGTTGGAATGTACTCATCAACAGCATTCATAAGGTCAAGAATTTTTTGTTC
This sequence comes from Jeotgalicoccus nanhaiensis, assembly GCA_004570955.1. Taxonomy (GTDB): domain Bacteria; phylum Bacillota; class Bacilli; order Staphylococcales; family Salinicoccaceae; genus Jeotgalicoccus; species Jeotgalicoccus nanhaiensis. The sequence goes on from SPPL01000009.1 coordinate 802, forward strand.
GTACTCTTCGTCGCCTTCAAGAGCTTTAAGAGCTGAACCAGCGATTACTGGAACGTCGTCGCCAGGGAAGTCATATTCAGAAAGTAATTCACGAACTTCCATTTCAACTAATTCAAGTAATTCTTCGTCGTCTACCATGTCAACTTTGTTTAAGAATACAACAAGTGCAGGTACACCTACGTTACGTGAAAGCAGGATGTGCTCACGAGTTTGTGGCATTGGGCCGTCAGCAGCAGATACTACTAAGATACCGCCGTCCATTTGTGCAGCACCAGTAATCATGTTTTTAACATAGTCAGCGTGTCCTGGGCAGTCAACGTGTGCATAGTGGCGTTTTTCAGTTTCGTACTCGATGTGAGACGTGTTAATTGTAATACCACGCTCTTTTTCTTCAGGTGCGTTGTCTACCATGTCGTAGCTTTGTGCTTCTCCGCCACCGTGTTTAGATAATACAGTCGCAATAGCAGCTGTTAAAGTTGTTTTACCGTGGTCAACGTGACCAATAGTACCAATGTTGGCATGCGTTTTCGAACGGTCAAATTTTTCTTTACCCATTGTAAAATACCTCTCCTTATATAGAACATTATTTTTTATATAAAACCCGAGAACGGGGTAAACCCGTCTCGAAGTCTTTCTTACAACACTTATAAAGCATTTATTCTAAAAAATCAAGTATATGAATTAAGCACCTGTATTTTTCTTGATGATTTCTTCAGATACTGATTTAGGAACCTCTTCATAGTGGTCGAATACCATTGAGTAAGTACCGCGACCCTGCGTGTTAGAACGCAGTGATGTTGCGTATCCGAACATTTCAGAAAGTGGAACGAATGCGTTAACGACTTGAGCGTTACCGCGGGCATTCATACCTTCTACACGTCCGCGACGGCTTGTAACGTCACCCATGATGTCACCTAAATATTCTTCAGGCATAACGATTTCAACTTTCATCATCGGCTCTAAAAGAACTGGTTTACATACTTTCGCAGCTTCTCTCAGTGCCAGTGATGCAGCGACTTTAAACGCCATTTCAGATGAATCGACATCGTGGTATGAACCATCGTAAAGTTTAGCCTTAACGTCAACTAAAGGATATCCGGCAATTACACCGTTTTCCATAGAATCTTTAAGTCCAGCTTCTACAGATGGAATATATTCACGTGGAACCACCCCTCCGACAATCGCGTTTTCGAACTCGAAACCGCCGCCTTGCTCGTTTGGAGTAAATTCAATGTGAACGTCACCGAACTGACCGCGACCACCAGATTGGCGGGCGAATTTACCTTGTACCTTAGCAGGTGCAGTAAATGTTTCACGGTAAGATACCATTGGCGCACCAACGTTACATTCAACTTTGAATTCACGTTTCATGCGGTCAACAAGTACGTCCAGGTGAAGCTCACCCATACCGCCGATAATAACCTGTCCGGTTTCTTTATCAGTACGGGCTGTGAACGTCGGGTCTTCTTCCTGCAATTTAACAAGTGCAGTCGTTAACTTATCCTGGTCACTCTTAGACTTCGGCTCAACCGATAAGTGAATAACCGGTTCAGGGAATTCCATAGATTCAAGGATTACGTTAAGTTTTTCCTGTGTAAGAGTATCACCAGTACCAGTGTCTTTTAGACCTACTGCAGCAGCGATATCTCCTGAATAAACAGTCGAGATTTCTTCACGTGAGTTAGCGTGCATCTGTAAGATACGGCCGACACGTTCACGTTTGCCTTTGGTAGTATTCTGTACGTAAGAACCAGCATCAAGTGTACCTGAGTACACGCGGAAGAAAGTAAGCTTACCAACGAATGGATCCGTCATTACTTTAAATGCCAATGCTGCAAACGGCTCAGAATCATCCGGTTTTGCAATATACTCTTCTTCTTCATTATCAGCTTTATGACCGACAATCGGTTTAACGTCTAATGGAGATGGAAGGTAATCTACTACCGCGTTAAGCAGTAATTGAACACCTTTATTTTTGAATGCAGTACCGCAAAGTGCAGGGTAGAATTCAACATCACAAGTCGCTTTGCGAATTGCTGCTTTAAGTTCTTCCACAGAAAGTTCTTCTCCGCCGAGGTATTTTTCCATAACGTCTTCATTGACGTCGGCTAAACCTTCGATAAGAGCTTCTCTTGCTTCTGCTGCTTCGTCAGCGTAATCTGCAGGGATTTCTATTTCGTTAATATCAGTTCCCAGGTCGTTACCGTAGCTGTATGCTTTCATTTCTACAAGATCAATGATTCCTGTGAAATTATCTTCAGCACCAATCGGAATTTGGATCGGGTGTGTATTCGCCTGTAAACGGTCTCTGATAGTGCCTACTGAATACTGGAAGTCTGCACCGACTTTGTCCATTTTGTTTACGAATACAAGTCTTGGAACGCCGTATGTTGTCGCCTGACGCCATACTGTTTCAGTTTGTGGCTCAACACCTGATTGTGCATCAAGTACTGTAACCGCACTGTCGAGTACACGTAATGAACGTTCAACTTCAACAGTGAAGTCTACGTGTCCAGGTGTATCGATAATGTTTACACGGTGGTTATCCCACTCAGCTGTTGTCGCAGCAGATGTGATCGTGATTCCACGTTCCTGCTCCTGCTCCATCCAGTCCATCTGTGAAGCACCTTCGTGTGTTTCACCTAGTTTGTGGATACGCCCTGTGTAATAAAGAATACGTTCAGTCGTCGTAGTTTTACCTGCATCGATGTGTGCCATGATACCGATATTACGCGTTCTTTCTAGAGTAAATGGTCTTGCCATGAGTATTCTTTGCTCCTTCCAGGAATGGATTAGATTTAAATACTAAAAGGCAGTGCTTCCTACCAGCGGTAGTGTGCAAATGCTCTGTTAGCTTCAGCCATTTTATGACTTTCTTCGCGTTTCTTAACTGCTCCACCTGTGTTGTTAGCAGCATCAAGAATTTCGTTAGCTAATCTTTCTTCCATTGTCTTTTCCCCACGCAGACGTGCGTAGTTCACAAGCCAACGTAAGCTTAGAGTAGTACGGCGTTCTGGACGAACTTCAACCGGCACTTGGTAGTTTGACCCACCAACCCGGCGTGCTTTAACCTCAAGAAGTGGCATAATGTTTTCAATCGCTTCGTCAAAAACCTCCATAGCATCTTTACCAGAACGTTCTTGTACTAGATCAAATGCGTTATAAAGAATTTTTTGCGAAGTTCCTCGTTTACCGTCAATCATCATTTTGTTGATGAGTTTAGTCACAAGCTTAGAGTTGTGAATCGGATCCGGTAATACATCTCTTTTTGGTACTGGACCTTTACGTGGCATAATTATCCTCCTTCCATTTTTTATTTTATCATTTTTTTAATTTGCTTACGCATCTAAAGTGACTGAATATTACTTGTCGCCTTTAGGTTTTTTAGCACCGTAATGTGAACGGCTTTGTCTGCGTCCTTCAACACCTGAAGTATCAAGAGCACCGCGAACTACGTGGTAACGTACCCCCGGTAAGTCTTTAACACGTCCTCCGCGGATAAGTACAACACTGTGTTCTTGCAGGTTGTGACCGATACCAGGGATATACGCGTTCACTTCAATATTATTTGATAATCTGACACGTGCATATTTACGCAAAGCAGAGTTTGGTTTTTTAGGAGTCATAGTACCTACACGTGTACAAACACCGCGTTTTTGTGGCGCAGCGTCAGTAGTAACGCGTTTCTTAAGACTGTTAAACCCTCTGTTCAATGCAGGCGATGCAGATTTTTGTGATTTAGTACTGCGTGACTTTCTGATCAACTGATTAATAGTTGGCATAATCGAATGTCCTCCTCTCTTTTTCTTAATCCACACATCCAGGTGGTTCATTTTCAGGGTATAAAAAATCTGTAAGATGTAAATCTTACACAAAATACACTTTGTCTCCTTTATGACTGGGCACAAAGTCCCCTCACAAAGTAACCTTAACTATAATACCACTGCGGCAGCTTCAGTGTCAAGCTTTCCCGATATAAAAAAACATATCGCTAAGACATAAACAGATTAACACAAATCTCCTTCTATAGCTACAATAAACCGGGGATTTTTGTTGAAGTTTTTTCTTTCTCGGGCAGTTTCATTTTTATAAAAAGCCGCTCCTGTTACGGAGCGGCTACCGCACATGCAGTTGACCCTTCAATGCATGTGCTTCCCTCTTATTTTAGTACCTTCCGAAAAAGTTAATCTTCTAAAAGAACAACTTCTTCTTCCGATACTGCTTTTTCAGCTACATCTATCTCTACATCTTTATACTTGGCCATTCCTGTACCTGCAGGAATCAGTTTACCGATAATAACGTTCTCTTTAAGGCCGAGAAGATCATCGCGTTTCCCTTTAATCGCTGCATCTGTCAGGACACGTGTTGTTTCCTGGAAGCTTGCTGCTGAAAGGAAACTTTCAGTTTCAAGTGAAGCTTTCGTAATACCGAGCAGTACCGGTTTTGCTGTTGCCGGACGTTTTCTCTGTTTGAAGATCTCTTTGTTGGCGTCCGTAAACGTATGAATTTCTACTAAAGCACCTGGTAATAACGAAGTGTCTCCGGCATCGATAATGCGCACTTTTCGCAGCATTTGACGAACCATAACTTCAACGTGCTTATCACCGATTTCTACCCCTTGCATGCGGTATACTTTCTGTACTTCTTTAAGCAGATATTCCTGTGTCGTATTTAAACCGGCTACCTGAAGCAGCTGTTTAGGTTCGATTGAACCTTCATTTAACACTTCACCAGGACCGACTTTATCGCCGACTTCAACCAGCAGGCGTGCTGCCCCTGGCACCATGTAAGTGCGGGTTTCATGCTCACCTTTAACTTTAACTTCCTGCTGACGGTCCTTAACAACTTCAATATCCGTTACTGTACCGTGTATTTCTGAAATCTGTGCCTGCCCTTTCGGGTTACGCGCTTCGAATAGTTCCTGAATACGCGGTAAACCTTGTGTAATATCGCTACCTGCTACCCCGCCTGTGTGGAATGTACGCATTGTAAGCTGTGTACCCGGCTCACCAATTGATTGAGCGGCAATTGTACCAACTGCTTCGCCGACCTCAACTTTTTCACCAGTCGCAAGGTTTTTACCATAGCAGCGTTCGCATACACCATGACGTGTATTACATGTAAATGCTGAACGGATATATACTTCTTCAATGCCGCTGTTCACGATTTCTTTAGCGATATCCGGAGTGATTAACTCGTTGCTGCCGAGAATGACCTCGTCAGTTTCCGGATGTCTTACAGTTTCTTTTACATAACGGCCTTCCAGACGGTCGATAAGCGGCTCGATAAGTTCTGATCCTTCTGTCAGTGCAGAAACACTCAGTCCTTTATCAGTACCGCAATCTTCTTCGCGTACGATAACATCCTGCGCAACATCAACCAGACGGCGTGTCAGGTAACCCGAGTCAGCAGTTTTCAGTGCTGTATCGGCAAGACCTTTACGCGCACCGTGAGTCGAGATAAAGTACTCGAGTACTGTCAGTCCCTCACGGAAACTTGATTTGATTGGAAGCTCGATGATTTCACCTGACGGGTTCGCCATCAGTCCGCGCATACCGGCAAGCTGTGTAAAGTTTGATGCGTTACCGCGGGCACCTGAGTCACTCATCATGAAGATCGGGTTCAGGCGGTGTAATGATGCCATCAGTTTTTCCTGAATAACATCTTTAGCTTTTGTCCAAAGTTCAATAACAGCATTATAACGTTCTTCTTCAGTAATTAAACCGCGGGAGAACTGCTTCTGAACTTTCTCAACTTTTTCTTCAGTATCGTCGATGATGACCTGTTTCTCAGGAAGTACAACGATATCTGCTACCCCTACCGTAATACCGGCTTTAGCGGAGTATTTGAATCCGAGGTCTTTCATCAGATCCAGCATGACAGATGTTTCTGTAATGTGGAACTTGTTGAAGACTTCCGCAATAACCTGTCCAAGATATTTCTTGTCAAATGGATCGACAAGCGGCATTTCCTGAATTTTTTCAACTAAACCTTCTTCGCCTAAATCTTTAGCGTCAATGAAGTATTTGTTTGGTGTTTTGCGTTCTAAGTTTTCGCGTGTCGGTTCGTTAATATACGGGAATGAAGGCGGCATAATCTGATTGAAGATTACTTTGCCGACAGTCGTCATTAATAGTTTACCTTTGTTCTCCGCAGAAACTTTTTCCTCAGATAAGGTTTGTGTATGAAGGCCGATACGCGTATGAAGTGATGTGTAACCGTTCTGGTAAGCCATCACAACTTCATCGATACTCTTGAAGATATGCCCTTCATTTTTCATGTTTTCACGTTCAAGTGTCAAGTAGTAGTTACCAAGAACCATATCCTGGGACGGTGTAACTACCGGCTTGCCGTCTTTAGGGTTAAGGATATTTTGAGCAGCGAGCATCAGCATGCGTGCTTCAGCTTGTGCTTCTTTCGATAATGGAACGTGCACTGCCATCTGGTCACCGTCAAAGTCAGCATTGTATGCTGTTGTAACTAACGGGTGAAGACGGATAGCGCGGCCTTCCACTAATTTCGCTTCGAAAGCCTGAATACCGAGACGGTGAAGTGTCGGTGCACGGTTCAGCAGTACCGGGTGCTCGGAAATAACATCTTCCAGAACATCCCATACTTCATTTTCCATGCGCTCAATCTTGCCTTTGGCATTCTTGATGTTTGTCGCCAAGTCACGTGCTACAAGTTCTTTCATCACGAAAGGCTTGAACAGTTCGAGCGCCATTTCCTTCGGCAGTCCGCACTGATACATTTTCAGACCCGGTCCGACAACGATTACCGAACGTCCTGAATAGTCAACACGTTTACCAAGAAGGTTCTGACGGAAACGTCCCTGTTTACCTTTAAGCATATGAGACAGTGACTTAAGCGGGCGGTTACCCGGTCCTGTAACAGGACGGCCACGGCGGCCATTATCGATAAGCGCATCTACAGCTTCCTGCAGCATGCGTTTCTCATTCTGGACGATAATTCCCGGTGCTCCTAAATCAAGGAGACGTTTCAGACGGTTGTTACGGTTAATTACGCGACGGTAAAGGTCGTTCATATCACTCGTAGCAAAACGCCCGCCGTCCAGCTGTACCATCGGACGAATTTCCGGAGGAATAATCGGCAGCACATCAAGAATCATCCATGACGGATCATTGCCTGAATGACGGAAAGCTTCAACGACTTCAAGACGTTTGATCGCTCTTGTCAGACGCTGTCCTGTTGCTGTTTCAAGCTCTTTTCTGAGCATTTCAAGTTCCGCGTTTAAGTCCACCTGCTGAAGTAATTCTTTAATCGCTTCAGCACCCATTTTCGCTGCAAATGTATTGCCGAATTTATCGTAATACTCGCGGTATTCACGTTCGCTTAAGAGCTGCTTAGGCTCGAGACCCGTAGGTCCCGGCTTAATTACAGCGTAAGATGCGAAATAGATAATTTCTTCAAGCGAGCGGGGTGACATATCTAAAAGGAGACCCATGCGTGACGGAATTCCTTTAAAGTACCAGATGTGAGTTACAGGAGCTGCAAGCTCGATGTGCCCCATTCTTTCACGTCTTACTTTAGCGCGTGTAACTTCGACTCCGCAGCGGTCACAAACCATCCCTTTATATCTGACACGTTTGTACTTACCGCAGCTGCATTCCCAGTCTTTAGTCGGTCCGAAAATCTTCTCACAGAATAAACCATCGCGTTCCGGTTTTAATGTTCTGTAGTTAATCGTTTCCGGTTTCTTCACTTCACCGAAAGACCATGAACGAATCTTTTCCGGTGACGCTAAACCAATTTTCATATATTTAAATCTATTAACATCTATCAATGAGCTTTCCTCCCTAAAGTTTTCTCGAAGCTCAGCACATTACTCAGTAACATTTTCATTTTCAGCTGAAGCAGTTACCTTGTCCGATTGAGTCGGTTGGCTTTCCATCTCGTCATCTTCTGTATCGCGCAATTCAATTTCTTCGTCGTTTTCATCCATGATACTTACATCGAGACCCAGACTCTGAAGTTCTTTCATCAATACTCTGAATGATTCCGGAACGCCCGGTTTCGGCAGGTTTTCACCTTTAACAATTGCTTCATATGTTTTCACACGCCCGACTGTATCATCGGATTTAACTGTCAGAATTTCCTGTAATGTGTATGCGGCACCGTATGCTTCAAGCGCCCAAACTTCCATCTCACCGAAACGCTGTCCGCCGAACTGCGCTTTACCGCCCAGTGGCTGCTGCGTTACTAATGAGTAAGGTCCGGTACTTCTTGCATGCAGTTTATCGTCAACCATGTGCGCAAGTTTAAGCATGTACATCACACCAACAGAAATACGGTTTTCAAACGGTTCGCCTGTGCGTCCGTCGTAAAGTACCGTCTTACCGTCGCGTGCAAGTCCTGCTTCTTCCATCGTAGTCCATACATCATCTTCGTTCGCTCCGTCAAATACCGGAGATGCCATTCTTAAGCCCATTGCACGCGCCGCCATACCGAGGTGCAGTTCAAGAACCTGACCAATGTTCATACGGGACGGGACACCAAGCGGGTTAAGCATGATATCAATTGGCGTGCCGTCAGGCATATAAGGCATATCTTCTTCAGGTAAAATTTTCGAAATAACACCTTTGTTACCGTGACGTCCGCACATTTTATCTCCTTCAGAAATTTTTCTCTTCTGAACGATATAAACACGAACGAGCTGGTTCACACCAGGTGATAATTCGTCGCCGTCTTCACGGTTGAAGACTTTAACATCAAGCACGATTCCGCCTGCACCGTGAGGTACACGCAGTGAAGTATCTCTGACTTCACGCGCTTTTTCACCGAAGATTGCATGCAGTAAACGTTCTTCTGCAGTTAATTCAGTCACACCTTTAGGCGTTACTTTACCGACGAGAATATCACCGTCGATAACTTCAGCACCGATGTGCACAATTCCGCGATCGTCCAGTTTTTTAAGCGCGCTGTCCGATACGTTTGGAATGTCGCGTGTAATTTCTTCAGGTCCGAGTTTTGTGTCTCTTGATTCAGATTCGTATTCTTCAATATGAATTGAAGTGTATACATCCTGTTTCACAAGACGCTCACTCATAATTACAGCATCCTCATAGTTATAACCATCCCACGTCATAAAGCCGACAACAAGGTTGCGTCCAAGAGCCATTTCACCGTTGTCCATAGAAGGTCCATCGGCAAGTATTTCACCTTTTTCAACGATGTCGCCTTCAGTAATTATCGGTTTCTGGTTATAGCATGTTCCTGCGTTTGAACGCACGAATTTAGACATTCTGTAAATATCTTTTTCTGTTTCTACGTCTTTACCGTTCTTATCTTCGATACGGCGGACGTGAATTTCTTTCGCTTCGACATGTTCAACGCGCCCTCTGTAGCGTGAAACTACAGCAGCACCTGAGTCGCGGGCAGACACGTGTTCCATACCTGTACCGATAAACGGCGATTCAGGATTTAATAATGGAACTGCCTGACGCTGCATGTTCGCACCCATAAGTGCACGGTTAGAGTCATCATTCTCAAGGAATGGAATACAAGCAGTCGCGGCAGATACTACCTGCTTAGGCGATACGTCCATGTAGTCCATACGATCCCGCTGCATCTGAGTGTTGTTTCCGCGGAAACGGCAGATAACTTCCTCATCGAGGAATGAGCCGTCTTCATCGAGAACAGCATTCGCCTGCGCAACGACATAGCTGTCTTCTTCATCAGCTGTTAAGTAATCGATTTTATTCGTTACTTTATTCGTTTCAGGATCAACTCTTCTGTACGGTGTTTCGATAAATCCGAAATCATTAACGCGTGCATAACTTGACAGCGTGTTAATCAGACCGATGTTCGGCCCCTCCGGAGTTTCAATCGGACACATACGTCCGTAGTGAGAGTAGTGAACGTCACGCACTTCCATGCCGGCGCGTTCACGAGTCAGACCGCCGGGTCCTAAGGCAGACAGACGGCGTTTGTGCGTCAGTTCTGCAAGCGGATTTGTCTGGTCCATAAATTGTGATAACTGCGAGCTTCCGAAGAACTCTTTAATAGATGCAATTACCGGACGAATGTTAATCAGCTGTTGAGGCGTTACCGTTTCAGTATCCTGAATAGACATTCTTTCACGTACAACACGTTCCATACGGGAAACACCGATACGGAATTGGTTTTGCAGCAATTCACCGACTGAACGCAGACGACGGTTACCGAGATGGTCAATATCATCTGTGAATCCGACACCTTCCAATAAATTAAAGAAATAACTCATTGAAGAAATAATATCTGAAGGCGTGATTGATTTAACTTCCACATCAGGGAAGGCGTTGCCGATTACTGTCGTTGAATGCTCTTCATTGTTGCGTGATTTGACTTTCACCGATTGAATTTCAACAGGCTCGTCTAAGAGCCCCTGCTCAAGGTGATAAGTTTTCAGGTTTGCAGTTGTTTCAAGCTGCTCCATAATCGAGTCCAGTGTACGGCGATCGATAGTTGAGCCTGCTTCAGCAATAATTTCACCTGTCTCTGAGTCGACAACCGGTTCTGTAAGCACTTGGTTGAAGAGACGGTTTTGCAGATGAAGTTTTTTATTCATCTTATAACGTCCGACATTTGCAAGATCGTACCGTTTCGGATCAAAGAATCTCGAATATAATAAATTACGTGCGTTTTCTACTGTTGGCGGTTCGCCTGGACGCAATCTTTCATAGATTTCTAACAGGGCCTGGTCGACTGTTTCTGTCGCATCTTTCTCGAGCGTATTGCGAAGGTATTCGTTATCGCCGAGAAGATTGATGATTTCTTCGTCAGTTGCAAAACCTAACGCACGTAATAATACCGTAATCGGCAATTTGCGCGTGCGGTCAATTCTTACATATACGACATCTTTTGCGTCGATTTCATATTCCAACCATGCGCCACGGTTAGGGATGACTGTTGCTCCGAAGTTCAATTTACCATTTTTGTCGAACTTCTCAGAGAAATATACAGACGGGCTTCTTACTAATTGCGAAACGATTACACGCTCGGCACCATTAATAATAAAAGTCCCTGTATCCGTCATCAATGGGAAATCTCCCATAAATACATCCTGCTCTTTAACTTCGCCGGTTTCTTTGATGACTAAGCGAACTTTCACTCTCAGCGGTGCTGAGTAAGTAGAATCGTGATCTTTCGCTTCTTCCTCGTTATACTTCGGTTCGCCGAGTTTATAATCTACAAATTCCAAAGACATATTCCCAGTAAAATCTTCTACCGGAGAAATATCTTTAAACATTTCGATTAGACCGGTTTCTAAAAACCACTCGTACGATTTCGTCTGAATCTCAATTAAGTTAGGTAATTCTAACTTCTCTTCGATACGCGCATAACTTCTACGTTGTGCATGTCTTCCATACTGAATCAATTGACTCATCGACAGATTCACCCCTAATAATATTTGCGTAAACTATAATGGACATTTAAGAGCGGAACAGTTCAAAAGACAAAAAGAAAACGGAATCGTATTCAACCCCATTTCCTATTAAACTGGACACTTATTCAAAATGTTCCATTCAACAGCTGCACAGAAAAGTACATACTTATTGATATTAATTTAACATTCTATAAGAATAACATATACAATTTGTCAAGTCAAATATATAATTTCTTTTTATTTAGTGCTTTTTAAGATGTAATAACCTTTATCTTTTGCTGCAATTTCAACATTCCCAAACAGAGATTTTAAATACTTTTTATAAGAAGGCATACCCTGTTTTTTCTGTACAACCATATAAAAGCAGCCTTTTTCTTCCAGGCGCCGATAACCGTCATCCAGAATTCCGAGCACCGTATCCTTGCCCGCTCTAAATGGCGGATTCGTAACGTACAGAGATGCATTTAAATCTGAAACGTCATAACTGCTCCGGTTGAGAATCTCGGCATCAACCTTTTCCCGGCGGGTGTTTTCAATAGATAATTGTATTGCATCCTCGTTAACTTCTACCATTACCGGTTTAAGTCCAAGTTCTTTGCCGAGCACGGTACCGATCGGTCCGTAGCCTGCGCCCATGTCAATAAACTTACCGCCGCCTTCAAAATCCGAAAATACAGTTTTGATCAGCACTTCAGTACCATAATCAATCTGATTTTTAGAAAATACACCGCGGTCTGTTTTAAAACGGTAGACATAATCGTTGAAACTGAATTTTATTTCGCTGAATTCGTGCGGCGTGTCATCCGTAGTGTAATAGTGAGACATACAATCTCCCCCAGTTGCTGAAAGTAACTAAAAAAGTCCCCGATAAACTTATGTTTACGGGAACTTTTTCTGTCAAAATTTATATAGCTTACTTAACTTCTACGCCAGCGCCAACTTCTTCAAGTTGAGCTTTAAGAGCTTCAGCGTCTTCTTTAGAAAGACCTTCTTTGATGACTTTAGGAGCGCCGTCAACTAACTCTTTAGCGTCTTTAAGACCAAGACCAGTAGCTTCGCGAACTACTTTGATTACTTTAATCTTAGAAGAACCTGCATCTGTAAGTTCTACATCAAATTCAGTTTGTTCTTCAGCAGCAGCAGCTTCTCCGCCACCTGCAGCAGCTACAGGAGCAGCAGCTGTTACGCCGAATTCTTCTTCAATTGCTTTTACTAAGTCGTTTAATTCTAAAACTGACATTTCTTTAATACTTTCAATGATTTGTTCATTGTTAGCCATAATAATATTCCTCCATTTTATAATTGTTTTCAGCGTGCCCGTTATTAAGCTTCGCCGTTTTCCTGTTCTTTCTCTTCACCGATAGCTTTAACTGCATATGCGAAGTTGCGTACTGGCGCTTGTAATACTGATAACAGCATAGAAAGCAATCCGTCTCTTGATGGCAGAGATGCAATTGATTTAACATCTTCGACCGGTACGAAACTACCTTCGATGACACCTGCTTTAATTTCTAAAGCTTCGTGTTTTTTAGCAAATTCGTGGATGATTTTAGCTGGCGCGATAACATCTTCGTTAGAAAATGCGATTGCACTCGGGCCTACTAAGAATTCGTTCAGCTCAGATAAGCCGACAGAATCCGCAGCGCGGCGAACCATCGTGTTTTTGTAAACTTTGAATTCAATCCCAGCATCGCGCAATTGCTTACGCAGTTCAGTTACTTCAGATACTGTTAGACCGCGGTAGTCTACTAATACAGTAGATACAGAGTTTTTCAGCTGTTCTGAAATCACTTCAACGTGCTGTTGTTTTTGTTCAATCACGTTTGACATGTAGTTACACCTCCATTATTTTTTCTGGTGCAAATAAAAAAGCACCTTTTACCGGCGGCAAAAAGTGCTTGAATTTATATGAATATCATTCAAGTCATTTTTATTTGCCTCGGCAGGATAGTTATTAAGCTGTTATGTTCAGCTCCTGCTGTCTTAGGTAATTTTTAAATTTACAAGTGTAAATATAACTGATATATCTACACTTGTCAATGATTATTTTAGACAGTTCTTACTACGCTTGGGTCAACTGTAATTCCAGGACCCATCGTGCTTGATACTGTTACTGATTTGAAGTAAACACCTTTAGATGATGACGGTTTAGCTTTTTCCAGTGCATCGTGAATCGCTTTAAAGTTTTCTACCAGCTGTTCTTCGCTAAATGAAACTTTACCGATTCCAACGTGTACAATACCTGCTTTTTCAGCGCGGTATTCAACTTTACCAGCTTTAATTTCCTGAACTGCTTTAGTTACGTCCATAGTTACCGTACCAGTTTTAGGGTTCGGCATTAGTCCTTTAGGTCCAAGTACCCGGCCTAATTTACCAACTTCGCCCATCATGTCCGGTGTTGCAACGATAACATCGAAATCAAACCATCCACCGTTAATTTTCTGTGCCAATTCTGCTTCGCCAACGTAATCTGCGCCAGCTGCTTCTGCTTCTTTAGCTTTATCGCCTTTAGCAAATACTAATACACGCTGTGACTTACCAGTACCGTGCGGCAGCACTAATGCGCCACGGATCTGCTGATCATTTTTACGCGTATCAATACCTAGACGGAATGCTACTTCAACTGAAGCGTCAAAGTTGGCAACATGCGTTTCTTTAGCAAGTTTAATTGCTTCTTCAATTGAGAACACAGAGTTTTGATCAAACTTCTCTAGAGCAGCTTGATACTTTTTACCTCTCTTAGCCATATCTATTCCTCCTTGTGGTTATAGCGGGGTTAATCCTCCCACGACCGTATTAATACTTAATTTATTTTTCGACAGTGAAGCCCATGCTTCGAGCTGTACCTTCAACCATTTTAACCGCTGCGTCTACTGATGCTGCGTTTAAGTCTTCCATTTTCGTTTCAGCGATCTCACGAACCTGATCCGCTGTAACAGTTGCCACCTTGTTTTTGTTAGGTTCGCCAGAACCCTTCTCAGTGTTAGCTGCTTTCTTAAGAAGAACAGCTGCCGGTGGAGTTTTTGTAATAAATGTGAATGAGCGATCTTCAAATACTGAGATCTCAACAGGAATAATAAGACCTGCCTGCTCTTGTGTACGCGCGTTGAATTCTTTACAGAATCCCATGATGTTTACGCCTGCCTGACCTAGGGCCGGACCTACCGGTGGTGCCGGGTTCGCCTTACCTGCAGGAATTTGCAATTTCACAACATTAATAACTTTTTTAGCCACGATGTTGCACCTCCTCATAATCGTGATGTGGTCACAGGATGTTTAGATTTCATCCTCCCACTCTTCATCTGTATACATAAATAAAGATGGCCGCAAATTTGCGACCATGAAAGTATAGCATATATTAGTTACATATTTCAATTAAAAATTTAAAGTTTCTCGATTTGATCGAATTCAACTTCAACAGGCGTTTCGCGTCCAAACATTTCAACAAGGACGGTAAGCTTGTAACGCTCCTCATCAATCGATTCGATTACACCGCTCTGATTGTTAAATGGACCCGCGATAATATTGATTGATTCGCCGACAGCGACTTCAACATCAACAATTTTTTCCGACATACCCATCTGACGCAGGATAAATTTAACTTCATCCGGCAAGAGAGGATTCGGTTTGCTGCCCGCACCCTGCGAGCCGACAAATCCGGTAACACCCGGCGTATTGCGGACGACGTACCAAGATTCATCTGTCATAACCAGTTCGACGAGTACATAGCCCGGAAATGTTTTTTTCATTGCCGTTTTCTTTTTCCCGTCTTTAATCGTTGTTTCCTCTTCTTCAGGGATGACTACGCGGAAAATTAAATCCTGCATATTCATCGATTCAAGGCGCGCCTCTAGGTTTGCCTTTACTTTGTTTTCATAGCCTGAATAGGTATGTACTGCATACCAGTGCTTGTCTAGAGACATTTTACCGCTCCTTTAAAATTACATAAGATCAATTAGTGCTGTGATGCCGATATCCAGCACGTAGAAAAATGCCAGAAAAAATACTACAGTAACTACTACTGTCGTTGTATAACGGACTACTTCCTGCCCTGTCGGCCAGCTGACTTTCTTCATCTCGCTAACAACATTTTGGAAGAAGTTTTTATTATTATTCATCAACCGTTCCCCCTGAATTATATAGAACTTTTATGCGTTGTATGCTTATTGCATTTTGGACAGTGTTTTTTCATGACGAGTCTTTCGTTGTGAACCGGCTTGTTCAGTGAATAGTTCCGCGAGCCGCAGCTGCTGCATATAAGAGCAATTTTCATCTTAAAATCCTCATTTCAATTCTAATATACTATATCGGTTCAGGGCGTCATTGTCAACAACAGTGTGTAAATCTTCAACTGAGTTGAATTTGATTTTAATCCTGTAAAACGTATTGATGACAGACTCCGGTTCCTTGTTAAATATATCTGCGATATCTTCTATTGTGCAGCCGTCGAGAAATAATTTCAAAGCCCGCTTTTCATAATTCGATAAATTGCCGGCCGCCCCCGCATACTCTGCCTGAGTTTCTTTCAGCATGATATGCGGCAGAGCGTGCTGATGTTCCAGCAGCAGAATTTCGTCAGGATTGAGTTCAACCTGATGCCAGACCTTGAGCCGGTGAATATAATCGTACATCTTCAGCCTGATAGAGCGGAGAACATAATGCTTGTAATGTCCCTTTGCAAAGTCGTATTTCAAACATAAAATCAGTGCGCTGAGCACCATTTCCTGAATTAAATCTTCCCGGTCGTGTTCATTCATATCGTACTTGAAAGTCATCCGTCTGATTATCGGACGGAGATGATGGTCGATGTTATCAAAAAAGTGGAATTCGCCAGCTTTTACCTGCAGTGCATAAGCATCTAATAATTTATCTCCGCCGTAAACAGCCGGCTGCTCTTCTTTAATATAAATATACAATGACTTTATGAAATACATCCGCCCGCCTCCTTTTATATTACTTCTAATATATGAGGTTCCGGGCGGCCCTTCAAGCCGTCAATTCTCTCCGCGCCGCAGTTTTTCCATTTTCGCAAGCACTTCGTCGCTGATATCAAGTTTTGTTCTCGGCAGTTTTTCATTTATTGTCTCGATATGGGAACTGATATTTTTACCGGCTTCCGCCAGGTTCATCCACATCTCTCTGGAAGGAATCCGGTAAGCGCCATAGGCAAAAATGGCATTCTGTTCTGTCAGATCACTCGTTACAACACTGATATCGCAGAGGTGGGGGTGATAGTTATCGTACACAAAACGCTCTATATATTCATCCGCCGTTTCCTTCTCTTTCGTATAAATCACCGTGATACCGTAGTAATCGATAACCGCTTCCTGATTTTTCACTTCATAAGCATCAAAAACACAGATAATTTCATAATTCTGAAGCGCTTGATACTCGCTCAGCGCTTTCAATACTTCTTCTCTTGCCAGCTGGAGAGAAATTTTAGATTCTGCAAATAACTCGGAGTTCGCACCAATTAAATTATAGCCGTCAACCACCAGCAGACGCCGTTTTTTGCGCATGATTAATCACGTCCAGGCGGATTCTGCTGACGGTAAACTTCGTACATCAGCAAAGCCGCAGAAACCGAAGCATTCAGGCTCGTAATTTCTCCGGCCATCGGTATCTTAACTGTGAAATCGCATTTTTCCAAAGTTTTTTTACTGATGCCTTCACCTTCGCTGCCGACTACGAGCGCATTGCTGCCGGTCTTCGCATTCATCTCGCGGTAATCAAGCTTCCCGGTGCCGTCGCTGCCGATGACCCAGAAGTTGTTTTCCTTCAGCTTATCGATTGTCTGGTTGATGTTTGTCACCCTGACAACCGGCACATACTCTATTGCCCCGGTCGATGTTTTCGCTACTGTATCCGTCAGCTGCACCGAACGGCGTTTCGGAATAATGACCCCATCAAAACCTGCTGCATCGCAAGTCCTTAAAATTGAACCGAGATTATGAGGATCTTCCAGACCATCAAGAATAATAATATTAGCATTTTTACCTTCAATTTTTTCCAGCAGTTCTTCAAGCGGCATATACTCATGGGCGCTGACGAGTGCAACGATACCCTGGTGCCGTTCATCCGTCAGTCCGTCTATTTTATTTTTCGGCACCGCCGAGACGACGACACGCTTTTCTTTCGCCAGGTCCAGAATTTCTTTCAGCTGGCTTTTGTTTACAGTATCCTGCATATAAATCTTATTGATATCGCTGTCCGAACGCAGCAGCTCTTTCACTGCGTGACGTCCTGCTATAACCGAACTGCTCATTGTCCTTCACTCCCGTTTTTAATAATATGAGCCATCAGCTCTGTAATCCGCTGTTCATTCTCCGCCAGTGCGAGATGGCCAATCAGTGCTTCCAGCCCTGAAGCGTTCCGGTATTCTTTAATCGAAGCGTTTTTCGCCCGTGTCGCACTCGATTTATTGCGTGCTTTTCTGGCAATATCCCATTCTTCTTCACTCAGCACTCCCGTCCGTCTCAAAAAGTGCAGTGCATCTGCCTGCGCACGCGCACTGACAAGTTTATTCGCTTCCCGGTGCAGGGCATCGGGTTTTAAATAAGGTTTATTTCTTATTAAATGCTCGCGGATATGCACGGCATAAACTGCATCTCCTAAAAATGCGAGCGACAGCGACGGCACTGCGTCGATCTTAAAATTATCCACGCTTAAACCTCACGCCGTCTTTCGTGTCTTCTAAAACTATGCCTTCAGCTTTTAAACTGTCGCGGATTTCATCCGCCCGTGCAAAATCTTTGTTTTTCCGGGCTGCTTCCCGCTCTTCAATCAGTGTTTCAATTTCTTCGTCCAAAAGCAGTTCTTTTCTGTCGAGACTTACACCGAGAATTTCAGAATATGTTTCGAACACCTTCATAAATTTCTGAAGCACTTCTTTTGATGTCGACGGCTGGCGCAGATATTTGTTCAGTTCGCCCGTCAGTTCGTGCCAGGCCGTAATAGCATTCGCCGTATTGAAATCATCATCCATAAACGCTTCAAACTGCTTAAGGTTATCATCGATTGCAAGGAGCACTTTCTCATCGGCTTCCGTACCGACTGCTTTCTCCGCACGTTCAGCTGCCTGATGATAGCTGTCCTGGATGCGCATCAGACTGTTGCGCGCTGCATCCACAAGCTCGCGGTTATAATTAATCGGATTCCGGTAGTGAACGCTGATCATAAAGTAGCGGAGAACGTTCGGCTCGATTTCTTTAATAATATCGTGCACCAATATAAAATTACCGAGTGATTTCGACATTTTTGTATTATCGATATTGATATAGCCGTTGTGCATCCAGTAGTTTGCGAATGTTTCGTCCGTCATGCACTCACTCTGGGCAATCTCATTTTCATGATGCGGGAAGGTTAAATCCTGTCCGCCCGCGTGAATGTCGATTGTGTCGCCTAGATGCTCACGCGCCATTACGCTGCACTCGATATGCCAGCCCGGACGCCCGTTCCCCCACGGAGATTCCCAGTTGATTTCTCCATCCTTCGCCTCTTTCCATAAAGCGAAATCCAGAGGGTCCTGTTTCTTCTCTCCGGCATCGATGCGCGCACCTACCTTCAAATCATCCACTGACTGCTGGGACAGTTTGCCGTAACCGTCAAATGAACGTGTCTTAAAATACACATCTCCTGCCGATTCATAAGCATGACCTTTATCGATCAGCACTTTAATAAATTCAACTATATCCGGCATATGGTCCATTACCCTCGGGTGCACATCTGCTTTCTTCACATTGAGCGCGCCCGTATCTTCAAAGAACGCTTCGATAAAGCGCTCGGCAATTTCCGGCACAGTTTCTCCCAGTTCTTTCGAAGCTTTAATCAGTTTATCGTCTACATCTGTAAAGTTTGATACGTATTTTACTTCATATCCTTTATATTCCAAATAGCGGCGCACTGTATCAAAAGCAATCGCAGGACGCGCATTGCCGATATGAATATAGTTATACACAGTGGGACCGCAGACATACATGCTCACTTTGCCTTCTTCAAGCGGCTTAAAATCTTCTTTCCTTCTTGTAATTGTATTATATATGCGAACCATCTTTTACCTCATTTCCAACTTCTCTTCTGAAGTTATTAATTTCTTTTTCAAGTTCCAGCAGTTTCTCAAACAACGGATCCGGTAAATCCCGATGGTCAAAATTATTATGTTTTCTGACACGCTGTCCGTGCTGCTTTACAATATGACCTGGGATGCCGACAACTGTCGAGTGGGGCGGCACATTTTTTAAAACTACAGAGTTCGCTCCAACGTTCGATGATTCTCCGACGCGGATATTCCCGAGCACTTTCGCGCCTGCTGCAATCAGGACATTATCGTCGATATCCGGGTGGCGCTTATGATCTTCTTTACCCGTTCCGCCAAGTGTTACCCCCTGGTAAATCGTTACATCATTGCCGATATTGCATGTCTCGCCGATGACTACACCCATACCATGGTCGATAAACAGCCGTCTGCCGATGTTTGCGCCCGGATGAATTTCTGCGCCCGTCACAAAACGGCTCAGCTGCGAAATCACACGTGCCATTACTTTAAAATTCTTTTTATAAAACCAGTGCGCAATCAGATGCGCCCATACCGCGTGAATACCCGCATATGTAAAAAACACTTCTAAACGGTTTTTCGCTGCCGGGTCGAGTGCCAGTACCATGTCCAAATCTTCTTTCACTCTCTGAAACATCTTCGTCCTCCTAAAATCATAAAAATACGCCTCTGCCCGGTAATCGGACAGAGGCGCTTACGCACGGTTCCACTCTGCTTTGTCACTTTTAATATACAATTCGTTCAATATTAAAAGCGCAATTCTGCAAAACGCTTTGTTATCCTTTTCAGCAGACGGATAATCTCTTTGTGTCCAGCGGTTTGCATACTTAACTTTTAACACCTATATCATACGGCACACCGGATGTTATTTCAACAGTCCGGCTTAGATTAAACGCTGAATGCGCTCGAGCACTGCTTCTTTGCCGATTAATGAAATCGAATCCGGCAATTCTGGTCCTTTTGTTTCACCTGTTACTGCCACGCGGATCGGCATAAATAATTTCTTGCCTTTAATGCCTGTCTCTTTTTGGACAGCCTTGATTTCAGCTTTAATTCCTTCAGGTGAAAAGTCCTGAAGTTCTGTGAAATGTTTGTGGAGCGCCGTCATGAGTTCAGGAATATGTTCCTGGTCAAGTACTTCCTGTGCTTCTTCATCAAATTCCACATGATCTTTAAAGAATTGTTCCGACAGTTTTGTAATTTCCGCAGCGTAACTCATCTGCGGCTGATACAGCTGAACGAGCTTGCGCGCCCAATCGAGTTCCGCTTCGTCTGGATTTTCTGATACTCTGTCCGCTTCTTTCAGAAACGGCAGCGCCATTTCAAAAATTTCTTCAGAGTTTTTCTGTTTCATATACTGGTTGTTAATCCACATTAATTTCTGATTATCGAAAAATGCAGATGCTTTCGACAGTCTATTTTCATCGAAGTTCTCAATCAGTTCTTCTTTCGTAAAGATTTCCTCTTCACCTTCAGGCGACCAGCCGAGGAGCGCAATAAAGTTAAACATTGCATCCGGCAGATAGCCTAATTCTTCGTACTGTTCGATAAACTGAATAATTGAAGCATCGCGTTTTGACAGTTTTTTCTTCTCCGCATTAACAATTAAAGCTGTGTGGCCGAATTCCGGCAGCGGCAAATCGAGCAGTTCGTAAACCATCATTTGTTTCGGCGTGTTTGAAATATGGTCGTCTCCGCGGAGCACGTGGGTGATTTCCATTTCGTGGTCATCGATAACAACCGCAAAGTTGTAAGTCGGCACTCCGTCTTTTTTAACGATTACCCAGTCGCCGAAACCGTTCGAGTCAAAAGATACATCACCTTTAACCATATCGTTAAACGTATAAGTTTTGTCTTTGGGCACGCGGATACGTATCGCAGGTTCTCTGCCTTCAGCTTTGAACTGCTCTTCCTGTTCTCTTGTTAAGTTCGCATGCTTACCGCCGTACATTGGTGTCTGGCCGTTTTTCAGCTGTTCTTCTCTTTCAGCTTCCAGTTCTTCTGAAGTCATGTAGCAGCGGTAGGCAAGGTTATTATCCAGCAGCTGCTGAATGTACGGCGCGTAAATATCTCCGCGCTCCGACTGGCGGTAAGGGCCGTAGTCTCCGCCGACATCCACACTTTCATCCCATTCAATACCGAGCCACTTCAAGTAGTTAAGCTGAGAGTCTTCACCTTCGGCCACGTGTCTTGATTTGTCAGTATCTTCTATACGGATAACAAAGTCTCCGCCGTGATGGCGTGCGAATAAATAATTAAATAATGCTGCGCGCGCATTTCCTATGTGCAGGAATCCAGTCGGACTCGGTGCATATCTCACTCTTACTTTACTCATTATTTTGCCTCCTGTTTGTTAAGTAAGACTACCGCTTCACTTGCGATGCCTTCTTCTCTGCCTGTAAATCCTAATTTTTCCGATGTTGTCGCTTTAATATTAACATTTGATATATCCGTCTTCAAAAGTGCAGCCACATTTCCGCGTATATCATCAATATATCCTCTTAATTTCGGCCTTTCAGCAATAACCACAGCATCGATATTGCCGATTTCATAACCCTTTTCGTACATCATGGCAACCACTTCACCGAGCAGGACACCAGAATCTGCATCTTTAAATTTTTCATCTGTGTCCGGGAAAAATTTCCCGATATCGCCAAGAGCAAGTGCACCCAGTATTGAATCTGTAATCGTATGCAGCAGCACATCCGCATCAGAGTGCCCTTTTAAACCAAAATCATGGGGGATTTCCATGCCGCCTAAAATCAGCGGACGGGATGCATCAAATGCATGCACATCATAACCGTGACCGATCCTCATCATCTCACTACTTTCCTTTAAGAATCATATGCGCAAGCTGCAAATCTTCGCTTGTCGTTATTTTAATATTATCATAAGTCGATTCGACTAAATAGACTTCTTTACCCAGCGCTTCCACCATCATCGAGTCATCTGTCACTTCAAGCTTATTCTGTCTCGCATGCTCATACGCCTGTTTTAGAAGACTGCAGTCAAATGCCTGCGGAGTATGTACGGCAATCACTTCATCCCGCCTGAGCGTTTCTTTGACTTTACCGTCAACCACACGTTTCAGCGTGTCTTTTGTTTTCACACCGCAGATAGCCGCTCCGGTCTCTTTGACTTTTCTTTTCAGCCTTGAAAGCACATCATTCGTCAGAAACGGCCTCGCACCGTCGTGTACGAAGATGTAATCTGCATTCCGTACATTGACCAGCGCATTGTATATGCTGTCCTGCCGCTCCGCTCCACCCGCGTGAATACCTGAAACTTTATCAGAGTCAGAGAACAGTTCCTTCATAACAGCAGTTTCTTCTCTTCTTACTGCCAGGTGAATCGCCTCGCAGTCCGGGTCTTCTTCAAAATGTCTGACCGTATGTTTAATTACCGGCTCTCCGTTAATTTCAAGCAGTACTTTATTAAATCCGAGGCCCATACGGGTCCCGAGGCCCGCGGCCGGTATAATTACTGTATATTTCATTTATTTTTCTCCAGTTTCGCAAAAACGATTCGTCCCGAATTCGTCTGCAGCACACTCGTCACGATGACGGATACCATTTGATTAATTAAATTCTCTCCATGTTCCACAACGACCATCGTACCGTCTTCAAGATATCCGACACCCTGATTTTCTTCTTTTCCGGTTTTAGATACAAACAGTTCGAAAACATCACCCTGCACAACGACAGTTTTAATTGCGCCGCTCAGTTCATTGACATTAAGAACAGGGATGTCGTGCAGCTGGCATATTTTATTTAAGTTGTAATCCGTCGTTAAAATTGCACCTTTTTCTTTTTTCGCAATATCAATCAGCTGCTGATCGACATCGAGTTTATCATAAGACACCGGCTCAATGCGGACATTCCGGCTCTTCTCCTGCAGGGCATTAAGCATATCCAGTCCCCGCTGGCCTTTTTCCCGCTTAACAGGATCTGTCGCGTCCGCAATCAGCTGCAGCTCATCCAGCACAAATTGCGGGATGATAATCTCGCCTTCCAGAAAACCCGTTTCCACAACATCAATAATCCGTCCGTCTATAATGACACTTGTGTCGATAAACTTCTTCAGCGCTGCATGATTGCCTTCAGCTTTTGACTTGCCCGAAGATTTCGGAAAGAAGTCCAGCACTTCGCTGAATTTTCGGAGCCCGATCATAAATCCTAAATATCCGAGTACTACTGCAAAAATAATCGGTACGATTTCACCTATCAATGGAATATCCAGTGTATTGATTAAAAGAGAGATTAAGACAGCGATTACGAGTCCCAGCATCATTCCAAGCGTGGCAAAAACGATTTCAACCAGACTTCTTGAGAGCAGATAGCCTTCACTTTTTTTCAAAAATTTTTGTGCGTGCGACAGCGTCCAGCCAAATAATAAGAAAAATAACAAAACACCGAGCGTGCCGCTGATCAGTATGTTATTAAATATCCTCGGCATTTCGAACGGCAGAAGCATCTGCAGTTCCGGAAACAGCCATACACCTAATGAAATACCGATCAGTATATAAACAACATACAGTAAGTATTTGAGCATATTATCCCTCCTTTTTAATCTTTGTGCTGTGCATGTTTAATTGCCTGTTTTAATGTTTTAACTCCGATTGCTTCAATTCCTTCGGGGACATTCACCCCGCTTAAATTAGATGCGGGTACAATCGCGCGTTTGAAGCCGAGCTTGGCTGCTTCCTGCAGGCGCTGTTCTATCTTGGTAACCCGTCTTATTTCGCCGGTTAGTCCCACTTCCCCGATGAAACAGTCGTCCCCGCGCACCGCTATATTCTGGAAGCTCGATGCGATACTGATAATAACGCTTAAATCTACTGCAGGCTCATCGAGTTTCACTCCGCCCGCTACTTTAATATAAGCGTCATGCTGCTGCATCAGCAGCCCTTCCGATTTTTCAAGCACTGCCATTAAGAGCGACAGCCGGTTTGTATCTACACCGGTCGCCATGCGTCTCGGATTATGGAAGTGTGTCGGCGTGACCAGAGACTGCACTTCAACAAGCATTGCCCGCGTCCCTTCCATCGTTGCAACGATTGCCGACCCCGGAGCATTTTTGGAACGTTCTTCCAGAAAGATTTCCGATGGATTCAGCACTTCTTCCAGACCTTTTGCTTTCATTTCGAATATACCCATTTCGTTCGTCGAACCGAAACGGTTTTTAACAGCGCGCAGTATACGGTATGTGTGGTGCTGATCTCCTTCGAAATAAAGCACAGTATCTACCATGTGCTCAAGCAGTCTCGGCCCGGCAATCTGACCGTCTTTTGTTACATGTCCGACGATAAAGGTCGCAATGTTATTGCCTTTTGCAATGTTCATAATCGACTGCGTGCTTTCTCTTACCTGGGCAACACTGCCCGGTGCACTCGTTACATCCGGATGGAACACGGTCTGAATCGAGTCTATAATTAGAAAGTCGGGTTTTAACCTTTTAATTTCTTCATGAATATATAATAAGTTCGTTTCGCAAAAAACGGTCAAATCCGATGATGTCTCCGTAATACGGTCTGCCCGCATTTTAATCTGTTCAAGTGATTCCTCTCCGGAAACATAAAGCACATTATGATTTTCAGCTAAAATCAATGCCGTCTGCAGTAAAATTGTCGATTTCCCTATCCCGGGGTCACCGCCGATTAAAATGAGGGAGCCGTTTACGATACCGCCGCCGAGCACACGGTCGAATTCTCCGGAGCGCGTTGTCGTCCGCGGTGTATCCTGTTTTTTTATCGTTGTTAATTTAGTCGCGCGGGAACGGTCTTCAGAGGGTGTCTTCCCCAGAGTGCCGCGGCCCGGCGCAGATTCTTTATGCACTATTTTTTCTTCAAGCTGGTTCCATGCTCCGCAGTTCGGGCATTTACCCATCCACTTCGGCGTCTCATAGCCGCAGGCCATACATTCAAATGATACTTTTGCTTTTGCCATTCGTGTATATTCTCCCCCAATTATATTTACGTATTACTATTGTATTATTTATTTCAGCTTATTTAAAGACAGAAGCCTGTGAGATTAATGATATTGCAGAATATTGTTCGTTCCTTCACAAAATGTTTTCAGACTATTCCATCAGTACAGTTGCAAAACACTTTCAGCTTCTTTAAGATATGTTCATATTCTTAAAAAGAAAAGGAGATTCTATGCAGTCATTTAATGATTTTTCCAAAAGCGCCGGGTCGTACAAGACTTTGCCGCTGATTGAAAGTTTTTACACCGACGTACTCACACCGATTCATATGTTCAATGCCTTAAAAGACGACGCGCTGTATATTTTAGAAAGTCAGGACCCTGAATCAGAATGGTCGAATTATTCATTTATCGGCCTGGATCCTTTTATCGATATAAGTGAAGCGGAGAACGGTTTTCTTATGACCGACCTCGACACAGATAAAATGTTTACCTTCACTACTTTGCAGGAAGCACTTGATTATGCCGGAAATTATGTCGATGCATATACTGACAGCATTGACCTGCCGTTTAAAGGTGGCGCTGTCGGCTACATCAATTACGAGGCCGTGCAGGATCTCGCCGGCATCGAGCCGCGGAGTGTCGGCCGGCACGGTAATTATCAATTCGTTTTCACACGGACGCTGATTGCCTACGATCACCGCAAACAGCAGACTTCCATCATTTCATTTGAAAATCCCGAACGCTTTGAAAGTGTTAAAGATACATATAATACTTTGAAAACACGTATCCATTCATTAAAAAAACAGCTGCAAAATAATATTCAGCTCGAGGATTTAATGCTCTCAAGAAGACAGGCGGAAAATCCGCAACTGACTTTTACAAGCAATTATCAGGAAGCTGATTTCAAAAGCGATGTCGATGTGATAAAAAATTATATCTGCCGCGGCGAAATAGATCAGGCCGTACTTTCCCAGCGCTTTGATACAGTGACGCAATGTTCGGGATTTGAGCTGTACCGGATTTTAAGAAACATCAATCCGTCGCCCTACATGTTTTATTTAAATTTCTCTAACGCAGAGCTGATCGGCAGTTCTCCCGAACGCCAGCTGCAGGTTAAAGACAAGATACTTGAAATTCATCCGATTGCCGGCACGAGAAGACGCGGTGCGACGCCGCAGGAAGACGAAGCAATCGCACAGGAACTGCTCTCTGATGAAAAAGAAATTGCCGAACATAAAATGCTCGTCGAATTAGCTTTGGATGAGTTTCGTAAAGTGTCAGTGAAGGACAGCGTTGAAGTCAGCCGCTATATGACAATCGGCCGCTTCTCCGAAGTGATGCATATTATCAGCGTTGTTAATGGAACCCTCCGAAACGATGTCTCACCGATTGAAGCTTTCTTCAATTCATTTCCGGCAGGCACGCTGACCGGTGCGCCGAAAACACGCGCCATGGAAATCATCCGCGAGCTCGAACCCGACAGCCGGGGTTTGTACGGCGGATGTATTCTGTATTACGGTTTCGACGGCAATATGGATTCATGCATTACGATACGGACAATGATTTTGGAAGACAATATAGTCAGCGTCCAGGCCGGCGCCGGTGTTGTTGCCGATTCCACTCCGGAAGGCGAATACCAGGAAACCGTCAACAAGGCGAGTGCGCTGTTCAACGCGATTAATCTTGCAGAAGAAGTTTTCCATTCTTAATTTATGTAAGTAAAACCCCAATCCTCAATTTCTTGAGCGATTGGGGTTTCTTTTATGGTTGTTCGACTGTATCAGCCGCTCTGTCTTTAGTCTCTACGGTAAATTCATCATTTTTATAATCTACTGTAACCAGTTTGTTTTCAAAGCTTTCACCGCTAAGCAGCGATTCACTGAGCGTATCCTCAATATTCTTCTGAATACTTCTCGCAAGCGGGCGCGCTCCGTATTCCGGATCGTAGCCTTCTTCTGCGATGCGTTCAGTCGCTTTTTCTGTCACTTCAATGTGAATGTTCTGATCGGACAGACGTTCGCGCAGCTGGTCAATCATCAGACTGACAATTTCTTTAAGATGCTCTTTCTCCAGTTTATGGAACACGATGATGTCGTCTACCCTATTAATAAATTCAGGTCTGAAAGTATTCTTAAGCTCTTTCATCATTGTGCTGCGTACATTTTCGTAACTTTCTGCAGCCGCTCCGCCGAAACCGACGAATCTCTGATCCTGAAGTTCACGTGCACCCACGTTTGATGTCATTACGATAATCGTGTTGCGGAAGTCGACTGTTCGGCCGTTGGAATCTGTCAGGCGGCCGTCATCCAGTACCTGAAGCAGCATATTGAAAACGTCAGGGTGCGCTTTTTCTATCTCGTCAAACAGTACAAGAGAGTATGGCTTTCTTCTCACTTTCTCCGTCAGCTGACCGCCGTCATCATAGCCGACATAACCCGGAGGTGAACCGACGAGCCGTGACACCGAGTGTTTCTCCATATACTCACTCATGTCTACCCGGATCATTGCATCTTCCTCGCCGAACATCGTTTCGCTGAGCGCTCGGGCAAGTTCTGTCTTCCCGACACCTGTCGGTCCGAGGAAGATAAAGCTGCCGATAGGACGTTTAGGATTTTTAAGTCCTGCCCGCGCCCGTCTGACTGCTTTTGAAATAGATGTGACTGCATCGTTCTGACCGATGACACGTTCGTGTAAAATCGATTCAAGATTTAACAGTCTGTCCGATTCATCTTCTGCTATTTTAGCAAGCGGAATACCTGTAATACCTGCAACGACAAGTTCAATATCCGCCGGTGTTACCGACTGAGACGAGTCACCCTGCTCTTTTTTCCAGTTTTCCTCGCATTCTTTCACCTGGCGTTCGATTTTCGTCTGCTGATCGCGGTAATTCGCCGCCGCTTCAAATTCCTGGCTCTGCACTGCCGCATCTTTTTCTTTTTTCACAGTTTCAAGCTCTGTTTCGAGATCCTTTAAGTCGGGCGGCGCCGCATAGCTTCTTAATCTGACTTTGGAAGAAGCTTCATCGATTAAATCGATGGCTTTATCCGGCAGGAAGCGGTCCTGAATGTAACGGTCACTCATGCGTACTGCCGCTTCAAGCGCTTCATCTGTAATTGTCAGACGGTGGTGCGCTTCATATCGGTCGCGCAATCCTTTCAGAATAAGCACTGCATCGTCAGCATTCGGTTCATCAACCATTACAGGCTGGAAACGGCGTTCGAGCGCTGCATCTTTTTCAATGTGCTTGCGGAACTCATCGAGAGTTGTCGCACCGATACACTGCAGTTCACCGCGGGCCAGTGCTGGTTTCAGAATGTTTGAGGCGTCAATCGCACCTTCTGCACCGCCGGCGCCGATCAGTGTGTGCAACTCATCAATAAAGAGCACGACGTTACCCGCTTTATGAATTTCATCCATTACTTTTTTCATACGTTCTTCAAATTCACCGCGGTATTTAGTTCCCGCAACAACTGTACCCATATCAAGTGACATCACTCGTTTGCCTTTTAAGTTCTCAGGGATTTCATTGTTGATAATAGCCTGAGCCAGTCCTTCTGCAATCGCAGTTTTACCTACGCCGGGCTCACCGATTAAGACCGGGTTGTTTTTCGTTCTGCGGCTCAGTATTTCCACTACACGCGTAATTTCGTCCGCACGGCCGATAACCGGGTCGAGACGCTCTTCTCTCGCAATCTGCGTTAAATCACGGGCCAGCGAATCGAGCGTCGGCGTGTTCGTATCTTTTTCGACGCTGCTGTGCGACTGGAATGATTCGGGATTGCCGAGCATTTTAATAACAGCTGCCCGCGCTTTTGTAATGTTTAAATCCAGATTTGCCAGTACGCGTGCTGCAACACCCTCGCTTTCACGAATTAAACCGAGCAGCAGGTGTTCTGTACCGACAAAATTATGATGCAGTTTGCGGGCTTCATCCATAGACAGCTCGATAACCTTTTTAGCACGCGGTGTATAGTGTATCGAAGACGCTTTTTCTGTCCCCGTATTAATCAAATTATGAACTTCTTCATTAACCCGCTGTTCATCAATATTAAATGAGGCAAGAACTTTCGCTGCGATGCCTTCCCGTTCTTTGACCAGGCCGAGCAGCAGATGCTCCGTACCGATATTAGAATTTTTTAAGGTGATTGCTTCTTCCTGTGCATACGCCAGTACTTTCTGGGCACGCTCTGTTAGTTTACCAAACAGCATGTTTATTTCCCTCCTAGTAATTCACGCATTAAGGCTGCCCGCGCACTTTCCGCGGCAATACCAGGTGAATCGTATTCTTCTGTATTTACACGTTCTTTCACAAAGGCCGGCTGTATAAGCTGAAACCATTCTTGAAAATTAAAATTTTCAAGTTCAATATACGATAGATCAAGACCGAGTTTCACATTGCTTAAATGCATCGACGCTTCTTTTAAAGACAGCTTGTAAGCATGCTGCAGAATGCCGAGTGAACGGTTAACTGCATCCAGTGTATCAAGTGTCATTAAATGCTGTCTTGCCATACGTTCTTCTTCGATTAAGCGATTCTTCAGCTCACTCAAATTATTAATAATGACTCTTTCTTCGAAGCCGAGTGTTACCTGATTAGAAAGCTGGTAGACGGAACCCAGCGGTTCTGAGCCTTCCCCGTATATACCACGCAGGGTAAATCCGAAACGTGTCAGGTTATTATGAAAACGCTGAATTTTATTCGTCGCCGCGAGCGCCGGCAGATGCAGCATAACAGACGCTCTCATGCCGGTACCGATATTGGTCGGACACGCTGTTAAATAACCGTACTGTTCATCAAATGCATATTCTATCTTTTCTTCCAATGTATCATCAACTGCTCCCGCTTTATCATAAAGCGCCTCGAGAGTAGTATTTGTACCCAGCGCCTGTATGCGGATGTGATCTTCCTCGCCGAGCATAATCGAAATATCTTCATCACCGTTAATAAATACACGAGTACCGCGTTTCGCAAAATTGGGGCTGATTAAATGTTTTTCAACAAGCAGCGCTCTGTCTTGCACAGACAAACCGTCGAGAGAGGCCAGGCTGTAACCGGGCAACATTTTTGACACCAGTCCTCCGAGTGCTTCGAGATCTTCATCATCTTCCAGCATATGGGTGAACGGTACGCCTTTAATATTGCGGGCGAGACGGATTCTGGATGACATTTCTATTTCTGTATTTACCGCATCACGAATCCACGTACTTGTATGTCTATTCATGCGCCCCACCATCCTTCAGTTCCTGTATCTGATCGCGGATGACCGCTGCTTCTTCAAAAGCCTGTGTTTTCACTTTTTCCTGCAGTGTTCTTTCAAGCGTTTCGATATCGCGTTTCAACTTTAAAGTATCGTGCGCCTGCGACGGTATTTTCCCGATATGACGCTGCTGGTTGAGCTGTACACGTGTAACGATTTCCGGCACATGGCGTTCGAAATACTCGTAGCAGTGGCTGCATCCGAATAAACCGTTCTTCACAATACTTTGCAGCGTCGCACCGCAGGTCGGACAGGCATGCTCTTCTGTGTCTGTCTGATCACGCTTTGAATTACCGGCAAGCATTTTTAACAGCGTTTGAATATCAAACGGATTATCCGTCTGGTTATAATTTATATCCATCGATTGATTGGCGCATTGTTCACACAAATACTGCTCCTGGTGAGTGAGCCCCGAACCTTTCGAAATATGAATTGCCGCTTCACGCTCGTTGCATATTTCACATTTCATATCATCACTCCTTAGCATAGAGTATAGCTGTAATTATACGGCGTAAAATTTTTGCTCTTAAAATATCTCTGTAAGGCAGCTCAAGCGATAAAATTTCGCGTTTCATTACTGCATCTATAATTTGCGCTTCTCTGTAAGTAATCACTTCGTTTTCATACATAGACTGAACCAGATGTTCTGCATTTAACTGAGAAATGTTTTCCCCGATTAAATTCTGAAGATGTGCAAGGTACTCAGTTTCAGAATGCACCTCCACCTTGGTGATTCTTATGTAGCCGCCCCCGCCGCGTTTACTTTCCACTACATATCCGTGTTCGTTTGTAAAACGGGTTTTTATGACATAGTTTAACTGCGAGGGTACACAATCAAATTTTTCAGCGATGTGCGCGCGTTTAATCTCAACGGCTTCATTGCCAGACTGTTCAATCATATCTTTTAAATACTGCTCAATAATATCCGACATGTTACGCATATCATCACTCCTTCTGACCAACTTTGACTAAAGTATACAGGCTGTGCGTTTTTTTGGCAAATCTCTTGTTTATATTTTTAGAAATACCTTTCTTTCTGCAAACGTTTGCATTATAATAATTCGGTATCGCGTTTACGCGGCATTTACTTTATAATAAAATAGAAACATATACATAGAGTAAAATTTCATCTATCAATTTTTTGGAGGCTTTCATTATGAGTATTGTAATGGGAATAGTCGGTATACTATTCACCATCTTCCTGGCCTGGATTGCAAGTAGCAACCGCAAACTTGCGTTTAAGCACTGGAAAAACATTTTAGTATTACTTGTGCTGCAACTGCTTGCTGCATTCTTATTCTTGAGCACTACAGGCGGGCAGACGTTTATTCTGTGGCTGGCAAACGCGTTCGATAAATTACTGGGCTTCGCAAGAGAAGGCGGATTATTTGTTTTTGGCGACTTAATGACCAACAGCGAGGGCGAAGCGGTAGATGTATTCTTATTTAACGTTTTAGTGCCTATCATCTTCATTTCTGCGATTATTGGTATTTTATCATTTACGAGAATTCTGCCGTTCGTTATTAAAGGTATCGGTTTCCTTTTGACAAAAATTACAGGTATGCCTTACATAGAGTCGTACAATGGTGCAGCATCAATGATGCTTGGCCAGTCGGAAGTTTTTGTTTCTCTTAAAAACCAGCTACCTAAAATGACGACACAGCGTCTGTATACACTGTCGGCACAGGCAATGAGTTCAATCTCACTGTCAATCGTCGGCGCATTCTTTACAATGCTTGATCCGCAATACGTTATTATTGCTATTGTACTGAATCTGTTCGGAGTTTACATCATCGTGCATATCATCAACCCTTACGAAGAAGAAGTCGTTGACGGCGATGTTGAAATTTCAACAAACCCGGAAAAAGGAAAATCTTTCTTCCAGGTTCTTGGAGACTATATCATCGACGGCGGAAAAATTGTTCTTGTCGTAGGTGCAATGCTTATCGGGTTTATCGCCCTGATTGGTCTGTTAAACAATCTGTTCCTGTTAATTCCGGGTTCTAACTTATCATTCCAGGACATTCTCGGCTATATCTTCATGCCGATAGCATTCATGATGGGTATTCCATGGGCGGAAGCTCAGACTGCCGGTTCACTGATGGCGACAAAACTTATTACAAATGAATTCGTAGCTATTCTGGAATTCGTTCCGCTGGCAGAAACATTATCCGAGAAAACACAGGCAATGCTTTCAGTATTCCTGATATCATTCGCTAACTTCGGAAGTATCGGTATTATTGCCGGTTCTGTAAAAGGTCTTCACAACGAAAGCGGAGACAAAGTGGCGAAATTCGGTCTTAAACTAGTTTACGGTGCAACTCTTGTATCAATCCTGAGTTCTGTAATGATCGGATTCTTCTACTAAAATTTTAAATTATTAATAAAAAAACTCCGGAGGACAAATCCTCCGGAGTTTTTTTCTATCCTAAAGCGACATCCAGCACCATCATAATCACAAAACCGATCATAAAGGCAAATACTGCCACATCGGAATGACCATTTTTCTGCGTACTCGGGATAACTTCTTCGACGACGACAAATATCATCGCTCCGGCACCTGCAGCAAGTGCATAAGGCAGCACAGGTTCCATGAAACCGATTAAAAGTACACCAACCAGTGCAGCCATCGGTTCGACAATCGCGGACATCCAGCCCCAGAAAAACGCCCGTCTTCTGCTTGCTCCATCTCCTCTGAGAGGCATGGACACCGCAGTCCCTTCCGGGATATTCTGCAGTCCGATACCGATTGCCAATGTCAATGCGCTCAGCACCATAACCGGATCGTCACTTAAACCTGCTGCACCGAACAAAATACCGATAGACAGCCCTTCCGGGATGTTGTGCAGTGTGAGCGAAGTAATAAGCAGCGTACTGCGTCTCGAAGTTTTATAAGGCAATCCTTCCGCCATGTCATCACCGCGGTGACGGTGAGGTATCAGTTTATCGAATAAGTATATAAACAGCGCTCCGCCGAGAACGCCGACCAAGGCCGGGAACCATTCTCCAATCGGATTATCAGCGCTTGCTTCAATAGCCGGAGCAAGGAGCGACCAGAAGCTCGCCGCTATCATAATACCCCCGGCAAAGCCGAGTGTTATATTTAAAAAGTTTTCACTTACACCTTTTGTCAGGAATACAATTGCTGCACCGAGACCCGTCATGCTCCACGTAAATAAAGTGGCGAGCAACGCCTGCTGCCATGCTTCCAGACTCATAAAGAAATCTAACATGTTTACTCTCCTCAGTGATTAATATTGTTTATTATAACCCTTTTCAAAAAATTATAGTACCTAATAATACGGAATGTTATAATTGATACCCGAAGTCTAAAGTTAAAGGAGCGTATATGAATGTCACTCAAGTCCACTATAGCTAAGAACGCAGGTAAAATTACTCGTTATTTACTGACAAAGTTTACAAACGGAGGCAGCAGTCTGCCCGGTAAAATCGCTCTTTCCATCGATAAAAACCTGCTTCGCAACCTCGCAAAAAATTACGATGTTATCGTGATTACAGGAACAAACGGCAAAACTTTGACGACAACTCTGACAACAAATGTGCTGTCTAAAAAATACAAAAACATAATTACCAATCGTACAGGTTCTAATATGAAGCAGGGCATTGTCGGCGCTTTTCTGAATGCGCCCCGTTCTACAAAAGGTGCCATTGCGGTTCTCGAGGTAGACGAAGGATCTTTAAAAAATGTCGTTTCAGAACTTCAGCCTAAATTATTTGTACATACGAATATCTTCAGCGATCAGCTCGACCGTTACGGCACGACAGGTAAAATATATGACCTGCTGACCGATGCAGCCCGCGAAGTGCCGGATGCAGCTATTATTGCTAACGGTGATCTGCCTCTGTTCAACTCGCAGACCCTGCCTAATCCGCAGAAGTTCTTCGGATTTGACACAGATATCGAATCAGGCGACAAAACTAAAGAAGATGCGCAATGTCCGAAATGCAGCCACACTTTAGAGTACCATCATTACACGTATGCCAACCTCGGTGACTACTACTGCCCGTCATGCGGTTTCAAACGTCCCGAACTCGATTACAAAGTCACAAGTGTACAGGAATTGAATGTTACACATTCAACATTCCAGCTGGATAATGATACGTACACGCTGCACAATGCAGGAATCTACAATATCTACAATGCTCTCGCTGCATACAGCGCCGGCAGATTCTTCGATGTATCACCGCCGGATATTAAAGATGCATTTCTGACGAACGAGCGCGTTTTCGGCCGTCAGGAAGTCATTATCGCCTATGATAAAAAGATTATCCTTAACGTCGTGAAAAACCCTGTCGGACTCAATCAGGTGCTGAATCTTGTTAAACTTGAAAAAGAGCCGTTTACGCTTGTCGCCCTGCTTAACAACCGTCCTGCGGACGGCGTCGATCTGAAATGGCTTGAAGATACAAACTTTGAATCGCTGGCCGATCTCGATATCGAGAAGATTATTACCGGAGGTATCGCAGTTGATACAATGACTGACCGTCTTGTTACAGCTGGCTTCGAAAGAGAAAATATCGATGCGGCAGGCAGCCTTGAGAGTGTAATTAAGTCAATTGAAAATGCACCGACAACACAGATCCATATGCTTGCAACATATACTGCAATGCTTGAAATCCGTAAAGCTCTTATAGAAAAAGGACATATAAAATAGAATTGCCCTTAGCTGCACAAGTTAAACCTGGTGCAGCTTTTTTGTGGAGAATTTACGGATAAAACAAAAAATCACTTTCGGCTGCTATAGCCGAAAGTGATTATCTATTGTAAGTGGGCCTAGGTGGACTCGAACCACCGACCTCACGCTTATCAGGCGTGCGCTCTAACCAACTGAGCTATAGGCCCTTATGTATAAACAAAAAATGGAGCGGAAGACGGGATTCAAACCCGCGACCCCCACCTTGGCAAGGTGATGTTCTATCACTGAACTACTTCCGCATGTAATAAGTATAAAATTAAGTTTTGAATGGTGGAGAATGACGGGTTCGAACCGCCGACCCTCTGCTTGTAAGGCAGATGCTCTCCCAGCTGAGCTAATTCTCCTGAAGCAGAATCAAACTAATATATATTATATAGATTTTACGTAAAAATGTCAATAGATTTTTACAGAAAATTAATAAAATGCGGTATAGTCAGGAAGATTATTATATACTCCGCAATGATTGTGGCTCATTGCGGAGCAAGCGGCCAAATCAGGTACTTCACGATTCAATTTTATCCTTATACCGCTGATTCTGTTTTATTTCTGCAATCGGCTCCTCCCAATCATAATATTTAAAGGTATATGTCGTCTTTTTACCCATCAAATTAGTATGACAATACTTTTTAAGAAAACGATAAACAACATCTTCTGAAATTTGATTGTCAATTAAATGGAGTATCGACTGTTTAGTTATAGGCTGATTGTAAAACAAAAACTTATGATCGCTCATCGCGCGGAGCAGATGTGTTTCATTGCTCTCGATAGCCCCGCACGATGCGCATGCGAATTGGAAACGTCCCTTTCTCAAGTCAAAGCTTTCGCATTTACCGCAGTATAAACCGCGCTGCAGTCTTGAAAGGTCCGCTTTTTCTTCAAAATAAGGATTTTCTGCTATCGCATTTTTAATGTGTCTCACGATACTTTTAGCTTTGTCACTGATACGGTCGTCTTTAAATTGCCTGAAGTAATTTCTCAACTGGTTCCGAATAACTGTTTCGCTCCAAATATAATCGCTTTCGGTAGTTAATCTAAAGTCGTCTCCTGTAAATATTACAGCGCCTTCCACATTAAAATGTAAACCCGCTTCATCTCTCAGCTGAATAATTTTGCCTTTGGCCCGGCTCAGCTGGATATGCGCATTATCTTTCAGCTGTTTACCATTGCGATACCAGGTGTTATTTTCATAATGGTAATCTCCGGAATAGTTTTTAATTTCATTAACTGCTACACGGTCCATGCTGATAACAATACTGTCAAACTGTGTAATCGACTTTCCTGCTTTTAAATACAGATTTCTTAAAATATAAACACTTTCATGTCCAATTTCATCGAGTATTTTATCGTACAGACATTCTCCGTCAAAACCTTTCTGAATGTTATACAAATTACGTCTTTCTTCAAAATCTAATTCCGTTCTCTTTTCCAGCGCTTTATAGTATAAAAATTCCGGTGACATAAGACGCTTGTTTAAAAACATTCCATCTCCTCCTAAAATAAGTTTTCTCTCCTTATATAATAGGCGAAAATAAAAGGTTGTCTCTCAAAAATCCAACGAGATACAAAAATAGTAAAACTGCTAAATATTCCGCACAATAAAGCAAAAAAACACCGCAATCCTGTAGGGAGAGCGGTGTTTCCATAAATATATATTATCTGTCGCGCATCGACGGGAATAACAGAACATCTCTAATAGATGCTGAATCCGTCAACAGCATAACTAAGCGGTCGATACCGATACCGAGTCCGCCTGTTGGCGGCAGACCGTATTCCATTGCTTCCAGATAGTCTTCATCCATTTCATGCGCTTCATCATTTCCTGCGTCGCGTTCTGCAACCTGCGATTCAAATCGTTCTCTCTGATCGATCGGATCATTGAGCTCCGTAAATGCATTCGCGTGTTCGCGGCGGACGATAAACAGCTCGAAACGGTCTGTGAAACGCGGGTCTTCATCGTTTTTCTTAGCCAGCGGAGAAATCTCAACCGGGTGGCCGTAAACGAAAGTCGGCTGCACTAATTCTTCTTCTACTTTCTGTTCGAAGAATTCATTCAGAATGTGGCCGTAAAGCATCTTGTCATCAATTTCCACATTATGCTCTTTAGCCGCCGCTCTCGCTTCTTCGACTGTTGTGATGTCATAGAAGTTTACGCCGGTATATTCATTGACGATATCCACCATATGCACGCGTTTCCACTCAGGCGTTAAGTCGATTTCTTCGCCGTCATATGTCACTTTCATCGTACCGTTTACTTTTTCGGCAATGTAAGCGATCATTTCTTCAGTTAATTTCATAATGTCTTTATAGTCAGCGTATGCCTCATATAATTCCATCATTGTAAATTCAGGATTGTGGCGTGTCGAAACACCTTCGTTTCTGAATACACGGCCGATTTCATACACTTTTTCAATCCCGCCGATAACGAGACGTTTTAAGTGCAGCTCCAGTGCGATGCGCATGAATAAGTCTCTGTCGAGCGCATTATGGTGAGTGATAAACGGACGTGCCTGGGCCCCTCCTGCGATTGAATGCATCATTGGAGTTTCAACTTCCAGGAAACCGATGCTGTCGAGGTAGTTGCGCATTTCCTGAATAATTTTACTGCGTTTAATAAATGTGTCTCTCGAATCCTTGCTCGTAATCAGGTCGAGGTAGCGTTTACGATAGCGTTCTTCAACGTCTTTCAAACCGTGATATTTGTCCGGCAGCGGGCGGAGTGCTTTTGTAAGCAGCGTAAATTCAGTCGGTTTAATCGACAATTCACCAGTGTTTGTTTTAAACATCGGACCTTTAACACCAACAAAATCACCAAGGTCTGCCTGATTCCAGACTTCAAATGCTTCGTCTCCAATCTGGTCTTTTCTGACGTAGATTTGAATTTGTCCGGTAATGTCCTGGACGTGCGCAAAGCCCGCTTTACCTTTCCCGCGCTTAGTCATAATACGGCCGGCAATGGCTGTGACTGATTCATTTTCTTTTTCCGCAAGCTCTTCTTTTGAAAACTCATCCCAGTGGGCAATAAGTTCTTCTGTATATGCTAGACGTTCGAAGCGTTTACCAAAAGGATCCATTCCCTGGTTTTTTAATTGCTGCATTTTTTCGCGGCGGACAGCCAGCTGGTCGTTCAGTTCTTCACTCACTATATTCCACTCCTATATATGTTGTAATAATATTTATATTAAAGTCACTCGGCTGATTGACTTTTATCTAATTTATCTTTAATTTTTTCTACCGTCATATGCAAGGTCGGATGTTCTCTTTTCGGCGCAATCTCGTTCAGCGGATCGATGACGAACGAACGCAAGTGCATTTCCGGGTGGGGCACTTTTAAGTCTGTCAGCTGCAGTTCGAGATCTTCGTAAAGGAGTACATCGATATCGATGCTGCGCGGTCCCCACACTTCGTTTCTGACTCGGCCGAGCTCATGTTCGACTCCAAGCACCGTTTCCAGAAGATCAAGCGGCGTTAAATTCGTGTCCACTTCTATTGCCATGTTCATAAAGTCAGGCTGATCTGTTTTGCCGTAAGGTTTCGTTTCATACTGCGATGAAATTTTCGTTACTTCTATCCCCTGCACTTCGGATAATTTAGCGATTGCATTTTTCAGACTTCCTTCTCTGTCACCGATATTGCTTCCGAGTCCGAGATAAGCTATTGCCATGATGTTTCCCGCTTTCCGTGCAGCGTGATTGCCACGCTGTCATAATTTCCATCTATTGGTGGATTAGGTTTAGTTATAGTTGTTTCTATCTCTATTATTTTATCATACCGGTCAAATAATTCCGTATTGATTTTACCAGCGAGGCGTTCAAGCAGACTCACCGGTTCACCTTTTACAATCTCTTCCACTATATTATATACTTCGCCGTAATGTACAGTAGCAGACAAATCATCTGTCTTAGATGCTGCTGTTAAATCAGTGTGAAGGACAAGATCCGTAATAAAATACTGTCCGAGTACCCGTTCTTCCTGAATGGCACCGTGATACGCGTATATTTTAATTCCATTAATATGAATTTTATCCATTGTAATCACCTTTAAGTTTCATATAGACATCTGCCGCCTGGCGGTTCATTTTCACGTTATGAACTCTGACTGCCTTGACACCCGCGTCAATACCGATAATCGTCGTCGCAAGTGTGCCTGCATCACGATCATCAGCATTTGTTTCTCCGCCAATCAGCTCTTTGACCATACGCTTTCTGCTTGTTGCAAGGAGCACCGGATAACCTTCAGCTGTAAGCCGGTCAAGATTCTGCATCACTTCTATTTCTTCTTCTCTCGATTTAACAAAACCGATGCCCGGGTCAAGCCAGATGTTTTCTTTTTTAACACCGTGTTTTAAAGCGAGTTCAGCGGATTCTTTAAGCTCTCTGATCATATCTTCAGTCACGTTTTTATAAGTGCTGTGGTCATTATTATGCATTAGAAAAATCGGCACATCAAACTCTGCGACTACATCGAGTATTTTTTCATCGTAAATACCCCGCCATTGATCATTAATCATCGTCGCACCCGCTTCCAGTACAGCGCGTGCCACATCGCTTCTGAACGTATCGACTGAAATATCCGCAGTTATTCCTGCTTCTCTGAGCGCCTTCACCACTGGGGCCGTACGTTCAATTTCTTCTTCTGCAGTAATTTCAGTATAGCCCGGACGCGTTGAATATCCGCCGACGTCAATAATATCAGCGCCTTCTTCAACCATTTCCAGAGCGCGCTTCACAGCCGCTTCGACAGAATTGTACTTGCCGCCGTCGCTGAAGGAATCCGGTGTGG
This sequence comes from Jeotgalicoccus nanhaiensis, assembly GCA_004570955.1. Lineage (GTDB taxonomy): Bacteria > Bacillota > Bacilli > Staphylococcales > Salinicoccaceae > Jeotgalicoccus > Jeotgalicoccus nanhaiensis. Next base: position 40,923 of record SPPL01000009.1, read on the forward strand.
TGTTTAAAATACCCATTACTTTCAGTCTTTCCATTAAAATCTACCTCTGCTTTTACATAAATTGAATAGTCATATTATAACATGTTTAAAGATGATTATTCCTTCAAATATTTCCGGGATAAAATATACAGCACACCAAAAAACTCCGCCTGCAGAGCAGACGGAGTTTTTCTATTTAAATTAGTCTTCGAAGTTAAATAATGGTGTTGATAAATATCTTTCGCCATTTGACGGCAGCACAACAACCACGTTTTTACCTTTGCCGAGTTCTTTTGCGACTTTGAGACCCGCTTTAACTGCAGCACCTGAAGAAATACCGCCGAGGATACCTTCTTTTTTAGCAAGTTCTCTCGCTGTATCCATCGATTCTTCATTTTCAATTGCGATAATTTCATCATAGATATCAGTATCTAATGTCTTAGGAATGAATCCTGCACCGATACCCTGGATTTTATGAGGTCCTGGTTCTTTCCCGCTTAAGACCGCTGAATCCGTCGGTTCAACCGCAACAACTTTAACATTTTCGAAGTTTTCTTTCAGTACTTTGCCGGCACCGCTGATTGTTCCGCCCGTACCGATGCCCGAAATAAACGCATCGATTGCAAAGCCTGCTGAATTCGCCTGTTCAACTAATTCTTTACCTGTTGTTTTAGCGTGAATTTCAGGGTTGGCAGGATTCTCAAACTGCTGAGGCATAAAGTAACTGTCTTTTTCTGCAAGTTCCGTTGCTTTTTTAATTGCGCCTTTCATACCGTCTGCTCCCGGAGTCAGAACAAGTTCTGCACCATAGGCACGCAGCAGATTGCGGCGCTCTTTGCTCATCGTATCAGGCATCACTAAAATTGCTTTATAACCTTTTGATGCCGCTACCATAGCAAGACCGATACCGGTATTTCCGCTCGTCGGTTCAACGATTGTCATGTCAGCAGTTAATTCACCTGTTGCTTCTGCTTTTTCAATCATCGCTAAGGCAATGCGGTCTTTAACCGAACTGCCCGGGTTCATAAACTCTACTTTTACATAAACATCTGCACTGTTTTCATCAGTCAGCTGGTTTAACTTTACCAGCGGTGTATTGCCGATTGCTTCTGAAATGTTATTGAATACGCTGTTCACAAGAAACACTCCTATCCCTAGTTAATAACTATGAATAATATACCATTAAAACCGCCGGCTTTCAAACAATTAGCGGGTGATAAGTTCCTGCAGTTCTTCTTTTGTAATCCATTCTTTGTTGCGGCAGAAATGACAATCCGCTTCCGCGCCGCCATCTTCTTTAATCATCGTCATAATGTCTTTCGGATCCAATGCGCTGATTGCATTAATGAAGCGCTCTTTCGAACAGCTGCATTCAAAGCTGACCGGCATGTTATCAAGCGATCTCCAATTATCTGCACCAATTGCTTCGTCGATGACCTGTTCAGGCGATAAACCTTTTGCAAGCAGTTTAGAGACCGGCGTCATAGTTTTCGCACGCTCATTCAGCCATTCTATTGTTTCATCGCTTGCTGACGGCAACACCTGAATCACAAAGCCGCCCGCAGCCTGAATTGTGTTATCAGGATTAACTAAAACACCCAGTGCAACGATTGAAGGCACCTGTTCACTTGCATAGAAGTAGTACGAGAAGTCTTCGCCGAGTTCACCTGAAATTAATTCTACAGAACCGACAAAGTTATCTTTTAGACCGATATCTTTCGCTACACGCAGGTATCCTTCAGTTCCGACAGCACGTCTCACATCAAGTTTGCCCTGGTCGTTTAAGTCAAAGTGCACTTCCGGATTGCCGAGATATCCTCTCACATGTCCGTGTGCATCACTGTCTACTACGATAGCGCCAACCGGTCCGCCGCCTTCGATAGTAATCGTCGCCTTGTCATCGCCTTTAAGCATAGCGCCCATGATGACGCCTGCAGTCATTGAACGGCCAAGTGCCGCTGCTGCTGTCGGCAGTGCACCATGACGGCGTACTGCTTCATTTATAGTTTCTGTCGTATCGACAGCAAATATTCTTACTTCATCATTCAGTCCTAAACCTCTAATTAAATAATCACTCATTATATATTCCTCCAACTGGAAATTCTTTTCATTTTATATGATAAACCAAGTTCACTATCATGCATAATAAATCAAACGTCAAAGATAGTCAATTTCATTGCCTGACGCCATAAAAAAGAGCTGCCGGAAAGGCAGCTCAGTCTTCTATCTGTTGTTTCTTTCATCATTGTTTCTGTCCACTGAAGGATCTTCAGTGTCTCCCTCCGGTTTTGGCGGTTCCACCATATCCGGACGTTCTTCAGGTTCTTCCTGCTTGTTTTCTTCAGCAGTGTCTTCACTGTCCATCTTATCTTTAACTTCTTCATATGAAGCACCAGCTTTATCGTTATCCAGTGAATCGCTGACTGTTTCGTCTTCTTCCGGTTCATTATCGAAACTGCGTTCCGGTAATTTACCGTGGTAGAATAATCCTTCAATTTGTTCTCTGTCGAGAGTTTCAATTTCAAGGAGTGTTTCAGCGATTAAGTTGAGCTGTTCCTGATGTTCAGTCAGTATCTGACGGCAGCGCTCGTATTGTGTCTTCACAATATTTTGCATTTCCTGGTCAATTTCGTAGGCGATGCTGTCTGAATAATTTGCATCATTCGACATTTCTTTACCTAAGAATACCTGACCGTTTGATTCACCGAACTGTATTGGTCCGAGTCTGTCACTCATGCCGTATTCGGTAACCATACTGCGTGCAATGCCTGTCGTTCTCTGGAAGTCATTATGCGCTCCTGTAGAAACTTCACCGAAGGTGATTTCTTCAGAAACACGGCCTCCGAGCAGACCGACGATTTTATCTTCGAGCTCAGGCTTCGTCATGAAGTAACGGTCTTCTTTAGGAAGCATTACCGCATAACCGCCAGCCTGGCCGCGCGGAACGATTGTAACTTTGTGCACTGTCTCCGCATCATCCAGAACCATACCAATAATTGTGTGGCCCGCTTCGTGATAAGCGACTATATTTCGTTCTTTCTTACTCATGACACGGCTCTTCTTAGCCGGCCCTGCAATAACACGGTCTGAAGCTTCGTCTACATCCCGCATATCAATTTTCTTCTTGCCTGAACGGGCAGCAACAAGGGCTGCTTCGTTTAACAGGTTCTCAAGGTCTGCACCCGAGAAGCCTGGCGTACGCTGGGCAAGTGCCGCGAGGTCGACTGTTTCATCCAGAGGCTTATTGCGTGCGTGTACTTTAAGTACCGCTTCACGGCCTTTAACATCTGGACGGCCAACCTGAATCTGTCTGTCAAAACGTCCTGGACGCAAGAGAGCAGGGTCAAGAATGTCAGGACGGTTAGTCGCTGCAATCATAATAACGCCTTCGTTTTCTGCAAATCCATCCATTTCAACAAGCAGCTGGTTAAGTGTCTGCTCACGCTCATCATGGCCGCCGCCGACACCTGCACCGCGCTGACGTCCTACAGCGTCAATCTCATCGATAAAGATAATACAAGGTGCATTTTTCTTAGCGTTTTCAAATAAATCACGTACACGTGAAGCTCCGACCCCGACGAACATCTCGACGAAGTCCGAACCGCTGATTGAGAAGAACGGCACACCTGCTTCACCTGCAACTGCACGTGCGATAAGTGTTTTACCTGTACCTGGAGGCCCCACTAAAAGGACACCTTTAGGAATACGGGCACCAATTCTGTCAAATCTGCGCGGATCTTTTAAGAAGTCTACAACTTCCACAAGTTCGGCTTTTTCTTCATCGGCACCGGCGACATCATCAAAGTGTACATCTGATTTTTTGCCTTTTTCATGAAGCTTCGCTTTACTCTTGCCGAAGTTCATCATTTTGCCGCCGCCGCCTCCACCGCCGCCTTGAGCCTGGCTCATGAGGAAGATGAAGAGGAAGAAAATAAGCAGTAATGGAATGAAAGTAATCAGCATACTCGTCCAAGGGCTCGGTTCTTCTTCCGGCGCTACTGTTAATGACAGACCATCCTGACTGCGGGCTGTATCCGTAATCTGATCCAGATCATCAACACTGTTATATGGAACTACAGAAGTAAATGACTCCTGTTCGTTCTGGTCGGCTAACCGACCTGTAATTAAATAAACATTATTCTCTGGCTGAATCGTTAATTCAGCAACTTCTCCGGCTTCCAGCGCATCTAAGAACTCGTTATACTGCAGCTCTTCTTCTGCTTGGCCGGCGCCGTTAAAGCGTTGGAAAATACCAAACATAACAACTGTTAGAATGGCGATAAGTAATATGTTACGGCCAGTATTTTTCGGCATCCGTAATCCTCCATTTCTAATGCATTACAAAAAATAGTAACAAAAATATCCTTTAACTTCCACTCATATGATTTAACTGTAAAATTCAGGTTTTAATAATCCGATATACGGAAGATTGCGGTACTGCTGCTCAAAATCAAGTCCGTATCCGACGACGAAACCATCCGGAATTTTAGTGCCGATGTATTTCACTTCGACATTCAGTTTTCTTTCAGGAACCGGTTTGTCGAGCAGCGTCACAATTTCAATCGATGCGGCTTTTCTGTACGTTAAAAATTCAATGATAGAGTTTAAAGTTGTGCCTGTCTCTACGATGTCTTCGACGATAATAATATGTCTGCCTTCCACTGATGTAGACAAGTCTTTCAGAATTTTAACTTCACCTGTTGATTTAGTGCCGACATAGCTCGAAACATCCATAAAATCAATTTCCATATGTGTATCGATATGTTTAATTAAGTCTGCCATAAACATAATAGAACCTTTCAGGAGACCTACAAACACAGGAGCCTTGCCTTCGTAATCTTTAGTAATGCGCTCGCCGAGACGCTGGTTGATTGCTTCTATATCATCAACCGATAACACAATCTCGCTTATATCATTTTGAATTGTCATTATTAAACTCCTTCGTAATCTTTAATAGTCTGTTTTCAGATGGTTCAATTATATTATAAATTGTTCCAACTGCAATAATAATACCGTGTGAATTGACTGCGACAGGCATTTTCAGCCGTTCGCCGGCCGGAACTTTTTTATCGATAAACAGCCGGCTGACTTTTTTTGTACCTACATTCTTAATATGTACTCTGTCGCCGTCAGCTTTTATCCGTAACGTCAGCGGCAGTTCCGACGCCGGCAGATTCACAGATACATGATAATCATTATAAATAAACTCGCCGTTATCCTCAATAGATAAACAGGAATCCGCCGGCAGTTCTTTCACCGGCGCCGCGCGGAAATATTCATATTCGATATGAACCGCGCTGCTCCCCGCATCGAATACACTTTGCGCCGTCTTCGACTGCAGCAGATTATCGAGCGTTTCCAGAGCCGGCCTGCCGAGACGCACAGACACGCTGTTCAGCAGTACAGTAAGAATATATCTCCTGATAATGCTGCTGTGTTCTAAATATTTGCTCCGCGGCAGCCTGCCGCTGTACCTGCTGACGAATTGTTCCGCATAATCATAAGCGAAATCACTGAGCTCATTTATATCTTCACGGACGTAAGACAGCTGTTCTATATCAAGGGAAGCCGCTTGTTTTATTTCCGGAATAATGTGATGTCTCACATAGTTTCGTGTATAGTCATCAGCTGCATTGCTCGCATCTTCAAAATAGATCACCTTATTGAATGTCTGGTAAGACTGAATCTGCTCTTTCGTTACCTCTCTAAAGGGGCGGACAATCGTGTAAGCCCCTTTATCCTTTATATCCGGAATCCCGAGATTTCCATAAAGATGACGCCCGGTCAAAAGCTGCTGCAGCACCGTTTCATACTGATCATCTTTGTGATGCCCCATCAGCAGGTGCTGAATATTTAATTCTTTCATTACAGCGTCGAAAAATTCATATCGTTTGATTCTGCCCTCACCTTGAGAAAAACCCTCCGTAAAGTTCAGTACTGCAATTTCTGAACGGATACCGTCCTCGCGTGTCATCTTTTCTATATATTCCGCTTCTTCTTTTGATGCCGTTCTCACATTATGATTGACATGCAGGACAGTGAGCGTTTTGTATGTATGTTTATATTCCCGGGTCAGAAGATGATACAGCACCATGGAATCTATGCCGCCGGACAAGGCCAGAGCGATATTGTCATCCGGGTTCCATGCAGTATTGATTGTCAAGCTCATCATTCACCGTCTCCCCACTCTCAATAAATAAGAAAAAGGCTAGAGCGAATTGCTCCGGCCTCTTAATATAATTATTTACGTCCTCTTCCGCCGCGGCGCGATTCTGCTTGTCTTTTAATTGTAGACATTCTTTCTTCACTGTCTTTTAAGAAACCTGATAATTTCTTCTCAAAGTCTTCCGGAGACGGTGTTTTTGCACGCGGTTTCGGTTTTGGTTTATCCTGTGCTTTTTTAATAGATAAGCTTATCTTGTTATCGTCACCTATCGTTAGCACTTTAACTTCGATTTCGTCACCGACTTTTAAATGTTCGTTGATGTCCTCTACGTACTTATCAGCTACTTCACTGATGTGAACTAACCCTGTATTTCCCCCTGGCAACTGAACAAACGCACCAAATGGTTTGATTCCTGTAACTTTGCCGATAACTTTACTGCCCGCTTCAACTGACATGTTTATTTAATATCCTCCCAAAATCATTATACATTCCTATATTACCATTAAATAAAAGAATAATCATTATATAAGCAATGATTATTCTTCAGCCTGCTCCTGTTCTTCTCCCTCTTGATCCGGCAGGTTAAATATCAATTCCCCTTCTTCGGATAAAAAGAACTCGCTGCGTGCGATACGCAGGATGTAATTATCATCATTAAGCTGCCTGATCTGCTGTTCGAGATCGGAATGCTGCTTGTTTTTATCTTCCAGCACTTCAGTCGTTGCCAGTACTTCACTGTACAGTTCTTCATTTGCCTGTTTCTGATTGAATGCAACGAGCAGAAGTACGATGGCAATCCCGAGAAGAATACTTCCAAAAAACATAGTACGGCGGCGTGAAACACGCGATTCACTCGCTAACCGCTTCTTTTCGCTATCCCGTTTTTTCGTATAGTTATTCAGGAGTCTGACTACCTTATTGCTCATCTTGTCACATCCAATCTTTATCTTGTATTCACTATCTATTATATACAAGATACAGGAAAAATACGTGACAATCTATTAAAAATCTGATTCTTTTTCAATTTTCTCTTCATTTAGAACTTTATACATCCGGTCTGTTTCATCTTTTTTCGCTTTCTCGTTCAGTTCCAGTATTTCATACGTCACAATACTGCGGCCAAAACGGATTTTAAGCGTATCCCCCACTGCAAGTGCTGTACTTGCTTTGGCGGGCCGCCCGTTTACTTCAATGCGCCCTTCGCTGCTGATTTCCTTTGCAAGCGTGCGGCGTTTAATGATTCTTGATACTTTTAGAAATTTATCGAGTCTCATAATCATCATCCTCTGTAATAATGTCATGCAGCGGTATATCTTTGTGAATTGTTTCTTTCATCCACTTCAGCATCGCTTCAGCATATTCTTTTTCATGCTTCACTTTCGGCTTCTTGCCTTCCGCTTCTTTAGCTTTCGTCCAGACTTTATTTAAGTCATCCATATTTTCAACTGTTTCATCGCTGAAGACATGCGGGTGACGGTGCACTACTTTTTTATTCAGCGAAGCAAGTATGTCATAAAAGTCAAAGTAGCCGTCTTTCTTGCCGATGGCGGCATGAAGTGCTACCTGCAGAAGAATATCTCCAAGTTCTTCAACCAGACCGTCATCGTCTTCTTTCTCAATGGCTTCAATAACTTCATATGACTCCTCAAGCAAATACCGTTCAAGCGATGCATGAGTCTGCACCTTATCCCACGGACAGCCGTCTTCACCGACGAGTTTGTCAAAAATGTTAATCATATGCCCGAGCGACTTGTTATCGTACTGTTCCCCGGCCGCTCTCGGCACAAACATGCACAGGAGATTGGAGTCCGGCACATGAAAGTCTATCTCTGCAATTGTGCTCTCGATAATTTTTTCATCGATACTGCCGGCCTTGTCCACTAGAAATACCGGAGCATCATAATTATAATACTCGAGCAGCGTGACCTTCACCTCGCTGACAGACAGCTGATCGTAGACCTGAGTAATGAGTGTATGTTTTCTGTAATCAAGGTCCTGTACATCGAGCGCCGTCCCGTCCAGCAGCTGGAAGTTTTCATTCACCGGTATTTTAAGCGCTGTAATCACATCATCGATAAAACTCTGTCCGCCTGCAAGCTCCACATGGACTATGCCAGTTTTACCGGCCTCCAAAAGACGTTCCGTCGTTGTTTCATAGACCATCGGATGACCCGGCACTGCGTAGAGTACATCTTCTGCTTCAGCTGCTTTCAGCAGGGTGTTTGTAATGCGTTCGTAGGTGTCTTCGAAAGTATCATTTTGTTCATAGTAAGAATCAAAGCTTATAACTTCGGACCCTTCATCCTCCAGCATCTTTACTGCGGGATGGTCCAGCGTGCGCACATATATTTTCCCGGCGGCTTTCAGCTCTTTGTAAACGCCGAGCGGCATCTTATCGGTGTCCGATGTGCCGAGCCCGATAATTCTTATCGTGTTCATCTGACTGCCTCCATTCTGCTGTCCTGTATTGCGCTCATAATATTAACGAGTTCCTTAATATTTTTAGAACGGATCGTTAAACGGATTTCCCCGTCTTTAACTGAAATTTTCAATATTCTGCTGTAATCCTGTGTATCCTGGAACAGTTTCTCGCCGCTGATTTCTTCCGTCGCGGCTTTTGAAACGTTCAGATAATAATGCCGCGCATCTTCCGACACTTTGTAAATACCGAACATAAGCGCGTAAACCTTCACTTTTACGAGTTCGATTAAATTCACGACTTCTTCAGGGTATTCACCGAAACGGTCAATAAGCTCATCTTCAATATCCTGGATATCCGCCAGTGAATTCGCTTTTCTTAAACGTTTGTAAATATCTATTTTCGACTGTTCATGTGTAATGTAAGTCGCTGGAATATAGGCATCCGCTTCAATATTAATCGGAATATTGACCGGTTCTTCTTCCTGTTCAATCCCCTGTTTTTCCTGGACTGCACTTTCAAGCATGTCGCTGTACATCTCATAACCAACCGAATCGATAAATCCTGACTGGTTCTTACCGAGCAGGTTACCGGCGCCGCGGATATTCAAATCGCGCATAGCAATCTTAAAACCGCTGCCGAGTTCTGTATATTCCTTAATGGCTTCGAGACGTTTTTCCGCCACTTCCGTCAGCACTTTATTCGGCTGATGGAAGAGATATGCATAGCTGATTCTGTTGCTACGGCCGACCCGGCCGCGCAACTGGTACAGCTGGCTTAAGCCGAAGCGGTCGGCATCTTCAATAATCAGCGTATTGGCATTCGGCACATCCACACCGGTTTCAATAATCGTCGTTGTGACTAAAACATCAAATTCACCATTGACAAAATCGAGCATCGTTTCTTCGATCTGCTTCTCCGTCATCTTGGCATGCATAACACCGACCGATGCATCCGGCACCAGCATTTCAACGTGCGCCTGCTTGTTATAAATTGTGTCGACTCTGTTGTGCAGATAAAACACCTGGCCACCTCTCGCAAGTTCCCGTTCAATTGCTTCCTTAACAAAATTCCCGTTATATTCCAAAACATAAGTCTGCACCGGAAACCTGTTTTCAGGCGGCGTTTCTATTACTGATAAATCCCGAACGCCCGTCAGACTCATATGGAGAGTTCTCGGAATCGGCGTCGCAGTTAAAGTCAGCACATCGACATTATTTTTCATCTGTTTAATTGCTTCTTTGTGTTTGACGCCGAAACGCTGTTCTTCATCGACAATTAAAAGGCCGAGATCTTTATACTCAATCGATTTGCCGAGTATTTTGTGCGTGCCGACTACGATATCAATGCGGCCTTCTTTTAAGCCCTCTGCTGTTTCACGGTTTTCCTTTGCCGTCCTGAAGCGCGACATCATCGCAACATTGACAGGATAATCTTCAATCCGCTCAATCAGACTTTCGAAGTGCTGGGCGGCAAGTATCGTCGTCGGCACTAAAAATGCCACCTGTTTGCCATCCTGCACCGCTTTAAAAGCAGCTCTGATTGCGACTTCAGTTTTACCGTAGCCGACATCGCCGCATAAGAGGCGGTCCATCGGTTTCGGATCTTCCATATCCTTCTTAATCTCATGCACGCTTGCCAGCTGATCCGGCGTCGGTTCATACGGGAAGCGCGCTTCAAACGCTTCCTGCATTTCGGTGTCCGGACTGAACTGGAAACCTTTCGACTGTGCACGTTCCTGATACAACCTGATTAATTCTTCAGCAATATCGTTGACGTTCGCTTCAACTTTGGCTTTCGTTTTTTTCCATTCCACGCCGCCAAGTTTATGCATTTTAGGCGAACCGTCGTCACTCGCAACATACTTTTGCACGAGATCCATCTGGTCCACCGGCACGTAAAGCTGATCAGTCCCTTTGTACTGCAATTTCATATAATCACTGTGAATACCGCCGACCTGCAGCGTTTCTATGCCGAGATACCGTCCGACCCCGTGATGCACGTGGACAATGTAGTCCCCGACATTTAATTCCTGGTAGGATTTAATCTTTTCAGCATTAGATATTTTCTGTTTACGCTTTTTGCGCTTTTGAACTTTATTGTACAGTTCTTTCGATGTTAAAATCGCAGCGCTCATATACGGCAGAATAAATCCTGTCGCCATGCTGCCTGTAGTCAGTACTATTCCCGAATCTTCAGGGATATCGTTAATAAAGCTCGGTATCTTTAAGTCTTCCAACAGCTGTTTCGTCTTATTCAGTTCATCTTCATCGCGCAGTATAATGTTGACTAAATAATCGTTGTCCAGCATGCCGTTTAAATTCGATGCGAGAATATCATACTGGCCATAATAGATTTCCGTCGGTTTAACAGAGATTTTAATCATTTCACCGATAGCGACAGGCATGCTCTTCATAAATAAATTAAAATATGTCACGCCTTTAATATTTAACAGACGCTCGTACTGACCCTCCAGATAATTAGCTGCCCCGGTGAACATCTGTCCCGCTTCCATCACTGAAGCGAAATAGTTATGCACTGCTTCAAACTCCGAATCATAAGAAGTTTTCACGGCATTGACGTCATCGACGAACACCCGGTGAGCGGGCGTTAAATAGTCAAGCAGCGATTTATCGTGATCTTCCAAAAGATGCGCAAACTGCGCAAGGTGGTTCACCAGCTGATCCGGATGCGTCACAACATCATAATATTCCTCCAGAGCTTCTTTCGTTACACCTTCAAGCCCCTCAGCGGTCTGTTCGTATAATTCATCAATTTTACCGAGCAGCTCTTCGCGCTCGCTCGCCTCAACAATATACTCTGCATATGGTTCCAGCGTAATGCTGTCGATATTCTGAAGAGACCGCTGTGTTTCAGGGTCAATCAGACGGAGCGAATCAATTTCATCATCGAAAAGTTCCAGGCGGAGAAAAGAGTCATGCATGTAAATATCAAAGATATCGCCGCGGACCGCAAATTCACCAAAGTTCTGAGCCTGATTCATGCGCTTATATCCCAGGCTGACGAGAAATTCTATCAGCTCATCGTAATTTACCGTGCCGCCGAGCTGCAGCGTTCTTTCGTAGGACAGCAGCTTGTCTTTTGGCATCAGAGGTTTTAAAAGCCCGTGTACAGGTACGATAAAGAGCCCTGGTTTCTCATGAGCAAGCGCATATAATGCAGTCATTCTTGCTTTCATAAAATCAGGGCTTTGCTTTGATAAACTTTCAATCATAATATCGCCGACAGGGAATGTATATATATTGTCCATAACGTCCATCATACTGTTGGCGAGCTTCTCCATATGATGGTTGTTTTCAACAAAAACGACTTGAGGTTCCTCTGAATTCTGTGTCAGTTCTTTCAGCAGGACCGGTTTAAAGTCATCATTTACACCTGTGACGAGCAGATTTTTATCACTCTTGTAATTTAAAATGCCTTTGACGCGTTCATCGTTTAGTATTCTAGCGCTTATTTTTTTATGCATTGACATCACCATTATACTTGTTCATCACGTCTAAAAACGGTGCCGTAACAAAACTCCGGCAGGCTTCACTGGATGCATCGAGCACCTTGTCCAGTATTTTCGAGTCCGCTTCAGAAAATTTACCGAGCACATAATTCGTTACCGGCATACCTGCGGGCGGGCGCTCAATACCGAGACGGATACGATTATATTTTTCACTTCCGAAATGCTGCGTCAGTGACTTAATGCCGTTATGCCCGCCGCCGCTCCCTTTTTGACGCAGACGGATCCAGCCAAGCGGCAAGTCCAGATCATCGTAAATAACGACGATATCTTCAAGTTCAATATTGTAGTAATCAATGAGCGGGCGCACACCTTCACCTGATAAATTCATAAAAGTCTGCGGCTTAACGAGCATCACTTTTTCTCCGTTTAATAAACCTGTGCCGTAATGACATTTAAACTTCGTTTTATCAAGATCGATGTTAGTATCACTGCTCAATCTGTCTATCGCCATAAATCCGATATTGTGACGTGTCTTTTCATATTTTGGACCCGGATTTCCGAGACCGATAAAACATTTCATTCCATCACCTCATCAACGTTAAAAAAGGCGATGGAAAGTCCACCGCCGTTGTTATTTTTCTTGTTATTACTCTTCGTCCGCCTGATCATTTTTCTGAGCAGTTGCTTCAACTTCCACGCTTTCTTCTTCAGCGTTTTCATCTTCTTCCGGCTCTTCAGTTGGCGCACTTACGATTACTAATGCATCAGTATCTTCGTTTTCAATCACGAAGTTACCTTTAGAACGGATGTCTTCAACGTGAATTGAATCTCCGATGTTAAGTTCAGAAATATCCACTTCGATAGTTTCTGGAATATCAGCCGGTTTAGCCGTTACAGACACTTCGAATAATGGCTGTTCAAGAACGCCGCCTTCTTTTTGTCCCGGTGCTTCGCCCGCTAGAACGATTTGTACTTCTACCGTTACTTCAGTCTGCATATTGATTGCAATGAAGTCGATGTGAGTAATTTGGTTCTTAAGTGCATCGAACTGATAATCGTTAACCATTACCTGAGTAGTTCCTTCAGCAACTTCAAGGTCGATAACCCCGTTACGTCCGACTTCGCGAATTACTTTAATAAATTCGTTCTCATCTACTGATAATGATGTATTTTCTGTTTCAAAACCGTATACGACAGCAGGCACTTTACCATTTTGACGTAATTCTTTAAGTTCTGACTGTTTTGATTTCTCAGCTCTTGAGTTTGAGGCTAATTTAGCCATAATTATTTCCACCTTTCATCTAATACAAGTCTATTATAATAACGCCTATCCTAACACATAGCCACGCATTATAATACCACAAAATACAGCAGTTTGTAAAAAAACTGCTAAATTATCATGTTTGGTCGAATAAAATGCTCACTGATTCCTGTTCGTGGACTCTCACAATCGCCTGAGCAAGCAGTTCGCCAACAGACAATTCCGTAATTTTCTCGATTTTCTTTTCTTCCGGCAGCTGGATGGAGTTGGTTACGACAAGCTCTTTAATTACAGAGTCCTGAATGCGTTCGATTGCCGGACCTGACAGCACCGGGTGCGTACAGCATGCGTAAACATCTTTGGCACCTTTGTCCACTAAGGCTTGCGCTGCTGTTTTAATCGTTCCGCCTGTATCGATAATATCGTCGATAATAATTGCGGTTTTCCCGTTAATTTCTCCAACGATGTTCATTACTTCCGACACATTCGGGCGCGGACGGCGTTTATCGATGATTGCAATTGGAGCTTTCAAACGGTCTGCCATACGGCGGGCACGGGTCACTCCGCCGTGGTCAGGCGAAACGATAACTACTTCTTCAAGGTCAATACCTTCATGTTCAAGGAAGTAATCACTTAAAATCGGTACTCCCATCAGATGATCGATTGGAATATCGAAGAACCCTTGAATTTGAGGGGCGTGAAGATCAAGTGAAATCACACGGTCTGCACCTGCAGTTTCAATAATGTTTGCAACGAGCTTCGCTGTAATTGGTTCGCGTGCACGGCTCTTACGGTCCTGGCGGGCATAGCCGTAATACGGCATAACAACATTGATTGTGTTGGCTGACGCGCGCTTCAGCGCATCAAGCATAATCAGCAATTCCATCAGGTTTTCATTTACCGGCTGGCTTGTCGGCTGAATAACGAATACGTCGCAGCCGCGCACACTTTCTTCAACGTTGACCTGGACTTCTTCATCCGAAAAGCGGTTTACAGTACATTTACCAAGCGGGATACCGATATGTTCCGCAATTTCACGTGCTAATGGTTCGTTGCCTGTCAACGTAAATAATTTCATCTTAGAATTTTTGTTTTGATTACTAGAAGCTAACATTTTGATCCTCCAAGTATTATTTTTTATAATAGCCTTCTTTTGTCGTCTGCTTATTTCGTGCAATCGCCAAACTGTCATCAGGCACATCGTCCGTAATCGTCGACCCTGCCGCTGTAATAGAACGTTCTCCTACCGATACAGGCGCTACAAGATTGGTGTTGCAGCCGATAAAAGCATCTGCTCCGACGGTCGTTTTAAACTTATTGACCCCGTCGTAATTAACAGTAATCGCGCCGCAGCCGATATTTGCGCGTTCGCCGATGAACGCATCGCCGATATAGCTCAGGTGCGATACTTTCGCGCCGTCTTTTAACTCCGATTTCTTAACTTCAACAAAGTTTCCAATCTTCACAGCTTCTCCCAGTTTCGCTCCCGGACGCAGCTGCGCATATGGGCCGACGGTTGTGCCGCTGCCGACTTCTGCATCGGTTACTACAGAATGTTTAATTTCCGCCTTATCGCCGATTACGCTGTTGCTGATTTCACAATTGGCCGAAATAATCGCATTTTCTCCGATTACCGTATCGCCTTTAATAACAGTGTTAGGATAAATAATAGTATCCATACCAATTCTAACACTTTCATCGATGTATGTGTTCGAAGGATCGATAATTGTCACACCTTGTTCCAAATGCCGCTCGTTGATACGCTGCCTTAAAAGTTCTGAGGCACGTGCTAAAAGCAGACGGTTGTCCACATTAATAATTTCATTCTTATCCGGGGTGACAAACGCACCGACGCGGGCACCTTTACTGCTCAAAAGACCGATGGCATCAGACAGATAATACTCCTGTTCAGGATTATCATTCGAAATTTTATCGAGCACTTTAAACAGTTCACGGTTATTAAAAACAGCAGCGCCTGCGCTGACTTCTTTAATTTCTTTCTGTTCAGGCGTGATTTCAGTTTCTTCCAGTATCTCTTTGACCGTGCCGTTTTCTTTACGGAGCACGCGGCCGTAATTAGTCGGATTATCTGCATAGGCTGATAAAACTGTTGCTTTCAGCCCCGTTTTTTCATGGTCAGCGATTAAATTTCTGACCGTTTCTGCAGAAATCAGCGGCGTATCCCCGAAGATAATCAGTGTCTCGCCTTCAGCTTCACTGAGTTCCGGCGCTGTCTGCTTAACAGCATGTGCCGTGCCGAGTTGTTCTTTTTGGACTGTTATTTTAACGTCCTCCGGCAGAATTTCAGCAAACGCATCCTGCCCTGAACCTGACACGACGCGGATATCACTGATTCCCGCCGTTTTCACGGTGTTAATTACTCTCGTAATCATCGGAATTCCGCAGACCTCATGCAATACTTTCGGTTTCTTTGAATTCATTCTCTTGCCGACACCTGCAGCAACAATAATCACTCTCGTTTGCATAATTAACCCCCATTATAATACGATATTCTAATTATATTTCAGTCCATGGTATCTTTCAAGACGAAACTTAGGCCGGACCACACCGGCCCGGCCTAAACTTTCTCTATCTATTTATCATTTTCTGCAGTATCTTCCGATACTTTTGGAGAATCTTCATTTTTCACGTTTTCTTCTTTAGCAGTGTTTGAACCATCGGCGGTCTCTTCATCAACGTGTTCCGGTGTTTCTTCATCATCAGCCGGGTCTGATTCCACAGTCGGCTCACTCGCCTTTTCCTCTTTTTCTTCAGCAGGGTCAGCAGTTTCCTCGTAAACACGCATTACCTCTTCCTGTACATGCTGACGCATGCCGGAATTAATCGGGTGGGCAATATCCCTGAACTCTCCATCCGGCGTACGCTTACTCGGCATCGCAACGAACAGTCCGTTATTACCGTCTATTACACGTAAATCGTGAATAACAAATGACTCATCAAATGTTACAGAAACGAGAGCTTTCATTCTTGTATCCTGATTGTTGACTTTTCTTAGTCTTACGTCTGTTATTTTCATGTGTCTGTTCCTCCATAGATTTGTGTTTTAGATCTTCTGTGTAAAACCTATCTAGCTTAGAACCCCACTCAAATCAACAGTTACTCGAAAGATGCAACGACCTCGATCTCCACTTTTGCATCTAATGGGAGACGACTAACTTCTACACATGATCTTGCAGGTAATTTACCCGTAAAGTACTTAGCGTAAACCTCGTTAATCACTCCAAAGTCGTTCATATCGGCGATAAAAATAGTCGTTTTTACAATATTGCTGTAGCCGAGACCGGCCGCTTCCAGTACAGCTCCAATATTGTCGAGAACCTGTCTTGCCTGCTCAGCGACGTCGTCTGAAACAATCTCCCCTTCCAATGTCAGCGGCACCTGGCCTGAAGAATAGAATAAATTCCCCGTTCTCACTCCGTGGCTGTATGGTCCTACTGCTGCTGGTGCTTTGTCAGAATTAATTGGCTGCATCTTAATCATCCTCCGTAATTTAAAATAAATCTACTTGCCTGTAATGTAATCTAAACAGTTTCCTTCTTCAACTACAAATGATTCGTTAAATTCATCAATTTCTGATACTTTAAGCAATGATGTGTAATCGTTAAATCTGCGGTTCGCAACTTCTTTTGCTTCAACCAGCACGCTGACACCGACCACTGTCGCGTTGAATTCTTCCATCAGATTTGTCACACCGGTAATCGAACCGCCGGCGCGGAGAAAATCATCCACAACAAGAACGTTGGAGCCTTCTTTAAGCGTGCGTTTTGACAGCACCATCGTCTCAATTTTACGCGTTGAGCCGGAAACGTAGTTTATCGAAACTGTAGAACCTTCCGTCACTTTGTTATCTTTACGGATAACGGCCACCGGCACATTCAGTTTGCGCGCCACAGCATTGGCGAGCGAAATTCCTTTTGTCGCAATTGTGACGACTGAATCAATTTCCAGTTCACCGTACATCGTCGCAATCAAATCACCGATATCATTCATCATCTTCGGATCGCCCATAATATCCGACATGTATAAGTAGCCGCCCGGAAGAAGACGCTCGCGCGCTTCGAGTTCCGTTTTAAATTCCGAGATAATATTCTCTGCACGCTCTATACTTATTTTAGGGATGAACATCGCGCCGCCGTTCGCGCCCGCCGTCGTTTGAAGCACACCTAAACCCTCAGCATTGAGGACATCTTTAATAATGCGTATATCTTCACTGATAGAAGACTTAGCCTGGCTGAATTTATCGACATAAGTCGTCAAGGGTATCAATTTATTTGGATTCGTAATTAAATGCTGGGTCATGTAGACCAGCCGTTCGCTGCGTTTATATTTCATAGTCTAACTCCTAAACCGTATTATAGGTATTGATTTTACCATATAAGTTCGGATTTTAATACTTATCCCAGCAATCTAATTCGATAAACTTCAGCGCAGCACCCCTTCATTGCGTTGTACAGATGAATAGACTGGCGTTCTTTTCTGACGATGCCGAACACGGTCGGCCCGCTGCCGCTCATCAGCGCACCGTCAGCGCCCGATTCTTTCATATTGTCGAGCAGTTTTCTGACCTGCGGATATTTTTTCACCGTTACTTCTTCAAGATCATTTTTCAATGTTCCGAGTATTTGTTCGTAATCCTCGTCTATAATTGCTTTTTTCATTAACTCCGATGCCGGCTTATTCTTTCCAGGTTTCAGTGCGCCGTAAATTGTCTTTGTAGACACACTGACAGACGGTTTTGCCAGCACCACCCATGCATGCGGCGGTCTTGGCAGCCGTTCGATAATCTCGCCGCGTCCGGTTGCGAGCGCAGTGCCGCCGTATACACAAAAAGGAATATCGGAACCGAGTTCTGATGATAAGGCCGCGAGCTCATCGAGTCCGACACCGAGATTGTACAGCGCATTCATTCCCCTGAACGTCGCGGCAGCATCGGCAGAACCGCCGGCAAGACCTGCAGCAATTGGAATATGCTTATCGATGTTAATCGTGACGCCCGTTTTAATTTTGTAGCGGCGCATCATCAGCTGAGCCGCCTGATAGGCCAAATTGCGCCGGTCAGTCGGCACGAACTGATGATCGGATTCAATGATGATTTTTCTGTCTCTACGCTTTTCAAATGATAAATTGTCGTTTAAATCGACAGTTGTCATCACCATGCTGACTTCGTGATAACCATCATCGCGTTTATACAGCGTATCCAGAGTTAAATTAATTTTTGCTGGTGCGATTTCATAATGCATAGTTCATAGTCCTTTGCCAGATTTTTTTCGAAATATATATGTGTGTTATTTTATCATATAACAAAGGTGAATATTGATGATATTTTTAAAGATTGGCATGAGGAGTGAGCTTGAGGGTGTTCTGGTTTTACCGGGTGTCGCCGCTGCGAAAACTGCGGCGTCCATACATTAAAAAAGCACCGGACCCGCAGGATTTCGGTGCTCTTTACATATTATTCATCATTTTTACGTTTATTAAATGCCCACAGCACGAGCAGGAAGCTCACCGCGACCCAGGCAGCTAGAATGATAAATTCCATTGCTCCGCCGCTGCCTTCAAGCACAAACATGTGCTGATATATCGGAAAGTACTCTGCAATCTTGACCGCTGTGCTGTCCGGATCTGTAACCAGCATTTCAATATACGGTGTAAAACCGAAGATAAACATAATCGGAATAATATATACCGATGTCGTCGCAACTGATTTTACAACGAGGCCAAGCCCTATTCCCACATTCAGGAAAAACAGTCCTGTCAGCACGAGACTGATTATATTTTCCACAGTCCAGTAGTTTTCCGGTCCGATAATTATAATTGAAGCAACGAGTGATATTATTGTCATCAGCGTCACAACCATGCTCTTGCCGAGAATAATATCGATAATTGTCGCCGGCGACTGCAGCAGTCCTCTTAACGTATCTTTTTCATTTTCTTCAGCAATCATCGTCATAACCGCACTGAACATTACGGCAGAAAAGACGACACCTGCAAGAATCCCAAGTATTTCCAGCGGCATTTCGCCTTCTGCCCCTGCGCCGATTCCCACTCTTGAAAAGAACACCGCCATCAGTATTGGAATCAGCACCGATGTAAACAGCATCATATTTTTCATAAATTCTTTCAGGTCTTTTTCAAATATTGCCATCGCTCTTGTCATATTCATTTAAACCAGCTCCTTACCAGTTACTTTTTTAAACACTTCTCCAAGTGTCGGGAAATCTGTTCTGACATCGGCAACTTCTTCGCTGAACAGTACATTATTAAGCAGCTGTCTGTTTTCCTCTTTTTTCTCCACTGTTTTCATCGTGCCGTCGTTATAAGTAATATGGACTTCCTCGCGTTTGTATTTATGCCTTAAGTCAGATGGCGCCCCAGAGTCCTGAATAATTCCCTGATACAAAAAGGCGACTTTATCACATAGACGTGTTGCCTCATCCATATTGTGTGTCGTGAGTAAAATAGTCGTCCCGTCATCACGCAGCTCCTCAAGCATGTCGTGAATTTTTTCAGTGGTCGTCGGATCGAGTGCTGATGTCGGCTCATCGAGAAATAAAATCGCCGGTCTGTGAATGACCGCTTTACATAAAAGAATTCTCTGCTTCATTCCTTTGGATAACTTGGATACAGTTTTATCGATTTCACTTTCGAGTCCTACATCTTTCAGTACTTTTTCAACTGACCCTTTCGGCGCATTGTACAGTTTTCTGAACAGCTCCAGATTATCTTTGACTGTCAGTCTTTCATACAAAGAACTTTTATCAGATAAAATTCCAAGGCTGCTGACATAATCATTTTTCGCGAACTGTTTATAGTTGTAGCTATTAACATTCACCTCTCCGCCCGACGGTTTAAATTCACCTGTCATAATTTTAATAGTTGTGGTCTTCCCCGAACCGCTCGGGCCAAGCAGCCCAAAAATCTGTCCCGCTTCCACATTAAATGTAATACCGCGCAGGGCGCGTTCACTGACGAATGACTTTTCAAGTTCTTTTACCTGGATCATGCTCATATGATTACCTCCAATTATTTTGCTTCTGCTCTCTTAACTAAAGTTTAGACGCAAAATAAAAACACCGCGATATAATCACGGTGAGTTGTAGGAAATAAATATTGAACTGTGTACTATATCTATCCGCCGGGCTGTTAAATTCCCGAAGTGTACAGCACAGCTCTGAACTGTACTACAATGTTTTAGCACGTTTCAGCACTGCTAAATAGACTGAGAAGGTCGTCAAACCTAACCATATCAGCATAATAACGTAGGGCATTACACCAGCGTTATTATGTATCGCCATTAATTGATATACAGGAGTCCATTCAGCCAGTTTCATTAACAGGTGGCTGTCATTCAGAAAAAACGTTTCAATAATAGGTGTCATTCCTAATAAAAACAAGACGACCACACCGTAAACAGTCGAAGTCGACTGCAGTTTAGCAAGCAGTCCCGCAATTAATCCTAAATTCAGGAATACTAAAGCTGCAATACCTAATCCTGATACAAGAGGCCAGCTGAGCACATCTACTTGTCCTGCAATCAAGAGCGAGATAACAGTAACTGCTGCAGTAACAAATAATACCAGTATACTTCTGCCTGCTATACCATTCATTAAATCCGATACATTATGTGTGACAAGCTTCAATAAACCATGTTCATTTTCTTCGGCGTATAACATTAAGGGAACATTGGTTGCTATTGAAGCAAGTGCTGTCCCGAGGAGTATAAATATCATTGCATCCGGCAAATCCTCTCTGACGTTGCGTGCCGGTGTACTGTACATCAAAGCCATAATCGGAGGCATGAGCAAGACTGTCAGAACTGCATAGTTTGTAAAATATTCTCTAATATCTCTATATATCGTCGCCCGTATTTTAAATAGATTCATAAGGTCACCTTTTTATAATTTTAGTAATTTATCCTGTATTTCGTTGAATTTAGTTCGGGATAACGGGATTCTGGACTTTTCCGAATTATCGATAATGACAGAATAAGTGTTTTTAGACCATGTAATAATTTCTTTTACTTTATGAAGATTAACGAGATAAGAACGGTGGCAGCGGTAAAAACCGTGAGCTTCGAGCTGTTCTTCTGCCCCCTGCAGGGTCGATTCCATTATAAATTTCTCCGAGCCGAGATTAATGTATACTTTACCATCATGACTTTCCAGATATTCAATCTCTTCTATAGTGACAAAAATCGTTTTATCATGTGCTTTCACTTTAATTTTGCTCACATTAGAAGAGCTGTCATCTTCAGTATTATCCGTTGTCTCAACTGTCTCGAGCCCCTGTTCGCTTAATTTCATAACATCCGGCTGAACTATAAAGGCATCTTCCAGTCTCGACGATGCAACCAACAGTGATTTCTCCTGCTGAATAAGCTGGTCTTTCATTTTATGAAACAGATGAATGTTATCATTAACTGTATTTAAAAATGGATCGATAAAAACTATATGCTGATTATTGCTGAGCAGAGCATGGATATAAGCCAGTTTCTGAATGTCAGTCCGGTTCAACTTTGACAGGCTTGATACGGAGTCTGTAATATTAAATTGCCGGATTAAATCTTCTGTTTTCAATGGACTATTGTACCATTTTCTCAAATATTCAATATGCACTTTTAAATTCAGCCGTTTATAATATAAAAGGCCGCCTGAAAATACATGGGCACCTGCCTTCTCCATCGTATCGGAAAAAGTTTCAGCGAGCTCATACGGTATTTGCACTGCAAGACTTTTGCCGGCCTTCATTTTAATTTTTCCATTAGACGGACGGCCCGTGATTTTTTGAATTTCTATATCCATTGTCATTGCTCCTGTCGTATGAAATCTCTTTAAATTTACCATGGAAACGTAATCATGACAATTTCACTGAAAAGATTAAGCAAAAGTCTTTATTTTCAATTCGAAATACTGTATATTAATAATCAGTTACAAAATGTAACTTAATAATAAATGAACACTCCGGAGGAATTATACAATGACTAAAATTGGTATTGTTACAGGAAGTACACGTGACTCACGCGTTAACTTACAAGTTGCAGAGTGGCTTAAAGACTTTGCTGAAAAATTAGATACAGGTGCTGAATTCGAAATCGTAGATATTAAAGATTACGAAGCACCATTGTTTAAAGAATCTTTACCGCCGTTAATGGCTAATAAACAATACGGTTCTGATGTAATCAATAACTGGTCAGCTAAAATTGATTCACTTGACGGTTATATTTTTGTTACACCTGAATACAACAAAGCTGTTTCACCGGCACTGAAAAACCTCCTTGACTACATCGGACCTGAATTCGGTAATAAATCAGCAGGAATCGTTGGCTACGGCTCAACTTTAGGTGTTGCTGCAACACTTTCACTGCGTCAAATTCTTTCTAACTTCAATGTGGCAACTGTTGGACCTTTCGGTGCATTCAGCCTGTTCACTGACTTTGAAGAAATGTCTAAATTCGCACCTGCTGAAATACACAATCCGACTATTGAAGCTGTAATCACTACTACAGTTAACTGGGCTAACGGACTTAAATCAATCAGATAAGACAGATAAAAAACCTTTCAGGAACTTTGTCCTGAAAGGTTTTTTATTTAAAAGCCGAAAGAATCGTTAAATTTTTCAAGCACCGCCTGGTGTGCTTCTGCATTATTAAATGTATTATCCACGAGTGCACCCAGCCTGAACAGAATATCATCGTTCTCGATTCCTTCTGAGCCGAAGTCCTGATCCAGAATATATACATATCCCGGAACAATATTTGCTTTCATATATGACAGAATCGGTTTCAGCTGCTGTTCCGCCACCAGATAATGTCTGAGTGAGCCGGCAGTAATAATCATGCCGATGGTTTTATTCAGAAAAGCATCCGGCGGCAGCAAGTCAAATAAGTTTTTTAAAGGCCCCGGTATGGATGCCTGGAATATCGGTGTGCCGATAAATACGACATCCGCTTCCATTATTTTAGTCAGTGCTTCAGTTGTCGCACCGCCGTAGTCCAAATAATTTCTGCCATCGCTGAACGGCATATCGTAATCTTTTAAGTCGATATATTCAACTTCGTGAACGTTTAATGATTCAACCTTTTCTCTGAGTGCCGTCGTCGCTTTCCGCGTTTTGCTCCCGACGACTGAACCGCTGATGATTACTGCTTTCATTATTGTTCCCCCTGTGGTTTTGTATATTTTTTAATGGCAGGCAGTATCTTTTCGCCAATAATGTCTATATTACGTTTAATATCATCCAGTGTCACACCGCCGAAATCCAGCTGGGCGATATAACGGTCATGATTAAATAATTCATGCTGATAAAGAATTTTCTCAATAATCAGACCAGGATCGCCAACGTTAATTACACTGCGATAATCCTGTCCCTCGGCAAAGCCCTGCTTCGGGAAGCCCTGACCGTTCGATTTTTTCATGCCTTCATTAATATGAGGGTAGTATTTTCTGTATGCTGCAAGTTTATCTTCATGTGCAAAGAAAAATCCAGCAGTCGCTACAGGCAGTTTAGACACATCGTAGCCTCTTTCTTCCGCCGTCTGTCTGTATAAATCAATACGGCTCTTAAAGGCTTCAGCCGGCCCGCCGAGGTGCGCCTGATACATCGGCACTCCTGCGAGACCTGCTTTATGGGCAGAGGCCATTGAGCCTCCGACCGCCCGCCAAATCGGCAGTCCGTTCTTATCATTCTCGGGACGCGGAATGACATGAGCATTTTTTAAAGGCGCACGGAATTCTCCCTGCCAGTTCACATACTCATTTTCATTTATATTTAACAGAAGATCAAACTTTTCTTCAAACAATGCTTCATAATCATTCAGACTGTAGCCGAGTAAATCATAGAGCC
Source organism: Jeotgalicoccus nanhaiensis (assembly GCA_004570955.1). GTDB lineage: Bacteria > Bacillota > Bacilli > Staphylococcales > Salinicoccaceae > Jeotgalicoccus > Jeotgalicoccus nanhaiensis. The sequence goes on from SPPL01000009.1 coordinate 65,083, forward strand.
CGACACGTGAAGCCCGGCCTGCAATAATTTCCATGCGTCCGTCTGAAATAAGATCGATTGTCGATGCATCTTCAAATACACGCACCGGGTCCGATGTACTGATAATCGTTGAGCCTGAAGCAATTTTTATCTGCTTTGTCGCTTGTGCAATGGCCGATAAAATAATCAGATGAGCCTGAGACGCGAAATAATCCTGATGGGACTCACCGATCTGAAAGGTATCAATTCCCGCCTGTTCTGCGTACTCAGCCGTTTCGATAATTTCTTTAATACGCTGGCTTGCAGGAATTCTCTGTCCTGTATGCGGATTCGGCAAATGATCTCCGAGGGTATACAGACCAAATTCAAGCCCCTGGCTTTTATCGATTTCCGGCATGATATGAGGGTTATTTGTATTCATAAGTCACACTCCGTATATTATATATTTTTAATAATATATATCTTTATACCTGCATGCTCAACATACGCTCATAAAACAAAAAAACCATCCTTTCGGATGGTTTTTAATATGTTATTGAATTAAAAATTCTTCTGTAAAATCGTCGTTATAAAAAGTAACTTCTACATTTGATGTTAACACGTCTGTGTATGTATAAGATACACGCTCAAAATTATGTTCGTCTTGATCTAGTTCAACTACGAAAATCGATGGATATGTTTCTCTTAAAATACCTTTTCTTTCAATCAACTTCTTGCGTCCTCCGTTTGCGCGAAGCACACATGGATTTCCTAACTGACAATCAAGAATCTTTTTGATGTCGATTAATGTTTTTGGCATTATACCCCACCTCACTAAGTCCATTATAGCAAGTTTACATAATTCTGTCAAAAATCAGCCAATTTCTCAACATTTTTAAGCGAAATCCAAGTCACTTTTCTTGAAAGCATCGTAAATTTCCTTATAATCTTCAAGCGATAAACTTTCACCGCGGCGTGCCGGATCAATTCCCGCTTCTTCAAACAGCGTTCTGATTTCATCTTTTCTTTTCTTTCCGTCAGCAAACAATGACTGATAGTTGTTCAGTATTGTTTTACGGCGATGCAGAAATGCGCCTCTTGTTAACTTGAAAAAAGTTTCTTCATCATCAATATCTACTTTTTTCTGAGTGCGGTTTTTTAATTCTACAATAATAGAATCGACGTTCGGCGGTGGCATGAATACGGTTTTTGGAACATTTTGAACTGTTTTAGCCTCTGTATAATAATCGATCGCAATCGATAAAGAACCATATGCTTTTGAATTCGGTGACGCACTGATACGTTCTCCGACTTCTTTTTGCATCATGACGTAATAACGTGAAATCGGCAGATGTGCAGTCAGGAAGTTCATCAGTATCGGCGTCGTAATATAATACGGCAGGTTTGCGACAACCACGATATCATCGCAATCGCTTAAGAATTCTTCGATACGAGCCGGGACATCGGCTTCCAATATATCTTCATTGATAACTGTCACGTTATCATAATCGCTTAACGTATCATTAAGTACCGGAATCAGACGCTGGTCAATTTCAAAAGCCAGCACTTTTCCTGCATTGATTGCAAGATGCTCCGTCAGTGATCCAATCCCCGGTCCCACTTCAATGACACCTGTATTTTTATTAATATCCGCTTTATGAATGACTTCTTTAATAACATTGGAGTCGATTAAAAAGTTCTGTCCAAGACTTTTCTTAAAAGTAAAATGGTGCTTGTCGAGTATTTCTTTAGTCCGCCCTATAGTAGCAATATGTTTCATCAGTTATTCACTTCCAGCCCTTTTAATATTTCTTCAACTTTTTCAGGTGAGATGCTGTAGCGGTTCAGTTTTTTTCGCAGCTGAGTTGCGTTCGCATAACCGATATTCAGCTGTTCCGTTAAATACTCGCGTCGTTCTTTCGCTTGTGAATTGCCCGATAAACGGAAATACTGCATATCCTGAATTGTTATCAGTTCCTCTTTAACCTGCCGGCTCGTCTGGCAGTTTTCGAGCGCTGCTTGTATATCTTCGATTCGGGCATGCTCCACGCCTACACTATTATGACCAAGTGCTTTATGTTTTGGTAAAAACGCCTCTTTAATATCAGGGAAACGTTCAATAATTGTATTTCTTATTTTATGACCCGGAAAGTCAGGATCCGTGAAAATAATCGCTCCGCGTGAATTCAAGGCAACTTCTATTTCTTCAAGTGTCCGTTCATTGATTGCCGAACCATTCGTTTCAATCGTCTCGCAGATAACAGCTTCTTTAAGTCTGCGTGTGTCGTCCCTGCCTTCGACAATAATAATTTCTTTAATTACAGGTTTTTCCATACATCTCCACCTCTTATACTTCGTTTAGTATCATACCATATTTTAAGATTTCTTATCTTCAGCGCACTAAAAAAGTGCTTCACCTCAACCAAAGTCAAAGTGAAACACTTTCATTTCAGATGTTATATAATCTTTTTGCGTTCGCAGTCGTTGCAGCGGCCAGGTCTTCATAACTCATATCGCGCAGCTCTGCAATTTTTTCTGCTACCAGTTTTACATGTGCCGGTTCATTGCGCTTGCCGCGGTATGGATGCGGTGTTAAATACGGTGCATCCGTCTCCACAAGCAGACGGTCGAGCGGAACATGAACAGCGATGTCTTTAGGCAGCTGCGCATTTTTAAATGTCACCGGACCGCCAAGTGATACATAGAAATTCATATCGATAATTTCGTCGGCTGTCTTTTCATCGGCACTGAAAGCGTGCATAATGCCGCCGATTTCCTGTGCATTTTCTTCTTTCAGAATTTCCACACAATCCTCCGTCGATTCACGGTTATGAATAATAATTGGCAGACCGACGCGTTTCGCTAATGCCAGCTGACGTCTGAACAGTTCTTTCTGGACATCTTTCGGTGATTTGTCCCAGTGATAATCGAGGCCTGTTTCACCGATGCCGACAATTTTTTTATGTTTGGACAGTTCTTCTATCCACTTCAGATCTTCATCAGTACAATCGACAGCATCGACCGGATGCCATCCGATGACCCCGTAAATATCATCATATTCTTCAATGAGTTCCATGGTGCGTTCAATCGACGGACGATCACAGCCGATAACAACCATTTTCTCGAGTCCGTTCTCTCTCGCGCGTGCGATTACTTCCTCGAGATCTTCGTCGTACTGGTGCGCATTCAGATGGACGTGTGTATCGATTAACACATAATCACTCCCTGATTTATTTTACAATACTGCCGTTTTCTATGCCGTCAGGCACATCAATTAATGTTAAACGGCTGCCCATTTCTGCAGTTAAAATCATACCTTCTGATTTCTCTCCGCGCAAGGTTACAGGCTGCAGATTCGTCACGACAAGCACTTTCTTGCCGATAATATCTCCCGGTTCATAATGCTCGTGAATCCCCGAAACAATCTGGCGCTCTTCAGTGCCTAAATCCACTTGGATTTTCAGCAGCTTTTTCGCTTTCTTCACTGCTTCTGCTGCAGTAACAGTCGCGACTTTAATTTCCACTTTATTAAAGTCATCAATTGTAATTTTTTCAGCCGTTTCTGTTTCTTCCTGTTCCTCTTCTGCTTCAGGCGGACGCATTTGATTTTTAATATGTGTGACTTCTTCTTCAACATCCAATCTTGGATAAATTGGTGTCGGTTTAGCCAGCTGGCCGGCAGGTTTTATAATGCCATAGCTTAATACTGATTCATACGTCTGCTGGTTTTCATCAGTAATATTCAGCTGTTTGAAAATTTCTTTCGGACCATGAGGCAGGTAAGGGCTCAAAAGGATAGCCGCAATACGGATGTTTTCTGCGAGATGCACCATCACGTTGCCGAGTGCTTCTTTGTTTGCCTCATCTTTCGCCAGCACCCAAGGCGCAGTTTCATCAATATATTTATTCGAGCGTCCGATAATTGTCCATACTGCTCTTAAAGCATGACTGAACTGCATTTTTTCCATGGCAGTTTCATATTCTGAAACGCTGTCTTTAACAGCTGTTTCAAGGCTTTTATCGAAATCGGTATGTGCACCTGTATACTCCGGTACATATCCGTCAAAATATTTATTAATCATTGAGATTGTACGGTTAACCAGGTTGCCGAGATCATTTGCCAGATCAAAGTTAGTGCGCTCGATAAACGACTCCGGTGTAAATACGCCGTCAGAACCGAAAGGCACTTCGCGCATTAAGTAGTAACGGAGCGAGTCAAGACCGTAGCGCTCTACAATCTGATCAGGATAAATAACATTCCCTTTGGATTTCGACATCTTTCCGTCTTTCATTAAAAGCCAGCCGTGGCCGAGTAATTTCTTCGGCAGAGGCAGATCCAGCGCCATCAGCATAATCGGCCAGTAAATCGCATGGAAACGTACAATTTCTTTACCGATCATATGCACGTCTGCAGGCCAATATTTTTTAAACAGTTCGTCATCGTCTGTAGAATAGCCGAGTGCAGTAATATAGTTTGCCAAGGCATCAATCCACACGTAAACGACGTGTTTCGGATCTGATTTAACCGGCACGCCCCATTTAAATGTCGTTCTCGATACAGCGAGGTCCTCAAGTCCCGGTTTTATAAAGTTGTTCAGCATTTCGTTTTTACGCGCTTCCGGCTGGATAAAGTCGGGGTTATCTTCGTAATACTGGACAAGACGGTCTGCATATTTACTCATTCTGAAGAAGTAGCTCTCTTCTTTAACAAGTTCAACATCATGTCCGCTCGGTGCTCTGCCGCCGATCATTTTACCGTCTTCATCGCGGTATACTTCATCGAGCTGCGTTTCGGTAAAGAATTCCTCATCCTGAACCGAGTACCAGCCTTCGTATTCACCAAGGTAAATATCGCCCTGCTCAAGCAGGCGCTCAAAAATGTACTGTACAGCAGCTTTATGTTTATCACTTGTCGTACGAATAAACTGATCGTACGTAATATCGAGCGATTTCCATAAATCTTTTATGCTCTCCGCCATATCATCGACGTAGGCCTGAGGTGAAACCCCCATGTTATCAGCTTTCTGTTCTATTTTCTGACCGTGTTCGTCGGTTCCTGTTAAGTAGTATACGTCGTAGCCTCTCAGGCGTTTATAACGTGCCATTACATCACATGCAATTGTAGTATATGCATTCCCGATATGGAGTTTTCCACTGGGATAATAAATTGGCGTAGTGATATAAAATGTTGGTTTTGTCATGGGACATCCTCCTATAATATACTTATCTAATATATCTAATTTATGTATGTTTTTCAATTCGGAACAGTTTTTAATAGTTTTCCCATTATTTTTGTGCTATAGTCATGAATATCCAATTTCGGGTAATAGTTTCGCAGCTTATTTTTCCATTTTCTGCACAAGACATTTCGAAAATTGGATATAATCCATTATATTTTGGTTAACTATGTAGGAGGAATTACTAATGAAATCTACTGGAATTGTGCGTAAAGTTGATGAACTTGGACGCGTCGTTATTCCAATTGAACTGCGTCGCGTACTCGATATCGAAGTTAAAGATGCACTGGAAATTTTCACTGATGACGATAAAATCATTCTAAAAAAATACCAGCCCCGCATGACTTGCGCCGTGACCGGCGATGTATCCGACGACAACATGTCTCTTGCTGACGGTAAAATTGTACTCAGCAAAGAAGGCGCCGATCAGCTAATCAAAGAAATTCAAAAGAAAATCGATAAATAATTTAAAGAATCCCGGCCGTGAATATTTCATTCACGGCTTTTTATTTATGAAATTCGTTATATACTTCCTGCTTTTTCAAGCCGCGCAGTTCCGCAACCAGTTTAATCGCATCTTTCGGGCGCATACCTTCTTCAACGAGTTCAGTTACATGCTCCTTTGGTGTCCCCGTAAATGTGGACTGTTCTTCCTCATAACTGTCTATAACGACAACAAATTCTCCTTTTAAAGGAATACCGTTATCCAGCTGTGATAAAATTTCATCCGCTGTGCCTCTGACATGCTGTTCAAACTTCTTCGTAATTTCTCTCGATACACTGACGATTCTGCCGCTGTCAATTTTATTTATTTCCGTCATCAGAGTTTTCATTCTGTGCGGTGATTCGTATAGAACTGACGTATATTTATGGTGCATTATTTCAGATAATTTCTCTCTCTGTTTCGATGCACTTTTCGGCAAAAAGCCAAAATATGTAAATTCATAACTGGCAATCCCGCTCGCTACAAGCGCCATCGTAAAAGCAGAAGCTGCAGGAATAACCGCGTACGGCAGTTTTTCATCCTGCATGCGGCTGACAAGTTCAAAACCGGGATCCGATATTACAGGCATACCGGCATCGGTCACAAGAGCATAGGTTTTGCCATGCTTTATATCTTCTATAATAGATTCGGTCGCTTCTTCTTTATTGAAATCATGGTAGCTTTTAAGCGGCGTGTCAATATTAAAATGTGTGGTTAATTTACGGGTAATACGCGTATCTTCACATAAAATTGCATCTGCTTCTTCAAGCGTTTTAATCGCTCTGTAAGACATATCATCCAGATTTCCTATCGGTGTCCCGGTAATGTATAACATTATTATCCTCCTATTAACGATAATTTCTGCTGCTTTGTCAGCTGTTTAATCGCGTATTCGCGTTTCAAGGCGCTGCTTTTTGAATCGAGCACTTCGACGTAGCGCAAGGTCACAGGCAGTCTGCCCCGGGTATATTTCGCGCCAAGGCCGGCATTGTGTTTTGTAATACGCGCATCGATATCAGCTGTGTAACCTGTATACAGACTGCAGTCGCTGCATTCAATAATATAAACGTAATACTGTCTATCCTCTGTTGTCACCGTAATATACCTCAAGCATCTCATCTGAATATACCTGATCCGCCTTATAAATATAAAATGGCGGCAGTATATCCGCATATGCATTTGAATTAAAAATCGCTTCTACGACTATGAACATCGCTGTCCTGCTGTTTGTATCATTGTAGACATACTGTGCACGTCTGACCCTGAAACCCTGGTTATGCAGCTCTGTAAAGACTTCAGCGCTGCGCTCTGCACGGTGCACCATATACAGCCTGCCCTTATTCGTTATTAAATAACGGCAGGCTTCGACGATGCCTTTTAAATCGATGTGAAGTTCATGCCGCGCAATGCTCTGCGGTCCTTTGTCCTTTAAAGGCTGGTTGCTTGTAAAATAAGGCGGGTTCACTGTAATGACATCATATGAGGAATGTTTCATCGAAGTTTTAAGTGACTTAATATCTGCATTATATATTGTAATCTGGTCTGATTTCCCATTCATTTCAATACTGCGTTCTGCCATATCTGCGAGCAGGCTCTGTATTTCAACAGCATCTATCGGCTTTGCAGCACGGCTGGACAAAAGCAGCGGTATAATGCCGTTACCGCTGCACAAGTCCATGATTCTGTTGTCGCGTTTATTTATTTTCACAAAATTTGCAAGCAGCAGTGCATCGACAGAAAATGAAAAAGTTTCACTGCTTTGAATAATACGCATATTTTCTCTGAACAGTTCATCTATGCGTTCATATGGTTTTAACATTGATTTCACTCCAAAAAGAAAAGCAGCTCATCGCTGCTTTAACTTTGTCTTTCATTAAAAAATGCCTGGCAGAACAAGCAGTCGTCTCCGTGCCTGTGTGTGCCGAAATGAATACTGCATACATGAAATCCTTCATCGTATAAACTTTTCAGTGAGTTTTCTTTAAAGGGAGAATCTGCTGTTTCTTTATCATTTAAAAGCTGTTCATAATTCTCTTTTTCAAGTTCCAGACTGACATTTTCTTCGACCAGTTTTACAGTAAGTTCTTTCAGTATACGCACTTCTTCATCCATGGTTTTTATATTGCGCTCAAGCTGCTGAATATGAAGGAACAGTTTTTCACGATCCATTAATTCACAACCTCTAGCTTATCTATATCTTCTTCGCCATATTCTTCGATATAATCATCGGAACCCTTTACCCTGACGGCCAGGTCCAGTATGTTAATACCGATAACTTTACCGATGCCCGCCGGTGTTTTCACTTTGGCACCGACATCAGGCAGTTTTATACGCGCATCTTCGTAATATTCATCTTCGTAATTTAAACAGCACATCAGGCGTCCGCATGCTCCTGATATTTTACTTGGAGAAAGCGATAAATCCTGATTCTTCGCCATTTGGATACTCACAGGAACAAAGTCTCCTAAAAAAGTTGAACAGCAGTGTGCACGGCCGCAGGGACCGATACCGCCTAAGTACTTCGCTTCATCTCTGACGCCAATCTGACGCAGTTCGATACGTGTTTTAAAGCGCGTCGCGAGTATTCTGACAAGTGATCTGAAATCTACTCTGTCATCTGCAGTAAAGTTAAAAATAAGTTTTTTCATATCAAGTGTAAACTTGGCATTCACGAGATTCATATTAAGTTTTTCGTCTTTAATTGCACTTGCACAAAATTCTAATGCAGCTTCAGCTTTTTCTTCATTAGTTTTGAATTTTATTAAATCTTCTTCTGTTGCCAGACGAAGAAATTTACCGTCGGGTTCTACAATATTATCTTTTGGGATTTCATAAGTGCCTTTCACTACATTCAGCAGTTCAAGACCTCTTTTTGTTTCGGCGACGATATAATCACCGCGTTCTATGGAATCATCACTGCATGTGATGTATAAGTTATCGTAATAATCAAGTTGCGTGACCTTGATGATTTTAAGCATATTTATTCATCAACCTTTCGCACCTATGACCATACCTTCAAAAACAAGCATTGGATTAACATTAAATGAAAGCAGCTGGTTCGCTTTTTGAATTTCTTCGAGCATCCTCGTCAATTTTACCGTATTTACATCATTACCTTCCGGCATTGCTGATTCATACGGTCTAAAATTATCCAGACCGATGGTCTTATGCAATGTCTGACGGATAAATCCGGCAAGGAGCTGCAGCATCAGTTCATAATCTTTTCGTTCATCACAAATATCGACTATCTTTTTAGCATCGATTAAAACAAGCGGATGATTATGTATCCAGCGAGTACCAAAGCTGATAGCTTCTGTCCGCATTTCACTGAATTTATCAGCCATTTCGTTGACATGGCGAGCATTCAGCAGAAGAGCATTGACAGTCGCTGTTTCAGCTTCACTTAAATTCGGCAGCGAATTCTCGCGGTCGCCGTCCTCTCCCTGGATATGGATGTGCTGGCTTCTCGAATGTATCGTCGGCAGTATGCCGCTTTTATTTATCGTTAATAAAATCGCAATAGTTTTTTCAGGCGGTTCTTCTAAAAATTTCAGTATACTGTTTTCAGCTTGCGGAGTCAGTTTTTCAAACTGCTCAATAATATACACTTTGTAGTCTGATTCGATTGGTTTCTGGTTCATCTGGCGGACAAGCTGTTCGATGTCTTCTTTTTTAATCGTCGTTTCAGCTGTCGATAAATAATATAAATCCGGATGGTTGCCTGAATCAATCAGCATCTCATTCCGCGTATTTTCGCCGAATATATGCAGCGCAAAAAACTTGCTGTATTTACGCAGCGTTTCTATTGCATCACCTTCGAACATATAAGTATGACTCAGCTTATTGTTCTCGATAATTTTTAATAATTGTTTCTGTACAATACTGTTATTCATCTTAAAATCTTTCAAATTGTTCTATCGGTAAAACAAAAACAGTGGCGCCGCCGACCTCAACTTCAACCGGGTAAGGAATATAAGAATCTGCATTTCCGCCCATAGGGGTTACCGGTGCTACAGTCTGCTCACGGTTACCACATGTGTCGTCAATAAGTTTAAGCAGTTCGTCCACACGAGCATCTTCAACCCCGCAAAGGAATGTAGTATTCCCTGCACGCAGAAAACCGCCTGTAGAAGCAAGTTTCGTATTTCGGAAATCATTTTTTGTTAATTTGTCATTTAATCTTTGGCTGTCATGGTCCTGTACAATAGCAATTACCATTTTCATTATTCTTCACCTCTAGATTGTATATAAGTATTTATAATATTTAATGTATCGCTTACAACGCTGTCAACTGACTGGGATGCATCTACAACTTTAATTCTGTTCGGATATAATACCGATAACTCATTATAACCCGAGACTACTTTTTTGTGAAAGTCTATAGTTTCTTCATCCAGGCGGTTGTTCTCACGATTATTGTCATGTATCCGCTCGAGTCCTGTTTTTGGATCAAGCTTTAAATAAATTGTTAAGTCCGGCATATGAGTATCAATAGCAAATTTGTTTATTGCCATTATATCATCAAAACCGATGCCGCGGGCGATACCCTGATAAGCAAGCGAACTGTCGATAAAACGATCGCACAGTACGATTTTACCTGCCTCAAGTTCTGGTATTACACGTTCGACAAGATGCTGCCGGCGGGATGCTGCAAAAAGCAAAGCTTCTGTCCTGCCATCCATATCGTGCTCTTTTGTCAGCAGTATTTCGCGAATTTTTTCACTGATTGGTATCCCCCCTGGTTCACGTGTTTTCACGACTTCATGCGAATCTGATAACAATACTCTGATATGTTCTATAACCGTCGTTTTACCGGATCCTTCGGGACCTTCAAAAGTGATGAAATAACTCATAATTCTGCCTCATTCATATAATAGTTAATGTTATATTGTATACCCTCTATTTTAACATGATTAACTTGATAGTGCTTTACCCTTTTCAAATCCCGCTCTGTAATTGCAGTACCCTTTAACACAAGCGGTACTCCCGGAGGATAGGGAACAATGTTTGCTACGCATATTTTACCTTCAAGTATATCTATACCCTTAACTGTTCCTTCACTGGAAACTGCTGGAGTTAATTTTGAAATTTTATGAAGCAGTTCTTTAAAGGGATAGCTGTCCCCTTCATGCCAAAGCGGAAGACACCAGAGCACCCCTTCATCGGTAACCATCTCGGAGTATACACCAGTCTTTCGAAAACTCAGCTCCAGGTTGTATGCTCCTCTTTTCCATGTCAGCATAAGTTTTGCAGGATCATCCTGTTCAGCAACTTCGATTTCAGCTTCTTTAAGACAATGTATCAGTACTGCTCTTTTCTTAAAAAAAATATTGTCATTATATTCCTTATAAAATTGCTGTGCGTATTCGATAGAAGCCAGTACGAGATACGACGGGCTCGAAGTTTCAAAATGATTAATATAATGCATTATCCGCTGATGCAGCTGAATATCTTTCGTAAACAGTACAGAAGCCATCGTCAGAGCAGGAAGCATTTTATGATACGACTCAACCACAACATCTGCCTCCGCCAGCAGCAGTGACTCTTTAAAATTCTCAGTAATCGATAAATGAGCACCGTGCGCTGCATCTATAATACTGAAGCCGCTATTATTTCTTATGTATTCTATATGCTGCTTGATATTTTTAACCAAACTGCCGGTATATGCAGGAGAAGTAAATATTACACAGCTGCTGCCGAGTTCTGACTCATACAGCTCTTCTGCGGAAATCACGGTATAATCAGCATTTACTAATGATATACCGTGATATACGGATTTATGTGCTTCTCCGATAATATAAAAATTAGAAACTTTTTCATTCAGAGCATAGATGCTGGAAATGATTCCGTTAGTCGTACCGTTTACCATCGCTTGTGCATGATAGCCTTCACTTTTTTGCGCAAGTTCTGCATTCAGCTGATCTAATACTTCTGATGGATCGTGAAGATCATCAAGACCCGGTATTTCTGTTAAATCATATCCCGGCTTAATGACATCTGACAGTTTTCCGATTGTATTATTTTTATGCCCAGGTACATGCATTGAAACCGCACCTTCAATATGAAAGCTTTTTAACTTATTAATAAGAGACATATATACCTCCGATAGTTGTTATAGCATTATTATACTATAGAAAAAAGAACAAAAAAAAGAGACCTATAAAGGTCTCAATGCGGCTCATCGCATCCATATATTGAATATGTTATGTACAGCCTGGCAGCGTCCTACTCTTGCGGGACGTCAGTCCAACTACCATCGGCGCTGGAGAGCTTAACTGCTGTGTTCGACATGGGAACAGGTGTGGCCTCTCCGCCATCGCCGCCAGACTATTGAATGT